>NZ_JBALEF010000057.1:0-9027 GCF_036918245.1 Nostoc sp.
ATTGACTTTTTTGCACAAGCACTGCTGGCTAATTCTAATAATTATCTGTCTCGGCCATCACTGCTTCCTAAATATTAGACCTGAATCCTTACGATTTAGCTTCGTACAGAATTTCATTACAGCAGTTTTCATGTATTTGAACCATACTTGTCGTAGGGGCGCAAGGCCTTCCGCCTCTACCACGTGGTCTATTTACCTGAAAATTGTATTGTTAATGCGTTATCCTGTATTAAAAATGCTACGCTTTTACGCAAAACTGTACCTGTTTATTTGATTTTAGTTAAAAATTTAACCACGTCAGATGATGTTGACAATTAGATAGCTTGCAGATTTAAGGGAATTACAATTACAAATTCTGTTCCCTTTCCAGGAGCAGAAATACATTCTAATTTCCCCTGATGTTTTTGGGTGATAATCTGATGACTAATAGATAAACCTAACCCAGTACCTTTATCAACTGGTTTAGTCGTAAAAAATGGTTCAAATAATTGTTTTTGTACCGTTTCTGGAATGCCTATACCATTGTCGCCAATGCAAATAACTATCTGATTTTCGCTAGTGAGTTTAGTCTGAATGCGTATCTGGGGAGGAGAGAGCGTTTCTTCCCTTACTTCCCATTCCCCATTTTCCACTGCTTCTTCTAAAGCATCGATCGCATTTGCCAGAAGATTCATAAATACTTGATTTAGTTGTCCAGCATAACATTCTACTAATGGCAAGTCGCCGTATTCTTTAATCACCTCAATTGCTAGATTGTTAGATTTAGGTTTAAGCCGATGTTCCAAAATCATCAATGTATTATCTATACCCTCATGGATATTCACAGCTTTCATCTCTGCGTCATCTAACCGAGAAAAGTTTCGCAGAGATAAGACAATTTCTGTGATTCGTTCTGCACCAACTGTCATAGAAGTTAGCAAGTTTGGCAAGTCTGTAATCAAAAAATTTAGGTCGATCGCTTCTGTTTCTTGTTGAATTTCCTTTACTGGATTAGGATAGTTTTTCTGGTATAATTGCAGCAATCTTAATAAATCTTGGATATATTGATTGGCATAGCCGACATTGCCATAAATAAAATTGATTGGGTTATTGATTTCGTGCGCTACACCTGCTACCAACTGTCCCAAACTCGACATTTTTTCACTATGCACCAATTGAGATACTAGCTGCTTTGCCTCTTGGCGCAATTGTGCTTCTGAATATCGCAATATCTGCTCTGCTTGTTTGCGCTGGGTAATGTCATGGAGAATGACAACATATTCCTGAAAATCCTGATGAGGCCTGTCTGAGATGGAAACTTCCAAAGTTCTGTTTTTCCCATTACCGATTAAAATTTGTTCGCTACGCTTTGTCCACTGCTCTGGATAGTAGACTAATGCGGGTAGCCATTTATTCAGGTGATTTCCCCGCAACTCAGAGGGGTTGACACCAAAAAACGATTCCGTGGCTGGGTTAGCTTGGCGAATAATGCCTTGATCGTCTACGACTAAAATACCATCTTGGGCGACAGTAAACAGGTGTTCGGCAGCAACTCTTGCTTCTGCGATCGCTACCACTTGCGGTAAACTTGTCCAACAAGCGATCGCTACTCCCACAAATGCCACGCTCATCAGTAGCACCACAAATATATTCTCACCGCCCGCAGTTGCCACTTTATTAAGTTTGACGCCAAAAAACCAGCCAACTGCCACAGTGCTGCACAGTAAAAAAATCAGGATGCTCACCTGAAGAATGACTGAATCTTTGATAATTACTACAGGGCGCGTGCGATATCGCCGCATCCACCAATCAGGATGGAAAGCAGGGAAGTTCACACGGCGAATTACCGCATCTATGCCCATGACACCAATGGGAAATAATACCCCAATTAGCAAGTTGAGCCAACTCCAGGCAAATCCGCCCACCAACAGCACCACAACTTCTAACAGCAGAATACCCAGAGATATGCGTGGAAACAAAACTTCCGGGCGATCGCGCCGCAGCCAAAGCCCCAGATGCAGTAACATAAAGGAGACAAACCAACCGATGTTACCAACAGCCACAATTCGCGCCACATCTCCCCAAATCAGATAGATTAAGCACAACACTAGTGTTAATGTCAATGCTGGGACAAACACACCCCGACGTGAGACAACGGAAAATACTGGTGAAATGTGGTTATCTAAGGCCAGTTGATACAAAATTCGTGGGCAATTAGAAACCACTGTTGCCGAACCTAAAAGACTTGCAGCTACTAGTAAAAAAGAAACACTTACACCAGCGAATCTTCCCCAAAAGGGCCGGGAAGCTGCCACAAGATTCAGGAAAGCGTTGTCTTGAAGGTTGGGATTTGTTGCTAACCGCATCACTACCCAAGACCCTCCCAAAAAGATGGGTGGCATCATCCAGGCTGCAACGTCCAGAAAACGTAGCGTCTGGGTGGGGTGACGGCTATCGGCGACAAATGAAGAAGCCGTTTCACAACTATAGGTTGCATAAGTGACGAAAAAGAACCACTTTGCCCAATCCACGAAGCTCAAAGATGACCAACTGCTAGGAAAAAACCCAGGACTAAAGGGAGAAAACGTTAACCAGTTAAGACCTTGAACGCAGAAGGTCATTAGCAGTCCAAAGGCTGGAATGATAAAAAACAAATGTAAAATACTTAGGGCGCGAGTCCCACTAAACGCCACAATAAAGGGCAACAGTGTAAAGCTAATATCCAGAAATATGTCTGCACAGGTAATACCCAGCGTCTCTAAATTTACTTTAATTAAATCTCTAAGTACGATTGTATTCACTGACAGGTAAGAAACCCAATTGAGGAGATATCCAATTGCTGCATAGCGAGCTAGTCCTGGGTAGTGTTGCAGTAGCTTGGTAGCATAGTTAGGTGTTCCTCCAGCTACATTGATGAAATGCAAACCTAAGCGTTTTACCTGATAGTTAAGCAGCATTCCAAAAATCACCGCAGGTATCCAGACAAAGATAGCTTGGGAACCGAGAGCAGCATGAATCGCTGGAACCAATGCTGTCCAAGAAATATGAGCTGTCAAACCAAAGCCCCAACTTTCAACAGCACTCAGGCTTCTAGTCAAGCGAGGGTAAGAAGATTGGGCCAATGTGGAATGAGCAAAATCAGACATGATTAGCAGTGTTCGATGGGATACTGTAATTAAGCTTATAAGCTAGAGTTCCCATCTCCTAAATGTTCTGAACAAAGACTTTCTGCTTAGAATCATACTTAGATGTTGAGTATATCATCAGAGAAAATTACCTTCACAAAACAAGCATTTATTAAGAGGATGTTTTAAAAGTGTTTGGCTGTGATTTTAAGCACTTATTGATCCCCCCTAACCCACGCCAGTCGTTCCACTTAGGGAAACCCCCATGAGCAAGTAGCGTGGATTTAGGAGAATCTAGAACGTTTTGATACCGACAATAGGACTTTTAAAACATCCTCTTAGATATTTTGCCGCGATCGCACCTATTATCTGAAGCAAATTATGAAAATTATCGAACCGCCAAGCCGCCAAGAGCGCCAAGAGAAGAAACAAAAAAGTTTATAAATTATTACAGTTGGTGTTCAAAGGTGGAACGATCGCCCTTTTTGCTCGACAGTTGGTGTTCACAGGTGGAGCGATCGCCCTTTTTGCTCGACAGTTGGTGTTCACAGGTGGAACGATCGCCCTTTTTGCTCGACAGTTGGTGTTCAAAGGTGGAGCGATCGCCCTTTTTGGTCGACAGTTGGTGTTCAAAGGTGGAATGGTGAGGTTTTGAGGTCGAGTCTAGAGGCGTAGGAGCCTGCGATGTCTACGACGAGCTACGCTAATGCACATTGCCACAATGCAATCCTTCATACAGGCTACATTATTAATTAGCTCAATTTCTCTGCTGCGCGTCCAAGCAGCAAATCATTTTCAACCTCTACAAAAATCAACTGAGCAGTCTGCCACCGAAAATTGGCCAACTGACCAACCTGCAAACTTTCAACCTCTACAAAAATCAACTGAGCAGTTTGCCACCAGAAATTGGCCAACTCACCAACCTGCAAATCCTCGACCTCCGCAGTAATCCTTTTGAATCACCTCCACCAGAAATTATCACCAAAGGGTTTAAAGCAATTCTTGACTTTTGCAGGCAGCAGCTAGAACAAGAAACTGATCGCTTCTACGAAGCCAAATTACTCATTGTGGGAGAAGGTGGTGCAGGTAAAACTACGCTAGCCAAAAAAATTCAAAACGAAAACTATAAGCTACAACAGGATGAAAGTTCTACTGAAGGCATTGATGTTATTCAATGGCAGTTCCCGTTCAAGGGTAAAGAATTTCAAGTCAACATTTGGGACTTTGGTGGTCAAGAGATTTATCATAGTACTCACCAATTTTTTCTCACCAAACGCTCTCTTTATGCCGTAGTTGCTGATCTTCGCAAACAAGACACAGATTTTTACTACTGGCTAAATGTGGTTAAATTGTTGAGCGATGATAGTCCTTTACTCATTATCAAAAATGAAAAGCAGGAGCGCAAATGGGAAATAAATGAGAACGATTTACGAAAGGAATTCATCAATTTTAAGGAAACACTTTCTACAAACCTGGCCACCGATCGCGGTTTGCCAGAAATCTTAAATAAAATTAAGCATTATATTACTAACCTACCTCATGTAGGAATAGAACTCCCTAAAACCTGGGTGAAAGTGCGAGAAGCTTTAGAAAGTAACTCTCGCGAATATATTAGCTTGGAAGAATATCTAAACATCTGCGATCAACATGGTTTTACTAAACAGGAGGATAAACTCCAACTCAGTGACTATCTGCATGATTTAGGTGTATGCCTTCACTTCCAAGATGATGACGTTTTAAGAAAAACCGTGATTCTCAAACCCACTTGGGGTACAGATGCCGTTTACAAAGTGTTAGATAATCCACAAGTAATTCAAAACCTGGGGAAATTTGATCGCAATGATTTAAAAAATATTTGGCACGAAAATAAATATGCCAATATGCGACCAGAACTGTTGCGGCTAATGATGAAATTTAAACTGTGTTACGAAATACCTAGTCGTCCTGGCACTTATATCGCACCTCAATTACTCTCTGTCAACCAACCTGATTTCAATTGGGATGAATCCAATAACCTAATCCTGCGTTATAAATATGACTTCATGCCGAAAGGTATTCTCACCCGCTTTATAGTCGAAATGCACTCCGATATTGAACAACAAACCCTAGTTTGGAAAACAGGCGTTGTTCTTGCTAAAGACCAAACCCGTGCTGAAGTGATTGAACACTACAATCAACGAGAAATTAAAGTCCGCGTAGCAGGAAAACACAAGAAAGAACGGCTAGCAGTTATCATCCATGAACTAGAAAAAATTCATAACTCTTACGAACGTCTGCAATATCAAACACTTGTTCCCTGCAACTGTGAAAGCTGTAAGGATAGTCAAACGCCTCATTTTTACCGCCGAGACGTGTTGTACAATTTCCTGGAAAAGAATCTCTACCAAATCCAGTGCCAAGATAGCGGTGATATGGTAGATGTCCGCAGACTAATTGACGATGTTTTACCGATTCTACCAAATTTGGCAATACCCGTGTCTGAACCCGTAACCAGAAATCTAGTTTTCATTAGCTATAGTCACAAAGATAAAAAGTGGTTCGATGACCTCAAAATTCATTTAGAACCATTAATTAGAGAACAAAATCTCAACCTCTGGGATGATACCAAAATCAAGCCTGGTGCTGTGTGGCGAGATGAAATCCAGGCAGCTTTGGCAGCTGCAAAAGTAGCAGTATTGCTGGTAAGTCCAAACTTCTTAGCATCAAACTTTATTAGTAAAAATGAGTTACCACCTCTGTTAGAAGCAGCGAAAGCTAAGGGAGTCAAAATTCTCTGGATACCTTTGCGTGATTGCAACTACAAGGCAACAGCAATTGAACAATATCAAGCAACATACGCTACCGATCGCCCATTAAACACCATTGTGGCAGGAAGACGAGATAAAGCTTGGGTAGATATCTGCGAAAAAATTAATGAAGCAGCATTGCTTCGGTAAAAGAACCTCTCCCTGCCTTGAACTAAAGTTCAAGTCTGTCCCTCTCCGACTCGGAGAGGGAAGGTTTTGCGTAGTAAAACCAGGGAGAGGTTTCTTTTGTAAAAGCGATGGCTGCGCCAACGTCTTCTCTACGAGACGCTGCGCGAACGACGAACGCAGGTAAACTCTTAGCTATCGGTTAAAACTTCATCCAAGTCGAAGATAACCTCACTAATTTCCGAGCGTGTATTCTGCCAAGGTGGGAACTTTGACTTCTGTTTCAGATCCTAAGTCAAAGTCATACCACTCGTTACGCCATTGCAGGCGAAACTTCAAACGCGTCCAGTTAGGTGGTAAATTGGGACAGGCAATGGGGCCAAATTGAGTCATCCGAATGCCGGCAAACCCGAAAACTACTGCTTGCCATACTCCTCCAGCACTGGCAGCGTGAATTCCTTCGGCGGCGTTACGCCTCACATCCTCTAAGTCTACCAAGGCCGATCGCAGAAAGTGTGTATAGGCTTCGGTTGGTTGATTGAGGTCACAAGCTAAGATAGCGTTAATGGCTGGGCCTAGTGAAGAACCATAACTGTGGTCAGTGCGTTGGTTGTAATAGTCCCAGTTGGTGGCGAGGGTTTGATGGTCATAACGTTCGCGCAATAAATACAAGAGCATCAACACATCTGGCTGTTTGAGAATCTGCTTTTGGCTGGTAGCTTCAATTCCCAACAAACCTTGCAGAGATTTGCTGCGCGGTTCGTAATCAGCGAGGTTAACGTGTTCTAGCTGGAAAAAGCCTTCAAATTGCTCAATTAAACCCGTTTGGGCATCTTCATTGACAAATAGACGCTCTTGGATTTCTGCCCAATGGTGCAGACGCTCTGTGGTTAAGTTGAGTTTTTGCACCAGTTGTGCTGAGGTTTCAGGATAAGCTTGTTTGAGCCAATCCCACAGTCGCAAAGCTGACTGCAAATGCCACTGTACCATGAGATTGGTGAAGGCATTATTATCGACGCGATCGTGATTTTCATCCGGGCCAATTACATCTAGAATGTCATAGCTGTGGCGCTCTTGGTTCCACTGCACCCGGCTTTCCCAGAAAACAGCCGTATCAAGGATAATTTCTGCGCCATAATCGCGCATCCAGTCATCATCGTTAGTAGTCTGCCAGTAGTTCAAAATTGCATAAGCGATATCTGCGGTGATATGCACTTCAATGTCACCGCACCAGATGCGGATTAATTCACCGTTGGGTGCAGGTACCCAGCGCGGAGTCACTTCATCGCCAGTAGTGGCACTTTCCCAAGCAAACATGGCTCCTTGATAACCGGCTTCTTGAGCTTTACGTCTCGCTCCTGGTAGGGTGTGGTAGCGGTAGGTGAGCAAGTTACGCGCTAGGGCTGGTTGAGTTAAGGTGAGGAAAGGAAGGATGAATATTTCTGTATCCCAAAAGATATGTCCGCTATAGGCAAAACCAGAGAGGGTTTTGGGAGGAATGCTTACTCGGTTGTCGTGACGCGGTGTCACCGCTAGTAATTGGAAGAGATTGTAACGGACGCTCAATTGAGCCAAGCGATCGCCTTCTATAATAATGTCACTGTCTTGCCACACTTGCTCCCATGCAGTAATGTGAGCTGCCAATAGGGTAGTATATCTGGGTTCATCAGCGAGTCTTTGTAAGGCGGCGGCAATGGGGATTTCTGTCTCTCGTGAAGTAAACAAGGTGACAATCTTTTCTACAGTTACCGTTTTTCCGGGATATAACTCTAAGGTGGTTGTCAAAATGGGAGAACTAGAAGCATTGTCGATGCTCACGAGTGTAGTCTCGTCACCATCTACCACTAACTTAGCTGCCATGCCAAGTTGAATATTTGAGTAGAGAGTTGTACTGTTTAACCAGAGAATCTGATCTATGCCACCTTGGTTTAAGGTTCGCCAATGTTTGACGCCTTGGGTATCTGGTTCGCTGTCAAATCCGGCTTCAACGGTAATTTCACCCTCAAAGTCTACGGATGTAATTTGAGCGCGAATCGCCAAAACGTGTTGGTCTGCTAAACTGGTGAAACGCTCGAAGTGAAAATTTAGGGTATGACCGCTAGGACTACGCCATCGCACATCACGGCTAACTAAACCTAAGCGTAGATCGAGCCGACGTTCGTAGTTGAGAATCTCACCACTATCCATACTAAAGCGTTCGCGTAGCGTCTCCGTAGGAGATTCGCCTGCTACTTTTATCACCAATGGCAGCCAGTTGGGACAGTTTACCAATTCGGTATGAGCAATTGTCACATCATCATAAACACCGTGGATGAGTGTGGCTGGAAAATCTTGGGAATACCCTTCCTCAAATGTACCCCGCACTCCTAACAACCCATTACCAAGAGTAAAGACAGTTTCTTTGTGATGTAACTGCGTCGGGTTAAACTCCGTTTCAATAACGTTCCAGTCAGTATTGTCAATTAATTGCTGATTTTGTTGAGAATCGTGAGTGGATACGTTGAGCATGAGTGATAAAACCTATGTCTTGGGGGTGGCTGTGGGCAGGATGCAGTAAAATTAGGAGGCAATCTTTAAATGATTAACTCCTTTTCTTTAGCGCCTAGACTAGAAGATAATCTGAACGCCAAAAAACACGCTTCTGATAAGATTAGCGTTTCAAATTTCATCTGTCTACAGTTAGATTTTTTCAAAAATGCCAGTTATAACTCATAAATCTTAATTAGCTACGAATTGATTCGGCTTTTCATCAATTTCTTTCATATTTACAAGAGGAGGCAGGAGGCAGAAGGTAAGAGGTAAGAGGTATAGCGGTTCTCGTTTACGTGAGGTACACCCGTAGGGGCACGGCAGTGCCGTGCCCCTACACTCGTGATCTAATGTTGTACCGCATCTGAATGGGAATCGCTATAGAAACAGGGTAAACGCAAGAAAATTTATACTTGAGATGAGTTAGAGTGTAGAGGAATCGAAGGTTGTAAAACTTTAAGCATATACTCTTGATCCATGCT
>NZ_JBALEF010000058.1:0-64582 GCF_036918245.1 Nostoc sp.
CAATGCATCCCGATACAATGCCAATGCATCCCAATACAATGTTAATGCGTCCCTCTGCAATGCCAATGCATCCCGATACAATGCCAATGCATCCCGATACAATGCCAATGCATCCCAATACAATGTTAATGCGTCCCTCTGCAATGCCAATGCATCCCGATACAATGCCAATGCATCCCCCTACATTAAAAATGCTATGCTTTTACGCAAAACTTTACTTAGGGCGATCGCGGGATATTTGCCAAGCTAAATGGCGGACTATAAGGAACTTTACTTAAGTGGATCGTGTCCCCAATTCTTCAAAGAATAGCACCAGCGTGTGTGTTCCAAATCACCCGATGGCTGCTGTGCAAGATGACGGTGGACGTAACTAATAACTTTCTTCATGTGCGAAACATCGTCGTTGGTATAATCATCCTTTCTCTGCAATAGCTGGATGATACGCCGTCCAGATTTATGACCGATTGACTCATCGTCGCCATCCTTTTGCCCGACAGTTTGTGACTCATCCGTATCTAGCCAAGACTCTAGTTCCTTAGGTGTCATATTGACAACTTGATGAAACTCGTCAATTACCGCTTTAACATCTTTACTCATGACTAAGCATTACTCCTCTACTCTCTTAAGAGCATCAGGCTTGTGAGCAGCTTGTTTTCCTGTCTGATCGCTTTCAACTAAGTACTCAGGGTTAGCTTCACTTGCAGCAATATGGTGTTCTTTAATATCTGTAGGTGAAGTGAGCTTCTTTACAACTTTGCCAGTTGTCTTACCTTGTGAAGTGTTCCATTCAACCCGATCGCCTTTTTTGAATTGTTCAGTCACATTCATCTCCTAATTTGATGTTTTATACCTACTAAGGTCACATTATGTCTGCGACTTGAAAAGCAGCCATCATTCTAGTGATAGAGAAAACATCCGTTGTTAAGCCAGTAATTTAATTAGGTGTAAGATGAAAAAATTAGGCGATCGCTACAACTAGCTTGAGACAAAAGCTGTGCTGCATCTACGCCCGTCGTAGACATTGCCTCATAATAAAGAAAGATTAAGCAGATTGTCAGAAAACTCTCAATGAGCCAAACTAGCCTAAATTTAGTTGCAATATCTATCTTTCTCATGACCCTATCGGTACTGGTGGGGCCATTCTTCAACTTATCACCGGCAGTACCAGCACTTGCTACCTTCACTATCTTAGGCATAGCGACATTAGATAGCTTCAGCCTGCAAGGCAAGGGTGGTACTATCTTTGTAGATTGGATTGCTGGTTTTTCAAAAGAACACCGCGATCGCATCGTCCATCACGAAGCAGGGCATTTCTTAGTTGCTTACCTGTTGGGTATTCCCGTTACTGGCTACACACTCAGCGCTTGGGAAGCCTGGAAACAGGGGCAATCAGGTCAAGGCGGCGTTAGCTTTGATGATGGCGAATTAGCATCTCAACTAGAAGTAAGTAAAATCAGCGCCCAAATGCTAGACCGCTATTGCACTGTTTGGATGGCGGGTATTGCTGCTGAAACCCTAGTTTTTAATAATGCTGAGGGTGGAATTGATGATAAAAGCAAGCTGATAGGAGTCTTGACAATTTTAGGCTTCTCTGAATCAGTTTATCAGCAGAAATTGCGGTTTCATGCCCTCCAGGCAAAAACTCTACTGCAAGAAAATTGGTCTAGCTACGAGACTTTAGTTAGTGCCATGCGACAACGCACTTCGGTAGAAGATTGCCATGCTGAGTTAGGAGTAGGGAGTGGGAACTAGGAAGTTATATCAAGCTAGTAGAATTTGTAGAAAGGACTTTAGTGCTTAGAAAATAAAGACTAAAGTCCTTTCTACGAAATCATTAACATCATCTTAAACAGAAATATCATTCAACTCTGGCGCGGAGTGCAGGAGATGGAAAAAGATTTTCAAATCCAGCTTGTCGCTCAGTTAAAGATTCTACAGCATCGTTCCAAAGACTTTCATAATAAAAGAAGGTTACGCCTAGACCGCGTTCTTGAGCAGCCCGCACCTGAGACTTAATTTGCTGCATAGGAACTGGGTTATTTCGTAACCCTGTCATAATGCCAACTCCAGTTGGAATTCTTTGTTGCGCTTCTTGAATTTCTGCGCGGGAAATATTTGCCACAAAACTTTTCAGATCCGGACGATAAATTTGCACAATTAACTCGTCCACAATATTTTGTCGCATCCAACTCAGCCAATCTTGCAAGTGAAACTTGTAAGCAAAATCATAGTAATTAGGAGAAACAGAGAAAATTGCCTGGGGTTTTATCTGCTTCACAGCTTGGTTAAGTTTTACCATGAACGCCGTAATTTTATCTGCCCGCCACTTTACCCATGCCGCATCTTGGGAATTATTTGGGGGAGGATTCTTCGTTTCTTTGGTGTACAAAGCAATTGTATATTGGTCGTAGCCAAACTCGTGGGGCAAACTCATGTGATCGTCAAACTGAATACCATCGGCATCATATTGAGTAACAGTTTCCAGCACAAGATTGGTGATGAACTGCTGCACTTGTGGAAGGAACGGATTGAGCCACATCACCTCACCAGCCGCACTGTTTGAAGTTTGGCTACCATCCCGCTTTTGTGTGAACCAATCTGGGTAATTCATTGCTAGTTCTGAGGTTGGGGGAGCCATGAAACCAAACTCAAACCAGGGAATCACCAGCAATCCTTGGTGATGAGCTTGAGTAATGAGGTCTGCGAAAATATCATGTCCATCTGAACCTTTGTAGACAAAAGGTTGAATACCTGCACGTTGTGCTAGGGCACTAGGATACATCACATAGCCAGAATTCCACACCACAGGATAGATTGTGTTGAAGTTCATCCGTCGTAATTGACTCACCGCATCCTGTACTTTGTCTCGATTCTTGAGGGTGTCAAAATCATTAGTGGTCATCCAAACCCCGCGAATTTCCTGACGGGGTAACTGTGCAATGGCAGGGGTGAAACTGTCCACCAACAATACAGTAACAAACGATATTAAAATAAGAATCGGAAAAAGAGACTTGAGTAGTCGCCGCCAACTTTGAACAAGAAAAGATGATTTCATGAATTTGAATGATGCATTAACTACCCACACATGCCATTGCTAGTTTTTATAATTGAATCTACTAACCATATAGTTTACAAGTATTTATGCTTACTACAGAATTGATTAGTTGGTAGTTGTTCGTTCCCTGCTTATAGAACTTTTGCACCAGAAAAACTAAAGCAGACAAATTAAGATAGTTGACGCAGCTAATAAGCATTTGTGCCCAATAGATATTGGTATGGGGTATTGGGTACAAGAGGCAGAGGTGCAAAGGTGTGGAGGGAAAAAAACTTCTCCTCTGCTCCTCTGCCCCCGATCTTCACATTCCCCCACGCCCCACCTGTGTCACAATAAAGAACTGTAATAAGAAAAATATTGTTAAGGTAATTTAGTGAGTTCAACTGCTCAATCCACGGCAAGTGCGCGTCGCGTAGTATTTCCTTTTACGGCAATTGTGGGCCAGGAAGAAATGAAACTGGCGCTGCTATTGAACGTGATTGACCCCAAAATTGGGGGTGTAATGATTATGGGCGATCGCGGCACCGGGAAATCCACAACTATCCGGGCGCTGGCTGATCTGCTACCAGAAATTTCTGTGGTTGCTAATGACCCCTTCAGTAGCGATCCTAGCGACCCCGACTTGATGAGCGATGAAGTCCGCCAACTTTTAGAACAAGGGGCGGAAATTCCCGTAGCTCACAAAAAAGTCCAAATGGTAGATTTGCCGCTAGGAGCTACAGAAGACCGAGTTTGTGGCACAATTGACATCGAAAAAGCTTTATCTGAAGGTGTCAAAGCTTTTGAACCGGGACTGTTGGCAAAGGCTAATCGCGGCATTCTCTATGTGGATGAAGTCAACTTACTAGACGACCACCTTGTAGACGTGTTACTCGACTCCGCTGCCAGTGGATGGAACACTGTAGAACGAGAAGGTATTTCTATCCGTCACCCAGCGCGTTTCGTGCTTGTGGGTTCTGGGAACCCCGAAGAAGGCGAACTACGCCCCCAATTACTCGATCGCTTTGGGATGCACGCTGAAATTCACACAGTCAAAGAACCAGCCTTGCGGGTGCAAATTGTGGAACAACGGGCGGATTTTGACCAAAATCCGCCAGTATTTCTCGAAAACTACAAACCCCAGCAAGAAGCATTGCAAGAGCAAATTGTCAATGCTCAACAGCTTTTGCCAGAAGTAAAAATTGACTACGATTTGCGGGTGAAAATTTCTGAAGTCTGTTCAGAATTGGATGTAGATGGTTTGCGGGGTGACATTGTTAGTAACCGCGCCGCCAAAGCCTTAACAGCTTATGAAGGACGTACTGAAGTTACAGTTGATGATATCCATCGCGTAATTACGCTATGCTTGCGTCACAGACTGCGGAAAGACCCTTTAGAATCGATTGATTCTGGCTATAAAGTTGCCAAAGTTTTTAGCCGCGTCTTTGGCGTCGAACTACCAGAAAGTGATACTGCACAAAAAAACGGCACAGGTCAAAAATTAGGGGTCAGGGCTTAAAAGTTAAGAGCGGAGCCGGAAACGCTCCGCCTCTGGTGAAGAGTTAAGAGTTAAGAGTTTTGAATGAGAAGCTGCTTCATAACTGACAACTTTAATTCCTCACTCAGCAC
Source organism: Nostoc sp. (assembly GCF_036918245.1). GTDB lineage: Bacteria > Cyanobacteriota > Cyanobacteriia > Cyanobacteriales > Nostocaceae > Nostoc. Next base: position 4,664 of record NZ_JBALEF010000058.1, read on the forward strand.
TTAGCACTAAGTATATAACTCACAACTAACAACTTTAATTCCTCACTCAAAATTCAACACTAACTATGAGAATTTGGTCTTTTTGGTTCAACAGCTTTGTTCTATCTAGCCAATACAACCCGCCCAGGTTTGTAGAATTATTGATGCTCTTATTAGCGATCGCGATGCTGGCAATAGCCAGTATTTTACCCGACATGCCCTATTTAATCTTAGGCTTGAGCTTAGTAGTGGGGGCATCTATTTCTATCTTAGTGCGGGAAGCGATCGCCCCCTCACCCCAGAGACGAATTACTCAACTAACAGCATCCCTATTACTGATCATCAGCCTCTATGGCTTTGCTGACTTAATGTACACTCTTTAAAATTAGTCATTTGTCATTTGTCCTTTGTCATTTGTCCTTTGTTAGTTGTAAGCACCAATGACTAATGATTCCATTTTTGCATTTCCACCAATTCCATACACAACTCATTAATTTGCTCCAAATCAGGTTTATGAGGTAGGGCAGATTGTTCGCAAACAATTTCCATTTCGGCGACCAAATCTTCTGCCATTTTCATCACTTGTTCATAAGAATACTCACCTTTTAAAATAGCTTTTAAATCCTCAACATCACCAGCTATTCTCCTATCTACAATTACTTCACCTCGCTGCAATATTTCTACTCCGCTGCGTAACAATCTAATGCAGTGCATCCCATGTTTGAGGTCAAAACCCGACTTTCTTTCCATTTCTGCCCTAGCCGGATTTCTATTCTCTTGCCAAGATAAGTAAGCCTTCCATTCTCTTAAAGCTATTTGATAGCTTTGGCTTTTCTGAAGCAGACGAATAAAATCTTTACGGCTATTGGTTAACTTTTGGGTATATTCCAAAGTTTCATCGGGTAAAGTATATTGTTTTAACACTCCTTTAAAATCAATATCTGCTGTCAGCAATTGATATAATTGTTCCGCTTCTTCCAAAAACTCAATCCGTCCTCTGATTAAGTTATAAAGATACTCCAGAAAAGCATTTAGCTCATCTTTGCTCAGAGGTGCTTCGTCTTCTATAGCGAAGTCAGATGGTATCGGTTTTTTTTGCGGTGGCTTTAACAACCACTTCCGATGAGTTTCCATCTTTTTGATTTGGGCAAAGGCATAACCAGTGTAAGTATGTTTTACCTTCTTGCTCAAAAATAACTGTTTATGATCAATTAAATTCTGTCCGACTGCGCTTAAAAAAGGATAGTTATTTAACCAGAGCAATTCTAAAACATTGGGATTTGCGCCCGCTAATAACTGGAGGATTTTTCTTAATTCATATATAACTGTGTCTTTGTTCCCATCAACGAATGGAAATATTCCTGGTTCATCCCAACCAGTATCTTTTTGTTCTATGCGATCAAATCCTAAGTAGTACCTTTTGGGTGCGATAAATACTCCCCGATAATCAAAGTCGGAATCAGGACGATTTAAACCATAACCGTGGCTACCAGCCAAACCAATTAAAATAGTTCTTTGCTCAACTTCTATTCTTTTCATATCACCTGATTAAAATATAGTCATCCTAACTCATGAGTTAAGCAGGTGGCGAGACGGAGAGTAGAGAAAGGAATCATTTGCAAAAAATAAAATCCCTGACTTCTCTAATAAATCAGGGATCTGAGCCTTGGTATAACAGGAATGCCCTTAAAGGAAAGGAGATGATACAACGGTATCTTCTTAAGAGCAAAACTTGTTAATTCAGTTGTTCCTATACTTTCGATTTCCTATGAACAGGAATTATCTAGGATAAATGTGGCGTCTATTCCCCCATCCTGGATTAACAATGGCAGCTAAATCTTCCTCAGATAATTTGCTGATTTCACTGTCGAGTTCTTCGGCGTTGAAATCATAGCCACGCTCTTGAGCAATTTTGATGAAGGCTTCTGGATCGGCTGTTGCTTTGAGTCTTTGCTGTAACGCTTGATCTTCTTTTACCGCTTGAAAAAGTCGGGCAGCATTTTGCTGTGTCATGACAATCAATCTCCTGTTTGAAATATCAGGTTTGAACGTAATAGTTTAACTTTTGAGGATTCACGAACTTTTGTAAATAATTTCTAGATGAGACACCTTACTATTTGATATTAAAACAAAGAAGAAAAATGTGTTGATTTTGATAAAAAAATATAACTTTTCAGCTAATACTAATTAATGTTAATTTTTAATATATTCAGCCCTAAGATAGTAGCAATTTTTATCTAAAAAGTATTTGTTCTGACTTATTGTAAATACAATTTACATTCTTGCGAGTAGGCGATGTCTACAACGGGCTATGCCTATACTCATGACGACAGTTGGCTAATCGCTCCCCACTGTTAGAAAATGAGTGATCGCACAGAGTAATTAGCTGATTTTTCATTTTCAGGCTGACCAGACAGCAATGCCAAACCCAAAAATCCTCTTAGAGCTTGACTTGACGTATGTTAATAAAATACTATGTTAGATTGTCTGTCTAATTCCTGCTCGGATCAGGTAGACATATTACAAAGGCTGGCAAAAGCATCTCTATAGGAGATAAAAACCAGCTACCTGTACGGCAACCTCAAGGACAATTCCATGACCTACGCGATTATTGAAACTGGCGGCAAACAAATACGAGTAGAGCCAGGACGGTTTTATGATATTGAACTGCTTGCGATCGAACCAGATGAAAAAGTTACGATAGATTCCGTATTACTCGTGCAGCACGATGGCGAAGTCACCATTGGACAGCCATTAGTAACAGGTGCAACTGTAGAAGGGACTGTAATGCGACATTACAGAGGTCGTAAAGTCCTGGTATACAAAATGAAGCCAAAAAAGAAAACCCGCAAAAAGCGGGGGCATCGTCAGGAAATTACCAGACTTATGATTGACTCCATCACTCTTAACGGTGCAGTGTTTGCTGCCCAAGGAGAAGCGGAGAAGGAAACCCCCGTTGTAGATGAGACTGCTGCTGAAGAAGTTGAAACCGCTGCTGAATAATAAAAGAAGTAGATACACAAGAGGAAATCATGGCTCATAAGAAAGGAACAGGTAGTACACGTAACGGTCGTGATTCTAATGCCCAACGTCTGGGTGTCAAGCGTTATGGCGGTCAAGTTGTACGTGCAGGAAACATTCTCGTGCGTCAGCGTGGTACTAAATTCCACCCTGGTAACAACGTCGGTATTGGTAGCGATGACACATTGTTTGCCTTAATCGACGGTGTTGTAATGTTTGAGAGAAAGGGTAAAACCCGTAAAAAAGTTAGTGTTTATTTACCCATAACTGCTGCTGAGGTAGCCCCTGCTGAGACAGTAGCAAGTTAGAGTGTGAGGGTGGGTTAACAGTGCCCACCCAAATCGCTAGTTAGCGCTGATGTGATAATCAGATTTGCACAAATATTCACAGCAGTTACTTAACTTTTAACCTTTATTTACTCTAAAATGCGATCGCGTCTGGGGATTTTTGGCAAGCCGCTTACTCTGGGTTAGTCTTCTGGTGTGCTTGCTATAAGCTTTAATCCATAAGCTTTCCAGCCTTAGCAATTAAAATTTTTCCTCTGTTAAAACTAAGCCTAAATCGTTGCTATTTAAACCAGTCGGCAAATCGACAAGTGCCGACTCTAAAAGTTATTTATGTCGGCACTTGGGAAACGCTACTTAGGCTTTTTTGCAGCTTCTCTAGCATTAGGGCGATGACACCGAGCGTGAATTACTACAATCGATGGCTGCGGGTTTTGCATTATAGAGTACTGCTTCAATTTTCCCAAAATCAAGCACTCTAAGATGCGATTAATTTCAAGGATGAGATTGTGTCATTAGTTATCCCAAAGTTTTCAACCCAAGGATAGGAGCCTGGTCCTAAATCTTTGTAAGAACCTCTGTAATTTGCATCTGCATAGAAACGCCACGTTCCTCCTGTAATAATAATTGAGGAAGTTTCATCGTTAAAATCACTCCCAACGTATGGACGGCTTCGGGTTGCACTGAATCCCTTACCACCATAATTGATGTCTTGACGAAGTAATACTTGAGCTCCACCCTGAATGGTACTAGCTTCTTCAAAGGAAAGCTCTACAAAAAGGGGATTTATGTCAAAATTTTTCATGTTTTACTCCTTTGGTTAAGGAAATGGTTGTTACTACAGTTGTAGATAGTTGTAATGGACTGTCCGCAACTGCTTATACTCTTTAAAAAAATCAGAGATTTTCGGAAACTTAACAAAAGTTGATTGAGGATACCGTTGGCGAAATATTACTGAATAAAAAGTTCCACACTTTTTTCACCGAAATAAATCCTGGGACGGGAGCATCGGCAATCTCGGTCTTTGGGACGATATGCAAATCGAGCCACTAGCTCGGATTGTGCGCTTCCTTCACCAACAGGGAGCGATCGCAACAAAGTGGAGTGAATCGTCAAGGTTTGAGATGGCGACGCTGCGATCGCAATTGATTTGTGTTTAACCGCAGATGATATTATGGCATCGCCTCGTGCTTTCAATGTAATTTTTGCAACTTCACAAGCTAGACGATTGTTTCCAACTATTTACAGCCTTTGAGTACTTACTCCCGACGTTTCAGCAAAAGGGGCGGTGAATACTAAGCGATATAAATATGTTGTATATCTACTAGCGATTCACTGGAAATATTTAACTATTTGAATCCAATTATCAGTAATAGATATACAACATTAACTACTAAATCTGAATGAGCATATTTGGTTTGGGTGATTTTTATTGCCAACAAAGGCAAAAAATTAAATGCTCATCCGATCGTAATTACAAATTTAAATGAAAACAAGTATCTGAACAAAGTTATTCAGGAAACAACACATTATCAATAATATGGATAACACCATTGTCAGCTTCCACATCCGCAGTCACAATGTAAGCATCATTCACCTTAAGATTATTCTCAGTATTAACTTTGATATCTTTTCCTTCGGTTGTTGTTAGCTTTTGCGACTGATTTAGTTCAGTTGCATTAATCTTGCCAGAAACCACATGGTACTCTAAAACCTTTCTTAACTTAATCACATCCTCTAGGAGTTCTTCTACGGCTCCTGATGGGAGCTTGGAAAAGGCTTCGTCTGTTGGTGCAAAGACAGTAAATGGCCCATCTCCCTTAAGTGCAGTATCAAGACCAGCGGTAGTAATAGCTGTTACCAAAGTGTTGAAAGAACCTGCATTAATTGCAGTATCTATAATATCTGGCATCTGATGTCACCTCAATTGTGCAAAAACTTGATGTTAAGAGATTTAGCACATAAGTGTATGTTTAGACTATGGGTCAATCCTGTGCCACTGCCGACCATCGCGCACTAACAAATCATCTGCTGCCGATGGTCCCCATGAGCCTGCTGCGTAGTTGGGAAAGTTTTCAGGTGACGTGGTTGCCCAAGCCTCCAGAATGGGGGTGACGACGCTCCAGCCCAACTCAACGTTGTCCGATCGCTGAAACAAAGTTGCATCACCAATCATGCAGTCGTACAGCAAAGTTTCATAGCCAGTACTCCGGATCTTGCCAAAGTAATCACTGTAGCAAAAGTCCATTTCCACTGCATCCATTGTCATAGCGGGGCCAGGCACCTTTGCACCAAATTGGAGGTGAATTCCTTCCTGTGGTTGAATGCGGATGGTCAAGAAATTAGGCGTGAGACGCTCAATTGAGGTTTGGCGAAATAATAGTGAAGGTACTTGCTTAAACTGAATTGCAATTTCAGTCACGCGTTTAGCCAAACGCTTGCCCGTTCGGAGATAAAACGGCACTCCTGCCCAGCGCCAGTTGTCGATGTTCAACTTTAAGGCAGCATAAGTTTCAGTGGTAGAGTCTGACGCAACTCGTGACTCTGATCGATAAGCAGGCACTTGGGTATCCTTCACCGTTGCCGCACCATACTGTCCCCGTACAGTTTGAGTTTGCACAGTTTCAGCAGTGAGTGGAACTATGGACTTCAAGAGTTTTGACTTTTCATCACGCACCTCATCGGCTGAAAACGAGACTGGCGGTTCCATCGCCGTCATTGCCAGCAGTTGAAACAGATGGTTTTGCATCATATCCCGCACTGCGCCTGTGCCTTCATAGAAGTTGCCTCTGCTTTCGACTCCAACCGTTTCGGCTACGGTAATCTGTACGTGATCGATATGTTCACGATTCCAAATCGGTTCAAACAAGCCATTACCAAACCGAAACACCAGAATGTTTTGTACAGTCTCTTTGCCCAGGTAGTGATCGATGCGGTAAATCTGTTTTTCCTCAAGGACAGCACCAATAGATTTATTCAGGGTACGAGCCGATTCCAAGTCGTGCCCAAACGGTTTCTCGATGATAACTCGCCGCCAGCGATCGCTTTCTTCGCGCACTAATCCGGCTGCACCAAGCTGCGTAATGATGTCGCAAAAGAAGTTAGAGCTAGTTGCCAGATAGAACAAATAGTTTCCCTGAGTGCCACAGTCTCGATCGATTTGAGTGAGTAAGTCTTGCAACTGATGGTAAGTGTCAGGCTCCTGAAACTCACCGGCAAGATAGTACAGTCGCTGCTCAAGCGGTTGCCAAAGCTCATCGTCTACGGGAACCGTTGCGAACTCATGAATGTCTTGGGCGAGTTTGCTACGAAAATTGTCCTGACTCATTGAAGTGTGTGCGACTCCAACGATCGCAAATTCCTGCGGTAGCAAATTGCTTTGTTTGAGGTTGTAGAGGGCGGGAAGCAGCAGACGCTTGGTTAAATCTCCTGCTGCTCCAAAGATAACGATCGCACAGGGTTCTGCCGGACGGATTGAGCCTTCAACAGGAACCTGGGGCGTGGTGGCAGCCGTCATGATAAAATCTCCGCATGTTCTTCAAGATGTCCACAAAACTATAGCGCATTGCAGATAGCAGTTTATCTGGAAACATCGCGGTGACTTAAAAGCATTGCAAGTCAGCCAGAACCCCAAGCGCAAGAACTACGCATGGCATTGGCTAGTTTATACTGCTATCATTCCAGTGCTGCTGCTGGCAATCTTGAGTGGTCTGGTGATGTACAAACCTGCCCAACTGCATTGGATTTCCGGGCTGTTTGGTAGTTGGCAGACTCTACGGACTGTTCACTTTATCACTGTTCCCACTGTCATACTGTTTACAATTGCTCATTCCTTACTTGCCCTGAAGGTAGGAAGCATCCGTCTAATTAAATCTGTGTTTCTGTAGAGGTTCTATGAATCTGATTCTTCCCAAACGCACCCTATCCCGTCGTCGGTTACTCCAACTATCTGGACTTTCAGGGGTAGGTTTTCTTTTAGGTGGCTGTGGGACAAATTTGTTCTCAGATAATCTGCGTCAAATATCTGAGCCACTCAACCAAAGTCTTGAAGCACTTCTGCTAACTCAAAAACCTATACCTGAATTTCCTGTCAGTGCCATAGAAGCAGATAAATTGCTAGTTAATACCTTTGACTTCACCCCGCAAATTGATCCGGCACAGTTTCGCTTAATAATTGATGGTGAGGTCAATAATGCAATGCAATTGAGTATGGCAGATATTCAAAAACTTCCCTTGACTTCAATGGTAATTCGCCATGTCTGTGTTGAAGGCTGGGCTGCGATCGTTCAATGGGGAGGTGTGCGATTACGAGATTTAGTAGCGCTGGTACAGCCTAAATCAAACGTCCGCTATGTCTACTTCAAATCTGCTGATGGCTACTATGAAAGCTGGGATTTAGCTTCTGCTATACATCCCCAAACTCTTATGGCTTATCAAAAGAATGGACAACCCTTATCAGTTGATAATGGTGCGCCCATGCGCCTAGCGTCTCCGATTAAACTGGGTTACAAGCAAAGCAAGTGGGTAACTCAAATTACATTCGCCAGCAATTTATTACCTACTAAAGGCTATTGGGAGGATCAGGGCTATGAGTGGTTTGCAGGGCTATAAGGAGAGGCAAAAAGCTAATCTAAATCGGGTTCAACGCCTAGCGATCGCAATTGTGCAATTAACCGTTCAGCTCGTTGTCTTTCTTGTTCAGCCCGTTGACTTTCTTGTTCAGCTCTTTGACTTTCTTGTTCTGTAGAAGTCAATACCCAGCAGCCTGTCCAATCATACCAGCGTAACCAGGGCTGTTCTACATCTTGATAGCGTCCCCGCCACACACCCAAGCCTAATTCTAGTTCTGGTATCCAGAAGCGTGACTCTGACAGTGCTATCTCAGCATAACGACCACCATCTAACTTAAATACCCTGAACTCATATTTGTACCGATCAAATACTACATAATAAGGCACACGCAGAATTTGCTCATACACTTCCCATTTTCCTGGCGGTTGCTTGATATCTCGCAATGTCTGCCCTAAGTCTTCCTTTTCAGTACCTGGAGACAGTAATTCAACCACAATAAAAGGATGAACGCCCTCTTGCCAAACGACATAACTTAAGCGTAAATCCCGTTGTTCGTAGAGACGGGAAACACCTAAAACGGCAAACCAATCTGGTCGCTTATGCCACAGTGGATAGCGCGGGTCATAATAAAGATTCAGATCGCTAGCAACAAATATCTGATCACTAGGATAATTCTGTGGACGAAAGGTTTCGTCTAACAGGCGAGGTTGCAATAAATGAAACTGATCGGGCAAACCAGGCTCCTCAGGGTCTTCACTGGGAAGATCATACATGGTCGGCAATACATCTTTTGGCGATCGCGGCGGGTCAGTTTGATACATATTTTGGCAGTCCTGATGATGAAACTCTCAGTTCCATTATGATTCAATTGTTTTTGAGTGACTCAACACCTTGCAGAACGGGGTAGCATAAATTTCTCGCTCTCCGCCGCAAATTTGCCGCGAACCATCAGCACAGTTTCATCAAAAGTATGGGTGAATGCTTGCACATCTTTGACATCAAGAAGTTCTGGACTAAAGTAAATCACCACTTCTTCAATGGGTTGAGTTATCTTACTAATAATATTCTTTAAAGGGCATATCTGCGTTGTCACTAAATCGAAAAGATGAAGTCGGTTATCTTCTATCTCCATACAGGCAATTAAATCTAAATCTTCTGCATAGTATAAGGGACGACTTCCTTCATTGACACAGAACACAGGTTTTTCGTTGACTACGCCAACTATATTAGAGACAGGGGCGCGTGTTTCCAAAAGTCTGTGTAACAATGTGTAATCTTTGGTATCTGTAAAATCCAGTGTTCTGAAGCTATCAGTGCTACCTGTGAAGTTACACTTAACCTTGAAGATGTGTTCTTCGACAACACGAAAGCCAAAAGGTAAGTAAAACTCTGGTTGTGGTGTCGTCAGTACTAGGGTTTCGTAAAGGCGATCGCAATACCCTAGCACTTCCTCCATCACTTCACGGTAATACCCTCTCCTACGAAATTCTGCACGGGTAGCTACTCCATGAATTCCTCCGACAGTGAGCTTTTGTCCCATAATTTGCATGGGAATTTCTAACACTCCCACATGAGTAATAGCTATATCATCATGAAAGCGAATAAACGGAGTTGAAGCTGTTTCCCAAGATGCACCTAGTTTTCTTGCACATTCTGCTAAACTGCTGAGTCCGGGAAATGTGACTTCCATCAAGTCAAAAAGCTGATCGCTTAAACTGGGATCATCAGAGAATGACTGTTTGAAACGATACTGGCTCATAGTTCAAGTATTACGATCAATTCAGTAAAAACTACAAAATCAATTTCAGCAAATCCAGAAAAAGGGAAATTATAAATGGGTAGCAAGAGCGTAAGGTGTTGCACTTCTAACGTTTAAACCAATATTTATCAAGCCTGAGTCTCTTCAAATAAAACTAAGCCATACTTCTCGCCAGTAGGCAAAAAGCCAATTCCTCGATAAACTGCTTGGGCTGCTTGGTTATTATCACCTGTAAACAGCATGGCACGTTTTACTCCCTGCGATCGCGCATCTAACAACGAGCCTGCTACCACACTTTTGCCGTAGCCTTTACCCCGCAGCGCTGGCGGTGTCCACACTCCACCAATTTGCACAATATCAGGTAGGCTGGCATTGAAAGCAGAGTAGGAAACTGGGGTATCTCCTTTTACCAAAACCCAATGCATAGCCGTAGCTTGACGTACCTCAATTATGCGATCGCAAGCAGGTCTTAAACTGGGAGTATCTGTTTTTCCTAAAGTTTCCACATTATAAGCAGCGCACCACTCGCCCAGTAATTCTAACTCCTCTGGATGTGGCAAACGACACTGCACCTTTGCCGATGCTAAAGCTTGAGGTATTTGCAAGTCTCGCAGTGCTAAAGAAAACAATATCTCAGGCTGATCAAGCTGAGTTGGTCGCTTGCTAAGTTCCAAAATGCTTTTTGTCGCTTCAACTTGTGCTGCTGGGCCACTAATTCCAGAAATGGCACGTCCAGATTGGGCCACAACTGCTTGCACCACCTCTGTCAGATAGACAGGGGCTTGGACTACAAGCATCCCATTCCAAAAGTGGGCTGCAACTGCCACTATATTTACATTTATGTAAGCCGCTATGTAAGTTCCTTGAAATCTTGCACCTTGGTCAAGTAGTCCCGCAGCTCGCCAATTAGAGCGCAAAAACATAGAAGTATCAGTGTGTTGCAAGAGAAATGTTTCCAGCGATACTTCATCTCCAGGTTGCAGCGTTCTCAAAGTAGGCACAAAAAACTCCTGAGTGTCGAATTCAGTTTACCGAATAGGCTGTTTCGGGAATAGTAGCAATGCCATCTGTGAAGTTGGTTCTACCTAATGGTAATTGAAAGGGACACAGCCTAAGTGTGTCCCTAAATAAAGCTACTTCAAGATGCTAGGACTGGGGATAGCAGGCAAACTCCATTAAACAACATAGTTATCCGTCACTTGTCTGATGCAGTTCATTTGTTTTTCCTCCAAAATGGATGCCAGAGGATGGGCAGAAAATACTTAGACTGATGTCACAATCGATCGAGAATCAGTTAAGCAAGTTGAAAGAGGAATGTCATCAAGTCTCCTTTACCCAAGCTGATGCGATCGCCTGGTCGCAAGCGATGACGGTTCCCTGGTAAAAGTGGCAAATTATTGATGTAAGTGCCATTAGAACTTCCCACATCCTCTACATAATGAGCATCTCCCTCGACGCGAATATCTGCATGAATCCGCGAGACAATTTCGGAATTGGGAAATCCTGAAACATCTATATCTGGAGGAATCCGGTCATTGGGCTTACCGATATGAATCACAGAAAAATTTTGCGGTAATTCAATTAAGCGATCGCTTTGAACGTGGATTAACCGTGCTGTAACCTGCTGCAATTGCGTTCTGGCAGCAGTTGCAGTTGGTGCTGGTGCTGCTGGCTCTTTTGCTTCGGCTTCAGAGGCTGGTGCTGGTTCCACAGGTGGTGGAGTCGGAATACTACTTTGTCCAGAGACTACGGGTTGAGCTACAACGGTTGACGCTGGCTCTGGGGGGCTACTTACTGTAACAGGTATCTGTGGCGTTGGTTCTGGCGGAACTGCCATCTCTGTTGGTGGTAAAGATGATTCGGGAGGATGGGAGTTAGTAGAACCGCCGATTCCCAAGGCATCTGGTTGTAAAAGTTCTAACAGTGGATCGGGTGGAACTAACGCTGGTACTTCCACGGGAATATCGGAAGTAACTGTTGTAGCTACTGCGGTATGAACGTGTGGAACACCTGCGGAGTGAAGGTTATAGCCACACTGACCACAGAATGCAGCATCTGCCTGCACAGTTGCCCCACAACTGGGACAATTAGTAGTTGCAGGTAATGGTGTATAACAAGCTTCACATTGGACAGCACCGTCAGGGTTGGGATGATTGCAATTAGGGCAGACGATCATCGATATTTAGCCTTTGTTCAAGATCATCATAAATATAGGTAGGACTGGCAAGCAGAGGGCGGCCCTAGCTTTAGATTCTAGCAATTACTGCTAATGGAACGATGAATTGGACACTCTTACACGGGGAAGGAGAGCAGAGGGGCAGAGAGGCAGAGGAGCAGGGGAAGAAGAACCAATGCCCAATGCCCAATGCCCCATTGTTCAACGTTGAAGTTCCAAACCTGCTGCCGCATCCAGTAGCCACCAAAGTTCTCCTTGGGGCTGAATTAAGCGGGATGGGTAAGTGAAGTCATCGGCCACGGGTGCAAAGACTTGCGCTAAAGCTGGTCGTTTATTAGCACCAGCAACCAGAAAAATCACGCTACGAGCAGAGTTGATGAAGGGATATGTGAAACTTATCCTGGGGTTTCCGTCTTTGTTACCCACAGTCACGAGGCGATCGCGTATTTTAAGAGCCTCTGTGTGGGGAAACAAAGATGCGGTATGTGCATCATCACCCATTCCTAGTAATACTACATCCAACGGGGGAAACTCGACACCAGAAGAATTGAAAAATTCTTTGAGATGTTGTTCATACTTGGCAGCAGCCAGTTCTGGACTGGCTTCTAAAGTTGGTACGGGGTGAATGTTAGCCGCTGGGATATCAACGCGATCTAGCCACGCACGACGCGTCATCAGTTCATTGCTATCGGGGTGATCTGGTGGTACGTAACGCTCATCCCCCCAGAATATATGAATTTTATCCCAAGGCAGTTTTTGAGTAGCGATCGCCTCGTATAACGGTTTAGGTGTACTGCCGCCAGATAAGGCGATGGTAAACCGCCCCTGCTGCTCAATGGCAGTTTCTAACTTAGACAGGATTAATTCTAGCGCTCGTGCAACCAGCGCCGGCTGATCCGGTAAAACTTCAACGGTTTTGTTCATGGCTTCATTATCATATTGCTGGCTTCCAGCAATACAATACCGAACTTATTACAATCCCCCTTTTTAACTTTTGAAACATTTAACATCGTGGATTAAGTAAGCTGGAAAAACCTAGACCCTCCTTATCACCCTCAACCGTAAGTTGTCAGTAGTCAGTCGTACTAACATACTAACCACTCTCATGATTATTTTTATTTACATCCAGTTACTTGATACTTTGTTGATTAACGCCACAAAGGATACGTTTATTAATTCTTATTAAAAATTAATAAAACTAATTAATCACAAACAACGCCTCCCAGTCTGGGATCGCTTCACGTTGGGCAATTAACAATTCTTGAATTCCTTTTTGGGCGACATCTAGCAGTTGATCCAACTGAGTGCGGCTAAAACTGCCTTCTTCGGCTGTTCCTTGGACTTCAATGATTCCCAGGTGTTGATTCATCACCACATTAAAATCTACTGTTGCAGCCACATCTTCGATATAATTTAGATCCAAAAATGGCTCTCCCTTCAGTAATCCTACGGAAACTGCTGCTACCTGTCCACACAAAGGCGATCGCTCCAATACGCCCTCTTGCAACAATTTAGAAATTGCATGAGCCAACGCCACAAACGAGCCTGTGATGGCTGTTGTCCGAGTTCCGGCATCTGCTTGCAACACATCAGCATCTACAGTCAGCGTGTGTTCTCCCAGTGCCTCAAAATCCACTGCTGCACGTAAGCTACGTCCAATTAAACGTTGAATTTCTTGCGTCCGTCCAGATAATTTCAATAATTCCCTTTCTTGGCGTTTTTGGGTAGCAGATGGTAGCATTCGGTACTCAGCAGTTAACCAGCCTTTACCACTTCCTTCGAGAAACTTTGGAACTCCCTTATTAACGCTAACAGTACAAAGTACTTGAGTATCACCGCATCTTGCAAGAACAGAACCGGGGGCAAAGCGGGTGAAACTGGGGTGAAAGCTAATCGGACGTAGTTCGTAGGGAATCCGACCGTCAGGACGCTGCCAAGCCATTGGAATTGCCTCAAGTTTTACAATACTGCCTTAAGATTACCTTAGTGTTATTGGGCATTGGGCATTGGGCATTGGGAAGAATTCTTCCTAACTCCTAACTCCTAACTCCTAACTCAACACTCAGCACTCTTCAAGGAACTGAAAGCAGAGTCAAAATATATTTGCTGCACCATTTCTGGTGATTGGTCGCCGTTGATGGTCAACAAGCAGCGACGACGGTCGTAATATTCTAGGATGGGAATGGTGCGATCGTAGAATAATTCTACACGGCGCTGCACGATTTCTGGTTGGTCATCTGGTAGCGATCGCCCCAAGGATCGACTAACCATCACTGCTTCTGGAACTTGGAGATAAATTGCCCAATCTAGCTTTTGCCCTAAATCATCCAATAAAAAATCTAATTCTTCAGCTTGGAAGGCAGTACGGGGATAGCCTTCTAACACCCAATCGCAGTTAATATCTGGTTGTCTGAGGCGAATTCGGATCAATTCAATAATCATTTCGTCTGGAACTAACTCCCCTTTTTGCATGTAGGGCCGTGCGTGGTAGCCTAGTTCACTCAAGCTAGCGTAAACCGAAAGAGAAGTCCGGGGATCGGCTTCCAAGCATCGAAATTCCGGCAGGGGCTGATTGCCAGATATTGCTGACCGTAAAATCTCACCTGTGGAAATCAGAGGAATATCAAAGTATGTGCAAAGCCTTTGTGCTTGAGTGCTTTTTCCCGATCCTGAACCTCCCAGAATCACCAATCTCACAACAATTTACTCCTCATCCTGTCAAATTCACTACTAGCTAAGTCTGTTTTGCCCAAACAACCGACAAATCTAACATTTAGCGATTTTTAGGAGTTCTATCTAGCATTTTTAAATAATTGGAACTGTAACTCTGATGTTTTCATTTTTACAACTCATTTCAGATAAAAGACGGTATTTTATAGCAGTTAGCGGTTTTATAAACTACATCTAGAGACGTTACATGCAAAGTCTCTACAGGCTTTCGCGTTTTGTCTATGTACTTTATTTACCTGAAATCTGCTGTAAATCAAAATAACTCTTGACTTCAATACAAACGTAGTGTTTGACTAAGAATGCAATTTGCCAAATCCACCACACCTGTGAAAAACAGATTGATTATACAGGCAAATTTGTCAGTTTCACCGCCAGTAATAACCTTTGACTTATTGTATTTTTTTGAACTTAAATTTATGGTTGCCCAGCTAGAAACTCAAAGTATCAATTCAAGCCTAACCCTACCATATCCAGTTGAAGGACTAGTGCAAGTTTTCACTAGTTCCCATCGCAACTTTTTTACGAATGTGATGGCTCAATCACTGAGAATAGCTGGACAAGGAACGCCAGTATTAATAGTGCAGTTTCTCAAAGGAGGTATTCGCCAAGGACAGGAAAGACCTATACAATTAGGACAAAATTTAGATTGGATTCGGTGTGATTTGCCTCGTTGTATTGATACACCACATTTAGACAATACAGAAAACCAAGCCTTACAAAAGCTGTGGCAGTATACACAACAAGTAGTGTGTGAGAGTAAGTATTCTCTCGTGGTGTTAGATGAGTTAAGTTTAGCGATTAACTTTGGTTTAATTCCTGAAACGGAAGTTTTAACGTTTTTGGCAAAACGTCCTCCTCACGTCGATATCATTCTCACAGGGCCAGAGATGCCGAAATCCCTTCTCGATGTAGCAGATCAAATTACAGAAATCCGTCGGAGTTATCGACCTTAAAGAATCCATCTCCAATTGATAAGTTGCTCAAAAGGTGAGTTGCTACTGATAGTATTTAAGTGGACGAGAATGGCGCTGATAAGGATTTTTATTTGTGCTGTTGTCTCCACTGTTTCAAAACACTCTCAAGTTGAGTCAAAGCATCTTTATAGTCTTTGAACTCGATTTCGGAAAATACAGTAGGTATACCACGAGGGAATCTCGATATGACTTTACCTCTTTCGTAAAGTAAAATAATTGGAATAGCATTTGTATCTGCATATGCTAATTCCATCCCAACACCCAACGAAGCATAACCAATGTAGGCAATAACTAGGTTAGATTTACTAACTTGGTGCTTATCAGTATCAAAAACTTGACGAGGGCTGATATTAGGATGATTAATAGGGTCAGTGTTTAGATGGGGAACATAACTCTGAAATCCTATTTCGCCGCAAAGTGAGCCAATAGCTGTATAAAAAGCCTTGACATCCTCTAAGTTATCAATACCTGTCAACGCACCAGAAATATATATACGTGTTTTTGTGGTATTCATTTTATACTATTCAATTAGCTATATTCTCCTAATTTTAGTTTGATATTAAACACTTAACTTTTAGTAGTTCATTAAAAATTTATTTTGATTTTAGTCTATCGTACACAACAGGGCTTATCAAAGCTATAAAAGCTGCTAGTGCAGATCCCAAATCGGGATTTTTTAAGGATACGAAAACTCCTAAAAATAATCCAATCATAATAAAAGAAATTATTAATATATTGCGGCTAACATTTTCTTTTTCTTTCTTTTTTTTCTCTTGCCTAGATATCTCTAGTAGGCTTTCCCATATATCATCCCTATCGGCAGGTCTTCCAAGAGGTACTTTTGATTCAGATTCCATTTTGTGAAAGCAAACTGTACAGAAAGAATCTCTAAAACGAAGTACTACAGAGCTATCTCGGTAGTTACTTACTGAAATTAACAGTTTGCCTGTCCATCCTGGATCTATTGTCGTAGAAATGTGAGACAAACCATAAAGAACAGCTTTTGAAACCATTGCATGTATGGTAGCGCCGACTTCTTTAGACAAACTGACTGATTCTAAGGTTTCAATAACTATCGTATCGTTGGGTTCAATCTCAATCTCTCTCTCTTTCTCTATATCAATTTCACGCTTATTTTTCCAAGAGAATCCTTTTAGCCCTACTCTAAAATCATAACCAACAGGGGTCAAGTACTTTTCTTCAAAGGGATCTATATATATTCCCTCTGTTGGATTATTTTTTCTGTCTTCTATTTGTTGTTTAATATCTGTATCACTCAACATAGTCAATAATTATGTTTTGATATGAGTTTATGGATTTTGTACAATGTCAAAACTGACAACAGACGTAGAAGATAGCAGGAACAAGGCTGCTCTTTTTGCTGTGGCTTCAGAAAGCTTAACTTGCTTCAGGGTAACTAGACCTTCATTCACAAAGGAATCTCTCACCAAAGCTTTCTCTCCGCTATTAAAAGAAGTTTCATAAAAAATTTCCTTAATGCCTGCGGAGATAATTAACTTCAAGCAAGACAGACAAGGTTCTAGAGTGACATAAATACTTGCACCATCTGTAGAGATACCGTGCTTTGCGGCCTGTGCGATCGCATTTGCTTCCGCATGTATAGCCCTTGAGGGTAAACTTTTGCTAGCATCACAGCTACTTAACCCTGGATAACAGTATCCCTGAGCCGTACAATGGGCGGAACCTGATGGTGAGCCATTGTAACCTGTTGCCACCACCTGCTTATTTTTCACAATCACAGCACCTACTCGAACAGCCAGGCACGTTGAGCGAGTCGCTGCAAGTTTAGCCAACATCAGAAAGTATTCATCCCATGTTGGCCTTTGCTCATCACAAACCATTATTTACTATCCTGAATGTATTTAGCCCCTGTTTTCAAACACTCAGAGGCTCTCTGTAATTCCATACCCAAATATCCAGCATGATCTGCACGTATTGAAGGCGAAGCAGCGCAAATTTCTCTAAGTAATTTCAAGGCATCTTTGCCGGAATAGCAACTTACAACCTCACCACTACCGGGAGTTGTTTGTGTAACAACTATCTCCTTTTCTGCAATCTCGACTAAAAAATTTCCCGCAGGATCGTAGTAATCTATTTTTCTACAAATGTTAGCATACTGTTGTTTGATCAGTTGCTCGGCGTTGCTCCAAGTATCATCATATATATGAGCAGACTGACTGATGGTAATAAGTGGTCCCATTTTCAATTCATATTCAGAATGTTTAGCAATTTCATCCCTAATATGTCGTTGCAAAGCCCTCAATCCCATTGCATTTGCAGGCCATGCGGCAAACATATCATTACTTCTAAGAGTTGCAGTTAGTGATAATTCATTATCAACCACTCTCAACCAAATATGATTAAGACAAGGGCTACCACCTTTTTCATGGTCTTTTACATCCCATAAATTCATCACTGCACTAGCAGCATCAATTTCTCCAATTAACTTCTGAATCACCTGGTCAATTTGGTCACGCTCAAACCAGGAACGTAAACGTTGACCATATGTATATTTCAACCCTTCCCTAGAAGGTGCATCATCTAAAATCTGCGAAACGTATCCTTCAAGAAAAGGAGGGTCAATTGGCAAATAATTCGGCTCAGGAAAATAAAAGTTAGCAGGCTCATCAGTAACAATTGCCATTAAATCAATTAATTCTTGCCATTGCCCATCATAGCCAGTTGGTCTAATTGTTCCTGTTGTCTTAATCCGATGAATGATTTTTACCCAAGTTTCTGCTATAGTCTTACCCTCAATTCTGTGACCGTATCTCGGCCCCGGTAAGACAGTTGGCTTAACAGTAGGCATGGGAAATTCTATTGGCAAACCCCATGCAGCAAGCGCTTTCTGTTGGACATATGACTTAACTAGACTAACGGCTTCAGAGATGGATTTGGTTTCCTGCTCCTTTACTGAGTCCCGCAGGTGTTCTAAAGCACTAGCTTTCACTTCAAGATCAATATATCCAGTGATAGAGGAGCGAATTACCCAGCAAGGCAACCCAGTATCACAAACACCTTCTTCAAAGCCTTTGCGGAAAAAGTCCAGCAAGCACTCTCCAGCACCCGCGTTATTGTCTTCCTTCGTAGCGTTGAGAACAACTAAATAGCGGACGTGGGGATTCAACAGCAAATTGCGAATTAGTAAGTTTATCCCTCTTGTGGGTGAGTATAGTTGCCCAATTACAGCATAATCTTCGGGTTGTAGGTGTTTAGCGATCGCCTGCTTTACTGTCCATCCTGTAATCACTGCCGTCTGACCTAGACCATAAATAAGCTGGTTGGGCTTGTGCAGTGCTTTGTACTCGAATTGGGTTGCCTTACCCGTTGCTGTCATGATTGGCTAAAATTAAAAAATTAACAATCTTCTACTATATCACTAAATCTAAATTGGTACTAGGTTCATAGAAGGTAAGCTTTGGAAGTTTACCTTCTCTTAATTTATGGAAAACTTAGTGCTAGAGTGAAAATATACTGGTAGCAAAAGCCGTTAGTTATCAGCGTAAAGTTATCAGGTAAATTATGGCTTTAACTGCTTCAACTACTATTTTTAGAAGGCAAATCCTGCGCTATGAGTTACGAAGCACATCAGGGAAAATATTAAGATCAGCTAGAGATTGTAACGTTCGCTAAAGTCTAAGTAATTTAAAATACAAAGTAGATATATACGACTATCTAAGTAACAAGGGACTAACTTTGACTTACTTGGGGTTTGCTGAAAAAGTAGTGAAAAGCCAAAAGCTCCTTATTCTTGACACCACGCCAGCCCATATCTTCTACATTTTTGAATGTCCTGCATCTATAAACGGCTTCTTCAACTTTTTGCTCAGGAGATTTTCATCAAGCAGAATGAGCATAAATAATTTGCTCCTGATTCAGCATTGCTTTTGTAATCACCTCCAAAACTTGCAACACCTGAGTTTGCAAATGTGGAAAATCTTCCAAGAATTCGGTTAAACCTGCTTCACCTTCTAGATAGTCAAAAAAAGTCTGGAATGGAACTCGCGTTCCAACAAACACAGAAGTACCACTCATAATATCTGGATCAGAAGAAATAATTCGGCGATCGCGTAAAACTGTTTGAATATCCATCGTCCTGCAAATGTCTATATTTAGAGATAGTCTAAGACTTGATCGCATTCTAGCTCTAAGTCAGGATTTAGAGCGATCGCTTTATCCTACAAAACATTCCGTAAATCTTGAATTGTATTTGCTACAACAATCCTGCGTAAAATCTCTTTCAATTGCTCTAAGTCAGAAATTTGCGAAATTTGCGACATCAACTCCAAACCATCGCTGCCAAATTTCGCCTCTAAACTTGTTTCGATGCTAGAGATTATTCCACGTACTTCTCCTCGTGCTTGTCCCTCACGTAAAATTTCTTGATACCAAGGTGATTCTCTTAAGACTGTCATATCCCACCTCATGATTTCCTGAACTAAAGTACTTTCTAATACAAAGGTTGCAAAAAATGCCAGAACTGTCTCAAGTTGATTTAATTGCTGATCAGCACGCAGCATTCGCAATGCTTCCCTAATTGTAGACTCGTTTTCTCCGCCTTTGAGAATTGGTACAAAGGGAAGCAGTGACGGTAACGGCGTCTCAAAAGCAATATTTACATCAACCTCCCAAAGGTTGATTACGCGGTAATCTTGAATTGCTCTTAACCCGATAAAATTGGATGCAAAGCTTGTAGGTATTTCGCTGTTGCTGATTTTGAGAATGTTAATCAGTACAGGGTACGTTTGTAGTTTATATTTCTCTTCCGCAAGAGCAGCATAAGCACGCATCCGGCGCGGCATTTCTGATGTGTAGCGCAATTGTAACTCATTGAGGATGAGAAATTTTCCGTATTGGGGACTTTCAGCCTGAATTACAACATCACTTTGTCGGCTAATCCATTGGAATTCTGTATTTAAGATTTCGCCTGTAACAATGTCGGGAATTCCTGTCACCCATTTTGCCCAATTATTTGGTGCAAGGCTGATTAATTTTTTAGTGCTAATATCGGCAGCTTTATTCATCAAAAAAAATAGATGCGATCGCCTTAAATCAAATCCAATAAATCCGAGGATAGTCGCGTCGCTTTATCCTACCGCAAATTATGTCAACTCTCGTATATAGAGAGCAGGGTAAGCCATTATCTAAGGTGCTAACCTTGCTTTACCTAGACGCTGCTTTTCATACCATTGTGCGATCGCAGGTGCCCAATCTTCAAAATGAGGCCACATCATTTCACACAACTTTTGAATTTCCAGTTGAGCATCTTTCTTATTTCTCAGGTCACAAAAATGCAAGAAAGACCTTAAATTAAAACTAACTACAAAATGCTGGCGATAATCAAAAGGCACTTTGCCTCTGGCGTGTTCTTCAGACATTCCACCCTCAAAATCAGCTTTATATCGTTTAGCTGCTTCTAGACACCATTGCAAATCTGCTGCTCGTTGCTCTGGTGAATAATGGTACTTTTTGCCTTGTCTATCAGTGTAATAACCAACGGGACGTAGGTAAAAAACATCTTCTATGTCTTTCTTACCTTCTACTACGTCAATAAATTGGTTGCCTGTATATCTAAAAGATTGTACATCAAATGATACGCTGACGCGATGAGTACGAGCCTGCTGCATCACACTGTGGGGAAAGTAGCCACAGTTAAAAACAATCTGGGGATGCTCTAAAGGCCCATAGTGTCCCCTCTCACCCGCTAAAAGCCGCTTAACAATAACTTCGCCGCTTTGTGACTCCGAGGGCCAGGAGTCGCGCTCATCAAACACAAACCCATCAGTATAGTCCTGGTGCATCGCGGCATAAATCACCTGCTGCGGGTTTGGTGTTTTGGCAATAACCTCTACTCGAAATCGATGCATTAGTTTTTGGGAAATGGATTGATGACTGAAAGTGCTTACGCAGAAGGAGCGGAGCCTGTTTGTTAGACATAGCTTTGAACTCGATCCATCATCATATCTCTGGCTTGGACTTCTACTCGATCGGATTAAGATACTTTACAAATATTAACAAGTTTGTTACAGTTGTTTACATAAAGAGAAGACAGGGCAAAATCCATGCGTACAAGTACTGTTATCATTGACGACCAAGGCAAACTGAACAACTTTGCGATCGAGCCAAAAGTTTATATAGATGAGCAAGGCGATCGCACTGGTTTCACTCCTTATGCAGAAATGCTCAACGGTCGTTTAGCAATGATTGGTTTTGTCTCTCTGATAGCATTAGAAGTATTCACAGGACACGGTATTGTTGGTGTATTAGCAAGTCTGTAAAAACTAATTTCTTTAATATAACTCTCAACAAATATAAGAGACGGTAAATTTACCGTCTCTTAATTTATGGAAAACTTAGTGCTAAAGTGAAAATATACTGATAGCAAAAGCCGTTAGTTATCAGCGTAAAAATATTGGATGAACTATGGCTTTAACTACTTCAACTATGTTGCCACTAGGCACTAAAGCGCCAGATTTTAATCTACCGGAAGTAGTATCTGGAAAGGCAACTTCACTTTCTACCTTTGCAGAAAAAAAAGCACTATTGGTAATGTTTATTTGTCGGCATTGCCCGTTTGTAAAACACGTCCAAAACGAATTAGTGCAGTTAGGAAGAGATTATTTTACAAGTGATTTAGCGATCGTTGCCATCAGTGCTAACGATGCAAAAAATTACCCAGATGATGCGCCAGAGTCGTTACAAGCATTTTCCACAGAACAAGGGTTAAATTTTACCTTATGCTACGACGAGAGCCAGGAAACGGCTAAGGCTTACACAGCAGCTTGCACACCAGATTTTTTTGTATTTGATGGTGATCGCCAACTTGTTTATCGAGGACAACTAGATGATAGCCGCCCCAGCAATGATAAACCTGTAACAGGTGCAGATTTACGCGCAGCCATTGAAGCAGTGCTAGCGGGTAAACCTGTCACCAGTGAGCAAAAGCCGAGTGTTGGTTGCAATATTAAATGGAAACCTGGAAACCAACCCAGTTATTTTGGTTAAGAGGGATTAGGCATGGGGCATTGGGCATTGGGCATTGGGCATTGTAAAAACTTTTCCCTACTCCCTACTCCCTACTGCCCACGACTATTAATGTTTAATTTCCAAATTCAGTACGTAGCATCCTAATTGGACTTTTTCTGCCCACAATTCATATTCCAGCCGCAAATGCTCTGGCAAGGGATGTCCGTTGAGAGTTAGGCTACGAGTAAAATTTCGTAAACGAATGGGATCGTTAGGTTGCAATGACTCAGTTGGCAACCAATAGCGACTAATGCCATAAACGCCCTGTTCCCAAAAGTGACGGTAACTCACTTGAGCGTTACCTTGCATAGTCATGATGACTCGGTAAGGGGAAATCTCCAGCCACAATATTCTGGGACTGTTAGGGGCGTAAGCTTTGCTCTTACTTTGGGGAAGTGTGTCTTCTGGACTTATAACACTCTCTACTTCGCAGCTAATTAAGGGTGGTGCGGTCATTAGTAAATGAAATCGATCGGTATCTTTTTGATACAATGTCGCGGCAGTTTCGACAACAGACCAGATCGGTAGGTCAGTGGAAATAAGTGATAAGCACACGGGCTTGCGGTGATGGGTCAGCATGGGAGCGATAAGGGCTAAAAGCTATTGAACAAAGTGAAATGAACACTCTAGCTGTCTAATAGGTCGGGGTAAGAAACTAAATAGTAAAGCAGGCTTAATATTAATGAATCCGCTGATTTGTTAATAAGCTACACAAATCTGGATGAAACAGGTAGAATGTCAGCTTACACAGCAAAAACGGTATTTTTATCTAGAGAAAGCTAATTCGTAAGTAAAGCTTGTAAATATTCTAAGGCTATAGCTTCAAAACAGTGGCAGTCGTTTTAGAGGCTAAGAAACCTTTTTGAGGTAGACTTACCGTAGATTGGAGTAAGTTTCATACAGCCAAAAGCGATAAGGGATACTAGGAAGGAAGTCACCAGAAGCGACAAACTAAGTCGCTGATGAACTTCCGGTGTATTCAAATGCCAGTGTATCCTAATGTCGGCTTCTGTTATAACCGTAGAAACTCACGAAAACCTTTCTCACCAAAATATTGCTGAGTAAAAAGTAAAATTCATTGACTCAGCAATATTTTGGTCTGCCCATTGCGCGTCTTGCAGAGAAGAAAGAGCAAAGATTTCCATTTCAAAGCAGCAAAATATGAGTAACTGTGTGAAATGAAAGTTTCATGTACGGTTTCAGTTCAGGAGGAGGGAGGCAGGAGGAACCCATGTTTAAAACATCGGATTGTAGCAAGGACGCTTTGTATCTCGCACTATGCGTCTCGATACAATTCTTTTTTTTGACTGGGCTTTATACCCAGAACTAAAGTTTTTACTTCTGCCGCCTGCCTTTCTTTGTAAAATATCTTACTTCAACTCGTCAAGTTTTTAATACCCGATCGAGTCGATTTCAATAAGCAAAAAGGCATATTGCTTTCTCATTTCAGTAGATTCAGCAAGCAAAAAGGCGTATTGCTTTCTCAAAATGCTTAATTACTTTCTCATTTCGGTATATCGCGCATTCATTTCGGTAGATTCAGCAAGCAAAAAAGCATATTGCTTTCTCAAAATGCTTGATTGCTTTCTCGTTTCGGTATATCGCGCATTCATTTCGGTAGATTCAGCAAGCAAAAAGGCATATTGCTTTCTCAAAATGCTTGATTGCTTTCTCGTTTCGGTAGATTTAGCAAGCAAAAAGACATATTGCTTTCTCAAAAGCTGGATTGCTTTCTCATTTCGGTATATCGCGCATTGATTACGACATCGCTATGTAACAAAAACCATTGGAGAATTGGCGGAGTTCTCTCAAGCCGATCGATACGGAAGTTTTTTAAAGTAAAGAATATTAACCGTACTGTATTACAAGGTTCATATCATGGCTCGGAGAAAAAGAACCTCTCAGGTGTTAGAAAAAGCAGTGCGTCGTGCTGCTAGCATCAACTCAATTGATCCGAATTTAAATTTAGGCAATGCACTTACTCTACCGGCCTTCTCAACCCTAATTGAGACGATGCGAACTAGAGAGAATTTATATAACACTGCTCTTTCCAACCTGGATAAGTTGTACCATGAAATGCTCCAAACAGAGCGCGAGTTGGCAGATATGGCAGAACACATGCTGTTGGGAGTTGCTACTCAATATGGTAAAAGCAGTGTGGAGTACGGCATGGCGGGAGGTGTTCCTAAGAACCAACGCCGCAAGGGACTGCGAGGTGAGTCACCAGTTCCCAGTTCACAGCAACCGTCATTCATTGCCGGTGTGAACGGCAACGGCAGCAAAAATGGCAACAAAGCAGCTACGACAAGTTAGCTTGAGCATTTTTCTTTTGAGAATGCCTATAGACTGAGGCTTCATCAAAAATTATTCTGACTTATTGTCATTCATTACTGATGCCATTGCGCCTGGGAACAAGTCATAAGTGTTACCGTCTGATACTTGTTTGGAAATACTTTTATAGGAGTGATAAGGAAGGCGATCGCGCTAATACTTTCAATTTAAATGTACTTTATCACCTTACAATCACTCCTATTTTACAAAAAATATTGTATTAATACTCACTAATCTACCAGGAGCAAACAAGATGGGATTCATTGAAGATATTACCAAGCTGTCTGAACAAGTCCGTAAGCGGGCTGACCAAGTTGTTGGCGAAGAAGCTACTAAGATGGCACTGATTGTTCCTTTTTTGAGTGCTATTGGCTACGATGTCTATGACCCTAGTGAAGTCATGCCGGAATACGTGGCAGATTTTGCTATTAAAAAAGCAGGGCAGTTTGAAAAGGTAGATTACGCCTTAGCTATTAACAATAATATAGTTATGCTCGTAGAGGCAAAAGCCCGTGGTCAAAAAGCTGAAGTACATGATGGGCAACTGAGCCGCTATTTTAATGGACTTTTGACAACAAAAGTAGCTATTGTCACTAACGGCATTGAATACCGTTTCTTTACTGACTTACGTGATAAAAATGTCATGGACAAGGAGCCATTTTTTGCTTTTAATATCCTTGAATATGATTCCAAAGATATTGATAATCTCAAATTCTTTCACTGTGACAATTTTGACGTTACAGCTATTACCAGTCATGCTGAAGAGATAGTTTATGTAAAAGGCATGACTCAGCTTCATTGAAGAAGAAGATAAACAAGAATCTCAAGAATCAAAACTAGTAACAACCGCTGAAGAAATCGAAGCCTTTAAAAAAATTAAAGCAATTACGCAAACTTCAAGAAGTTATAATTTTGAACCCGAATACAAGGATACTGTTTCACCCTTTGGTATCAATCTTATTGGCAAAAGTATAGCCAAGTAAATCCTGTGAACGTTTACAATAAAAGCGTCTAGATAATATTACAGAGGTAAATTGATGACAGGTGAATTTGATGGCAAAGTCGCAATTGTTACGGGTGGGAGTTCGGGAATTGGTAAGGCGACGGCGATCGCTTTTGGCAAAGCAGGTGCAAAAGTCGTCGTTGCGGCTCGTCGAGACTCCGAAGGTGAAGAAACCGTGAATATAATTAAACAAGCTGGGAGTGAAGCCTTGTTTGTTAAAACAGATGTCGCCCAAGTCTCTGAGGTGGAAGCACTTGTGAGCAAGACGGTAGAAACCTACGGGCGCCTAGATTTTGCATTCAACAATGCTGGTATTGATGGTGGGAACGCTCCTCTCCACGAACAATCGCTTGAACAGTTCGATCAACTTATAGCAATCAATGTACGCGGATTATTCCTGTGCATGAAGTATGAAATTGTCCAAATGCTTCGGACTGGAGGAGGCGTGATTGTCAACAATTCTTCGATGGGTGGACTTATAGCCTTCCCCGGCATTGGACCATATCATGCAAGCAAGCACGCTGTTATGGGGTTAACAAAGTCAGCAGCCCTTGATTATGCTAAATTGGGTATCCGCATTAATACTGTTAATCCTGGCATTATTAATACAGATTTGCTTGTCCGGATGGCAGAGAAAATGGGTGATGCTGAAACCACAAGTCAACAGTTGACAACAATGGTTCCAATGGGACGAATGGGCAAACCTGAAGAAATAGCTTCGACTGTACTTTTCTTATGTTCAGAAGCTGCTTCATATATAACTGGTCAGTCTCTGGTTGTAGATGGCGGTTATATAGCCACGTGAGTAGTCGTTTATCAAGTCAAGAAGTAGAGTTAATGACTCGCTCAATTACTCCAGTAATAGATCAGCCTGTTGAACCGATGTAATTGCTTTTACTAGCAGTTCAAAGGTTGAAACTAGAGTTGGTTTTTGTCTGATGATTCTAATTCCGTTTGATTGATCTGTCATATGTTTGTCTACAGTCAAACTACATATATAACCCAACTGCCTAGACCTATTGACGAGTAGTACCCCTTATGGTATGTTGACAAAAAAAGTGGCTCTGCAATCAGCAGAACCACTAAAGCTTTCGCAAACCTGTTATAACTTAACGAACTGCCCCTTGAGCAGAAACAGTATCAATTGGCTTCATCAGGTACAGCCGCAATAAGTGCCAGCCATTGGAGATGTAAAGCGGCAGTTTCTGGAAGAATTGCAGGAATTTGGGAGTGTTAGAGTTAGCGATCGCACCCAACTTCTCGTTATTGCTTATACAAGTATCCAACCGTTGATAAAACTCTGGATTCTCTACATCCAGCATCAATGGGAATACCCGACCTGCGTTTTCGTTAGTCTTCTTAATTACATGGATGTCGTATTCTCGCGCATCCAATCCAAGGGTGGCATAAAAGTCCTTGCGTTGGATGTCATTGAGATACATAGTCGCAAACACCGACAACAGGAAGAACCGACTCCATAGCTTTGCTTTCCAATCATTCAATATTTGCGGCTGGGATTTCATGATTGCATCAAAGAAATCGCCGTGACGGTTTTCATCCTGACACCAGTTCTCAAAGAACCGGAAGATTGGATAAACCCGGTCTTCGGGATGTGCTTCTAAATGGCGATAAATGGTGATGTAGCGCCAATAACCGATCTTCTCAGAAAGATAAGTAGCGTAGAAGATGAATTTCGGTTTAAAGAAGGTATAACTGCGACTCTTAGTCAAAAACCCTAAATCTAGGGACATATTAAAGTCCGACAAAGCTTTGTTCAAAAAGCCAGCGTGACGCGCTTCATCCCGTGACATCAGGTTAAAACACTCTGCCAAAACAGGGCTTTTTCCTTTCAAGCGACGACCAAGTTCTTTATACAGCAAAAAGCCGGAAAACTCTGCCGTACAGGAACGTTCTAGAAATTCAACGAATAATCGGCGAGTTTCCCCGTCAATATGATCCCAGGATTGTTCAAACTCGGCATCCCGAACAAAGTGGTGGCGGTTGTAGTCAGTGCGGAACTCTTCGAGAATGGCTCTTAACTCATCTTCGTTGACGGAGATATCCATCCCTGCCATTTCATCAAAATCGGTAGTATAAAACCGAGGTGTTAACAGGGTTTCTTTTGCCGGGACTTTAATCCCTGGCCGGATTTCTTCAAAGCCTGGTTTTTTGAGGGAATCTACCATGTCTTGATTTCTCTTTCGTCTTTATTATCTTAAGTAGACCTTTCGGGTGACGCTCCTACGTCTCTACCGCCACAGTAACGGCAGTTCCTCATGGGGAAACCCCGTTGGCGCTAGCCTCTCCCTTTGGGAGAAGACCGGACTGCCTCACCAGAAATGCTCTGGCAAACCGTAACAGCCCACAATAATCCAATTGTATAAAGTTCAGTCTACCAAGGTGCGGGTGAGAAATTTGTAAGCAAAACATTAAGAGTTGCAACAATCATTCAATATTTGCGGAATCAAAAATCGCGGATTGGTAGTCAAATAAATATACTTCAGCAAGCGGCATTATCTCGTTCAAGTGGAATAGCACTCACCTCTTGATTCTCAAAGCACTAGTATCTCAGTAATTTTCTGTGGTTGTTACTACAATAAAGTCATGGGGTTCTATTAATACGTTAGACAATTTAAAATTAACAATCGGTGAATAGCATAATTACTCAAAAATTTTAATTATCCTAGTACTATTTTATACTTTTATAAATAACTGGAGATTAGACAATGCCCACAACTTCAAATCAGAACAGTAGTGTCTATTACGAAAATTGCTAGAAAGCAACTGATGCAAGATGTAAGTCTAGCTATTAGCACTTGGTATAAAAAACAGTCCAAAAAACCCATCTTAAACAACAAGAGTAAATCCAAAAGGTTGAAAACAAGATGAATCTTGAAAACAATCAGCAGCAAAAAGACCGACTTCTTGTCTCTTATATCTTGTGTGCAGTCGGATTTATGGGGGTGGGAGGATTGCACCGTTTCTACAATGGCAGGATCGTAACTGGTTTGTTTTGGCTGTTGACTGGTGGTGTGTTTGGTATAGGGCAGTTTGTGGATTTGTTCTTTATCCCCAACATAGTTGACGAATACCAACACAACCTGAGATTAAAAGCGGGTGTATCTCCCTTTGGTGTGCCGTTGAATCAAGCAGTGGTTGCTTCTCAAATCCACCGACCAACAGGCAACCAACTCATGGTGAAACTGATTGAAGCGGCGGAAAGCAAGGATGGTATTTTAACTGTGACTCAAGGGGTGAAGTTCACGGGAGCCAGCTTTGCTGAAGTGGAAGCTACTCTCAAAGAGATGTACAAATCAGGTTATGTAAAAATTGATAACGACCCCAATACTGGAGCCGTTACCTACCATTTCCACGAACTTTAATTGTTATTTGTCCTTTGTCATTTGTTAAAAACTAATGACCAATGACCAATGACTAATTTCTACCTAACCACTTTTGACCGTCCAAGCGCTGAACTAAGCCATATACCAATAAATCAAGGGTAATTTTGCGTTCATCGATTAGGAATGACTCAAGAGTGCTGGGTTTTTTGCCTTCATTACAAGAAAATCCCTTTTTTCCTTGAATATCTTCATCGGGGAAATACAGGTTAAACTGACGCTTACCAATTTCTGACCAACTGCCAATAATTTGCCAGCATTCTTCGGCGGATTCAAAGCCAGTAATTGGCATCTTCTGCTTGGCAAAAGACACCTGTAAATCTTGTACGCCTTTTTGAGCGATCGCTTTTTGTAAAGCTGGCAAGTAGTCTTGCTCAATGAACTCTACAAATGGCTTATCTTCAACAGCTGGAGCTTTTTCCTTTTTAGCGGCTTTAGCTGCGGCGGGTTTTTCTTCTGTTGCGTCAGCTGCGGGTTTTTCTGCTTTTGCGGCTTTAGCTGCGGCGGGTTTTTCTTCCGTTGCATCAGCTGCGGGTTTTTCTCCTTTTGCGGCTTTAGCTGCGGCGGCGGGTTTTTCTCGCTTGGGTGGTACAGCAGCTGGTTTAGCAGCATTGGGATTATCTTCGGGATTTGCGGCTTTGGGATCTGGCGCGTTGGCAGTAGGAATATCTGTGGCTTCGGGTGAGTCTGTACTAGGAGCGTGTTCTTCAGCCACACTGGGAGCTTGCTTGTCAACAGTGCTGGGAGCTACTTCTCCCGCTTGATTGTGATTGGTTGGGTCTGCCATTGCTCAGGTCAATCCTTTAATCTAGCTTTGGGAGCGATCGCTCACCTTGATGTATCGGGTATTTTTATTTTGACATACTAGTACTGCAAGGCGGAATTCCTAATTCGTAATAACGCTCCAGCGGACGCTCGTACAGTTAGAAATAACACAAAAGCTTAGGATATAAGCTTTTTTACCGTCTGCCTCTTTCAAATCCCTTTGAATCCCATACCAGTTTCTACCTGTTGCTGTGCTGGAGTAGAACTCACTTTGTCAGATGCAATGCTAGAAGTCTGACGCCTAAAGCCAACTTGGCTCAAGAATATGCCTACTAAAATCAAGCTACCGCCAATATATTGAGGTCGGGTAGGAGCTTCACCCAAAATTAAATAGGCTGCTATAATTCCCACAATTGGGCCAAATGAGCTAACCAAAGAAGCCATAGAAGCAGTAGAAGTTTTCAAGCCTTTAATCCAAAAAGACTGGCCTAGCACCACAATCAACCCGCCATAGAGAAACATCCACTGCCACAAGAATGGTGAGAAAACATCAGCAAAATGATTCCTGCCATAGAGGACTAAAGCAATAAAGAAAAAGATTACAGTACCCAGTGCAGTCCGAAAAATGTTATAGATTCCCAAAGGAATCTGCAAAAGGTGTTTTTTGCTAATAATTGTAGAAGCGGCTATGGCCACAGATGCGGCTGCGGCCAAAAGTCCCCTATGCCTAAACCAAAACCTCGCATGTTCATCATGGTTTCTGTTGGAGGCTGAAGGATAATAGTTAGGATAACGCCAACAAAAGCTGCGATCGCACCAAGAAATTCCCAAATATTTACCCGTTCTCTCAATAACCAGACTGATAAAGCCAAAGTTAGAGGCGGTTCCAAGCGTCCCACCAAGATGACATTGTTCACCCCTGTGAGTGCCAGTGCCTGGAAAATTAAGCCAGGGGCTAATGCTCCTAATAAAATAGCTACTGCCGTTAGACTGACCCAATCTTTCCTTGAGAGTTGCTTCAAAGTAGCTTTGTTCCACTGCCGCCCATAGATAAGGATCAGAAGTATCAAGGCGCAAAGGTTTCCCACGAATAAAACATTACACAAAGAAATTGGATTGCGATTGTCAATAAAATGTTGAGCACCAATTTCTGTTAGTTTCCGGGTAACGGCGCTAGATGCTCCAAAAATTAGCATTGCTAGCCAAAGATATGTTTGTCCTGAAATTCTATGGATTTGGCGATGTGGTCTTTTGGATCTAGTCACAATAACATCACTGCAATGAAAGCATTGCTCATCATATTAAGTTACCCTCACGCACTTCAAAATGAGGTTTTGTTGAGAAAATACTTAAATTATCCTGTGACTTTGAGCAGCCATGATTAGCTGAGAAAATGCTGAGAATTAACTAAATTTTCTCAAAGGATAAATTCATGAAAATAGTGGCTTAGTTTCAATAAGCTCTCACTGCCACCTGAGATGCTTGGGATGTTCAGGATAAAACACAGAAGAGAAGTAACAAATGAAACTTGCACCCTTACTTACAAGTGTAGCCTTGGTTGGTTTTTTCACAGTTTGGGACGTACCATTAAAGGCGATCAATCCCTCATTAGTGCAGGCATCAGCAGCCGAAGAAATGTCTGTAGCACAAAAATTAGACTTGCTTACTAAGAGTAAGGGTCAAATTGGTAGTGGCGATCAACTACGTCGTTTCTTCTTTGGTGACTTGGAACCAATCGGTATCCAGGTAGGTGGTGCAGGTCATGTAGTTAACCTTTATAACAAAGCTAATGATGTCACATTCGCTTACTGTTCGCATTATGATGTGATTGTTGCCATTAAAAAAGGTAAGGTAACTAAATTTGAACCCAGCGAAGTGAAGTAATAATAAATCCACTTTCTAATTAATATTTTGCTGGAACTAGAGGAGCAATTTGATTGCATCTAGGTTACAATATATGATGACAAGCCCGGAGCAACGGAAACGTCTCCGGCTTTACACTATGCGTTTACGCCCTACCAAAAGTCTGATTTAGTCTTCCACAAAAAGCCATTAATTTTCTGGCAGAATCAGGTTTAAGGGAAAAGGTAAAAAGATAAAACTTTATTTTTAATTTTGTTCTTGAAGTCTTATTTAATTATTTTTGTCCAAGGTATTTTGAAGTGAACAGGCTAAAAGCGATCGCCTGCGAAGATAAATTGTTTAATAGCTATTAAATCAGTCAACTTCTGCCTGTACTAATACCTTTGCCAAATGTATTAATTAACTGTGGTATTTTATCTAGTAAAATTCTGTTTCTTTGTGAAAGTCTACAAAATCAGACTTGGCAAGACAAAAGGATTGAGTAAATTGCTCTATGCAACCTCAGAGGTAATCGGTAGCGGTTTCACAAGGAGAAAGCTTACTTCTATATTACTTTGCCCCGATGTGCTTTTTTTGTTGAAACAATGGAAGAAGTATATCAGCGAGTGAAAACACTCAGCAACGACTAAACCTTAACCAAGATGTTATTAAACCTTAATATTAGTCAAATATAGTCTTGTTAAGATAACTCCAAATACAATTTACAACCTGAAGTTTTGACTTTTAATGGGCAAATTAAAGACGCTTAACTCTCGGCTCATTGTAATCCAGTTTGGAAATAATACGTTTCCAAAAAATGCCTGAAAGTGTAACTTGATGTAGTTTTGAGATTTCTACTCCCAACATCAAGTTATCACATATCCTACTTTCAGGAATTGAGCAAATAGTAATTACAACAATCTTGAGTTAAGTTGTCTTAGCTTGTTTACAGTCAAAAGTTTAGTAGTATTTTAGTTTTGCAAATTTCTCTGCTATATAAGCAAAGTAAGATAACGCAGACTAATCTTAAATCTCAACCTGGGAAGGTTAGTTTTGTTTGTGTCGTACAAGCTTTTAATCAGATAGCAATTTGCATATTTGGAGTGTTCTCAAAAGTTTTACAGTTTGAATAAGGAGAAAATTCTCATGGCTCTTTACGGCTATACCATTGGAGAGGATCGTGACGGCAACGCTAGTAATGGCAAGCAACTTGACGTTTACCGCTTTTTGATCCCTTCTGGACCTGGAGGTTCTATTACTCCTACAAGAGTAGGTACAGTCAATCTTCCAGCTACTGCTACTACCGCAGATCTAGAAGGTTTGGGAACTAACCCTCGTACCGGAAGGGTAGGTGCGGTTAACGAAGCACGCGTTACTGGTTCTACAACACCAATTGATCCAACTGTTACTGTCGTTAATAATGTAGATCAGCCTTTTGCTCCAGCCACGACCTCACCAACCCGTACACCATCTGACCTACGTCGTTTTGGATTTGAGTCGGGTGCTGACTTTAATAGTAGTGCTCTATACAACATTTCAGGGAATCCGAATCCCGCAAATGGGCCAGTAGGAAGCTCTCTTTATAAAATTACTACAGCTACCCCTGGAACTCTTAGCCTTGTAGACAGCTTTGGCGGACCTACTACTGCTGCACAAAGACAAGGAACTCAACCTACCAATCCTGGAAAATTTGCCGATGGATTAGCTATCGACAATCTCAATCCTGGTAACACTCGCGCTCTTGCTAGCGATTTCAGGACTAATGATGGAGATGGGAACCAGCTTTACAAAGTCGATTTGCTCACTGGTGAGCTATCTGCACCGATTACTCTGAGAACTCCTTCAGGGCAAGCTTTGAATGTCAACGCAGATTCTGGATTGGCATTTACTAACTTCGGTTCTCAAAGATTGTTAGGTTGGCTGGAAACTGGCGCTGTCTATGAGATCACAGGCTACCAAGATGAACTTGCTGCATCAGGTCTAGGTTTAGGTAGTGCCACAGGTATTAATGGCGCTGGCTTTGCAACCGCCACCTTACTTGGTAACGTTAATTTACCAAATGCTGTAAGTGGAGTCGTTGATTATGAAGGCTTTACGATTGTTAATGAATAACAGTCGTTAGGATACTCTTTCTTCAACTCTTGTAAAAAGTACTTTTGCAAGAGTTGAAGAACGGAGCTAAAGATAAAAAAGTTTTATTTGCCAAACTACCTGTACTTTTTGTCAAGACTAACTGGATTTTTATTTTGAAATTTATTCAATTACTTATAAAAAATTGATGCTTATGTATAAGTGCAGGGGGTTATATAGCAATCCGATTTGATTACGTAAAAAAATATAAGTAAAAATCTAAGTATATATTAGGAGAGCCTGGCGCATGGGTGGGTTTCCTGACTTGAGTAGACTTTTCAAAAATAAAATGTGAGTCCTATACTCAGGGTAAGCACGTCTAATTGTGTGTTAAATGATATTAATAATTAAAGTGGCGTAATCCAATAAGTAATGCTTTGGACGACTTTTTTTTTAAAACCAAACAGAGGTAAATTCTCTTCAGATAAACCTACATAAGTCCAATGTGGAACATCGTTTTCTACAGTTTGAAACCAACCATTTTGATTAAGAGCTTTTCTCTGTTCTTTACTGCCTACGTGTAAATCAATTGCTAATCCCCAGAGATGTTGTGAAGTTCCGGGAGGTGCAACTAAACCGAGAATTTTTGTTTCTTTACCTTGTTGAACTTTTGCTAAAACTTGATTATTAGCATATTTATTCCAAAATTTTAAATTAGTGTTGAAAGTACGAGTACAATCACCAGAGCCATAACCGGATTTTAACGGAATATGTTGCTGAGTTCGTGCTTTATTTAAAGCATCAGCTGCAGGTTTTTGTAAGTAACAGTCGTTAGTACCATCAACATGACCCATTCTTAAAGTAGCTTGAAACTTTTGGGTTTCTTGTTCATTAGCAAAGATATCTTTTGGCGGCAATTTAATCTCAATATCTGGATTTACGAATACTGCACCATAGCTTCGCAACAAAGTATATTCATAAGTACCAGGCTGCGGAATTGTGGGTAATTTTCTAGCGATCGCAGATAAAAAACGCTGTTGAGGATTTAATTTGGGATCGGGAATAAATGGTTCTGATGTTGTATTTTTAGAGGTATCTATACAAAGTAATGAATCATTACTCAAGCATCCATTTAATGGTTGGGCAGTTCTAGCAACTTTGTGGGGGGTAATCTCATTACTAGCTACTAATACAAAAATCATTAAGATAACTATACTGATGAAACTTGTCTTTCTAATAAACCTAGTAATATTTTTTTGATTTTTGAGGGTGAGTTTCATTTTAAATAATTGCTTAATAATTCAAAAATAAAATTAAGAATATTCTGAAAAATATCTATTATTTATGACTTAAAATTACAGATAATTTATCGGTGTTGAACTATAGTTGTTATCCAAGTTAGAGAAAATATCTAATACATACCAGTTATAAATTAATTTGGGTTGGCTAACGATATGAACAATAGCTGCGATCAACAACCCGGAATGTTGTCACAAATTTTAAAAAGATGATATTTTTCAATTACTACTAAAGTTAAAAAATGGAACCTTGCCTTTAATTGAGTACTAGTAAGTTTGATAACTTTTTTATCAGAAAGTTACATCCATGAAATCACTGGAACAGTTAAAATTGAAAAGAACTCTAAGCTTGCCGATCCTGTAAGTATGACCATGCACAATTCCGTTGAATTCCAAGACGCTTTTGATGTCATAGTCGTCGGTGCAGGTCACTCCGGTTGCGAAGCAGCTCTCGCCTCTGCACGCCTCGGTTGTCGTACCCTGCTATTGACGCTCAACTTGGATAAAATCGCTTGGCAACCTTGTAACCCAGCAGTAGGTGGCCCAGCCAAATCTCAGTTGACTCATGAGGTAGATGCACTCGGCGGGGAAATTGGTAAAGTAGCAGACCGCACCTACCTGCAAAAACGTATCCTCAACTCTTCACGGGGGCCTGCTGTTTGGGCATTACGCGCCCAGACTGATAAGCGCGAATATGCAGGGGTGATGAAAAATATTGTTGAGAACCAAGAAAACTTGACAATCCGCGAAAGTATGGCAACAGATTTGGTGCTGGGTGCTAACGGTGAAGTCATCGGCGTTGAAACTTATTTTGGTGTGGGGTTCCAATGTAAAGCAGTCATCTTGACAACTGGCACCTTCCTGGGAGGCAAAATTTGGGTTGGTAACAAATCAATGCCAGCCGGACGTGCTGGAGAATTTGCAGCTGAGGGATTGACACAAACCCTAAATCGCCTGGGATTTGAAACCGGAAGGCTCAAAACTGGAACTCCAGCACGGGTAGATAAGCGATCGGTAGATTATAGTAAAATGCTCATCCAGCCAGGAGATGAAGATGTGCGCTGGTTTAGCTTTGACCCGGATGTGTGGGTAGAACGAGAACAGATGCCTTGCTACATCACCCGTACAACCGCCGAAACCCATCGCTTAATTCAGGAAAATTTACACCTGTCACCAGTTTATGGCGGTTGGGTGGAAGCCAAAGGGCCACGCTATTGTCCCAGTATTGAAGATAAGATTGTCCGCTTTGCTGATAAGGAAAGCCACCAAATCTTTATTGAACCGGAAGGAAGGGATATACCCGAACTTTATATTCAAGGGTTTTCTACAGGGTTGCCAGAAAATTTGCAACTGCAAATGTTGCGGACTCTCCCCGGTTTGGAAAAATGTGTAATGCTGCGTCCTGCTTATGCAGTGGAATATGACTATTTACCAGCAACTCAGTGTTACCCCACACTAATGACCAAAAAGATTGCGGGGCTGTTTTGTGCTGGGCAAATTAATGGCACCACAGGTTATGAAGAAGCTGCTGCTCAAGGGCTGGTGGCGGGAATTAACGCAGCTCGATTTGTTCGCTCTCAAGAAATGATTGTGTTTGCCCGCGAGCAAAGTTACATTGGGACGCTAGTTGATGACCTGTGTACAAAAGACCTGCGAGAGCCTTACCGGATGCTTACCAGTAGGTCAGAGTACCGATTGCTATTGCGTTCTGACAATGCCGACCAACGTCTGACACCCTTGGGACGAGAAATTGGTTTAATTGACGATCGCCGCTGGGATATGTTTACCCAAAAACAGGGTAATATCACCACAGAAAAACAAAGATTGCAAACCACACGAATTAAAGAACATGATGAAATTGGCATAGCGATCGCATCTAATACCCAACAAGCAATTAAAGGTTCAATTACCCTCAACGATTTGTTGCGGCGTCCGGGATTGCATTACGTTGACCTCGACAGGTTCGGACTGGGAAACACCAATCTCAACCGGGCCGAGAAAGAAGGCGCAGAAATTGACATCAAGTATTCTGGCTATCTCGCTAGGCAACAAAATCAGATTGACCAAATTGCCCGCCAAGCGCACCGCCAGTTACCTGGGGATTTAGACTACACAACAATTGATACTCTTTCTAAAGAGGCACGGGAAAAGCTGACTCACGTAAAACCACTTACCCTTGGTCAAGCTGCACGTATAGGTGGTGTAAACCCAGCGGATATTAACGCCTTATTATTATATCTAGAATTGCGTAGAACCAAGAGCCAGTCAGAGTTTCCAGCGTTAGCTTAACACAAGCTTGATAAAGACTGAGTATAGTAGTAGGGAGAGAGATTGGTATGATAGATGACATAAAGATTAGTAGTGGCATCATCAACAATCCCCGGATGAAAGTTGAGTTTAATACCAACACTCAATCAACTTATCTCAATTAAGATGAGGGATTGGATGTTTCATTATTCAGGAGGCTGGAGGCAGGAGTAACCCACGCGTAACTGCATAGGATTGGAGCAAGACCAAATGCGGAGCGGCTCCACGCTTTGTATCTCGCTCGACACGTCTCAATACAATTTCTCTTTTTCAACCGGGTAATCACCCAAGTGCGAAGTTTTTCTTTATACTTCTTTCTTTCAGCAAGAACTGCCCCTACCTGCTGCCTCCTCTGATAATCCTAATTTCCAGGCAGTAGGGGTGGCGTTTCCTCGTCCAAGCAACAACCCAGAACGTCTATGTTACAAGAAGCCAGCACCCGTCTCATAGTACCAGAACCATCAGAAGACTTAATCACCAACGAGCCTTGGTCGATAGAAAACTATGCTGATGGCCTAATGGATGAACTCTTTGCCGATATCGACTACATTCTGGATGCTAGTGGTAATCTGCCTTCTCAAACTGTTAGGCAGACTAATCAGAACAAATCAGGCCACTCTGTTGCTGGAGTTTCCGCCCAAGCTCAACGCCAATCGCCTCCAGAATACGTGCCTCTGCAAACAGTTACGATACCACAGATTATCTTACCGAACACCTTGAATCAACCAGTACAGTCAGTTGCTCAAGATAACCATAAGCAATTGAGTACCGTTATATTTGACACCGCCACCGTTAAACCAGTTAGTAGAAAGCGTCAAAAAACTAGTTCGGTTTTGGGCAAACTGCTGATTGTAGGAACAACTTTAGGCGTGGCGATCGCTAGTATGATCTACTTGGTGCAGTCTGGAGTCGTATATCTTTTAAATACCAAATTGCCCGAATCAGCGCTTCTATTGCCGCAATCGCAGTCACGGTTGCCCGTAAAAACAGAAATAGAGGCAGAGTTAGTTGACTATATGCTCCAAGCACTGGCTGTTATAGATAAGCAAGGAGCAAAAAGCAATCAAAAATCTTTCAATCCAGGATTCTCCAGTCAGGCAAATACTAACCAAATAGCCCTTGGCCGTGAGCAAGTAACTAGTAATCTACCAGCACTTCCACTTCTAGCTAACAATACACCACCAGCCCCCAATCGTTCTGGAAGCGTTGTTGAGCGCATCTACGTCCCTGTTTATCAAGCGCCGTCACCAATGCGCTACGCTCTTCCAGCCATTCCGGGGACTCCCACACTTTTACCACAAGTTGCCAGTGCGTTACGGATATCTCAACCTAATGTTGTGAAAACTGCCCTGAATACAGTGCGACAAGCTGCCAAGCCTGTAACTGTTAATATGTTAGCTGCGGCTGTCCGAGCCGAACTCAAACCTGTGGCGGCCAAAACAGCACCCATTACCGTGCGCCAAACACCCAAGCCTCTGCCTGCATTACCAGTAGTTCCATTGCGTGCTGCACTCGCACCAGAGTCAGAACCAACTATTACCCAGGAACAAGTATATCCACCAACTGCGATCGCAGTTGCTCCGAGTAATACCTTAGAGGGATTGCTAGAGTTGGGCAACAAATCTGCCGCTTTGTTTAAAATTGATGGCGTGACTCGCCGCATCAATATGGGTGAAAGTATCGGCTCCAGCGGTTGGACACTAGTAGATGTCAGTAATGGCGAAGCAGTCATCCGACGTAATGGCGAAGTGCGATCGATTTATGCAGGACAGAAACTATAAATTTTTTAACCCACTGCCTGGTTGAAGAGAGTTTAAAGATTAAACTCATCTATCACCATTAACAGTACTGCGACAGCAATAATTGATTGAAATAATTTGATCGCATCAAATAGTCCTCTGTCTCTGTCTGCATTGTTAGGATTGCCTGCTGATATGTAGCCTAGCTAATGCAATCGCGCCTTAATAGTTTTAATATTCTCAGCTTTATTGATAGCAAGATCGCTTTTACCTCTAGCAAACTCTAGTAACTATTGAGCAAGGATTACTTGTTTGATAATGTGCCGATTTATTTCGGTAGCTTTGATACTTTCAATGCCAATTTGTGTAAATACTGTTGCTAAATCTTTATGAAAATAAGTTTCGACTAAATCATCTAGTAATGACATAGTTTTGTCCTTTTAAAAAGTATTTGCATAACCCTTCATCCAATAATGGTTTTTCTCAAAACGGACATCTAAAATTGGATCAATTCCTGGCTTAATATCAAATTTCATTGGGTTTATCTTCTTTTATAGCTTGAGAGTTACGCATTAGATTACTACACTGTTAAGCTAATCGTCATTTATTTTTCCACACTGATTCGCTTGTAGTAAGCGGCTCCAGCCTTAGTTTTATGCAACTTAAATGCTCATTAGCTTATTAACCCAAATGCGTAGGCGTAGCCCGTTGTAGGCATCGTTCTGCCGATGAGAAAAAGTAAATATTTACTGTAAATAGCTGGAAATTTTGTCTAATTATCTTAGAAAGCAATGAAATACCACAACCTTTAATCAATATAAGCAGAAATCAGGTTTATGGTGCAGATTTGGAAGACAGTATTGAATTTCCCTACCTAAAGATGGTTCACAGAAATAAATTTAAATGTTACAACTATAATTTGTGTTTATTATAGTTCCACTACGGTGACTATTTGGAAATCTACATTTTGCATATATCTTGCTTAAGCAAGATATATTTAGCTAAAAAAGTTAGTTTGCTAATTGATGTAATCCTCAAACCTTAACAACATGAAACAACCTAACTATTTTCAAAATAATTCTAAAAACTCTTTAAGAGAAAAGTATCATCTTTACAAAGGCGAAAAGCTGAACTGGCTTCAAGTAACTCTTCGGCTTGAAAGGTCAATTATCTCTATTATTCTTCCTTGGGTAATTTTTTGTACTATATATGGTACTTTCATATCATTTTTAGTTCATTTAGGATTACCAATAGCATTTTCAGATTCCAGCAAGATTCTTACCAATGCTGTTTTAAGTTTTAATATTGGTTTTACATTACTATTAGTTTTTCGGACGAATACAGCCCATGATAGATTTTGGGAAGGTCGTCAACTATGGGGAGGTTTAGTTAATACATCGCGGAACTTAACTCGGGGAATTTCGATAATAGTTAAAGATAAGACACCAGAAGATAAATTAGAAAAAGAAGCAATGCTTCGGTTAGTAACTGCTTTTGCAGTTGCAATGAAGTTACATCTAAGATCGGTGCCTTTAGACACTCAGTTGGCATCATTAATGTCTGAGAAACAATATTTACAACTCCAAGATAGTGATCATCCTCCACTACAAATTGCTTATTGGATAGGAGATTACTTGCAGTATCAGCATGACCGAAATTGTCTAAATGTCTATCAACTGACTACTCTACATAATTGTGTAGATGATTTAGTAGATATTTTAGGCGGTTGCGAACGCATTTTAAAAACGCCGCTGCCTTTGATATATACTATTAAACTCAGACAACTGTTATTAATTTTTTGTCTTATATTACCTTTGGAAATTGTGAGCTTTTTAAATTGGTGGACTGGTATAGTAATGGGTTTTGTAAGTTTTACATTATTAAGTATTGAGCAAATTGGCTCAGAAATCGAAGAACCTTTTGGGTTTGATCCTAATGACTTACCTTTAAATACGATTTGCAATACAATCTCAAACAATGTTGAAGAATTAATTAGGCTTGCTTCTAACAATGTTCGTTCTTATTAAATCTATAAATAAGTTTTACCAGTCAACTTCTGATGAGAACAGAGGGGTTTTTCCTTTATTAAACAGAGAAAATACTTGGCTGAAAAATGTAATCACTTAATAAATAGTTCGCCAAGCTTTTACCGTCCCTTTACCAATTTCGCTATCAACAGTTTGACCTCCTTCCAAGACTAGTCTGATATCTAAGTTCTCATCTGGAGCATTTTTCAAAGCAGTGGCTAATTCTTTACTGACAGCAAATGTGCCAGTTGAACCGTCTAATTGAAAAACTTTTTTTCTGACCTTGAGCAAAAGCTTATCGACTTTTTTAGTCGTGGTAAATCTAAAATAGTCAGGTCTGGGATACACACGACCTGCTATGTAGAAAGAAGACCTTGCTTGATCCGAATTTACTGTTACGAGTACTCGAATGCTCGAAGGAGTCCACAAACTAATAACTTGCTTTGAACCCTCACGGTACAAGCGGCCACCTAAAGAATTGCGATCGAAAACTCCAACAAACTCCCCTTCAAAGGGGTCAAGAATTCTTACGGCTTTCGACCAAGGCACATCCATATCGGGGGACAGTCCAGCTGATTTGACCATTGGCAAATCGCTTGATGCTTGGGCAACAATAGCTATCTCTTGAACGCTGAAAGCAGCACTTTGAGGGGAAATTACAGCCAAGCTAGCCCCAAAAAGAAGAACTGGAATCGTTTGCGGTAACTTCATCATAAGTCAGGGGTATAATCTTCAACTAGTTCTTACTGCAAAACAGTTTGCCTCACTTCAATCGGTTCACCCGTCAAACTAAAAGGGCGAACTTCGGTAATTTTTACCTTCACCAACTGCCCTTTGAGTTCTTTGATGTTGCCGCTAAAAAAGGTCAAACGATTACCGCCAGTGCGTCCCATCACCTGGGTTGGATCTTTAGGATTTTGGTCTTCTACTAAAACTTCTTCAATGCGTCCAAAGTAACGTTGCGATCGCTCTGCTACTTTCAAGTTTCCCAGATGATTGAGCCGTTGCAGGCGATCGCTTTTAATTTCTTCACTCAGTTGATTGTCCCACAACGCGGCGGGTGTCCCTGGACGCGGCGAATATGCTGCTGTATTCAACATATCAAAGCCAATATCTTCCACCAGTTTCAAGGTATTTTCAAACTGTGCTTCTGTCTCTCCAGGAAAACCGACAATCACATCGGCACTAATCGAGGCATCTGGCATATACCGCCGAATGGTATCGATAATCCGGCGATATTTCTCATGGGTATAACCCCGCGCCATCGCCTTTAAAAGTTCATTATCCCCAGATTGAAAGGGAATGTGGAAGTGTTCGCACACCTTGGGCAACTCAGCACAAGCTTGAATTAATCTCTCAGTAAAATAACGAGGATGGCTAGTAGCAAATCTTAATCTTTCAATCCCCGGCACATCATGGACGTAATAAAGCAAATCTGTAAAGTTGTGTAGATGCCGACCTTCTGGTGTTACTCCAGGTAAATCTCTGCCGTAAGCATCAATATTTTGACCGAGTAGAGTAATTTCTTTGTAACCTTGCCGTCCTAATTCTTCCATTTCAGCCCGGATAGCTGACGGTGTGCGAGATTGTTCGACACCACGCACATTGGGAACTACGCAATAGGTGCAGCGTTCGTTACAGCCGTAAATCACATTCACCCAAGCGGTCACTGTACTATCCCGTCGCGGCTGGGTGATATCTTCAATAATGTGAACTGCTTCGGTTGCTACGACTTGATTACCCTCAAAGACTGACTCCAACAAATCTTTCAGACGGTTGGCATGTTGTGGTCCCATTACCAAATCTAATTCTGGGACTCGCCGCAACAGCGCTTCACCTTCTTGCTGGGCAACACAACCAGCAACAATGAGGGTTAAATCAGGCTGCTCATGTTTACGCTTCGCTTGTCTGCCAAGATAGGAATATACCTTTTGTTCAGCATTATCCCGAATTGTACAGGTATTGTAGAGAATCACATCTGCATGATTCGGATCTTGACACCACTCAAAGCCCATGTCTTCCAAAACGCCAGCCATGCGCTCTGAGTCAGCTTTATTCATCTGACAACCGAAAGTAGTGATGTGGTATTGGCGTTTAGAAGTGGTCATGGGCAATTCTGCTGAATCAGCGTAATGTTATGTAAGGTTTATTTCTATTCTATAACGCTCTTAAGCTGCTTCAGGAGTGTTGAGTATCTTGGCTCAGATTCCTTTTGATATTTCAATATAAAAACCTTAAGAAGTTACAAGCTGCAAGCATTAGCGGTGATGAAATTCGACCTCTTTCTCGAAAATCTTGATGTCATAGTTGCCAAAGAAATCGTGACCCAGTAAGCCGATGCTTGCTTTTGGTGCGATCGCTACTTGAAGATTATTGGCTGTAACTCCACCTACTGCAATAGATTTTACCTTACTGGTTGAGAATTGTACTTCACTACCATCAGCAATTTGGGCTTGCATTGTACCTGTAGCCTGGAGTTGAAGTGTATTCGCCATATCTTGAGTGATAATGGTTCCACTAGCACCTGTATCTACAATCATTTCAAAGGTTTTTTTGTCGTTGAAGGTGACATCAATCACAGGAGTTCCACCAAAACGGCGTTTGATTGAGACTCGAAAAACTCTATTGTCTGAAGGTGCGGCTATGATATTGCCACAAATCCTTCCCAATCCAACGGTTTTACCAGAGGAAGTTATCATGTAACACGCTCCTGGATCGTCTGCTGTTGCCCGATGAAAGAATGCTAAAAATATCAGCGTCGGCATTAGTGCAATTGCAGCTACTTTAACGGTCGTAATCCAACGCCTCCAAGCATTCTTCATGTTATACTGCTCTCCAATTTTTGTGATTATTCTTAATAGCTAAACTCATCATGGCGGCTGTAAAACATTAAAAGCACAGTTTTCTAATATATAGCGGTTCTCGACCCAGTGAGGTACAATTTTGACCTCTCTCCAAACCTCTCTCATAAAAGGAGAGAGGCTTTGAATTGTTCCCCCTTCCCGCTTCGGGAAGGGGGTTAGGAGGTT
Organism: Nostoc sp.; assembly: GCF_036918245.1. GTDB lineage: Bacteria > Cyanobacteriota > Cyanobacteriia > Cyanobacteriales > Nostocaceae > Nostoc. Next base: position 49,018 of record NZ_JBALEF010000058.1, read on the forward strand.
AGGTCTATTTGCATACTTGTACCTCACCTGATTGAAAATGCCTATAAAAACTGAGTTTTTCTTAATTAACAAATAAAAATTCAAATTATCTCTGTTGAAAACGAGATACTTTTAAGCAATTTTTATAGTTTTAAGTTAGCTGATAAAGTTTTTTATATAATGTGTCTCAATCAAGATAAAATTGCATCTTACTCAATACATCTTACCTATAATTACTGATTGATAAATTAAAGATTAGGTAAAGACACGATAAAAATACTTAGAGCAAATTCAATCTGACATACTAAGAAGTTGATAAGAGAGATTTGTTAGTTTACTCAAAGCTTGCTGCTGCATTTACAGCAGTTGCGATCGCATTTTTAACAGCGACATCTCTTTGTTCTAAAATGATATTTTCACTATCAGTACGCGAAGCAACTACACCGCAAATAGCAGCAGCAGCAAAATTATACACTCCTGCCATTTTGAACAGTGTGCCGCATTCCATCTCGTAATTTAAGATATTCAAGCGCCGATATTCTTCTGTAATGCCATGCAGCGATCGCATTAAATTTGGATTGGCGGAATCAGTACGTTCTTGTCCTTCGTAAAAAGTATCAACTGATGCCGTAATTCCGATGTAATGTTCAACCTTTAATTCTCGTGCAGCTTTAACTAAAGCGACTGTCAGAAAAGGATCGGCTGCGGCTGGATACTCCACAGGTGCAATATCATTTGCTGCACCTTGGCGACATAATGCTGCACTGCTAATAACAACGCTACCGACTGGTATATAAGATTGAATGGAACCACAAGTTCCAATGCGAATAATTTGCTGGATTCCTACTTGTACCAACTCATTAACAACAATACTTAATGAAGGCGCACCCATACCACTTGTAGCTGATAAGATGCTGCGACCATTCGGTAAGTATCCTAGATAGCTATTGAGTCCGCGATTTTCTGACAACACACGTACATCTCGTAAATAAGTTTGGGCAATTAGGTGCGATCGCTCTGGATCGCCAGATAATAGAGCAATGCTGGGAGGCGATGAACCTAAATCGTCTTGCCCAAAGCCAATGTGATAAAAGCGTTGACCAGTCATAGAGTTGAGAGTTGCGATCGCCCTATATATTTACCTAAGTACTTTTTACCTAAGTACTATTACTGATACCATACCGTATAGATTGTGTTAATTTGGGACATTGATACCAAACTGACTCAGTAATTATGTGTCCGCTAAAGCCTCAAAGTTCCAAGAAAATCAAAATTTACAGAGCTTATCCGAAGTTTCGCCTATAGGTAAAATCTGGGACAAACACAGAGCTAATACTGATAAAGTTTTCCATTATTACGCTAAAGCAGATGAACATTGCTTTCAGCAGTATGCTTGGCGAGTGAGAATGTGTTCCGAGTTGCTGAAGTTTCAATTGGTGCCAGACGAAGCGGAAAGTATTCTCAAGTTAAAGCTATCAGATGCCCGATTCTGTAGGGTTCGTCACTGTCCGGTTTGTCAGTGGCGGCGTAGACGCAAAGCGGCTTGTCGTCAGACATCGCTCATGTGGAAAGCAAGAGCTTATAAAATTCTCCCACAGGTTGTCACTGATTACCCCAAGTCCCGTTGGCTATTTGTTACTTTGACTGTAAGGAATTGCCAAATTGAGGAACTCAGGGAAAACTTGGATTCGATGAATAAAGCTTTTAAGCGATTCACTGAATTGAAAGCATGGCCTGCGAAAGGTTGGGTGAAGTCCACAGAAGTAACTAAAGGTAGAGATGGAGTCTCAGCACATCCGCATTTACATATTTTGGCAATGGTGCCGCCTTCGTATTTCAGTCATGGCTATCTTATCTTTCTCATGCCAAATGGGTAACGTTGTGGCAGCAGTGCTTACGAATTGATTACCAGCCAATTATTCATACTAGTGCGATTGCAAAACATCATAACCCGTCATTACTTATCCCAGAAATTCTCAAGTATCAGGTGAAAGAGTCAGATTTGGTGGGTGATAGAGAATGGTTTTTAGAGTTAACCCGTCAGCTACACAAAAGTAGAGCGATCGCTGTTGGGGGTATACTCAGGCAGTATATGCGCGAATTAGAGGAGAAAAACCAAGACCTCATTAATGAAAGTGAAGAGACAGATGAGGTGAATGGGGAAAGTTTGTTTTTCCGATGGGAGCGCAAGTTACAAAGATTTAATATAGAGTGACATCAGCGCGAAGCGTTAAGAAAAAATATTTAAAGTATATTCCACTCCACGACTAGTGGAGTACAACTCTTTATCTCTTTTCTTCATATCTTCATATACTTCTAAGCGTTAGCTTATTCTTTCTCTAATCCAAAAAGCAGAAAAAATAAATACCAGTCGCCCAAAAAACGGATGGCTGGTATTTATAAATTGCCTTTACTTGAAGCTAGTAAATAGCTTCTATAATTAAGTTATAAAATAACTTCTCACGAATTATTTAAAATTGTTATAGAAGTGTTTACCTGTCATCTAGTTGAGAGTAGCGATCATCCCAGGAATATAATACGCTAGGGCGTTTTTTAAACTTTACCTAAAATCTCCTCCTTCCCATATCTGAAGTTGTCTTTCAGCTGCAACTATGCAATTGAGATATTTGGGTGGATACAGAAAATGATCCTAAGCTAATGCCATCTGTCTAGCAGCTTCAATATATGGCACTCGTCCTATTCCTGTACCCAATCCATTACGGTGGATCGGCAAATGAAGCGCTACCATGTGCCGCATTTGGCATTCATCAACAAAATGGATCGGACGGGGGCAGACCCATTTCGTGTAGTACAGGGAATACGCGATCGCTTACTTCTGGTATGGCTACTTTTTATTGATAGCGCCATAGTTGACAGCTGTCGCTTCGAGGTGCGAATTGTTGCATTGTCCAGCAACTCCATTACCTGAATAATTACACTAGGATGGATGGAAATACACTGCCAATGAGTGACCTATGAGGGAACCAAGTAAAAATTTTAAAACCTTGCTCACCAAAGAAGCCCCGCCAGTTGTTGAACGTATGGGGCTAACCTGGCTAGTTGCAGCAGCGATCGCAACTGCTTTATTGTGGCAAGTACCAGGAGGGGATTATATCTTATACCCATTTACAATTCTGGCAACTTGGTTTCATGAAATGGGTCACGGTTTAATGGCACTGCTATTAGGGGGACAGTTTCAGAAGTTGCAGATTTTTAGCAATGGTTCTGGTGTCGCAACTTATGGCATCCGGTCGTCGTTGGCGCCAATTGTCCCGGCAATAATCGCCGCAGCCGGGCCAATGGGGCCGCCTCTTGCCGGTGCAGCTTTGATTCTGGCTTCCCGCAGTTTTAGAGCAGCAACCCTCTGTTTGAAAATTTTAGGAAGTTTTTTGCTGTTGTCCACATTAATTTGGGTGCGTTCCTGGTTTGGATTGGTGGCAATTCCCTTACTAGGTTTAATAATCTTAGGTATTGCCTTAAGAGCACCTCGCTGGACGCAAGGGTTTGTGATTCAATTTTTGGGTGTACAAGCTTGTGTAAGTACGTACCATCAACTTGATTATCTATTTAGTAGTTCTGCTGGCCCCCTTGGAATTTCTGATACAGCCCAAATGCAGCGATATTTGCTTTTACCTTACTGGTTTTGGGGCGGGTTAATGGCGATCGCATCTCTGGTAATTTTAATCCAAAGTCTCCGTGTTGCTTATCGTTCTGAGTAATGAGTAAGAAGCACCATCAAAAGACGATTGAATCTTTAGCTCAAAGAATTACCAAACATCAAGAAAAGATTAGACTGGAATCAGAGAAGAGTTTTCCCGACGAAGATTTAATTAAGTATTGGGAAAAAGAGATTTGTGCTTTTGACTAGGCAATCCAATAAGCGCGTAAAAGATTGGGACAATAACTAAAATATGCAGATTAGAGATCGCCCTCTTGCAGTCACCAATTCAACCCTCAGTAGCTTGATTGCTGAATTAGGTACAGAATGCCTGAAAGTACAAGCCTTAATTAACCAGTTACAGTTAACTAGTTTAACTGCTAACCAACAAGCTGAAATTCTCGCAGAACTCCTAGCTGCTACGGTTCATCTGTATAATCATTGTGACAAAGATTTTCAGACGCTAATTACTGAAGAAATGGAAAATTTGCCTGATGATGAGGATTAAAGAAGAATTCCGAAGTCAGAATTCAGGAGTAAGAATTAAGAGTTTTTATCAGTATAATAGCCTGGATATTGTTAAAAAAATTCGCCGCTAATAACTCTTACCTTCGCGGTTCGATACTCTAAGCATGTCCACCCAACCCACAATTCAAAGCATATACACTGATGGTGCTTGCACCGGTAATCCTGGCCCTGGCGGTTGGGGTGTTGTCGTCTACTTCAGCGACGGCTCAATCCACGAAATGGGCGATGCATCCCCTCATACTACTAATAATAAAATGGAGATGCAAGCTGCGATCGCCGCCCTTCAATTTCTGCAAACATCTCAACAAGCCCAACCCATCACCCTTCATACAGATAGCGAATACCTGATTAACTGCGTTACCAAATGGGTGAAAAGCTGGAAAAATAAAGGCTGGAAAAAGTCGGATGGTAAACCCGTCCAAAACCAAGACCTTTTAGAAATCTTAGATAAACTCAATACCCAACAAGTAAAATGGCAACACGTCCGGGGACATTCTGGTAACATAGGTAACGAACGTTGTGATGCGATCGCTCGCACTTACGCAAGTGGCAAAACCCCTTCCCTACAACAATTATCTTCCACAGATTTTTATAAATCTTTACCTTCCACAAATGAACTAAATGTAGCAAAAGTAGCTGATTATGAAAAAAACTCTAGAATAACTAACCAAAGTCCGCAAGAAATCAGTACTTCTGCACCAGAAATAACCGTTATGGAACTATCAACTGGGCCAACTGCGGCCGTAACCGATGAAAAACCGCCAGAAATGAGGGTTTTGCAACTCCGCAGCTTGGTCGAAACTCTGCGTATAGCTGACGAAATTTCTGAAAAAGGCTACTTAATCACCAGTTCTGAGTTAGCAGACTTGATGGATGTCCACGCCAGCGCTGTCACCAGTCGTGGAGATCAATGGCGCTGGCGAAACTGGATAGTGTCACGGGTACGCCGTGAAGGAAATCAAATTCTTTGGGAATTGGAACGCGGGGATCAAGTAGGAGGTGAAGAGGAGTAAGGAGTGCTGAGTGCTGTTAGCGGATAGCTAAAGTTTAGCCCGTGCTGAGTGCTGAGTTTTGAATTTTTAACTCCTCACTCTAAACTCTTCACTGCTTACTCTCTACTCAGCACTCACAACTCAGCACTATATTTGCGTCCTCGCCACTCGCGCGGGGTGCGGAATGCAGATAAGAAGATTCGTAGCACAGCTAAGGGATCGGCCAAAGGGGAAAGCCAGAATAACCAGCTGCCTTTAGCGTTTGTGCGATCGTAAGAAGGTGCGATCGCTATTAGCATCGCAAAGCGAATCACCAACAGGAATAAATTCAGTCCCAGCAGCAGGAGTGGGGGAGTGTGCGAATATGAGAGTGTGGGAGAAATCAACAAAAAAGTCAGGACAATTAAAAAGGGTAGACCTTGAACAGATGCGAGTAGCCATAAATCTCCGCACAACTGAGAGCGAGAAGTTGCATCTTTGAGATCGAGACTCCGCCCCCATTCTTTCCACGTCTCCATCGCCCCTTCATACATGCGTACCTTTAATACCTTTGCGCCATCTAAAAAACCGACCTTATAACCTTGGATAGCAATATTGCGTGCCAACGTGACATCATCACAAAAAGAACTCTTCGCACTGTTATAACCACCTACAGCAGCTAAAACGGAGCGACGACACAAAAAACACTGCCCATTTGCCATTACCCGTTCTGGTTGCTCTGTATTGATCCCCGCTGGGTCAAATCGGTAAAGCAAAGTCATTAACAAAGCCGGTTGTAGCCAGCACTCCCCAGGATATTTGAGGATGAACTGGGGTGAAAGAGAAACCAAATCGTAGCCTTGTGCTTCGGCCGTCTTCACCAAACCAGCAACTAAACCAGGATGCGGTTGGATATCAGCATCCAGCCCCAGAAACCACTGACTAGCCTCTGAGCTATATAGAAAACCGTTATGCAATGCCCAAGGACGCCCCACCCAACCAGAGGGTAAGGGATCATCTGTCATCAGGCGAAAGCGCGGATCTTTCTGCTGTGAGGCTTTTACTAAGTCGGGGGTGCCATCACTAGATTTGCTGTCTACAACCGTAATTTCCCGAACTTCATAGCTTTGCTGACTTAAACCAGCCAACAGAGGGCTAATGCGAAGCACTTCGTTCAGTGTGGGAACAACGATACTAACCTTACCCAAAAGCTTAGGTGTCGGCTGTTGGGGTTCTATTGGAGGATGGCGTCTTGGCCCCTTTAGCAGCCGCGAAAACAGAATCGCCGTTGCTGGTACTTGGATAAGTAGCAATAAAAGAGAAATTGCGCTTTCCATTATCGAAGCGTTGTCTACTGTTGTCAAAATACTTAACAATTAAAATCGCTACTATACAACATAAATGGGCATGGGGCATGGGGCACTTGTACTGAGCGAAGTCGAAGTATTGGGTATTGGTTTATTCCCTTCTCCCTCCCCAATTCTCAGTCCCCAGTCCCCAGTTCCCAAATAGGCTTATTTCAAGGCAACTTCAACCTTTGCTACTGATACTTCTTTGGTTACTGGTTCAACAGTAACTTGAGCAGGTGTGGTTGAACTCCTTAACCACAGCGCTACAGCCGGAATCACACCTAGCAATAAGCCGAGTAATACAGGAATGGAGAATCCAGCGGCCAAGCTGAGTCCGGCGGCGAAGGCAAAGTTAGTTAAATAAACGACTAAGGGCAGATTTAGTTGCGATCGCTCTAATTTAATCGAGGTATTTCTCCACAATAATCCTGCCACACTCATAAACAGGGCGCTAGTACCAAACCAACCTACATAGTTCTGGTAAGGTGTCCCAAAGAAAGCTCCTGGTTGTTCCCAATACCAGAAGGGCAGAGAAGATTGACTCATAGCTGGCTCAAGGGCAAAGTCCCAGCAAGTGAAGAGTAAAGCACCAATGGCTATCGCAGCAATATGGCGTCCCCAACTGGGTTTTTGAGCCACTTTCAAACCAGTTATCGCTATTAAGTAAGACGACAGCCCAACATAAAACCAAGATAAGGGTATTGTGAAAGGAACTAGCCCCCCAATCTTATAACCCAAGCCACTCAGGTAGCTATAATCACCAAATGGAAACCCTGTGCTAGTTCCCAGTAGTTCACTCCCCAAAGAGATAAACATAGCTGGTAGCATAAATGCTAGCCAAGTTCCTAATCCCAATGTCCGGTAGGCATAAATGGAGACAGCTATTGTCCCTAAGATGATATCAACTACACCGCCGCCAGCCATACTTAACTGTATGGCAGTTTCACCTACCTGCGATAAGTTGAAAATTATTTCGGCATTAGGTACTACCAGTAGCATCCCTACCAGTCCAAAGGCTTTTGACGCGATATGACCAATGAGGCATACGCGTTCAGCAATAATAAGTTGTCTCATGATAATCCCTTAACAAGATGTGACACGCGGCTACTAGGCTGCTAACAGTTTACAAATCTTTAATTAATTTGTACCGCAATTCTCGACAAACTTGTTCGCCTTTCTTGGGAACAGCATAAAAATCTATTGATTGAAGCTATAAAAACATGATGCTAAACTTACTAGTTTAAGCCATATATTCAAAATCTACATAATTTTATCTGTAAGAACTTCTAGTTTATTGTCTCACTGATACCCGTATCGTAAAAAACTTCTTTGATATTGGGCTGGGATATGGTGAAGGGACAATAACCATCATAAACTGAGCAAGTCCTCAAGCAAAATAAAGTCTTGAGTTACTACACTTAATTTATGCGATAAGACCTTAACCCTGTACTAGAAATATAAACCCATGTCAATTTGGAAAAGAGTTCCTTGGGTGTCCCTGGCACTAGTACTGGTGAGTTACAGTACTTTGGGCTGGGTAATATCAGAAACACATGCTCCTATATTTGTGTGGGTGGCAACTGTAATTGCTATCTTGCTTTTAATCGTAACGTTGACTGCTCCTTGGCCGAAGATGACATATTACTACAGTATTTTTCTTCAATCAAATACCAGGTCTTTCGGCGTTGCCGTCTTAGCAGCTTTTTCATTCTTTATCATGATTGCCTGGTTTCGGGTATTTCTTGATACTTTACTCATCATTTCAGCGACTATATTAGTCAGAATAGACTTTCAAATAGCGGGTCTTAAAGAAGGTCTAGCTTTTTCGACTGCCTCTATCTTTTCATTGGGAGGTTTAGCTTTGGGTGCGCTAATCTACAAGTTCATATATTCCCAAATTCCGTTAACGTGATGAAGTATATCCGAGAAAGCAAGCGATGCCTGGGTTGGGTTGCGCCAATGCTTTAAAGGAAGAAGCAGTATTATTTACCCACAACTTACTTTGTAGTTCAAATTCCCAACTTCTTAAAAAGTTGAGAATTTTGTTCAATACTTACTTGGGTTCAAAATGCAGGCTGTTCAAACAGCAGTAGAGATAGGAAAAAATCCATAATAAAAATCGATACCCAACTAGTAACAACTGCTTTTGTTGCCGATTCTCCTACTTCCTTTGCTCCCCCTCTAGTAGTTAAACCCCAACTACAGCCAATGACAGCAACCAGCACTCCAAAAATAAACCCTTTTAGCAAAATAATAAACAAATCTGACGGTTCTAAAAAATTTCTGACTGATTCTAAAAATGTTTCTGGAATAATTTGGTAGAACTTTGATGCGCCAAAAACTCCGCCAATGATGCCTGTAACTAAAGCCAAAATCGTCATCAAAGGAACCATCAAACAACAAGCAATTACTCTAGGAAGTACTAGATAATCAATCGGATCGGTTTTGAGCATATAAAGTGCATCAATTTGCTCGGTGACTCGCATTGCACCTATTTCTGCTGCAAAAGCAGAACCTACTTGTCCCGCCATAATACTAGCGGTCAAAATTGGAGCTAATTCTCTACAAAAAGCTAAGGCAAAAGCACCTCCCACTGCATCGATAGCCCCAAATCGGGCTAATTCCCTCGTTATCTGAATAGTAAAAATCATTCCTGCAAAACCGCTGACAAGGAGAACTGGAGAAATAGAACCTGGCCCAGCGGTAACAAGATGTTGCAAAATCTTGCGATAGTAGGTTTTCCCTTGGAGTAAATGTAGCCACACTTGACCAAAGAGCAGTATTGCTGCAAAACAGCGTGTAATCTCAGATTGCTCAAAATTTGTTTTTGGTTGCAATTTTATCGTCCTTACAACTGACTTTTTTTGCACATTTATTGTTATATCAATTTTCCAAAATAAGACTACAGATACAAATGGTGGGAACCCAGCCAGATGTAATCTGACTTTCTCAATTAAATAGATGCACTAAGTGCGGCTTCTTGCAGGATATTACGAATTGGTATTAGGGTATGGTACATGAACAGACGCACTAGTACCGCAAGGCGGAATTCAAAATTTAAAATTTAAAATTCAAAATGAATACAGTGTAAGCGTTTCATTGATTTGGAATGGGTGGTTTATTTAAGCCGTGTTGTACTAGATGTTTACCCTCAAAGTAGAGAAGGTGTTTAGGCACGGTTCAATTTAGCTTAGTAAACTTTAGCGGAAAATAGCACATAAAGCATTGTGAGATTTTTTGCTGCTCTCATCTCTGGTCTGTCAAACTAGGAAAAGTAATTGAATCAACTCAAAGGGTTTAAAAATTAAATAATATTTCCAAATAATGTTAAACAATTTTTTATGAGCAGGATTAAATACATAATATTTCTGTTGCTATTAATACTACCTTTCTGCGTGGTAGATCCGGTTTTTGCATCTGTATGCCGCAATTACGCTGTCTACGACGGTCTACGCCACCAGATTTGCATTCTCAGTATCAGCCGAAGTGCCAAAAATTATTGGGAATACAAAGCAATTATTAGCGTAGATGGCATAAAAAGACCTACAGAGGTTTACAATTGTCGCGAACGAGTCAAGGTTCAACAAGCTGGGACTGTTTTGCCCTTTGAGCAAAAAGGCCCTGGTGAGATGATATGCAGCTTTTTTAATTCTTCTCGACGGTAAACACGCGCCAGATAATGAAGACGGTAAAACCTAGATAGGTGAATACTGTTAGCCATTCTTGCCAGCTAGCAAATGCATTGTTCATCAGCAAAAGCCGGAAAATTAATATTTATCAATCCTACACGCTGATGCTACCAGTAGGTTGCTGTATTTTAGGAGATTAAAGAAGACTAGTCAAAAATTCTTAGCTAATTTTCCGGAATGGGTAACAATGGCGTGGTAGTAAATATCAGAGCATCGATATTATACTGAACCTCTATAACTAACCTTCGGGGAATATATCCCCATTGTTTTCCCTCAAAAACCCGGTCATAAAGACCGGGTTTTTGGTGTTTATACTAAGTTACAGTCGAGCAAGTCAGGGACAGAGCGATGCCTACGGCTGGCTACGCCAACGTAGCACTTCTTTAAACTGTCTACGTATCAAATAAAACTATTGTCCAGAAACTTTTAAGAGATTTTATTGGTCTGGTTCTCCAAATTCTGTAAAAATCAACCAATGTCATCTTCTGCTCAAGGTATTCCCGGATTACCCGATTTGACGCATCCGATTGAGCTTGTTCAATTTGGAACCCAGGCGCTCAAAGCTTCACTGTTATTAGTATTTTTGGTCGTAGCTTTGGGAGTTGCGATCGCACTTATCAGTTTTTCTCTGCGTCGCAGCCAGTCGGAACAATTTATATTTATTGGCGAATGGGCTGTTCGTTATTCCCAACTATTGCGGGGATTACAGCATTTAACTCTAATATTAATTCTGTTAGTACCGGGATTTTTTCTCTGTTCAACTTTGAGCAATCGTTATCACTACTGGGAACAAACAAGGGTGGCTCAAGTGGCCCAAAGTGTCGCAGGTGAAAAGCTCGAACAATCTGCCCCACAAGTGCGCTACACTACCCAGGAGCCATACTCCTATACTACGCAAGCCAATGGCAAAATAGTCAAAGTCAATGATACGCGAGAGATTAACCGCTTCTTAACGCTGGGTGGTTCGCAAATTCAAGTCAAGCTAGACCAAAGCGTAGATGTTCCAGGTCGCAGTTCAATTTATCGCGTGGAATACACTGCTGATTATAAAGTAGTTAACCAACTCAAGGATATTAATAATTTCTTTTTTGAAGCACCGCCGCCTAACGGCTACACACTGCTTGCTGGCTACAAAGTAGAGCGTAACGGTACTAGGCTACAACAAACCAATCCGGGAGACTATGGCTTTCCCTTCCGGCTGCAACCAGGAGAAGAAACCACCTTTCGAGTCACCTATCAGGCTCAAGGCGGGCCTCGCTGGGTTTACAGCGCCGCAGGACAGTTGCTTTCTAATTTTCGCCTCACAGCAATTGCCAACTTTGCTCCAGCTGATTTTGCTAGTGGTGTTGTACCAAATGAGATTAAAGTTGATGGACGCAGTACTCAGTTTACTTGGAAATTTGACGATAATGTTTCAGTCAAAAATCCATTTGGAGTGTTTACTAACACCGACCCGATTCGTCATACTGGCATCATTCCCCGGCTTTTGTTACTAGCACCGGCAATATTTTTGTGGTGGATATTGTTGTTATATTTGTCACTACCAATGAGTTTCAGAAATATTGCGATCGCTGGTAGTATTTTCTTTGCTTGTCTGTTGACTTTGACCTATCTAGCTCGCGTTATCAATGCTCAGTTGGCTTGGACTTTAATTTCGATCATTTTACTAATTTTAACATGGGGATTGGGAGCTAGCCGCAGTGCTTCTCTGGCTGCGATCGTTGCTACTATTGCTGGAGCAGTGCTACCGATTTTTGGATTATTAGTACCGTTTAGCGGACTAACTCTTAGTTTAGCGGGTTTGCTTTCAACAGTTTGGCTTGCAGTTCGTCACTGGTATGGCTGGTATAGTTTGCACCCAGAATATCAAAGATTGCAGACTCAAAAAGATGCTAAAGATTAGATGATTCCGCTATGATTAGCGAAGTTTTAGCAAATAGCATTTATGGATAACGATTTACTCGCTTTCTTTGCAGCTGCTGGGTTACTCATTCTTTATCTTATCTTCTCAGCTTTAACTGAAATGGGGACTAAATTGCCTTGGAAGAAATAAGCTGATGGGCTAAAAAGTTTACACTTTTAAACCTCATTGGGCTTGGAAAAAAAAGTAAACATCCTTTAGGCTTAGTTAATATATTTATTGTTCGAGAGAGTGCCAAATGCGCGATCTACAAAAGAACCACATTAAAGTCGATCCGCCAACCCTCGTTTTGATTGTATCTGTCTTAATACTCTTGCCTCTGCTGGTTGTTGGTTTTTTCTCGCAGTGAACTAGTGAGGAATACTCAATAGATATTAATGAACTTCAATAACCCCACCCCGCCAAAGCTACGCTTTATCTCCCCTCCCCTTGCTAAGGGGAGGGGTGCAATGACTGTGGGAATCATAACTATTATCTAAACACAATACTAGATTAGTTAATGCAACGGCTGACAATGCGATTGTTTCGACTGACAATGCGATTGTTTCGACTGACAATGCGATTGTTCCGACTGACAATGCGATTGTTTCGACTAACAATGCGATTGTTTCGCCTGACAATGCGATTGTATTGACCTGCAAAAATTAACCTTGCTCTTTCTTTAAATTTTGGGATAAGTAAAAAGAGTAAGTAAGTAAGTGTAAAGTATCAACTTTCCTTTAATTCTTAAATAATGTTAGCGCGATGCCTACGGCGGGCTACGCCTACGCTCTTTTTATCAGGTGCGTTAAGCTACTGTTAACGCACCAAATTCCATCAAAACTACTTAGGTAAAACCTGCCGTAGTGCTGCTAAAAGTTGGTCAACACTTTCCTTGCGACTATTAAAGCCCATCAATCCCACGCGCCAAACTTTTCCAGCGAGTTCGCCAAGACCACCGCCAATTTCAATATTATGTTCATTGAGTAGCTGCCGAGCGATCGCTTTACCATCTACTCCGGGTGGAATGCGGACAGTGGTAAGCGTTGGCAGTCTATACTCTTGCTCAACGTGCATACTCAGTCCTAAATTCTCTAAACCTTCCCAGAGATATTCTACGTTCTTTTGATGCCGCTGCCAGGAATTTGCTAATCCCTCTTCTGCAAGCAAACGTAGCGCTTCTCGCAATGCATAGTATAAATTAATGGGTGCTGTGTGGTGATAGGTGCGTTCAGCGCCCCAATACTTGCCTAGCAACAACATATCTAAATACCAGTTTGCAACTTTGGTTTGCCGCTGTTGCAATTTCTCAACTGCACGCGCACTCATAGTAAAGGGAGAAGCACCAGGCGGGCAACCTAACCCTTTTTGGCTACAACTATAGGCTAAGTCAACTCCCCAAGCATCCAAAAACAAGGGGACGCCGCCCAAACTTGTCACCGTATCCACTAATAACAAAGTGCCAAATTCACGACACAAATCAGCGACCCCTTCCAACGGTTGACGTGCGCCGGTGGAAGTTTCGGCATGAACTAGAGCTAAGATAGCTGGACGATGAGTTTTTAAGGCAGTTTGAAGTTCATCCAAGTTGAAAACTTGTCCCCAAGGTTTGGTAATGGTTCGCACATCAGCACCATAACGTCCAGCCATATCTACGAGGCGATTACCAAAATAACCAGCTACACCAATTAAAACTACATCACCGGGTTCTACAGCATTGGCGATGGTTGCTTCCATTGCAGCTGTTCCCGTACCGCTGACTGCAATGGTAAGTGAGTTTTCTGTTTGCCATACGTAGCGTAGCAACGACTGAATTTCATCCATGAGTGCGAGAAAAGCTGGGTCAAGATGCCCAACAGGTGAAGTATTCATCGCTTGGAGAACTGTGGGATGGGCATTAGATGGCCCTGGTCCCAACAGCAGACGGGATGGAATTTCTAGCGGCGTGAGTTGCAAGCGCCCGGAGTCGTTAATTGAAATTGTTTGCGTCATAAATCTCTCTTCATTTAGACGATACTTACCGGATCATATAGGAATCCGATTTGATTCTTGAACTTACTTGTGTAGGGAGGGAACAGGAAATCCGGGAATAGGGCATTGCAGAACAGTGACATGAATTGAGGTAAGCAGGGGAAGCAGGGGGAAATTTTTGGTTGCTAAATCATCCCGCAAATATGCAACGCCGGGATATAGATGTGTACTGAGTTTTTTTATCAAAGGTTTCAGCTACTTTCTATGCCCAAAATTTCTAAATTCCCATTAATTAAACTGGTGGATTTACCGAGGGAAAGGATTTATTTTATTCCTACATTGAAAGCAACTACCATCAATCACCTGCAAAAATTTTCATTTTTGCTCAATATCAGGGATTTATTATTGGACAATTATGATAGAGCATAGTAGCAATAAAAACTTTACTATAAACAAAATATCTAACAGCATTAATATTAAACCAACTTTAGACTTGTATCCTACTCGCCTAGTTTTTATTGACCCACAGGTTGATGACTACCAAAGTCTGGTAATGGGTGTATTACCAGATACTTTAGTTGTAGTCTTAGATGCCAACCAAGATGGTATTGAGCAAATTAGTCAAGTGCTGGAGTCTCATCAGGGAGTCAATAGTCTGCACATTGTTTCCCACGGCGCACCTGGGTGCATCTATTTGGGCAACAGTCAACTCAACAACGAAACGCTCAATCTTTACGCAGCCCAACTTATGGGTTGGGCAAATGCTTTGAGTGAAGATGCACAACTACTGCTGTATGGTTGCAAGGTCGCTCAAACCGAGCCAGGTGTATTGTTTATAAGCTGTCTGAGCGAATTGACAGGTGCAGTAGTAGCGGCCTCTGATGACTTGACAGGGAGTGCTGTATTAGGTGGTGACTGGGAACTGGAGGTTTCTACAGCGCCTATTGTTCCTCGTTTAGCGTTTGGGCAAGAAGTCATAACAGCCTACGCTTCAATTCTATCTACAGTATTTCTTGACACTAGCTTTGATAGTGATGGTAAGGTGATTACTGATATAGGTTCAAAAACCAACGATACTGCTAGAAGTGTTGTCATACAAGCTGATGGCAAGATTCTGGTAGCAGGAGCGAGTAGTAATAACTTTGCTGTGGTGTGTTACAACAGCGATGGTAGTCTCGATAACAGCTTTGGTAGTAATGGTAAGGTTACTACTGATATTGGTACTAACAGTAGCGATATCGCCTACAGCGTTACTCTGCAAGGTGATGGCAAGATTTTGGTGGCAGGAGTGAGTAGTGGTAACTTTGCTGTAGTGCGTTACAACAGCAATGGTAGTCTCGACACCAATTTCAATACTACTGGCAAAGTCACTACTGATATTGGTACTGGCAGCAGCGATACCGCCTACAGCGTTACCCTGCAAGCTGATGGCAAGATTTTGGTGGCAGGAGTGAGTAGTGGTAACTTTGCTGTAGTGCGTTACAACAGCAATGGTAGTCTCGACACCAATTTCAATACTA
>NZ_JBALEF010000059.1:0-21157 GCF_036918245.1 Nostoc sp.
AGTGAGGTTGCTGGAATACGCCATTAGTATTGGATTTTACATGCTGAGGAGTACCTTAATTCAAAACCTGATAAGATGTCAAATGGGTTCTATAAACATATTCAATTATCTGACTCATTATTTTTTCATAGTCTTCACGTCGCCATAGGAAGGAATAGTCTCGTTTATGATTAAAATAATATGACTGTGGCTGAGATTTTTGATGGGAAATCCAATCCATGTATTCAAGGATAAATTCTGGATCACGATTCAAGATGTAAACAAAGTTTTGTCCATACTGATCTATCTGTATGTGATAGCCATTTTTTAGAACTCGAAAATAAGCTTTTTTAAGCAGATTTAAATCTTTCTCGAAAAGATTAAGTAAAGCTGTATTAACTTCTCTATGACTGTTAAATAATAATGATAATGGATAAAAGTTATTAAAGTTGTCAGGAGCATTGACTAAAAGAATTTCGATTATATTGATAAATACATTTTCATCTAACATCTGATATTTTAGAACAAAATTTAACTCCTGTGGTATTTCACTTACCTCAGTTTCCCTATAGAGACTATAAAGCTGGTCGAGATGTTCTTTTCTAATCAGTTCTTGAGATAATAAACGGTAAAAATCAAACAACCACTTTCGCTTTGAAGCATAATCAGCTTTGTTGAGAATTTCAGAAGTTTTGTCAAGACCTAAAATTTTAATTAAATGACTAATAAGTTGAGGAGCATTAATTCTAAGTAGATTTCCACAACTAAGATAATGTTTTAATACATCAGCATAGAGTTGTGGATCTCGATTTGCCAGATCAATAAGCACTCTGGCTACTTGGCTTGGAAGATGGGATGTATTATGATTTCGGCGATTTGTTTCCTGCTGAATCTCAAGGCATTGGTCAAAAAATTGTTTATAGTCTTCCAAGTTGTAGTTTACAAAGAAGTCTTGAATTCGTTGTTGCCTAAGTTGCTCGTATTCCTCATATTCTAAATTTATATATCGTCTCTCTAGTTGATCAGAAATAAGAACTTCAGAGATTGCATAGGTTTTATTTGTAAATAAACCGCGCAAAGTTTCACACAATACATATCTCCATAAATTAGCCATAATTTTCCTCAAAATAATGGTTTTATGGTCATTCTCGGAGATTTCTAATTTTTGATACTCTAATTTATCTAAGTAGCTTTGAACTATCAGGCAATGAGAATAACTACTGGTATCCAGATATGACTCAACAAAAGGAAATACCTCAGATGAATCTTGGATAATTATTTCATTTACTGAGACTTTGTAGCCTGATGTACTGTACTTGTAAAGAAGATTAAGCACATCTTCCTTGAGAACAGGTATTTTATAGAGTTGGAATATCCTCTGCCAAATTTTTTGTCTAAGTTCAGCCAGTTCTGGCGTTGGTGGTAAGGTGAAGTTAAAGATGTTGATTCCTTTCCCTTTCATCCTACTAGTGTTAAAGTCAGTATAAAGATAATGTTTAGCCACTGTGATAAATAGCTTTGAAAACATTATGTCTTCACCATCCTTAACCCTTTCCCACAGTACATCAATTACTATCTGCTGGATAGCAAATCCATAACAATAGGATTCGTGATCAAACCCAAATCGTTCGGTAAGAAGGTAAAGCGCTTGCGATATTTCGCTCGGTCGTTTTGTGATATACTCCAAAAGAACGTCTAACGCCATTTGGACATTATTCTCATCTGAATGGTTGAATAACCCTAGTGTGCTGAGGATAGAAGGTGATGGAATATTAGAGTTAGGCTCAATTTCCAATTTAGAGACGTCTGCTAATTCCGGTTCCATTGCGGAAATGCAGTTATGAATATATATAAGGATGTCTGTTTCCTTGAGGAACCAGAACACCTGTATGAAGTGCATCAGATTTTCTTCATCTTTTGCATTTTGATATGTTTGCCATGCTTGATTAACGTGTGGACGCATTACTTCTATGATTCTTTCACTATCAAAAGTATTTATAACAGGATTGAGAGCGTCAACAAGTCGATACTGAAGCTGAGGGAAAAAGTGATTTAGGAGAATAGCAAAATTGAGTAATTTTTCTTTAAAGAAGGCAAGGTAAAAAAGATAGGTAGCGAGAACTTGGTCAGAGACTCGCACGATCTCATTCTCGTACATATCAAGCAATTCATGCTCATGTAGCTGGCAAACAGCCTTCCATAAAACTTCTTGGCTAACACCGAATGTTGTCTCAATTTCCTCCATCATCTTTTCATTTGAACGATCTACCGTCCTAAAAAATGCAACAATACCAGCAGCTTTCAAGAGGTTTTCATCACCGAGTTCTTGTAAATCTTTTCGGATTGAAGAATAATACTCATCGTAAAGATTAGATACATTATTAATGCTGTCAAGTTTCTCTTCTTGTTTTGCTAACAGTGCAGCCATGATTGCAAGACGAGGATTTCCTTGAGCAATATCGGCAATTCTGTTGAGATACTGGGGATTAAGAATTTCGTACTCATCCTTAAGTATTTGCTTTATCTGATTTTCGTCCAAAGAGTTTAGCTCTATCTCAGTCCAATTTTTATATGACTGCGCTAATTCCTTAACTTTTGCAAAAGCATAATCTCGAACAGTAGCAATGACCTTGATTTGTTGATCCTCGCGCTGGTCATAAAGGATTTGAATGAAGTACTCAAATGAGTTAACCCGATTCGCATCATCTACAAAAATGAGGTGACAGCCTGGTTCTGAAAAATAGACACGGAGATCCTCAAAAATATCTGCTGCTCCTCGAAGAAAAATACATCTAACCTGATATTCAGGGTGACTCGCTAAAAACTGATTGCAACATTCGAGCGCCAATCGAGATTTACCGATGCCTGCTTTGCCAGATACAATAACAAGATTACTGTTATTCAATCCTTGCAATACTTGCTCTAACTCTTGCTCTCGAAAGTGGAAAGTTGTATTAAGAGGAGTAGCCGCTTTTTTATCGTAAGCCTTAACAAATTCATCAATATCAACGATTTGTCCTGTGTCTACCTCAACTCCAAGGAAATCTCTGGCAATGCCTGGATATTTTTGGTAGAGATCATAAGAGATAGGCCCAATACCAAAAATATTAAGGTTGACTCCTCGCTTCTGGCATTCCTTTGTCAATAAAACTATCTCATCTGAGGAAAGCATTGATGTGTGACATAAAACTATCTCTTGGATTTTTTCAACAGATATTCCAGTTTTTGCCTCATCAAAGCACTTGTCGAGGTCTTTCTTAAATTTCTGAGCAACTCCTTTCTTCTCTGTTGTGTATTCTGCAAAGACATACTTTCCATTAGGTAGCACTACTAATGTATCAGGAGTTCCTGTCCTCACTTTGTCAGCACCAATTACAGATCCAAGGGGATTAATCTGCTCATATCCTTTCTTGTGAAGGTAAGCATCGGCAATCTTTTGGAACTTTTCACCGCTTTGTTCCCGTAGTTCATTTTGGATCTGGTTAATTTTTGACATATAACTTTACACTGTTCAAATCCTAGTAGCGTTGCCAATAATTTAACGCTTAACTAAAGATAAATCCGGTGTCAGCCTCTGCAAAACTTGCTTCAATACCATCGCTGTCCAATCTATATCAGCTTCGGTAGTATCACGCCCCAATGTGATGCGAATTCCACCCAAAGCAGCTTTTTCGGAATAACCCATTGCTAACAATATCGGGCTAGGGCTAAGTTTACCACTGTGACAGGCAGCACCAGCACTGATGCCGATGCCAGCAAGGTTTAGCTGTCGTACCAAGGTTTTACCGCTGAGTTTTTCCCCATCAGCGTTTTGTAGGCACATGCTGACATGGTGAGGTAAACGATCGCAGCCATCCCCTGTAGCAATTAAACCAGGAATCTCAGCTAATTGGGCAAAAGCGCGATCGCGTAACTGAATCAATCGTGGTGTTTCTGTAGCTAATTCTTCGGCTGCTAATTCTGCTGCTACACCAAATCCGGCAATTATCGGTACTGCTTGTGTACCAGAACGTAGTCCCATTTCTTGTCCACCACCACTCAGTAAGGGCATAAAATCTACCCCAGGACGCACATATAACGCTCCTGCACCTTGCGGCCCATATATTTTATGACTAGAAAGGCTAAGTAAGTCTACTGGGAGTTGTTGCACATCTATGGGTAAGCGTCCCGCAGCTTGCACCGCATCTGTATGGAACAAAGCACCATGCGATCGCACAATATTACCCAGTTCCTCTATTGGTTGCACAGTCCCTACTTCACTTTGACCGTAAATTATAGAAACTATGGCTGTGTTATGTCGCAACGCCGCCTTTAAATCCAAGGGGTTGACTTTGCCTTTAATATCTACAGACAAGCGTGTAACTTCCCAACCCCACATTTCTAACAACCCTACTGTTTCAGAAATTGCGGAATGTTCAACGCTAGAGATAATTAGATGTTGAGGAACAACATACAACCGAGCCACACCCATAATCGCTAAATTATCTGCCTCAGTGCCACCAGAGGTAAAAACGATCGATTCAGGGGTAGCGGCGTTAATTAAACCAGCAACTTGGACTCTGGCTTGTTCTACAACCGTTGCCGCCCGTTGTCCCCACTCATGTAAGCTGGAAGGATTGCCCCACTGTTGAGTGAGGATTGTTTGCATAACTGCGATCGCTTCTTTTCGAGTCGGAGTAGTGGCGCTGTAATCTAGATAAATTTGCATATAACCGATAATAGTGAAAACACACGTTGGTGATAGACTGCGGATTTGTCAGCATATACAGTTTTAGTGGACAAATCCTGAAAAAAATATCTGTAATTCTACATCTAATAGTGGATTTTTCCTTTTACTTGGAAACTTATTTCTCTACTTAATTCAGAACCCAAAATTTTGGGAATGATAAATATATCCACTCCCAATCCACTTTTAACAGATTACAGTGCAACTTCTCTCTAGACAAAGATATTTTTTATATATCTTTTTACTGATATTCTCTCTCGCTGGTTGTCAACGAGTCCAGTCCTACAATCAGCGTCCAGCACCCTTACCACAAGACCCGTTAATTCAAGTTTACTTTAACCATTCTGAGTCTTCAGAATACCAAGAAGCTTACCGTCAGCAAACTCGCCTGGGGGATGATTTAGAAAAACAGATTGTGGATGCTATTACGAATGCTAAATCTACAGTAGATGTAGCGGTGCAAGAATTACGTTTACCCAAAGTTGCCCAAGCACTGGTTGATAGACAAAAAGCTGGGGTAAAAGTCAGGATAATTTTAGAAAATATCTATAGCCGACCTTGGAGTAGCTTAACATCTGCTGAAGTAGGTAAGTTAGATAAAAGAGAACAAGAACGCTACAACGAATTTCGCCAATTTATTGATATTAACCACGACAATCAACTTAGTCCAGCCGAAATTAATCAAAGAGATGCTTTGATGATTTTGCAGAATGCCAAAATTTCCTGGCTAGACGATCGAGCAGATGGTTCAGCGGGTAGCAGCTTGATGCATCATAAATTTGTGATTGTGGACAATCGCCTCGTAATTATCACTTCAGCTAATTTTACATTAAGTGATACTTCTGGTGATTTTACAAATTCCAGCAGTTTAGGCAATGCCAATAATTTATTGCAGATTGACAGCCCAGAATTAGCTGCTTTATTTACAGAAGAGTTTAATATCTTATGGGGAGATGGGCCGGGAGGTCAAGCAGATAGTCGATTTGGTTTGCAAAAGCCGATACGTTTACCTAAACAAATAACTTTAGGTAACACCCAAATTACAGTGCAATTTTCGCCTACTTCTCCAACTCAACCTTGGAATAACAGTAGTAATGGTTTAATTGGTAAAACTTTGGATTCAGCAAGCAAGTCTATTGATATGGCATTATTTGTCCTTTCTGAACAACGTCTTGGCAATATTTTAGAAAAACGCCATCAACAAAGTGTGCAAATTCGCGCTTTAATTGAACCACAATTCGCCTACCGTCCTTATAGCGAAGCATTAGATATGATGGGGGTTGCTCTGAGTAACAAATGTAAATATGAAGTTGACAACCATCCTTGGTCAAATCCAATTACTACCGTAGGTGTACCTATATTACCCAAAGGCGATTTATTGCATCACAAATTTGGTGTTATTGATAGCCAAACAGTAATTACAGGTTCTCATAATTGGTCAGATGCTGCCAATAATGGTAATGACGAGACACTTGTGGTGATAGAAAATCCGATAGTTGCTGCCCATTATGTGCGAGAATTTGCTCGTCTTTATACCAAAGTTAAACCAGGCTTACCACCAGCAATTCAAGAAAAAATTAAATTAGAACAAACACGGTGTCCTCAAATAAAAACTTCTTCTTCAACTGAGTTAGAAGCAATTCAAAAAGTAAATATCAACACCGCCAGTTTAGAAGAATTAGTAACTCTTCCTGGCGTGGGTAAGAAGTTAGCACAGCGAATAATTATTAGTCGTCAACAGCAAAAATTTACATCTTTACAAGACTTAGAACGAGTTTCAGGAGTGAGTGCTAGAACTGTAGAAAAATGGGATAATCGCGTAATTTGGTAGGGTAGCACAGCTGTGTTACCCTATGATAGTCTGTATTCTACTTAGTTAAAAAGATGTAAGATTACACAAATGCGGTATTTAAACGCGATCGCTAGCTAAATCAACCAAACTGCGGAAATGCCCATTCTGAGAAAATCGTTCTGCTATTATTTGTTGATAAACCGCCTCATAGCCATCAGTCATGTGCTTAACACTGAAAAGATTTTCGACATACTGACGACAAGCATAACGGTCTAACTCAATGGCGCGATCAATAGCACTGATGCACTCTTGAATATTATTGCAGAGGAAACCCGTCTTGCCGTCAGAAATTACTTCCTCAGTAGACCCCAATTTTATTGCAATCACTGGCGTACCGGAAGCCATTGACTCAATCATCACCAATCCAAAGGGTTCTCGCCAAGTGATCGGGAACAGAGTTGCTACTGCACCACCCATCAGGGCATTTTTTAGAGCATGGTTGGCTTCACCCAGATACTCAATTTGCTCCCCGTCAATGTGCGGTTTAATTTCCTTCTCAAAGTATTCCACATCAACGACATCCACCTTCCCAGCCATTTTTAAATGCCAACCAGTTTCTTTGGCGATTTCTATGGCTAAGTGCGCTCCCTTCTCTGGAGATATCCTACCCAAAAACGCTAAGTAAGGAGGATCTTCTGGTTGGGAGTGAAACTCATAACTGCTAACATCAATTCCGTTGTAAACCGTTGCTATAGAGTTCAACCCTAACCTTGGTTCTCGTTGTGCATTCGAAATATTCACGTAGGGTTGTTTCTTACCAAAACTAAACATCTTTTCGTTGTCAGGGTTAAAAGTACCATGCAACGTGTGAACTGTAGGGGTTTTGACGAGATTCGCGTAAGCCAGTGCCCCATGCCCGATATGGGAGTGAATAATATCAAACTCTTCTGCGCGTTCATAAACCGAAGCTAGATTCAGCATCTCGTAAATGCCGTAATCTTTGATAGTAGAATCGAGTCTGAGGGCACGGGGATGAACTGACGTTAGTGTTCCCAGACTAATAGAATCTCCCGATGCAAATAAAGTTACTTCGTGTCCGCGTCGGACTAATTCATCGGTCAGTAACCCCACTACTAACTCTACACCACCATAAGCTGGGGGTGGAACTCTTTCCCACAGTGGAGCTATTTGAGCAATTCGCATCATAAACCTCCTAAAAAATAAAACTTGAATTAGAAGTTTTTTATTTCTGTTGTTTTAGTGCTGGTAATTAATTCACTTTGCATCAGAAAGTAACTTGAGATACTAAACTTATTAACAATCTCTTTCAAATCTTATGCTGTTACTTCTATATTCTTTGTCTATCCTAGTACGGAAATTACCCACTCCTAAAGAGGTAAATACATTCTATTTTATTAATTGTTGGTAGTTTATTGAATGTTAAATATAGATGTTTTTGACAAACAGGAATTCACTAAAATCGTCAATTTTTAAGTTAAATGCTGATAATAGGCAGAAAAACTCTGCTGTCGCCTGTCAATTATCTAATTTACAAAAGTTAATTAAAGAATAAATCGTGTAGTCACTTTTTGGGCGGCTTTCCGTACTCTCAAAAATAATTTAGAGTCGCCCAAAGAACAGATTTTGGTAAAGTAGGTAGTTGGAAATCAGAAGCAGCAATTTTTCTGATAAGTTCTATCCAAATTATTAAAGGTAACAATTAACTATTAGACATCTTTAGAAATTAAATATGTGTTATCCAGAAGCCTTGTAGAGACATAGCAGTGCTACGTCTCTTTTTTACCAGATGTCTAGTATGGGCGAAAGTTTATCTACCTTATAACCAGTTGTTCAAGCTGCTTGTCTGATTAATTGAGATACTATTGGATTCTCCACTAGTCAAAAGAGAGAGAAGATAGTTAAATCATTGACTTATTACATTAAATGTGATATTTTAGATTCCTATCAATAAAAATCATATATAAACGTGAATATCTCTCCATCTCTCAAAAAACCGCGTGTCTCATGGCAGGCGGTTTTCTCAGTGCTGATGTTTGTGTTCATGTACCTGCCCATACTGGTACTTGGCTTTTATAGCTTCAATCAGTCGCCCTACAGTGCAACTTGGCAAGGATTCACTTTCGATTGGTATCGCAAGTTGTTCAGTGACGATCGCATCTTATCAGCTTTGCAAAACAGTATGATAGTTGCAGGTTGTGCCGTAGCAATTTCAGCAGTGCTGGGAACCTTGATGGCGGTTGGGTTGGCGCGTTACGAATTTCCTGGCAAGAAATTGTATCGTGGTATTGCTTACCTACCATTGATTATTCCCGATATTGCGATCGCAGTGGCTACCCTAGTATGTCTAGCAGCCTTTGCAATACCTTTGAGTTTGTGGACAATAGTTGCAGCCCATGTAGTGTTTTGTCTGGCATACGTCGGACTTGTGGTTGCTTCCCGACTGACTAATTTAGACCCACACTTAGAAGAAGCAGCACTAGATTTAGGTGCTACACCAACCCAAGCTTTCATTAAAGTATTGTTACCTCAATTAATGCCTGGGATTGTCGCTGGTTGTCTCTTGGCTTTTGTCCTCAGCTTAGATGACTTTCTCATTGCCAGTTTTACTGCTGGTAGCGGTTCTAACACCCTGCCAATGGAAATTTTTAGCCGGATTAGAACCGGAGTTAAACCTGATATTAATGCGCTGAGTGTCATGTTAATTTCAGTATCTGCGATCGTTGCCCTTGTAGCTGAATTAATTCGCGCTTCTGGAGAGAATAAAACTTTTAAATAAGAGTTGCAATTGGCAATAAAAGTTATAAGTAGGTGATTTAGTTATTCATGAACTTTTTTGGATAGCGAACAACAGTTATATTAAAATATAGGGTGCATTACGGCAAGCCTAGCGCCCCAATATTATGGCAATGTGCCGTACTTTCTGCTAACACAACGTCATAGTATAGATAAGTAAATAAATATAATTTATTCATCCTTATGCCCTCGTGTAAAAGATAGTTTTAAGCACATGAATAAACTTCCGTGTTCGCTTCTCTACATAACTGTTTTCAATTAGATAATATTGGGGCTAACTTTGGAGAAGATGCTATTTCCCCCTGATTATGCAAATCTGCCAAAATCTCAATTGCTCAAATCCATTCAACTCTGATAGCAATAGATTTTGCGTGAGTTGCGGACAAAGCAACTTTGGCAAACTTCTCAGAAACCGTTACTGCGTATTAAGACTCTTAGGTGAAGGTGGATTTAGTAGAACATATTCTACAGAAGATGTAGACAGACTAAACGCCCCTTGCGTCATCAAGCAATTTTTCCCGCAGTTTCAGGGAACAGGACAACGCACTAAAGCCGCAGAATTTTTCAAAGAAGAGGCTTTCCGGTTGTATGAACTGGGAGAAAATCATACCCAAATTCCCAGATTACTAGCTTATTTTGAACAAGGTACTAGCTTGTATCTCGTACAAGAATTTATTCAAGGAAAAACTCTCTTACAAGAAGTTCGGCAACAAATTTATGGCGAACAACAAATTTGGGAACTTTTAGCTGATTTATTGCCAGTTCTGAAATTCATTCATACCCATAACGTCATTCATCGAGATATCAAACCAGAAAATATCATCCGCCGTGCAAGTGATGAAAAACCCGTCTTAATTGACTTTGGCGGTGCTAAACAGGTGACACAAACCAGTATAGGAAGACAAGCTACGGTAATTTATACCCTTGGCTATGCCCCAACAGAACAAATGGCTGGATTTGCTTGTCACGGCAGTGATTTGTATGCTTTGGGTGTAACTTGTGTGCGTCTTTTAACTCAATGTTTGCCCTTGCAGGATGCTTCTGGACAGATTAATGACCCTATTTATGATGCCATGAATGCTAAATGGTTGTGGCGCGAACGGTTACAAGAAAAAGGCATTACTATCAGCGACGACTTAGGAAAAATTTTAGATAAATTACTAAAACATCTACCGAGTGAAAGGTATCAAACAGCAGTAGAAGTTATCAACGATTTGAAGTTTGCCACATCGAACATTGAACCTGTTGCCCTAAAAATTGTTTCGATGTCTCAACCTATATTACCGCCGCTACCACCAAAAGTAATCGTACCATTCCCCCCGTTAGAAACCTTTGAATTTGACGTAGTGACAGTAGACACAGGTGGTAGAGAAGTAAACCGTATGAGTGGTAATGCAAACTTTTTTGCTGAAGAATTAAGTAAGTCTGTCACATTAGAAATGGTATCGATTCCTGGTGGTAGTTACATGATGGGTTCACCGGAGTTTGAAGGAGATGCTGACGAACGTCCTCGACATAAAGTTACCGTTGAACCATTTTTTATGGGGAAATTTCCTGTGACTCAAGCACAGTGGAGAGTAGTAGCAGCTTTACCCAAAGTCAAACAAGCTTTAAATCCCCATCCATCGAAATTCAAAGGTTTAGATAGACCAGTGGAAAATGTATCTTGGTATGAGGCTGTAGAATTCTGTCTCAGGCTATCAGAAAAAACTGGACGCGACTATCGTTTACCGAGTGAAGCTGAATGGGAATATGCTTGTCGTGCTGGAACTACAACCTCTTTCCACTTTGGCGAAACGATTACCTCTGAGTTAGTCAGCTGCGATGTCGAACCAAAAAGCAAATTCCGTAAAGAAACAACAAACGTCGGTAGTTTTGAAGTCGCCAACGCCTTTGGATTATACGATATGCACGGGCTAGTTTGGGAATGGTGTGCTGATTCGTGGCACAACAATTATAACGACGCACCCTTAGATGGAACAGCTTGGGAAGTTGGCGGTGATATTAATCGCCGAGTGCTACGCGGTGGTTCTTGGAGTTTCAGTGCAGAACTTTGTCGCAGCGCCAGTCGTAGCTGGAATGAGTCAGACGGTGGACTGAGGATTTGTGGCTTTAGAGTAGTATTTTCTGTAGAGGAGATTATTTAGTAATTTAATTACAAGGTTGTATAAATTATGAACAATAGAATTGAGAAAGGTGACATAGTAGTTATAAATAAAAGTGGAAAATATCATCAGCAAGTGGGTGAAGCTAGTGAGGTAGATTACAATATTTTCTTCGTCAAAATAGTCTTAGTAAAGTTAGGTAATCAAGAAGAAGCCTTTGAAGAAAAAAATTTAAAATTAAAAACTAAAAAGCCCACCTTGCAAGAAATAATTGTATCAATAGACAAAATTATAGAACAAGTTGATCGGATTCACCACTTGCCGACAAAAGAGAAAGTAGAGTTACCCAACCGTCTGAAATATCTAAAATTAGATATTCTTAAACTAGATAAGCAGTTGATTCAAAAAAACTTCGACAGTATAGATAAAATACTCGCAGAAACAAGAGAAACAGACTCATCAGCAAGTTTCTGGCAGGAAATAGATCCTAATTTGGATAAAATAAGCTGGTGGATTAGAACAAGTCTGTGAACTAAGAAGTAATCGGCGAGAATAAATCAGCTTTCTCTGGTTCTCAGCTAGAGTCTGCGAATACCTAATTAGACTTCTTGCATGAATCAAAAACCCTCACCCTAAATCCCTCCCCCAAATTTGGGAGAGGGACTTTGAAATTTGCTTCTAAATAATTGGCATTGGACATAATTAAACGTAGCTATATTGTTTTTATCTTATATCCTTAATGCTTTATACCTTATACTTTCCGCTTCATTCTGACTAGTAACTTTTATTTGTAACCACATACTCAACTTTGTATTTGTAGCTGTATGGTTTAAATTTTGTTATTAACTGTGTGTTTACATAATTTTAATTTTTGAGAATACTTTTTTAGCAAAAGCTTTTAAATTTATATATTAATAAAGGACGTTTTATTAGATAAAATAAACTACGAAGATCATCAGAAATATATATGCGTTTTTTTCAGTTAGCAGGAATTCTTGGTTGTACGACAGCAGCTTTTATCTCAATAGCACCGATACAGGTAGAAGCTGCAACTTTTAAAGTGATATCTGGAGTCACCAGCATCGATCGCGATCACGAGGAGATTCTTAGTAGTATTGGGCTAACCTTGACAGGCACTAATCAGACAGTTGCACCAATTCCTAGCAATTATTTAGTTGGCTTCAACATCGACTCACTTACTAACTTCACGTTCAGTGACGAGGGCGGTTTTACTCCGCTCTCAGGTACAATCGAGCATACTGGTACTGTTACATTCAACGATCAAATTACTGTTGGTGATTTTTCAATCGGTTTTGCTCCAGGACGTACTGTCACAGGTGCCAGCGGACTTGTTTTAAGAGATACATTTTCTTTAAATACAATTTTGTTTGATTTGAGCAGTCCGGGACTTGTGGCATTTGATGGCCAAAATTTAACCATCCCTGATGTTCAATTGTTGATTTCTCCAGAGTTTGCTGATATATTAGACAACCCTGAATTGTCCGGTTTGTTTGCTGGAACTGCACGAATTGATGCTCAAGTTGCTGCCATCCCTGAACCTGATAGTGTACTAGCAATTTTAGTAGCAGGTGCGACTCTTTTAGCAGCTAGATTTTATACTCAAAAAATTAAATACACCTGATATTTTGAAGCATAGCCAACCAAAAGTTCGCTCTACAACCCAACGCTTAATCCTTTTCAAATCTCGTTTCCAGCCTCGGGCTGAAAATGCTGCTCATTGGGCTGCTGCCACAAGTCTTGAGGCGGAAGCCCCAACAACAGGTATTCCTAGTCGGAGGCTAGAAACGAGACAACCCAATTATCAGGCAATACAGTTCAGAATGAGCAACAAAACCCTGATGTAGAGACGCGATTTATCGCGTCTTGAAAGACTAATTATTTACACCAATAACCCTTAACCCAAGCATATTGAATTATCAGGAGTGCTGAGTGGGGAATCTCACTTCTTTACTCAGCACGGGCTAAACCCTAGCTATCCGCTAACGGAACTCGGAAAAGAGAAACTGTTTTACCCAATGCTTTATGACCAAATACTTTCGCTCTCATGTTGATGCAATGGCTAGCTATGTTCCCAAGGACCAGCCTCAACGTTGGTACACAGATTATTAAACTTCTCTGCTTCTGAGATTGCTTGTTGTAAGAAGTTTACTTTCTGAGCGCTGCACAGCATATATATAGTGCGGTATGTCGCGCCAGAGTGTCTCCTGAACGACCTTGAGTCCGTTCTTTTCAGCTACACGACGAGAAGGAATGTTTTCTGGGCGAATTAGGGAAATGACGCGATGATCGCAACCCAGTACGTTAAAGGCGTAGTCCTGGCAAGCAGATGCAGCTTCAGTTGCGTAACCCTGCATTTGTTGGTCACGGCGGACATGATAACCAATTTCGAGTTCTTGGTGTCCCTCGACCTCCTGCCAAACCAGTCCACAGTCGCCGATTACCTCACCCCTTGTCTTGAGAACCATCGCCCACAAGCCGAGTCTGTGCTGTGCGTAGTTGCGGCGATGCCGGTCAATCCAGTTTTCCACCATCTCGCGGTCGGCTTTGGGTAGTAGCGCATCGACTCTGCATCGCCGAGGACAAGCAGTAATGCGTCGAGGTCAGAAAGCGTCATTTCCCGCAGTAATAGGCGTTGAGTTTCCAATATCATTAGTGAATCCTCGTTTAGTCATTGTCCAGTTTATCTTTGCCTGAGATGTAGTAAGCACTTCAGTGCTTATAGTACTTTTCAAGGATTTGCTCGGATATTCCAGACGATAGCCCCCGCGTTGCATCATAAATATCAGAAACTCGGTCGAATGAAATGGTTGTAGTCATGCTATCTTCTATCTTTTCATAATGGTTATTGATAAATGCAAATACAGTCAGGTAACTAAGAAAATTGCACTTTACCAAGTTTTTTTAAAGCAAAGAATAAGGAACTAATATGTAATGCTTGCAGCAATATATTATTATCAATGTTTTTGATTAGCCTTTCTAGAGGTAATAAAACTACATCAATCTGTTCTGTAACGTCTAGTTTTAAATCAGCCACACGTTCTACATCTGTTGCTAAAAAACAATGGGTTAAATTAGTATGATTAGCTGGATTTGGTGATAATATACCAGTTTCAATAAAATGATTGCTAGTGTAACCAGTCTCTTCCAATAATTCGCGTTTTGCAGCTTCCATTGGCAAAACATCTTCAGCCTCTACAGCACCGCTGGGTAATTCTAGAATTGTTTTTTTCAGACCGTGGCGATATTGCTTTACTAAAATAACTTCCTGATTTTTGGTTAAAGCTACAACATTTACCCATGTTGGATATTCAAGAACATAATAGGGGTCAACTATTGTTCCATTAGGCATTTGGCAAGTATCAGACCGTACTGAAATCCATCTATCTTTTACTAGATGTCTAGATTTTAATACAATCCAATCAAATGGACTTACCATATTTAAACCTCTTTTTAACGTTTGTTACAGGAATTATTTTTAATGATTTCAAATCAGGTAAAGCTAGTATTATCGCCACTCACTATCTTTTCTGACAGCTAATATCTAACTAAAATACTAGCCATAGTTTTGAAACTCACACTGGCAATAATGAAACGTGCGCTGAAACCACCTTCCATCCTTCGGTAAACCTGTACCAAGTCTGGCTTTGTCGCCCGAAACGCTCTACACCATTGATAATCCGGCGAAATTCTAAAGTTACTGTTGCTGCATCTTTCCCAAAGGCTGCAACCTTGAGATTCGAGATTTCTCGCTCTATTTTCGGGTTTGGCCGATTCTGACGAAAGTTACGAACTTCATCGCCACCATAGAGGTTTTCTGTGATGCCAAACCGCACTACTTCGGGCGCATCCCAAAACAAGCTATCCATCACCTCCAAATTGTTATTAGAAAGGGCTTCTTCATACTTGAGGTACAAATCAGTTACTTCAGTTACAACAGTAGGGTCATTTATAGTAGTCATTGTTATTACCAATTTTTGGTGTTATGGCTGATTATGCACTCTTTCAAATAGCCAGAGCTATTTTTCTTTTAAGCTCCTTCAGTAAGTAGATTCAGACGAATCAGATCGCGGAAGGTGGAGATTTGCTGCATAAAGAAAATTGAGCCTGCAATACAAATACTTGCACCAAGAATCACAGTATTGCTACTACCAATTTTACTTGCTAGTGCGCCAGCTATTAAGTTACCTATAGGTACTGCGCCTGTAGATGCCATAACGTAAAGACCTGTAATTTGTCCGCGATTTTCATCGCTCACCAACAACTGAAGCAAAGTGCGTCCGGCAATTATCTGCAAAATAAAGCCGAAACCAGATGCAAATAATGAGAGCAGTGAAAGCCAGAACACAGGGGATAGGGCAAAGACAATCAAGCTTACTCCCATAAAACATATACCCAATGCTAGAACTTTACCCGATTCCAGTACATTGCTATGCTTAGTTAAATAGATACTACCTGCTAAGGTTCCCAAACTGGAAGCTGTCATCAAGAAGCCGAAGGTATTAGGGCCACCTTGCAAAATATCCTTGGCAAAAATCGGCCCCAAAGCTAAATAAAATCCCCAGACGCAGCAGACTAAAGCCGAACCAATTAAGACTGAGCGAATTGGCAAAAACCCAAAGGCATATTTAAAACTAGTTTTTAATTCTTCTAAAGGTTTGCGTTTGGAAATAATGGCTTTTCTAGATGTCAGCCGTATTGCTAGGAGGGCAATAATTACAGCAATGTAACTGATGCTATCAATTAGGAAACATAGCCCCGATCCCAGCGCCACAATCAACAAACCTGCGATCGCAGGGCCTACCATACTCGTCACACTCACCAGGGAAGAGTACAAGGCAAAGGCATTACCGAGATTTTCCTTACCAACCGTTTCTGGAAGAAATGCCTGTCGGGTGGGAATATCGAAGGCGTTGATCATCCCTTGCAGTACACCAAGAATTGCAATGTACTTGATATTAATCGTACCGCTTAGGGCTAGCCACGTTAGAGCTAAAGACTGAAGCATTCCTAGAATTTGGGCAACAAGCAATATTTGATGACGATTCCAGCGATCGGCAATGATTCCACCCAGAGGAATCAACACAAGCGTGGGAATTTGGCTGGCAAAGCCCACTAGACCAAGTAACCAAGCCGAATCGGTGAGGCGATACACCAGCCAACTAGTAGCCACTTGAGTCATGGATGTACCAATCAGAGAAATTGCTTGACCTATGTAGTACAGGCGAAAATTTCTGGAACCAAAAGCACGAAGCATGACCTGCGATTTTCTTGATGCTTCCATACATCACCCCTCAGTAGTTCCCAGTCCTTAACCGTGAATAAAAAAGTAGGCAGTCATGCTGAAGGCAACAATCATGACAAATTTCCGAATTAAGTGCGGTTCAAGTTTACGAGCATAATGGGCGCTTAAGTAACCACCAAGAGAGCCACCTACTGCCATCAAAATAGCTTGATGCCAGGCAATCACACCTGCAAAAATAAATGGAATAATTGCAATACCATTGATACAACTCCCTAAAAATGTCTTAAAAGCATTGATTGTATGAATACTTTTGATGCCTAAAAATGTCAAAGTTGCCAGCATTAAAATCCCTAAACCTGCGCCAAAGAAACCGCCATAGATTGCGATCGCTAGTTGAGCCAGTACCAAATTAAACAAAGGTACAGACTCAGGTGATGACTTTTGACTTTGACGCTGCAACCACTTTTTGAAAGGTTCGCCAAAGGTAAACACCAGGGTTGCCAGCAGCAACAGATAGGGAATCAGCTTTTTAAAGACATCTGGCGATGTATACAATAAGGCGATGGAGCCAATCATGCCACCAAATAAACTGACACCACATAGAAGTAAAAAATCTCGCCGCTCGATGTTTAAATCTTGACGATATGCTCCAGCACTTGCTAGAGCAGCCACCCAAATCGCGGTATTATTCGTGGCGTTAGCTGCGATCGGGGGTACACCCGTAAAGATGAGAGTTGGAAACGTGATAAAGCTTCCACCACCCGCTACAGCATTTAGCCCGCCTGCAATGAAAGCGGTACTAAAGAGAAGTAAACTATGGAAAAGTGTTAAAGATGGCGGCATTATTTACGAATTATAAGTCTGGGAATATCACTTGGAGAATGGGCAATCCAGTCAGCACCATGAGCTTTCAATTCCTCCTCAGTTCCATAGCCATAGGTAACACCAATTGAAGCAATATGATGGCGCTTGGCTGCAATGATGTCATGTGAGCGATCGCCTACCATCATCACAGTAGAAGGTAAAAGTTTTTCTGTTAATAAAATATGGTGAATTAAGTCACCTTTTATGCTTCGCGTTCCGTCAAGTTCACTACCATAAACACCATCAAAAAGCAATGCTAATCCAAAATATTCAATAATTTGCGTCGCATAAATAGATGGTTTAGAAGTCGCAACAAAAGTTTTATAACCAGCAAAACAAATGGCTCTTAGGACTTCTGAAATTTGGGGATAAAGTGAGTTTTCAAATAATCCAATTGTGGCAAAGCGATGACGATATAGTAAAAGAGCCTGTTCAATTACTGTGCTATCCAAGGTATTGAGTAATTGCGAAAAGCTATCTTTCAGTGGTGGGCCAATACACCAATTTAATTCATCAGCATTCGGTGGTTTGTAACCGAGTTCAGAGAGCGCATACTGAATGCAACCAGTGATGCCAGGTTTAGGATCTGTCAAAGTCCCGTCAAGATCAAAAAGAATAGCGGAGAAAGGCATATCTTAATTACCAATTCAACCCCTAATTTTGAGCGATTTCACAAAGCCTTCTGCACTAAGTAAGGCGATCCCCAATGTGACAACACCAATCCCTACACTCTGAATCACATTTAAAGTTTCGTTAATGGTTATCCATGCAACTAACGCTGTCAATGCTGGACTGCTAGAGCCGATTATGGAAGCGGTAGAAGCGCCAACCATCCGAATTCCCACATTGTTTAAAGTGTGTCCGAGAAAGCTGACAAGACCCGAAAAGATACTGCCAATCCATAGGGGTGTCCAATCAAGTTGGCCGCTCTTAGCTGGCCAAAACAGTAAGCTAACACCAGAAAGCAGTAAAGTGGAAGCAAAACTGATCCAGGTAAAGGGAATTGGATGGAATTTTTCTAAACATTTTTGAGCAATGATGCAATAAAAGGCGTAAACAATCCCAGCGCCAAAACTAGCAAAAATGCCGATCGCAATGGTATGACTGCTGTAGGTGGCAGAAGATTGGGGAATGGTGAGAGCGCTTCCCACCAGAATAATAGCCATTACTAGCCAACGGAACAATGTGGGGCGATCGCCAAAAAACCTCCAAGACAGCAGAGCTGTAAATACGGGATAGGTGAAGAAAAGGGTCAAGGCAATACCTGTGGGAATCAAGCCAATAGCAATGTAAAGTGAGGCAATATACACAAACATCAGCACTCCACAGCCAAGAGCTTGAATCAGAACATCCCTACCTTTGCGGGTGAACAAGTCTTGGAGTTCTGTCCAAGCAGATGGATATAGCTTGAATGATAGAGATGCCATGAGTGGAACCACCAGCAGCATTCGCATGAACATCAGCAAGAAGGAATTCTGCAAATCCGGTTTAACGTATCCACCGAGTAAAAATAAACCTAGTACGAGATGTTCTGAAAACAAAACTCGGACAGTAACGTTGTGAAACGTCAAAACAAAGGAGGATAGAAGAACCGTTAGGATGCCCAACACGATAAAAAGTTTCCTTAGAGACGACTTGATTGTATTGTTAAAACCACTGGAATAACAAACCAGATGAAGTTTGAGGAAATCAAAGCCGTCGCTTCAAAAACACTGCCAGTTGTTCAATCAAAACTATGCCAAGGAACCGACGCCCACAGATTCAGGAGCAGTCTTTGTGCTGAACTGGTTCACCGGACGGGGTAAACCAAGATTTTCACGCAAAGTACTACCTTCATACTCAGTACGAAATATTCCTCGGCGTTGCAGTTCGGGAATTACCAAGTCCACGAATTCATCTAAACCCCCAGGTAGCCAGGGCGGCATGATGTTAAATCCATCAGCCCCACCATTAACGAACCAATCTTCTAACTGATCGGCAATGTGTTCTGGTGTTCCGAGAATCGTTCGATGTCCCCGCGCTCCTGCAATCCACAAATACAGTTGCCGAATTGTTAAATTCTCTCTGCGGGCAAGATCGGTGATCAGCTGCAAGCGGCTTTTGCCAGCGTTGGTATCTGGCAGATCCGGCAGGGGCCCATCTAGGGGATATTTAGACAAATCATGGCCACCCACAAGCCCAGAAAGCAGCCCTAATCCTACTAAGGGATGGATCAACTCCTGAAGTTGCTCATATTTATCCTTAGCTTCCTGCTCAGTCTTACCAATCACTGGGAATACCCCTGGCATAATTTTAAGATGGTCAGGGGAACGTCCGTATTTAGCCAATCTCCCCTTGACGCTGGCGTAGAAAGCTTGAGCTTCTGCCAACGTCTGTTGTGCAGTGAAAATCGCCTCTGCTGTTTGGGCAGCTAAATCCTGTCCAGCCTCAGAAGATCCAGCTTGTACAATTACTGGATATCCCTGCGGTGGACGCGCCACATTGAGCGGGCCGCGCACCGAGAAATATTTGCCCTTGTGGTGGGGAACATGCAACTTTTCTGCATCGAAGTAAATACCTGACTCCTTATTGTGGAGAAAAGCATCGTCTTCCCAACTGTCCCAAAGTTTGGTGACAACATCCACAAATTCCCTCGCCCGTTCATAGCGCAGTGAGTGTTCTAGGTGGTTTTCTTGGCTGAAATTCTGCGCTGCGGCTTCAGCAGCAGAGGTTACAAGATTCCATCCGGCACGACCACCGCTGAGATAATCTAGTGATGCAAACTTGCGGGCGAGATGAAAAGGTTCATCATAAGTCGTTGATGATGTTGCCACCAACCCGATATTTTCTGTCACCATAGACAGAGCCGACAACAAGGTTAAAGGTTCAAAGTGGACACTGAATTGTCCCGAACGGCTAAAAGCCTCAGTCCCTTGCCCTCGATCCCAGACGGCTAAACCATCTGCGAGGAAAAGCATATCAAATTTACCCCGTTGAGCTGTTTGTGCCAGCTGCTTGTAATGTTGGAAGTTTAGACCTCCATCAGCCGGGGTGTTGGGATGTCGCCACGCTGCGACGTGATGACCACTGCCGGGTAAAAATGCTCCGAGTTTAAGTTGTTTTTTTGTACTCATGTTTGTATTTGCGAGGGCGTACTTGT
This sequence comes from Nostoc sp., assembly GCF_036918245.1. Lineage (GTDB taxonomy): Bacteria > Cyanobacteriota > Cyanobacteriia > Cyanobacteriales > Nostocaceae > Nostoc. The sequence goes on from NZ_JBALEF010000059.1 coordinate 20,683, forward strand.
GCTTTTTTCGTTCTCTTGTTTGCAACAAGAAAATGTTAGTTATTAGGACTCTGGTCTTGTTGCTTGGATGGAGGGTAGTTTAGAGAATTCATCGTACCAATGAGCAAGTTTTGAATATTTTTGCCGCCATTGCAGATCAGGAAGGCGGATCTCTAGTCCAAGTGCAGAGGCGAGGGTTATATGAGCAAGTTTTGGAGTTTGGTCAAGTTTATCTGAAATCTTCTCGTGGCACAGCCTCTCGTAGAGAAGCTACGGTGTACACACAGGTCTCTTGACTTACAATGCCATTGCATCGGCTAACAATGCTATTGCATCGGCTAACAATGCTATTGCATCGGCTAACAATGCTATTGCATCGGCTAACAATGCTATTGCATCGGCTAACAATGCCATTGCATCGACTAACAATGCCATTGCATCGACTAACAATGCCATTGCATCGACTAACAATGCCATTGCATCGACTAACAATGCC
>NZ_JBALEF010000060.1:0-71818 GCF_036918245.1 Nostoc sp.
TCGGTCTATATCTTGAGGCAGGTTTTGGTTCATATTTGTGATACTCCCCCTCAAGTGTCCCCCTTGTCAATACTCTGCCACCTGAATCCTTACATCATTTGTAAGCATATCTCCAACCTTTTTGGATTTTTACTATCAACTAAGCACCTACATCGAGATTGTGAAAAAAAGTAATCCTGAGAGCCAATCGGCACTGTAGTGCAGTCGATGCTACTGGAGTTACCATGTGCCAGGAATTATCTGAGCGCACAATCACAGCCGAAAACTGGCCCAGTGGTGCAATATCTTGGAAGACAGATTCTGGTTTTTCGTCCAAGAGAATTCGCAAACAACCACCCCAGTCCATAGACCATTGTTCATTGAAAAATAGCAAATGAGTCAGAGCTTTCGATGGTTCATCAGTATGAGGGCGATGACAGTGACCTAGATTATATCGACGAAACCCAATCACCATTGCACAGTCTTTCAATTCCACCCCAGACATCTGTGTTAAGGCTTGGCGGTAAGCAGGTGTCCACATTTCTTCTATCACTTGTCGCCAAATACTGCTGAGATTACCAAGATTAGAAGATAATCTTCCTTGTGTAATGCGATCGCGCCAACGAGCTGACAACTCAGGGCTGGCGCGATCGCAAAACTTGTATATCAAAGCAATATCCTCATTACTCGCAAGCATCTCACTCCAAAGGTATCCATATCCTTCCCCTATTGATAAGCAAAACTGTTCCTGGGGAAAGCTGGCAGCAAGTTCCAAGCTAGCTGCTTTGGGCAACAAATTCTCTATCACAGCATAACTGTATGGAACTGATTGCATTGTTGTATGATAAATGGCATCTAAATTTAGCATTCTCAATCTTCTTTGGATTATGTTTGTAATTTACACTATCTGTATGATTGCTAAATTCAAGCTTGATATTATAAGTCAATAGTTTCCAATCTCAGCATTTAACTAATTTTGGCGACTGAGGTATATATTCTTTCTTAACAAAGTCATTTTGTTACCAACTATTTGGGATAATAGTAGTAATTATTACAATTCCTACAACTGAATGAGATTAGGTTGAGTGTGAATCTTGATTGAGCTATTTATTTGTCAGCCGATCATAAAACTAAAATGAGTGTTTTCTTCTCAGATGAGGCGATCGCTAGGTTAATTCAGGAAGATGTTCCCTACCTAGATTTGACAACCTACGGACTTGGCATTGGCAAGCAACCTGGTGAAATCGAGTTTTCTACCCGTGATCCGATGACCATTTGCGCTACTGAAGAAGCAGCCAGAGTATTAAAATATTGTGGTGCCGAAGTTCATTATCAAGTCGAAAGTGGTACGGTCTGCCAGGAGAAGCAATTAATTCTTCAAGCTAGTGGCACTGCTCAAGCTTTGCACAGTGGCTGGAGAGTTGCTTTAAATTTGATGGAATACGCCTCCGGCATTGCTTCGCGTACAAGAGTATTAGTAGATACTGCTAAAACAGTAAATCAGTCTGTTTCTATTGTGACTACTCGTAAATGTTTTCCAGGTACTAGAGCGCTTTCCATCAAAGCAGTTCTAGCTGGCGGGGGTTTTTTTCATCGCTTAGGATTATCTGAAACAGTTCTGATCTTTAACCAACACCTGATATTCCTGGGAGGTATAGTTGGGCTAATTGAGCGCATGAATGAACTGCGACGACAGTTTCCAGAACAACATATTTGCGTTGAACTAGATACACCAAAAGATGCTTGGATGGTTGCTCAAGCAGGTGTAGATTTAATTCAGTTTGATAAAATTCCCCTACCAGACCTTGAGCCTCTAGTTTTGAAGTTAAAGCAGCAGTATCCAAACTTAAAACTAGCAGTGGCTGGTGGTATTACCTCTGAGAATATAAAGGATTATGCTAGCACTGGTATAGATATTTTAGTGACAAGTTCACCGTACTTTGGTAAACCGTGCGATATTGCAGTCAAAATGACGATGGTACAGTAGGCATTTTTAATTTAGTTTGATACTTAAGATTGCAGCTGTTAAAACGCAGGAGTTGAGCCAGAAAGAACAGTGCTTACGCAAGACTAAGAACAGAAGTAAGTGGGCATTTTACGAACTTAAGCAGTTGAAATAGAGCGATATAGCCATCTATCGCTCTATTTACTTAATCAGTAATTGTAGCATTTATTTGGTCTATTGGTTGTATACACGGACTAGTGTAGTCGCTGTATGGTTTTGCTTCAACTATAGTATCGGGACAACTACAACCCTTCCCCATAACTCGGACGGTTTTCCAATTTACAGGTGAGTCTCACTTATAAACAGTTTATTAACTTGATAGTTACCTATTTATAAGGCAAATAACGACAGTTTAGTTTCTTTACAATATTAAGCTGAACTATTTTAAAAAGAAATAAAAATTAATTTTGTTCCTGTTTTATTACTATATTAGTTGGTATTTTACTCAATAAGTTGGTATTATCTTCATTAGATTACACAGATACACTTATCCATTTGGAGAAACGCAAATCTAACAAGAGGTTTGCGACTAACTTTGGCGTCAGTATTCATTAGTTTTTAATATGAGTTATTAAAAACTAGCTATTTAGTAGCGTCTGGTAAGGAGTTAAAAGTTTAACGATAGAACCGTTTTTCTTTTTATCTAACAGAATTTATTGTCAAATTGCTCAATTTTGGCGATAACGATACTAATTTTTGTTGAGCAAACAACTTTGAGCAAAACTATCTAATTTTTTCAATATTCAATAGGAAACGGAGAAGGATTTTATGCGTTTTACCCGCCAGATACCCATTACGTCTTTAATACTATCGCTACTGGTTTTATGGCAGCCTACTTTAGCTGACTCCAGAAGCGATGTTCCTTGGAATCAAAAAGAAAAAACACCTTCTCTTTGGGATAAAAATAAGTGTCTTGGAGGTTCTTCGCAAAGTTTTCGCTTGGGTGGAGAACTCAATAATCCAGCCACTTATAACTTGCAAAAATTGCAAAATTTACGAGATACTTTAAAAAAACAAAATCCAGCATTAGTTACTGAAATTACTGTGAGCTTTCAAACCGGCTCAGGGCCACGAACAGAAACATACTATGGAGTTCCCCTATGGGAATTAATTAATAATCCGAAAGCCGGAGGTGGTCTAAAACCTGGGAATTCTGGGGTGAATAGTAAAAACTCTTTTCTGAGGCAATATGTTCTAGTTGATGCCACAGATTGCTATGGTGCAGTCGTAGCTATTGGTGAAATTCAACCTAACTTTGAAGGGAAAACAGTGCTAGTTGCATTTGCAAAAAAAGGTAGTGATGGTAAAGTCGTGCCTTTAACAGATGAAGGATTTGCTCGTTTAGTAGTTCCAGGTGACAAAGCTGGAGGTCGTTACGTTAGTAATGTGACAAATATCCTCATATTATCTGCTCCTCCTTCTCCTTTGAAACCAAAATATTTCTGAAAACCCTTCTGATTAAAGACGCCGACAACGGAGAATTCCTACACCACTTGGTCAAGTAGACCAAGTGGCTTTCGATTGCAAACATTACGCCTTCTTGCTCGTTTAAAACTAAGCTTTGATATTTTCATCCAGATGCAAGAATCAGGGTTTGATAGAGAGCATTCCAATCTTGTAAAAAAAAGTTATATTAAATTATTAAAAAAGTAACCAATACAGTTAGTAGCATTCAACTGCTTGACAAATTATTAAATTTACCATATACCAAAAATTATCAGAACGCACCAAAATAACTGAGTAGCTAGATCACCAAAAACAGTTTTTAATGAATGCTCCGCCAAGCTTTGACTGTCCCTTTGACTACTTTACTATCAACTTTTTCGCGATATTCTAATACCAGTCTGATATCTAAGTTATTCTGTAAGGCAGAAAATAACATCCGACTAAATGAAGATAATCTAATAATCTGATAGTTGTTAGTATTACTTAGTTTAGAATTATCTTTGAACGTAGGGAGTATCAAAATATGGAAGTTAGCGCTCGTAATTCCTTAAAAGGAACTATTAAGGAAATTCGCCCAGGAGCAGTCAACTCTGAGGTCATATTAGAAATTGTGCCTGGGGTGGAAGTAACTGCAATTATTACCAAAGAGTCGGTAGAGCATCTCCAACTTCAAGAGGGAAAACAAGCGATCGCTCTAATTAAAGCGTCGGATGTTATAATTGCTACAGAATAGCTCGAAATGAGTAGATATGCACCTTGGGTTTGGACACAGGATTGATACTTGATAATAGACTTCTTGCATGAATCAAAGGTCCTCACCTTAAATCCCTCTCCCAAGCTTAGGAGAGGGACTTTGAAATTAGCTCCCCTTCTCCCCAAATTGGGAGAAGAGGTTGGGGGATGTAGCAAAATCCCGCAGGGTGGGCGAATTTTGCATTTGTGCAAGAGGTCTAATGAAACAAAATCAATTGATTGGGACGATGATTTTGTGACTGAATCAAAATTGACTGTTCTAGATACAGTTAGCGACGAGTTTGAATATGAAACAAAATCAATGTCACTTTTCCAATCTGTTTTTACATACCATGTCTGATTTTTTGGTAAATTATTTGGGTCAGTAGTGATTCGCCAGTAAATTATCAGTCTAGATTCGCTTTCATTTATCTGTTATATATATCTTTTTTCTGACTTTCCATTCAAATAGGCAAAATATTCTTAATAATTTGATAATCGAACGGCTTAAGACTCTGGCAGCCAAAAGCAAGTCTGTAGATGCAAACGGTGTTGAGTTGCATTAAGGGAAATAGGAGATACCATGTGCCAAGAGCGATCGCAACGTACAATAGCAACTGAATATTGCGGCAATGGTGGAACTTCTTGAATTACAGAAGTAGTTTGATTATCTTCGAGAATTCGGAAATACCCTCCCCACTCTGGGTTCCATGCTTCATTTAAATAGAAAAGTTGAGTTACATGTTTACGGGGGATATCTGTATGAGGACGGTTCCAGAACCCTAAATCATGTCGTGTTAAATAAATTGTTAGTGAATGGTTTTTCAAATTCAAATTAGTAAGATGCTCCATCGCCTCTCGATAATCAGGAGTGAGAAGTTGTTCAATCAATTTTTGCCAACTAAGACTCAAATCGCTGATATCTTGTAGACCTTTGTACTTACTTTCATCCAGAATGCAGCGTGCAAAAAACCTGTAGTCATCATATGTATATTCCGGGTATCCATCTGGCTCAAAGTCTCTAGCATGATATTCTTTATAGTTTGTAGTCGGAAAACTATTTGCTAGTTCAGATTGTACTGAAGTGTCAAGCAAGTTTTCAAATACAATCCATTTATAGGGAATTGACTGCATAGTTGCATTACTAATTGCACTTAAGTTCAACATAATCCCTCTTAAAAAACTTTCAAATAGTTTATTGCTGTTTAACTAAATATCGCTCCAAATCGTCTATCATCCGATTGGCTGCAAGGGGGCCAAACTGAACCCAGTAAAACCCCACCTCATGAACTTTTTCCTGTTGGACAACTTTCAACTTTGACCACAACGATTCTGCTTTCAGTTGCTCAAGCATTGGGTGTAAATCACTTGTGCCCAGTACGTCTTCTGATACTAGAAATAAAATATCCCCATCTAACTCCCTCAAAAGTTCTTTTGATAAAGCATAGCCAGCAGGGCCACCCCCTAGACTTAGGGTTGCTTGACTATCCAAAGTTTGAGAGTAAGGACGTGCAACACCCGCATCTTTAAGAATAACTCCTGAAAAACTTGCCTTCGCCCACAGCCAAAGTGCATCAGTACGCAATTCGGCAACCGAGACTAAAGTTGTATTCAGGCGATCGCCCATTTTTGCTTTAAACTGTGTCAAACGTGCATAATAATTATCCATTACCTGCTGGGCTGTTTTAGTTTTACCCAGAACACGGGCTGTGAAAGCAAAAGATTCTTTCCAAGCTCCAGTGGTTCCAGGAGGAGCCAAAACAGTGGGTGCAATGTGTGATAACAGTGGATAAATATCTTGATGAAAAGCCATACCAAAAATCAGGTCTGGTTTGAGAAACAAGATTTTTTCTATACTAGGAGGCAGCCAATCTACATCTTCAATACCTGATAGCGGGCCTACTAACCGCTGTAATTGTGAGACAAATAACTTTGGGGCAGCTATAGGTTTGATCCCCAACGCCAAAGCATTTTCTAAAGAACCACCACTAAGCACAACAACTCGTTGAGGATGAGCAGGAACTGTTGTTTGACCCATTAAGTGCTGAACTACTCGAACCTGACTTAAAGAAGAAACACTCAATTCATGGCTAACTTTTGGGTAATTAAAAAAGAAACAACCGTTTAGCCACACTACCACAGCAAGCAACCCTAAAAAAGGCAGGCATAGGACAAAACACTTGGTTAACCAATGAGTTGTTCTCATTAAAATTCCCACTTTACTGTCAACTCTGCTGTATACGGACGACCAGGAATAATTCTTTGGAGATAGTCAAAGCTTGCTTCATAATATCGAACATTAAATATGTTATTCAAGTTGAGTCCAACGCTAAAGTTGTTATTCCGATAGTACAGAGCTGCATCGGTGAGAAAGCAGCTTGGGATCGTAAATGTATTCAAACTATCTGGCTTATTATCTCCAACGTAGTTAAAGCCAATTCCACCTCCAAAACCTTTGAGAGAGCCAGTACCAAAGGTGTAAGTTGTCCACAAACTAGCGACATGAGCTGGTACTCCTTCTACTCGATTCCCGACTGGAATATCATTGTCTTTGGTAACGCGTGCATCTGTATAACCGTAAAAGCCAATCACATTCCAACCGGGTTGAGTTTAACCATTGAGTTTTACCCACTTGACAAGACTCTATTTTTCTTAACTTGACACCAATGCTAAAACTCCCACGAAATTGTGCCCAAGACCGTTAACGGCGCACCGGGATAGATAGTATCTCTTCCCTGGCTACTTTCGTAATATCTCTCATCAAAAAGATTCTTGATATTGATTGCAGCCTTCCAGTTATTGCGTTTGTAATAAAGTGCTGCATCCGTGCGGAAGTAGCTGGGCAACACAAAACTGTTATCCAAATCGCCCTGTCTATCGCCCACATAATACAGTCCCAATCCAAATCCCAAACCTTGTAAACTCCCACGTTGGATTTCATAGGTTGTCCACAGACTAACAGTATTCTTAGCAACGCTGCCCAACAAATTACCAACTGCATAGTCATTGTCTTTGGTGATTTGGGCATCGGTATAAGCGTAAGAGGCAATAATTTTCCAACCGGTCAGGATTTCGCCAGCGATATCTAGCTCAACGCCCCGACTACGTTGCTCCCCGGTCAAAATGGAAAAATCAGGATTGTTGGGATCGGTGGTCAAGACGTTAGTTTTTGTAATCTGGTAAGCAGCTAGGGTTGCAGACAGTCGGTTACTCAAATCGGCTTTAACACCCACCTCGTATTGTGTACCTTGGGCAGGATCAAATGTAGAACCATTGACTGAAGTACCAATGTTAGGAACGAAAGAACTGCTATAGCTAGCGTAGAGAGAAATTGCTGGTATCGGCTGGTAGACAAGACCAACCCGAGGGCTAAAGGCTTGGTCAGATTGACTAGTGCTAGTTGAGGCAAGTAAATTGTCATTTTTCTGCTCAGTAAAATCGAAACGCCCTCCGACTAGCAGCTTCAAATTATCCAGTAGGGTAATCTGATCTTGCAGGTAAATTCCTAATCTATCAGTGCGAATTTGTCTATTAACAAAAGTTGTTAAAGGATTGGTAGGGATAACGCTGTTATTCACCGGACTAAAAATATCGATAGGTGACAAAATACCTCTGCTAAAAATCAGCGGACCTTCGCTTCGGTTTAGCTCTATTCCCAAAAGCGGTTGGTGGATAATTGACCCGGTTGCAAACTTTCCTATGACCTCTGTTTGGAGACTGTAGGTGTCAGTTTCAAATTTACCATTTGTAAAATTCCTATCCAAAAACCGATCGTCGATCAAGTCCCCTTGTTCTGCCCGGAAATCATTTACCTTGTTTATAGTAATGGAAAGGGCATTGCGAAGCTGCCAATTTTTATTAAACTGATGTTCTAATCTGTAGCCAGCTCTGTAAGCTGTGGTTTTTGAATCATTTTCTCCTGGAACCCCTAAGAAGCGACTAATCGGAATTGGGGCAGGTCTGTTACCAATAGCGACGATGCCTCGATCAAATTGGGTATTATTGTTTAAATACTCAAAATCAAGGTTTAATGTTGTGTTGGTACCGATTTTCCAGGTTAGAGATGGTGCGATGAAGATACGTTCGGTGTCAACAAAGTCACGAAAACTCCCGGAGTTTTGGTAAGCAACATTCAAGCGATATAATAGAGTTTTGTCCGCATTCAGTGGACCAGAGATATCGAATGTGGGACGATAAAAACCGTAGCTTCCTGCGGTGAAGTCAGCAGCGTAATAAGGTTCACTCAGCGGCTGCTTCGTAACAAGGTTAATAATCCCACCCGGTTCAGCTTGACCGAAAAGCACTGAGGCTGGTCCCTTGAGTACCTCAACTCGTTCCAAGTTTGCTATTTCTGATAATGTGAAGAAATCGGCATCGCGGAATCCATTTCTAAAATTTCCATCCTGCTCAAAACCACGAATGATATAGCGAGCAGCTCCTGTACCCCCGTAGTTGCCTGCTTGTGTCACGCCGCTGACGTTTTGCACTGCATCCTGTAGCCGCACTGCTTTTTGGTCTTGTAACACCTGTCGGGGCACTATTTGAATTGAGGCAGGAATGTCACGCAGGGGTGTATCGGTTTTGGTGGCAGTAGAGGCATTTGGTACACGGTATCCATCCTGCTCGCCCGTCACCACTAACTCAATCGGTTCATTACGACTAGCTGATGGTTGAGTTGGTTGTGTCTGCAACCCTGGCTGCTGTTCTGGCGTTGTTGTTGGCTGTTGAGTAGTAGAAGTACTAGGGGTGACTCCAAAAACTAAACCTTCTTTTGTACTATCAAACAACTCCACCGCAGGCGCACTCATTTCCCCAGTCACCGTTACTCGCAATGTGTTCACATCTGAATTTGCAACTGTAATTAATGCAATTCCGGCTACTGGCTTTGATTGTCTAAAATCCCCACTTCTTAGTTGCAACTTGGCATTAGGGATATCTGCAATATAGGAATTACCCTCAGTTTTCGGTAAAACTTGTAATTTGAGAGAATTAGCTGTGACTAAAATTAACTCTATCCCTTTATCAGTAGAGTTAACCTGAACATCCGTAACTAATACCACATCTGTAGTTGCTTGACTAAGTTCGAGAGATTTATTCTGCTCTCTAGGTACTCTCCATAAATATGAAGCATTAGTTTTAGGAAACTGTAGCTGATTCAATGTTTGAATTTCTTGGAAGACTTCACCTGAGCGTACTAAAGTTTTTTTGACTAACGGTTGTTCAGCATATGCTGGATTGACTAAAGTTAGAGAAACAACAGATATTAACCAGCAAACAGCAGGGTACAGTAGTCTAATAAACATTTTTACACACACTTTTCAGGTAATATTAAGTATTTAAATCGAGATCAAGTATAATTTTCCTTACAGTCCATAGCTCTCAATTTCTACTAACTAAGTTGGTAGAAAAATATTTATACCAACCTAATTATTGTAAAAATATATAACTTTTCGGTGTTTGCGTCTTATTCGAGCCGGAATTTTTTTTATTCGAGACGGAATTTTTATCTCTGACAGGACTTAGGACTTACCCCAAACTTCTTACGAAAAGCATTACTAAATGAAGGTAAGCTAGCATAACCTACTGTTCTGGCTACTTCTGTGACATTCATATTTCTTTCAGTAAGCAGCTTATAAGCTAGTTCCATTCGGCAGTGATGCAGATAGCCAAACACCGTAGTCCCAAAAACCTGCTTAAAGCCTTGCTTCATTGTGCAATCATTTAAACCTACTTGTCGTGCTAGTTCAATAAGAGATGGTGGGTTGTCTAAATGTTTTAACAGAATTTCTCTAACATTGTAGATGCAGTCAATATCTGATGGCTTGAGTTTATTAATTTGGAAGCAACCTTGGTTGATTTCTACTTCTTGCTCTACTAGCATTGCTACCAGTTCCCAAACCTTACCTTCAAGATAAATTTGTTTAGTAAAGCCTTGGTATGGACATTGAAGAATTTGCTGTACTGCTATTTGCATTGCAGGAGTTTGAGTTCCATAGCGTTCATAAGTTGGTTGATCCCAACATCTAATTAGATGTTGTAATTCTTTTGGGAGTTTACCAGATGTATTTTCTGTAAAGCTATGAAACACATTTGGATGTAGGTGAATAGCTACTTCTACTATCCGCGCTGATGGCTCTAATACAGCGCACTCAGATGCCATACCACTACCACTTAAAAAGTATTCTGCTGTCTTGAACTCAAGGTTTTTAAATTCGCTCTCTAACAAAATAAGGAATCGAAATTCTAATGGATGCTTTCGCTCATGAAGTTTTAAAATGAATGATTTTGGCTGCTGATAATTGGAAATTTCTAAAAATATGCTATCTCGTAGCTGAATCTGTCGCCAATACCCTTGCCCAAATTGATACTTTCTAGTGATATCAAAATTATCTGAACTATCATTATTCTGAATTATTTCTGCTTGGTATAATAGTTTTACGTAATCTGGATATGGGAGTATTAATGTCATTGTAATGGTAAGCTACTATGAAGTATTTAAAGAGTCAAAATAACAGATACTTGGCTGATCAAGTAGATTCGGTTGTTTATAAAGATGTTGTTTACGAATTTTCCGAACAAGAACTACTACCACACACCAGACATGAAGGATCATGATAAGAATGTCGTTTGGCAAATTCCATTCGCATCAAGTCGATTGTCAGCAGTTGTGACAATAGCGGTTCACTAAACTTAGTAATCAGCTTTATTACCTCTAATGCACTAAGACAAGCTAGTGTCCCAGAAACAGCACCGATAACCGAGAACCCACGCTGATTCCAATCAGGCTTTTCTGGGAACAAGCATGATAGACAAGGAGTAACACCAGGAATAATCGTCGTCAGGTAAGCTTCCATTCCATCCATTGCAGCTTCCACCATTGGTTTTTGCCAGCGCACGCAAGCCTGATTGAGCAAGTTCCGCTCTGTGAAATTGTGGGCGCAATCAACAGCTATATCAGCAGATTGCACTAAAGAGTCTACATTTTCCTTTGTAACGTAATCATGAACTGCTTCCACCTGAATATCAGGATTAATAGCTTGCAGAGTTTCTTTGGCTTTAATTACTCTTGGCTTACCTACCCAATCATTTGTCATCAGAACCTGACGATTCAGATCATCTAGCCGTAAGTCACCACCCCGAACTAGGATTAGCCGCCCAACACCCGCTACTGCCAAATAAAGTGCTGATGTACCACCTAATCCCCCTACACCTGTAACCAAAACCGTTGCAGACTTCAAGCGCTTTTGTGCTGTCTCTCCAAAATTGGGAAGCATCATTTGGCGGTGATAGCGTTCTAACTCACTGGGTGTTAAGTTCATCGCTTTTTACCTCTTTATCAGTTGTAAAATTTACCACCTAGTTGGTAGCAATTATTGTAGTTGTCTATACAGTTTCTCATTTAATTACCTGTAAAGTTGGTATTTATTTTAGACACTATTAAGGGAGCTATGTATAAATAGAGCGATGTCTACGACGGGCTACGCCTACGCGAATAATGAAATAAACCCTACAGCAAAGCTGCGAGGTATTTGAGATATTAGGAATGGCTGATGCAGGTATTAGTACGGCATCTATAACTGAATGGCACGCTTGACTCATGTGAAACCCTTGTAAAGTCAGGGTGTGGGCTATAAAATACTTGGCCAGCAAAGAGTCAGCAACATAATTAAATTGCTTGACCAAAATAAAAGTAATACCCATAACACACTATTAATTATCTTAAAATTCGCTTGAGATAAATCAGTAGTTTTAAGAGATTGCTGCTCATACCAAAGTTGCCAAACTCGTCCCGCAGTGTAAAGTGTACCAATACTCACCACTAAACTTGGCAACCAAACACTACTGACTATTTTTTCAGTAACAATTTGGATTACAAGAATTAGCAAATAGAAGCCAAAGACTTTACGAACTTCTGGGTATTTAAACCAAACAATAAATGCAATTGTAGGAACAATAAATCCAATTGCGATCGCCAACCAGATCCAGACTCGAATAAATCTTAGCCCAGCATCACTGTAGTTAATCACTTGACTAATTGGTAATATTCCGATTCAGGTAAACCAACCTATAAATACCGCTACTAGAGTTGCCAGTACTACAAATAGAAATGTTGTTCTCCAAGTCATTAATTGTTTGCTCCATGAGGTAATTGAGCCAAATTTTCCTTGTCCTCTTCTATATTTAATCAAATATAGGCGAGCGTGCTAGTGTCACAAAGGTAATAAAATCCCCTCCAGGAACAAAAATTGGAGGGGAATATGCTAAATGAAATAATTACTGTCTATGCTATCGCTGATAAAGCATTTTACGCTTTTTTATCTTTCTATTTTGTTAAAGTCCCGTTAACTACAATTTGGGTTGATGGCGGCTATCGAGGCAAGAATTTTCAGCATTAAGTGATGAATGTATACCGATATATTATGTCGGTTGTTATCTGCATCAACATCGCAATATTCTTCATCAACGTTGCAATATTTTTCATCAACATTGCAATATTTTTCATCAACATTGCAATATTTCTCATCAACATTGCAATATTTCTCATCAACATTGCAATATTTCTCATCAACATTGCAATATTTCTCATCAACATTGCAATATTCCTCATCAATATTAAAGCAATTGCAAAGAAAAACAGGTAAAAACTGAAAATCAAGAGAAATTACTCAGATTGGTTTGGATTTTTTTAACAAATATAATTATTCACTAATTTTACTGAACCAAAAAACAGCTTTAGTAAGGCAAAGTAGCTTTAGAAACCTCTTTAAGGAATATATTGATGTCTCGTAAAAAACGTACATCCCGTGTTCTCGAAAAAGCTGAGTTGAGATCCGCTGGACTAAAAGCAATTGATTCAAATATGAATTTTGGTGATGATTGCGATTTGCAAAACTTGAGTCAAGCAATTGAGCAGCTAAGAACTATGCTTGATGATTATAACACTGCTTTAACTGTAATCGATTCTTCCAAAACTAAAATCGATGTGATGGAAAAAACCCTAAGTAATCTTACAGACAAGATGGTAAGAGGGGTTGCTTTTAAATATGGCAAAGATAGCAGCGAATATGAAATGGCAGGTGGGGTTCGTGATAGTGAACGGGTTCGCAAAAGCAGATTGAGCCGCCTGAAAGCTGCGGCTGGAGAAGCATCAGATGAAAATCCTAAAACTACCTAATACAGCCCGGATAAAAGCATAAGACACAGGAAAAGCAATCTTCTTGCAAGGGATGTAGGGAACGAAGAAAGGCTACTTTGCTGATTAAAATTATTTTCTTAATTACTGCAATTGTTTATGGTAAAGCATAACCTATTGCATTTTTTTATATTTACTAATACTCTTTGATAAACAATAATTATATACAGCTAGTATCATGCATCGTCATGCATATTAGATCGGGTATTTTGTAGTCCTGCTTAATATTTTGCAATGTTGAAAGTCTTGCAGAGTAGCATTTTCAACCATTTTACTTGTCTAAATACTGATTAGAGTTTATAGTGATACGGTGTTTTCCGTTCCTTGTCTCGGCAGATTCATAACATGATATATTCTGGCAAATTACAAAAGTATTTTGCGGGCATTTCTTTGTCTGTAATTTTAGTAGGTGACTTAGTTCTCACACAAAAAACTGCTCCAGTTTTAGCCAAAACCATAAATACTTCGATCGGTGAGGCTGTGACATTCAGTTGCAATGATAGTGAAGCGACAATCGCAGCTAAAAAGGGCCCCAAAGTAGTTAATGGAACAGCAAGAATTTACATTGGTTATCAGCAACTCTCAAATAACAAAAACCCTGTAACTATCCGCTTCAATAATGGGATAAAAGCATGGTGTCGTAATGATTACGAGACAACAAATGACGATGGTACAGGTTACGGATTGTATTGGAATGGAAGTGATGTCTTATATGGCATCTACTCTTCCACAGGCACTCAGGCAGGTAATGATTTTCGCCGCTTTGCCAGTGGGCGTTGGTTGTCTAGCTATGGCAATGGAGGCGGGCCAAAAGCCGCAGTTATAGCCCGGCTTAATCCAGCTAATGGCCAGGTTAATTATGCCACATTTTTATCTGGTAAAAAGCCAGATAATGGACAAACGAACTCTTTACTTGTCCAGTCTCTATCATGGAATGGCGCAAATTTGACTGTGAAAGCAATGTCATGGTGGAATCCACGTGGCACTAATAGAAATTCCATGAATTGCTCTGGTTCATCACCTTATCAATACACAGCCGCATTTACAGGCGATTTAAGAACGATGACCTCAGTTTCAGCGAGTACTTGTAGGTAAAAGAGAAAAATTCAGCTACCAAATTGAGGAAGCATATTGTTTCCAGTTGTTTGAGAATTAACAAAAACCCTAGCGACTCGAATTCGCAGCCTCAGATACCCGACTTCTCTAAGAAGTTGGGTATCTTATACCAATTCGTAATGACGCTCCTGCGTCGCTAACGCTGCGCTAACGTAATTCCTAATGACGCTCCTGCGGACGCTCGCGGACTCGCTACCGCTACGCTAACGCTGCGCTAACGTAATTCGTAATTAAAAAAGTTAGATTTAATCTGGGTTTTCAGCTTTACATCTGTAGCCTGATTTGGGAAAATTGGTATTATTGTTCACAAATAATTTAGGATTGGCTTTGTAGAGACGGCGATTCATCGCGTCTCTTGCCTTAACCGAACAGTATTGGGATTGCTATAACTAAAACACCATTTCTTTAGCAGCTAATTACCCAGACATGATATGAGCTAATAGAAAATAAAGCTTTTTTAAACCCGCTCGCGCGGGTTTTGTCTGTGTAGACGCAGTTTCTAACCGTCGATTTAACTTCCGATTCCTAACTCCCAGATTCTGCTGTATCTGCCCCTAATTGTTTCCATTTGGACGCTGAATTATTGTCTCCACCACCCGCCGCTTGGCTTGAGGATCGATACCTACTAAGCGCACATACTCACCGCTATATTCTGCCAAAGTTGACTCCAAATTTGAGATGGCATCAGACTCGGCATCAATGTGGCTATGAACACAAGTTTGCCAAGAACCTGTGCGGAAGCGGCGCTCATCTACGTGTTCAATACTAATTTTGTAACCTTGAGATAATAATTCCCTAATTTGAGCTTGTGTATCTAGAGTCAAATGTGGACTGGATGCTTCCTGTTTTTGGAATCCATTAGTTTTTGCTTCTTGAGTTGCAGCATTGCTTGACGGTTGACTAATTGGTTTCACAGGAGCAGGTGGTGCTGATTGAGAATTTCTACCTCGATTGAGTCGATTGTAATCATCAACCAAATGGGAATTTTCCACCCGTTTTTGTTCGCCAACCAGGAAGTTACCAGACTCGATTAAGTGAGACAGTCTGAAATCTGGCTTTTTAAATTCTGGTGGCCCTTTAGCGCTGTTAACCACACTCAAGGATATCTGCTCAAAACCTACTTTATGAATGTAGGTGCGGATTTGTTCGTCATAAATGCGCGATCGCAAAGCGCTGAAAAAGTCAATAGACTGATTGACAAAAGTATCAACTAGCTGTTCAACTTCCTTTTGTGACAGTCCATCGGGTTCAAAAATCCCCTTGACAATTCCTACTTTGTCATCTCTATCTGGTTCCCAGTAGAATTTCTCCATCCGTCCATCCCGAATTAACGGTGCATAGAGGGTGGAAAAATCATTACCTGTGACAATAATCGGCACACGATGTAAAGGTGTGGAATCATAGCTTCCCGGCAACTGCACATCTGTGGGATTATCAGCAATATTCATCAGTGTGGCATTCACCAACTGTGTATTTACAGTATATTGAGTCCCTTCATCAAAGCGTCCAGCACCGGCATCTAAATCGTTAATCATTAGTACACACATTTTGCCGCGTACTTTGATCAGTTCTGCTGTTTCCCGATAGCGCAACCGAATCAACCGCGCTGGATCTCCGGCATCTGGACTTTCCAATTCGCCGCCAGATATGTGAGTTACTTCGATACCCATTTTCTCGAAGACTAATTGACATTGAAATGTTTTGCCTTCTCCTTTGCGTCCATGAATACCCAATATCACGGGAACTCGCACACCAGGAAGCTTCAGGAAATTTTTGGTAATGTGGACAGCAAGTTTGTCCAAAAAGCGGGGAGCGATGTAGTAACCCATGAGTTTATGTGATGAAAAATTAACACTTCTAAGGTTAATGTTAAGTTTTTTTTGGGGATAGCGATCGCTTTTCTTTCAGACAAGCTTGTGCTTGTTAATTTGTTGGGTTGATTGTCTGTTGCCAAAGGTGAACAGGCTCCCAAGCATGGAAGGAGTGAAAACTGCTGTTATTTGGTAGTGCCAAAGATTTGATTACAATATCAAATGACTTTGATAAGCCATTAGAATAATTCCAGGATTACTGAGATTAGCCTATTTTTTAAAATACAGCGTGTTTGAAAACACGTCTTAGAGGATGTTTGAAAAGTCATGATTGATGTATAAGATATTTTTTTACCCCTCCCTAACCCTCCCCTTGTAAAGGGGAGGGAACCGAATTTTTCTTGTTTCCCCCCTTTACAAGGGGGGACTAAGGGGGGTAACAACGTAATTAAAATCACAGCCAATCACTTTTCAAACAACCTTTTAGTATTGCATATCGCTACATTTAATAGAAATCGTTTGTATCTACTACGTCTACTTACCCAAAACTCCTTTTAAAGCAGACAACGCCTCTTCTGTTAATGTATTTGGGTTGTTAGGATCGGTAGGCAATTTAATATCGCGATTTGCAAGAGCAGCAATAATCTTAGTGTTTAGTACTGAATCAGGAGGCGTTTCGCCACCCCATATACTTTTTAATTCCTGATCATCTGTTACTTCCTCAATAAATATAACTGGAGCTTTATTTAAATCAACGTTATCTTTGATTTTGTTTTTAGTCATAAATCATGTCTCAGTTACGTATAGTTAACTAGTTATTGAATACATACTTAATGTATCATCTGGAAAAAGGAGAAATCAAGGGTTTATACCAAATATCCTCCTTTTATTACTACTTTTCCGACTTTTTTGATTAATGCAATTAGGCAATGGCTGAGGACGCGATCGCACTTGCTGGCAATGTGCCAGTTGGAAAATGTTAAGCCCACCGCTGACGGTGGCTTTTCGTGTTACAGCAAAATCGATTGTAAAAAACCTTGAGAGTGCAGTCTCAAGGTTACAATTGACCCAATACTTTATTTGCACTTGTTATGGTTTAACATGACTTTTTATTTAATTTTACTTCTGTAATGTTGATGGATACTTATAATATGGGAATTAAAAATTTAACTATGGAAATACAACCGATACAAGTAATTGGAGGTGGACTAGCTGGGACAGAAGCAGCTTGGCAAATAGCCCAAGCTGGAGTGCCAGTAATTTTGCATGAAATGCGTCCAAAGCGATTTAGTCCTGCTCATCATACAGAACATTTAGCAGAATTAGTCTGTAGTAATTCCTTTGGGGCAATGGCAAGCGATCGCGCCGCGGGATTATTGCACGAAGAATTACGCCAACTCGGTTCGATCGTCATCTCAAAAGCTGATGAACACGCCGTTCCGGCCGGTGGGGCGCTAGCCGTAGACAGGGGACAATTTGGCCAAGATTTAACTGAAACTTTAGCGAGTCATCCTTTAGTTGAATTCCGCCGGGGTGAAGTGTCTGCAATTCCTGAAGGGATTGTGGTTTTAGCAACCGGGCCTTTAACCAGTCCTGATTTAGCAGAAGATTTGCGCCGCTTTACGGGGATGGAATACCTCAGCTTTTTTGATGCAGCTAGTCCGATTATCGTGGGAGAATCGATTAATCCTGACATTGCTTTTATGGCATCACGTTATGACAAAGGTGAAGCCGCTTATCTCAACTGCCCAATGAATAAAGAGCAGTACTTGCACTTTCGAGAAGAACTCTGTAAAGCTGAACAAACAGAACTCAAGGGTTTTGAACGAGAAACGGCGAAATTTTTTGAAGCTTGTTTACCCATAGAAGAACTAGCACAGCGGGGAGAAGATACCATGCGCTACGGCCCCCTAAAGCCAGTGGGATTGTCAGATACTCGCACAGGGGAACGCTCTTATGCTGTGGTGCAGTTACGACAAGAAGATAAAGCTGGTCAACTATGGAATATGGTAGGATTTCAAACTAATCTGCGTTGGGGTGAGCAAAAACGAATCTTTCAATTAATTCCAAGTTTGGAAAAAGCAGAGTTTGTCAGGCTGGGAGTGATGCACCGCAATACTTTTATTAATGCTCCCCAGTTAATGCATCCTACCTTGCAATTTAAAGAGCGTCCGACATTGTTAGCCGCTGGACAATTGATTGGTACAGAAGGTTATACTGCTGCGGCTGCGGGTGGTTGTTTGGCGGGAATTAATGCAGCGCGATTAGCTTTGGGTAAAGAAGCTTTGGTTTTACCACCAACAACAATGATGGGTGCGTTATTAGAATTTATTAGTTCCGCTTCGCCGAAGCATTTCCAACCAATGCCGCCTAACTTTGGGATTTTCCCCGATTTAGGAGTGAAAATCAAAAGTAAACCAGAGCGTTATGGACGTTACCGCGATCGCTCTTTAGCTGATTTGGCAAACTGGAAAGCTAATCATAATTAATGGGAATGGGGCATTGAGATTTCCCCATTACCCCTTATCCCCAGAGGGGGCCCCACCTTCCCCACTCCCTATCTATACCTTCAGTACCCAGGCTTCACGATTCTCAGAGCTAACAAAAGACGCTGGTACGATTTCGAGATTTACTCCAAGTGCTTTGAAAGTGGCACGAATAGCCGCAGCATGGGCAGCCTCAGTAGAACCGATACTTGCCCCGACAGTAATCAATTTTGGAGTTTTCAACTTAGCAATTTCGTGGCTATAGGCGATCGCAGCATCAGTCTCCAAAGCTAAAGCCAGCTTGGCAATATTCACATCGCTATCCAAGTTCCCCTCACCCCTTTTGATGTAAGATGAAAGATCATAGGTAGACTCTGTTTTTACTGGAGTTCCCCCCAAAGTGGTGATCGTAGCTGCTAAAGCATCTCGATGCTTTTTATGATCCGCTTGGTTGCGGAGCGCCAAAGCCAAAACAGCTTTACCAACTTCAGTATTAGTCAGTTTGCCAGCAGCAGCACCATAAGCCCAAATTGCCTGATGTTCGTAATAAAGAGCATTGTTCAGAATTTTTACATCGTTTCGCCCAGCAGTTGTTGTCCGAGCATCAGCTTTCTGGGCAATCAGGGGCAAACCTAATGCAGTCGCTATACCACCAACTGCTCCACTCACTATTACCCCACGGCGGGAGGATTTTTTGCTGAAAGGGTTTTGATAGTCCATGAGTTAGTGTCTCCTAAAGAAATTACGGTTTTTTTGATGCGGATATGAAAATGAGGAAATAGCCAGGGCATGAATAACCCTGGCTGCAAGTATTACCTTTGGAAAAGAATAATTTTGCCCAACGAATAGTTCTAATGTGTCTTGACTAGATGTTTACTTTCCAAGTCAATGACTGCTCATTTGTAACTCATTTTGGTAATGGTGTCAGCAATTACACGAAATATGGATAAATACTATTTTTGTATTTTTAACGAAACGCAGTATAGTCAAGCATTTAGTCAGATTATTCCCTTTTCAAAGAAAAGCGAATAAAAGTAACTTTGTATTATTTATGACCGTTTAATTTACTTGTCTTAATAGTGACTAATCCGTGTATACCTAGCGCTGTAATTACAGCTCCTAGCAATCCCCAAGTACCATCGGCAAATACGTTGATGCGATGAATGTAGGTGCGATGATAGGCATACTCTAACTGTCTATCACTTACTTTTCCAACCTCTACCAGGTTTTCCACATACTTTTCAGCTTTGATCAGTGCTGCATAATCGAGATTAAACCAATACAACGATACTCCCACCACTGCTAAACCTGGAAAAACCAAGGTAATTAAGAGAATTGCTATACGTGCATTCATACATCTCACCCGCTGATATATGTGCTTAATGCTGACATAGCTGGAATCCTTGTGTTACAACTTGGCAGACAATTTAATAATGCGTTGGAGTGGGTGAATCAAATTTTGGGAATAATCCTCATAGTGTTTGAAAGTATCGTTTTGATTAGGTTCGCACTATGAGAGGGCGATTTCTAGAAAAAAAGCAGATTTATTGCTGTTTATCGATTGCATTTTGCTGCATTTTGTGGATTTGTTTGGCATTAATTCCAGCCGACGCAACGTCTACAGGGTCTATTGATACTCTGCGGCAACAGCAGCAACAAATGAACCAGCAGCGTCAGGGTGTGGTTAACGATCGCGATCGCTTAAATAATCTCCAACAAGAGGCCCAAAAACACCTCACTGGTTTAAAGCAAAATCTGCAAACTACAGATAGCTATCTTCTAGAGAGCGAATCACGATTACAACTGGCTACCCAACGCCTCCAGCAGTTAGAAGCTGATTTAGATGTGGCAGAACGTTCATATCAGGAGCGGCAAATTGCAACAGTAGCACGATTGCGTTACCTCCAGCGATCGCCTGCTTCTGCTGGATGGGCGGTTTTGCTCGAAAGTGAAAATATCAGCGACTTTTTCAGCCGTCGTCATCAGTTGAAGTTAGTGTTTCAGGCAGACCAACAAATTTTAGCAAAACTCAACACCCAAGCAAGCTCTATCGATAAACAAAAAACGGAAGTAGAACAGCAAAAAAATGAAATTGGCTTAATTCGTGAGCAACTGTTGGCACAAAAAGCTGATTATCAAACCCAGGCGCAATCACAATCAGAATTGATTCAACGCCTGAATAGCGATCGTTTGGCCTTAGAAGCAGCGCAAAATCAGCTAGAGAGGGAATCCAAAAATCTGGAAGTCTTGATTCAACAAAAGGTAGCAGAAGCCCAAGCAAAAACCAACAGCCGGACAAGTATCATCATTCGGGGAACTGGTGTAATGGCATATCCTAGCGATGCTTCTACTAGCAGTCCCTTCGGCTGGCGGGTACACCCAATTCTTGGCTATCGTCGCTTTCATGCGGGGTTGGATTTTGCCGCCAGCTATGGCAGTAAAATTCGGGCAGCCGATTCGGGAACAGTAATTTTTGCTGGGTGGTATGGTGGCTATGGCAGAGCGGTAATTATCGATCACGGTAATGGCATGACTACACTTTACGGTCATACCAGCGAGTTATATGTTTCTGAGGGACAAGCAGTTGAACGCGGACAAGCGATCGCTGCTGTCGGTTCCACAGGTTTCTCCACTGGCCCCCATCTCCACTTTGAAGTTCGTCGGAATGGTACGCCCGTAGACCCAGCTAATTATCTTTAATGCGAATATTATCACAGACGTGCTATAATATTGAAGATTAAGGGCGCGTAGCTCAGTGGATAGAGCAACAGATTCCGGTTCTGTGGGTCGGGGGTTCAAATCCCTCCGCGCTCGTTACCTTTAGAAGACTAACCAAGAAATTAATGTGTCATTTTCGGTCATGGGATAAACCCAATTTACCCTATGAGAAAGAATGGCAACGGATAGTCTGGAATACAAAAATTAGTGTACGTAATGTAATGAGTGATATAACACTATACATTTTGTTTTATTATTCAGTCTCTCATCTTTATACTTACCCCAAACTTTTTTAAAAAATAAAACAACGTCGCATTTGTTGGCAGGAATTCCTAAAGTAGAGGTAGAGGCTAAATCTTCCCTATTAGCAGCGCATGGGTTTGATGCAACTAAGATTTTTGTGGAGCGCAATTAATTATGACTGCTTTAACCTTACAATTACCTTCTAATCTGCAATTTACTGATGAGGAATTTGCACAGATTGTAGCGGTGAATAAAGAATTACGACTAGAGTTAACTGCGGAAGGGGAATTAATTATCATGTCACCGACTGGGGGAGAAACGGGAAACCGTAATTTTGATTTATTAGGTCAGATATGGTTTTGGAGCAATCAAAATAATTTGGGAAAAGCTTTCGATTCTTCTACTGGGTTTAAACTGCCAAATGGGGCAACTCGTTCACCTGATGCTTCTTGGGTAAGGATAGAAAGATGGGATGCTCTTACTCCAGAACAGAGAAAGAAGTTTATCCCTTTGTGTCCTGACTTTGCAGTGGAATTAGTTTCTGAAACTGATGATGTGGAAGATACTAAAGCCAAAATGGAGGAATACTTAGCAAATGGCTTACAACTGGGTTGGTTAATTAATCCTAAAGATAAACAAGTAATAATTTATCGCCCAAATCTTGCACCGAAAGTTTTACAATCTCCCACAAGTTTATCGGGTGAAGATGTTCTCCCTGGTTTTGTTTTAAATTTAGAGCAGATTTTTGCATAGCTCGCTGATTATCTTGATTTGATTTCTACAATCACTGAACGTTCTCAAATTCGCCTAAACCTTCGGCATTTCCTTTAAACATCAAAAGCCCTGCGGATGTGGGCTACTGGAACTATACTTACAATTTAATAGCGATGCCTGCGGCGGGCTATGCCTACGCATTCTCAGAAATCCCCTTCAAGGAACTTGTAGTAATAACTTCCAATCTTTGACACTACAGCTTTCTTGATGCTTAAATTTATGCTAGCTAAATTCCCATTATCTGTATTCACACTTTTATTAGGACTTGCCATAACTCAAACCTTTGAATGCACAACTCAAAAAGATAATTCAGCGATCGCTCAAACTTCACCGAAGCCAGCGCCTCAAGAAATTGTGCAACCAGGAGAAGTTCGAGCCTTACCTGGCAAGTTGGATAACATACCTGTTTTTAACAGCAATAGCCCAGAATGGATTAAAACTGAGGGTATTTTACTTTCTACCTTTCCTCCAAACGGTAAAAAAGTTCCAGCAGCACACCTTAATTTTCCCTTTCAGGGACGCTTTGACTTATTCGCCCACCACTACAGCCACACTCCCAAGGATTTACAAACGCTATATTTGGGCGTAATTGTGCAGAACCCTGGTAAAAAACCAGTAACAGTAGATGTATTGCAAGCCGCGAGTTATTTGATGCAGGATGCGCCCTTTGTCACTTTATCCCCCTACATAGAAAATAACGATGGTAAGGCTTATTCAGGCCCAGGCGATCGCGCTGTTGGTGATGTACTCCGGGGTGTTCGCCAAGCTGATTTTCCCGCAAAGCTGATAATTCCTCCAGGACAAAGCCGGATGTTGTTAAATCATCCGATTCCTGTACGAAATCTAGAAAAGCCGGTGAATGGTCGCTCTAGCTTTATGCGGCTGCGTAGTAGCGATCAAGTTTATGCGGCAAGTTTAGCAATGTTTGCCAAGAAAAATTCTGATAATACAGAACGCCAACCCACTCTTGCAGAATGGCAAGCTTTACTAAATACCGGCAACTTTGCTGGACCGCGAGATAAAACCCCTACTCCTCCAAATGCTACCAGTGGCGCACTAATTTATGGGCGTGTAGCTGGTGTGTCACAAGGTTCTCAATGGCAAGCAAAGTTGGTAGATAATCCCCAAAGCAAATATCTGACTATTCCCCAGCGTGGCAAAGCTATTTCTTATGCTTTAGACACATTGCTTAGTGGTCGATTGGGCACTCAACAAATCCAAACGGCCAAAATGCTGGTACGTTATCCAGATACGGCTTATGAAGCACATGGTAATTATGGGGTGGAATATAAACTCACCTTACCTTTAAGCAATAATACCAACCAAAATCACACCGTGACTGTTACTTTAGAAACACCTTTGAAGGAAGATAAATTATCTCAAGGTGGTATGCGTTTTCGCAAACCATCCCTAGATTTTCCTTTCTTCCGTGGTACAGTGCGGCTACGCTACTTTGATGACCAAGGTCAACAAAAGACGCGCTACATACATCTATGGCACAGAACTGGTCAGGTGTTAGAACCATTGGTGCAGCTTGTACTTCCACCTTCGACTCAGCGGATAGTACAAGTAGATGTGATTTATCCACCAGATTCGACACCACCGCAAGTGCTGAGTGTAAGAACTTTAGAAAAGTAAGAGTCTCAAAAAAATCAAATAATTTAAAGCTTATATGGTTTTCCAGTACACTAACGCATTTGTCACCATAGCATCAGTTAATTGTGATAATTTAGTGAATTTCTATACCAAATTGCTGGAGCAAAAGCCAGTTATTTTGATTCCGAATGTCTATGCTGAGTTTAATTTGGTTAGTATGCGATTAGGTATTTTTAAACCAAAGAACACAAACGAATCGGAATTTGAAGCAATGTCTGACGACAAGCCACTTTGTGTCTACGCCAAAAGTAAGATAAGTTTGTGTTTAGAGGTAAGTAACTTAGAAGATGCGATCGCTCACCTAACTGCTTTGGGCTATCCTCCACCAGGAGACATTTCCATTGCTTCCCACGGCAGAGAAATCTATGCTTATGACCCTGATGGCAACCGTTTGATTTTACATCAAGCTGCTAGAGGGAGTCATTAGTCATTTGTCACTTGTACTGAGCGTAGTCGAAGTATTGGTCATTTGCAAAGGACAAAGGACAAAAGACAAATAACAAAGGATAAAGGACAAATGGCTATAACTCAAAACTATAGATTAAACCTGATTCAATGGTATCCAGGTCACATTGCGAAAGCTGAAAGGAAGCTCAAAGAACAGCTGAAGCGCGTAGATGTGGTGTTTGAAGTGCGAGATGCTCGGATTCCCTTAGCGACTCACCATCCCCAAATAGGTGAGTGGGTGGAAGGTAAAACACGGGTGTTGATACTTAACCGAGTAGATATGATTACGCCGCAAATGCGATCGCTGTGGATCGATTGGTTTAAACGTCAAGGAGAAGTTCCTTATTTTACCAACGCTCAACATGGTAAAGGTATAGCAGAAGTGGCGCGGGCAGCGCAAGCTGCTGGGGTAGAACTCAATCAAAGAAGAAGCGATCGCGGCATGTTACCCCGTCCAGTGCGGGCTGTGGTGATTGGTTTTCCTAATGTCGGTAAATCAGCTTTAATTAACCGCCTGTTGGGA
This sequence comes from Nostoc sp., assembly GCF_036918245.1. GTDB lineage: Bacteria > Cyanobacteriota > Cyanobacteriia > Cyanobacteriales > Nostocaceae > Nostoc. The sequence continues at coordinate 25,130 of NZ_JBALEF010000060.1, forward strand.
AAGCGAGTCGTGGAAAGTGCAGCCCGTCCTGGGGTAACTCGCCAACTACGCTGGGTGCGAATTTCCGAACATTTAGAATTGCTAGATGCTCCTGGTGTCATCCCTCTAAGATTAGAAAACCAAGATGCAGCCTTGAAATTAGCTATTTGTGATGATATTGGTGAAGCATCTTACGATAACCAGCTAGTAGCAGCAGCTCTAGTGGATTTACTCAACTATTTAGAAGCTGTAGCCGCAGATTTATTACCAAAAAAACCATTACAGTCTCGCTACCAACTCGATTCGACATCAGAGACTGGGGATACCTATTTGCACGCCTTAGCAGAACATCGCTACAAAGGTGATGTAGAGCGAGCTGCAAGGCAACTTTTAACAGATTTTCGCAAGGGGTTGTTGGGTGAAATGAGTTTAGAATTACCACCCAATTAAATCTAAATACAAAGAGTAAAAATTTTGCAAATTGTCTACATATATAAAAAACCTATTTGATTTGTGACAGGACTTACGCAACTATCACAAGTAATGGCGCAGCCACACCGCGCTGCGCGCCAAACAACTAGGCGATAAACATCGTAATGTCTTGACGTGTTAATTGCCGAGCTAAATAATTTGACAATAATCTATGCTTAATTTGATAAATTGTTTGACCAGTTTTATAAGCTAAATCTTTGAGCTTAAACTAGATTAAAATAGCGCAGGCAATATTATTTCTCGGAATAGTACATAGTTACGGCAAAAATGCGATCGCGCTAGATACCAGCGCCACTTGGGATGACCTAGCACTACAAGAACAACAGCAACTGCATGAAATGATCGTTCATGTCCAACACCTGACTAACGGTTTATGACAAATGGGAATTCGCCAATATAAAGTACTCGCGGCTTGAACATTACGGCATTATTTTCTGGGATGAGCGGTACTGGTAAAACTATGCCCGCAGAAGTTATTGCCACTCACCAACTAAATTAATACTTCTTTGCTGTTGCCTGATGCCTTTGTTTGTCAGATCAAAAACTCCTTGACGGAGTTCTGATGCTAGTTTGGGAAATCATCAAAAAGCGATCGCCATATCTACATGAAGGTGCTTTGCATTCCTACTCTTTGCCTCTAGTGCCCTATACTCAATGCAACTTTTCTAACGTTTGTTAACCAAGATATGGTAGTGGGAATCATAACACTAGTATAAAGAAATTTTCGTCAAAATTTATGAGCGCAAAAGTTGATGGAACTTTAAAGATTGCTGGCTACCAAATCATCAAGCAACTTTATTCAGGTTCTCGTACTCAAGTATATCGGGCAATTCGAGAATGCGATCGCCTACCAGCTGTCATCAAGCTCTTAAAACGAGAATACCCAACTTTTACCGAATTAGTACAGTTTCGCAACCAATATGCGATCGCTAAAAACCTAGATATTCCCGGCATTATCAAACCCTACAGCCTGGAAGCCTATCACAATGGTTATGCCCTAGTGATGGAAGACTTTGGTGGTATTTCCCTGCGGCAATTTCCTCAAGGAAAAACACTGACATTAGAGCAATTCCTACCCATTGCTCTGCAACTGCTAGACACTTTACACCAGTTACATCAACAGCGCGTCATTCACAAAGATATCAAGCCAGCCAACATCTTGATTCACCCTGACACCAAACAAATCAAGCTGATTGACTTTAGTATTGCTTCGCTTTTACCACGAGAAACCCAGGAAATCCAGTGCCTCAATGGATTGGAGGGAACGCTAGCCTATCTGTCGCCAGAGCAAACCGGACGGATGAACAGAGGCATTGACTACCGCAGCGATTTCTATTCTTTGGGTGTGACTTTCTTTGAATTACTGAGTGGACAACTGCCCTTTGAGTCCCAGGAACCGATGGAGTTGGTGTATTGCCACATTGCGAAACTTCCACCTTGCGTCTGCGATTTCAATCCCAAATTGCCCTTGATGCTGGGCGAAATTGTCCGCAAACTGATGGCGAAGAACGCCGAAGACCGCTATCAAAGTGTGCTAGGACTTAAACATGACCTTGTTACCTGCTTAGAACAGTGGCGAGAAACAGGCAAACACACCTGGTTTGATTTAGGACAGCGCGATATCAGCGATCGCTTTCTCATAAGAGAAAAACTCTACGGGCGGGAATCGAAAGTAAAGGCCTTACTAGAGGCATTTGGTCAGGTTGCCAATGGTAGCTCTCAATTGATGCTAGTGGCAGGTTTTTCTGGTATTGGCAAAACCGCAGTCGTCAATGAAGTGCATAAGCCGATTGTGCGGTGGAATGGCTACTTCATCAAGGGCAAATACGACCAGTTCAACCGCAACATTCCTCTGTCTGCTTTTGTACAAGCCTTTCGTGACCTAATGGGACAGTTGCTTAGTGAAAGCGATACTCAGCTAAAGCAATGGCAGAAAAAGATTTTAGCGGCAGTTGGAGAGAACGGACAACTTCTGATCGAGGTAATTCCTGAACTGGAACAGATGATTGGCAAACAGCCTGCGATCGCTGAACTATCTGCCAGTGCAGCACAAAACCTTTTCAATTTGCTGTTCCAACAGTTCATTCAGGTGTTCACAACCAGAGAGCATCCGTTAGTAATATTTCTGGATGATTTGCAGTGGGCAGATTCAGCATCGCTGAATTTGCTGAAGTTATTAATGTCTCAGAGTGATTGCGGCTATCTATTCATTATTGGCGCATACCGCGATAACGAGGTGTTTGCGGCTCATCCACTCATGTTAAGGCTAGATGAAATCAAAAAGGCATCCTCCTGCATCAACACCTTGAGCCTAGCTCCCTTAAGTCAAGCAGATGTTAACCATTTAATCGCCGATTCGCTCAGTTGTGCAACTGAAAAGGCATTACCGTTAACAGAGTTAGTTTATCAAAAAGCCAAAGGCAATCCCTTTTTCACAACTCAGTTTTTGAAAGCGCTATACGAGGATGGGCTGATTACCTTTGATTGGGAGGTAGGTTTTTGGCAGTGTGATGTAGCGCAAGTGCGATCGCTTGCCCTCACCGATGATGTGGTGGAATTTATGGCACAACAGCTTCAAAAATTGCCATCCAACACTCAAGATATTTTGAAACTGGCAGCCTGTATTGGCAATCAGTTCGATTTAGCGACGTTAGCGATCGTCTCTGAAAAGTCGCAGATGGAAATCGCTGTAGACTTGTGGAAAACATTGCAAGAAGGATTTGTGATTCCAACCAATGAAGTCTACAAGTTTTATCAAACTGAAACATCAGCTGCCACAGTCCCAATATCAGCACAGAAGGTTGACACCTGTGCTTACAAGTTCTTGCACGATCGCGTTCAGCAAGCAGCCTACTCTCTCATTCCCAACCAGCAAAAACAGGTCACTCACCTGAAAATTGGGCAACTTTTGCTGAACCATACACCAGCCTCAGAACAGAACGAAAAACTATTTGAGATTGTCAATCAACTCAATATCGGGAATAGCTTAATTGTCGATCCATCTCAGAAAACAGAACTCGCTCAACTCAATTTACAAGCTGCACAAAAAGCAATAGCTGCAACAGCATACACCGCCGCATTTGAGTATGCCACTATAGGTATTGCAATGCTTGCACAAGATCGGTGGCAAACAGAATATGAACTAACCCTGACACTTTATGAAGCTGCCACCGAAGCAGCTTACTTAAGTGGCAACTTTCAGCAGATGGCACAATTTCCAGCAGTCATTTTGGAAAATGCTAGAACCTTATTGGATACCGTTAAAGTCTATGAAATCCAAATTCAAGCCGCTCAAGCTCAACATCAATTTCTACAGGGCGTGGAGCTTGCTCTCAAGATTTTAGAGCAGTTAGGAATCCATTTTCCAAAGCAACCGGGTGAATCAGATATTGCATCGGCTTTCGAGGTAACCAAATCCATCTTAGCTGGAAGGCAACCGCCAGATTTAATGGCTCTACATCAGATGATAGAGTCAGACAAATTAGCCGCTATGCGGATTCTCGTAGGTGTCTCTTGTTCTGCCTATGTTGTCGCTCCAACACTCTTACCATTTATTATCCTTGAGCAAGTAAATTTATCTGTTCAGTATGGCAATACCTCAGACTCTACAAATGGTTATGCCTACTATGGACTGCTGCTTTGTGGGGTGGTAGGAGACATTGAATGCGGCTATCAGTTTGGACAACTGGCACTCAAATTACTCGAACAGTTTAATGCCAAAAATTTGAAAGCCAGAACTTATGTCGCAGTATGCTGTAGTGTATTGCATTGGAAAGAGCCGCTCAAGAACACCTTAGCGCTTTTCCGGGAAGGCTATCAAATTGGGCTGGAAACGGGAGATTTAGAATCAACTACCATTTGTGCATTCGGTTACGTCATGCACTCTTTATTTGTCGGTAAAGAACTGGGGGAGCTAAGTCGGGAGAGCGATGCCTTCCGCCTTCAACTCACTCAACTCAAACAAGAAGGACTTCTCAGCCATCTGACTATTTTTCAGCAAGGAATTTTGAATTTAATCGGCGATGATGCTGAAGTATGGCAACTGATTGGTAAGGTTTTTAATCAAGAGCAAATGCTGCCAGTCCTCCAGCACTCAGGCGATCAAACTGCGCTGTACTATTTCTATGTGAGTAAACTTTTTCTCGGTTATCTGTTTGGGAAGTTTGAACTTGCAGTGGAAGCTGCGATCGCAACTGAAAATTATCTAGGCGGTGTCATCGGATTATTTGTGGTTCCAATCTTCCACACCTATGATTCTCTGGCTCATTTGGCAATCTATTCCCAAGTTTCCGCAACAGAACAACAACACATTCTTGGGCGGGTGAGCAAAAATCAGGAAAAGATCAAAACTTGGGCTAGCTATATTCCAGCCAATCATTTACACAAGTTTTATTTGGTTGAAGCAGAACGATATCGGGTTCTGGGACATAAATCAGAGGCAATAGAATTGTACGATCGCGCCATTGCTCTTGCCAAAGAACACGGTTACACCCAAGAAGAAGCACTTGCCAACGAACTGGCCGCTAAGTTCTACCTCGACTGGGGTAAACAGCGCATTGCCCAGGAATACATGACGAACGCCTACTATGGCTATGCTCGTTGGGGCGCAAAAGCTAAAGTCGCCGACTTAGAACGCCACTATCCCCAACTCCTCGCCCCCATCCTCCAGCAAACCCGTTTTCCCCTCTCAACTAACGAAACTATCTTTACATTGGAAAGTTTCACCTCCACCAGTTCTGCCACTTCCAGTAGTAGCAGCGTATCTGTTGCTTTAGATTTAGCAGCCATTCTCAAAGCTTCCCAAACCCTTTCTGGGGAAATCGAACTCGAAAAACTGCTTTCAGCTTTGCTGCATATCGTCATTGAAAATGCTGGAGCTGATAAATGTGTATTCATGCTTTTGGAGTCAGATCGGTTGCTAGTTCAGGCTTTAGCACAGCTTTCCCTGAGTGATGTACAGAATCAGGCTGCCAAGGTCGATTTTTACCCGATGTTGCTCAACCCACAGCCCGTTGAAGACTCAGTTGATGTACCAGTTGGCTTAATTAATAATGTCAAACGCAACTTACAACCAGCAATAATTACTGATGCTACAGTGCATCTGCAACTAATCAATGACCCATATATTCAGCAACAGCAACCTAAGAGTATCTTGTGCAGCCCAGTTTTGCATCAGGGTAAATTGCTGGGCGTATTGTACCTAGAAAATAATTTGGCAACCGCAGCCTTTACAAGCGATCGCGTCGAACTGCTGAACTTACTTTGCGCTCAAGCTGCAATTTCTCTGGAAAATGCCCGACTTTATCGCAATTCTCAGAACTCTGCTCAACAGTTAACACAATCTCTAGCAAAATTGCAGGCTAGTGAAATCCGCTTCCAAAATTTGGCGAATAATATTCCTGGTATGGTGTACCAATTCCGTCTGGCGGCTGACGGTTCAACTTCAACACCCTATGTTAGCTCTGGCTGTTTTGACTTATATGGGTTAGAGCCAGAGTTGGTGATGGCAGGGACGCATAGCCTTTATGCCATGAATCATCCTGACGATCGCCCAGCTATTGCCCAAGCGATCGCCTACTCTGCTCAAAATCTCACACCATTTGAGCAAGAATGGCGCATTATCCTGCCTTCAGGAACTATGAAATGGATTCAATCTGCTTCTCGACCAGAGCAACAAGCCGATGGCGCAATTCTATGGGATGGGGTGGTAATTGATATTAGCGATCGCAAACAGGCCGAAGCATCTCTAGTCAAAAAACGAGAGTTCTTGAATGCCATCATTCACAATATTACCGATGGGATTGTTGTTTGCGATGCTAGTGGGAAATTGACTCTATTTAACAAAGCAACTCGTGAATTTCATGGCTTACCAGTAGAATCATTACCAGCAGAAGAATGGACAGAACACTTCGATCTTTATCAACCGGATGGTCAAACACCCCTATCAAAAACGGAAATTCCTCTGTTTCGCGCCTTACAAGGGGAAATCGTCGAAAATGCCGAAATGGTAATTGCGCCAAAGCATGGTTCTAAAAGAATTTTATTAGCAAGCGGACAAGCGATCGTCGATTCTTCGGGCAACAAATTCGGTGCAGTCGTTGTGATGCGAGATATTAGCGATCGCAAACTTGCAGAACTTGCCTTGCAGCAAAAATCACAAGATTTGCAACAAGCCTTGAACGATTTACAACACGCCCAATTACAAATTGTTCAAAGTGAAAAGATGTCAGCCCTGGGCAACTTAGTTGCAGGTGTGGCTCACGAAATGAATAATCCCCTCGGTTTTATTGCTGCCAGTCTCAAACAAGCTAAACCTACCATCGCTGATATTGTTGAACACTTAAAACTCTATCAAGAAAGCTTGCTCAATGTAAATGATGAAATTAAAGACCATGCTAAAGAAATCGATTTAGATTATAGCTTAGAAGACTTGCCCAAGATAATTGATTCCATGACTATGGCGTGCGATCGCTTGAAAAATATCAGCACCAGTTTACGAACTTTCTCGCGTGCCGATAAAGATTATAAAGTACCGTTTAATATTCACCAAGGCATCGACAGCACGATTTTAATTTTGAAACATCGTCTCAAGGCTAACGAGCAACGTCCAGCAATTGAAGTGATAACTAAATACAGCATTTTACCTCAAATTGAGTGTTTTCCTGGACAATTAAATCAAGTATTTATGAATATCTTAGCAAATGCTATTGATGCCTTGGAGGAATCGAATCTTGGCCGAAGTTTTGACGAAATTAAAGCAAATCCAAACTGTATTACAATTACAACTACAGTAGAAAATAATCTAGTTAAAATTACAATCGCCGATAATGCAAAGGGTATAGATGAAAAGGTAAAACAAAAAATATTTGACCATTTATTTACGACAAAAGCTGTCGGTAAAGGTACAGGATTAGGATTGGCGATCGCTCGTCAAATCATTGTAGAAAAACATGGCGGAGCGATCGCGGTGAATTCCCAACTTGGGGAAGGAACTGAATTTGTGATTCAGCTACCGTTATCGGCATAACTAAATCTTATTTGGTAGTTATGGTATCAGATGGAGTCTAAATCCCCACCTGATTTGTCTCCTTGTCCCCTTATTCAAGCCTTACCCACCACCATCGAGTTTTTCACCAAAAGTTCGACTGCTGCTTGATATTGCAGATCCGCTTCGGTGCCAATCTGTTCCCGGTTAATGGCTGGTTGGGAAATAACTTTATCCGGCTTAATACCTAGTTTGTTAATATCCCGGTGTTCAGGAGTTTCATACTTAGCAATTGTCACTGCCAAGCCCGAACCATCTGATAATTCAAACAAGGATTGAATTAATCCCTTGCCAAAAGTGGTTTCGCCTACCAACTGGGCGCGATGGTTATCTTGGAGTGCGCCAGCGAGAATCTCACTGGCACTAGCAGTTCCTTGATTCACCAAAATCACCAGAGGATCTTTGGTCAGGGCTGGCCCAAGGGCTTCAAAACTACCCTGAATGCCTTGTCGGTTAACAGTGTAGACGATAATCCCAGAGTCTAACCACAGACGGGCGATTTCAATTCCTGATTGTAATAATCCCCCAGGATTATTTCGTAAATCTAGAATGTAGGCAGCAGCGCCTTTTTTTTCTAGACTAGAAATAGCGTGTGCCACTTCCATTGAAGCGTTGGCATTAAATTGTGTAAGACTTAGGTAGCCAATGGGTGTACCCTCAGCAGAAACACGCAAATCTGAAACCACAGGGTTAAGAGCAATGCGATCGCGTGTCAGTCTAATTTCCGTTTCTGTCTCTCCGTCTCGTTCGATCAAGAGAGTCACAAGGCTGCCACTCGGCCCGCGCATTCTGGTTGCAGCTTCATCAAGGGTGAGATTTTCTGTGGAAACACCTTCAATTTTGAGAATGCGATCGCGTGGTCGAATCCCCGCTTTATCCGCCGGTGAACCGGCGATGGGAGCCACTACTTCCAACTTCCCATTCTCAGGATTCAGGGCAATTTGCAATCCTACCCCAGTCAGTTCCCCAGAAGTATTGACCTGCAAGCTGCGGTACTGTTCTGGATCTAAAAAGCGGGTAAAAGGATCGTCGAGGCTCTTGAGCATCTTCCCAATTGCCTGATAACTGGCATTTGAGTCTGCCAGTGGCTTCTCTAGAACCTTTTGCCTGACAGCCGCCCAGTTTTGATGATTAAACGTCTCATCTAGATAAGTACGATTAACAATTCGCCAAACTTCCGAAACCAGCTTTTGTTCCCCAGTCAAAGCCAGTGCTGGCTGAGTGAGCGTACCCAACACCAAGCAAAATGCCATTAACAATGAAAATCCAACCCGAAAGACTTGTTTGTTCATGAACCCCATTATCAATTCCACCTCAACCCAAATTGCCTAGATAATGCCCACTTCCTCTGTTGTTGATGAAATCTATCTCTCGATTATGTTACTTTTTTTATAGAAGTGGTGCATTTTTCTCATCAAGTTGTTCAGTCAACTGATGCATCGTATCCACTCAGCAAAGGATAAAATCTACTTTGTGTCCACCATTTTCTGTGTAGGGGCGTAAAGAGATCGCAATATATTCCATCTTTACAGAGTGTAAAGTTTCTGAAGTCTCTTAGCACGCCAAAAGCCCAAAAGCAAACAAAAAAACTCCCCTTTACTAAAATCCCAAAATTACTAGTTGGGAGAGAAGTCTGAGCGAAGGCTTCTGCCGATTCAGAACTTCGGGATTTATCAACCGCAACCGACTTTTAGGAACTTGAGATTGTATGACCAACGTTTCCGACTGGTTTGAGGAACGCCTGGAGATTCAGGCACTCGCCGAAGACGTCACTAGCAAGTACGTCCCTCCCCACGTCAATATTTTTTACTGCCTGGGTGGAATTACCCTGGTTTGCTTTCTGATCCAGTTTGCCACTGGATTTGCCATGACGTTCTACTACAGGCCAACAGTCACTGAAGCTTTCTCCTCAGTGGAGTACCTCATGAATGAAGTGAACTTCGGTTGGCTAATTCGCTCCATCCATCGCTGGTCTGCCAGCATGATGGTATTGATGATGATTTTGCACACTTTCCGGGTTTATCTGACTGGTGGTTTCAAAAAGCCCCGCGAATTGACCTGGATAAGTGGTGTGATCCTAGCTGTGATTACCGTTTCCTTCGGAGTTACCGGCTATTCCCTACCTTGGGATCAAGTTGGCTACTGGGCTGTGAAAATCGTTAGCGGCGTACCAGAAGCAATTCCCGTGGTTGGAGTTCTGATTTCCGACCTGCTGCGCGGCGGTTCTAGTGTTGGTCAAGCAACACTAACTCGTTACTACAGCGCACACACATTTGTACTGCCTTGGTTGATTGCAGTATTCATGCTGTTTCACTTCTTGATGATCCGCAAGCAAGGTATTTCCGGGCCTTTGTAATCTCAGCTATTAGCGAAAGGCAACATTTGTTAGTTTTCAGATCAAGTTGTTTGTTTTAAACTTATGAAACACAATAAATTAATTGCACATAAGTTACAAAAAACAAATACTTGTATCTGAAGCCCAAAGCTGTAGAAAACTTCAGGCGGATGACTGTAGATATAGTAAACGCTGTTTCTTGCCTGTTGGTTGCCTAGTAGCTGATAGCTTTCACAAATGCTTTAATTGAACTTAAGCAGGAGAGCACATTTCAAAATGTCAACACAAAAAAAACCTGACCTGAGCGATCCTCAGTTAAGAGCAAAACTCGAAAAAGGCATGGGTCACAACTATTATGGTGAACCCGCTTGGCCTAATGACCTACTTTACGTCTTTCCAATTGTGATCATGGGTTCCTTCGCTGCGATTGTGGCTCTAGCTGTGCTAGATCCCGCAATGACCGGTGAACCAGCAAATCCTTTCGCCACACCATTGGAAATTTTGCCAGAGTGGTACTTGTATCCAGTCTTCCAAATTTTGCGATCGCTTCCTAACAAACTTTTAGGAGTGTTAGCAATGGGTTCCGTACCAGTAGGTCTAATCCTTATTCCCTTTATTGAGAACGTGAATAAGTTCCAAAACCCCTTCCGCCGTCCAGTTGCAACCACAGTATTCCTCGTTGGTACTCTTGTCACCTTGTGGCTGGGTATTGGTGCTGCTTTGCCATTGGATAAATCTTTGACCTTGGGACTATTCTAAATTAGTCACTAGAAAATGCTTTGACGCCTGTAAGTTTCAAGAGCAGATGCAGATGTGCTTTTGAAAACAATCAACAGGCGTCAATTTTAACAGGAAAGAATTCAGGAGTCAGAAGCCAGAATTCAGAATTTAATTCTGAATGAAAAGCGGATAACGCTACCCAAAGCGAGTCCGCGTATCCTATGGGAAAGCAAGTTAAGCACTGCGTCTCGTAGATAGCGTCTGAAGAAACGGGTTTAATTCCTACACTAAATATGCTGTTTTCAGTGGTCAACAAGATAGTGTTGGGTTTGTAGCAAGACTCTACAGAGTATCCCTCACTGATTACATTCTGAATTCTTCTTTAATAGTTCAGATTGCATCTGGTATTTGAAGTTTTGGATGGAAAAGCTATTCCCAAATCTCAAATGATCAAAAGTCAACAAATACAAACATTTCTTACTTACTTAACGTAAGTTGCTAGTTACAACCCTCAGATTGCCAAAATCGTTCATGTTTTGTATTTTGGTACACAGAATATGTCAATTTAGATTTTTTTATGTGAGAGAAATTTTGCGAACAGCGCAGAATTTAATAACTAGCAACTTGGGTTTACTTATATTCAACTCACAGTTAATGCTTAGTATAGTGCAGCAAGACCATCTGACTGTTAAGAGCGAACTCAGGCTCTTAAACCAGGTGCAAGAATGGTTTGAGCAATTTTGTCTGCAACACTTGTCTCAACTTGGCTGGTCAAAAACCCAACTTGATCGCCTCAATTTAGCATTAGCAGAAGGCTTTACCAACGCTGTTCGTCATGCTCATCATGCTTTACCCCCGGAAACAACCATTGAAATTAACGTTTATCTGTGGATTGACCGACTAGAGATTAGAATTTGGGATTACGGAAAACCTTTCAATCCTGATGCGATCGCAGAGCCAGCCCCAGGTACTCTGCAAGTAGGTGGGTATGGATGGTTTCTCCTCCGGCGGTTGGCTGACCGGGTTGTATACGAACGTGGTGCGGATGGTAGAAATTGCCTGCTCATTGTCAAATACTCTGTAGAAGCACAAAAGTAACAGTGAAATTTGGCTTGTAAGCGGAGTGTAGGGAAGGAGTATCGACAAAAAACTAGGGCTTTTCTTCTCTACAATACTCTCTTGCTAGCTCGCCCGTACTTAGGAGTCAAACAAATAAAACTTCTCCTATAGTCGTCACCAAGCTAACGAAGATTTTGCTAAAAGTTGAGGTACACACTTTCAAACAGAAGCAGTTTTTGCTGAGATACATAGTTATTTGATTGATAAAAGTATACTCCTTTTTTAATATTATTTAAATTGGAGAAATATATTTTTTACGTAAAATTGCTTATTAATTATGATTTTTTGGTAAAATTTTAAGTAATATTTTTGTATAAAAAGGATTAGTGAATATAGTAAAAATAGCATTCGAGTTACACTAGCTCCCTTGTTAAGATTTGTCAGCAGTGTTGAGAATCTTAATGTTTGTTCTCTAACAAGTGCCATTTTGTGCTTAAAGAGATAGACAGAATAGGGGACAAAATATGACTAAGACAGCCCTAATTACAGGAATTACTGGTCAAGATGGCTACTATCTCAGCCATTTGCTTCTCAATCGTGGTTATCGAGTTGTCGGATTAGTACCCCCACATCGACAACCTAATTTGACAAAACTGGGAATACTGGCAAATCAGGTAGAAATTTTTACGGTTGACTTGAGGGATAGTGCGGCACTGTTGACCGCAGTTGAACAACTGCGTCCTCAAGAAATTTACAATTTGGCGGCTCCCAGTTTTGTACCCGACTCCTGGAACGACCCATTGGGAACCCTGGATTTAATAACTGGTACAGCTACCAGGCTCTTGGAAGCAGTACGAAAAGTTGGTTTGTCTACCAGATTTTATCAAGCCAGCAGTTCAGAAATGTTTGGCGATGTATTCCTCTCGCCTCAAGATGAGGAAACTCCTTTTCGTCCCAAAAATCCTTATGCTGCGGCTAAAATGCACGCCCACTGGACGATGGTACATCATAGACAGCGCTATGGACTATTTGCCTGTAGCGGAATTTTATATAATCACGAGTCTCCTCTCCGCGCACCTCAGTTTGTCACACGCAAAGTTTCTTTGGCGGCTGCATCAATTAAATTGGGTTTAACTGACACCTTAGAAATCGGTAATCTCGATGCCAAACGTGATTGGGGCTTTGCAGGTGATTATGTAGAGGCCATGTGGCTAATGTTGCAAATTGATGAACCAGAAGAATATGTGATTGGCACTGGTAAACTGCATAGTGTTAGAGATTTAGTTGCCACAGCCTTTGAGTCAGTCGGATTGGATTGGAAGCAGCATGTAGTCTTAAATACTAGCTTGTTGCGGCAAGATGAGCATTTTCAACTAGTAGCTAATCCCAGTAAAGCTAAAAGAAACCTCGGCTGGGAACCCCAAGTAAGCTTTGAGGAACTTTTAGAAAAAATGGTAAAAACAGATTTGGAGCGGTTACAAAGCGGTGCGTTGGATGAAGTCCTTGCCGCAGGCATCGTGCCCTTACCGCGAGTGTAAATAATCTTAAGATGCACATCACTACAGTGACAAAAAACCTGAATCTAGGTGATAAAGTTAACAAAAAAACTAACCATGTCTTCGTGTTTTTAGAAATTTTCGCTCACGAAGGTGGTATTCAATCGTATATAAAAGATATTTTTCGCGCCTATCTGGGATTGAGCCAAGACTACAAGGCAGAAGTTTTTTTACTGCGAGATAGTGCTGATAGCTTAAATCCGTTTGAAGACGAGAACTTAAAATTTCATTACTTTAAAAATCAGTCCCCCTATTTGGGGAGATTGCAAATGGCAGCGGCTTTACTGAAGTGTCTGTTGCAGAGCCGTCCGCAGCAGGTTTTCTGTGGTCATATTAACTTAGCAGTATTAATCCAAACACTTTGCCAGCCCTTGGGAATTCCTTACACTGTGCTAACTTACGGCAAAGAAGTCTGGGAACCGTTGAAAAATCAAGAACGTCGCGCTCTGACATCAGCAGATAGAATTTGGACAATTAGTCGCTACAGCCGCGATCGCGCTTGTATTGCCAATAGTCTAAACCCGAAAATGGTACAGATGATGCCTTGTGCAATTGATCCAGATAAATTTACTCCTGGTTCCAAACAACCAGAATTAGTCCAGAAGTATGGCTTAACTGGTGCAAAAGTGTTAATGACAGTAGCGCGGTTATGGTCAGGAGATATTTACAAAGGTGTAGATGTCACCATTCGGGCTATACCACAAATCGCTCAAGTTTTTCCAGAAGTGAAATATTTGGTAATTGGTCGCGGCGATGACCAACCACGATTAGCTAAACTTGCTGCATATTTAGGTGTGAGCGATCGCGTCGTGTTTGCGGGTTTCGTTGCCACAGAAGAATTAATGGAACATTATCGCCTTGCTGACGCCTATATTATGCCTTCGCAAGAAGGCTTTGGCATAGTTTATCTAGAAGCAATGGCTTGTGGAGTGCCGGTGTTATCCGGTGACGACGATGGTTCCGCTGACCCCTTGCAGGATGGTAAACTGGGATGGCGAGTACCACACCGCAGTCCTGATGCTGTAGCAACAGCTTGTATAGAAATGCTTCAAGGGGATGACCAGCGATGTGATGGGGAGTGGCTAAGAGAACAGGCGATCGCTCTGTTTGGCCTAAATGCCTTTCAACAGCACTTACAAAAAATGCTGCTATCCTCAGTAATAAAGTCCATTTGAGTCCAAATGACAAACGATCAATGACTCATAACTAATGACTAAAATCGCTATCCTAGAAGGAGAGCAGGACGATATTTAAAAAATGAGCTTTAAGTCATTTCAATTGAATCTTTTAAATCTCCGCCCTTGGCTCACCCTGCTGGCAGTTGTTTTGTTACTGGCATCAGTGGGCTTGGGTTGGTTAGTTAATTCATTGCTAATTATTTTCGGGTTGCTGTTGTTGGCACCTATTGTGGCTTTTTTTGGCTTTCGTTGGTGGCTGCAACGCAACTTGGTTGCCGATCAATGTCCCGTCTGTGGATATGAATTTACAGGTTTAAATAACACTCAGTTGCAATGTCCTAACTGTCAGGAATTACTGTTAGTACAAAATAGTCATTTTCAGCGCTTCACACCAGAAGGCACAATTGATGTCACTGCTGTCGAAGTTCCAGCCAAATCACTGGAAGAATAGTCAAGGATCGTTAGTCATTAGCAAAGCATAAATGACTAATGACTATTTATTTTTTTGCGAGATTGAGAGGCTGTAAGTATACTGTTGCGGGGATAGTTCGCCCACATACAGCGAGTATTTTCCTGCCTGCCAATAACCAGAAAGTTCTGACTTACCTCCAGAATAACTATCTGCTAGTACACAAAAGCGCCCCCCAGGCCCGTCGATCAGCAGTGTTGGCTTTCCTTGACTCTCTACTGTTAATCGCAAATAAGGTAGTGACTCTGTAACTTGGATAACTTGATTAGGTTCAGTGGTAATATTGCCACAATTACTTTTGACAGTTCCCCCAGACTTGCCGTTCAAAATCATTGGATCTGGTTGGGAATTTCGATTAATTTGGATTGTTGGTGTCTGTGCCAAATTAGCCTCAGTGAAAACCAAACTCATAGCCAAAGCTGTGGGAATAATTGCAAGTAGCCTAAGCGTCTTCATTTTAATTAATGCTCCAGTTTTTAGAGCAATATTGTTATACAGTCTGATTTATATAGACGACAGCAATCCGTCTTGGTTCCAAAAGACGCCGTATAAAGCAATACCAGTCTGTTAAGGATTATTTGTGAAGATTTGATAGGTGTATGTAGAGACGTTGCATTGCAACGTCTCTACAATTGATGTCTGGAAGGCAACAAAAAAAACATAATTTTTCCCTGTTCAGAAAGGTCTTGCACTTACAGACATTAGCTAAAATCACTAAGACAACCACCAAAAATAAAATTTGGTTGGTCTATTGTTGAATAAGTATGCTAACGAGGTAGGAAAGATTGATGAATCCTCAACCAGAAGAAGACTTACAGCGTCGCCTCAATCAGCTAGAGGCAGAGATTAATTCCCCGCCTGGGGTGGTTTCACAAGAACAAAAACAAACGCCTCAGTCTGTTTTTGCCAGCTTCAACTTGCAACTGGAGCGATTTCAGATTTGGTTCAACAGCTTATCTGGTGTGAAAAAGCTGGTAGTTTCAGGTGTGACGGTGCTAGTAGGCTTGGCGATACTGCAAGCAGTGTTTAAACTAGTTGCATCTGTAATCAGTCTGGCACTTTTGGCAGTGTTAGTGTATGTTGGATACAAATTTTTTGTGTCTGGTAGCTTTCAACGTAAGCAATAAGTTGATATGCATTTACTTTGCACTTTGTCGGGAGTTATGAGAGTCAGGAGCCGGAATCAAAACGGCTTCTGACTTACAGAGGATTTCAAGGAAGGTGAAGTCCAGAAGTGAAGTGTCAAAACTAGGTATCAAGCCTGTTTTACTTCTAAATTCTGAATTCTGACTCCTGAATTCTGCTGTATAACTCCTAAATCCTATTTCAATATGCTTTTCTTTTTGCTGATTAGCTTAGTCTATTTTAATTGTGCCGATCGCGGCGTAGAAATAATATCAAAGGAAATTATACGATGACCTCACCAATTGTCAGGAGAACTAGTAATCAATCTGGTCAGTCAAAAAAATCGGAAAGAGCCAATTCGCTGCTAGCAAGTAGGCGTTTCGCTGCTTGGGCGGCTGAAATCACACTAGTAGTTACTAGTGGGTTGATTCCCTTTGGCATTGGTGTCTATGCCAATTCTAGAAGCGATCTGAACCGAGTGCCGCTTAACCCCGTGCTAGTAGTCACAGAAAGAGCGATCGCCAGACCCCTAGCTCTACCTGTAAGCTATGGCATCCGTAACGTTGCATGGCCGACTAATATTTTGTGGACAATCGCCCTGTTAGCACCTGTAACTCTTTCGTGGTGGCAATTGTATTTATTAGCTAAGACTGGTAGCACAATTGGGAAACGTTGGTTAAAAGTGCGGGTTGTCAACGAGCAAGGGAAGCCGCCCGGACTGGGGGCAGTTGTAATTAGAGAAGGCGTTGGGCGTTGGACTGTACCCATTTCCATAGCCTATTTGCTGTGGCGCTACAGCTTTGCTTTTCCGAATTTAGGATTATTCACATTTTTGTCTTTGTTAATGATTGTGGGTGAAGGGATAGGCTTACCGTCGCGTCGGGGGCGTCGCGCATTCCACGATCAACTCGCAGGTACTTATACAATCGATGCAGTCTTAGCTAGCAACAAACAAGCTCAGTCTGCTGACGGTAATGATCAAGCAGAAGAAAAGCACGAGGGTGAAGAATTAGCGGCAGAGCAAACCAGCCAGTCGCCTAATTTGTGGCGGCGAATACAGCAAAATCCCAATCTGACTTTGTTTGGGGTAGGGCTGACGAGTATGACTGCTGTGCTGGCAACTTTAATTGGCACTCAAGTTTATATCCAAATTCAACAATCCCAGCGAGCAACCAAGCAAATCAACAGCCAACAATTCCTCGAACTTGTCAAACAATTGACTCCCAACTCTGGGGCGACTAATGAGCAACGCCAAAGTGCAATTCTGGCTATGGGTGGTCTTAATGACCCACAATCTATTAAATTTCTCGCGGATTTATTAGTTAGCGAAACTAACCCCAGCCTTCTGGATACGATTCAACAAGCTTTGACAAGTGTTGGGCCCCAAGCTATCCCGGAACTCAAAAATAAGAATCAGTTTTTGGTCAGCGAACTGGAATCTGTGGGTAGCACTGCAACCAAAGAGCGGGAATTACGGCAAGGGCGGCTACAAAGAAACCAGCGGACAATCAACAAGATTCTCTCTGTTTACAGCGGTAAAAAAATCGAGGGTGTTGACCTAAGTAGCACCCAATTAGGTCAAAGCGGTACTTCAGGAAGTTCCTTCTTCAACTTAGTACTGGACAATCTTGATTTATCTGGAGTTAAGTTTAAATCTGCAAATCTTAACCAAGCCAGCTTTAAAGGTAGCCGCTTTCGGGGCGTGGGTGAAGATGGGCGCTGGGATACCTACGACGATGTAATGGCTGATTTAAGCCAAGCTCAGTTGCAGCAAGCCAATCTTACTGATGCTAACCTCAGTTGCGTCTTGATGAACCGGATCGATTTGAGTCGCGCCACTCTTAACAGAGCCAACTTATCTAACGCGCGTCTATATGATGCTAAACTCAACAGCACCCAACTAGTAGGAGCCGATCTGCGAAACGCAGTTTTGGAAAAAGCCAGCTTGACTGGGGCAGATTTAGGCGATGCCAAATTAAACGAAGCCAATCTGTATGCAGCGCGTTTAGGTCGCGCCACTGCCATCGGAACGCAATTATCTTTTGCTAACTTAACTAACACTGATTGGCAAGGAGCAGATTTATCAGGAGCTTATTTGGATCGTGCTAATCTCAGCAATGCTAACCTTAGTGCTACTCGTTTAACTGGTGCTGTTTTGCGTTCTGCCCAAATGGAAAACGTTAACTTGCAAAATGCCGACCTGAGTCTTGCAGATTTACGAGGGGCAAATGTCGCTGGAGCAGATTTTAAGGGGGCAATTCTCGCTCCTAGCAAACAAGATCCAGCAGACCAATTTGTCCAAACCCCAGATTTAGGCTCAGTATCTGCCGTAGTCCAAGGTGTTGATTTTTCTCAAGCCAAAAATTTAGATGCCAAGCAATTAGCGTACATTTGTACTCAAGGTGGTATTCATCCCCGTTGCCCGTAGAATGGAGGGGGCAGGGGAGCAGGGGGACAAGGGACAAGGAAAATAACTATGCCCAATGTCCCATGCCCAATACCCAATAATAAAATGGTGTGAGGAGTTGGTTATGAAGTATATTCCATCTTTGGTTTCAGTTTTGGGGGCTGGTTTGGTCTTGAGTCTGGCGAGTATGAAACCAGCACAAGCTCAAGTAGCTTATGGCAGTTATATTGGTATCGGTCCCACTATTGGTATTACTGATGGTATCCAATTTGGGGGGGTGATAGCAGGGCGCTACAAGCTTTTGGAAGCACCAATTTCACTGCGTGCCCAAGTGTTAATTGGTAATAATACGGCTGTTGTACCAACGGTTTCTTACGATTTCCCCCTCAACTGGCAAGCTGATGCCTACCTGGGTGCTGGGTTAGTGCTGGCTGGTGGTGGTGGTTCTTCTCCTGTGGGCGACAAAATTAGTTTTGCTTTACAACCAGGTATTGATTATATGATCCCACATAGCAATACTGTCCTTTTTGGCAATGCCATTATTGCTTTTGATGCCTACCGAGATAGCAGTGGTACAGCTATCTCAGTTCAAGGTGGTGTTGGTTTGAGATTTTAAGGGACACGCTATCCCTAAGAAGCGTTAAACTTCATTGCAAATAAAGAAGTTAGTCCAAACAACGTGATAGTTTTTGGTCATGAAGAGAGACAGCACAGGATTAACACAGGAGAACACAGTGGCAATGGAATCAAATTTATTAACAGATGCGGGCGCAGATGAAGTGAATCAAGATTTCAGTGAATATGTCGCCAATCTGCAACTTCACATGACTCTGCAAGCTCGCAATCTTGTTCCAACGCTGAAGCAAACACTGGTAGATAGTCGCCACCAATTACTCCATCAAACCCAAGCCCACTTTGAAAAGCTAGTTTCTCGGCAAGGGTTATAAAATATATACAAATTTTAATCAAAATTCAAATAAAATAAGGGCAGATGTTGTTGGGTCAATGCCAATGGTGTTCTCACAAGGTCTGCTTTTTCTGCTTTTTAAGTATTAAGTTACTAAAATCACCCTTTTGGCACAATAGTAGAGAGCAGAAACTAGTTAAGATTATTGCAGCAGTTCCTTCCTTTCAAGAGCAGTTAGTTAAGGCTAAATGGCGGCTCGAATAAAAATGACTTCATTACTTCCCAGAAACCTCAGCGTTGTTATCCGACCAGTCCAATACCGGGATATGGACGGCATTGAGCGCATAACTCAAGAGTCATTCGCAGCCCTCACTCCGAAGGGAGCAGGTTTTGCCATCAGCCAGATGCAAAGGCTGCGTCGCTGGTATGGATTACTCAAATTTTTAAGTTGGTTTCCTAACCCGCTACAGTATCGCCTCTGTGCTTATATCGCGGAGCAAGGGCGGATACTTTTAGGAATGATTCAAGTGTCACCCTTTAACCGCACACGTAGCACTTGGCGGATCGATCAAGTGTTACTAGAGCGTGGTGTGGATAAACAAGGAATTGGTTCGCAACTTTTGCGTCACTGCTTTGAGTCGATTTTAGAAGCTCGCACTTGGCTATTAGAAGTTAACATCAATGACATAGAGGCGCTGGCACTATATCGGCAAAATGGATTCCAGCGTCTAGCAGAAATGACATACTGGGAAATTGGGCCAGAATTACTGGCTGAATTGGCACAAGCAGAGCCAGACTTGCCCAACCTGTTGCCAGTGAGCAATGCTGATGCCCAGTTACTGTATCAATTAGATACGGCATCGATGCCACCTTTGGTGCGTCAGGTTTTTGACCGCAATACCCGTGACTTTAAAACCAGCTTGTTCGGCGCTTTAACTGATGCAGTGAAGCAATGGCTGACCAAAACAGAAGTAGTCAGTGGTTACGTATTTGAACCGCAACGCAAAGCTGCGATCGGCTATTTTCAGGTGCAACTCGATCGCAAGGGTGAAGTTCCCCATGCCGCAACGCTGACAGTTCATCCTGCTTACACCTGGCTTTATCCAGAATTACTATCTCAACTGGCTCGCATTGCCCAAGATTTTCCCCAGCAAGGGTTACAACTAGCCTCCTCAGACTATCAGGCAGAACGAGAAGAATATTTAGAGCGAATTGGAGCAAAACGCATAGAACATACATTAGTGATGTCTCGCTCTGTGTGGCACAAGCTACGAGAGTCGAAATTCGTCTCCTTAGAAGGAATCCAGTGGACTGATATGCTGCAAGGTTTACAACCTACTCGTAAACCTATACCAGGTGGGATGTCATGGATACAACCAGGAAAGTTGCCATCCTCAGACAAACCTCTGCCAAGCAAGCCAGAACCGATTAACTTTTCGGTAAAAAATCCTAGCATAGAAACATCGCCGATTTCTGAATCAGCAGATGGACAGCAGGAGAATTAGTGTGATATCCCAAGAGCAAGCAAAACCGTTTATTTCCGCCTTGGGACTAGATTTTGGTCGCAAGCGGATTGGTGTGGCTGGGTGCGATCGCACTGGTTTAATTGCCACGGGAATCACCACTATTGAGCGTACATCTTTTGAGCAAGATGTCGAGCAAATCCGACAAATAGTTAATGAACGTGAGGTGCAAGTTCTAGTTATGGGCTTACCTTATTCGATGGATGGCTCACTAGGATTTCAGGCTCGTCAAGTTCAGAAATTTACTACAAGACTTGCTAAAGCACTAAAATTGCCTGTGGAATATATGGATGAGCGATTAACTTCATTTCAAGCAGAGCAACTGCTGATAGCTGAGAACCGCTCCCCGTCACGCCATAAAGGTTTGATTGACCGCAAGGCAGCCGCTTTGATTTTGCAACAATGGCTGGATGTTAACCGTGCCAACTCCCGCAGTTCAGTTACGGCTATTGAATATTGATACCTTTTAACATGATATTCTGAAAACGATTAGCCAGCACTTGTATCTACGTATAAAGCTATTTGTTTGACATAATATGTCATTGACTATAGTTAAGCGATTTTCAAACTTGCTGGTATTTATTAAATTTCTACATTTCGGCTATGTTTTCCTCTCCATTTCCTGAAGAAAATGATAACGCTCATGCGGGTTCCATCACTTTAACCGATGACAAAGGGCGATCGCTCGACTGTTACATAGAGCATTCCCTGGAGGTAGATGGACAAGAATACGTTTTGCTTCTTCCTGTTGACTCACCTGTAGAAATTTTTTCTTGGGAAGGTGACGGTGAGGAAGAAGAAGCAGTTCTGGTAGAAGATGACACGATAATTGAGCAAATTTTTGCTAATGCCCAAGCTGTACTATCTGAGCAGAACTTGATACTGAAGAACACAGCTTATGCTCTGACTGTTGCAGGTGATTTACCGCCAGTGGAAGAATCAGAACTCTTCACCTTAGAAATCGAAGACGAAGAGGCAGATTTAGAGCCTGAGCAATTACAGCTACTCGCTAGCTTCTATGATGAAGATCAGGAGTATGCAATTTATACACCTCTAGATCCCCTGTTGTTTTTTGCACGGATAACAAAAACAGGTGAGCCTGAATTACTTTCTCCAGAGGAGTTTCGTAAAGTGCAACCTCTGTTAGAAGAACATCTTTTTAATGAAGTGGAATAAGATTAAAAATTCAAAATGTAATATTTTCATTTTGAATTTTTTAATTGGTAATTTTTCATTGAAATCACAATTTACTTAAATCTTTTACTATGTCCCATTAAATGTTAGAAGCAATGAAACATTAATACTACATGGGAAAATTAGTATTGTTTAAAATTCGGTAAAAAGCATTTTGGTAGGGATTTTGAATTCCATTATCTAAAATCCAAAATTAGCATGAGGTGCTGAAAATGGCTTATAGCGATTTTACATTAAGTAAATTTAAAAAGTCATTCAACATCCGCATTGATGAAGAAACTGATTTATGTGCTGACATAGAACCTTTACAGGCAAGTGAGAAACTCAAAAATTCTTTAGAAGAAACTACAGAACTAGCTTTAGCAATTAATACTGAAAAAGCTCGTTCAGAAATGATTATCACTCCGATATTGTTGGAGGTAAGACGCAGGGCTAATTATCCAATTAGTTTGTTTTCGGGAACGGATTTTAATGTAGATGCAGAAAAGGGTCTGAATGGCTATTGTGACTTTATCATTAGTCGTTCTAAAGAGCAACTAACAATTAATGTGCCTGTGGTGGTTATTAGTGAAGCCAAAAATGAAAATATTAAAGGTGGATTAGGTGAATGTGCAGCAGCAATGTTGGCAGCACAATTGTTTAATCAACAAGAAGGTAATGAAATTAGTAAAATTTATGGTGCGGTAACAACAAGGGATATTTGGAAGTTTTTGAAGTTAGAAGAAAACGATATATTTATTGATTTGAGTAATTATTACATCAAAGAAATAGATAAGATTTTAGGGATTTTATCTCAAAATGTTCAGGGAGACATTCCAGGATGGAGTTCGACTAACTAAACTATATTGGGTTATGCTCATTTGTCTTAGCTATCTACATTTGACTGTTGATTATGGTCTGGAACAATCTTTTACAGCCTGATTTGATTTTAGAGGGTTCAGTGTTGAACCTAACACCAGATATTATCCAAAAATACGGGCTTAAAGGGCTGGTATTGGATGTAGATGAAACTTTAGTACCCTTTACAGTCGGGATAGCTTCCCCAGAACTACGAGAGTGGGTGGAGCAAATTCGCACCTGTACTGCACTGTGCTTGGTGAGTAACAACCTCAGTGAAGCCCGAATTGGTGGAATTGCGCGATCGCTCAACTTACCTTACTACTTAGGTGCGGCCAAGCCTTCCCGACGCAAAATTAGAGCAGCACTTAGGGGAATGGATCTACCAGTGCATCAAGTGGGAATGGTAGGCGATCGCTTGTTTACCGATGTTTTAGCAGGTAATCGCCTGGGAATGTTTACCATTTTAGTCGAACCAATTGTTCATGCCGACGCGGCTCTCCGCTCTCATCCCGTCCGCAACTTTGAAGTTTGGATATCTGAAATTCTGGGAGCCTCTATTACTCCCAAGAAAACCAAGATTCACAAAAGTTGAGAAATCATCAGGAAAGTAAATCTAAAGAAATAATTAAGGAATCTTACTGGAACCAAAAAATCGGGGATCATAAGTATTAATAACATGGGGTCAGCCAAAAAAGACCCTAACTCATACTAAGTAAATATACTTCCGTAAAGCGTCAACCTTCACTATAGAGGGATTGGCGCTTTACAATTTCTTTAGTCATTTGTCCGTTATCATTCGTCAGTTACTAATGACTAATGACTAATGACTGATGACCAATGACTAATGACTAATGACTAATGACTAAAACAATTGTTGTCAAAATCGGCACTTCTAGCCTAACTCAACCTGAAACGGGACAATTAGCACTTTCTACCATCGCTACTTTGGCGGAAACACTCTGCCATTTAAGACGCCAGGGACATCGGGTGATTTTGGTTTCTTCTGGCGCTGTAGGCGTAGGTTGTGCGCGGTTGGGTTTAACTGAACGTCCCAAGGCGATCGCACTCAAACAGGCTGTAGCAGCAGTTGGACAAGGCAGGTTAATTCGGATATATGATGATTTATTTACTACCTTGCAACAGGCGATAGCCCAAGTATTACTGACTCGTAGTGACTTGGTACAGCGCAGCCGCTATCTCAACGTCTACAACACTTTTCAAGAACTATTGGGACTTGGAGTGATTCCCATAGTAAATGAAAATGATACCGTAGCAATAGACGAACTAAAATTTGGTGATAATGATACTCTTTCAGCATTGGTTGCCAGCTTAGTAAAAGCAGATTGGCTATTTTTACTTACCGATGTCGATAGGCTGTACTCAGCCGATCCGCGTTCTGTACCAGATGCGCGGCCGATCGCTGTAGTTAGTAGCATTAAAGAATTAGCTCAATTACAAATACAAACAGGTTCCCAAGGTTCTCGGTGGGGTACTGGTGGGATGGTGACAAAAATTTCGGCTGCGAGGATTGCGATCGCGGCGGGAGTGCGGACTGTAATTACCCAAGGGCGATTTCCCCGGAATATCGAAAAAATTATCCAAGGAGAACTTATTGGGACGCATTTTGAACCGCAACCGGAACCAACTTCGGCGCGTAAACGTTGGATAGCTTACGGACTTGTACCTGCGGGCAAATTGTATTTAGATGAAGGTGCGATCGCGGCAATTTCTCTAGGGGGAAAATCGTTATTAGCTGCTGGAATTAAGGCAGTAGAAGGAGAGTTTGACACACAGGATGCGGTGCAATTATGTGACACCAATGGTAACGAAATTGCTAGAGGACTTGTGAATTACAACAGCCATAATCTGCAAAAGATTCGCGGCTGTCATTCACGAGAAATTCCCACAATTTTAGGCTATCCAGGTGTGGAAACCGTGATTCACCGTGATAATTTGGTTTTGACTTAAGATGTAAATAAGATAAATTTTGTGACTACTAACTGCGATAGTCAAAAATATTATGACTCAAAAAAATATTTGGATATCGGTCACAATATTAATTAAATAAAACAACAATAGAATCTACCAAAGAACATTATTTGACATCTGCTTTCTAATCGTGTGACAACAAACAAGGCAGTTGATACATGGAGTGGAAGACACGCGCTCCAGATGCCTCAAGTAGAGTAGCCTCCCTTTGCTCGGTGTAACCGAAAACTCTCATACCAGCAGCAACACCTGCACGTACACCCAAAATACTATCTTCTATAACAGTGCAAGATGGAGCTTGAAATCCCATACTTTTAGCTGCATGTAAGAACAAGTCGGGTGATGGTTTCCAGCTTCCAATTTCATACGAACTAAAGATCCGCCCTTCAAATCGAGGCAACAAATTAGTTACACGCAAAGCTAACTGAATTTTTTCTGGTGGGCCACTGGAAGCAACGCAAATAGGTAGATTAATCTTGTCTAAAGCTGCTTCTATTCCTTCTACAGGAAGTAGTTCACACTCGAATGCTTCAGCAGTGCGGGCACGAAACTGAGTCACAAAATCTTGCGGCATCTTTTTTTCAAGCCTTTGCTCAATCACAGCAACACAATCAGCCATTTTGCAACCTTTAAATAACAAAATGGCTTCTTCAAGTTTCATTGCAAGTCCAAACTCAGCGACAAATTCTACAAGAACGCGATTGCCTAATCCTTCGCTGTCTACTAACACTCCATCACAGTCAAAAATAACTAATTCTGTTTGCACACGCTATACGCCTTACTCATTTACAAATTCGAGATTGTTATAGAAGCGATCGCCACACCGCCCCATAAAGGTGCATCATCCCCTAGAACCGCCGACACAATTTCAAAATCAACTTCTGGCAAAGCCGTCTCCCGCGCCACCTGACGCACCACCCGCCAAAAATCCTCCCCCGCCTTCGTCACACCGCCTCCCAACACAAAGCGCTGCGGATTCATCAAATTCGCTACATTGCCAATACCCACACCCAGCGCCCAAGCAGCTTTGTGCAATACTTCCTTAGCCAAATCATCTCCAGCCGCCGCAGCTTCAGCTACCAACTGTCCCGTCAGCAACGTTAAATTATCACCCACCAAACCTCTCAAAATCTCTCCATCTCTAAGTCCTCCGCGCCTCTGCGGTTCCTTTTCCAAAATTTCCCTAGCGTTTTGCGCCATATAAGGTCCCGAAGCCAAACGTTCCACACATCCTCGCTTACCACATAAACACATTGGCCCAGAAGCATCTACAACGATATGTCCAATTTCGCCAGCCATCCCACCAGAACCCCGCCAAGGCTGGCCGTTGAGTATCCAACCACCACCCACACCAGTGCTGACAGTTATATAAAACAGGCTATCGTATCCTTGACCAACACCAAAGCGGTGTTCTCCCAAAGCAGCAACATTAGCATCGTTGTCTACACTAACAGGAATACCAAACTCATCCTCCAGTAACCCTTTGAGAGGAATATTTTCCCATCCAGCTACATGATGAGATAGTCGCACTGTCCCCGTGGAAGCGTCAACTGGGCCGCCAAAGCTAACACCGATTGCAGCGGGTTTTGTGTCTTGCAGCAGCGAGTAAATTAGCGATCGCATAATTTCCAAATCAGTGCTAGCATCTGCACCTACTGGTGAGAAACGACGTTCATAACGCAACCACTTTCTCGAACCGATATTTACCGTTGCTGCCGCCAGCTTAGTTCCGCCAAAATCGAGAGCTAAAATTAATGTCATTCACTCACCTTTTCTTACACCTTCATACAACGTAGTTTCTTTCTTCAGAAAGATGTTTGCGCTCAAGATACATTTAACACTAGAAAAAACTACACTATTATTTAACAACTCATGACTACTGAGCAACCCAATCCACTTATCGATTTCTCTCACGCCAAAGAACCTCCTATTTCTCTTGATGTAAAGAAAGATCAAGAGGCAGATCCCATTGAACCAGAAGAAGTTAGTGGACAGAGTAAGCAAAACCCCACCCCTGATGATTTGAATCGCGAAGATGAAGATCCAAAAATCGGGGGTAGTCAAATAATCAGTGGGAATATTTCAGCTGGGTAAATACTTACTCACCTTTTTGTGAGTTAAGTACTCCATCAATAAACTGTTGTAATCGTTCATAATGTGAACCTTTCCAATAAATGCGATCGCAGTCCTGGCAACGCTGGAATTCATCAATCTGCGATCGCACCTTTTCTGGCACTTGTTCAATAATGGATTGCTTATCTACAGGTTCTAATAATCCATTACAACGCAAACACCGTTTAAATGGTGAGATTAATTTAAACAAATCGAAGCGTTGCAGTACTTCTAGGATTTGTTGTTGAGGGTTAGTGTTTCTAACATAATACCCATGCGTTACCAAACTACGCATCAATAGACCTTTATCACGAGTCAAGAGAATCCGCGCTTGGTTGGAGGATATTTGGGCTAATTTCTCATCCTCGTAGTCATTGCGGTATAAAGTATCAAAACCTAAAAGTCGTAAAGATGTCGCAAGCTTCCCCAAATGAATATCTAAAACAAAGCGGATAATACTGAGCGGTTTTGGCAGAACAGAAACGCTTGGTATAATAACCTTCCTAGCTGAAATTGGATAAACATTGATAGTGTCTCCATTGGAAACTATGTAAGAAAAATTTACATATTCACCATTAACATTTATAGAATCCACCTCTGGATGAGGCACACCCAACGACTCAATCATGTCCTTAATACAGGTTTTTTCCTCAAACAAATGAGAAATTCTCACCTGCTTATGATGCCGTGGTAAAAAATGATTCAATTCTGCATGAAAGTAGAAATATGCGATCGCCATAGCTACAGATATTTGGATTAGTAAGTGCGCCTTTACTAGCAACAATTCGTCACAATGGCAAAACTTTATCTATTAAATTGAAGCTATCAATGCTTGTTATAGTAAGATATCTCTACGATGAAATGCCTGTTCACCTTGATTTAAGCAATGTCCTAGAGGCAACAAATTGTAAAGAAGTCATAAAGATTCTTAAATACTTGCATTTCTTATTGACTTCAGTTACAGTCAAAGCAGATGCCTATCATCAAACCCTGACACTATCTTCGGGAAGTTAGATTAGGTAAAACGCTAAATACCAAATTTGTTAATGTTAATCTCAGTGACGCTGCTAATAATTAGTCACTACTTTTAATTATTAACTTATCGCAGATGGAGTACGGGGAAGTAAAGCATTTACCCCTAATTTAACTTTTTTTATTTTCTCAAGCTATTGAGAAAAATTTGCAATATGGATAGTTCCATAGATAAATTGAAAGCAGATAGTGTGGAAGAAGTCTTAAAACAGTATTGGCTTACCAAAGCGATCACTGATTATTAAATGTTTCCGCATCTACCTTTAGGAATATGTTTGTCACAAGAGCAGCACAGAATTATATCTTTATGTGTAAAAACAGGATCTGTAACTAGCTATGTAGATTATTTCAGCAAAACTTTAAACAACTAGGTTACTGCTAAGAATATTTTTGATTGTAGTATCAGCTACATCGATATTGTTAGCAAGTTAATCGTCGGTAACTCTCCAAGTCGCTTTGCGTCTATATAGCAGGTTTAATATATTTGATTTTGCCAAAGAAACCAAGTTTAGAAAAACTGAGTTTCCGCAAATTAAAATTTATGAAATACCAAATAACAATAAAACTAGATACAAAATTAACGCCACTCATACGGAAAAATCTATCTTGACACTGTTTATCTTTATTGTGGAGAATTTATTAACCGGAAAGACCTCAATCAATAATGATGTTATAAAGTGGCTACCTAGTTTTAACTGAGAAATGAATATTGTTCTTTTTTATCTCCTTTAACCAAGGATATTGTAGCTAAGAACACAATTGTAGTTTGGAATACCTTTTGTCCATAAAATATGCTAATGAGTACAGCGAGATGAATACTTTTTTTTGTTCTGATGATTCACGGCAAGTAGGAGAAGATGTTATTGGTAGTGCCACCAATTATCAAACTTATATTTTAGTTGAGTGTCCTTTACCTTGGATATCAGAAGCCTTTAACTCCAAATGGGTACCCCAGAATTTGAGGATTTTGGTAGAAGAAGTGAAGCGTGCTAAACTGCCGATTAGATTCCTCTTAATTGCTAATGATGTATCACACAAGGTAAATCACACTACGCTTTTGATTTATCAAAAAGAAGAGGGGCTAAGTAATGGATACCATAAGCAAGAGTTTAAGCTAGCAAATATTGAGCAAGTAGCAGGAGTTGTCCAAAAATGGATATGGGGTATCGGTTCTAATCTTGAAGTAGAAACTACTACAACTAGAGATATTTTAGTTTGTACCCACGGTAGCCATGATAAGTGTTGTGCGAGATATGGTGCTCCTTTTTACTTTCATGTGACAGCGAGTAATGCTGATTTGTGCTTAGATAATGTGCGAATTTGGAAATCATCGCACTTTGGTGGACATCGCTTTGCACCAACAGTTATAGACTTGCCAGAAGGAAGATACTATGGTCGTCTCGATCAAGATTCATTTAGATCGATTTTGACTCGTAGTGGTGATATTCAATGCTTACATAAAGTCTATCGAGGCTGGGGAATTCTGCCTGCTGCACTTCAGGTTTTGGAAAGAGAGTTAATCCTCTGTAAGGGATGGGATTGGTTTAATTACAAAGTTGCAGGCAAAATTTTAGAGCAAAGTTTAGACAATAGTACTATCTTAGCTGAACTTAGTTTTGAACAACCTTGTGGTTCTCTTTACACTTACCAGGCTAAACTTGTGAAAGATGAAACCAAGACTCAACAACTGAAGAGTTCATGCAATGCTACACGAGAGTTGGTAGTTACTAAATATGCTGTCGGTAGTTTTTGGATTACCTCTAGTAAGGTAATGAGTTATAGTACATAGAAGTGGAGAGTTTTTAAACGCAGAGGGACGCAAAGGGAAGCGCAGAGGAACGCAGACTATTATTAAATTTAGTTCGCTACGAATTAATTAAATGCTGTATTTAATATAACGCTGCACAAATTCGTAACAAAATCTCTGCGTTCGGCTGCGTTTAAATTCTAAATTCTGAATCAAGATGAAGCCATATTTAAGACTTTTCGTAACAGTACTTGGTCTTCTAATTTGGCTTTTAAACGACCATTCTCGATATCTCGAATCCAGCTTTGGCTTTTACCTGTGAGTTTTGCCAATTCTCTTTGGGAAAGATTCAAATTTTTTCGCGCCTGCAAAATCTGTTCGCCTAGCAAATCGTTTGTAGCTTTGGGCTTCTTTTTGGCTTTAGCAGTTCTTGTTTTCTTTTTTTCCGATTCTGAGATTTGCTGTTCCCATTCTGGCGGCAGTTCAAAAGCCAAAATCCGCGCATTCATTAGCAGATTCCATTTACCACGGGGGCCTGTGTCTGTGAGGCGAGTTTCAGCACCACCGTCATTAGTCCAAAATTCTAATGCTTCATCTGGATCTTCGGGAAGATCAATTAACTTTGCCCACAAAGGTTGAATTTCTGGTGGGTAAGTAACTGGATCGAAAAGTGGTTTCATTCCATAGTGATTGAGAATTTCTAAATCGCTTTCAAAGGTTCGCAACAGACGTTTGCGTTCTTCCCGTTGTCTGGATGCAAGGGCGACTTTTTCTTCACCGTAAGCAATACGCAGCAAGGTAGGAATGGTGATGCGTTGTTCCTTGCCCATTTTGGTTTTAAACAGCAACCACAGCATTAATCGAACTGCACCTTCATGTTGCTGCCAAATACTCATGACTGTGGTTAGCAGTGTTTTGGGAAGACTGCCGTATTGATAGAATGCGGTTCGCTCTTTACATGCTTGTTTGTTTAAGAAATATTGTGCCCAGACACCTGCTTTTACTTTAAAAGTTAGCCCAATTAGATATTTGCATCCGAGATTGTCTTCCTGGAAGTGGTGCTGAATATCTACTAAGTGCCATAAGCGGCTTCCGACAACAGAGAATCCGTTAATTCGACCTTGTTGGGGCCAGTCAATGGAGATAATCAGGGAGCAAGCTTGCTGAACGATATTTTTCATTAAAGCTAGCTTGGCAGCTTTGCTCAAGTCTTTGCGTTTCTCCATCCCCAAATATTTCTCAATTTGTCGCTCATCGATCGCAAATTCTTGCTCCCAAGGTTGCTCTAAAGCTGTAGCATAAGCTGCAAAAATTAGATGTATGCAAGCGGCTCTAATGTCAAGCCCCTCAATTGCTGCTATATCTGTGGCCTTGTCGTTGACTTTGAAGGGATCTTGAATATGAAAAGCGATCGCACCTCGGCCTTGATTGACTTGTCGGCTGTAACTAATGTAGCCTTCTTCATCGGTTTCCCAATGTAGGGATGTGCGCTGCGCTAATACATTACAAGCTTCCCAAATTGCGATCGCTGAAGCAAATGGATTATTCTTGCCATTAGAAAACAAGTCTAAGCTGCTAGCATCTCTTGGTTCAACTTTGCATCTTCCCTTTTTCGCCTGCCAAGGAATAGGAGAATTAGTTGGACAAGCTATTACACATTGCGGTTCTGAATAATAGCCCTCACAATTATTACAAAGACCAGGATCAACCCAGTATTCATTGTCCTCTATTCTGATTGCACCCGTAGGACATTGGGGGCGGCAGTTGTCACATCCAACGCAACTGTTGTTAGGAATTGTATAAGGCATTTGGCTCTTTTCCCACTCTAATCGTTGAGATGTCTGGCTCAGGTCTCCCCTGGATGAGTCCTGTTTATTCATGACTCGCTACCACATTAGCTTTCTAGTGAGAATAATCTTTTCTCACCAGGTTAAATTCCCACATCCACTTGTTAAATTTGTATCTAATTACAAGCTATTTAAGGCTTCAAAAATAGCCTGATAAAACTTCTTATTAACTATACATTTCATGAAGAAAATGATTAATTTGTTCGTATTGAGCTTAGAAAAAAACTTTAACATTTATTTAATTAGGTACTTAATGAACATTTTTGCTTTGACCATAAAACCTTACACAAAGTATTTTTAGGAAATGTTTAAGCCTCCGACAATTGAACTTGCTCTAATTTGTTAATAATTTTAATATTTAAGGCATAATAATATTCTGCCATAAACTTTACAGTTCCTTTATAAATTAATTCTGTTTATTCAGATGAAATAAGAATATTCCTTTTGTCATCATTTATCTAAATATTTAAATCAAACTAAATTGAAAATTGTTGCTTTCTAAAATACATACTGCATATATCAAAATGTAACTGATAAACATTTATTTTGGTATAGATGTATACTGTTTCTAGAAATTTATTTGCCCAAGTCTACAAATATTTGAAAAAAAATATCATTACTCTTATAGATATAGTTGCATTTGCTGTAAATAATAGTTAAATCGGCAGTTATAAACCACATATACATGAGGCTTTACTCACCTGTATAGGTTTCAAACCCTCAACTTTTTACTTATCCTCTGTATGGAAATGGCTAATCGTGGGTTGCTGCCTCTAGTCAGATATTGAGTCTCTGGCTCAATGAATGTATTTCCATGTAGAGCATGGGAACGAGGAATACTAAATATTCATAAGAATTATTTGCAATAATTTTCATCTATAAATTGAAATAAAAAACCATTGAGCATTGTGTTCAAAGTCATCGAAAATTGATGTGGTAAAAGTAAGTTTTGAATACAAAACAATAAAAGATTAGGATAATATGATGATTAATGCACAAACAGATTGACAGGCAAAATTGCTGAGGATTTATTCATGGCACAACTAACAGGCTTGACATTTGGCGGTAAGGCATGGACACCAAAATTCGCTCAAGAAATCGACAAGGATAAATGTATCGGCTGTGGCAGATGCGTTAAAGTATGCGGATACAATGTGCTGGGGTTGAAGGCACTCAATGAAGAAGGTGAATTTGTGGAAGATGAAGATGATGAAGAAATTGAACGGAAAGTAATGGCAGTTACTTCTCCAGATAACTGTATTGGTTGTGAAGCTTGTTCACGGATTTGCCCCAAGAATTGCTACACGCATGTTGAATTAAACAATTAAGGTTTTTGGAGTTAGTCAAAATTGTTGTTCATTCAAGGAGGTACTGTTTGTATAAAGCGCAAATGCGCTAGGCAAGGTAACTAGAGGGGAATACTAAATATTTACTAGAACTAATAAAAAGTTCACAGTAAACAAATCCGTAAATCGCATAATGTTAGCTATTAACAAATTTAAACTTGCTGCTAATATAGCCTAATCAATATTAGGTCTAACAGTGCCCTCTTGGAACAACTAGCTTTTCTGAAAGCAGGGGGCTAACTTTGTGGTATGAGTTGAAATATAATTTGTCATTTTTGGGGGAAAGATATGGAAAAAATCTGGAAGTTTCCCCCATTTTTTATGGCTGCACGTTAGAAAGTTAATAAGTGAAAAGGAAATAGGGAATAGGGAATGGGGAATAGGTAACAATGCCCAATGCCCAGTGCCCAATGCCCAATGCTCAGAAAATAACACCTCTAAACCCGGTTTACAAAGCAGGTAGCATGTATGCAACAAGTTCCTGTTTCACTATGGACTCTGGTTGCTGGGATAGTAGTTACAGCAATCAGCATTTGGATTGGTCAAAACCACACTCTCATGCCGGTGCAGGCATCGCTACAAGCGCCTTTGGTAGACGGTTTTTTCAACATCATGTTTACCATTGCGATCGCACTCTTCTTGGTGGTAGAAGGAACAATTGTAGTTTTTTTGATTCAGTTTCGTCACCGTCCGGGTGACGATACCGATGGCGTGCCAATAGAAGGTAACTTGCCCTTAGAAGTCTTTTGGACAGCAATTCCAACAGTGATTGTCCTCCTCTTGGGCATCTACAGTGTAGATGTTTTTAACCGAATGGGAGGCTTTGATCCTGCGGGTCATCCTCATTCAGCAGCTCATATTGCTCATAAGTCGGGGAGTGCGATAGCTGCTACATTAAGCGATACCTCTGAAGCAACAACTGCCCCAGCAATTGCCCCAACAATTGGTATCGGTGCGTCTCCTCAAACTCTAAACAAACCAGCCGATTTAGTTGTTGATGTCAAAGGGATACAATACGCCTGGTTATTTAACTACCCTGATAGTGGCATTACCTCTGGGGAATTGCACATTCCCGTCGGTGCTGATGTGCAACTCAACCTTTCAGCACAAGATGTAATTCATTCATTCTGGGTACCAAACTTTAGGCTCAAGCAAGATGCACTTCCCGGTATCCCGACTGAACTACGATTTGTCGCCACCAAACCAGGTACATATCCCGTAGTTTGTGCTGAGTTGTGCGGTGGTTATCACGGTTCAATGCGGACACAGGTAATTGTCCACACACCAGAAGAATATAAAAGCTGGCGCACAGAAAACCAGATTGCTTTAAAGCAAAACCTCAATCAAGTCGTTGCAGTTAATCCAGCCGACTTATCAACATCAGAGTTTCTCGCGCCCCACACCCATGATATGGGAATTAGTGCAGCAACTTTAGAGTCAGTAGTCATGAGTCATTAGTCATTGGTCATTGGTCATTAGTCATTGGTCATTGGTCATTAGTCATTAGTAACTGACGAATGACAACGGACAAATGACAACGGACAAAAAACAAAGACAAAGGACAAAAGACAAATGACAAATGACAAATGACAAAGGATAAAAATATGACGCAGGTAGAATTTCCACGGAATACTCCACCAGAAGGAAAGAAACCGGAAATGGTGGCTGGCCACACCTCTCATCCGAAGGCGTGGAAATGGCAAGACTATTTTACATTTAATGTTGACCACAAGGTTATTGGTATTCAATACCTAGTAACGGCGTTCGTGTTCTATCTCATCGGCGGACTGATGGCGATCGCTCTGCGTGTCGAATTAGCAACACCAGAGGCAGACGTACTCGACCCCAATCTGTATAACGCTTTCATGACCAATCACGGGACGATTATGATCTTCCTGTGGATTGTCCCTAGCGCCATTGGGGGATTTGGTAACTATTTGGTGCCGTTGATGGTTGGTGCTAGGGATATGGCTTTCCCGAAGCTGAATGCGATCGCATTTTGGTTAAATCCACCAGCAGGGGCGCTGATATTAGGTAGTTTCATTTTTGGCGGTTCGCAATCTGGTTGGACAGCTTACCCACCTTTGAGCTTGGTGACAGCACCAATTGCTCAAACTATGTGGATACTTGCGATCGTCTTAGTGGGAACTTCTTCAATTTTGGGTTCACTGAACTTTGTGATCACCATTTTGATGATGAAGGTTCCTAGCATGAAATGGGATCAAGTGCCCTTGTTTTGCTGGGCAATCTTGGCAACCTCCCTGCTAGCACTTCTCTCCACACCTGTATTAGCAGCCGGTTTAGTTCTGCTGTTGTTTGACCTCAACTTTGGTACTTCCTTCTTTAAACCAGATGCAGGCGGTAACGTTGTAATTTATCAACACTTATTCTGGTTTTATTCTCACCCGGCAGTATATTTAATGATTCTGCCAATCTTCGGCATCATGTCGGAGGTAATTCCAGTTCACTCCCGCAAGCCAATCTTTGGTTATAAAGCGATCGCTTATTCTAGTGTAGCAATCTGCGTTGTCGGTTTGTTCGTCTGGGTACACCACATGTTTACCAGTGGCACACCCGGTTGGATGCGGATGTTCTTCACTATCTCCACTCTTATAGTTGCAGTTCCCACTGGCGTGAAGATTTTTGCCTGGGTTGCTACTCTCTGGGGCGGTAAAATCCGTTTCACAGGTGCGATGCTTTTCGCCATTGGCTTGTTGTCCATGTTTGTCATGGGTGGCTTAAGCGGTGTGACGATGGGAACAGCACCTTTTGATGTTCACGTCCACGACACATATTATGTTGTCGGACATTTCCACTACGTTCTGTTTGGCGGTTCCGTGTTTGGCATTTATGCCGGTATTTATCACTGGTTCCCCAAAATGACCGGACGAATGCTGAATGAAACTTGGGCTCGCATTCATTTCGCCCTCACCTTCATCGGCACTAATCTGACCTTTTTACCCATGCACGAGTTGGGTTTGCAAGGAATGCCGCGACGAGTGGCAATGTATGACCCCCAATTTATCGACCTCAATAAAATTTGTACCTATGGTTCAATTGTTTTGGGGATATCGGTAATTCCCTTTGCCATCAATATTATCTACAGTTGGCTGAAGGGGCCTTTGGCTGGTGATAATCCTTGGCAAGCTTTGACCTTAGAATGGACAACTAGCTCACCACCTGCAATTGAAAACTGGGAAGTGTTGCCGGTTGTGACTCATGGGCCTTATGACTACGGTCATGGTCATAGTAATGAAGTGCAGGCATCTGCAACACCGGAAGCTAGTGCTTAGTTAGTAGAGTGAGTGATGCGATCGCTGTTAAGGTGACTGCAATTTCTAGTCATTTGATTTGAGAACTCGGAACTTCTAGCTCAGAACTCGGAATTTCAAGCTTATATCATGTCCGTATAATTAGTTATGATTTCCACAGTCATTGCACCCCACCCCCAGCCCCTCCCCGCAGGCGGGGAGGGGAGACAAAGCATAGCTTTGGCGGGGTGGGGTTCTTCAGGTTTAATAAGTAATCTAGCGGACATGATATTAGAACTCGGAACTTGAGCTTCAGAACTCGAAACTTGAGCCTCAGAACTCGAAACTTGAGCTTCAGAACTCGGAACTTGAGCTTCAGAACTCGGAACTTGAGCCTCAGAACTCGGAACTTGAGCTTCAGAACTCGAAACTTGAGCTTCAGAACTCGGAACTTGAGCTTCAGAACTCGAAACTTGAGCTTCAGAACTCGAAACTTGAGCTTCAGAACTCGGAACTTGAGCTTCAGAACTCGAAACTTGAGCTTCAGAACTCGGAATTTGAGCTTCAGAACTCGAAACTTGAGCTTCAGAACTCGGAACTTGGAATTTTGAGAATTGTTGAACAAGTGAAGAGTCCGGTTAAACAAGGATTTTGGATGAAGAATGAAAATTTTGCCGCTTCAGACTTCATTCTTCATTCAAGCTTCCACAACAGACGCAGCGGATAATATTGTCAAAAAATCTATGACTATAGCTACAACCACAAGCGAAGATCACAGTGCAGGACATGAAGAACATCCAGATTTAAGAGTTTGGGGACTTTTGACATTCCTCGCCTCTGAATCCCTGATGTTTGGAGGATTTTTTGCCACCTATTTGTTTTTCCGAGGTACTACAGCCGTTTGGCCTCCAGAAGGAAGTGAAGTAGAACTACTTGTGCCGACAATTAACACCATTATTCTGGTGTCTAGTAGTTTCGTCATTCACTTCGGTGATACGGCGATTAAAAAGAATGATGTCAAGGGAATGCAACTGTGGTACGCAATTACCGCAATCATGGGGGCAATTTTCTTAGGTGGTCAAGTTTATGAGTACTCAACTTTAGGATACGGACTGACTACTAACGTCTTCGCCAACTGCTTTTATATCATGACAGGGTTCCACGGTTTGCACGTTTTTGTGGGACTGTTATTGATATTACGTGCATTGTGGCGATCGCGTCTTTCCGGTGAATATTCTGCAACCAATCATACTTTCATCGAAATGACAGAAATTTACTGGCACTTCGTAGACATTATCTGGATTGTGTTATTCACCTTGGTGTACGTTCTTACTTTGTTTTAAATTGGGCATGGGGCAGAGGGCATTGGGCATTAATTATTCTGCCTCACTCCTTCATCTTCCCCAGTCCCCATTACCCCTTATCCCCAATCCCCAGTTACCAATATGCAAGCTAATACAAATAAATTCTCATGGTTCCAGGTTCCAGAGGACATCAAAAATTTATTAATTTTAGCTGCACAAACTTGGGAGAATACATCAGAATCGGAAAAGTATATTCAACAAGCTTTAGCCGAAACTGGTGAAAATACAGATGTCTTGGTAGCAGCATATAGATATTTCTATTATAAAAATAATTATTCTCTTGCTTTGCAAACAACAGTTAAATTATTAGATAAAATTAAAGAACGAGAGAAATTTCCTGATGACTGGGAGCAACTTAAGCCGATATTAGTCAATCGCAAAGAAGACCCACAAATCCGATTGTACTTAAATGCTTATGCCGCTTCTGGATTAGTCCTAGCAAATTTAGGTGAAATTGAGCAAGCAAAAGAAATCAGCATCAAAGTCAAAGAAATAGACGAAAAGAATGATTTCGGAGCCGGAATTCTCCTAGATATTTTGACACGTCCAGCAGAAGAAGATGATTAATTAGTCAAGAATCAAGGTGAACAATCATGAACAATTGGTTATCTACTACATCGTATTCCTCTTACTCCCTCTTGGGAGCGGGTACTAATAGTAACTCTATCCTTCCTCCTATTAACGTACCGACTAAAGTTGACGTAGGCAGTCTTCCTAATGTGTCTCCAATCATTGTCCTCCAATCTTATCGGCTATCAATTTAAAAGTTATGAAAGGTAAGGATTGGCTGCTAACGGGGGACGGTCAGTATCAAGCCTATAAATCTGTGAGAGCATGGGATTTATTGAGAGAAAATTACCGCCTTTATCGGTTTTTAACTGAGGTGGAAGATGTTCTCAATAGCGTTGACGATGAAGCAAGTCGTCTACCAGAACTTCAGATGCTCGTCAGGCGCTTGATAGTAAATTCTTACTGGGTGCGAAGTCAATATTTAGAGCCTTCGCCCAAAACGGGAACCTCTGTTTCACTCCTATACGATGAATTGGGTTTTCCGTTGACAGTGCAAACAGTAACATTTGCACCGGGAACCCGATCAACCATTCATAATCATGGGACATGGGGAATAGTAGCGGTGTTAAAAGGTCAGGAAAAAAACACTTTTTGGCAACGCACCCATAGCCCAGAATTTCAGGACAAAATTGAACAAACGGGAGAGTTAACTCTATTTCCAGGGGATATTATCAGCTTTACTCCCGATGCAATTCACTGTGTAGAAGCAATGGGTGATGAACCAACCGTGACTTTTAATGTCTACGGCGAAACCGATCCGAATGAAAGATTTGAGTTTGATCCGGTTAAATATAGTGCTAAAAACTTTTAGCACTATCTGATAGGGGCACGCAGCTATGTGCCCCCAAAAACGAATTGTATTCCACTAAGAGGTAGTTAAAATGGCAAGAGTAATTTTCTATAGCAAACCAGGCTGTAAAGGTGGTACTAAGCAAAAAGTTTTACTAACAGCTGCCGGACATGAGGTGATCCCATACGATATGTTAACAGAACCTTGGACAGTTGAGCGGTTGCGTTCATTTTTTGGCGATCGCCCCGTTGCCGAATGGTTCAATCCTTCCTCCCCCAAGATAAAATCTGGTGAAATAGTTCCTGAAAAAACTGATGCCCAAACCGCTTTGCAGTTGATGCTGAAAGAGCCACTGTTGATTCGCCGTCCTTTGTTAGAGATAGGCGATCGCCGCGAGGTAGGATTTGATGTACAAAAGATTGATGCTTGGATTGGCTTACAAGCTGTCGATGAATCCTTGCAAGAAATCAGCGACAATCTTATGAACCAAGATTTGCAAAACTGCTCCCACGGTCATAATCATAGTCATGAGCAGCATAATCAGCAAGGTGGCAGTAATCACGCTCACGGTTCTCAACAACACCAAAAGCAAGGCAACTGTAAACATTAGATTTTTTGCATGAATCAAAAGCCTTCACTCTAAATCCCTCTGACAAGCTTGGGAGAAGGACTTTGAAATTGGCTCCCCTTCTCCAAAATTGGGAGAAGGGGTTGGGGGATGTAGCAAGATCCCGCAGGGTGGGCAAGTTTTGCATTTGTGCAAAAGGTCTATTAGATTTCTTGCAAAAGTCCATAACATCCTAGCCCTGTCAAGGTTACTTTTATTACCTTGACAGGGCTAGTACAGCACAGCGTAAATAAGCCACCTATTTAAAATGTCTAAAACTCTCACACAATCGTAATTACTAATTACGCAAAGTGTTACTAGTCTAAGCCTTTAGCTAACTTATTATTGGATGTGTAGTAAACCTTACTACCAGTATCAGGGACAAAATGGCAGCTGATACATGAATTCCATAATGACTTCCAAATTG
Source organism: Nostoc sp. (assembly GCF_036918245.1). GTDB lineage: Bacteria > Cyanobacteriota > Cyanobacteriia > Cyanobacteriales > Nostocaceae > Nostoc. The sequence continues at coordinate 65,041 of NZ_JBALEF010000060.1, forward strand.
GTTCTTCCGATTTGTGGAAATAGTCACCCATCACTGGTTTTATTGCCTCAGTTGCCTTCAGCAAATTGTAGTGAGGGATGTTAAGGAATATATGGTGAGCAACATGAGTACCAATGTCGTGATGGATATGATTAACAAAACCATAATCACGGTCAATACTAGAAATTGCACCCTTTAGGAAAGTCCAATCTTCTCCACGATACCAGGGAAGCTCTGCCTCAGTGTGGTGCAAGAATGTCACTAAATCTAGCCAAACTATGAATACAAGGTAAGGCACAGCGTAATATTTCAGCAACCACATCCAACCCCATTGGTAGGTGAGGAAACCCAGCAAACCTACCATCCCAATCAAAAGGACAGTACTAGTGATAACATCCCATTTTTCTGATGGTTTGAAAAGCGAACTACCTGGCAAAAAGTGGGAGCCTTCCTTATTAGGAGAACGCTTAAACAGATACACAGGATAGGCCAATAAAAAAACATAATATCTGCCTATCTTCTGGGCTAAAGGCATCTCCTTATATTGTGATTCAGTCACAGGATACCAGCTTTCATCGTTATCGATATTACCAGTATTTTTGTGATGGGTTCTGTGACTAATCCGCCAACCATGATAAGGAACAAGTATTGGTGTGTGAGAAAGATGTCCAATCAAATCATTGAGCCATTTATGCTTAGAAAAAGATTGGTGTCCGCAGTCATGCCCGACTACAAACAAAGCCCAAAACATCGTTCCTTGCATTAGCCAGAAAATCGGAAAGAAAAGCCAAGAATCCAGGTAAGAAGCTACTGCATAAAGCAGAGTGATAATTAAGATGTCACGAAAAAAGTAAAAAAGTGATTTTGTTACATTGGGCTGAAAGCATTCAGCAGGGATTGCAGCTTTTAAATCCTGAAGAGTGAAAGGTAATTTAGTTGTATTCTCAGACTTTTCAGAGCTAGGAGGATTGTTGAAAGTGATGATGTTTGATGGCACTGGATTCTTTTGATTGGATATAAATCAGAACTTTAATTGAGACAAGATAATCTCACCTCTAGAATGCCCATGATACTAGCGATCGCTAACACACCAGAGGATAATATCTGGCAATTTATCCAAAATTTTATTCAGTAAACAATTGCCAGATTCTATTAAAAAACAGCATGATAAACGCTCTCGTTGGTTCAAGAGCGTGAGTGTAGTCACAGTGCTATTTATCGCTCTGTATAATGTTCGTCGAAAGTCTTATAGCCAACATCAGTTGTGTATAGTTGACATTGGTCTGTAATCTGCTTCATTAAAGGCCAAGAAAACTGATACTCATCATGTAAATAAGGCTCCCAATTTTCTTTGATGCTGCTGTAAGCTAACCGCAAATTATAAGAAGGAATAGCAGTGGAAATATGATGAGGGACATGAACATTGATATCGTGGCACAGGATTTCTACCCAACGCGGATAATCGCAATGAATAGTTCCAGATAGCTGTGCTAGAGCTTCGTTCCACTTATTCGCTGTCGCAAAAGGAACATCTGCGGCAGTATGGTGAACAATAGTAAAAGTACTCATCCAAAAATGGTAAATCATCCAGGGCACTAGCCAAAACTTGACAAATCCCCAGATACCAGTTGTGGCGATGAGAGTCGGCAAAGCGATCGCAGCAAACACAACGACTACAGCCACAGACAGCTTGATACTAGATTGGTCTTTTGTTTTAAAGTTCCGCCAATCAAAATGCACCACAGCCCAATGTCCAATGGAACCTACCCACCAGAAGCGTTTACGCATGAACAGTTCAAAAGCAGACTGTCGGGTTTTATCCCAATTTTCAAACACTTCTGGTCTGATTGGATGCCAAGCGTTGTCCTCATCCAGCTTGTTGGTATGAGTATGGTGGTAATTATGCTTAATGCGCCAACTGTGAAAGGGGTAAATTAACGGCATCATGAAGAAATGCCCCACCAAATCATTTACCCAACGACGTTTGGCAAATGACCTGTGACCACAATCATGGCCAATTACAAAAAAACCTGTTAAAGCAGTGCCCGTAAAAATCCAAGCTAGGGGCAAGAGAAACCAAGGAGTAATAATCAGGCTGTAATAACCCAAGGCAACTGCCAAGACACTGAGTATTACTTGTGTCCAAGCTTTGCGACGGTTCTGCTGAAAACATTCCCGTGGCAGGGTTTTGACAATATCTTTGAGCCGGAAGTCGGAATTACCAGGCTCGTCACTTAGTTTCTGGCTATTAATTATTGATGTAGTCATGGACACCTGAAAAACAACAAAACTCCTCCACCAAGTCACCAAAAAGTAACTTGCCGTAAAAATTCTTCACATTAGCGCTTCGGATTATAGCAACCTAACCGACACAAGCGCACCCGTAAATAGCTTTTTGAAAAGTAGAAGTTAGAAGTGTTCAATTAAAAACGTTACACATCCTAACTCTTAACTCCTAACTCTTAACTAACTTTTGTTGGGGCCAACTTCACATTAGTCGCTAGACCAACTGCTTGTAGCAATTGAACTGTCATCCAGGTTAAATCGATTTCCCACCATTTCAGCCCGTGACGAGCTGAGTATTGAAAAGCATGATGGTTATTGTGCCAGCCTTCACCGAAAACTAGTACGGCTACCCACCAGCAATTAGTCGATCTATCACCAGAATCATAACTGCGATAGCCAAATTTGTGAGTAGCGCTATTCACCAACCAAGTGCAGTGGTAAACCCAGACAATGCGAACAAAAATTCCCCAAATAACAAATGGCCAGCCACCTAGAAGCAAAAGCAATACACCTAGAGCAACCTGGATCAAAATGAAATATTTTTCTAAAAACTGATAAACTGGGTCTTCGGCAATGTCTTTGGTGAAACGAGGAACATCAGCGTGAGCGGGACAGTAGTGAATCAGCCAATCCATGTGGCTCCACCAGAAGCCTTTATTAGAATCATGGGGATCGGCATCAGTATCAGAGTTTAAATGATGAATGCGATGTGTGCCGATCCACTCAATTGGGCCTCCTTGACAGGAGAGTGTGCCGAAGAAAACCAGGAGATACTCTAGCCACTTGGGAGTTTGAAAACTGCGGTGGGTGACAAGGCGGTGAAATCCTAGAGTCACGCCTAAACCACCAGTCACCCAGTACAGCAAGAAACCCACACCTACTGCTGTCCAGCTAAAGTTACCAGGAACAAAGGCAAATAAAGCGCCGATGTGCAGTCCAATGAAAAATAGGGTATTAACCCAGTTTATTTGAGGTTTGGTTGAGGTAGCAATTGTCATGCAGTAACCTGAATTTGAATTTTCCAGCCTAGTCTGTGCGATCTGAAAATCCGCATATCTATAATTTTTTGTGAACGAGGAACTGATGAACAGCTTAGAACAGCTGCGGCAAGCAGAACAGGCACTATTAGAAATTTTTTCTGGTATTGACGCTCAGGTCAAGCATAATCTAAAACGAGTGCTGGATGCCTTTCGTAATCACCGTGTAGGCGCACACCACTTTGCTGGTGTAAGTGGCTATGGTCACGATGATTTAGGACGAGAAACTTTAGATAAAGTTTTTGCCGAAGTTATGGGTGCCGAAGTGGCAGCGGTGCGAGTGCAGTTCGTTTCGGGAACTCATGCGATCGCTTGTGCTTTATTTGGTGTGCTCCGTCCTGGAGATGAAATGTTAGCAGTGGTCGGTTCTCCCTACGATACGCTTGAAGAAGTCATTGGTTTACGGGGTCAAGGTCAAGGCTCTCTAATCGAGTTTGGCATAAATTACCGCCAATTAGAGCTAACCTCCGAAGGAACTATAGATTGGCAATCTTTAAGTATTAATGTGGCTGAAAACACTCGTTTAGTGTTAATTCAGCGCTCTTGTGGCTATTCTTGGCGTCCTAGTTTATCAATTGCCGATATTGAAAAAATCGTCCACTTAGTCAAACAGCAAAACCCAAACACCGTTTGCTTTGTGGATAACTGCTACGGCGAATTTATTGAAACCAGGGAACCTACATCTGTAGGTGCTGATTTGATGGCTGGGTCATTGATTAAAAATCCTGGTGGTACTATTGTCAGCGCTGGCGGTTATGTCGCCGGTCGCGCCGACTTAGTGGAAGCAGCCGCCTGTCGCCTCACTGCTCCCGGTATCGGTAGTTATGGCGGTGCTACTTTTGACCAAAATCGCCTGCTGTTCCAAGGCTTATTTCTAGCTCCGCAAATGGTAGGAGAGGCGATGAAAGGGACTTATCTTACTGGTTATGTATTTGACAAACTTGGTTATCCAGTGAATCCTGCTCCCCTAGCTCCCCGTGGGGATGTAATTCAGGCAATTAAACTTGGTTCAGCCGAAAAGCTAATTGCTTTCTGTAAAGCCATACAACAGCATTCTCCGATCGGTTCTTACTTAGACCCTGTTCCAGATGATATGCCAGGGTATGAGAGCCAGGTGGTGATGGCTGGGGGGACATTTATTGAAGGGAGTACTTTGGAATTATCAGCAGATGGGCCAATGCGTGAGCCGTATGTAGTTTATTGTCAGGGTGGAACTCATTGGACTCATGTGGCGATCGCTCTGGAGGCTGCGATCGATGCAGTAGTAAATTGTGATAACAAACTATAGCATATATTTTGCACGGCATGAGGTTTATTGAGAAATTAATCGTCATGCGATCGCATTACTTATCTTCTGACCAGTCCAAGATTATTCTTATTTCTCCTGATTATCCGATCTGGCACAGGTTAGGATAAATTTAATTGGAAGATTGGGGCTTTCTCTGCTGAAGCTTTTGGATTTTGTAAATAGTTTTTTTGTACTTATCTGTTGCTCCTTGTTTTTTGTATATAGTTGCCACCTTTTTATAATCTTTAATTGCTTCTTGTTTATTTTGTAAGTTCTTCTCATAAACAAAACCACGATTTTTGTAGCCATTAACTGAGTCAGGAGAGAGGCGAATAGCTTTGCTATAGTCGTCGATTGCTGCCTGGTATTTTTTTAGAGAATATTGAGCATTACCACGTTTTATGTATGCAGTAACGTTTTTAGGCGCAATTTGAATAGCTTGTGTATAGTCTTTAATTGCTGCCTGATAATCTTTGAGAAAATGGCGGGCATGACCACGTTTTATGTAAGCGTTAATATTTTTAGGTGCAATTTGAATAGCTTGGGTGTAGTCTTGAATTGCTGCTTTATAATCTTTGAGTAAGTAGCGGGCATCACCACGTTTTATGTACGCATTAATATTTTTAGGAGTAATTTGAATAATTTCAGTATAGTCTTCAGATGCTCCTTGATAATTTCGTCTATTAAGCTTATCTTGTCCCTGACTTAATAAGTTATTGACCTGCATCTCTGATAAAGAACTACAAAATCCTAATAACACTGCAATTCCAATAACACTAGCAGCGATACCAACTGATAAAATCGGTACATTTATACCTCGAATAATTCGGTTTAAAGAGTGGTTGGAAATAAAACGGTTGATAGATGCAAAAATTTCAGATTTTTGTTGTTCTTGAATCAGTTGTAGTTGTCGCTGCTCTTCTTGTATTTTCTCTACTTCTTCCCTAATTTTTCCAACAATATCTACAAATGCATCATCCTGCCTTGGCCAAAACCTACTAGTTATAGGTTCACCATTGTAAGGTAAACACTGTAGATGCCCGAATGGTGTAGCTTCCTCAATGTCACGCAACTCCTCGTCTAGACGCAATTTACTCACGCCTTGCGGGTTCGCTGCCAAAATCAGGATTTTGTTCACTGGGGTTTCACTGTTCATTTGATGATTTTGATGTAGATAGCAGGCAGGACAAAGTTTAGTTGAGTTTTGTGCTGGCTTGGTAGATACTTTGCCACCCACATCCACTCACCAGCAGAAATACTGTATTTAATAATTAGGTTGAGTCGATGGGGGATATTATTCCCCGCACCTCTCAGTTAAATCTGGGCGTGCGACTTTCACCGCACCCAGCTTCCGATGTTCTTAGCTTGCGCTTTTGCCCATGTGGATATAATCGTGACAACTCTCATGGATTGCCTCTAAATTATTCTTTTTCCAGTTAGCATGATTTCCGTCGATGTGGTGCAAATTAATGACTTCCATATCAATGAATTTCAGACCACAGGAAGCACATCTATGGTTTTGCTTCTTAAGAGCAATAGAAGTTTCGCCATCATAGAGCTTACTTTTACGTTCACTCCAGTAGGTTATATTTCCGTCATAGGGGGATTTTGTTCCTTGAACCATGACGTGTTTGTTTTCGGAGTTAGGAACTGATGGGAACGCCTTTTTAACTAGCTTTTCGCTAGATTGGCGTGTCTGTTTTGATTCCTTGTTGAATACCGTGTAAGTTCTATGGTTTAGGAACCAAAGGGAGTGCCTTGACCCATCCATCTTGCAGAACTTATGGTAATTTCTCCAACCTCTAACTACCGGGGCTAATTTCTCAGCCTTTGTGGTAGCACCATAATTCGAGTTGTTGACGATGTGTTTTACCTTCTTACGGAACGCTTTGAAGTTATCCACTGAGGGAGTGCTTCTAAACTTTCCGTTGCTCTGAACTTTGAAGTTCCAGCCAAGGAAATCAAATCCATCTGTCGCGGCGGTAACTTTGGTTTTCTTTTGGCTTACATTCATACCGCGTTTGCGGAGGAATTCGGTGATTCTTTCAAGTATCTCTGTCGCATCGTCTTCGGGTCGGAGTATAATAACCATGTCGTCCGCATAACGGATTGATGGTTCTATGATACTTTTGGCTGGGGTATTTTCGCGTACCTTGCTACCTTGTTTGTAGTTGTAGTGGTATCTGTG
>NZ_JBALEF010000061.1:0-60226 GCF_036918245.1 Nostoc sp.
TAAGTTACAATGATGTTTAAGCTTGTAAGAATAAAATTGTATTATGAAAATTTTCCACCAAACCACTCTTATATTTATTGCCCTTTATTAAGAATGTATCTCACGAATTTTTCTATCCCAAATCTGTTTTTTGAAGATGAATGTAATTTTTTACTCCTTTTTCATTAATCAACTTCCGTAATAACCGATTGTGACAGTTAAGGGTGCGGAATGTGGGTTAAAATATTGAGTAAATTTTTTAAAAATCTCAATAATTTCGGTATCATTCATTTTTTTAAATTTAAAGTTTAGTTCTTGATAAGTCTTCATTTATTTAGTCGAAAAACACCTAAATTACTTAACAAAAATTTATATATAATATCTACGTCAAACTATTAAATATCTAACTTAACCTAAAACAATGAGCGTTTTGCACAATGCGATTTTTCAGCGATCGCTCACAAGATAAGATTACGATTATTCCTCAGCGTTAGGATAAAAGTCTAAGTCTAAAATCTCATCGACAGAAAAAAGACAGACGATCGCAAAGTTATCCTCTGATAAACTTGTTTCCACCATTGCCTCTCGCCGCGCTCTTTGATAGGTAGTATTTATCCACTCGGCATCATTTAAAAAACGCCTCAAGCTAGGACTTTCTTGCAGCAATTCATCTATATTCAGTCGCTCACGGGTAATGGTCACTTGCCAACTGTGACTACGACGTTCTGGTTGATACTTCCACTTCAACAAATGCGATAAGACTAACCGCAACGCACTTTGCAACGCCCGTTGTTGACTCTTACCCAAGTCCACCACTTCCTCAATTAAGTGTTCTAAATCCAGTGTGTCCCAGTGGTGCAATCGCAAAAGCTCTGCTGTCTGCTCTACCCAAGCATAAAAATCTTGCTCATACAGAGTTTGTAAGATTTGGAGTTTTATAGACTTCATGGCGCTCCTTCTTCACAAATAAATAGGTAGGCGCAAGTTAACTTTGATTTAGTTCAGCATTCGTCATAAAACCCAAATTCCCGACTTTTATCAAAAATCGGGAAGGGATGCTATCTGAACAAACACTTTGACTGCTGCATTGGTTAGGAGTTTTCCGCATCTCCTTGAGTTCCATTTACTCCGATTGAATCGGGTTATCTCTAGGATTAACTAACCTCAGCAGTTTTTGCTTAATTTGAGCATCGAATACTTCCCATTTCATTTTCGCATAAGCGGAATTTTCGTTGCTGCCAGACAAGAAGCCCATTGGAATTTCAAAGCCGCCTGCGCTTGTCCTTCCACCGCCGAAAAAGCGCCCTGCACTATCTTGTCCAAAGGCTTCTTTGATGAATTCATCGGGGTCAAGGGTGAGTTTGCTGGTTCTCAGGGAGCCAATGACTATTTCTAATTCTTCGTCTTCATCGTGAACAATGCCGTAAACTACGGCGGTGTGGACGTTTTCTTCGGTGACGAGAAAATCAGCCGCTTGGGGGATGGCGTCACGGTCTTCGTAGCGTAAGTAACCAACACCAGCAATGGAAAAGTTATTTTGGACGATGCGATTTTTGAGCGATCGCTCGATCACATCCATTACCCGTTTGGAACGATTCGCCTGTAAAATGGCATTCAGCAGTTGGGCATCATAAAATCGGCTTAAATACGCCGCTGCCATAAAGTCTTCTTCTTGCGCTTGCATGAGCCGATTTGTATCCGATCGCAAGCCATGCATCAAGGCAGTAGCGCATTTAACGTGTTGATTTATGCTGCTATCTAATGCTAATAATCCTGTTTGGAGGTATTGAGTAAAAATTGTTGCCGTCGCTCTTACATAAGGACGGATATCCTCAAACTCTGATTGCAGATCGCCTTGGATACTGTGATGGTCGACGAGTACCACTAGGGGAATTCCAGCCTGCTGCACCGCTGACAGTAGTTGTGAAGTGGTTCCCTGATTATCAATTAATACAAAACCTTGATAAGATGACAAATCTTTTGTTTTCAAGGTTTGTGTTGTCCAGCGTTGGATAGGTAAATTAGTCAACCTTACCAAGGCAATATTTTCTTGATGGCTCAATGCGCCAGCATAAATGATTTCACACTTGATATCATATTGCTGGGCAATTAACTGGTAAGCCCAGGCGCAGGAAAGGGCATCAGGGTCAGGAAAATCTTGCAGAATTACCAGTTGGCGATCGTGTCGGTGTGCCAAAAGGGTTTTTTGCAGTTCTTCTGACTTTTGTTGTGCCAGAGAATTACTACGCTGACTAAGATATATAGCCCCATCACCTACCGATGGCGGTAATGACGGACTTTTAAATGCAACTTCCACTGGCGCTTTCTCGATTTCAGGTTCCTCTGGGTTTGGCTCTGTGGTCAATGACAAACTCTCAAACTGAGTAACGGGAGAATTAAAGTACATAACGAACTTTTTTAAAGTGTGAGGCTCCTTTAATTCAGAAATACTACGAGCAGCAATTCACTGAATTTAGCCACATTAATTACGATCTTCGCAAAAATCTCAAGACATTGCACTATACATCTAAGTATATTTCTTGTCAGTAACAGCGCTTAACAATCAACTAACTTCCACTAAAGGGCATACAGCAAGGAAGTTTAGGATATCGGGCTGTATCTGGCAGCATAAATATGTTTTAGGAGTTTTTTTCTCTTTCGTAAATTGAATCGGGGTGATTTTTATCTAACTTAGGGTCTACCCTCTATCTTATACTTTAGGATTAGTCCTTGCTCTTTGAAATATTCTTATACTTAATATTCTCATTATTGTGACTATTGAGCAATTAACAATTATTTTTGATGAAAAACCCGTGTTTCGTATCCTCTTTGAAAATTCTGAGAATCTAGAGTAAAGTCCAATGGAAAAGGCAAAAGACAGTGGGGATAAAGAGCAAAGGGGAAACTCTATATACATACAACAAATTTGAAAGCTTGATAGCTGATGCAATTGCCTTCATTGCCAGCTATATAGCCACAAATTTTTTAACACTCCATAACTACTAAAAGTTATTGGCTATGTCTTAAAGAAAGAGGATATTTCTTCTTTTGCCTTTGCTCCTCTAATTTTTTGCTCAAAGACCTATAACATACTTTTGCCACTCTGTATGTAGTCCACTCTTAAGATGTTTGCTGACCTCGAAATAAAGACTACTATAAGGTTGGCGCGGAGGATGACGTAAAGGCATGTGAGCTTCGTGAGGAGTCCGACTGCCTTTTTTGACATTGCAACGGACACAAGCGGTAACAATATTCTCCCAAGTATCGCCCCCACCGCGCGATCGCGGTATTACATGGTCTAGCGTCAACTCATCTCCTGTGTAACCACAGTATTGACAGGCATGACCATCACGGTGCAATATATTTCGGCGAGTTAGAGGGATTTCTTTATAAGGAACGCGTACATAATGACGCAACCGGATCACGGTCGGCAACGGGAAATCCGTGTACAGAAATTTACCGTTGTGTTCCACGCGTTCTGCTTTGCCCTTGATTAAAAGAACTACAGCACGACGCCAACTCGTTATATTGAGAGGTTCGTAAGAGGCGTTTAAGACTAAAACCTTCCCCATTATTTGCGCTCAGGGTATGAGTTTTACAATATATTAACACAAATACACCCTGCTAGGGAGGTGAGAAAAAATTATACTTTCGGGAGAATTTGGAAATTGAGTTAGGAGTTAGGAGTTATGAGTTAAGAGTTAAGAAGTAAAATTTGTAGCTTTATGAGAAGGCTTACGTAGATTGACACAATCGCGCAGCGTCTCGTAGAGAAGAATGGAGTGAAAAGTTGAGCCGTAAGATTTACTTCTAACTCCTAACTTCTCACTTATAACTCTTAACTTTTACTTTAGCGCCGCAACATCTTGTATCAGTTCCAATCTGAAGGTTAAACTTCCTATTTAATCTGATCTCGCTTTTAGGAGCGTGTATAGATAGATAACTTGAAAGTTTAGCCGTGGCGGGATAGGAGTCAGTACAAATGTTAAGTCGCAAACAAATCCCTGGTGTAGTTCCTAATCAACAGTGCGACACCTACGCTTGGTTTTCGCAACGAGCCTGGGTCGAAATTGATTTAGAGGCGTTGTCGTACAATGTAAAGCAGTTGGTGCAGTTTTTATCGCCGCGTACCCAGTTGATGGCAGTAGTAAAAGCTGATGCCTATGGACATGGAGCGGTAACAGTCGCTCAAATTGCCATCCAATCGGGAGCTAGTTGCCTGGGAGTGGCTACAGTTCCAGAAGCTATTCAATTGAGAGAAGGCGGGATTCAAGCGCCCATTTTGATTTTAGGGGCAACTCATACACTAGAGCAGATTCACGCGATCGCCCAATGGAAACTTCAGCCGACACTCTGTAGCCCTAAACAAGCTTTAGTATTTTCTGATACCCTAGAATCGATGAATCATGGTTCTCCAGTGCCCGTACACATTAAATTAGACACGGGAATGTCTAGGTTGGGAACTAATTGGCAGCAAGCTGGCGAATTTGTGCAATTAGTGCAGCGCTTACCACATCTTGACATTGCCAGTATTTACTCTCATTTGGCAACAGCAGACAATCCCGATACCACGGCAATGGAAGAACAGCATAAACGATTTGAGGATGCGATCGCTCAAATCAAAGCAATGGGAATTCAAGTACCCTGTTTGCACTTGGCAAACTCAGCTGCTGCACTCACAAATCCAGCACTGCACTACGACATGGTACGTGTAGGTTTAGCTGTTTACGGACTATATCCAGCACCGCATTTACAAAATGCGATCAATCTCAAGCCCGTTTTGCAACTTAAAGCACGAGTCACCCAAGTTAAAACAATTGCCGCAGGAACTGCTGTTAGCTACGGGCATCAATTTATTGCCCCACACGAACTTCGCCTCGCAGTTGTGGGAATTGGCTATGCTGACGGTGTTCCTCGCAGTCTTTCCAACAAAATGCAGGCGTTAATTCGCGGTCAGCGGGTGTCGCAAATCGGGACAATTACAATGGATCAATTGATGCTGGATGTGAGTACCATACCCAATATCCAAGAAGGAGAAGTAGTCACCTTATTAGGAGAACAGGGAAAAGAACAAATTTCAGCGGACGACTGGGCAAAACAATTAAACACTATTTCTTGGGAAATTCTCTGTGGATTCAAGCATCGTCTGCCTCGTGTTGCAGTCATGTAATTGGGCATGGGGCATGGAGAAGAGACAAGGGAGGCAGGGAAGGGGGGGAAGACAAGGGAGAGATTGATCGATAACTTCCCCTTGTCCTCCTTATTCCCTATTCCCAAAAATAATTTATTATGCTATGATAGTAAACTGATGATGCGGATGTGGCGAAATTGGCAGACGCGCTAGATTTAGGTTCTAGTTCCGAAAGGAGTGAAGGTTCAAGTCCTTTCATCCGCACTTTTGATAAATTAAATTGCCTTGTCTAGGCTGGTACTTAGTACTTGAGTGAAAACTTCAAGGATAGTTACCAGCCTATTTAAATATCGCTTATATAAAAATCGGCGGTAAAACACTCTGCAAAAGGGAAGTTTTGCAGAATGTTTAATCTACGTTTTTAAATTTAAATAACAAAAAATACATTTATTAAAAGTAGTAAATAAGTATTATTACTGAGACTAATTTGAAGTTACCCGATGCAAAGTGGCTTCATTCAGTTCTTATTTGTTTAAAAAATAGATTTTACTTAAGTGTAAATACAGAAGTTCAAAGATATTACCATCAACAAAATCAGTATTATTTCTCTGGTCAGATTGGGGTTACTCAATGGAAAGTGGCTTCATCTAGTCTTGACATTTTTATGTCTTATTTCTCGAAAGATGTTTATAAATCTCAGTAACACTAAGTAGATTAATCACAATTTACGAATTTACTAAGATTTGCTCATCTTAAAATACGCTACTTTCGTTGAGTTTCAGCACAAACCTAGATGTAAACTGATGTACTTTAAAATACAAAAGTTTAATGCTTTTTACTTGATTTTAATTGTGGAATAACTCTACACGAATTTAGCTTACACGTATCGAATTTTAGCTGAAGTAAAAGCAAAATGAGCACAACTCCTATAGGTAGCTACAGGTTGTTCCAGAAACTACATCCGCTATCTCTGTTGGCACAATTAACTAGTCGGCGTGCTACGGGTTGCTTAAGTGTATTTACCGGGATAGTTTCTTGGTCAATTTATCTAGAGGACGGTAAACTTACTTATGCCTCCTATTCAGATAAACTATTTGAGCGCCTTGACAGTCACTTACGGCGCTTGAGTCAGCAAATTCCTGCTCTCAATAGCGCCACTCGTGTACAGATGCGGCTGATGTTTGAGACGAAGAATGAACATCAATCAATACCAAATGCGGATTACCAAGCTATTTGTTGGTTAGTAAATCAGGACTATATTACCTCTGTACAAGCAGGAAACCTGATAGACGAATTGGCAAAAGAAGTAATGGAATCATTTCTGTGTTTAAAAGAAGGTAGCTATGAATTCAGTTCAGAAAGCTCTTTGGATGAATTACCAAAGTTCTGTCGCCTGGATTTACGGTTACTTGTTGAACACTGTCAAAAGCAGTTACGAAATCGGCAAAATATTCAGTCATCAATTCCGGCTGGTGGGAGTTCCCAAGTTTTTTCTACAACACAATCGTCTCAAGTTCAGCCACAGCTGCAAATAAAGATTGGACAAAAATTGCCAATACCAATCAATTTTGATATTCCTGAAAATAATAAAACTACTCAGCCACCTGTTGGCAAAAAACTATATACAATTGCCTGCATTGATGATAGCCAAACTGTTTTGAATTCCATCAAGCACTTTTTGGATGAAAACACATTTTCAGTTTTGATGATCAACGATCCGGTAAAAGCTTTAATGCAAATTCTACGGAGTAAGCCCGATCTAATTTTGCTAGATGTTGAAATGCCAAGTTTAGATGGCTATGAACTATGTTCCTTATTACGTAAACATTCAACTTTTAAAAATACACCGATTGTTATGGTGACTGGGAGAACGGGATTTATCGACAGGGCAAAGGCTAAAATGGTCAGATCGTCAGGATATTTGACTAAGCCTTTTACACAATCAGAATTGCTAAAAATGGTTTTTAAGTATCTTGGTTGATTGAAATAAGGCAAATAAAAATAACAAAATATGTTTAATTTATTTTTTTAGGAGATTTAATAGTGAGCCTGACTTTGCTTGGCACAATTTTGATTGTAGAAGATTCTCCCAGCGAATTGGAATTAATGAGCCATTATCTCAAAGAGAGTGGTTACAACGTAATTAAAGCAAGTGGTGCAAAAGAGGGTTTAGAAAAAGCTGTGTTAGAAAAACCAGATGCGATCGTTACTGATGTAGTAATGCCAGAAATGAGTGGATTTGAATTGTGTCGTTCTCTGAGAAGAAATCCGATTACTGCAAAAGTGCCGATTGTGGTTTGTAGTTCCAAAAATCAAGAAATTGACCGTTTGTGGGCGATGAGACAAGGTGCAGATGCCTATATAACTAAACCTTACACCCGCGAACATCTCCTACGTACTATTAAATCAGTGGTAATTTGAATCAATGACTAGTACAAACATTACTCTTTCTTCAAAACCAATCCCAAATAATTTAGCAGATGGTTATCTGAAGTTTCAGCTTAATCAACAAACAACTGCTGTTTTATCAATGACGCATACGCAAGAAGCAATTCTTGTGCCTGTTGAATCTATTACGTCAATACCCAATATGCCGTCCTGCATATTAGGATTAATGAATTGGCGGAGTCGGATAATTTGGGTAGTTGATTTACCAAGAATGCTCAATTTAGAATACCTAGATTATCGACTGCGCCAGTACAATGTAATCGTTATCCAAGTGGAATCATTAGTGTTGGGCTTAGTTGTACAAGAAATAAAAGGTACAACTAAGTTCATCGTTGATGATATTCATTCTCCTATCGGACAAGTGGCATCCAGTTTAGTTCCTTATTTATGTGGGTGCGTTGTGCAACAGAAAGAAATATTACTGGTATTAGATGCACAGGCAATTGTGCAGTCTTCTATTCTCCGCAGTGATTAGGGTTTACTACTAAAAAAAAGATTTTTAGTGTTCTTATTCACATACTTAGGAGAACTACTTTTATGTTTAATAAAACCAACACGAATCAAGGTAATAGCCCTCAAAATCGAACATCACTGATCTCATCTCAAAAAGCCATTGGGACTGTAGTAAAACTACCAACTAAGCTGACTACTGAAAGTGCTAATAATTCTTCTTTGAATCAGGGGATTGCCTCTTTTACAAGGCTGGGATTGGTTAAGAAAGCGACTATTTTAGCGATCGCAATCGGTACAATACCAGTTTTGGGCATCGGTGCGATCGCTTTTAGTTTTGCTAACAAATCTATTACTAAGCAAATTACTCAATCTCAACAAGCTGAAGCTACTGGCTTAAGTGATAAAGTTAACCGCTTTATGTTGGGACGCTACGGTGATATTCAGGTAATATCAAACTTGCTATTTTTGACAAATTCTCAAGCTAGTATTAGTACTCAAGAAAAGCAAGCAGTCTTAGATCGGGTTGTCGAAGCCTACAAAGCTTATGACAGCATTGCTGTTTTTGATCGCCAAGGTAACTTGATTGTCCAGTCCACAGGTGAACCCCTGGAGAATCAAAAAGACCGTACCTATTTTCAAGACGCTTTACAAAAAGATACTCCTGTCATCAGCAAACCGGAAACAGCAAAAAATACTGGTGTAGTGAGTATTTATCTAGCCGCACCTGTAAAAGAGACAAGCACGGGTCAAACTATTGGCGTGGTACAAGCACGTATGCCCGTAAAATCTTTAGGGGAAGTCATCAAAAACTACGTAGCCAACGGACAACAATACCATTTGCTCGATGCTTCGGGAACAGTTTTCTTGAGTCCCCAAAAGGAATTATTGGGGAAAGAGGCCAAAGGAGAGTATTCTAATTTACCTAAGCTGCTAGCAGCTAAAAAGGTAGATAGTTTTATAGAAGTTCCCAAAACTCACAAAAAACAAGAACTAGTTAGCTACGTACCAGCTAGTACTATAGATGGCTTACCTGATTTAAACTGGCAGGTACTTTTATCCACAGATACCGCAATTGTATTTGAGCCGCAAAGACAATTGTTGTGGACTATAGCCATCGGCACAGCACTGACAGCATTGATTGTGGGTGCGATCGCATCTCGATTAGCTAAACTGACTACACAGCCAATTCTCAATGCAACTGCGGCATTAGCAAAGTTAGGTCAAGGTAAATTTAATACCCGTCTGGAAATTGAAAGAGAAGACGAATTAGGGGTATTGAGTGCAAATATCAACCTGATGGCTGAACAATTACAGGTCTTAGTTAAGGAACAGCAACAGGAACTGGACGTTGAAGGGGCAAAATTACTAGCAGATATTACCCTACGGATTCGGAGAATTCTCAAAACTGAAGATATTTATCACGCAGCAGTCAAAGAAGTTCAGCGAATCCTCAAAACAGACCGAGTAATCATTTATAGTCTGAATCCAGGTACTTTGGCTGGCGTTGTCGTTGCGGAATCGGTAACTGGTAATTGGCCGGAAATGCTGGGAGTGCAAATTGATGACCCTTATTTTCGGGAACATTATCTAAAAAGCGATCGCAATGGAGAGGTGCAAGCAGTTGCCAATATTCATCAAGACCAAAGCCTGAAAAATGCCGACGGTTACATCCAACTGTTGGAAAAATTTGCTGTCAAAGGTCATTTAATCGTACCGATTCTTGCCCAAGAAAAACTTTTAGGCTTATTAATTGCTCATCATTGCGAAACTCCTCGTGTTTGGCAACAAGCGGAAATTGACTTGTTTCAACAAATAGCAACTCAAGTCGGCTATGCCTTAGAACAAGCCAAGTTATTAGAAGAAATAGAAAAAGTCAGAAATGTAACTGTAAGTGGGTCAGACGAAACACTGCAACAACAACTTTTACAACTACTCAACGACGTAGAAGGTGCAGCTAGAGGCGACTTGACAGTGCGTGCAGATGTAACCGCTGGGGAAATCGGCACTGTTGCCGACTTTTTCAACTCGATTGTGGAAAGCCTCCGGGATATTGTTACCCAAGTTAAACAAGCTGCCATCCATGTAAATAGTGCCATTGGCTCTAACGAAGGAGCCATCCACCACCTAGCAGAGGAAGCGCTAACCCAAGCTGCCGAAATCACCCGCACCCTTGATGCTGTTGATCAAATGACCCAATCCATGCAAGCCGTAGCCGAAAGTGCCGAAAAAGCTGCCTTCATTGCTAACCATGCTGCTCACACCGCCACCAATAGTGGACACGCGATGGATTTGACAGTACAAAATATCCTCTCTTTGCGGGAAACTGTGGGTGAAACTGCTAAGAAAGTGAAACGTTTGGGAGAGTCTTCGCAACAAATTTCTCGTGTGGTGTCCTTGATTAACCAAATCGCGATTCAAACCAACTTGCTTGCTATCAACGCCGGCATTGAAGCAGCACGTGCGGGTGAAGAAGGTCAAGGTTTTGCCGTAGTGGCTGAAGAAGTCGGTGAACTAGCAGTTAGGAGTGCCGCCGCAACCCAAGAAATTGAACAAATTGTTGAAAATATCCAACGAGAAACCAGTGAAGTGGTGCAAGCAATGGAAATAGGCACTACCCAAGTGGTAGAAGGTACTCGAATTGTGGAGGAGGCGAAACAAAGTCTGAGTGAAATTTTAGATGTATCGTGTCAAATTGACTCCTTAGTACAGTCAATTTCCACTGCAACTGCATCTCAGGTTGAAACATCACAAAGTGTTAGCCAATTGATGAAAGATATCGCTGCTATATCACAACGCACCAGCGATTCTTCTCGGCAAGTTTCCCAATCTCTGCAACAAACTGTGGAGATTTCTCAGCAGTTGCAAGAGACTGTCGAGGCTTTCAAAGTTAGTTAAGTTTGTCATTTGTCATTTGTCCTTTGTCCTTTGCGATTTGCGATTTGCTAGTGACATGACGAATGACTTTTGTTATTTGTCTGTTGTCATTTGTTCTTTGTCCTTTTACTAATGACCAATGACCAATGACTAATGACTAATGACTAATGACCCTTCGGGTGACGCTCGTGCCTCGCTAACGCCAGTTGCTCATGGGGGAAACCCCCAAGACCGCACTGGCTCACCAATGAGCAATGACTAAGGACAAAAACCATGCTACAAGACAAAGAATTAGAAATCCAGATGCAGTTTCTGGAAGAAGCAACAGATTACTTAAATACCTTAGAAGGCGTATTGCTAGAAATCGATACTAGTAACCGCATCGATTTGGATAAAATCAATGCTGCACTCCGGGCCACTCATTCTATTAAAGGTGGCGCAGGGATGATGGGATTTAAATCGCTAAGTGATTTATCTCACCGTCTGGAAGATTCCTTTAAAGTTTTAAAAACTAAAAAAAATTCTTTAGAAATTGATACTCAATTGCAAAGTTTATTGCTATCTGGAGTTGACTGGCTGCGTCAAATTGTAGAATTGCTTGCAGAAGGGAATGTTGTTGAAGATCAATGGTTAGCAACTTTTTGTTATCCCATCTTTGATGAGTTGCACGATCGCTTGGGCGACCCCACCCCAGAAGATGCCTCAACCATGCTATCCCCAGAGGACGGGCAAGACGTTATCCCTTTGCTATTTGCCACAGAAGTAGAAGAGTGTTTGCAGCGTCTAGAATCTATATTGGCAGATACCAAACAGCCCGGATTGCATGAAGAAATTGCGATTCTGGCAGCTGAATTAGGTGGTTTAGGGGAAATGCTCCAGTTGCCAGCTTTTAGCAAGCTTTGTGAGTCGGTAACGCAGCATTTGGAAACTGTTAGTAGCAATCGCATTCCCGAAATTGCCCAGTTAGCATTGCAAGCATGGCGACGATCGCAAGCTTTGGTGCTGACAAATCAGTTAGATAACTTGCCTACAGAAATTGACTTGGGTAGTTATACGCAATCCCAGCTACTATTACCAGCAGAAGTAATACCACAGCTTTTCCCCACAGATGTCCTCGACACAGAAGTAGTATCAACAGCTGTTTGGCAAGCAGAGATAACTCCAGAAACTTGGACTAAAGATGAAGCGTTGGCGCAGCCCACCGCAGGTATCGCAGCCAATTTTACATTTGTAGATGCAGAATTTGCCGACGACGTAAATGTTGTCAATGTCACTGAACACAATACAATATTTGCTAAAGAAGAAAATCCTCCAGATGCCAAATTTAGCGAAGGTAAAGGAGAGGCAGTTGCCGTTGGTAAAGAACGAGAAATTCATGAAAATAGCGTCCGAGTTCCCAGCAAACAGCTAGAGCAAATTAATGATTTATTTGGCGAACTGATTGTTCAGCGGAATGGGTTAAACTCACAACTAGAAAGATTACGCAAACTCGTTCGTAACCTCAACCAGCGAGTCCAAGTTCTCGACCGCGAAAACCAGGAATTACGTATAGTCTCCGACAAAATTTCTACTCAAGCTACCATGTCTAATGGGGCACAGCTACAAGCTGAAAATGTCCACCAAGTACAAGGTACAAACACAGAATTTGATGCCTTAGAAATGGATCGCTATAACGAATTAAACCTGCGATCGCAGGAAGTTATGGAAACCATTGTTCAGGTACAGGAAGTCACAACAGATGTGCAACTCAGTGTAGATGATACAGACCATATTGCTCGTAAACTCAACAAAACATCGAAACAATTACAGACAAAGCTAAATCACATCCGAATGCGACCGTTGTCTGATTTAGTAGAACGTTTTCCGAGAGCTTTACGCGATTTAAATGTCGAGTATGGGAAAAATGCCCAGTTAAAAATTGAAGGTGGCAACACTTTAATTGAACGCAGTATTTTAGAAGCTTTAAACGAACCTTTGATGCACCTATTAAGGAACGCTTTCGATCATGGTATCGAAGACTCTGCGACGCGTCGCCTTTTGGGTAAACCAGAACAAGGATTAATTGAAATTACAGCTACTCACCGCAGTAATCGTACTCTCATTACTATCCGTGATGATGGTTGGGGCATTTCTCTGGAGAAAATTCGCACCCGCGCCCTAGCTATGGGATTGGATGCTTCTTTACTCGCTAATGCTAGTGATGAAGAACTATTATCACTAATTTTTGAACCAGGTTTTACTACTTCCGAACAAGTCACAGCATTATCTGGTCGCGGTGTCGGTATGGATGTGGTTCGCAACAATCTCAAACTAATTCGAGGAGATGTGAAAGTTGATACGGAACCAGGAGTTGGTACTACCTTTACCTTATCAGTGCCATTTACACTTTCCGTTGCCCGAGTTCTGCTGGTAGAAATCAATAAAATTCTATTAGCATTTCCCACAGATGTCATTTCAGAAATATCTTTACTCCAAGACGAGCGAGTTTTTGAAATGGCTGGTAGCGAAGTTTTAAATTGGCAAGGAACCATGCTGCCACTGATTCGCTTAATTCGTTATTTAGAGTTTAATTGCCTACGCTACGATAGCCCAGAGTTGGAAATTCCGGCAGCCATTAGTACTAACAGTGTGTTAGTAGTCAAAGGTAATAATCAACCAGTAGCAATCCAAATAGATCGTTGCTGGGGTGAACAAGAAGTTGCTATTCGCCAAGTCGAGGGAAATATACCTTTACCTGAAGGCTTTAGCAACTGCACAATTCTCGGTGATGGTCGAGTCGTGCCACTAGTTAATGTTAATGAGTTGCTGTATTGGATTGCTACGAATCAGCGGACTCCTAGAGGCACTCAATTACCATCAGCAAGGTTAAAAACACCGTTTCTAATTTTTGATGAAGACAAAATATCAGCAGCATCTATTAAGCACAAAGGCACAATTTTAATCGTAGATGATTCGATTAATGTTCGCCGGTTTTTAGCCCTGACCCTTGAAAAAGGAGGGTATCAAGTAGAGCAAGCTAAAGATGGTCAAGATGCCTTAGAAAAACTTCATAGTGGATTGAAAGTTGAGGCAGTAATTTGCGATATTGAAATGCCTCGCCTTGATGGTTATGGCTTTTTAGGTAAGGTAAATTCAGACGTTGATACAAAAAATATTCCAGTTGCGATGCTGACTTCTCGTAGTAGCAATAAACATCGGCAACTGGCAATGCAATTGGGGGCACGGGCTTACTTTTCTAAACCTTATAACGAGCAAGAATTATTACAAACGCTGGAGGAAATAATTCATCCTGTTGCAGAAAAGGCAGCTTCTAATTAAAAATTGATAATTCATAATTAAGTTTCAAATATTTTCGTAGGGCGCGTTACGCCAAAGGTTAACGCACCGCTTGTTTTGACTTCCAGCCTTGGCGACTAGAAGTCGCGGCTACACAGACAAAACCCAATACGCTTGGGTTAAGACTCAAACTCTTTCTAAATGTCAATTTTTTGAACGTAGACGCAAAGCGGTGAAGCAGCGCGGTCTTCTCCCAAAGGGAGAGGCTAGCGCCTTCGCGGAGCGTCTCGTAGAGAAGGGGGTTTCCCCCATAAGCGACTGTTGTTAGCGTAGCGTTAGCGAGGTACGAGCGTCACCCGAAGGGCTTGCCGCAGGCTACCGCAAAGGATGCAAAGGACAATCAATAAAACCTCTTCACATATTCGGACACTCTGGCATGTTATCTCCAAGCAGCAACCGTGCCAGACTGGGTAAAGCTTCACCATAGGTGGGATGGATGTGAACTGATCGCTCTAACAACTGCCAAGTTGCTCCTGCTTCCATCAGGGATAAAAATACATGCACCAGTTCAGCAGTTTCGTACCCCACCAGAGTTGCTCCCAGGATTTTGTCTGTGTCGCTGTCGATCACCATGCGATAAAATCCGAGGTCATGCCCCCACTCGATCGCACGCGCAATTTGGCTCATGGGTAACGTGACAGCACGCGCGTTGATGCCTTGTTTGTGAGCCTGTTCTAACGTCATACCCACTCGCCCCACCTGGGGTTCTGTGTAAACCGCATAGCCAAGGACACGATCGCTCCGTGTCCGGTTTTCTCCACACAAAATTGCTTTTAAGCGGCGATAGTCCTCCCAGGAGACGTGCGTAAAGGCAGGCTGTTTGGCAGCATCCCCGATTGCATAAACTCCAGAACAGGTAGTATGGAACTGCTCATCAATTTTGATAAACCCTCGATCGTCTAGCTCAATTTTGCTGGCGGCTGCATTTAATCGGCTTGTATTGG
Organism: Nostoc sp.; assembly: GCF_036918245.1. GTDB lineage: Bacteria > Cyanobacteriota > Cyanobacteriia > Cyanobacteriales > Nostocaceae > Nostoc. The sequence continues at coordinate 15,166 of NZ_JBALEF010000061.1, forward strand.
GTTTGCGTCCAGTCACAACCAGCAACGCTTCTCCCTGGAGTTGTTCGCCACTGCTCAGGGTCAGGCTAAACACATTACTCTCGTGGGCGACGTGATTCACATTAACTCCAAAGTGCAGCCCAATGCCATCCTGTTTTAATGCTTCTGCTAAGACCTTGCTGACATCAGCCTCTTCCCGATCGAGGACGCGATCGCCCCGCACAATTAAGTGGGTCTGACTGCCCAAACGCGCTAATCCTTGTCCCAATTCCAAGCCAATATAGCCGCCTCCAATCACCAATAAACGGGCTGGTAAGGTGTTCAAGTCAAAGAAGTTGCGGTTGGTCAGGTAGGGAGTTCCTGCAAGTCCGGGAATGTCAGGAATCAGCGATGACGTGCCTGTGTTAATGATTACCAGAGGAGCCTGAAGGGTAACATCCCCACCTTTGACCGTCCGTTCACCCACAAAAGAAGCTTCGGCACAAATGACTTTGACACCCGCAGTCTCCAATCGCTTGCGAATCCCCTGATTAAAGCTGCTGCGGATTCCCCGAACTCGCTCCATGACTGCGGGAAAATCCACTTCAACCTGCGTGTGGATGCCTAACTTATTGCCCTGGCGCGCCCGCCCTGCTGCATGAGCCGCTGCTAAGAACGCTTTGGACGGAGTGCAGCCATAGTTGATGCAACTGCCGCCTAAAGCATCCCGCTCAAACAAGACAACCTTACGCCCCTCATTGGCAAAATCAGCCGCCAGTGGAATGCCTCCTTGACCACTGCCGATCACAATGACATCTGCTGTTTCCATCAGTGCTAAACTCCTTATAAATTCTGACTTCTGACTCCTGGGTGCTGAATTCTTACGAGTTGATGATAGTCTGATTGATCATTCGAGGATTTCTTGGGTTCCAATTAGGTGTTCTTATTCTTCAACGCTGATTCTAGTCAAACCACTCAAATTATTTGAGTTAAAATTCAACTTATCAGGTTGTGCGTGGTATTCGTGATATTCTCTGTGAAAAATTGCAAAAGGTATTGAGCCGAGAAATTTCTATATCAATTCAATTTGTAGTGAATTTATGGTAACTGTGACACTGACGGCTGTTGCTACTGCGATCGCTACTACGCTTTGGACTAAAGCACAGGAGAAAATTGGCGAAAACATTGGTGATGCTACATGGACGCTAGGTGGTAAGTTAATCGGATTACTCCGCCAGAAGAATAAATCGCCATTACTCACCAGTGCTGTAGAGGGAAATGAACCGCAGCGTTTAGATTATGGTCAAGCAGTGCTGGAACTCAAAGCAGCAGCAGAACAAGATCCAGAAATTGCTCAAGCTGTTGTAGAAGTGGAAGCAGCAGTTAACAATGACCAGTCTGAGAGTGCTAAGGAAATTCAAAAATTAGCAGATGAAATCAAGTCACAGCCCTCAATTATTAACAAGTTTGCAAAATTAGCAGAGGAAATAAAAGCTGAGAAAGGTGCAATGGTTGCCCAACAAATCAATATTGAGCAACAGACCAATACTTACAACTGACTGAAGTCGTCTCAAGGGGAGGATGGGACAAAGTTAACTCCCGATGACTGGCGCGAAATCTGCTGTGAAATAGCAGAACGGCGAAAGCTGACTACAAATCCTCTGACATCAACTGAAGGAGTCGCCTTGCAAGTTGATGATGTTTACGTACCACTGGGATTAGTTGAGCGCAAAAAACCATCCAAGCCTCAGGGTGATATTTCTCCAGAACAGGGGTCAGAACTGTACAAGGAGACAGAAATCACCAAAACATTTGAGCATGATGCTTTTCTTGAACAAGTTCTCAAACAGAAGAATACGCCTAAAAGTCAAGGTAAGCGAATTGCGATTATTGGCGAACCAGGCGCGGGAAAGACAACACTATTACAGCAGATTGCTGATTGGGTATCTCGTGATATTCACCAGTCCATTGTCATTTGGGTATCTTTAGCAGATTTGCGACACAAGGAATTAAAATCTTATCTGTTCGAGAGTTGGTTAACTCAGGTTGCCGAAAAAACAGGTAAAGCTGAACCCACTGAGCAACTGAAGAATGATTTTGTTGCTCTGTTTAATCAAAATAATGTCTGGTTGCTGCTAGATGGGTTAGATGAAATGTCCGCATCTTCAGGTAATCCTCTCACAGAAATTGCACGACAATTCCGTGAAGCAGGGTTAATTTCTCAAGCGCGAATTGTGCTGACTTGTCGGGTTAATCTGTGGGATGGCAATATGAATGCACTTGATGATTTTGATACCTATCGCACTTTAGATTTTTCTTATCCAGAACAAGTAGAGACATTTATTGATAAATGGTTCAATAAAATTGAAATTCCCGAAACAGGGAAGCGGTTATGCTTGACGTTGAAAGAATCAGATAATAAACGAATTCAGGATTTAATAAAAAATCCTCTGCGGTTAACGCTGCTATGCTTGAATGGGCAATGGGGAGAAGGGAAGTTACCGGATACTCAAGCTGGACTCTATAAGCAATTTGTTGATGATTTCTACAAGTGGAAGCAAGACGAATTTGCTACAACATCTGATGATCAGCGTCAGGAACTCAATGTCAAACTAGGGGAGTTAGCTAAAAAGGCAATAGACGAAAAAGCAACCCGTTTTCGCTTGCGGGAGGATTTAGTTAATTCTGTCTTTAAGGAAGAGAAAGATAAGGTGCTGCTGAAATTGGCACTAAATCGCGGCTGGCTGAATTGTATAGGTAAAGATGAACAGAGAAAACCTGTTTACGCTTTCTTTCATGCTTCATTTCAAGAGTACTTTGCTGCTATAGCAATTGATGACTGGCATTTTTTTCTTAACCACGTTCCTAAAAATCCCAGTCAAGGAACTTATCGCATCTTTGAACCGCAATGGAAGCAAACAATATTACTTTGGTTAGGGCGACCAGAAGAAAGGCTAAAACAGCAAAAGCAACAGTTTATCAATTCTTTAGTCAACTTTAAAGATGGATGTTCTCTAAGAATTTATGAAGATCGCGCCTATTTTCTAGCAGCCGCAGGAATTGCCGAGTATAGAGATGATTTTACAACTGATGAAAAAATAGTAGCGCAAATTGTCAAGTGTGGCTTCAGCATCAAAAAACTGAAGTGGGTAAAGTTTGTTGATCAAATTGCAAAGGAAGCTAAGTCAGTACTGCAACAGACAGACCGTACAAAAGCGATTGCCGCCTTAGTGGAACTGCTGCAATCAACTACTGTGGATAACTCCACCCGTTGGCAGGCAGCATATAGTTTAGGGAAAATCGACCCTGGCAATGAAATTGCGATCGCCGCCTTGGTGCAACTGGTGCAATTAACAACTGTGGATGACAACAACCGTTGGCGGACAGCATATAGTTTAGGGGAAATCGGCACTGGCAATGAATTTGCGATCGCCGCCTTAGTGGAACTGCTGCAATCAACTACTGTGGATGACTTTACCCGTTGGCTGGCAGCATATAGTTTAGGGAAAATCGACCCTGGCAATGAAATTGCGATCGCCGCCTTGGTGGAACTGCTGCAATTAACAACTGTGGATGACGACAACCGTTGGCGGCCAGCATATAGTTTAGGGGAAATCGGCACTGGCAATGAATTTGCGATCGCCGCCTTAGTGGAACTGCTGCAATCAACTACTGTGGATGACTTTACCCGTTGGCTGGCAGCATATAGTTTAGGGAAAATCGACCCTGGCAATGAAATTGCGATCGCCGCCTTGGTGGAACTGCTGCAATCAAAGGATGTGAAAGACCGCACCCGTAGGCCGGCAGCATATAGTTTAGGGAAAATCGGCACTGGCAATGAAATTGCGATCGCAGCCTTGGTGCGACTGTTGCAATCAAAGGATGTGGATGATAACACCCGTTGGCAGGCAGCATCTAGCTTAGGGGAAATCGGCACTAGCAATAAAATTGCGATCGCTGCTTTGGTGCAACTGCTGCAATCAAAGGATGTGAAAGACCGCATCCGTACGCAGGCAGCATCAAGCTTAGGGAAAATCGATCCTGGCAATGAAATTGCGATTGCTGCCTTGGTGCAACTGCTGCAATCAAAGGATGTGAATAACTACACCCGTTGTCTGGCAGCATCAAGCTTAGGGGATATTCTACAGAATAATAAACATCGCTTTGAGGTAGTCAACACTTTAAGTAGTTATTGGCAATCAAAAAATAATGAATACAACGATTTAGCCTGGAAGTGCGCCCAGAATATGCCTTACCCCGATTTCTATCGAGCTTGGCATCAGAATAATCTTGTTACTCGTGCGATGCGAAGCTTGGCGAAAATCCTCTTTACATGAATTTGAGCAATTTTGTAGCAGCAACGTTACAAATGAAGTTCCCGTAGTAACAACAGCTTGTCCATTTGTTACTAACACAGAAGCGGACGTTAAGAATAAAGTTATTGTCGTTACCACAGCTTGTCCGTTTGTTACCAACACAACCTGTTTGGTTACGAATGCTTATCCATTTGTGGCAAACGCTTATGCGATCGTTAACAACACAACCTGTTTGGTTACGAATGCTTATCCATTTGTGGCAAACGCTTATGCGATCGTTACCACAACTTAAGCAAAACTTATCAATACAAGTTTTATACTATTAACAGCACAACTTCAGATTCACGAGAATAAAAGCAATTGAAGTCAAAGGAACTGTGAACAAATTGGGTCAAATTTCTTTAGACTAGTGATTAGCCGCATTTTATCTCAAACATCATTTTGTGTGGATGGCTAGGACTGCAATATCCAAATCTTTATACTAAAGCTATCCCTTTTGCTGTTTCTTGGACGATTAAATCGACGACATCTGAAAAACGCCCCGTTTGTTTGTAAATTTCGCGTTGTCGTGTTGCACCATTTCCAAACTCCATCGTTCTATGTACAAGAGACGAGACTTCATCCCATTCTCCGTACTCCTCAAGCGATGGACGCACGAAACTGAGAAAGCTCTCAACCATCTCCCGTGCCGGAACAGCTTTTATAGCGCTAATGTCAATTAAATCCTCATCTAATCCATAACGTGCGGCACGCCAGTGAGCAGCACGTATAAGTTCGTGACGCACTGGGTGAAACGGTTTATCAGTTATGACTTCTTCGTAGCAAGTTCGCACCAAAGCACGTACAAGCCCTGCTACCATTACTGCTTCGTCTACTGTCTGGCAGACATCCGTGACTCGAAACTCTATTGTTGGAAAGCGCTCAGACAAACGCACATCCCAATAAATCTTCGTCGCCTCCGCGACACTTTTTGTCTCTACTAAAATTTGTACAAGCGCTTCGTAATCGGTTAAGGACTCGAAAATCAGTGGTATTCCAGATATAGGCCATCGGCTCCAAATTTCGGTACGATAGCTTGCATACCCTGTATCCGTACCTAACCAAAAAGGTGAAGATGCTGCCAGTGCCAAAAGTGGGGAAAGCCATACACGAGTCCGGTTCATCACCTGGATGGCAGTAGAGCGATCGCTAATTCCCACATGCACATGACAGCCAAAGATGACTAGTTCACGGGTGAGTTGTTGATAATCTCGCATCAAATCTTGATAACGTTCTTTGGGCGTGATCTGCTGTTCATCCCAATGTGAGAACGGGTGCGTCCCAGCAGCAGCAATTTGCTTACCGTCCTTAGCCGCCGCCGCAATCACTTCGTAGCGCAAACGAACAAGCTCAGAGCGTACATCTGCAAGTGTTCTACAGATGGGCGTACCAATTTCTATCTGCGATTGCTGGGCTTCTGGCTGCACCTCTGAACCAATTGCTTTCTGGGCTTTTGGAAGAATATGCTCCACACGCGAACTTAGTTCTCGCGTCGTGGGATCGATAATTTGATATTCTTCTTCGACACCAATAGTAAATTCTTCAGTCTGGGATGGCATAAATTTGGATGGTCAAGCGTTTGTTTAATCAATCAACACCAGCACCCCTAGATTATACTTATATTTTATTTTGTTAGACGTTATAAACTTGAACATCATTCAATATACTTGCTTGCTCTAAATCTGAGGAGTTTTAAGTGATAAAAAACAATAGAAAAAAGGCTGTTGCTCAAGCTATTTCCACAGCTGTTGCTCTGGGCTGGGTGATAATGCAAGTGGAATCAGCCCAAGCTGCTACTTTGACGGTTAACAATCTTGATGATAGTGGCTTTGGCTCATTGCGAGATGCTATCAACACTGCAACTAGCAATGACGTGGTAGAGTTCCTATTGGGTAGTAATCCCAGTACAATTACCCTGACAAGTGGGGCACTTGCGATGCCTGCGGCGGGCTACGCCTACGCTAAAAATCTCACTATTAATGGCCCAGGTGCTAACTTACTTACCATCAGTAGCAATAATCAATTCCCCGTGTTTAACATTAGCGCCGCCGATGTTACACTTTCTGGGCTAGCGATCGCTGGTAATATCAATGCTTACAATTCTAAGAACCTAACCTTTACCAATAGCACTGTTAGCGGCGACAATTTTAAGATAGATAGTAACTTAAGACTTATCAATACCACTATCAGCAGCAATAATAATATTGAGATTAATGCTAGTGATGTGGTGACGCTCACCGATCATAGTCACTTAGTTAGCAGCAACAATACTGAGATTAATACTAGTAAACTGATTGTCCAAGATTATAGTAGCATCGGGACTTCTAACGGCATCATCATCAACAGCGGCACTTTAAATATCTCTACTGCTAATCTTGGTTTAAATAATAACGTGGAAATTAAGGCTGGTAATATTAATTCAGGATCAGCAGGCAACATAACTATCAACTCTGGTACTTTGATATTGAAACCTGGTGCTATTATATCGAAACCAGTACCCGAACCAAGTGCGATCGCTGCTGGTAGCAATCATTCAGGAGTAGGAGGTAACATAACTATTACAACCAATACTCTTACAGTGAGACCCGATGCTTTGATATTGAAACCAGTACCCCAACCAAGCGCGATCGCTTCTGGTAGCAATCATTCAGGAGCAGGAGGTAACATAACTCTTACAATCCCTGACCTTGTTATATTGAAACCAGTACGCAAACCAAGTGCGATCGCTGATGATAGCAATAATTCAGGACTAGGAGGTAACATAACTATCTCAGCCCCTAATGGTTTTATCATATCGAAACCAGTACCCGAACCAAGTGCGATCGCTGGTACTATACTTGCTGGTAGTCTGGCTTGGCTGGCGAAGAGAAAGCAAGCAGCATTTCGCAAGCCGAAGGTATAATTACGTATTCAAATAAATTCGTAAATAAAATAGTTTAAATACTTAGCCCGCGTGCGCGGGCTAAGTATTTTATGGGCAATTAGTCGAATGTAATATCAATTACCTGCAACTAAAATACTTCCAGGAACCTTTATTAAGCCTCGACTTTTACACCCTTCCAGAAGGCGACATAACCTTCAATATTCTTAGCCTTCTCCTTGCTGCTGGGATAATACCAAGCAGCATCTTTGTTGACTTGCCCATCAACTTCTATACTGTAGTAGCTAGCGACACCTTTCCAAGGACAAGTAGTGTGAGTGTTGGTTTCAGTAAAGTACTGTTTGTTAATGGTGTCAACAGGGAAATAATGGTTGCCCTCCACAACTACGGTATTATCACTCTCGGCTAAAACAGCTCCATTCCAAATTGCTTTTGGCATAAATGACTTTGTAAATAAACTATACATATAACATTTTGACACTATCAGCTTATTTGTAGTGAATTTATGGAACCCGTGACGCTGCCAAAATAGTCCATAAGTCACGAAGAGGCAATGAGTTGGAAGATTTCCCTCCAGATATTAATTGCAATCACTTTTATTTATCAATTTGAAAATCAAAAGCATTTGCTTCCATCATCAAGATTTTCTAACATATTGGTATGCAAAGTTAATTAGCCAAAACAAAGTTAGATTTCGGTTGATAGCCTTAAGCAAAAAATCTTTAGAGATGTGAATAGGCGATGCCTGCGGCGAGCTACGCTAATGCATCTTCTAGAAATACTTGTCGGCTAAGGATTTTATTTAGCATATCTTTGCCTCTTTCAAGTTATTACTTAACTTTCTCCTAATTCCCCATTTTTCCAATTTGGGTAAATTTAACTCACCAGTTCGGGTAATTAACAAATCAACCCATCTGGTAAACTTCCGAAAAAAGATTGAGATGAATCAAACAGTGAACTCTATTACTAGAGAATACTGATTGCACTTTGTTCTAGTTGAGGATAACTCTATGAAATTCACAAACTCGCTAACTTCTGCACATATTATTGCTTGGATTAATTCTATGCTTAAAATCACTTGCTTTCATTCATCCAAGAATCACAATAGCCCATCAATAAACACAGCCGTCAACTTTGACACTTTCCCTAGCTATTCCACTAATGCCAATCACCTGAAATCCTTTGATACTGCTTTTATTGCCTATAAGATGATGGGTTTTGGGAATTTTGAATGATCTAAGTTAGTTCTGTGCTTTTAAGGTGTAGCTTAGATCATTTTATCAATTACAACTTTGTCACAGTTCATAATAAATTTATTTTCACAATACTTCATTATTAACATGTATTAATTCTATTAATATCTTGTTTTTTCAAGATTTTTGAAAATCATTTGGCTCCAAAATGTGTGTGAGTAATGAATCAACAAATATGATGGACTAATGGCAAGAGTTTGAGATTGATGAAAATTAAGACTCTATTACTAAAAAATACTAATTTATCTCTACTGAGGATAAAAACATGAAACTCACAACCTTGTTTAATTCTGCACTTATCATTACTTCTATTGCTTTTATCCCTGGAATTGCTGGCGCTCAAACAGCTAATACTAACAATAGTGGTAGACAAATAAATACAGATGTCAACTCTAATACTTTACGTAAAAATCCCACAGATGCCAAATATCTGCAACCCTTTAATCTTGCCTTTCTAGCTTATCAAGGTTATTTAAAAGACCAGGGTATTCCTAGTGGGGGCACTTTGTTATTCAAATATCAAACCGGATACTTGACTGCGAAAGATGTGGTTCAAGCTGCTATCAGGGCTAATAAGTTACCAGCGCAAGTTTTGAACGATCGAAGTTACGTCAACGCAGTCGAGTTACAGATGAGATCCTTTGGCGATACTAATGATTCACTCTAGACAATTTAGGAGTACTGGAATCAATCTCCGCATCTCCCTATAATTTTAGTATTTCTCTAATAAAAGCTTTACTTCTACATCAAATTCCCAATCTTTCATGGCTTCCACAACAACGAAAAGCACCACTCCCAATACTGTTTGGTTAAAACAAGAGACGCGATGAATCGCCGTCTCTACAATAATCAGTCTTTTTTTCTGACTTTCTTAAATGCTTTGTTTGCAGCATTGGTGGATTTATCCCACTTTTGAGTTAATTAGGTTTGAAATCAAGTCGCATACAGGGTTAGAATAACTAAAAAGATCAGGAAAATCAAAGTTTGTAGTGAATATACCCCACATCCCCAGATTACCCATACCACCGTCTCTTTTGGGGTCAGAAGTCGGTTCTTTTACTGAGTTTACAGTTACTCAACGAATGCCTGCGATCGCTCGCAAAGTTATCGCTGAAAATAATTTTTCGTCTGAAATTAATACCAGCTTAGAAAACCTGGCTACAGAATTGCCAGCAGGATATGTGCAACCTCTTTTAAATAAGACTGCTGTAGATTTTTTAGCCTGGAATACATATTTAGAATTCTACAAAGGTCAGCGTTGGGTTGATGTTCCTTGGTTTTTTGCTGAAACTTATTTTTTTCGGTTAATTCTAGAAATTACTAATTATTTTCGCCCTGGTGCCTGGCAAGGTGTCGATCCATTTGAGTTACAAAAGTCTCAAAGTTTAGAAGCATCTCTGGATTCGATTATTCTACTGTGCGGTCAGGCTAACAATTGGTTAGATAATTCACAACTGAAGGGAGAATCAAATCAAACAGCTTTAATAGCACTGTTATATTTTGCTTTGTGGGGAAATCGAGTTGACTTAAGTTTATGGTCAGCGTCTGAGAGCGATCGCAGTCGTTTTGATATTCAAACCCAACTAGCTCACATCATAGTAAATAATGCCTCCCAAGTCACGGAATTGTTAATCAACTCTCAAGGAGGACGGATTGATTTTGTTGTAGACAATGCTGGTTTTGAACTTGTTTGTGATTTATGTTTAGTTGATTTTTTGTTAAGTAGCGGACTAGCTGATCGGGTTTACCTACACTTAAAGCCACATCCAACTTTTGTATCTGATGCCATGATTAAGGATGTACATTACACAACAAGTTTTTTAGCTGCTAGTGGAAATCAACAAGTTACATCCTTTACTAAAAGATTGGAGGACAATATTGCATCAGGGCGTTTAGTACTATCTGAAGATTACTTTTGGACATCGCCTTTAGCTTTTTGGGAAATACCCAACTACCTCAAAAATGAGTTAGCGAATGCGAGTTTGGTTATAGTCAAAGGAGATGCCAATTATCGCAGATTATTAGGCGATTGCCACTGGGAACTTACCACCGACATTGCAGATATAGTCTGCTACCTACCCGTGCCAATGGTAGCTCTACGCACCCTAAAGTCAGAAGTAGCAGTTGGTTTAAAACCAGAAGTTATTGAGAAAGTAGCAAAATCTGACTCTTCTTGGTTAACAAATGGACAGTGGGGTGTAATTCAGTTGGTGGTTTAGGCAATTTTGAAACATCGAGATAATTTGTAAAATAAGTATACGTATCTTCACTACTTATCGGGTCGTCTACCCTATCGGTATCACCACAACCAGCTTAGGATAGACTAGAAGAACTTTCTAAGGAAAATGATACAAAAAATCACAGCTGTGTTTAATGGCAAAGTGTTCTATCCAGCTGAAGCGATCGCACTGCCAATTAATACCCGCGTGCGAATCAGTATTGAAATTTTACCGCCAAGCGAACATGAAACGGTATCATTTCTGCAAACGGCGCGATCGCTCAACCTCGAAGGGCCACCTGACTGGTCTGCCAATATAGATAAATATTTATACAGTAAGTAAACTTTTCATGCATTCTGAAGTCTTTCTTGATACATCATTTGCCATTGCCTTATCTGCACCGAGCGATCGCTTGCATGACCGAGCTTTACATTTGGCTAAAATGTTACAAGCAGCAGAAACTCGTTTGGTGACGACACAGGCGGTGATGTTGGAAATTGGCAATGCCTTATCCCAACAACCTTATCGTCAGGCGGCAATCATATTATTAAATTCTCTAGTAGCAGACTCCAAAGTAGAAATTGTCCCCCTTTCCCAAGAACTCTACGAACGTGCTTTCCAGCTATATCGCGAACGAACAGAGAAAGAATGGGGGTTTGTCAATTGCGTATCTTTTATTGTGATGCAATATAGCGGAATCACTGAAGCACTGACTGCCGATGAGCATTTTCAACAAGCAGGCTTTCGAGCATTACTGCGAGAAAATTTGCCGTAAGGATTTGGGAATTGGGCATGAGACATTAGACTTCTTGCATGAATCCTTGCCCTCACCCTAAATCCCTCTCCCAAGCTTGGGAGAGGGACTTTGAAATTGTCTCCCCTTCTCCCAATTTTGGGAGAAGGGGTTGGGGGATGAGGGCTAGTTTTGCATTCGTGCAAGAGGTCTATTAGCAAATGACAAATGACAAATGACAATTAAATCCTTATTATTTCGTTACAATCGGCGTGTGCATTAGGCATTCAAGAGTTATCAGCCATGAAATTGATTTCCGATCCACCGATTCCTGTGAAAATTCAAAAGATGAAGGAACGGGTGCGGTGGATGCATCCAAGTTTTGTGCAACGGGGAATTGACCAAACTAGTATAGTTATTGACGATCGCAGGCAGGATAATCCAGAATTTTCCTTTATGGTTATTGGTGATTCCGGCACTAAATCCCATTCTCGACACCACCCCCAACGAAAAGTTGCCGAACTGATGCTGACTCACCGCGATGATTGCAGCTTTGTGTTGCACACTGGCGATGTAATCTATGTGGTGGGTTCCCAAGAATATTATTCAACAAACTTTATTGAGCCTTACCGGGAATTTCTTGTCGGTGGTGACAACCCGAAAGGCATTCCTTATGACCGCATGGTGTTTAATCTACCGTTCTTGCCAGTACTTGGTAATCATGATTACTACGATGTACCGTTGATGTACCGTTTATTGACTGGCACAACATCGTCACTGCGTCGCCTGTTCCGCTATAAAGATATCGAGATTGGCTGGCATGGCTCGTATCAAGGTAATGCTTATGCACGGGCATTTATGGACTACACTCAAGTGATGTCTCCACAAGAGTTAGAAGGTCATTTAGATCGGCACTACACTGCAAAGACCGACACAGGGCGCTGTTTGCGTTATGAACCTGGACAGTTTACCCGTTTACCCAATCGTTATTACACCTTTCGTTACGGTGGGATTGACTTTTTTGCACTGGATTCTAATACCTTTAATACGCCCTCACCTTTACCTGCAACTCAAGAGGGAGAAATTTACCGCCGGGAATTACAAAAGCGTCGCCATGAGATCGATCGAGAAGAATTGCAGATTTTGAAAATATACGATGCCTACGGCGGCAAGCTACGCCTCAACCCAGATAAACCCACCGAAGCGGAACAACTTGATGACCTTAGTGCCAAATTAGACCAAATAAACGAAATCAAAATTGACATTGAAAAACAACTAGCATCTCATCAAATGCCTGCGATCGACTTTGAACAACTTGAATGGTTGCGAAGCAGACTAATTGAATCTTGGAACACCACCGAAGTGCGCGGACGTGTAATCTTTTTCCACCATCCCCCCTACGTTACAGAAGCTACCAAGTGGAATCAGGCACAAACCTTGGCGGTTCGCCACCGCTTGCGCTGGGTGTTTGAACAAGTGGCAGAAACTCTTGGTTCCCTAATTAAAGAACGTCCCATAGTCGATTTGATTTTAAATGGTCACGCTCACTGTTTAGAGCATCTTTGCACAACTGATACCGGATTTGCAGACTCGCAGATTAACTGCATTATCTCTGGTGGTAGCGGTCATCGTCCCCGCTATCAACGGCGAGAAGGGACTGAATTGATGGAAACTTTTGCTGAGATTGCAGGTAAACCCACTCGGAAAGTTGCGGATTCAATGCTATTTGTGGGTCGTCATAACTACAATTTCCAGAACCGACTGCCTTATTCATGTGTGCGGATTGATGTTCTCGATGGTATGCCGCCCAAGTTTATCATCAGACCGTTGATTACTGAACGGCTTGAACAAGAGTGGCATAACACGGAACTTGAACCTTTTGTGATCTAAACGGGATGCGAAGTAATTGAACTACACCATTCCTGATCTCATATCATGTCCGCTTGATTACTTATCAAACCCGAATCACCCCACCCCGCCAAAGCTACACTTTGTCTCCCCTCCCCGCTTGCGGGGAGGGGATTAAGGGGAGCCAGCGCGGTCTTGGGGGTTTCCCCCATGAGCGACTGGCGTGTGGGGTGCAATGACTGTGGGAATCATAACTAATTATGCGGACATGATATCACTTGAAAATCAAATCTCAGTGCTGCTAGCTTGCTTTGAGTGATTATCTTGGCGAACTTTTACCAAATACACCTTTGCATTCAGACAAAAGCTAGGTATATCCTAATCTTGAATAGAATTATGATAATCTCAAATTATGGCAGGACATAGTAAATGGGCAAATATTAAGCGCCAAAAAGCGGTAGTAGATGCAAAAAGGGGAAAAACCTTTACTCAGTTATCCAGGGCGATTATCGTTGCGGCTAGAAGCGGCGTACCAGATCCGGCGCTGAATTTTCAACTTCGCACGGCAATTGACAAGGCAAAGGCAGCGAGTATCCCCAATGATAATATTGAACGAGCGATCGCTAAAGGTGCAGGCACTTTTGGCGGCGATAATGCTACCTTTGAAGCGATTCGCTACGAAGGCTATGGCCCTTGTGGTGTAGCGATTTTAATCGAAGCCCTCACAGATAATCGCAATCGCACTGCTGCTGACTTGCGTGTAGCTTTTAGTAAAAATGGTGGCAATCTTGGTGAAACAGGTTGCGTTAGCTGGATGTTTGAACAAAAAGGCGTTTGTGTAGTGCCGGGTGTACTTGACGAAGAACAGCTTTTAGAAGCATCCCTCGAAGGCGGTGCCGAGTCTTATGAGATGACTGAAGATGAAATGGCTGAGGTATTTACTGATATTGGAAATTTAGAAAACCTTAGTCAGACGCTCAAAAATCAAGGCTTTAAGGTAGCTGATGCCGAATTGCGCTGGATTCCTAGTAATAGTGTAGAAGTTACCGATCCCGATCAGGCGCGATCGCTTTTCAAGTTAATTGATACTCTAGAAGGCTTGGATGACGTGCAAAATGTCACAGCTAACTTTGACGTAGCAGAAGAATTGATGGATCTCAGCATTTCCTAATCAAAATTAACCCAGGTATCATAGCCAAATTACAGTTATTTGGATGATGTCCAAATTGTTACATTTAAGAATGAAATGCCAGCAAGTATTTTTTAGCTAAGTATTCCACGTAAGCTCCAATACGATTCGGTTAAGGTTTTTTGATGAAAATTCTAGATCGCAAAGATGCGATAACCATTAGACTTCTTGCATGAATCAATGAGCTTTCACCCTAAATCCCTCTCCCAAGCTTGGGAGAGGGACTTTGAATTTGGCTCCCCTTCTGCCAAAATTGGGAGAAGGGGTTGGGGGATGAGGGCGAATTTTGCATTTGTGCAAGAGGTCTATTGTATAGATGGCGATTCATCGCGTCTCTTGCCTTAACCGAACAGTATTGACGTAAGTCCTATATTTGACGAATGTAAAAATAGACATGAAAGATTCATCTCAATTACAAACTTATGACATACGTCTATTGGATAGTTAAATTGTTGATTACCTGATGAGGATTTTCCAGTGAATAAGTTCGCTAAAGCTTTACTTTTGGCTCTAATTTTTGCTGCACCCTTAACCGCTTTTGCATCTCAAGCTCAAGCTAAAACTATCCATCATACTAGAGTAAAATCTGCTAAAGTTCATCACATTAAACATCACAGGCATCATCCTAAAAACCTAGTTCATAAACATTTATAAATAGTTACTATTAGTCATAAAAGTTTCTAGTAGCTCTGTAATCAAGTTTAGTGTTGGTTTCTCTGAAAAGATAACTGTATTATTTAACCCCGCTGGAATCCCTACCAATCAGCGGGTTTTTTTAATTAACTTGCTCAAGGGTGCGATCGCATAAAAATCAAAGTTCAAAGCGATCGCAAAATATAATTAGTAGCGATCAATCGCCTAATCATACCTGCCACTATCCAATTTAGTCTTCAAAACATATATGAAAGCAGACTATTTAGAAGAATCACTTTTTCGTGAGTTGGAGGAGCGTTTGCTTCAACCCGATGTACGAAAGTCAGCTAAAGATATCATAGATTTACTTGCTGACGAGTTCATTGAATTCGTCAGATCAGGGCGTGTTTTTAATAAACAGCAAATTATCGAGAGCTTGCAGAATGAACCCATCCAACCCCTGACTCAAAGATTGATAACAGAATTCAAAACGTTAGTTTTAGCAACAGGGGTTATTTTAGTAACTTCTCGTATAGTCAGACATATATCTGGCGAACAACCTGTTCATTCGTTGCGAAGTTCCATCTGGAAATTAAACAATGAGCGATGGAAAATGATCTTTCATCAGGGCACTCTGGTTAGAGAATCATCAGTGCGGTATGATAAGTAATTGCCTAAGATTATTTAGAATCAAAATTTTGCATAAAAAAGACTCAAGCATTCCTGCCTGAGCCTTTTCTAAATTCAATTAAGCTTAGTAGCGGTTGTTGCTACGGTTGTAACCGCCGCCACCACCACGGTTCCCAAAGGAACCACCACTTCTGTCTTCTTTGGGCTTGGCTTTATTTACTTTGAGGTCACGACCAAGCCATTCAGCACCATCAAGAGCTTCAATGGCTTTTGCTTCTTCATCTTCTGAACTCATTTCTACGAAAGCAAAGCCGCGTAAACGACCTGTTTCACGGTCTGTGGGTAGTTGAACACGCTTTACAGCACCATATTCTGCAAATACAGCACTCAGCGCATCTTGTGTAACATCATAAGAGAGGTTACCTACGTAAATTGACATCAAATGTCTCCAAAATCATAAGTTTGTAGAGATTTAGATTTCGGAGAGAAGTCTGTAATACCAAAAGGGAAAAGCCTGTCAATACTAAAAACAAACACTGTCACCGAATTAATTCTCATTTCACTTCCCATGATGACATAACAACTAACTTTCTAGAAAAAGTTTGAAAAACTGTTATAAAAAGTTATATAAGCGGTTAATAGCTAGATGCTGGCTAGTCTCAAAACGGGTGAGGCTCTAGTGAACCGCACCCACGAGATCAACTAATCCACTCTCTTTTCTAAATATTGACCAATCATTAACTGCTCACCAGCACGGGAGATAATGGTTTGTCTGGTACGGTATTTGCTGCCAATTAACTTTAACTCTTCTTCAAAGACTGAACCGTTGTACTCAGTTCGCAAACACATTGTTTTAGGGTTGGAGAAATAATACTGAGCGGTGACTGGTTTGGATATGGCAAAACCGCGATCGCGATACAAAATGTTTCCCATAGCCCCAAATATCGTTGAACCTTGCGACTCTTTCTTGGGATTTAGTACATCTGTACTTTCCCATGTCACTGCTGCACCACAGATCAAACTACCTGTATCAGGCAAATCGTGCATCTGAGCTAGGTTTTGCAATTCATCACAGCCTTGGTTGAGAAAATTGATCGTAACTATACTTTCTATCTCCTTGGTTTCTCCCTTGGGTAGGGTGTAGTAGCGCCGTTGCGATCGCCAGTTACCCGCTGATTCCTGGAAAAATTCGGAAATCTGGGCTTCGTCAGCGGTTTGTGCAATTTTTAGCAATAATGTCACTTTTAACTTTCCTGACCTAATATTGGTGGCTGTAATATGTATCGCCCTTTTCTTCGCTGTCTATACGACCGCTTGATTGAAATATCACAACGCCAAAAAAAGCAATTTATGTTTACTATTCTTAATATATTGGATTGAGCGTAAAAATTACCAGGCATTTTCCTATAGCAAGCCTAGCAATGTCAGCCTAAGTATAGTTATTTAATACTGCCTATTTTAGAAGTAGGGGCGTAAAACTCCCGTATCTTCAGTAAATACAAGTCTTCTACTAAGGGCAGATTGCAAGAAATTTAAAAATATTTATACTGAGCTAAGAATTGCATCCGCAGCTAAAAAGCTGCCGACTCAATGTAAAGAGTTAAAGTGGTGAGAAATTTTCGGAATAAAAAGTAATTTTTGATACAAAATTCTGCAAGAAGATAGCTAATTGACTCTCGCCGCTTTTCACTATTCATAATGTCTCAAAATTACTTGGTAATGCACGGCTGTTTAACCCAAAAAGCTCCCCAAATACAAGAAAAATAAATGATTTTGGACAGAAATAAGCCGCACAAGCAGGCGAAAATCTCACCTTTCGCAGCCGCTAACCAGGTAATTAATACCCAGTTAGATTCAATTGTGAAGACTGATATGGTTGTTGCAGATACAAAGAGTAGCGTTAACACAAAGGTGTCTTCCCCTTTTGCATCCATATTATTGATTCCCTTTTTGCTGGGCATAGGACTGCTGACAGCGAATTGTGGAGCGCTACCCAAGGAAGAAGCGGCTGATGCACAATCTCAGAGTCCTGGTAGTGGACAACGTGTTAGTGCAACGGCTGTAGATGTGGCGATCGCTCGAACTGATACGCTGCAAACACAACCAGAATACACAGGTAATACAACACCCTTCCGAATTGTGTCACTGCGATCGCAGGTAGAAGCCCGGCTCTTGGCTTTGAACCTTGATGTCGGCGATGCAGTAAAACTTGGGCAAAACGTCGGACAGTTAGATGATGCCATCCTTTCGACCGAATTAAAGCAAGCAGAAGCAGAGCTAGCAGCCCTCAAATCAGAAGTAGCCAGGGCAACAAATCAGGTAAGCAATGCCCGTGCAGACGTTGA
Organism: Nostoc sp.; assembly: GCF_036918245.1. Classification (GTDB taxonomy): domain Bacteria; phylum Cyanobacteriota; class Cyanobacteriia; order Cyanobacteriales; family Nostocaceae; genus Nostoc. The sequence continues at coordinate 33,210 of NZ_JBALEF010000061.1, forward strand.
ACGGGCGCGGCTAGAAGTAGTACAAGCTCAAGCAGACTCAGAACGGCAGCAGAGGTTGTTCAAAGCTGGAGCGATCGCTGAACAAACTGCCCAGCAAGCACGTACCCAGGCAAAAACAGCCGCCCAGGCACTCCGGGCAGCCCAAGAACAAGTTCGGACAGAACAGCAAGCCGTTGCTGCTGCTCAAGGTAGAGTACTTGCTCAACAGGCATTGGTTGCTCAAACCAAAGAACGCAGGTCTTACGCTCGGCTGGTATCCCCCATCACTGGCGTAGTCACAGAAAAGGTGACAGAACCAGGCAATCTGCTGCAAGCAGGTAGCGAAGTCTTGAAAATTGGCGACTTTAATCGTGTCAAAGTTGTCGTCCAAGTTTCCGAATTAGAACTGTCACAAATTCAAGTTGGGCAGTCTGTACAAGTGCGTTTAGATGCCTTCCCCAAAGAAGCATTAATTGGCAGAGTTACGCGCATTTCCCCCGCAGCCGATGCCACAGCTCGCTTGATACCTGTAGAAGTAGTGATTCCCAACACTCAAGGTAAGATTGGCAGCGGACTACTGGCGCGAGTCAACTTTGAAAACCAGACTCAACAGCGGGTAGTAGTGCCGCAAACAGCTATTCAAAAACAAGCAGAGGCAGCAAAGGGAGCAGGAAAAGAGCAAGAAAACCCATCGGGGACGCTATTTGTGGTGAAAGACACAGAAGGCAAGACGAAAGTAGCGACGCGTGCAGTCACTTTAGGAAAAAGGGCTGATGGCAAGGTGGAAATTTTATCCGGTTTGCAAGCGGGAGAACGCTATGTTGTTCGTAGTGGTAAGCCGTTAAAAGAAGGTGACACTGTAAGTCTTTCAATTCTTTCAGAAAAGCAATAGTCGGGTGAGCGATAACCACCATACCAAAGAAAAAAGTACTCAGTAGTCAGCACTTAGCACTTATCACTTAGTATCATGCAACAGACAAACAATAATAATGGCAATGGCGGATTTAGCCTTAGTGCGATCGCTATCCGCCAACACATTGGCACACTCATGCTCACTGTGGCAGTAATTGTCATTGGGGTATTTTTTCTCACAACGATCCAAGTCGATTTGCTACCGTCAATTACTTATCCCCGAATTGGCGTTCGGCTAGAAGCCCCTGGTATTTCACCAGAAGTAGCAGTAGATGAAATCACCAGACCTTTAGAAGAAGCTTTATCAGCAACCGAGAATGTAGTGCAAGTTTTCTCCCGCACCCGTGAAGGACAGGTAAGCCTCGATTTATACTTCCAACCAGGGGGCGATATTGACCAAGCCCTAAACGATGCAACTGCTGCTTTTAACCGAAATCGAGGACAATTACCAGATACGATAGAGGAGCCGCGCTTATTCAAAGTCGATCCTTCTCAATTGCCGGTTTATGAATTGGCGCTGACCTCTGCTTCATTGCCAGGTAAAGAGTTACGCGTATTTGCTGATGAAGAGTTAACGCGTGAACTCAGTGTCGTGCCGGGAGTCGCTTCCGTTGATGTATCTGGTGGCGCAGAGGAAGAAGTACGAGTGCTTGTTGACTTAAACCGATTGCAAGCTTTGGGTGTCGGGTTAAATGATGTTTTAAATGAATTAACAGCCCGTAACCAAGATACTTCTGGTGGTCGGATTCTGGGGCAAAATTCTGAGCCATTGACTCGCACTGTCGGACGCTTCCAAAATGCCAAGGAAATTGAAAACCTTTCCTTGGAAGTTTCTTCTCCTGCTAGTGCTAATACCAGTAATAGCAGTAATACCACTACCACTACTACCACTACCCCTGCACCTTCCCGCCGTGTTTATTTGCGAGATTTTGCTAAGGTAATTGACGATACAGAAGAACAGCGAGTATTTGTTTATCTGAATCGTCAGCCTGCGGTGAAATTTTCAGTCCAAAAGCAGCCTGAAGCCAACACGATCACAGTTGTAGATGCTGTGAAGCGGCGAATTGAACAATTACGACAATCAGGTTTAATTCCAGCAGACATGACTTTGAGTCCCACCACAGATGAATCTGTCTTCATCCGTAATTCTTTAAATGATGTCATCTTTTCGGGGATTTCTGGGGCATTGTTAGCAGCAGCAGCAGTGTTGTTATTTTTGGGATCGTTCAGGCAAACATTCATTATTAGTTTGACGATTCCGCTGTGTACTCTGGCGGCGATCGCTTTAATGAGAATATTTGGCTTAACCTTGAATGTTTTTAGTTTGGCAGGTCTGACACTAGGAGTCGGTCAAGCAATTGATACATCAGTTGTGATCTTGGAGAACATTTCTGAAAAAGCAGGTATGACTCCCAATCAGAGGGAGATGGAGGCAGGGGAGCAGGGGAGCAGAGGAGCAGAGGGGAAGGGGAGAAATTCCAAATTCTTTATTGACAGTGCGATCGCAGCTTCCCAAGAAGTAGAATCTGCTTTAGTTGCTGCTACAGGTGCCAACTTAGTTTCTGTAGTGCCATTCCTCTTAATTGGCGGCTTTATTGCACTGCTATTTAATGAACTGATTCTGACAATTAGCTTCGCAGTCGCAGCATCCCTTGTCGTCGCCATCACAATAGTGCCGATGCTGTCTTCTCGACTCTTGGGAATTCGCTGGTCTAGTAGGATCAGCGAATTTTGGCTGCTTAGACAATTTAATCACCGATTTGAAGATGCGACGCGGGGATACGGTAACTTCTTAACCAAGGTCTTACGCTATCGCTTTTTCGTAGTAACTGCTGCTTTAGTAATTTTAGGCGGCAGTAGCTTCTTCATGTTTGGTCAAATTCCCCAAGAAATTTTACCCCGCATTAGTACTGGTCAAGCTAACTTGAGAGCGCAGTTTCCTCCCGGTACACCTTTAGTAACTTCTCAAAAAGTTATGCAAATTGTCGATGACATTTTGCTCAAACAACCAGAAACCGAGTCTGCTTTCACAACAGTGGGTGGTAATTTATTTGGCAGCAGTACTACAGAAAATCCTTTACGTGCCAGTAGTACCATCAATCTTAAACCAGGCACAGATGTCGAAGCTTTCGTCAAAAAAGTAACTCAGGAATTTAATAAACTCAACTTAGCAGGAATTCTGCTACGCCTCAATCCTGGTCAGGTGCGGGGTTTAATCTTGAGTAATTCTCCAGTGCAAGGGTCAGAAGTTGACGTGGTTCTGCAAGGTGAGAACGAAGAAAATTTAACGCAAGCAGGCGCTCAAGTACTGCAAGCATTACAAGAAAGGGCAAAATTAGCGACATTCCGACCAGATGCCGACCCCCGACAACCGGAAATCCAAATTCGCTCCGACTGGGAACGGGTTTCAGCTTTAGGGTTGAGCGCCGGGCAAATTGGTGCAACAGTTCAAACAGCAATTGAAGGTTCAGTTCCCACGCAAATTCAACGCGGTAATCGTTTAGTTGACGTGCGGGTGCAGCTAAATAAAGAAGCGATTCAACGTCCTTCTCAGTTAGAGCAATTACCGCTATTTACAGAAAACAATCAACTAATCCGCCTTTCAGATGTGGCGAAGATTCAAGAAGGTCAAGCGCCTGGTGAGGTGCAACGGATTAATCAGCGCCAAGCTTTTATTGTCGCAGGAAATCTCAGTGAGGGAGCTAGTCTTGGTGAAGCGATCGCAGAAGTAAACGAGGTACTCAAAGATGTAGACTTACCTGATGGCGTTTCAATTGTGCCTAGTTCTGCCCAAGAAACTAATCAGCAACTTCAGGATGCTTTAAAAACTTTGGGGGCGTTGGCGGTGTTCTTAATCTTTGTAGTCATGGCGGTGCAATACAATTCGCTGATTGACCCATTGGTAATTATCTTCACCGTACCACTAGCATTAGCTGGGGGAATTTTTGGACTTTACATTACCCAAACGGCAATTGGTGCAACTGTAATTGTTGGTGTTGTGCTGCTGGTGGGAATTGTGGTGAACGCAGGGATTCTAATGGTAGAACTAGCAAACCAAATTCGGGATGAAGAAGGTTGTACTCGCCAAATTGCGATCATGAAAGCTGCTCCTCAACGCTTACGCCCAATTATCATGACCACAGTCACCACTATCTTGGGATTGTTTCCTTTGGCATTAGGTATTGGCGAAGGTTCTGAGTTTTTGCAGCCTTTAGGGATTGTAGTTTTCTTTGGGATGGCGATCGCAACGATGCTGACACTATTTATCATCCCCTGTTTTTATATTCTGTTGCACGATTTGCTTGGTGGAAATTGGGCAAAGCCAGTGTTAACCCGATTGCGTGGAGTTACGAAAAAACTTATCAGCTAATCAACATTTAAGTTGCACATAGAGCAATATCGATTTTGCTGGTGATTGCGATTGCTGTTTGTTTCTGGAGTGGTTATAAATAGACAACCGTTTGCCATAGTCTCTAAACCTTATAACCATTTCAGATATCCACTTAGACATCACCCTTGCTCTAACCAAGCCAGCTTTTCCCCAATGCTAAAAACAAAGTTTTCCAAAGTTTATGATGCTCAGGGTCAACAAAACGATACTCTTGCCGGAGTAAGTGAATAAAAACTATAGCGGTTTGCAGTTGAGTCCAATACAGACCTAACCCCCAACCCCTTCCCTGCTAGGGAAGGGGAGTAAGATTCAAAGCCTCTCTCCTCTTAGGAGAGAGGAATGGAAGTGAGGTTGAAACTGTACTGCACTCAAACGAGAACCGCCATATATATCTCACTTCTAGGCATTCTTTCTTGTTTGTGCTTTTTGTGCTTGAAAGCTTATGCTGATCCGCCCCGCCACAATAACCGACGTACCCGCAGTTTTACCAATGGTTGCCAAAATTTGTGCTTTGCATGAGTCTTGGGATTCCGCCAAGTATGGTTTTCTACCGCATCCAGAACAGCGTTATGAGCAATGGTTGACGCGTTTGGCAAATAGCGATCGCAGTATATTTCTAGTATCCGAAAATGAAGGGCAAATTGTAGGGTTTCTGGTGGCAACAGTTGAGCGAGAAATACCAATTTATCGGTTACAGGAATTTGCTTTTATTCATGATATCTGGGTCAAGCCGGAATATCGCCAAAACGGAATTGCGCGGCAGATGATGATGCTAAGTGTTGAACGCTTTCATCAGATGGGCGTCAAGCAAATTCGTCTAGATACAGCAATTGCTAACGAGGCTTCACGGCGGTTATTTGCATCTTGTGGTTTTCGATTCAGCATTATTGAAATGCTGATTGAATTGAGTCATTAGTCATAAGCTTATGACTAATGACTAATGACAAAGGACTAACTAGCTAACAGAGTTTTTTCTAGAGAAGTCCAACGGAAAGAGCGATCGCCACCCCTCTCAATGATTACTCTCACTCGTGGTTCTAGTTGAGGCAAATTCGTCAAATACTCAAGTTCCTCATTGGAAAGAATATGCCCTTCAATAATCCACAAGACCAGCCCCTTGGATTTTGGTGGTAACTGTTCTAAATGAGAATTGAGAATTGGTGGAAGATAGTACACTTGACCTACTGCCGCCCCGCTACCAGTACTTTTTTTCCCAAGATGAGGAGGTCTGACTCCATGAATTCTTGTGAGATAGGCAGCTACATCACCCAGTCCTTTAGCAGTAATGTGAAGGGTAGTATAGCCAGCTGCCCGTAGTCGGCGCTGATATCGACCTTCATAACCCCCTTCCAGAGGTACATACACTCCCAGAGCGCCAAATTTTTCCAGATCGCGGATTAAACCGTTGCCAGTGGTAATTAGTGCCATAGATTTTCGTCTTATCCCACTTAGATATCTCTATTATTTACCCTGAACCGATAGATTAAAAGCATTTTTTTGGGTATTGGGCATTGGGCATTGGGCATAGTTATTCTCCCTTGTCCCCCTGCTTCCCCCACTCCCTAAAAATAGCTCTATAAATTACTGGACAAACATAAATAAATAATTTATATTATTAGATTGTGACCAAACACGCAAATTAGGTTGACTTTTTACTGTCATTCTGAAGTAGTGTTAGCATCAAAAACTGATGACTTAATCCAAATTGGATAATCTAACTCAGATTGATCGTAGACTGTTAAACTAAGAAAGCTTTCAGGTCAACATTAGAGCTTATGGAAGAATAACCAAAGTTAATCCTAAGCTCCAAGGTACGTTTACTCCTGTGCCTCTAAAAAAGCAGGCAAAAGCTTAAACAATAGTTTAAGGTGTTTAAGGAAGTAAAAACTGAGCAGCAATGTTGGTTTCATGGCATTACGTGAGTCTCAGTTAACGGATACTGGGCGGTAATAACCGCTTAAGTCCAACTGCAACACGGCAGTAGCCAATCTCCGGGAAGCCGCCCTTCGGGCGTGTACAAATCGGAAAACCCGCCGACAGCGCTGCCTCCAGAAAGTGCCAGAGCAATTGCTTGGACGAAAGCATTGCTGCACACAGCTTAAAGCTGTAGCGCCTTGCATTGATTCCAGAAGTTACTCCTTCCCAACGGGAAGAAACTTGTGGCTGTTCTGGTGATCTAATGAGTGAAGCTAAACAGATTCACCAAGCAGTACGGACACGGTTTGTTGTGTCCGAAAGCATTTGGAGCGGTTTATTGAAACCATTCCAAATTTCGCAGGCTAACCCAGCCTAAACTGATGCGTACAAAGCGTGTCCTCTAGAGTCCAATTCCAAGGTCAGCAAGTAGAAAGGAGAACCAGTTACTGTGTCTGTAGGTATTCTCGGCACCAAGCTGGGCATGACCCAAATATTTGACGAAGCAGGAGTATCTATTCCTGTAACTGTCATTCAAGCAGGGCCATGCACCGTTACACAAGTTAAAACGAAAGAAACCGACGGTTACTTTGCCATTCAAGTTGGTTATGGCGAAGTCAAACCCAAGGCACTAAACAGACCTCTACTGGGTCATTTGGCTAAATCATCTGCCCCAGCATTGCGTCACTTAAATGAATATCATACCGATAGCTCTAGTGATTATGCTTTAGGTCAAGAGATTAAAGCAGATATTTTTAGCGCTGGTCAAATTGTTGATGTCGTCGGTACAAGCATCGGTCGCGGCTTTGCGGGAAACCAAAAGCGCAACAACTTTGGTCGCGGGCCAATGTCACACGGTTCCAAAAACCACAGAGCACCGGGTTCTATTGGTGCTGGTACAACACCAGGTCGTGTCTATCCAGGTAAGCGGATGGCAGGTCGTTTAGGTGGAAAACGTATTACAATCCGCAAGCTGACGATAGTGCGAGTTGACCCAGAACGCAACTTATTGCTAATTAAAGGAGCCATCCCTGGTAAAGCAGGCGCTCTAGTAAGTGTTGTGCCTGCAAAAATAGTGGGATAGTCAAAAGTCATTAGTCAGTAGTCAGTAGTCATTGGCTAAGGACAAAAGACAAATGACAAATGACGCCACGTGCTTTACTTGGGGAAACCCCAAAACCGCAGTGGCTCACAAAGGACAAAGGACAGATAACAAAGATGGTTGAAAGCGTAGTTAAAAATTGGCAAGGAGAACAGGTCGGCGAGACGACCTTCGAGTTGCGCGTTGCCAAGGAAGAAACAGCGTCTCATATTGTGCACCGCGCCTTAGTACGGCAATTGACCAATGCTCGTCAAGGAAATGCCAGTACAAAAACTCGTTCGGAAGTCAGAGGTGGTGGCCGTAAACCTTGGCGGCAAAAAGGTACTGGTCGCGCTCGTGCAGGGTCTATTCGTTCACCATTGTGGCGTGGTGGTGGTGTGATCTTTGGGCCAAAGCCTAGAGATTTCGACCTGAAGTTGAACCGCAAAGAGCGACGTTTAGCACTGCGGACAGCATTTGTCGGTCGTATTGACGACTTGATCGTAGTAGAAGAATTTAGCACCGAGCTATCTCGCCCGAAGACTAAAGAATTAGTGGCAGCGCTTGCCCGTTGGGGAATAGTACCAGAAAGCAAGGCACTGTTAATTTTGTCTGAAATTGCGGATACAGATAACGTTTATTTATCAGCCCGCAACATTGAAAATTTAAAACTAATTGCAGCCGACCAGCTAAATGTTTTTGATTTACTGCACGCTGACAAAATTGTAGTTACGGCATCAGCCCTAGAAAAAATTCAGGAGGTCTACAGTGCCTAGCTTTGACCCCCGCGACCTTGCCGACTTAGTACGTCGCCCAATCGTCACCGAGAAAGCGACCATTTTGATGGAGCAAAACAAGTACACCTTTGAAGTAATTCCAAAGGCCTCTAAGCCAGAAATCAAGGCTGCGATCGAAGACTTGTTTCAGGTCAAGGTTGTAAAAGTCAACACCATCTTACCACCGCGCAAAAAGCGGCGCGTTGGTAAATTTATTGGTTATAAACCCCAATATAAGCGAGCGATCGTCACCGTCGCACCTGGGGATGAAGACAAGATTAGACAAGTTCTATTCCCAGAAGTCTAAAAAGTTGTGAGTTAGGAGTTAGGAGTTAAGAGTTACTGAACTCAAAACTCAACACTCAGCACTCAGCACTCAGCACTCAGCACTCAGCATTTAAAAATATGGGTACTCGTTCTTATCGCCCTTATACCCCCAGCACTCGCCAAGTTACAATCTCTGACTTTGCGGAAATTACCAGAACCGAGCCAGAAAAATCCCTAACAACCTCGAAGCATCGCGCCAAAGGTCGGAATAATCACGGACGGATTACTAGTCGTCGCCGGGGTGGCGGACATAAACAACTTTATCGGATCATCGATTTTAAAAGGGATAAACATAATATTCCTGCCAAAGTCGCAGCAATTGAATACGATCCTAACCGCAACGCCAGAATTGCCCTTTTGTATTACCAAGATGGCGAAAAACGGTACATCCTTCACCCCAACGGGTTGAAAGTTGGAACAATAATTGTATCTGGGCCTGATTCTCCCTTTGAAGATGGTAATGCTTTACCGCTCTGGAAGATTCCCTTAGGTACTAGTGTTCACAACGTAGAATTCACACCTGGTAAAGGTGGTCAAATTGTCCGTGCTGCTGGTGCTAGCGCCCAAGTTGTGGCAAAAGAAGGTAATTACGTAACTCTCAAGTTGCCTTCAGGAGAAGTCCGCTTGATTCGACGCGAGTGCTACGCCACTATTGGGCAAGTAGGCAACACCGATGCAAGAAACCTGAGTGCAGGTAAAGCCGGACGAAATCGCTGGAAAGGTCGCCGTCCTAAGGTTAGAGGTAGCGTCATGAACCCAGTGGATCACCCACATGGTGGTGGTGAAGGTAGAGCGCCTATCGGTAGATCGGGGCCTGTTACACCTTGGGGTAAACCCACATTGGGTGCGAAGACACGCAATCGCAAGAAACTTAGCAGCAAGTTGATTGTACGTCGTCGTCGTAAGTCTTCTAAACGCGGTCGCGGTGGTCGTGAATCTTAAAGAGTTAGAAGTTATGAGTTATGAGTTGAATCTAACTTATAAACTCCTCACTCCTAACTCCTCACTACTAATTCCTAAATCCTAAATCCAAAATTGAACTATGGGTCGTTCTCTAAAAAAAGGTCCTTTCGTTGCGGATCATCTCCTAAAGAAAATTGAAAAGCTCAACGACAACAACAGAAAAGAAGTTATTAAAACTTGGTCACGAGCTTCGACAATTTTGCCTCTAATGGTAGGGCATACCATAGCTGTTCACAACGGACGCCAACACGTTCCCGTTTTTGTAAATGAACAGATGGTAGGACATAAGTTGGGTGAATTTGCCCCGACACGCACCTACAGGGGTCATGGAAAAAGCGACAAAAAAGCAGGTAGGTAGTTATTAGTCATGAAGTCATTAGTCATTAGCTAAAGACAAGTGACAAATGACCAGTGACAAATGACAAAATTGGAGAAAATTATGGCTAATAGTACTACTGAAGTAAAAGCGATCGCTCGTTTTATCCGCATCTCGGCCTATAAAGTGCGTCGGGTACTCGATCAAATCCGCGGGCGGTCTTACCGAGAAGCGTTAATCATCCTGGAATTCATGCCCTATCGCGCTACTGAACCCATCTTGAAGGTTCTCAGAAGCGCTGCTGCCAATGCCGAACACAACGCTGGGTTAGATCGGACTCAACTAGTGATTACTCAGGCTTATGCCGATCAAGGGCCGCCGTTGAAGCGCTTCCAACCAAGAGCGCAAGGTCGAGCTTACCAAATTCGCAAGCCGACGTGTCATATTACTGTGGCTGTTGCAGCCGCCCCAGAAAAATAAGCGCGTTTACACGAATAAATTGCGTAAAGTAAGAAATTTTAGAGGAAGCATTCGTGGGACAGAAGATTCATCCAGTTGGTTTTCGCCTGGGTATTACACATGAACATCAATCCCGTTGGTTTGCTGTTCCTGATCGCTATCCAGAACTACTACAAGAAGATTACAAACTCCGTCAATACATAGAACAAAAGCTGGGTAGACAGGCTCAAAACAACGCCGGAATTTCCGAAGTGCGGATTGAGCGCAAAGCCGACCAAATCGACTTAGAAGTGCGCACAGCTAGACCTGGGGTAGTTGTGGGTCGTGGTGGACAAGGTATTGAATCCTTACGTACCGGACTCCAAGGATTGTTGGGTAGTAATCGTCAAATTCGGATCAATGTAGTTGAAGTTCAACGGGTTGATGCTGATGCCTACCTAATTGCCGAATACATTGCTCAACAATTAGAACGTCGGGTTTCCTTTCGGCGGGTAGTGCGGCAATCGATTCAACGTGCCCAACGCGCTGGTGTCCAAGGTATTAAAATCCAAGTTAGCGGTCGCCTCAACGGTGCGGAGATTGCCCGGACAGAGTGGACTCGTGAAGGTAGAGTACCTTTACATACCTTACGGGCTGACATTGACTACTCTTATTGCACGGCAAAAACTGTTTACGGCATTTTAGGTATCAAAGTATGGGTGTTTAAGGGAGAAATTATTCCTGGACAGGAAGAAACACCCCTACCACCAGCAAGCCGCGAACGCGAACGCGATCCCCGCGAACGCGAACGTGAACCCCGTCGCCGTCAACAACAACGTCGTCGCCAGCAATTTGAAGACCGCTCGAATGAAGGATAAATCGTCATTAGTCATTAGTCATTAGTAAATGGCAGATGACAAATGACATAGACGCGCCAGCGGCTACTCTTCGAGTTCTCCAACGGAGTACCCGCAGGGTAGGACAAATGACAAATGACAAGTAACAAACCATGTTAAGCCCTAGAAGAACTAAATTCCGCAAACAACAGCGCGGACGGATGGAAGGACTAGCCACGCGTGGTAGCACCCTCAACTTTGGTGATTTTGCACTCCAAGCGCAAGAACCTGCTTGGATTACCTCCCGGCAAATCGAGGCTTCTCGTCGGGCGATGACCCGTTATATTCGTCGCGGTGGACAAATCTGGATTCGGATTTTCCCTGATAAACCTGTAACCATGCGTCCTGCTGAAACCCGGATGGGTTCCGGTAAAGGTAATCCAGAGTTTTGGGTAGCTGTAGTCAAGCCAGGACGAATTTTGTTTGAAATCGGTGGGGTTTCTGAAGAAATCGCCCGTGAAGCTATGCGTTTGGCTTCATTTAAACTGCCCATCAAAACTAAGTTTATTGTGCGCTCTCAACCACAGGAGCAGGAGTAGCTTATGCCTCTTCCCAAGATTTCAGAAGCTAGAGAATTAAGTGACGAGAAGCTCTCTGATGAAATTGTCGCGATCAAAAGACAACTATTTCAGTTGCGCTTGCAAAAAGCCACCAGACAACTAGAAAAGCCCCACCAGTTCCGACAATTGCGCCACCGCCTAGCCCAATTGCTGACGCTAGAAACAGAACGCAAACGGGCAGCAAGTCAATCGGCTAAAGAAAAAAAGTAGGAGATTATGGCAGTTAAAGAACGAGTTGGCTTGGTAGTGAGCGATAAAATGCAAAAAACTGTGGTAGTAGCCATAGAAAACCGTGCTCCTCACCCCAAGTACGGCAAGATTGTGGTTAACACCCAACGATATAAAGTTCACGACGAAGAAAATCAGTGTAAAGTAGGCGATCGCGTTCGCATTCAGGAAACTAGACCCCTGAGTAAAACCAAGCGCTGGAAAATCACAGAAGTCCTGAACGTCAAGCCTACTTAAACCTCATCGTTGTTAGTTTCTAACAACATTACAAGGGAGAATAATTGTGATTCAACCCCAGACTTACCTGAATGTCGCAGATAATAGCGGCGCCCGTAAACTAATGTGCATCCGCATCTTAGGTGGAGGCAACCGCCGTTATGGTTTTATCGGCGATAAAATTATCGCCGTTGTCAAAGATGCTACACCCAACATGGCTGTAAAAAAGTCTGATGTCGTGGAAGCAGTAATTGTCCGCACTCGTAAAGCCGTATCTCGTGACAGTGGCATGAGTATTCGCTTTGATGATAACGCCGCTGTAATCATCAACAAAGACGGTAATCCCAGAGGTACACGGGTTTTTGGCCCAGTTGCACGGGAACTACGCGATAAAAACTTTACCAAAATTGTTTCTCTGGCTCCGGAGGTGCTTTAATGGCAACCAAACAGGGTACGCCCAAAGTATTCCACAAAATGCACGTCAAAACTGGCGACACCGTACAAGTGATTGCTGGCAAAGACAAAGGAAAAGTTGGCGAAATTACTCAGGCACTTCCCCAACTGAGTAAAGTTATCGTCAAAGGTGTCAACATTAAAACCAAGCACGTCAAACCCCAGCAAGAAGGGGAATCAGGGCGAATTATTACCCAAGAATTCCCGATTCATAGCTCCAACGTCATGCTTTATTCCACTAAGCAAAACGTTGCCAGTCGTGTTGGTTACACTTTTACCTCAGAAGGCAAAAAGGTCAGAAAACTCAAGAAAACTGGCGAAATTCTCGATAAATAAGAATTAGTCAACTTGAGATTTTAGATTTTAAATTTAATCTAAAATCAAAAATTAAAGCTTCCCTGACCAAGCCCAGGGATATCAGGACAAAAAACTATGCCGACAACAAGACTCAAAACCTTATATCAAGAGACAATCGTCCCCAAACTGATCAATCAGTTTCAATATACCAACGTTCATCAAGTACCAAAGTTGGTAAAGGTTACGATTAACCGAGGTTTGGGTGAAGCAGCTCAAAATGCGAAGTCACTAGAGGCATCTATCAACGAGATTGCCGTGGTAACAGGTCAAAAACCAGTGGTGACACGGGCGAAAAAGGCGATCGCTGGCTTTAAGATTCGTCAAGGGATGCCTGTGGGGATCATGGTGACACTCAGAGCCGAACGGATGTATGCCTTTTTCGATCGGTTAGTTAGCCTGTCACTACCCAGAATTCGAGATTTTCGCGGCGTTAGCCCTAAAAGCTTTGACGGACGCGGTAACTACACTCTGGGTGTGAGAGAACAGCTAATTTTTCCAGAAGTCGAATACGACAGCATCGATCAAGTGCGTGGGATGGATATTTCCATCATCACCACAGCAAAAAACGACGAAGAGGGACGCGCCTTACTTAAAGAATTAGGAATGCCCTTTCGCGATCAATAAGTTCATCTATAGAGGGAACGATGGCGGCTAACGACACAATTGCAGATATGCTGACGCGCATCCGCAATGCCAACCTGGCGCGGCATCAAACTACACAAGTGCCAGCGACAAAATTGACCCGGAGCATTGCCAAAGTGCTACGGGAGGAAGGCTTTATTGCTGAAATCGAAGAAGCAGAAGAAGGGGTAAAACGCAATCTGGTGATTTCCCTGAAATACAAGGGGAAAAACCGTCAGCCTCTGATCACCGCCTTAAAACGGGTCAGTAAGCCTGGCTTGCGTGTTTATTCAAATCGAAAAGAATTACCAAGGGTACTAGGCGGCATTGGCATTGCCATTATTTCTACATCCAGTGGCATTATGACTGACCGCGAAGCGCGGCGTCAGAACTTGGGTGGCGAAGTACTTTGTTACGTTTGGTAGTCATTGGTCATTAGTCATTTGTCACTTGTCATTAGTGAAAGACAAAGGACAAAAGGCAAAGGACAAATAACAAAGGACAAAAAGTCATGTCTCGTATTGGTAAACGTCCAATTACTATTCCCGCCAAAGTTCAAGTGGCGATCAATGGTACGAATATTGTGGTGAAAGGGCCGAAAGGAGAACTTTCTCGCACTCTCAGAGATAATGTCTCACTCTCTCAAGAGGGGGAAATATTACACGTAAATCGTCGGGATGAAACTCGGACATCGAAGCAATTGCACGGCTTGAGCCGCACTTTAGTTGCCAACATGGTCGAGGGAGTTTCCCAAGGTTTTCAGCGCCGTTTGGAAATTCAAGGTGTTGGTTACAGAGCACAACTTCAAGGGCGTAACCTAGTTTTAAATATGGGTTATAGCCATCAAGTGCAAATTGAACCACCAGATGGAATTCAGTTTGCCGTAGAAGGTACCACTAACGTCATTGTCAGCGGCTATGACAAAGAAATTGTCGGTAACACAGCCGCCAAAATTCGTGCCGTTCGTCCACCAGAACCTTACAAAGGTAAAGGCATTCGCTATGCCGGTGAAGTGGTCAGACGGAAGGCTGGTAAGACTGGTAAGGGTGGTAAGAAGTAGAAATGAAACTTACTCGTAGAGAATCAAAAAACCGTCGTCATCGACGCGTTCGTGGCAAAGTGATTGGCTCCCCAGAACGTCCGCGTTTAGCGGTATTTCGTTCTAATGAGCATATTTATGCCCAGCTAATTGATGATACTCAGCATCAAACCATCGTGTCCGCATCGACTGTAGAACCAGAGTTGAAATCTAGTTTAGCGTCATGTGCAAACCGCGACGCATCGGTGCAAGTTGGTAAATTGATCGCAGTGCGATCGCTAGAAAAAGGCATCACCAAAGTAGTCTTCGATCGCGGTGGTAACTTATATCATGGTCGTGTCAAAGCACTAGCTGATGCAGCACGCGAAGCTGGTTTAGATTTCTAAAGTCATTGGTCATTAGTCATTAGTTATTGGACAAATGACAAAGGACAAATGACAAATGACAACTGACAAATGACGTTCACCAGAGCATAAATTATGGCAACAGAGCGTAAAAGTAGAACAAAGCGTGCCAAAAAAGAAGAAACCACTTGGCAAGAGCGGGTTATCCAAATCCGACGCGTAAGTAAAGTGGTCAAAGGTGGTAAGAAACTCAGCTTCCGAGCGATCGTTGTCGTTGGTAACGAACGTGGTCAAGTTGGTGTCGGAGTAGGCAAAGCCTCAGATGTAATTGGCGCCGTCAAAAAAGGCGTAGCCGACGGCAAAAAACACCTCATTGATGTCCCAATCACCAAATCCAACTCCATCCCCCATCCCATTGATGGTGTCGGTGGCGGTGCAAAAGTGATTATGCGTCCAGCCTCACCTGGTACTGGGGTAATTGCTGGTGGTGCAGTGCGAACTGTGTTGGAATTAGCCGGAGTTCGTAACGTTTTAGCCAAGCAACTAGGCTCCAACAATCCGCTCAATAATGCTAGAGCCGCAGTTAATGCCTTATCTACACTGCGTACCCTTTCTGAAGTCGCCGAAGATCGCGGTATTCCTATTCAAAATCTCTACATCTAATTTAGTCATTAGTCATTGGTCATGAGTCATTAGTGAATAACAAAGGACAAATGACAAATGACAAACGACGAATGACAAACGACAAATGAGAACTTGATAACTTATGAGACTCCATGATGTTAAGCCGCAAAAAGGCTCAAAGAAACGGAAAAAGCGTGTAGCTAGAGGTATTTCTGCCGGTCAAGGCGCTAGTGCTGGTCTAGGTATGCGGGGTCAAAAATCTCGTTCTGGTAGTGGTACCCGACCAGGTTTTGAAGGTGGTCAACAGCCATTGTACCGCCGCTTACCTAAGCTGAAGGGCTTTCCGATTGTTAATCAGAAGATTTACACTACGATTAATGTAGAGAAGCTAGCCTCCCTTCCCGCGAATACGGAAGTAACTTTGACCTCCTTGAAAGCCGCAGGTATCCTGACTGCTGTCAAAGGGCCATTGAAAGTTTTAGGTAACGGGGAATTGAGCATCCCGCTCAAAGTACAAGCGGCAGCTTTTACAAGTTCAGCTCGTAGCAAAATTGAGGCAGCTGGTGGTAGTTGTGAAGTCTTATGAGTGAGCCGGAACAGCGCACTTAAATGCAAGCCAACTCGCTGCCAGTGCTTGGTCCACTATAAAGGTAGCACTCTATGATCAGTCGAGATAAAGCTCCAACGGCTCAAGAAACTTTTATGCAGATGGCGCAGGCAGCTGGCCTCAGAGGTAGGCTGCTTGTCACCGTCGGTATTTTAATTTTGGTTCGCCTGGGTATTTTCTTACCCGTCCCAGGGATTGATAGACCGAGATTTGCCGAAGCCATATCGGGCAGTAATTCCATATTCGGCTTATTGGATATATTTTCCGGGCGAGGACTTTCGACTTTGGGAGTCTTTGCTTTAGGGATTTTGCCCTTCATTAATGCGTCTATTATCATCCAATTACTCACGGCTGCAATTCCAACTTTAGAAAATTTACAGAAAAATGAAGGGGAAGCCGGTCGGCGAAAAATATCGCAAATTACCCGCTATGTCACTGTAGGTTGGGCAATTCTTCAAAGTACAGCTTTTTCGGCATTATTCCTCCAGCAATTCGCCTTAAAACCAGGACCCATATTTGTCGCTGAAACTGCGATCGCTCTGACTGCTGGTTCAATGTTCGTCATGTGGGCATCAGAACTAATTACAGAACGGGGCATTGGGAACGGAGCATCATTACTGATTTTTGTCAACATTGTCGCGTCATTACCAAAAGCTTTGGGTGATACCATCGACTTGGTACAAGTCGGCGGTCGGGAAGCAGTGGGTCGGGTAATCGTGCTAATCTTAGTTTTCCTAGCAACAATTGTTGGTATTGTGATTGTGCAGGAAGGAATGCGCCGCATCCCAATTATTTCGGCTCGTCGCCAAGTAGGTCGGCGAGTTTTGGCAGAGCAGCGTAGTTATCTGCCACTGCGGCTAAATCAAGGCGGCGTGATGCCAATTATTTTTGCTGCTGCTATCCTCAGTTTGCCACTGCTAATCGCCAATTTTACTAAAAATGCCGATTTAGCGAATATAGTTAACACTTATTTGAGTCCAAGCGGTTCTAGCTCCTGGGTCTATGCCTTGGTCTACATGATTTCCATTGTTTTCTTCAGCTACTTCTATTCTTCGTTGATTCTCAACCCAGTAGATGTGGCGCAGAACTTGAAGAAAATGGGTTCTAGTATTCCTGGAATTCGTCCTGGCAAGGCAACTAGCGAATATATCGAACGCGTGTCCAACCGACTCACTTTTTTGGGTGCGATCTTTTTGGGCTTCGTTGCTATTATCCCTACCGCCGTGGAAAGCGCTTTGAATGTAAAAACTTTCCGGGGAATAGGTGCAACCTCTTTGTTAATTTTAGTTGGTGTGGCAATTGAGACAGCCAAACAAGTCCAAACTTATGTCATCTCTCAGCGCTATGAAGGAATGGTGAAATAATAGTGACGAGATTAATCTTCTTGGGGCCACCTGGAGCGGGTAAAGGAACACAAGCTCATACCTTGGCTGAACACTTGAATATTCTCCATATTTCTACTGGTGAAATATTAAGACAAGCCATGAAAGAGCAAACTCCTTTAGGAATTAAGGCTCAAAGTTATGTTGATAGTGGCGAGTTAGTGCCAGACCAGCTAGTGGAGGACTTGGTACAGGAGCGCCTCAATCAGCCAGATGCCAAAAATGGTTGGATTCTGGATGGTTTTCCCCGGAAAGTGACCCAAGCAGCTTTTCTGGAGAAGTTACTAAAAGCAATACATCAAGGTGGCGAAAGGGTAGTCAATTTAGATGCACCAGATGAAATTGTGATCGCACGTTTGCTAGCTAGAGGACGAAAAGATGATACCGAAGAGGTAATTCGTCGTCGTTTAGAAGTATATCGCGCTGAAACTGCACCTCTAATTGATTATTATGGCGATCGCAAAAAACTCCTAACAGTCAATGGCAATCAGTCCCAAGAAGATGTCACTGGTGAACTACAAAAGGTAATCGCTTCGTGAAAAGGAGGGGAATAGGGAGTAGAGAATTCCCTACTCCCAAGAAAAAGATCAATTTTAGCTAAGATATATTAAGAAACTGTTGATATATTTCTTAAAATGTGTTTCTTTGCAGATGAAGCGCTGCAACTGAACACGAAATTGTTGAGTTGAGGAAAAAACAAATTGTCTAAGCAAGATTTGATTGAAATGGAAGGCACGGTTACAGAGTCCTTGCCCAATGCGATGTTTCGCGTTGACTTGGACAATGGTTTTAACGTGCTTGCACACATTTCCGGCAAGATTCGCCGAAATTATATCAAGATTTTGCCCGGCGATCGCGTCAAGGTGGAGTTAACCCCCTACGACTTGACCAAAGGCAGAATTACCTATCGACTACGAAAGAAGTAAGTATATGTAGAGAATTTTACCATAAAACCATTTTTTTGACTGTTTACTAGTCATTTAACTGGATTAATTTCCCTAGAAATGCTATAATTTTATATTTGGAGTCAAAAAATAAAAGGCATGAAAGTTAGAGCCTCAGTCAAGAAAATTTGTGAAAAGTGTAACGTGATCAAACGTCGTGGTCGCGTTATGGTGATTTGCGTGAACCCCAAGCACAAACAACGTCAAGGATAACGCTCTTACCAACAGAGCTAGTTAGTTGTAACACGCATATCATCATTAAAACGAAAAGACGCGATTAATCACGTTTTTCCAACCAACAGTAATTGCGACAACAATAGGGAGAGTTCATTGTGGCACGTATTGCCGGAGTAGACCTTCCACGCGATAAGCGCGTCGAGATCGGTCTGACTTACATTTACGGAATTGGTTTATCACGCTCTCAAGAAATTATAGCGGCAACTGGTGTGAACCCAGATACCCGCGTTAAAGACTTAAGTGATGCCGATGTAACAGCCCTACGAGGCGAAATAGAAACCAACTATCAAGTTGAAGGCGACTTGCGGCGCTTGGAGTCTTTGAACATCAAGCGCTTAGTTGACATTGGTACCTACAGAGGCCGTCGTCATCGCATGGGCTTACCAGTCAGAGGACAAAGAACTCGCACCAATGCCAGAACCCGTCGAGGCAGAAGGCAGACAGTGGCTGGGAAGAAGAAGGCTCCAGGGAAATAATTTTGCAATTGCTAATCCGAGCAAGTTTTACCTTAAATCAATTAAACAAGTATGGCGAGACAACCAACTAAAAAAACCGGGAGCAAGAAGCAGAAACGGAATGTACCCAGTGGAATGGCCTACATCCAGTCTACTTTCAACAATAGCATTGTCACCATTACCGATCAAAATGGAGATGTCATCTCTTGGGCCAGTGCTGGTTCTAGCGGTTTTAAGGGAGCAAAAAAGGGAACTCCCTTTGCAGCGCAAACCGCAGCTGAAAGTGCAGCTCGCCGAGCTATCGATCAAGGAATGCGCCAAATTGAGGTAATGGTCAGTGGACCAGGAGCAGGTAGAGAAACCGCTATCCGGGCACTCCAAGGAGCAGGACTGGAAATTACACTGATTCGGGATATTACCCCGATTCCTCACAATGGTTGTCGTCCACCCAAGCGCCGTCGAGTTTAAATACCAAGACTTGGGCAGTGAGGACGAAAAGTTACAGCCAGCAATGACCGCTTGAGCGTCTAACGTGCAAACTGTCATTGGGTGAAAGCTTGGGCGACCAGAAGCGTGTCAGATTTTCCCGCCGGGAAAGCTGTTAAGCTTCGGGCTACCCAAAATATTATTAGCGCCTGCAAGCTCAATAGAAGTGTCAAACTATACCGTAATTTTATACTACTAGTTTGATATATCTATAATCTACAGGACATAAATTCAATTCTGGAGGCAATTGATTTGTCTGCTAGCAGCACCTTAGAAAAAGGGAGGCTCATCCGTGGCGCAGTTTCAAATTGAATGTGTAGAGTCGAATACCGAAGAAAGTCGGAACCATTACAGTAAATTTGTTTTGGAACCTCTAGAACGCGGTCAAGGAACAACTGTTGGCAACGCACTGCGGCGGGTTTTACTGTCTAATCTAGAAGGTACAGCAGTTACAGCAGTGCGGATTGCAGGCGTTTCACATGAGTTCGCCACAGTTCCGGGTGTGCGGGAAGATGTGCTGGAAATCCTCATGAAAATGAAGGAAGTTATCCTCAAAAACTATTCTTCGCAGCCTCAGATTGGGAGATTACTCGTTAGCGGCCCAACAACAATCACTGCGGCGCATTTTGATTTGCCCAGTGAAGTAGAAGTCATCGATCCTACCCAGTATGTAGCCACCATCGCTGAGGGTGGAAAGCTGGAAATGGAATTTCGGATCGAGAAAGGTAAAGGCTATCGCACTGTAGAGCGAGGACGTGAGGAAGCCACATCGTTGGATTTTCTTCAAATCGACTCGATATTTATGCCGGTGCGAAAAGTCAACTACAGTGTTGAAGAATCTCGTGGGGAGGGCTTGATTCCAAAAGACCGACTACTGTTGGAAGTTTGGACAAATGGCAGTATTTCCCCTCAAGAAGCACTATCTTCTGCTGCGGCGATCTTGGTAGATTTATTCAACCCGTTGAAAGACATCTCCCTAGAACCAACAGACACAGGTTCGGATATTCCAGACGACCCAACTGCCCAGATACCCATCGAAGAGTTGCAACTTTCTGTGCGGGCATATAACTGTCTCAAACGGGCACAAGTTAATTCTGTGGCAGATTTGTTGGATTATACCCAAGAAGACCTCTTAGAAATTAAGAACTTTGGGCAGAAGTCAGCAGAAGAAGTAGTGGAAGCTTTGCAGCGACGCTTGGGCATCACCCTGCCAATGGAAAGAGGCTCTAAACACCCTTAATAAAACAGTTCATAATTCATAGTGCATAATTATGCGTCACCGTTGTCGCGTCAAAAAACTCAGTAAACCAGCCGATCAACGCCGTGCTTTACTGCGATCGCTCGCCACCGAGCTGATCCGTCATGGTAAGATCACCACCACTTTAATTAGAGCGAAAGTTCTCCGAAGTGAAGTGGAAAAAATGATTACCCTAGCCAAAAATGGCTCCTTATCAGCACGTCGGGAAGCTCTTGGCTATATCTTCGACAAACAACTGGTTCACGCTTTATTTGAGCAAGCTCCAACTCGATATGGCGATCGTCAGGGCGGTTATACCCGCATCCTGCGTACCGTACCGCGTCGGGGTGATAATGCAAAAATGGCAATAATTGAATTGGTTTAAGTCATTTAGTCATTGGTCATTAGTCATTGGTCATTAGTGAATAACAAAGGACAACTGACAAAAGACAAATGACATAGACGCCCTTTGGCGGCTTCCCGTAGGGTAGGACAAAATCTGTATGTTAGAAAGCCACCAGCCTACACCAACTCATCGAGTAGCCTTGGTAATCCAATACCTGGGCACTCATTTTCATGGCTGGCAACGGCAAAAACAACACCGGACAGTCCAAGAAGAGATTGAAATTGCGATCGCGACTATTCTTGGGCATCATGTAACATTACACGGTGCTGGGCGAACCGATTCTGGAGTTCACGCTGCTGCTCAAGTAGCCCATTTTGAAGCAACAGGTTTAATTCCGCCTCACAAGTGGGCAACAATCCTCAACAGCTACCTGCCGCCAGATATATTAATCAGGGCTTCAGCTAGTGTCGATAACCGTTGGCACGCTCGCTTTAGTGCAGCCTATCGACGGTATCGCTACACAATATATACTGAAGATCGGCTTAACTTGTTTGTAAGACCCTTCAGTTGGCATTATTATTATGCACCCCTGGATGAATCTTTAATCCAAGCTGCCTTGAAACCTCTCTTGGGAAAGCATCACTTAGCTGCTTTTCACCGTGCAGGCTCAAAGCGATCGCATTCCTGGGTAGAGGTGCAAGCAGCAGAGTGTCGTCGCAGTGGGCCATTTATCCATATTGAAATACAGGCAGATGGATTTTTGTATGGCATGGTACGGCTGTTGGTAGGGATGCTGGTAGAAGTAGGTTCTGGACAACGAACACTTTCTAGCTTCACCGAACTCTGGAAAGAAGAACGTCGGGAAGAAGTGAAATATGCGGCACCGCCTCAAGGCTTGTGCTTGTTGCGAGTCGGCTATCCCGATTTTCCCTTTCCAAAAGAGATTTGGTACGACACCTTGCCAAAGTTTGTCACTAGTCAAGAGTCATTAGTCATTGGTTCTTAGTCATTGGTCATTAGTGAATAACAAAGGACAACTGACAAAGGACAAATAACAAAAGACAAATGACTAATGAGAAATTACCCTCCGGGTGACGCTCGTGCCTCGCTAACGCTGCGCTAACGCCAGTTGCTCATGGGGAAAACCCCCTTGGCGCTAGCCTCTCCCTTTGGGAGAAGACCGCACTGGCTCAAAAATGACAAAGGACAAATGACAAATGACAACAGTTAAAACATACCTTCCTTCTCAAGCAACCCTTGAGCGTGAGTGGTACATAGTAGATGCCACCGATAAACGCCTCGGTCGTCTTGCCAGCGAAATCGCCCAGGTATTGAGAGGCAAAAAGAAACCCGAATATACACCCCATCTAGATACAGGTGACTTCGTAATCGTCATTAATGCCGAGAAAGTAGCAGTCACAGGCAAAAAGCGCACTCAAAAGCTTTACCGCCGTCATTCTGGTCGCCCTGGTGGCATGAAAACGGAAACTTTCGCTAAACTGCAAGACCGCATACCAGAGCGAATTTTAGAACAAGCTGTTAAAGGTATGCTACCTAAAAATAGCCTGGGTAAGCAGTTGTTCACCAAGCTGAAGGTTTACGCTGGGCCTACGCATCCCCACGATGCTCAAAAACCTAAAGAACTAAAAGTTAATACAATTCCTGGAGAAGAAAATTAATGGTAGTAGCAGATGCTAATAGCGGTCGCGCCGTATACTGGGGTACTGGTCGTCGTAAGAACGCAGTAGCACGGGTACGCTTGGTTCCAGGCACCGGTCAACTGATTGTCAACGGTAAAGATGGAAACTTGTATTTCCAATTTAACCCCAACTATCTAGGAGTGATCAAAGCACCCCTGGAAACTTTGGGATTAGAAAACGAATATGACATTTTGGTGAAAGCAGAAGGCGGCGGCTTGACCGGACAGGCTGATTCTGTTCGTTTGGGAGTTGCTCGTGCTTTGTGCCAACTCGACCCAGACAACCGCCCACCTTTGAAAACCGAAGGTTATTTGACTCGCGATCCCAGAGCAAAAGAGCGGAAGAAATATGGTTTACATAAAGCTCGGAAAGCTCCTCAGTACTCTAAGCGTTAGGGAATTGGGCATTGGTGAAGAAGGTGATAGGTTACAGGGGACAGGTGATAGTTTTCTGTTACCTGTAACCTGTTCCCTTCTCCCTTCTTCTAGCTTCAATTGAACGCTGAAAGTTATAATTTATATAGATTCATCACAAAAAGAACAATGGCTAAAGCTGATATTCACCCCAAGTGGTATCCAGATGCTAAAGTTTACTGCAACGGTCAAGTTGTTATGACCATTGGCTCTACAAAGCCAGAATTGCACGTAGATGTTTGGTCTGGAAATCACCCTTTTTACACCGGTACTCAGAAGATTATTGACACTGAGGGTCGAGTAGAGCGCTTCCTCCGTAAGTACGGCATGAGCAGCACTCAAACATCTGGCGACGAACAAGACAAAAAGTAGCGAGTTGGCTCTGCTGTTAACGACGGCCCTGCATCAGCTGGGTCGATTTTTATTTATATGCTCGAGCCAATTTGTTATTTTTTAAGGAGCGATCGCACTCGTCATGGCTGAATCATATTTACTGGACAAACTCAAATCCGTTGAACAAACCTTTAATGAGTTAACACGTCGTCTTGGCGACCCGGATACCGCTAGCAATCCTGATGAGTATCAAGAAATTGCTAAGTCTCGTTCTTCTTTGGAAGAGGTAGTGGATACTTATGAAATTTGGAAAACAGCCCAAGAAGACTTGATTGGAGCGCGTCAGGTTCACAAAGAATCTGCCAGTGACCCAGAGTTTCAAGAAATGGCAGCACTGGAAGTAAAGGAACTTGAAGAAAAAATAGAAAATTTAGAGTCTCGCTTGAAAGTCTTACTGCTACCACGCGACCCCAATGATGAAAAGAATATCATGTTGGAAATTCGCGCTGGTACTGGTGGTGATGAAGCAAGTATCTGGGCTGGCGATTTGATGCAGATGTACACCCGCTATGCCCAGACTCAAGGTTGGAAAGTTTCTCTAGTGAGCGAATCTCGAGGAGAAATGGGTGGCTGGAAAGAGGTCATTCTCGAAATTAAAGGTAATGACGTTTACAGCCAGCTAAAGTTTGAAGCTGGAGTACATCGTGTGCAGCGCGTGCCGGCAACTGAATCTGGGGGACGGGTTCATACTTCCACAGCTACCGTGGCGATTATGCCAGAGGTCGATGATGTGGAAATTCATATTGACCCGAAAGATATTGAAATGACCACAGCCCGTTCTGGCGGTGCTGGTGGACAAAACGTCAACAAGGTGGAAACAGCCGTTGACTTGATGCACAAACCAACGGGAATACGCATTTTCTGTACAGAAGAACGCAGCCAGTTGCAAAACAAAGAACGGGCAATGCAAATTCTGCGGGCGAAGTTGTATGAAATCAAGTTAAGCGAACAACAAGCAGTTGTAACTTCCATGCGGCGATCGCAGGTTGGTACTGGATCGCGATCGGAAAAAATTCGCACCTATAATTATAAAGATAACCGCGCTACCGATCATCGGTTAGGTCAGAATTATTCCCTTAACCCTGTTTTGGATGGTGATTTAGAGACGCTTATCCAATCTTGTATATCTTTAGATCAACAGGAACGTCTCGCGGAGTTAGCGACTGCTGCCGTTAACTAAATTTTTGCGTTTAGATACTCTGTAAAACCACTTGTTGGACTGTTGCTTTTTACACATACACGTGGTTTTCTGATATCGCGTCGAGTGCCTCTTCTATTTCACTGGGATAATGGTAATAGGCAAATTCGTACTTCATAAGGTAATTTAGCCTTACCCATTCCTTCAGAGTTTGGCAAGTATAAATTAACTTTTCTACTTACTTTTGCCAACGCGAAAAAATCCGGTAGCTAAAAAAGCTGCACACGTTACCTTTTGCATCCCAGTAGTAAATACACACTTGATGCTTCAGACGGTGGATTTTTTTAATTTGCTTAACGTCGTAGCCTTTAACTTTTAAGGCTTCTTTCGCTTCAGCCTCCGAAATGTGCCACTGTTCTGGTTTAATTTTATTAGTGGCTATAAGGTTTTTACCTTTGCGGCGATATTGATTAAGTTTGCGTGGCTTGTGAAACATGATGTACCTTCGATATTATTTCTTCGCAGCAAAGTTGAGCTACTAGCACAAGCCCAGTAGCAAACTAAGTTTTTTGGGTTGATTAAAGATAGATGGGTTAGTCTACTAGCTTGATGCCTTTAGTTGCCGCTTTACAACTAGAGATATAGTGTAATACTAAAACACAAGGCTGTCAATATAAAAGTAAACTTGTAATATTAAAAGTAGACTTGTAAATAAAGTTGGCTAGCTACATAAGCAGTGAAGATCGAAAGCAAACAAAAACTGATTGAAATCATTAAACTAGCTCGCGGTTCAATGAGTCAGCGAGCGTTTGGTAAGCTTTTGGGAGTATCTGCAACTGCCGTTCAGATGTGGGAAAAAGGTGTGAAGGTGCCAGATACAGAAAATTTGGCTCAAATTGCATCGAAAGCAGGCTACACAATGGAAGAGTTAATCAGCTGCATAGATGGCAAGCCAATTCCAGAAACCTCAGATTTAAGTCTGATTCTGAGGCAAATCCAGCACATGCCTTTGGCCCAAGTGGCTCAAATTGTCCAAGCTGCGGCAGATAGATTGGCGGCTGTGGCTGAAGCATCCAGGGATGAAGCGAAGGCTAGTTGAATATTTGTTCAGAATTGAATTGAAATCATTAAAATATAACGTTTCTCGTTTGTATGCAATACACTCTGACCTCTATCCAAACCTCTCTCCTTTTAGGAGAAAGGCTTTGAACTTTACTCCCGTTCCCTACAAGGGAAGGGGCTGGGGGTTAGGTCTGTATTGGACTCAACCCAGAAGCGCTATAGCTCTCGTTTCTCAACTCTATGGATAAACCTTTTTTATACGATCAAGACTTCTATGGCTGGACACAGCAGCAGGCTAAAGCGTTAGAGCAGAGGCTAGTTATGGAACTAGACTGGCAACACCTGCAAGAGGAAATTCAAGCTTTGGGTAGACAGGAGTATCGGGAACTCGTGAGTCGTCTGAGTGTATTACTCGGTCATCTCTTGAAGTGGGAGTATCAACCCGAACAACGCTCTCGCAGTTGGTTTTTAACAATTCGAGAACAGCGTCGCGCTATCCACAGACATTTGCGACAGAACCCCAGCTTAAAATCTCGAATCGAAGAAGCCTTGTTAGATGGCTTTGAAGCGGGAGTCGATTTGGCGCTACGAGAAACTAACTTACCATTACGAACATTTCCAGAGGATTGCCCCTACTTATTTGATGATGCGATCGCAGACAATTTTCTGTGCAATACTGGTCAAGACTGGGAAGGATAATTACTACCATTTTTCTTACGCTCGTTTGTTGTTGGGAGACACATTATATTTGTCAATAAATAATAGAAACTAACTTTTCAAAATCTTGGGAATTTAAGCTTTGCCGCTTTTTACCATTTTTAAGGTAGTTCACCTGATGATCTTGAGATTCAAAGAAAGTGGCTGATATAGGTAATTGTTCATGTTTAAGTCTAAAAGTTATTGTATTAAGCTTATATTCACCATACTTCTTAATAAGATAAATAAAACTATTAAAACTTCCATTTACAGCTTTTTCAAATTCTAATATATCCTTTTCTAACTTATTAGAACTTTGTAAAAATAACGGTGGTATATCTTTAAGACTATTGAGATAATTACTCGTAAATACTGTGTCTTTTTTCGTATATATAGTAACCGCCAAGGCAGTTAGGACGTAAACTGAAAGTAGTCCCTTGTTTGAGAAGCGATCGCTTAACCAATGCCAAAACCCTACAGTTACGA
>NZ_JBALEF010000062.1:0-52546 GCF_036918245.1 Nostoc sp.
GCTGGGGGATGAACACCCCTCAGTGGCAACTAGCCTGAACAATTTGGCACTCTTCTACAAATCACAGGGAAGGTACAGCGATGCCGAACCTTTGTACATCGAAGCTTTGGCGATGAGAAAACGCCTGCTGGGGGATGAACACCCCTCAGTGGCAACTAGCCTGAACAATTTGGCACTCTTCTACAAATCACAGGGAAGGTACAGCGATGCCGAACCTTTGTTAATCGAAGCTTTGGCGATGAGAAAACGCCTGCTGGGGGCAAATCATCCCAATACAATAACCTGCCGTGAAAATCTAGAATACTTGCGGCGGAATCGTCAGCCTTGATTCAGGAGAATGGTTGCTTTTATCTGGCGTTGGTTTCAGTAATTTAGATAATCTGCACCGGCTGCATTACCCACCTGGGATTCAAATCCCAGTCTAATAAGTAGGCAACATAATTAATTACACAATGTCATTGCAAATGCAGTGAAGCGAAATAAAGCGATCGCAACGCCTAGAACTACTTCTCTGCGATATGCTTTGTGAAGGGAGCGATCGCAATGACTGTAAATATTTTTGTTTATCTACTTAATGAGCCTCTGAACTCCGTCAACGAGTATTTTATCTCCGTCAACGAGTATTTTATCTCCGTCAACGAGGCTTTTATCTCCGTCAACGAGTATTTTATCTCCGTCAACGAGTATTTTATCTCCGTCAACGAGTATTTTAGCTCCGTCAACGAGTATTTTAGCTCCGTCAACGAGTATTTTAGCTCCGTCAGCAAGTATTTTAGCTCCGTCAGCGAGTATTTTAGCTCCGTTAACGAGTATTTTATCTCCGTCAACGAGGCTTTTAGCTCCGTCAACGAGTATTTTATCTCCGTTGACGAGTATTTTAGCTCCGTCAACGAGTCTGTTTTCATTTATTAAATCCCCGACTTCTTCAAGAAATCGGGGATCTGAATCTAGCTTAAGTACGTAACCCAGTATCTAGGTTTTCGGTGCGTTAGTAGGGGCGCAAGGCCTTGCGCCCCTACCATGAATGAGGCTACCAGCTACCTACAGGTTCAGCGATCGCAGAAAACATTGAAGGATCGATTGAAATTCCCAATCCCTCAGCTACACGACGACCATAAGAAATATCTGCCCGGAAGAAGTGGCAAAGTTGGCGCATTTGGATATCCTGTCTCGCTTGAGAGAGACTGCCAACAATATTATCAGCAAGACGCTCTTGCTGCTCAGGAGTCATTAACCGATACAGATTACCTGCTTGGGTGTAATCGTCGTTTCCTTCACGATGACTGTAACGATCAACTGTAACATCGCCCAAATGACTAGGTGGTTCTGCATAAGCTGGATTTTCTTTAGGCGTACCCTCAGTACTATTCGGTTCATAGTTAGGAGCGCTACCGTGGTTGTTCCCCGGCGCCATAAAGCCATCTCGCTGATAATGCATCACTGGACATTTGGGCTGGTTGACAGGTAGTTGCTGATAGTTAGCACCCAAGCGATACCGTTGAGCATCTGGGTAAGAAAAGATGCGAGCTTGCAGCATTTTGTCTGGAGAGAAACTAACGCCCGGAACCACTGCACTAGGGCTAAAAGCGGCTTGCTCTACTTCGGCAAAATAATTCTCAGGGTTCCGATTTAGCTCCAATATCCCGACTTCGATTAAAGGATAATCTGAGTGCTTCCAAACTTTGGTCAAGTCAAAGGGATTATCTGGATGTTTGGCTGCTTGCTCCTCAGTCATTACCTGAATAGACATCCGCCACTTAGGATAATCTCCTTGAGCGATCGCTTCAAACAGATCGTGAGTTGCATGATCTGGATCTTCGCCCTTAATCTTAGCGGATTCTTCCTCTGTCAAGGTTTGATGCCCTTGCAGAGTCTTAAAGTGAAATTTGCACCAGACGCGATCGCCTTCAGCATTAATTAAACTGAAGGTGTGGCTACCAAAGCCATCCATGTGTCGAAAGGTTTTCGGAATTCCTCGGTCTGAAAACAGAATCGTCACCTGGTGAAGCGATTCTGGACTGAGTGACCAAAAATCCCACCTTGCATTATGGTCTTTGCAATTGGTTTGGGGATTGCGCTTTTGGGTATGGATGAAATCAGGAAACTTCAGCGGGTCGCGGATGAAGAAAATAGGGGTATTGTTACCTGTAATATCCCAGTTGCCCTCTTCAGTGTAGAACTTGATGGCAAAGCCTCTAGGGTCACGCTCGGCATCTGCTGAACCTTTTTCTCCCCCGACTGTAGAAAAGCGCAGAAGAACTTCCGTTTTCTTGCCAAGTTCAGAAAAAAGTTTAGCTTTACTGTAGCGGCTGATGTCATTCGTGACAGTAAAAGTACCGTGAGCAGCCGCACCTTTAGCGTGAACAACTCTTTCAGGAATACGTTCTCTGTTGAAATGAGCCAGCTTTTCTAAGAGGTGAAAATCCTGTATTAATAAAGGCCCGCGCGATCCAGCCGTGAGTGAATTCTGATTATCAGCAACAGGAATACCGTCAGCAGTTGTCAATCTTTGGGGTTCAGTCATGGGTTAAGAAGCTCTCCATTAAGTTACTCAGATTGGCCACAGTACATTTTAATCAGTAGATAAACGAATATTCACTGACAGAGTGAACTAATTCATAGTCATAACGAGTTTATATTTAAAGCATACTCAATATGATTATGAATTACAACAAATTTTTTTTTGGGAGGATATATATAGAGGCTATATATTGCCTCTATGCTGCCTTTGAGATATCTAAATGTTTGAGAATCAAGGAGCAAACATCTGTCGCCTCAATTTGATGTTCGTCAACCAGGTGAGTTTGATGGGTGATAAATAAAGGCCCTTCAGATGGAGAAGTGGTGATGTTACCGTGAGAACCACGCACCAGAGAAGCATCCAGAGGAATCACATCCATCAGGTAGCGAAAACCCAGTTGTTTCTTAAGTAACTTGAGAGCAATTTTTCCTTGAGGAAATTTTATTTGCGGATCGAGGAAAAGTTCTACAGGATCGTAACCAGGTTTGCGGTGGATATCTACAGTTCTAGCAAAATCAGGCGCTTTGGCATCATCAAGCCAATAATAATAGGTAAACCAAGCGTCAGATTGAGCGATCGCTACCAACTCACCCGATCTAGGATGAGCAAGATGGTAAGCTTGTTTACCTTCGTCATCCAATACCTGCGCTACGCCTTCAGTCGCTTCTAAAAGCGATCGCACTTTCGGTATATACGCCGGATCGTTCACATATATATGAGCAATTTGGTGATCAGCAACGGCAAAGGCAATGCTAGCACCAAAATCAAGCAGTTCTCGCCCTAATTCTTCTCGCACAGCAATTAAACCATTTTCCCGTAATACGCGGTTTAAATCTACAGCTTGAGAAACTGGCGTAATGCCATATTCAGAAAGAATAACTACCTGAGTATTACGTGCTTGAAAATATTCAATTAAATCGCCACAAACAGCATCAATTTCTCGCAAATCTGCTTGAATCTGTGTTTGATTGTTACCAAATTTTTGCAGACAGTAATCTAAATGTGGTAGATAAACTAGTGATAATGTCGGGCTATAACGTTCCTCAATCCATTTTGCTGAATTGGCAATCCATTGGCTAGAACTAATGGTAGTTTTTGGCCCCCAGAAATCGAACAGAGGGAAATTTCCTAAATCAGATTGAATTTGCGATCGCACATCACTAGGATGGGTATAAATATCAGGTAATTTTCGCCCATCTGCGGGATACATCGGACGCGGCGTAATCGCATAATCTACTGAAGAATACATATTGTACCACCAAAAAAGGTTGGCACAAGTGAAGTTTGGATCGATTGATTTAGCTATTTCCCAAACTTTGGGAGCCTGTACGAGTTTATTAGATTGTCGCCAAAACTTCACTTCGCATTCATCGCGGAAGTACCAACCATTAGCGACAATTCCATGTTCATCAGGCAATTTTCCTGTTAAATAAGTGGCTTGAACAGAACAAGTTACAGCAGGTAGCACTTTTTTGATGGGAACCACTTGCCCTTTAGCCGCCCAAGAAGATAAAAACGGCGTATTTTCTCCTAGTAAGCTAGGCGTTAATCCCACGACATTTAGAATAACTGTTTTTTTCATAAACTTAGTTCCTTCTTAATTTGCGGCAAATTCTTTTAATACCCACTCATATTCACGCTGAATAGAAGTCAGCAAATCTATCTTCATTTCTGATGGCAATACATCCCAAGTGTAAGTCTCAATTTCTAAATGGGAGCAAGCATCGTTTGTCTGAAGTAGATGCAAAACAGTAGCAATATCATCTTGGGTAGATTGCAAAATTTGATAATCATGAATAAAAATTGGCACATGAAAGTGAGTGCGCCATTCTTCAGCTAAAGATTGCTCCAAATGTGGTAATGCAGTTATCAAGTCAGGATAATGATGGAGTGTACCATCGTTGCTACGTTCGATTACCTGGTGAAGATAGGTAGATTCTGCAAAAGGACGTAAGCGTTCAACTATCAAACTCCGCTTCTCAACCTCAGCAGGTATTTTTACTTTAATTGCAGCGCTGATTTGAATTTTCCCAATCTTAATACCTACCGATTGCAAACGCGTAAATACAGATTGTGGCTGCTCATATTCAACTGAAAAATGGCAGGTATCATAGCAAATCCGAACGTGTTCTAGTAATTTAGTCTCTGCTAAATCCGGCTCGATATGTAATTTTTCTGATAAATAACTACCACCTATTGGCAATAACCAATTTTGATAGAAATCAATTACTTCTGAGGTATTTTCAATTAAACCATCAGGCTCAGGTTCTAAATCAATATGAAGTATCTTGCCTGTTTCTTCGCTGATGCGAATCATTTCTACAACAACTGATGCTATATTCAAACAACTCTTTTTCCGAACCATCTCGAAAGTTGCTTGGTCTTTTACCCACCAAGGTTTATAGGATAATGGTAGTGTAGAAATTCCGCCATCAAGTCCTTCGGGTAACAGAGCAGCTAAAATTTTTGCTAAGTTTAATGTATAATTAACCCGTTCTTGTGTAGACCAATCTGGTGCATAAACTTGGTCTTTTACCACCTGTCGATGGAATCCGCCATAAGGGAATCCGTTTAAGGTGAAAACATATAAATCTTCTTGAGTCAGCCAAGCTTGAAATTGAGCTAAGTTATTACTTTCTAAAAGTTGTTTGGCGGCAACATCTGCTAATCTCAAGCCAATACCAAAAGGTTCTGTAGGCGATAAACGTGATTTGAGTTTGGGAATATAGTTTTCTAAATTGGTGAAAACCTCTAGCCAACTTTCACCAGGATGAATATTGCTGCAATAAGTTAAGTGAAAATTATTGTTGTTTGTAATTTTCATTTTCTAGCTCTATTCCTTGTATATTGTAATCTGTTTTCTTGGGCTTAAGTTTCACAAAATACTTGCTACATATTCATGGGTAGAGGCGCACATTTATGCGCCCCTACAGCCGATTAATCGTATTACTGAGTGTACACATTCAAATTTAAGTCACAGCAAAGACTTTTGCTAACTTCATCGAAATTGGTAGCAAGATTAGAACTAATAAACCGTAATACAAACCAGCAAAACCAGATGCAACGGTTGCATCTAAGACTATTAGAGATAAAACGCCTATTTTCACAGCATTTCGGATATTTTCGGCTATCGGTTCCCGCGCAGCTGTGATAAAGTTAGGCAAGATTCGGATAGCTAATAAAATAGCGAATGGTAGGGCTGCGATCGCTGTATACTCTTTTAAGAATCCTAAAGCTAAAACTGCTGTCAAAACTATTGCAATTAGCAGTAGTGCGAGTACTCCCGTAATCTTCTTACCTCCGTGAACTTCACCCTGACTAATTGCGGTGATAGCAGCAATATAAAGAATAGGAATCAGCGCTAAATACCAACGTTCTCCGATGATTTCTGGTACAGCACTTACACCTAATAATAAGTTACTGCCACGACACAAACCCATATTTAAAGGGCCGAAAAAAGGATGATGTTTGGCGAGTGAGTTATAGAGGAGGCATGAAAGAGTGATAAAAATAGCGATCGCAGCACTCAACAATGATACTTGAAATGCAGCTATAATCCCGATTACAAACAGTAGACTCCCCAATAAAGTAGCATTTTGACGAGATACGCGACCACTAGGAATTGCTCTATTTGGTCGCTCTTTTGCATCTAATTCGGCATCGAAAACATCATTAAAAACTACCCCACCGCCGTATAAACCAGTTGTAGCTAACAACAACCAAGCTAATGGAATTAGGATGGCAAAAGTTGCTTCGCCATTAATTAATTTAGTAAAAATTATTCCAGAGCCAGAAGCAGCAAAACCAAGAAGAATATCCGCCCAAGCAGTAACAATATTAGCAGGACGCATCAATTCCAGATAACCCCGCCGGCCTTGAAAATTTAAGCTTGCAACATTCACTTATCTGCCTCCATGCCTAGTAATTTCTCAAAATAAACTGCATACTACAGATGAATCAGATATTTATGCAATTCCTTTTTCTCACTCCCCACTCTCCACCCCCAAATTTCTACTCAATCAACACAAAATCTGAAACTGATTTGATTCCTGGTTCTTGTCCCCGCAGCACAGAATTACCACTGAACAACTGACGTTGATCGATAGATTGAGGATTGAGCCAATCTGAAGCTTTCATCTGCCCAGTTTGACTGTAAGCAGCTAGGGCGTTTTCATAACAGACTGCTCGCACATGTTCTTCAAGAATACCCCTATCTAACATCAACTGAGCCGTTTTGGGGACTGCCAAAGGATCGCTAATACCCCAATCAGCACTACTATCTACAATGATGCGATCGCGTCCATACTTACGGACAACTTCAACCATCCTAGCGTTACCCATCTTCGTCTGTGGGTAAATTGTGAAAGCCGCCCAAAAACCCCGTCCTAATACTTCTTCAACAGTTTCTTCGTTGTTGTGATCGATAACTACTTGTGAAGGATCTAAGCCATATTCAATACAACGATCCATACTTCGACTAGCACCCGCCTTCTTGTTACGGTGAGGAGTATGAATTAGTACCAAACTATCGAGTTCTTTGGCTAATTCTAACTGTTGACAAAAGTACTTATCTTCTGCTTCTGTCATATCGTCATAGCCAATTTCACCAATGGCAACAACTCCTTCTTTACAGGCGTAAAGTGGTAGCAGTTCCATAACTTCAGTTGCTAGCGCTTCATTATTAGCTTCTTTCGGATTTAAGCCGATTGTGCAATAGTGTTGGATGCCAAACTGACTAGCACGAAATCGTTCCCAGCCCACAAGACTACTGAAATAGTCTTTAAATGAGCCAGCGTTAGTTCGGGGTTGTCCTAACCAAAAGGCTGGTTCAATAACGGCGACAATTCCATATTCACGCATTACTAAGTAATCGTAAGTAGTACGCGAACACATGTGAATGTGAGGATCGATAAACATCATGGTTTTAATGATTGGGGATTGGGGATTAGGGATTGGGGATTGGGGAAGGTGGGGCCCCCTCTGGGGATAAGGGGTAATGGGGATTGGGGATTAGGATTAAAATAATTTTTTCCCAGTACCCAGTCCCCACTCCTTTTCATTTGTAAACAAAGAGGCGATCGCGGCTAAAACTGCTCCAAGTCAGATTACCTTGTTGAATGGATGACTGTAAATCTGGGTAATGAGAAAGTAATGCTTGCGCTTGGGGTAAAGGAGACTCAGCACAAGCTAAGGCTGCTGCTTCTTGTTCGTGTATATCCCCATTAACCAGTACTTTTTCCAAATCTGTGATGATGGCGCTATCGGCAAACCGTCCTACAGGCCGCCAAAGTTCTGGCGTAACTGTGCGTTTAGCTGCCCAACGTTCATGGGCATAGTCTGCCAACATTCTCGCCAATTCAGGATTAGCACGCCGATCTAAACCCCAAATTAGATGCAGGGGACTGCCGACAAACACAGCCTTCAGCACCATCTGATTCCAAGCAGCATTATCTAAATAATTCGCTGGATAAGGGTTACGTAGTGCTATGGCTTGGAATACATTGCTCATATTGCTGCGAATTCCCTCAGCAGTACGATGGCGATGTAACTCTGGGTGTGGTAATAACGGCAAACTTTGATAAAGGACAACTAATTCCCCCATATCGGCAGTAGAGAAAACTCGATCGAGCGATCGCACATAGCCTTGGGGATCATCGTGAGGCAATGCTAAAAGCAAAAGTGTGCGACCTGCTTGATCTACACTCCAATTACCAGGATACCAGCCGGGAATCACATCCTCTGCTGCTTCCAAGTCCTGGAATGTTAGTTGCAAATCCTGTTTACCTAAATAACGCGGCACAGCACTAAAAGCCGTAAAAAACACTCTCTCAGCAGCGCCGCTAGCAATCTGTGCCTGCTTTTGTAACAACCAAGTAAAAGCTTTTTCTGAAACAGACTTTAACAGCCAGTGATGCAGTAATTGGTTTACTTTACTCATGATAAATTCAGGATAAGTTGCCCAACTTTTTTGTGACAACCAAGTATAAAATATACCACTAAACTTGATTTTTGGGGTTTGAAGCAGTTAGATAATATACGACTGAGATCATAACTTCACTGAATCTATAAAAATATCCTGACTTTAAAGAAGATACTGTAAAGATACCATTTTGATTAGATAAATCCTAAAATTATCTTACGGAAAAAATTAGAATTTTATGTAAGAAGGATCTCCATTACTAACCTCAGATATGAAATATAGACAGCAATAAAAATTATACGTTAATGTTATTTTTAACTTTATCCGCTAGGCAAAGACACTTCAAAGTATCATGAATTGAGTAAATAGATTTATCTAGTAATTCTTTTCAAGCTTGAATTACTTAGTGAACTTATTATGCCTATTTTTGGATAAATTTAAATTGCAGGAGTATATCTATTTACAGTTACTTAAAAACAATAATATTCAAATGATTATTCAACAAAAAAGCGCTCTGAATCTGCAACCAATTAACCAATGCGTCCGTGTTACCTTCAATTATGATGTTCACTTCACTAGAGGTCTGTTTCAGTTAGATAATCCTTTACTGGCACAAGCGATCGCCGCAGATGGAGAGACAACCCCAAAACAAGTATTAGCGGTGGTAGATGGAGGATTTTTACAGTATCAAGATGGGCTGTTAAAAAAATTATCAGTCTATGCTCAATGTTATCAAGATGTACTAACACTGAGCGGTGAGCCGATAATAGTTCCAGGTGGAGAAGCAGTCAAGAACGATTCTAGATTTATAGAGCAAATTCATCAGCGGATCAATGCAGCTGGATTGTGCCGTCACTCCTACGTTTTAGCAATTGGAGGTGGAGCCGTCCTAGACATGGCAGGATACGCAGCAACAACGGCTCACCGAGGAATTCGACTGCTACGAGTACCGACAACAGTATTAGGGCAAAATGATTCGGGTGTAGGAGTAAAAAACGGTATCAATGCCTTCGGTAAGAAAAACTTTTTGGGTACATTCATGCCACCTTATGCCGTCTTGAATGACTTTGATTTTCTTACTAGCCTCGACGATCGAGATTGGCGATCGGGTATTGCAGAAGCAGTGAAAGTAGCGTTGATTAAAGATGCAGATTTCTTCGATTTCATTATGACTAATGCCGAGAAATTGGTTAATCGAGACATGGACATAATGGAAAGGTTAATCTATCGCTGTTCCCAGTTGCATTTAGAGCATATCGCTGGTAGTGGCGATCCCTTTGAAATGGGTTCATCGCGTCCTTTAGATTTTGGACACTGGGCTGCTCACAAACTAGAGCATTTAACTAATTACAGCCTACGTCATGGGGAAGCTGTAGCGATCGGCATTGCTTTGGACACGACCTATTCATATTTAACAGGTAAACTCTTGCAATCTGAGTGGCAAATGGTTCTAACTACACTCAATAAATTAGGTTTTACTTTGTATGTATCGGCATTAACAGAGCAATTAGATCGACTAGACCATCCGCATTGTCTATTTAGGGGACTTACCGAGTTCCGCGAACACTTGGGAGGAAAATTAACAATCACCCTTATACAAGGAATCGGAGAAGGAATAGAAGTTCATCAGGTGGATTTGTCTTTGTATAGAGATGCTATTTTGATGCTGCAAGATTGGGAACTTTTGCATTAATTCTCCTTTGAATGCAATAGACCTCTTGCATAAATCCAAAATAAGAACCCCACCCCGCCAAAGCTACGCTTTGTCTCCCCTCCCCGCAAGCGGGGAGGGGTTGGGGGTGGGGTGTTAGGGACTTTTGCAAGAGGTTTAATCAACACAAGCGATGTCTCCTAAGAAACCTCTGAGTATTGTCCTGGCACGCCCGCTATTGGAAGTAACTAGCTACCCCTCAATCTATTACAAAAAGTTCACGATCCCCAGACGCAAGATTTCTCGCGTAAAGTCACAGGAATAACCGATAGTTGCATCGGCAAGAAACTTGCCAGCCAAGCACTCTTTTGTCACTCCATAGCCCCCAAGAATTTCAACGGCTGTTTGTGCGTTTTTGATTGCAACATCCACTGCAAAAGTCTTGGCGGCTGGTGCTTTGATTGTGGCGGCAAGTTGGGGAGAAGTTTCTGCTGTAACTGCTGCATCCCATACCACCAGTCGTGCAGCCTGGGTGTTAATCATCATATCCGCTAATTTTAAAGCCACTGCCTGATGTTCGATAATCGGACGACCCCAACTGACTCTTTGCTTGGCATAACTCAAAGCATACTCATAAGCAGCACGAGCCAAACCAACATAAGAAGCTGCCAGCCCAATAGCTACTTCTGGAAGCAACATTAGTAGTTTTCCGGCTTCTCCTTCTTGTCCAATCAGATTTTGTGCAGGGACTGGGACGTTATCTAGGCTAATCTCAGCATGATGAGAGGCTTTCCAACCAATCATCTGTGTCTTTTTGCCAAACTTAATCCCAGGTGTCTCTGTTGGAACGAAAAAGATAGACAAACTTTCGCGCAATGGTTTATCCATTGCTGTACGGGCAATAATGAAGTAGGCATCCGCAATTCCAGCATTTGTGACTAACGAGGATTTTGTCCCATTAAGGATGTATGTATTGCCCTCACGCGCTGCAAAGGTCTTCATCCCAATATTGGAGTCTGGGAGCGCGCAGAACATATCAGAGGTAGCGACATTAGGTTCACTCTCTGCGGCGCTGAACAGATGGGGTTTTCCGGAATTGACAAAAGATAGTATTCGTTTTTGTTGTTCTGTGGTTGCTGCCCTAGTGACAAACAGTGACATTGCTGCGGTGAGATTAAAATAACTACAAGCAATGCTGACATCCACAACGCCTATTTCTTCCAAGACTATAGCCAAATCTATACACTTTCGCCCCAGACCTCCTAACTTTTCTGGAAGCATCAAGGATGTAAATCCTAATTCAGATCCCTTATAGAACAAATTTTGGCAAAATTCCCAAGGTTCTATCTCTAGATTGTTAGACTCTTCGATTATACGAACAATAGGCTGAATTTCATTTTGGGCAAACTCACGAGCTTGTATTTGCAATATCTGCTGTTCTTGAGTCAGGTTGAAGTCAATCATGTCTTATCCTTTTTTTCCCATATCGCCAATATCTAGTTTTGTTCCAGGTATTAAAAACTAAATTTTGTAACCGCATTTGCCTAGATAATCTTTGTATATAAATAGATAAAATAGTTTTAGAATCCATTCGGCTGTACTCACATTTATCTCCAATATTTGTAAAATATTGTCTGATATCAGATGAATGTTAACATTAGTGCGATAATTGCCAGTAAAGGTATATATGGTCTGTGCTGTTGCTATCACTGCATCTAAGCAAATATTAATTGAAGTGAAAACTAGTTAAACCAGCTATATGTTGAATAAGCACAGTACCATTTAAAACCTCAATTTTCCAAAATTTTTAAGTTTTATAAAATCCTCAAATTCAATTTTATTAAATATCTTATTATTCCAAAAACTTCCTGATTTGTGTAACTTATATAACTTATTTTAGAAAAGAGACAATTCAAATGTTGTGGAAACAAAAAGTTAACTAAATATCTTCTAACAGTTTTAAAATTTACGGCATGTAAACTGCGATCGCAATGAAGAATCCTTTGATTAACTTGTCAATTCTTTATCAGTACTGAATAATTTGCCTATACTGACCAAACCTTTGATGCCGTAAGGCGTTAAGCATAATATTTTAATCTGTAACCCCGTATTCTTTCTCTATCACACTCAACAGCCTTTCCTCCAACTCAGTCAAATATGGGCGTTTCAACTCTCCCAAACACTTCAAAACTGCCTAGAATGGTTCTTCTAGCTTGCCACCGTCCCGTAGTCTGTTAATGCGATGGCTAATCTGCTGCATCTGGTGACATTCCGACTCCAAGTAGTTCAGTGGCTTTAGGTGGTCGATTCTCTCGCCCATTATAGATGCGTTAGATTAAACCCTCTACAGCAGGAAATTATTAGTTTACTTGCGCTTTCATCTGATATTTATAGCTACGTCATCTACAACCACCAAATTTTTTGCACAATCTCCTCTGAGGAAGCGATCGCAATCAAACTTGCTTTAAAAGCAGGAAAGATTTTTGATGACGATCCTTATTATTTCAAAGTTAAGCATGATGGAGGTTCATCGGAAAAACCTGTTACCCAATTCATAGGTAACAATTTCCAACAAATTCAACGATATATGTGTTGTTTTTGGGATGTTGGATAGTTGGATTGGTGAGTCAGCAAGCTCTTGAGGAGCCACTTCTAAATCCCGAAGGAGCAAGTTGGAGGTTGATTTACACAAAACAAGTGCAAAAGGACGCGAAGAAATGAGCTTATAGTAACTTAAAGGAAAAGGCCGAGGAATTACTCGCAGCCCTTGAAGAAAATCCTTTTCAAAATCCTCCACCTGATGAAAAGCTGGTTGGGACTTATCAAGTGCTTATTCTCGGAGGATAAATATACAGCATCGGTTGGTATATGAAGTCATCGAATCCGAGCAAATAGTCAAGATAATTTGCATGTGGACGCATACGAGTAAGTTATCTCTTCAGCCCTCCTTGGTGTTCACAATGAAAACCTCGATGCTCCCAAGCTTGCATATCTACATCGGTAAGTTTTGTGACATTTGAGCATTGCGGTTGAATAATTTGACTTAAAATCGCCCAAAATAAGCTGCGTGTTACATCTAATCCAGTTTTAGTCCAAGATTCATGATTACCAGGAATACCCAATTCTTGAACAATCTCTGGCTCTACCCAAATACCATGAGCGCCTAAAAGAATCTGTGCCATCCATTTAGCTCTGGGTAAATGACTTGTCGAGGTAATCAACATGACTTTATGCACTCCCCAACGGCGCAAAATTGGAATACTATAATAAAAATTTTCAAAGGTAGAATTTGCGCAG
The DNA here is from genome assembly GCF_036918245.1 of Nostoc sp. Taxonomy (GTDB): domain Bacteria; phylum Cyanobacteriota; class Cyanobacteriia; order Cyanobacteriales; family Nostocaceae; genus Nostoc. The sequence goes on from NZ_JBALEF010000062.1 coordinate 13,390, forward strand.
TTTTCTAACCAAACGTTTTGTAACTCTGCTAATTCCGCCTGAAAAATTAACCGTATACAGGGATCTGGGGAACCATGAGAAATTAAAATTGGGGTTTGTGGGTATTGTTTTGCCTGTTGAGCAACATAAGTTTCTCGACGAATACTGCCACCAAGCACAAAGAAGGCATCTACTGGCTGCGAAGAAGCAAAAACTAAGGTTATAGTAGTAAAAATCAGCCAAACACCCAGGACAACATAGAATACACGAGTTAGTTTTTGTAACAATTGCCACAGATTAGTAAATTTTTTTTTAGTAGAAATTAATGATTTGATGGTAAATTTGCGTTTCATGACTTAAGTAAGAAAAGCTGATTTTACTGCTGTTTAACAATACTGCAATTGAATGAGCAAAGTGCTATCTTATAAAAGTAATCTAAAATGCAAACATGACGCTAATTAAAGTGTCACACGCTCAGTATAGCCTTCCGGAGAAGACTAGCAAAGTGAGAAATGATTGTTAATAACTAATGCGGCACTTTTGGCATCATTTAAGGATAAAAATGATGAATAAGCATAGTTAATTCTGGGGTATAAAAACTTAAAAATTTCTGGAAAGCCTGATTGCTAAACTGTCAACAACACAATTATTCCAGCGAAGTATACATGAACCAATCTGCGAAAAGTTACTCACCGCTCCAAGTAGCCTTGATTGGTGGAGCGATCGCCACAACTGCTACCATGTCCGTGTTCGGCCCCGCTTGGACTCGTGGTGTCCGTGCTGCTCTAGCCCTGCAAGACAGCCCAAAAGTGATAGTTGACCAAGTTTGGCAACTGGTAAATCATGAATATGTTGATGGTAAATTTAATCAACAAGATTGGCAAGCAACCAGGCAAAGCCTGTTGAGCAAAGACTACTCTTCTCGCGAAGAAGCATACACTGCCATCCGCGAAGCTTTACAAAAGTTGGGAGATCCTTACACTCGGTTCATGGACCCCCAACAATTTGAAGCTCTGACTAGCCAAACATCTGGGGAAGTCTCTGGTATTGGCGTTCGGATGGAAGTGAACGAAAAAACTCAGCGGCTCACCGTTGTCGAAGCTATAGAAAATTCTCCGGCGCTGAAAGCTGGGATCAAAGCAGGCGATGAAATTTTGGCAATTGACGGCAAATCCACTCTCAAAATGAAAGTGGATGATGCTTCTAAGCTAATACGTGGCAAAGCGGGTACTCCCATCAAGATACGAGTGGGACGCGCAGGCCAAAATGCCTTTGATTTGAAGCTGACAAGGGCAAGTATTGAAGTCCCAACAGTACGCTATACCCTCAGACAAGAAGGGAACCGCCGCGTTGGCTATATCCGTTTACGAGAATTTAGCGCCCACGCCGCAGACCAAATGCAACGAGCCATCCGCGATTTGAACACTAAGAAAGTTGATTCTTATGTCTTAGATTTGCGGGGAAATCCTGGCGGTTTGTTGCAGGCGAGTATTGAAATTGCTCGGATGTGGTATGACAACGGCGGAATTGTCAAGACAATAGACCGTGTGGGCAGCAGTGAGGAAACTAAAGCCAATCGTACTGCTTTAACAAATCGTCCTTTGGCAGTCTTAGTGGATGGTAATTCAGCTAGTGCTAGTGAAATCCTTACAGGGGCGCTCAAGGATAACAAGCGGGCGGTAGTCGTGGGTGGTCAAACCTTTGGCAAAGCCTTAGTCCAGTCAGTTCATGAACTCGCAGATGGTTCCGGCTTGGCTGTCACCATTGCCCATTACTATACCCCGGCGGGAACGGATATTAACCACAAAGGAATTACACCAGATATCAAGCTAGACTTGACAGAGGCACAAGAGCGTCAATTGGCTTCTAATCCAGATTTAATCGGAACTAAGAGCGATCCCCAATATGCTCGAGCGATCGCAATTCTATCAAATAACAACTTTGCCCAGCCGCCAGCAAATCAACCGACTCGACCGATGAGCCGCGCCGATAACCTGAAATTTTAGATTGACGCGAATGATTTGTTACCAGGTGTTTATATAGTAGTATTCCCAAATCCAGATTTTTGGAGTTATGAAAACTGCTTGATATGCCGTTCCAGGATTTTGGTTTGGGAATACTAGCTACTAATCCCATCTCCAAAATCTTAGATTTATGAATCATCAGCCAGTTGATGCAACCACCACCACCAGCTTTTTACCAATGGTGTCGGTGGTTGTTCCTATTTATAACGGTGAGGCGGATTTACCAAAGTTAATCAATTGTCTGTTGTCTCAAACTTACCCAAAAGACCGGGTAGAATACTTGTTGGTGGACAATAACAGTAGCGATCGCACTCTCACCATCCTCAAAACATCTGCCGAAAATTGCCCAATTACAATTCGCCCCTTGAGCGAAACCCAAATTCAAAGCTCTTACGCTGCTCGTAATACTGGGATTCGCGCCGCTACGAGTGAAATTATCGTTTTTACCGATGCAGATTGTCGCCCACAACCGCAATGGTTAAATGCATTAATACAGCATTTTGTCAACAAAGAAGTGGTAATTGTTGCTGGTGAAATTTTGGCACTGCCAGGCACAACTCTGCTAGAACAACACGCAGACCGTCAAGAAACTTTATCGCAAAAGCATACTCTTAACCATTCCTTTCGTCCCTATGGTCAAACGGCTAATCTGGCGATTCGACGCATTGCCTTAGAAAAAGTGGGTTTATTTCGTCCCTATCTGACTACTGGTGGCGATGCCGATATTTGTTGGCGAATTTTGGGGGAAAACATCGGGCGTTTGGAATTTGCCCCAAATGCGATCGTTCAGCACCGCCACCGCGCTACACTTCAAGAACTACAAAGTCAATGGCGGCGTTATGGACGTTCAAATCGCTATCTGCACGAACTGCACGGTGTAGATTTAATGCGAGAGATGACACCCAAAGAATATGGCTATCGTTTGGCACGTTGGTTCTTGAAGGAAATACCAAGAGATATTAAAAAGGCGTTGGCGCAGCCCGCCGCAGGCATCGCTTGTCAAGCCACCCTTGTAGATTTATTAAATACTCCCATTGGTTTGTTCACAGCTAGGGCGCGTACTGCTGGACAAAGAGACGCCAAGCTACCAGAGAATGCCAAGATAATTGCTCGACTGTAACGAAGAAAAAGGGCGTTGCTGATTAGATGTATTTAGTGTTAATCTCTCCGTCAAGCAATTTTCTCAGCTGGATTTGATAGAGCAGATTGGGCAAATTTTGCACTCAACTGGCCTTGATGCTGGCACTCTAATCCTAGAGATTACTGAAAACGCAATTGTGGAAAATGGCGATAAGGTAACTGCCGCAATATTACAACTTCGAGAGATGGGCATTGAGTTATCAATTGATGACTTTGGTACAGGCTACTCCTCATTAGGTGGTCTTTATAACTTTCCGATTAGTGTGTTGAAAATTGACCGTTCTTTTATCAGCCTGATGGGCACTAATAGTAAGAATTTAGAAATTATTGAGAAGAATTGTCAGCTTGTCCCACAAGCTAGGTGTGGATGTGCTTGCCGAAGGGGTAGAGACAAAAGAGCAACTATTACTTCTAAGAAAGTTAAAGTGTCAATATGGCCAGGGACATTTTTTCTCAGTTCCGTTAAATAGCTCGGCAACAGAGGCATTAATTATGGAAAATCCTCAATGGTAAGAGTGATTTAAAATCCGAGCATAGTTTTGTCTAGCCTACGCGCCATCAGAATTTGGCATATAGCTACTGGAGACTGCCTTACTATATGGTCGCTCAGTCTGAGCCACGACGAGCAAACTCTCCTCAGCGGTAGCCAAGATAAAGACTATCAACTGTTGGGATCTTGCTACAGGGGAATGTTAAACAACTTTGCGGCCAGCCCATCCCTATAAAGGCATGATCGTTAATGCAGCGACAGGGTTTACGGAGTCACAGATATGAACTTTAAAAGCTTTAGAGGCGGTAGAGGTGAATTCAAATTGCTCAATGCCTACCAACTTTCGCTAAATTGGAAAAAGGAAAACTCAAGGAAATTTTAAATGTCAGCACAATTGTTACTGGTGGATGATGAACCAGGGATACGGGAAGCCGTGAAAGACTATTTGCAAGAGAGCGGTTTCAGCGTTCAAGTCGCCAGTAACGCCCTTGAAGGTTGGGAATGGATGCAGATGAATACACCTGACTTAGTGATTTCCGATGTGATGATGCCTCAAGTGGATGGCTATCAGTTCCTGAAGCAACTACGAGAAGACCCCCGCTTCCAAGCACTACCGGTAGTATTTTTAACTGCTAAAGGTATGACAGGCGATCGCATTCAAGGCTATCACGCTGGTGTTGATGCCTATCTACCCAAACCCTTTGATCCAGACGAGTTAGTGGCTATAGTCGAAAATTTGCTAGCCCGTCGCGCCGCTAAGGCTGCGAGTACGGGAGATGACGCTGAAACCCCCGATCTTGCTGAACTAGCCAATCAGATTGCCCAAATTAAAGCATTGTTAACTCAAAGAAATGCTATTTCCCAATCGCCAGCCCCTTTTAAAATTGATTTGACTCCCAGAGAACAAAGTGTTTTAAATTTGGTCGCGGAAGGGTTGATGAACAAAGAAATCGCCCGTCGCTTAGAAACCAGCGTCCGCAATGTAGAAAAATACGTCAGCCGTTTATTTAGTAAAACCGGCACCAATAGCCGTACAGAGTTAGTTCGTTTTGCTCTGGAACATGGTCTTGCTAAATAGGCATTATTGGGCATTGGGCATTGGGCATTGATTTCCCCTGCTCCCCTGCTCCTCTGCTCTCTTATCTCCTAGTCCTGGGTAATCGGTAATAGGTAACTGGCTGCTAAACCACGACCTATTACCAGTAATAGATAAAACATAAGTATTTCAGCAAATCAGGCACTTAGTTTAAGCAAAAAGCTAAAAGAAAGGTTATTTATTTTTACTTTGATCTTTTAGGTTTTCATTTGATTTGCGCCTGTTGTCCAATTCCCCATCTGTAAAGACACAGGGTTTTATTATTCTGCAATGTTTTGATAAAAACTCGGTAAAATGCACCCGGCTGAATTTGCTTTTAGATTCTACCAGTACCCTTTGCTACAAAGTTTTTAATAGCGGAAACTATTCCTGGGACTTTGTGCTGCTAAATAAGACTTTCACAAAGTAGAAATCAAAATATTTTATGAAATCTACTGACTGCTTAGTTTTTATGGCAACGGGGGTATGGGATCAACATTTGATTTGATGCCCAATTCACGTTTTTCACTAATCAAATTACACCTTTAGGTTGGAGAGTTTTCCGCGACATTACGCAAGCGCATTAGCTGACGCCGCATTTGAGGTGAGGCTTTAAACTCAGACACTTCCTGGGCTTTAACAGACGCTTGTAGCGTTTCTAGAAAGTCATCGGAACCTTCGGTTAAAGCATCAAGTAGCACTTGTAAGAGTTGCTCGCGATCGCTTAATAGACTCTTTTCCTCAATCAACCGGAATTTGAGATGTATTTCACACTCATAAACACCTACTTCGAGATTATTTATCTGGCGTGGTAATGCTTTGGAGTTCATAGCTATTGAGATTCCTTTACTTGGTTGTCATGAGGGCAAGGAGGTAGATGTCCAGCAAAAATTCTTTATATCTCTTTTGAATCCAAAATGCTTGAATTAAGAATTTTTCTTCATCAATTACCTTTGTATTCCATTCCACTCTCCTGTGGTGTATTTTCAAGCTAGATTTTCAGTGTCTAGATTTTGACGTTTCTGTGCCAGATGTAGCTTATGGTAAGCCATAACTATTATTCAGTTTTTAAGATTCTACACAATAAAGTTTCTGTAAGAAGTTGTTCAACCTTTTTAAAGGTTTTTACATCAACTTTATGTGAACGTCAATAACAGTTTTACTTGTTACTCTAATTTTGGTGTTTATACGTAAGTAAAACCGCTGAATTTTTTTGAGTTTATTAAAGCCAGCGGTCGATGTAGCGCTATTCAGTGAAATTACTTGATGTACGTTTTTTGCAATAGAAAATTCAGGATAAATTGATCGGCATAATTATTAATGTCAAAACTTTTGTTCTCCATAAAAAAAAGTACACAGATAAAATTATTCCTGCTGAGTGCCTAGCCCTACTGTCTTTTAGGCTTGATTGAGTCCAAAAATCTTAGCAGTAAGTCAGATTTGTAGACAAAATGAAAATACTCTACAAATTAATTTTTACAGAAAAATAATTCGACTACTGTCAGTACTAGCAGTTAAATATATCTTCAACTCATAACAGAAGTAGCAAACTCATCAGTAAAGGTGATATTTTTACTTATGCCCATTCAATATACTCTCTTAAAACAGCATTCAAAGCTTTTAAATTGAGAGCATTCAAGCTCGGATATAACGTCTACAATAATTTCAGTGTAATCAACGCAAATCTTACACCTTTTTATGGATAACCCGATGCTGCTCAAGTCCACAACCCGGCATATCCGCATTTTTGCAGGTGAAATTGACCGGGATGGCGATCTAGTTCCTAGTCAACAAGTCTTAACCTTAGATGTTGACCCAGATAACGAATTTAATTGGAATGAAGATGCACTGCAAAAAATTTATCGAAAATTTGATGAACTAGTAGAAGCATCTAGTGGCGCAGACCTCACAGACTATAACTTGCGCCGTGTGGGATCAGACTTAGAGCATTATCTGCGATCGCTTCTGCAACTCGGCGAAGTCAGCTACAATCTTTCTGCCCGTGTTACTAACTACAGCATGGGAGTCCCTCAAGTTGCCATTGACGACAAACAATAAGCCAATGAGTTGGTAGCGGGCTACCTGAACCCTTCTGTACAAAGAGTGCTGAGTTAAAAGTGTCTCGGCTGAGAGTGGAAAAATTCATCTAACGTATTTTAGGTAAATGAAGTACACGGGTAGGGGCACAACACGTTGTGCCCCTACGATTATCTGTACCTCACCAAGCTGTAAGTTTACTTCTTAACTCAGCACTGGCTAACCCCCTGCCAATAACAGCAGTCCGAAAGAGATTTTTAGAGTCACTGCATTTATCAGGTACTTTTGCCAAAATTAATATTTGCTATTCTTAATTCTTAATTAAAGTTAATTCTTGCTATCCTACTTATAAACTAAATAAATACCAACATTATCTGCCTGTTGATGATAGGGTAATTTACCAAAAGCAAATCGCGCAGTTATGCTTGGGTTATGCTGTGGTGACAGGGTTGGAGTTAGTTGCTTTGGCGATGAAGAGTCACAGGGCAATAGAAGCTATGATTAGGCTGTAGGGTTGACTTAGGAGCGTATTTTTTGGATAAGTTTTGTATTAGCACCTGCTGATATCCGCCAGCTAAAATCATCATCTAAAGTCTGGGTATGTCAAGTTTAAGAAAGATGAGCGGTCTAGATTGTCCCTACTAATGCTATTAAAGAAATTGCCAATCGCTGATCGGTGCGAAAACTATGGAAAATGACGCGGCAACGCTCTACTGTCCAAACGAAAATTGTCAGGCTGCCAACCCCCTGACTCACAAGTTTTGCCAGCGATGTTCCACGCCCCTACCCAAAAATTATCTCTGGGCTGTGGTAGATAGCCCAAGTGTGGGTAGCCCTGGAGAAATATTAGCCGATCGCTATTTAATCCTTGATAAATTTGTTCTTTTAGATACGAAGCCTGGTTTATTAGCGCTAACGCCTGAGTTAGATAATTTGCAGCCTCTAAAAGCCTACCTCAGACTCATTCCCTACCGTTTACACGTACCGCAGGTATATGGAGTGCTTTTTGTTGCTGACGGGTCTTCCCACCGAGAAATATTACTCTTAGAAAAACCGCCACTATTAGTAGATGACACTATCCAACAAGTACATCTAGGCAGCGAGTTAACCACCGCTTGGCGTGATGCAACATCAATGCGCCAACTAAATTGGTTATGGCAAATAGCTCATCTGTGGCAACCTCTTGTGAGTGAAGGTGTCGCCTCTAGCTTACTTGACTCTTATGTATTACGGGTAGAAGGATCGTTAGTCCGGTTGTTGGAATTGCGTTTTGACAGCACCACATCACCAGAATTGCCCCAATTAGGTGAATTTTGGCAGCAGTTGGTCAGCACTACCAAACCAGCGATCACAGAATTTGTTGATCGCGTTAGCCTTGCTTTAATTCAGGGAGAGATTAACTCAACCGATCAATTAGTCGAAGTTTTAGATCGGGGACTGGCTGGGTTAGGGCGATCGCAAACACCCACGATCCAAATTATCACCAAAACCGACACCGGGCCAAGTCGTCAACGTAACGAAGATGCCTGTAGCCCTCCCAGTGGAACTCTGGTGAGCAAACCACCCCAGCCAACAGCCTTAGCAATTGTCTGCGATGGCATCGGTGGACACGAGGGCGGCAATGTGGCCTCAAATTTAGCCATTGAAACGATCCAGCAGCAGGTACAGCAACTAACAAAGGTTCCTTACGACCACATAGACCCTGCAATGCTGCTGAATGACCTAGATAAGGCAGTGGCAATGGCCAATGACAAAATCAGTCAGCGCAATGACAGTGAAAATCGCCAAGGGCGTCAACGCATGGGCACGACCTTAGTCATGGCATTGCCTGTTGCTCATGAAATGTACATCACCCACGTCGGTGATAGTCGTGCCTACTGGATTACACGCCACGGCTGTTATCAAGTTACCCTTGATGATGATGTCGCCTCCCGCGAAGTGCGACTAGGTTATGCCATTTACCGCGAGGCAGTACAACAGAGTGCCGCTGGCTCTCTCGTCCAAGCTTTGGGGATGGGGTCTAGCACTTCATTGCATCCCACATCGGGACGGTTTATGCTCGATGAAGATGCTGTTTTTCTGCTCACATCCGATGGTTTGAGTGACTTCGATCGGGTGGAGGAGTACTGGGAAACAGAAATCTTGCCGATTTTAGTTGGGGAAGCAAATATAGCAACTGTTGCCGATAGATTAGTCGAAATTGCTAATACTAAAAATGGACACGATAATGTCACCGTCGCTTTAGTTTACTATCAAGTCCAATATTGGGAACCAGAAATCACCATCCAAGCAGTGATTCCCCAGAGTTATTCTGCCAAAACTGTTGATTTAGCATCCAGGGCGACAGATGCGACACTTTTAGGCAGCCCAAACCACAAGACTCAGGTGATTCCAGACACTGAGCCGGCTATTACTCGTCAATTCCCCCTACAGTGGATAGTTCCATTATTATTTGTAGTAGCAGCAGGTTTTTTAGGATTGTTCGTTAAGCAACTGCGATCGCCATCAGGGGCCTCTCCAATTTTTTCCAATCCATTACAAACTCAAAACCCTGCCATCGAAGCGACACCCGCACTGCGATCGCTAGCTAATCTTTCTTCTGGTTGGGTAATTAAAACCAATAATGACATCTCCTTGGGAAACAACCAATCACTCCCCCGTGGGACTTTTTTAGAAGTTATTGAGAAAAAATCAAATCCAAATCCTCCTTCTGGGAGTTTTTTGGTATCTATGCGAGTCTGTGCTAATAAAAGTACACAAACTCCAGCTAATACTAATAACCCAACTGTAACTACCTCAGTTCCACCAAATTCAAAACCTTTGCCAGCAACAGTATTGCTAAACTCCTCCCAAGTCAACCGTTTTGGCGTTGTTTTACAATCAGACGCACCAAATCCATGTAGAACTGTCACGCAACCGCCAGTTACCGAACCATCTGACACCAGTCCAACTTAATAAAATACTCGATAAACTGGTAAAAACCTGGAATAATAACAGGTAACAATCAAAGTAAAAAACTTACAAGGTAAAAAAGTAGAAAATTTTCACCTTGGAGAATTGTTATCAAAACAAAATTCAGCTGAATTCTTCTTCTCTTGAAATTATTTGTTTTTAGCTTTTAGTTTAATGAATCCATGCCATCCCTGAATTTGGCGATCGCCCGTCTCATAAATACTGGCACTGACAATTTCGCCATTTGGGTGGTCAAGGCTCCGTATCCCAGTGGCTACGTTTTACGTGACTGTGTATGGCCTGTTGAACTGACCCAAGTCTGGCAAGAATGGCAGCAGATGTTTGCTGGTCATGGTCGCCTAGATATTTCCCCAAACTCAACATCTCAAAAGGCCAACCCATTGCCTATAGATTGGATTTCATCCCCTTCAGGTCAAACTACTGGCCCCTACAGCAGTCGTCTGATGCAATATTTGGGAATGAATTTATGGCACTGGGTATTCGACGGGCAAATTCTTGGTAGTCTAGAACGCAGTCACGGTATGGCTATGGGTGAGCATACACGTTTGCGCTTTCAACTAGAAATTCGCGACCCGGATCTGATCGCTTTCCCTTGGGAAATTATGCAGCGCAAGCCTGGTCAATCGGCGATGTCTCTCTCGCAAGATTTGCTATTTAGTCGCACCACCACTGAAGTTGACGCGTTACCGTATTTGCGAACTGACCAAGCTTTAAGTATCCTGCTGGTTGTAGGTCATGATGACAAGCTGCAACTAGAACAAGAAGCCGCTATGTTACAGGAAGCTCTTGCAGATACGCCTGGTAATGCCCAAAGATATGCACCTTGTATAGTGAATCAACTCATTCAACCAACTCCACAACAGTTGATTGATGAATTAGAAACTAAAGAATACAATGTTTTCTTTTACGCTGGACATGGTTTGCCAGACCCAGATGGAGGGTTACTGTTTTTGCGACCAGATATGCCCCTTAATGGCATAGAATTGGCGCAAGTATTGACCCGTACGGGTGTGAAACTAGCGGTTTTCAACGCTTGTTGGGGGGCACAACCAGCCGCGATCAATCATCAAGCTATCCCTGCCAGCAGTTTAGCAGAAGTACTGATTCGTCATGGTGTGCCTGCGGTTTTGGGGATGCGCGATGAAATCGCTGACCACGAAAGCCATAGTTTTATTCAAGCCTTTACCGAAGCTTTGCGATCGCACAAGCCAATTGATGAAGCCGTAGCACAGGCTAGGCAAGAGTTGTTAACACTGTATAAATTTAATCAACCTGCTTGGACTTTGCCTGTTCTCTACCTGCATCCAGATTTTAATGGGGAACTAATTAAAAATCTGGATGAAGGTATTACGGAACTACCAGATACAGCCATTCCTGATGCAGGTTCCTCGCTTCCAACTGCAAGTTTACGATCACTCACTCCCAAAGGTAAAACCTGGTTACTGCGTTATGGAGTTACCCGCATCGGCCGCACGACGAGAGACAATGATATCGTCATCCCCGAACCATCTGTATCCAAACGCCATGCCGAAATCTTCTGCCGTAATACTCTTACTGATGCTACATTGATGCGAACTTATTACTTGCAAGATTTTTCTACTTACGGAACAACCTGGTTTTTAGGCCCTAATGGCTGGCAACAAATCCTCCGAGAGGAAGTCCCTTTAAAATCGGGAATGCAGTTAAAGTTTGGAAGTGCTAGAGGTGAAACCTGGGAGTTTGTGATTGAAGACTCATAGCAGAGCTATTGCGTAAATGAATTTGAGTCTTTAGCATCAGCTTTTAAAATCTGTTTTTTTTGGAGAAAAAATCAACTTTTTTTGCGGAAATCTCCTCTTAGAACTTGTAGCTGTCAATACCACCAAATAATCATCAGGTAAGAAAATATGCCTCACAAAATTAACGGCTCAGATACTTTCTCTTCTTTGCCATCTCAAGTAGATTTAGAGTTATTAGAAGCGTTACTAGAACCAGAGGATGCTAACTATCCCTGGAATCCAGGTGATGAGGAATCAGAAGCTTATTTTCAGGAACTAGAACAACAGTTCGGAATAGAAGATTTACAGGGCGTTGAACTAATGAGGCGATCGCAAGATTTTTACGGACATTTAGATACACTTTGGTCTAGTATTACTCCTACACCTGACCACAATGATAACCGACAACAGGCAGTAGTATTTAACCTTCAAGAAACATTACGTACGAATTTTTCTGCCTGTGTCCCCCAAATATTGCTCAACACCATCGCCACCAAAGCTGCTGAGATATTTGCGGCTCGCCAATTAATCAGCGAGCAACTGGTTGAGTGCGTTCAGACAGTACTACCAACCTGGGGAACAGAGGATCTTATCGTTTTGGCTCGTCCTTTTGCTTACGCTATGCGAAGTAGCGAATCGCAAAACGCGGTATCTGCACTCAGTAATCTTCAAAATAGCGAGTGGACAGCTTTATCAGAAGTAGAGAAAGCAAAGGTTAGTTTAGCGATCGCTTCTTATGCTTTTACTGAACTTAACAAGTCTCAACCTGAACTATGAATGGTGAGTAGGGAGTAGAAAAAGTTTTCATTATACGTTGTGTTCGTGTAACCCACGCTTTGCGTTCACTTTATTCAGAGGTGTTTTTTGCAAAGATATTGGTTTTCCTTACGCAAAGATATAGAGTCGAAAATCAAAACTTTTGCAAGAAGAAGTTTAATGATTTTTATTTTTGTAAGTATCTTTACCCCATAATAACTTAACAATACGCTGATTTTCAAATTAGGCCATCTATCCCAAGAGGTAAATACTCAAGCATTGCTTGTTCTCCCCCCTACTCCCCTGCTCCCCTGGTTACTGAGCGTAGTCGTTGGCGCAGCCTCTCCAAGAGTTGTATACTCCTCTATTTTGGCCCAAGAAATCGGGTAGCAAAATTTTGCGATCGCGTCGGTGATAGCGCCCGTGCCTTGAGAATTGCCGCCATCAAAAAGGCGTAAGATAACACTCCAACAACTACCAAAAGCAAGGCATTGATTGACCCTGTAGCATTCCAGAGAGCGTGGAGCGCAGAGGCACTCAGATAACCAATAGACAGAATTTGCCAACTTCTACTGGGTTTAAGAACAGCCAACCCGATAAAATAACCCAGGTAGCCACTATAAGCCATGTGTCCGGCTACAGAGCCTAAAATTCGCGGAATTAACAGTTGTAAACCTGCCAGTTGACCAGCAGCCCCTATACCCACCTGTTGCGTGACATTTTGAGTGATATCAGGCACATACTGACCGAGGGTTTCCAAGAGAGTGAAGCCTACAGCAGAAGCCGTTCCCAGGAGAATACCATCTAGAGGTTCCCAGATGCCGATGCGTTCTCGCCAAGGTGAAGACAACATTCTACCGATGGCAAAAGCCCCTAGTACAGGTAATGCCTTGAGTAATTCCTCCATCAACCCAGCGCCAAAAAACATCCGCACCAGTAACTCTGTGAAGGTGATAGATTCTTGGGGTGTGGGCAAGCTTCCAGGCAGGATGCCGCGAAATACAAAAATAAATAGATCCAACAGCGGACTGAGCAAAATCAGGATTGTACCCAATGACGTAGCCATTAGCACCCACCAAGGCTTCTGTTTCCCGCAAAGTTGGTAAACAAAATAGTAGGCAGCGAAGGCGATGTAACTTGCTACGATCACTTGATTAGCTTGGGGGCGACCGACTGTAGCAAACATCAGCACCACAAAAATTACGGTCAGTATTCCCGGTACGAGGTAAGCTTTGCTAGTTAAATCTTTACCAGTGGAAATAATCGGAAAAAGCTGAGTGAAGCTAACAGAATCTGGCTGCTTTAATTGCGTGTGGTTGTGGTAGTTAGTCGCCGAAGGCAGTGGTGTAACTTGGTTCACTGTCGTCGCCGGAGTCAGTGAGGTATACTCGTATTCAAAAATGTATTGCGGCCCATCAGCACCTAGAGAAATGCGATCGCCTGCGTGCAATTCTTGACATTCATATAAGCGTTGTCCATTTAAATAAGTGCCATTAGCACTATTCAAGTCACAAAGCACCCAGCTAAATTTGCTATCTGGGGATAGAGAGAGGGGACGAACCACTGCATGACGACGAGATACCATTCGGTACATCATGGCATCCAAGACAACTTGGCAGCTGGGGTCGCGTCCAATTACCATCTCTTTACTGGGGGGCAGCGAGTAGCGAGATTCTGCTCCCAAAGCTGCCCCATTACCAGACACTAGCCGCAGAAATGCATTATGTCTTGCGTTTTTGCCTGTCATCGATAAGAAGTGCGTTTCTAAACTAATTCTTCACATAATTTGGCAGCAGGACTAACCTTAGCCACATTAACAGCAGCATTGCTAAATCCACTATAGCTTCACTTACTGCTAAGAAATTTAAAATTATTGATGCAAAATTTCAAATTGTTTCACCTCATGTAAATAAGTATTCCATCTACTGAGAGTTTGTCCTAAAACTGGCTTTTTAGGCGGATAAATCAGATTGTCTCGATGCTGTACTTTTGACATCGTAGCGGCAAATTAAATCCACCGCAATTTATTAAAAAATAGTATTTTTTATTGCATTTAGTTTCATTTCAAAAATATATAATTTTCAGTCGTCTGTTGTCAGTTGTTTTTGCCAAAGCTCTTTTGGAGTAGGGAGTAGGGAAAGAAACTGTTATGAAGATTGAACCAAAAAATTTCTGGTATCTTGTCTCAAACAACTGTAGTCAATTCTGGATGTTCAATCTTAGTTCCAAGTATTGTGAGGAATTCTGCTAGCCAATGTGGGTGAGCAGGCCAAGCTGGTGCTGTCACCAAGTTACCATCAACTATTGCCCGATCGACAGGGATATTAACATAGATCCCTCCAGCACTCTTGATATCTGGACTACAAGCAGGGTAGCCAGTACATCTCTTGCCTTGCAGTACATCAGCAGCCGCTAATAACTGCAAGCCGTGGCAGATGGCAGCAATCGGTTTATTTGCTTGGGCAAAGTGACGGGTGATTTCTAGTACCTGCTGATTGAGGCGGATATATTCTGGTGCTCGTCCTCCAGGAATGACTAAGGCATGGTAGTTTGTGGCTTCTACTTCTGCGAAGGTAGCATTTAAAGTAAAATCGTGTCCGGGTTTTTCGCTGTAAGTCTGGTCTCCTTCAAAGTCATGAACTGCTGTCCGCACCTTGTCGCCAGCTTTTTTGTCGGGGCAAACTGCGTGGACAGTGTGTCCTACCATTTGCAATGCCTGGAAAGGAACCATCACTTCATAGTCTTCTACATAGTCACCAACAAGCATCAAAAGTTTCTTTGCAGCCATATTTTTGTTACCCTCACCTTTTAGTCAATAGTTGTTTATAGCGGTTCTCAGGTGCATAAAGTACATATTAAAACCCTTCTGGGAACTCGCAAAGAGGAGAGATAAAGCACAGCTTTATCCGGGTGAGGTACAGCTTAACCCCACCTGTATTAGGAAACGCTATATAAAGTAAATATTAATTTAGAGTCAGCTATTTTATTCGTTAGTATCTACATAAATTTTTGATACATTACAACACTAGCTGTGTTGTAATGTATCATTTTAGGGCAGCAAGTTAACAAAGTGTAATGCACTCTACAGATTTTTTCTTTTAACGACTATTGTCTAATTAAAACAGATCAAATTCTGCGATCGCTCTGTTAAAGTTTTGGTTTTCATGTCCTGGGCGGCTGAGTTTAATCAAGGCAAAACGCTGTAACGGTGTTAAACCTGTCCAATCTTGCTGTGTCAGGGTTACACCTATTTCTTGAGCTTTTTCCTGGATACTGGCTGGTACAATGGCAGAGTCTAGCCATGCAGGATGAGGCTCAATAGGTAATTTTGTAGCTGGTATACCCGTGCGTTCTAAAATTAATTGCTGGATATGTTCGCGGTAAGACTGAATTTCTATTTCTGTAGTGCAAGGTAATTCGACTAAAGCTTGACGCTCATCTGTCGTCATTTTATTCCAATCAGGCAATTTTAGCTTGATGCCACAGGTATCTAATTTGCAACGCACCTGCATGGGGATACAGCGCAGGGAATCAACAAAGTCTGCTTCAAATTCAAAGAAATCTGCCATAAGTAAGTATTCAAAATTCGAGCATTCAAAATTAAGGGTTTTTAATCATCGATAATTTTTATATCTAAGTTACATAAATTATGAATTAAAAATAAGACTTATCTAGCGATCGCACATTAATCATTTGTCCAAAATACTGTTTAGGCTATTCTTAAGTATCAAGTATAACATCTGCTTGACGAAGAAATTATCTTAATCTATATTTAACTAAATTTATGCCCGAATACAGCATATTACGTCTTTCTTTTTAACTTCAATTTTTTAAATTACTTAGACGAATTATGAGATAACTAATTGAGAGGGCGAGAATAGCAATTCCTAAACCAATTATATCAATACCTGGGACTTTTTCTAAGTCAAGAATAATAATTTTTCTGGCAACAGCAATTAAAGATGTGACAATAACTAATTCAACTTGAAAAACGTGTTTTCGTAAATATGCTGTGATATTTTCTAAAATTTCTAAAGCAATTAAAATATTCAAAAATAGCCCAAAAATTTTATACAATGTTGTGTTAAACTTTGCATAAGGCGCTGTAAATAACTCTTTAAAAATAAATATTCCTAAATCCCCGATCGCTACCAAAATCACTATTACCATAAAAATAGATAGAGCTTTAGAAACTAGCACTTCTATGTTTTCGATAATGTGCATGAAGTTCTCATCTTTGGTAGTTACTAAAATTTGCCTTAGTAGCTTTCTCATAATGCTGCACCCGATTTTCAAATAAAATAAAATCCTATAGATAAATCTAGAGGATTAAAAAAAGAGGACTTGCCAAAGCTTTGTAAGTTTTTTATTCTTTATCCATAGCTAAAATCGACGCTAGTAAAACCTCTTCTTCCGAGAGATTTAACCTCTTTAGATATAGTAATTGGTAACAGTCAAAATTAGAGAGTCATAAAAAATGATAATAACTATTGACTATTGATTATTGACGAAATTACCTATTGCTGGTTATGAATTACCACCTTCGAGCTATACTTTGCAGCTTACCATTGTGAGGACTGGAGTTGATAATCTTTGATGGGAACTTCTACAGAAATTGGTATCAACTGCACAGCACAGGCTTTTAATTCTGGTTGGAGCGAATCGGGGCAAGATTCTGGATGGGTGAGGGCGTTGGCTTCGGCATTATCTGCCCACAGTGAACCCCAGTGCATGGGGACAAAAACTGTACCAGGCGCGATCGCCTTTGTTACCTTCGCTGGAAACTTAGCCTTACCCCGACGCGATCGCACTTCCACATCCATGCTATCGACAATACCTAACCGAGCAGCATCACGGGGATGAATTTCGATAAACGGTTCGGGATGCATTTTACAAATTTTTTCAATTCGACCGGTGCGTGTCTGCGTATGCCAGTGTCCGTAAAGTCGTCCATTAGTTAGCACAAACGGATAATCTGGGTCTGGTGGTTCTGCCAATCCCTTGGAGTAATATGCCCCAAATCGAGCGCGTCCGTCAGGGGTGTGGAAGCGCAAATCAGTATATAATCGCTTTCCAAAGGTTTCTCTCCCTGCTCCTCTGCTCTCTTGGGGGTGAGGCCATTGAGTTGGGCCTTGTGTCTGTAATTGCGCGTGATTGATACCCGTCATATCGCAGGGGCGATCGCGTGTCAGTTTGACAAACTCAGCATAAACTTCAGCAGAGTTAGCAAAGGCAAATTCTCTCTCAAAACCTAATCTACGTCCAACTTCGGCAAAAATTTCCCAATCTGCTTTAGCTTCTCTTGGCGGTTGGCGAAATGCTTGACACAGAGTTACCACCCGTTCGGAGTTTGTCATCACACCAGTTTTTTCACCCCACTGGGCTGCTGGTAGCAAAACATGAGCGTAAGCAGAGGTTTCTGTAGGATAATAAGCGTCTTGGTAAATAGTAAAAGGCGATCGCAACAATGCCTTCTTAGTTCGCTCCAAATCTGGCATACTCACAGCTGGGTTGGTAGCTGCAATCCACAGTAACTCTACAGCATCATTTTCCAACCCAGTAATCATATCCCAAGCAGTCAAACCGGGATTTGGCGAAATTTGTCCTGGCTGAAGTCCCCAAAACTCCTCAACTTCTGCGCGGTGCTGAGGATTTTTCACCGTCCGATAACCCGGTAATAAATGCGCCAAACCTCCGGCTTCCCGCCCTCCCATTGCGTTTGGCTGACCAGTGAGGGAAAAAGGGCCAGCCCCAGGTTTGCCAATCTGTCCAGTCATCAGGTGCAGGTTAATGATAGTTCTTACCTTAGCCGTCCCTTCTGAGGATTGATTGACACCCATTGACCACAAAGATAGTACCCGCTCTGATTCACCCCAATAACGAGCTGCTGTTTCTAAATCTTCAATGCTGATTCCACATTGACGAGCTACTATTTCTGGCGGATAGTGGCGAATCACTTCAGCATAAGCGGGAAAGTTGCTAGTGCAGTCGTCCATGAACATCGTATCAATGTAGTTCCAACGCATTAATAAATGTGCGATGCCATTTAACAAGTCGATATCTGTACCAGGACGAATGGCTAAATGTAAATCAGCGGCTTCTGCGGTTGGTGTGCGACGGGGATCAACCACAATCATTTTGACTTTGCGGTTCTTTTTGTGATACTTTTCCAGTCGGTTGAAAACGATGGGGTGACATTCGGCTGTATTAGTACCAATTAAAAATGCACAATCAGTTAACTCCAAGTCTTCGTAACAGCATGGAGGCCCATCTGAGCCAAAGCTTTGAATATATCCAGCCACAGCACTAGACATACATAAGCGAGAGTTGGCATCAAAATTATTACTACCCAGACAGCCTTTCATCAGTTTCTGGGCTATGTAATAATCCTCAGTTTGAAACTGGCCAGAACCATACATACATAAGGCTTCTGGCCCTTGGGTAAAGCGTACTGTTTGAATGCGCTGCGTGATGATATTAAAAGCTTCATCCCAACTAACGCGCCGAAACTCTTGATCTAAGGAGTCTCGCACCATTGGGTAATGTAATCTATTTTTATCTAAAGATTCTGCGATCGTTGCGCCTTTAACGCAAACCATTCCTTGACTAGATGGATGGGCTTTATCACCGCGCACCCGCCAAGTTGGATTTCCTTGGCTATCTCGATTAGTTGCTTTGCCAAGTTGGGCTGGAGGTGAAACTTCTAAACCGCAGCCAACACCACAGTAAGGACAGAGAGTTTTGGTAAATTCACTCATGGCGGTTGTACCATTTTGTTATTTTGATTGTGCAACCTCAGATGTAGCGACAGTTTGGGAAATTTATATGTTGCACGCTAATCCTGGATCAAAGATATCCATACGGTTCACTTACAGCAGAATTCAAGTATTTGAACCACATCTGTTATAGGGGCGCAAGGCCTTGCGCCCCTACCGCATGGTCTATTTACCTGAAAATAGCTGTAAAGATATGTAAGTTGGGTTTAGCTCCTCTCATCCCAAAATTAAAGGCTAATTGTTGAGTTTCTTCCTCAACCCAACTTACTACTGCGTAAAGTGGATTAATTTTTGCAGGTTGATGCATTGGCATTGCAGGTTGATGCATTGGCATTGTAGGTTGATGCATTGGCATTGCAGGTTGATGCATTGGCATTGCAGGTTGATGCATTGGCATTGTAGGTTGATGCATTGGCATTGTAGGTTAATGCATTGGCATTGCAGGTTGATGCATTGGCATTGCAGGTCGATGCATTGGCATTGTATTGTAGGTGAAAAGATACTGTAGGCAAGCGGGGAGAGGAGACTTTGATGTAAGTCAAAAACGGGGGTGGGATTCTTATTTTTGATTTATGCAAGAAGTTTATTCTTCCGCTAAAAAGGTAGAGTTTTTAGTTGCGGTTTCTGGTAATTCACCTTCATAAGCAGCAGCAAAGGAACCTTTTGGTTCTTTGAGGAAGAAGGCGCACATGAAAGCGCAGACTAAAGCAGCTATACCCATTGTGCTAAATAGTGTTGGAGCGTCGGTTAAGCTAAAAATTGTCAGGTAAACTACGCCGCCAAAATTACCGTAAGCTCCCACATTACCGGCAATTTGTCCAGTGGCTTCTTTCTTAATTAGGGGTACGATGCTGTAAGTTGCACCGCAGCCAGCTTGGGCAAAGTAGGCAGCAAACATTGTAACTGCGATCGCTAGCGGAATCGGCCAGTTACTACTAATAAAATGTGCAATCAAATAGGCAACACCAATACCTGCACTGATAATTGTCATTGTCCATTTACGGGAGCTAAATTTATCAGAAATTAAGCCACCACTGGGACGAGAAATCAAATTTAAAAACGGATAGGTAGCGGCAATCATCCCAGCTATAACATGCTCTAAAGCAAAAGTTTTTTCAAAGAATGCTGGCAGCATAGAAACAACTGCCAATTCACTGCCAAAACTAGTTATATAAGTGAATTCCAGTAAAGCTACTTGACCAAATTGAAAGCGTTCAGATGGAGCGTAGGTTTTTTTACCAATTAGAAGTTCTCGATTTACCTGCCAAGCTTTGTAACTTTGGTAAGCAAACAATCCTGCTAATAGCAACCAAGCCAGATACATTTGGCTCAAAGTTAGGAAGTGAATGTTCTTTTGTTCTAAACGCCAAGCTAATAAACCTAGAGCGAAAATCAAACCAAAATTTGAGACAATCATCGCCCAGAAGCTTTTAATACTGGTCACTTCTAGAGAACCATTTTTCTGAGGTTTCTTGTAGACTTTACCTGTGGGCGTATCTTGGACGCTGTTGTAATAAATTACGCCGTAGATAGCTGCGATAATCCCTGTAAGTGCGATCGCAAACCGCCAGTTAGAAGCACCACCAGCGAAAAAGCTAGTAGAAACTGCAAGTATCGGCAAGGCAAACTCTGCGCCAAAAGCCCCAAAGTTACCCCAACCGCCATAAATGCCTTGGGCAATTCCCATCTCCTTGGGCTGGAACCATTCCGCCACCATGCGGATACCGACAACAAACCCAGATCCGACAATTCCCATCAGCAAACGACTGATGACTAGTTGATTAAAATCTTGCGCTAGCGCCGTCGCCAAACAGGGAATAACCGCAAACATCAGCAAGATTGAGTAGGTAATTCTGGGGCCAAAACGATCCAGAAGCATCCCAATAATTAGTCGTGCGGGAATTGTGAGGGCGAGGTTACAGATGCCTAAAGTTTTGATTTGCTCTGGTGCTAGATGTAGTTCTCTGCCAATGGTTGTAGCGAAGGGGGCAAAGTTAAACCAACAGACAAAGGTGAGAAAAAAAGCAAACCAAGTCTGATGTAAGATGCGGTAGCGATCGCTGAATGAAAATAAGTTTTTAAGCATTCCAGTCTTTCTAATTGAATAAAATACGGAGAAGAGGTAGAGGAAGATGCAATACGGTTCGGTTAACGTGTTTATTCGTCGGAGATCCCCCCAACCCCCCTTAAAAAGGGGGGCTTTTTTTTCTAATTACCCCCTTTTTAAGGGGGTCGCCACAGGCGGGGGGATCTTATCCGAACCATATTGAGGGGAAGTTGAGCCTTTGAACTCGGAAGTTGAGCCTTTGAACTCGGAAGTTGAGCCTTTTATCTCGGAAGTTGAGCCTTTGAACTCGGAAGTTGAGCCTTTTATCTCGGAAGTTGAGCCTTTTATCTCGGAAGTTGAGCCTTTTATCTCGGAAGTTGAGCCTTTTATCTCGAAGGTTGAGCCTTTGAACTCGGAAGTTGAGCCTTTTATCTCGAAGGTTGAGCCTTTTATCTCGAAGGTTGAGCCTTTGAACTCGGAAGTTGAGCCTTTTATCTCAGAAGTTGAGCCTTTTATCTCGGAAATTGCACCTTTAAGCTTGAAGTATGAGTTTTGCTCAATGGCGAATACCTCCGATAAGTACTAACAGTTACTAACTACTAAGGCTTCTTGTTTGGGTTTTGCCCCAAAGTTTTTGATTAATAAATCTTGCAATACTGGCTGCAAGTCTTCGCATGGTATGCCTTTCATAACACAAGTTCCCAAATGGGCATCTTTGCCAACTTTGCCACCCATATATATGTCAACGCCTTCCAAGGTTTTGCCATTTTTGCGAGTTTTAGTTCCCATCAAGCCGATGTCTGCAACTTGGGGCTGTCCGCAAGAGTTGGGGCAACCTGTCCAGTGAATTCGCACTGGATTGGTGAAGGTTAAATCTTCTTCTAAGGCTTTTATCATTGCCAGGGCGCGATTTTTGGTTTCGATCAGGGCAAAGTTGCAAAATTGTGCGCCTGTGCAAGATACTAGCGATCGCGTCAGCAAACCTGGCTCAATAGAAAACCTTTCCAGCAAAGACTCTGTTAAAAATGTTGCTAAACGTGAGTCAGCAATATTGGGTATAACAATGTTTTGCTCAACCGTAAAGCGGATTTCGCCACTGCCGTAAACTTCTCCTAGACGAGCGATTTCAAACATATCTTCGGCATACAACCGACCGACAGGAATGTTTAAACCTGCGTAATTTAATCCTGCTTGTTTTTGTTTATATACCCCAATGTGGTCGCGTTTTTCCCAGTCGATTTCGTCTTTTGTTGCTGCGGGTAATAATGATTTACCCAAACGGTTTTCTACTTCTGCTCGAAACTTATCTAAACCCCATTCATCAATTAGCCACATCAAGCGCGATTTTTGCCGATTAGCGCGCGGCCCATGATCACGAAAGACTTCCAAAACCGCTCTACATACAGCTACCACATCTTCTGGAGCCACCCAAGCATTCAGAGGAATCGCCGCGTCACAACGTTTAGCTGAGAAAAAGCCACCCACAAGGACGTTGAAGCCAAATATTGGTGATTGGGAAAATTCTTGCCCTGTCCCCTCCTGAAATGCGGGAACAAAAGCCAAATCATTAATTTCGGCGTGAACTGAATTGTCTCTTCCACCTGCGATCGCAATATTAAACTTCCGTGGTAAGTTGCTAAATTCTGGGTTTCCTTCCCCTTTATTGGTGAGCATATCTTGAATTTGCTGTACCAACTCTCGCGTGTCGTACAACTCATCTGCATCTAACCCCGCCACAGGATCGCCTGTAATATTGCGGACGTTATCCATCCCTGACTGCACAGTGGTTAAACCAACTGCGTGAAATCTATTAAAGATATCTGGTAAATCTTCAATCCTAATCCCCCGTAATTGAATATTCTGTCTGGTAGTAATATCAGCGCAACCATCATCACCGTAACGCTGCACTACTTGGGCCAAAACACGCATTTGGCTGCTGGTAAGAATACCGTTAGGCATCCGCAACCGCATCATAAACTTGCCTGGGGTAACTGGGCGAAAAAACACGCCTACCCATTTGAGTCGATGATCGCGATCTGTTTCGTTCATCGCCTCCCAACCCAGTGCGGCAAATTTCTCTATCTCACTCTTGATGGCGAGTCCATCTTTTTCTGCTTTTAATTTCTCGAACTTATTAAGGCTAGTGGTATTTGCTGTGTCTGTCATGAGGCTGAATCTCGTTGCAAATTACTGATATAATCGGGAACTGCGGTGGTAATTGACCAATACCAATCAATCCGTAGTTACATCAGGTGCTGTATCTACGAGGGTTAGGGAATAAAAACTTAATATTTAACTACGGCTGATTATTTTTACTCAAGAACATTCCAACGCGAAACTTCAAATCCGTGGTTATTTAAAGAAAATTTGTGGCCATTTACATCTTGGGAATTTGTCAAGCAGGTTTAGATAATGTTCATGTAACAATTTCGATACTCATAACTTAAGGCGAGATTTTTGTTAAAATCGTATAAATTGTTACGTTTTTTGGTAAAATCTGCAAAAAATACATGAATACTATGCATTTTTTACATTAAAGTCACCAATGAACGATGTAAAACCCTCAATCAACGGTATTTGAGATGACTGAAGCAATTTTGGATTGCCATAAATTAATCTAAAATCCAAAATTGAGTAGTAAATGTTAGTTAAAACTTAGATATTATTTCAGCAGTTATGAAACGTCGTGATTTTATTAATTGGGTAGGTTTGGGTTGGATTGCGAGTTCTCTACCTGTAGCGATCGCAGCTTGTTCTTCTCAAACAACTCCAGCATCTAAAGATTGGCAAACAGTAGGTACATCAGCAGAATTGGATAAAACAGGTCAATTGCTGGCAAAAAACTCACCTGCTGGGCCTGTGCTGGTAGTCGGCACATCTAAAGCCGGAAATCTAACTGCTGTTGACCCTACTTGTACTCATGCAGGTTGCCCTGTAGCATGGAAAGCTGATGCAAAAAAATTCGCTTGTCCCTGTCATGGTTCGGAATATGGAGCCGATGGTAAAGTGCAAAAAGGCCCAGCGACAAACCCCCTGAAAACTTACGCCGCCAAGATTGAGGGTAATTCGATTGTAGTCAAGCCAAGCTAGTGGAGGCAGGAGGCAGGGAGTAGAAGATGATAATTAAAGCAAGATATTGTGAGTAACATCAAACAGCTTTTGGTGCAAGCCGAGGCAGCATATTATGCGGCTGATTGGTCATCACTAATTCAATATTTGCAACAGTTAATTTTAGGGACAGACTCGGAAGATCCAGAGATAGTTAAAAATCGAGAATATATCCTGAAATTAACGCTTTCAATGTTAGAGATGGGGGATTTTCAGGAACGATGGGAAATTACCAAAGTATTGATTCACTTTGGTAAGATTGCCATCCCACCTCTAATTGAAATATTAGAAGATGAAGATGCAGAAGAAGAATTGCGCTGGTATGCAGCAAGGACTTTGGGCGAATTTCAACACCCAGAAGCGATCGCGTCAATAGTTGAATTATTGAAAAACGATCAGGATGAAGAACTCAAAGCGATCGCCGCGACAGCACTGGGACAAATGGGTACTGTTGCTATTGCTTCACTAACTGAACTTCTATTAGATGAAAATACACGATTGTTAGCAGTGCGATCGCTTTGTTGTATTCGGCAACCAGAAACCATCACGCCACTGTTAAGTGTAGTGCAAGATCCACAAGCAGCAATCCGCGCCGCCGCAATTGAAGCTCTCAGCAGTTTTCATGATGAACGTGTACTGCCAGTATTGTTAAAAGCTTTGGATGATACAGCCGCCACAGTGAGGCGTGCAGCAGTGCTTGGTTTAGGTTTTCGCCCCGACTTACACCAAGCATTAGATTTAATAACGAGACTGCAACCCAAACTTTACGACTTTAACCTTGATGTTTGTTGTGCAGCCGCAGTTACCCTTTCTCGGATTGGTAGTGATGACGCCGCCAAATACTTATTTGATTTGCTGATTTCACCCCAGACACCGACAACACTGCAATTAGAAACCATCCGTGCTTTAAGTTGGGTAGGGACGTTATCGAGTTTGGAATATTTGCAAACAGCACTGAATCAAAGTACATCAGAAACAGTGTGGCAAGAAATTATCACAGTTTTGGGAAGAGTGCAAAAACCCCAGTTAACTACACCAGCCGCAGAAATATTACTGCAAATACTGCGATGCCTTTCCTGCGGAACGCTACGCGAACGGCGAGCTTCGCTAACGCAGCATCCAGCCACAGAGGTTGCTAGCATCAAAAGTGCGATCGCCTTATCTTTAGGACAGTTAGGCGAAATGCAGGCAATTGAACCATTGATTTCGCTGTTAGGCGATTCTAATACATCGGTGAGACTACATGCGATCGCAGCACTGAAAAATCTGAATGAGGAAGCCACACATCAACAATTGCAGCAGTTAGCAAATAATGATGCAATCACACCAGATTTAAAACAAGGAATAGCGATCGCTTTAGCCGAATGGTAAATTTTAGTCTTAACTTTTAATTGCGTAGCATCTCGTTGGCGCAGCCTCTCGTACAGAAGAGAGGACTAAAGTCCTTATTAATTACAAACCTCTAATTATTTACGCCATCCTACTTAACTGACAATAAAAGTATTCCTTAAGTCTAAAGTAAGACACTCCTAGAGTATGAAGTTATAAGTTCTGAAATGAAATAGTATTGTGAAGTATTGTTTATAAGTTTCAACCGCTAGCAGCATCTGGCTGTTTAAAGTTTTTAGTTTATTTATATCCAAATAACTAAAAACTCATGTCAATAAAGTAATTATATTTACCGAAATGAAAATCCTGCTTAAATGAGCGATCGCTTGTACCTCTTAGGTAAGTCGATTTATCTAATTACTAGACTCTAAAATGTTTTACGGTTATAAACTAACTTAACTTCAATGCCAAATTATTTCCTGCGATATAAATAGTTTTACTCTTATGGTAGAAGTCCGCCGCAAAAATAACACTTACGCTAGATAATAACAACAACAAAATAAGTCATAATAATCAAGTAAAAATGGGATAGGTAAAAGTAAATTTAATATTTAATTTCTATTTTGAACAAGCGACTTTGCTCGTGGGTTCTTAATCCTGAATTAATTACTGTTTATGAGTTATTTTGTTGAATGGGGCGAATAGTAAGTTGTTGTGGTATTTTCAAATCCTTTCAACGTTTCCAGAAGAAGCCAAGTAAAACACTCCTCAATCTTTAACTATGCCAGAATTTACCTAATTTAGCAGTGGATTAAAGAGACAATATCGCTTTTGAAAATCAATCAACCACAGAAATCTAGAACATAATAGGAACCATAAGCATGAAGCCTTTAAATTTATCTAAAGCTGTTTTAGCTACTGTCTTTGCCATCAGTTTCGCTTCTGTATCCTTACCTCCTTCAGTTTTTGCCCAAAGTGGAGGTTCCGGCGGTGGAGGCTCCGGCAGTGGAAGCTCCGGCAGTGGAAGCTCTGGCAGTGGAAGCTCTAGTGGTAGCACTGGCTCAGGAACTGGAAGCACAGGAACTGGAAGCACAGGCACTGGAAGCACAGGCACTGGAAGCACAGGCACTGGAAGCACAGGCACTGGAAGCACAGGCACTGGAAGCACAGGAACTGGAAGCACAGGAACTGGAAGCACAGGCACTGGTGGTACAACAGGAACTGGAAGCACAGGCACTGGTGGTACAACAGGCACTGGAAGCACAGGCACTGGTGGTACAACAGGCACTGATTCCACAGGAACTGGAACTACAGGCACTGGAACTACAGGCACTGATTCCACAGGTACTGGAATCACAGGCGGTGGTGGTACAACAGGCACTGATTCCACAGGTACTGGAACTACAGGTACTGGCACAACGGGTACTGGAACTACAGGTACTGGAACTACAGGTACTGGAACTACAGGTACTGGAACTACAGGTACTGATTCCACAGGCACTGGCACAACAGGCACTGATTCCACAGGCACGGGCACTGATGCCACAGGTACTAACAGGAATACAGGGGTCACAACTTCCGAAAGAACTAGCGATCGCGGTTTCGATTGGGGTTGGCTAGGTTTGCTTGGTCTAGCCGGTTTAGCAGGACTACGTAATCGCGAAAAAGTCCGGGCTTATCGCGATCCTGATGAAGTCACAGGTTCTCGCCCCATAAAATAGTATTCACAACACTCTAGGAGGGTACAGCCGTAGTTAATGCCCTCTGTATCTTTTACAAATCTGATGCGATCGCAGCCGTATCTGTAAGTTGTACAAAATTTTGTCTTGCTCAGACCTAATAGCGTTTCTTAATAAGAGTTAGGTTAAACTGTACCTCACCCCCAAGCCCTTTTTAAACTCACAAAGAGGGCTTGGGGGTGAAGGTTTTGATATGATTACTTCATGCACTTGGAAACTACTATATAAGTAGGTCGGCAGAATAAAACCAAACTATGTTAGCAAAAATGAACGAGGCTAAAACCCTCTTCGCTCCTGCCTCCTGCATTTTCCCAACGACAAATATTTACGCCTACCTACTTAATCTGTCGCATAATATGATCAAGCTAACTACTCATTAGTTGGCTACGGCTAAACTATCAGCTTCTGTAATCACAGGAGAGCGTCTCAGAGCGATACCGTTAAAAATATTATCTAAAAATTTATATATTTCAGCAAAAAATAGTCAATTCTTTTTTGGCGAAATTTACCGAAAAAATCGGTGCAAAGCGGATAATTTACGACAAACGAGGTAAAACTTGATTTACTTAAATGTAAATCAGAGAAAAAGACCTGTAACAAAGTCTACTAAATTGTGGAAAAAAATCCGTTAACTTAATGAAACCGATAAATGTAATTCAGGCTACATAAAAATGCGCCTAGAGCAGTTGCAAGCCTTTCTAGCGATCGCCCAAACCGGCAGCTTTCAACAAGCAGCGCGAACATCTGGTGTTACCCAATCGACGATTAGTCGCCAAATCCAAGCATTAGAAGCAGATTTGGGGATAGAACTGTTTCACAGAAGCACTCATGCCAAACTGACGCTAGGAGGTGAACGTTTGTTACCCCGCGTCCGCAAAATTTGCCAAGAGTGGCAGACTGCTACAGAAGAATTAGCCGATTTAATCGCCGGAAAGCAACCAGAACTTTGCATTGCCGTGATTCACTCCCTATGTGGATCTTACTTACCACCTGTGTTGCAAAAATTTTGTCATGATTATCCAAATGTGCAATTGCGGGTGACTTCATTGGGAAGCGATCGCGCCTTGAAAGTCCTCAAAGATGGATTGGTGGATTTAGCAATTGTGATGAATAATCGCTTTTTAACCACCAGTAGAGAAATGGTGGTAGAAGTACTTTATGATGAACCTATAGAAGTTTTAACCGCAGCCAATCATCCCCTAACCCAATATGAATTTGTCCCTTGGTCGGAGCTAATTCGTTATCCCCAAGTGGTTTTTAAAGATGGCTATGGGATGCAGCGCTTAATCCAAGATAGATTTGAGCGAATGGAGGCTACACTCCAGTCGGTTTTAGAGGTAAATACCCTAGATGCCTTCCGAGGAGTGGTGCGCCAGGGAGAACTGATAGCTTTACTACCTCAATCAGCATTACTGGAAGCTCGTCTTGACCCTACCCTGGCGATTCGTTCCTTAGCCAGCAATAATACTAGTGGTTTAGCAGATGGTTCCAGTTTAACTCGGCGGGTAGTTATGGTAACAACTCAAGACCGTCTACAAATTCCCCCCATCAAACACTTTTGGCAACTCGTGCAGGAAAATATCCCACTGCAAATTGACCAGCAGCGATCGGCTTCTTAAGCGTTATTAGTCATTATTCAAGAGTCTTTAATTTCTGATGGGATTTTTGCAAGATAATTAATAGTTTATAAAAACTAACTGTGCTGTGGTTCTTAGCCAGCCCTGAGTATTGTTGGGATAAACTCATGCTCTATTATCTTGTTATTCTCGCACGTTAGTCGCTGCACACCAGTTAGCCACTGTTGCGACCCCTGTAACCCGATTTTGAACTTAACAGTGCGGGATTTATACTCTTGTGTGATTGTGATCTGCGGCGGATCAAGAAATCTTGCCGTGAGCGACTTACCTGGATCTATAATCATGCCCTGAGTTCCGAGTGCGTAGCTACGGAAAGTATTAGAATTTGGTCTGTTTGCGTACTGATCCAGCGATTCTGTTTCCGTAGTTCTATTGCCGCCGTTGTCTGTCGTAATCTTTGTTATTTCCTCAAAATATTCCAGTGGTGGCGGTGTCAAAAGGCGCAATCTTTTCTGCGATTTGTTGTACCATCTGATATTTATATATAAATTATGCCCAAATTGCCTGTCCGTTATGATATCGCTAGGCTGCATCGTCAAGATATCTAACTCCATATATTTTTTCCAGTCCTCCCCGTTCACCTGTATTTCTTCTATTTCATCGCCACCGTTATCTTTATCGCCACTGTCTTTGGAAAAGAATTTTTTAACCTTATCAAGAGGGTTACGTTGGATTACTGGTTGATACCCAGAAGAGGAGTTAAGAAGGGGTTTGGCTTGGATGTTGTTTTTTTTAATCTCCTGTTCAGGAAGCAATTTACGCCCAAGCGCACTACCATTTTGTTGGACAACGTGAGTTAACTCATGGGCAAGTAATTCCTTTCCTCCATGACTCTCAGGAGCATATTCTCCTTGACGGAAGAATATATCCTGTCCTGTAGTGAAGGCACGAGCTTGGATAGATTGGTTGAGTTGGTCAGAGCGGCTATCTGTGTGGATTTTGACACTGCTAAAGTCAGTCCCAAAGGCTTGCTCCATTGGTTGGCGGATATCGTCTGAGAGTGGCTGTCCACTTCCCCGTTCTTGTTGGATTGAAGTTTCCAAGTCAGATGTGGCTGCAACCCCACCACCCTGACGTTGTAGTGAAATATTGGTATCTGCCAGGGATTTCATTTGTAATTCTTCTTCTTCCTCTGGTGATGCTTCCCGTTGCAGCAAAATATTGGCATCTGCCAGAGATTTCATTTGTAATTCTTCTTCTTCCTCTGGTAATGCTTCCCGTTGCAGCGAAGTATTGGCATCAGCCAGGGATTTCATTTGTAATTCTTCTTCTTCCTCTTCTGGTAATGCTTCCCGTTGCACAGACTGTTTACTTACAGGCTCGCTCATAGTCTGCATCACTTGTTGTGCTACTTTATCAGCTTCCTGCTCGTAAATATCTCCTGGCTGGTTAACCGTGAGTTTTGTTTGTGAGCGCAGTGATATTCGACTGATGTCGTGCATTAAAGGTAAATTTTGCGATCGCACCTCATTTGCTGCTTGGGATGAAGCACCAGAGGACTCTGAAAACCAAAACCACGTGTTGGTTGTTTGAGTGCAGGTATTGAGAAGGAAGCAGTGGTAGCTTTTTTGAGCTGACCTATGCGTTCTCTGATTTTTTCTCCTGATGCTTAAGCAGTAGGTGGATGAATATTTTGCTATTACTAACATCTAGAGTACAGCGATCGCACTTGTAACACAATTAACCCAAAGTCTAAATTTTTGGGAACCCTATTCTATAGTGTCGGGCGATCGCACTAACGCACCCTACAAGATCAAGCGATCGCACTCGACACTGGGTTATTTCATTTCTTCTTACCTTTGTTACCTTTCTTGTTAGCTCCTGGATCTTTGTATTCTTGGTTCAAGCTCACGGTAATCTGATTCAACAACGGCTCATATACATTCTTGCCTAGCCCGTAGGCTCCCCTTTCGTTTTCTTTTACTATAATTTTGTTACTATGCTTGGCTTCCCCTTTAAACTCACCCGCTTCAAAGTTCATAAAAATTTCTCCTGGCGGCATCGGACTCACTGTCCATCCCCCAGGCAAGGTCGCTACGTATTTCCTTGACGACTTCATAGAAGGGTCGTAATTACCCGAAGCCGCTACGAACCATGCTGCATTATTATCTTGCCGCCCTTTATAAGTAAACTTATTCCCAGATTCTGTTACCTCGTAACCCTCACAATAACGCACCATTTTCTCCCCGACCACAGGTTGCCATGATAACTCTGCCCCTCCGATCTCTTTCGGCATCCTTTGCACCAGTCCAAGTGTCCCCTCTTTGACTCCAAGCTTGATCTCTCTTTGCACCGCCCCCCCATTCTGTTGCACTACATGAGTCAACTCATGTGCTAACAACTCCTGTCCACCCCGACTCCCTGGATTATATTCCCCCTGCCCAAAGAACACATCCTGTCCCGTTGTAAAAGCCCGCGCCTGAATTGACCGATTCAACTGGTCAGATTGACCATCCGTGTGAACCTTCACCCCACTGAAATCTGCGCCAAATGCCTGTTCCATCGGTTGGCGGATATTGTTCGCCATCGCCACTCCTCCACCCCTTGCTTGGTTAATCGATGTTTCCAGGTCTGGTGTAGCAGGCATAGAAGCCTGACGCTGCACCATCGGCATCATTTGCAATTCTTCTTCATCCTCTGGCAATGCTTCTCGTTGCAGTGTGCTATTATCCAGAGATTTCATTTGCAATTCTTCCTCATCCTCTGGCAATGCTTCTCGTTGCACCAAAGGCGTGATGGAATTTGCCAGAGGTTTCATTTGCAATTCTTTTGACTCTGGCAATGCTTCTCTTTGGAGAGACTGGGGATTTGCAGGCTGCGCCATTCTTTGCATTACCTGCTGTGCTACGCCATCAGCTTCCTGCTCATACTTATCCCCAGGCTGGCTAATTGAGAGTTTTGCTTGGGGATTACGCAGGGGTACGCGACTTATATCGTGAGTAAGTGATTTATGGAGTGGTTGTATTTCAGGAGGCGCTTGGCGTGAAATTGCCGACGACTCCAAACCAAAGCCGCGTATCGGGTGTTTCAGAGATGGAATTGAGAAGCCTGTAGTAGTTTTTTTCTGGCTGACGTGTTCTCTCATTTTCTTCTCCTGTTGCCCAAGCAGTAGCTAGGTGAATATTTTGCTGTCACTAACATCTAAAGTACTGCGATCGCATTCATCAAGCAATTCATCGAAAGTCTAAATTTTCAGGAAACTCACTTCTAGTATCGGGTGATCGCACTCAACCCAACTGATAAGATTAGCGATCGCCAGCAACTTATTAATAAACTTTGGGTTTTTGTTGAGAGACTCTGCCTACCCTGAATTAACTTCCGCTTTCACATTTGGGTGTTTCGCGCAGTCTGTAGCAACTTCCGCCTACCCTGAATTAACTTCCGCCTTCACATTTGGGTGTTTCGCGCAGTCTGTAGCAACTTCCGCTTTCTGGGAAGTAACTTCCGCTTTCACGTTTGGGTGTTTCGCGCAGTCTGTAGCAACTTCCGCTTTCCCGGAAATAACTTCCGCTTTCACGTTTGGGTGTTTCGCGCAGTCTGTAGCAACTTCTGCTTTCACGTTTGGGTGTTTCGCGCAGTCTGTAGCAACTTCCGCCTTCCCGGAAGTAACTTCTGTCTTCAAGTAAGGGAACTCCAAAAAATAAATCATCCAATTTCACGCCGATTAAAAGGACACTTCGGCTCCTTTGATCTGCTTCGGCTACGCTCAGGGCATTGCAGCACAAGTTCGCTCAAGGCAAGACGCTCAGTGATCACTTTCTCTTCCCCTGCGAAGAGATCCCGTTCGGCTACGCTCACGGCAAGCCTGCTCCTCTACGATAAAAACGATGGGATATTTTTTTAATTGGAAGTCTTTAAGGGGAAACTCTACAGCAAATGACGATCGCTTAACTTTCAAGACAGTCTCTACAAGGTCAGCGATCGCACGCACGTTTTCGCACTCTACAATAGTGGCGATCGCTAACGCATTCTACAAGATCAGCGATCGCACGCACGTTAACTCACTCTACAAGAGCAGCGATCGCACCTTGCGGATATCTTAGAGATCGCACTACGCATTCTAAATTATTAACAAAGTTGCCAGTTCTGGATATTGACGGAAAAACCCATCAATGCTAGTTAATCGCGCTTGATATTCAATGGCTGTGGCGATAATAATTCTGTCAAAAGGATCTCGATGAATGGGTGATAAATTACAGCTATTTTCAGGTAAATAGACCACGCGGTAGGGGCGCAAGGCCTTGCGCCCCTACCACCGCCGCGTGGTCATTGATCCCAACGCCATGATTGTTCGCCCCAAGGTATGCGACAGGTTCAATAAAAACAATCCCATGAAAATGGTTGGGCATGACAATCCAGGCATCCAATTTAATCTCTTGACGGAGATTAGGCGATCGCTCCCATTCTTCTGCGACAATTTGCCCGAAATCATTTAATTGCATTGTCCCATCAACTACCTCACCAAACAAACATTCTCGTTGGTGGCTGCAAATGGTGATAAAATAGCCACCAGCAGACGCATAATCGTATCCTTTAAGACGGATCGATTGACGATGATGTTTATTGCGATCGCGTATTTCACGGGTTATAAAAATCAATATCGATATTTTTGTATTGTTCCCCGATAACCCCAATTAATTTCTACCACCTTTAATCTCGTAGGGTGCGTTTGGCTTTCGTGTTTGGATATTTTGACAGGCGATTTGGTTGTTTACGCCGTAACGCACCAAATCCTTATGTATCTATATCTATTCCAAATATCCAAATCCACGGTTGAGAAAGTTGGAGGCTTCGGTACGGTTGCAGTTCTTACTATGGTCGAAAAGCTTCCCGATTAATTGTTCTACGCTGTAGGTTTTTGCTTTATCGGCACCAACGCCCTGATACTCTACAGCCAGTTCTTCGCTGGTGAAGTTCTTTAGCTTATCGATTTTTTCAGTTTCATAAGCTACCTTCAGTTCTTCGTTGCTGCAGTTGTTTAGCTTGTTGATTTTTGCAGGTTCAGTAAATATAATTGTACCTGCATTCCAGTTATACTGGCCAAACAGGATATCGGTGAGTTTGCTTTTCACTCCATCCGGTATATCTTTGATGGACACACCCTCCTTATTAACCTGAGTGACCTTTTCAATCACTTCTCGAATTTCACCGATCATAGCTTCCTCATTATAGTCTTTTATATCAAAAACTTTCAGATTGGAATCTTGCCTATCCCTGCTGCTGCTGCTGAGAATAGGCTCTGCTTTGGGCACAGAGTTCTTTATTAGGCCGACCATAGCCTGGAGATCCAATTGGGTGGGATCTTCGCCAATTTTAAGAAGTGATTTTAAGGCTCCAACCACGTTATATACAAACACGGGTTTTGCGGCTTCGTTTAGATTAGTAATGAGGGTTTTATGGTCTCCTATGAAAAGTTCGATGGCATTTACCTCAAAGCTGTCCTTGCTATCAAACTGCTCTTTCATCGCTCCCTTGACATCGCCCGCCCCGACAGCCCTTGCCACACCATCCGCTTTGAGTTTGGTCAAAATGGGGTTGTAGGCAGCAACTTGGTTCTGATCTGTGACCTTGTGAATCAAAACGTGGTCGAGGTAACCTCCAAACATGTTGGCGACTTTTTTAATGTGATTTTCCAAATCCTCTGCTTTTGTCTCGTCTACTTTGTAAATCACCTCGAAATCCTTACGGGATTTTCCTTTTTCCATCTCCTCTTTGATGGCGTTTGCAAGACTCTCAATGGTGTTCCCATAGGAGTCAGCCCCGTCAAATGTAGTGTATCCTGCCTGGACGGCATCTTTGATGGCTTTATCATTCTTCCCGTCTAAACCAAAAATTACATTGTCTGGATTACCAATCTTGCGCTGGACGACATTTTGCCCGTTTGCCTCGAATGTGACTTGGCTATTGCCTGGTAATTTACCTTTCGGTTGGGTCGAGCCTTTGCCCACTGATCCTGATAAAGGGTATTGCGGTAACGGCTGCGGTGGTAATGGCGATCGCATCACCGCCCCCCCATTCTGCTGCACCACATGGGTCAACTCATGCGCCAACAACTCCTGTCCACCCCGACTCCCAGGATTATATTCCCCCTGCCGAAAGAACACATCCTGTCCCGTTGTGAAAGCACGCGCCTGAATTGACCGATTCAACTGGTCAGATTGACCATCCGTGTGAACCTTTACCCCACTAAAATCAGCGCCAAACGCCTGTTCTATCGGTTCGCGGATGTTGTCTGCGATCGCCACTCCTCCACCCCTTGCTTGGTTAATGGACGTTTCCAGGTCTGGCGCAGCAGCCATAGAAGCCTCACCTTGACGCTGCACCATCGACTTCATTTGTAATTCTTCCTCATCCTCTGGCAATACTTCTCGTTGCAATGTGCTAATGTCCAGAGATTTCATTTGCAATTCTTCTTCTTCCTCTGGCAATGCTTCTCGTTGGATAGACTGGCGATTTACAGGTTGCGCCATTCTTTGCATTACCTGCTGTGCAACGCTATCAGCTTCCTGTTCATACTTATCCCCAGGCTGGCTAATTGAGAGTTTTGCTTGGGGACTACGCAGGGGTATGCGACTGATATCGTGAGTAAGTGATTTATGGAGTGGTTGTATTTCAGGAACTGCTTGGCGTGAAATTGCCGACGACTCCAAACCAAAGCCGCGTATCGGGTGTTTCAGGGATGGAATTGAGAAGCCTGTAGTAGTTTTTTTCCCTTGGCTGGCGTGTTCTCTCATTTTTTTCTCCTGTTGCCCAAGCAGTAGCTAGGTGAATATTTTGCTGTTACTAACATCTAGAATACAGCGATCGCACTTGTAACACAATTCCTCTAAGGTAAGGGATTTCCAGCGAACGTAGGGGCACAAGGCCTTGCGCCCCTACTAAGTTCGACTTTTGGCTACTTTTGATTCTGATACACTACCTTTAGCCTGGATTTAGGGAGAGTTTTTTTATTTATGGACTCAAATCAGCAACAAACTTTTTTCACGTTTGATGGAGATGTTGGCGGTACTGCTGGCTACGCCGGGATTTCGGCGGCATCTGATGCTAGCAAGATGGCTAAAACAGCAAGTAAATACCTCAATGATTCACTGCTGCTGAACCAACTCACAGAGCATGTGTATAAACTCTTGCTAGAAGATATGCGATCGCAGCGCGAAAGGATAGGTAATTATACTTCTCAGAGGTGGTTGTAATGGCTCCAAAAGCTAATAATGGCAAGGTTACTCCAAGCCCTAATAATGGCAAGGTTACTCCAAGTCCTAATAATAGCAAGGTTGCTCCAAGCCTTAATAATAATGGCAAGGTTGCTCCAAGCCCTAATAATGGCAATATTACTCACGAACTAAATTATGTCACTACTAATCGTTTCTATGTAGAGATAGACAATACTATTGCTGCATCTTTTACTGAATGTTCAGGATTAAGTGTTCAAATTAAGAAAAATGTTTTTAATGAAGGTGGTGTCAACGACCAGCAAAGAATTTATTTAGGTCATACAGAATTTGCAGATATAACTCTTAAACGTGGAGTTACCGATCATCCAGGTTTTTGGAACTGGATGAGTACAGTTTTTGATGAAAAAAAGAAGACATCTCGATGGAATGTCAATATTTTGATTTTCAATCAAGCTGGTGAAACAATGATGAGTTGGACTTTGATTGGTGCTATTCCCATAGCCTGGAAAACACCTGCACTCCAAGCAGATGGAAACGCAGTTGTCATTGAAGAATTAACTTTAGCTTATGAAGGTTTACAAGTTGCAAGGGCTACAGGAGGAGGTATTTCTGTACAACGAAATCAAAAAACCGGATATTTCGTTTCTAGTTAATTGGCTATTTTAAAACTATAATTATGCAAATTAATCAATCTCCACTAGGAAATAATGTTCATCCACTTGGGGTAATATCGTCTTTATCCGATCCTCAGAGAATGTTATTGAGAAAAGAGTCTCATTCTCTGCATTCACGAAGTAATTTTATTAGTCCCATACAAACTAAACCACCATTAGTCACATCCTCTAAATTTTTCTTGTCTCGTGAACAGGAACCATCGATACAACCATTAATAGATTGGGATACTCAGGATATAAATAGTGAGTTTCCATTGCTTGAGTTTGATTCTTCTGATTCAATCACTCCACTAGAAAATAGTAATACTAATAGTAGGGAATCGGTAAAAGATAGTATTCCAGAGATAATGCCAACTCGTATTGATAAAAAGACGAGTAATAATATCTCAGAAAAACCAAAGATTCAAGGTAAAGCTAAATCAAAAAAAACAAATAAATCTCAACAGCCATCAGAAACAAAATCAAAATCTAGAACTAAAAAGCCTACTAAATCATCTGCGGCTAAAAATGTTGAGCAATCTTTTGATGAAAGCAACATTACTGTTAATCGTAAGGAAGATAGCTTATTAGCATCAGATGAGCCTCTGTCTGTTGAGGGTAATTTGGAAAACCCTATTTTACAACTGGATATTGCTTCAGGCAATACTACAAACAATAGTGATTATGTTAGTAGTACAATGCCTAGCACAACAGCATTAACTTCGCCTATTGTTGAAGAACAATCGAGTTTATTAAATAATATTGCTAACAATGATTTACAAGAAAATTCTGAGGTGACATCTAGGGTGCCTAGTGCAAATTCCTCTTTAACAGAAAGCATTTTACCTTTACAAAAAAAGATTGGATTAGAGAATAATACAAGTGAATTAGTCGAAAATTCGCCTAGAAAATTTCCTTTAGATAATAATGTGGAGGAAATATTTACCTCGGATAACAACTTGATTAATAAAGTAATCCCTGAAGCATCACAAGTAGTTAATATCTCAGATATCCCAGTCAGCCCAACACGATCAGAACAGGATATCGAAACATCTCAAACCGCTTCTATAGTTGATAATAAAAATACTGCTTCCCAAACCAATTTAATCCAAGCAAAAGAGGTGCCATCAAGTGTAACCTCTCCATTGCAGTCAGAAGAATCACCACATACAAATAGTAATTTTGAGGCAATTACAGCCATTGAACCTAACTTAATATCAGAAAGTATCGGAAATAATTTTGTTAGAGATAATGCTATTGTTGATAATTCTCTAACTTTGTCGTCAGCACTGACTTCACCTGATGTTGATGATGCACCTAGTTCATTTCCTCCTTTGGCGAATGATAAAAATACTGTAGTCGCGGATGTTGCTGTATCTAATTCTGAGTCTTCAGTTGCAAAAAGCCCTATTGCAATACAACAAGAAATTGATTCCAGTGTTCTGAGTGAGTTTCCAGCCAGTACGCCTGTTAAATTAACACCTACCTCAGCCGAGATTGAAGACACACCTAGTTTGTCCAAAAACTCTGAGAATAATGAAGAGTTAGTAACTTTAGAGTCACAATCTGCTATGGCGGTTAATGTTTCAGATGTCTCAGCAAATGTGACTTCACTGCAACGTAACAGCTATCTTGAGAGTAGTAGTAGCGAGTTTACAGAAAGTCAGCCCATCTTAGCACTACCTGAAACTGCTGAAACAGCGATCGCACCACTTCGCGCAACATTACCTGAGATTGGTGAAACACCAACAATTAGCGCTACATCACCTGAAATTGGTGAAACAGCGATCGCACCACTTCGCTCTACATTACCTGAAATTGGTGAAACACCAATAATTACTGCCACATCGCCTGAGATTGGTGAAACTGCGATCGCACCAAAAATTACGCCTATATCATCTGAGATTGGTGAAATACCATCAATTACTGCTACATCACCTGAGATTGGTGAAACAGCGATCGCACCACTTCCCACAACATCGCCTGAAATTGGTGAAACACCAACAATTAGCGCAACATCACCTGAAATTGGTGACACAGCGATCGCACCACTTCCCACAACATCGCCTGAAATTGTTGAAACACCAACAATTAGCGCAACATCACCTGAAATTGGTGAAACAGCGATCGCACCACTTCCGACAACATCGCCTGAAATTGTTGAAACACCAACAATTAGCGCAACATCACCTGAAATTGGTGAAACAGCGATCGCACCACTTCCCACAACATCGCCTGAAATTGGTGAAACACCAACAATTACCGCCACATCATCTGAGATTGGCGAAACACCAACAATTACCGCTACATCACCTGAGATTGGTGAAACTGCGATCACACCACTTCCGACAACATCGCCTGAGATTCGTGAAACAGCGATCGCACCACTTCCGACAACATCGCCTGAAATTGTTGAAACACCAACAATTAGCGCAACATCACCTGAGATTGGTGAAACAGCG
>NZ_JBALEF010000063.1:0-6358 GCF_036918245.1 Nostoc sp.
CTTACCCTTTAATGACGAAACCACGGCATGAGTTACGTAAGCAATTGCAAACTGCTTAAACCACAAGCCTTGGGGCTTTTCTTAGTGCCATTCGGTTATAGGTCATTGCGTAGGTTTCCCAAGCATATGCGTAGGTTTCGCAACCGTAATTGTGGTAGAAGAGGTCACCAGCTACAAGGTCTGTTGGTGCGAGACTAACAGCGTCGCACACTGCCAATGGTGACTCCTGAACTAGTGCGATCGGTCGCCAAATATTAATCAAAGCAAACCTTGATTGCAGTAGTTCATCAGTGTTATCTATCCCCTGCTCTGTCAAAACCTTGCGTGCGAGAGTATAGCCAGATTTGGCTGTAAAGTCGTTATGTACCCACTTAACTGGTTCCCCGATTTCGTTCTCACCCAGATGCCTGAACTGAACGTTACGGAGAGTACGATCGAAGATGAAAATCTGAGTTGCACCTGTTACATCTTTTAAGAGTTGCTTGGCTTCAGGATAATAGACGTTCCAAATCTCACCTCCGTCATAGAAATTGCTGACCTTGCTTTGATGTGCAGCAAATCCGAAGCCTTCCCGATCTAGGGATACTTTTTGTGAGATCGCTCGTGCATTATGAACTGGCAATCTATGTGTCTCGAACTTCCCGTTGGAGCAGGGAACTCCTGGTTGCTCGCAGGCATAGTAGACAAACCTTTCTGCCATTGGGATGAGGTAGGTCAGTTCTACCTCAACGCACGGTAGGTCAAGTAAAAAACGATTGTTTAGGCTCATTGTTTCATCCTTTTTGTCCATTAAATAATTATTGTTCAATTTAAAAAATTATTGTCCAAGCACGCGTGTAGCTAGAACGCTCACCTAACAACACTTATAGCAGACAGACTCCTCGACTATTCGGTAGTACTAACGCTCTTCCATCACTCTGGTCAAAGAAAAATCTCAGCCAACTTTTAAACAATAGACAGAAACTAAGTTTGGAGCTTTATTTTCTAACATTATGGGTAAAATCATCTCTTTTGCCTGAAAGTGTTGTCTAGTAAGGATTATTGTTTTATTCTCTGGTGAGAGTGATGAAAGAGCGATATATGAGTCATTTTGCCGTTTTTGCCAAAATTTTTATAGGCTCTTATTTTGGCTGGCGAAGTTTCTGCAATGGGGTATCGCTTGTGTTGAGGGGGTATTGGTTGATTGGGAGGAGTAACGCGATGGCGTACCCGCCCGCCAAGAGTGCGATCGCACTTCAATTACTGGCATATTCCAGCACTCGTTCCCATTATCACAACAGGTAAAATCTGATCTGATTGTTTAACTAAATTAGAAGAAGAGATAAGTTGATTATCTGCAGGCTAGACTAAATAGCCGACCTCAAATGAAAAATAGGGGATGTGATTGAACACAAGTTCCCTATTAATAGAAGCACCAGAGTGGAACCACTAACTATCGTCTGCCATTTATAAGTGTTTTGGCGTGTAATTCTAGTAAAGTTTTTGATAAAAAATGACTATAATTTCTACATCTGAAGCGAAAAATTCTGGCAGCTATCCACCAGGGCCAAAAGGTCACTTCCTTTTAGGTTCTCTTTTCGAGTACAACAGCGATTCGCTAAACTTTCTAAGTAAGTGTGCCCAAGAGTACGGTGATGTAGTCTTCTGCAAGGGTTCATTGTTTTAATTTTATCTGCTCAACCATCCAGACTACATTCAGGAAGTGCTGGCAACAAAGAGCAATCAATTTGGCAAATCCCCCAGGTGGGAATGGACTCGGCGGCTATTAGGCAACGGAATATTGACAAGTGAAGGAGAGTTTTGGCAGCGCCAACGACGACTAATACAACCAGCTTTTCAGCGAGAGCGCATTTTTGCTTATGGGCAGGTTATGGTTGACTATACCCAACAGCTACTTAACTCCTGGGAAGATGGCGAAACTCGTGATGTTTATGCAGACATGTTGGCGCTGACACTGGAAATTATCGCTAAAAGCCTGTTTCAGGTTGACGAAAAAGAAGCAGTGGAAGTGATAGGCAAGGCCCTGAAAAATAGTATTGAGTATTTTGAGGCTCCCTCAAATAACTTGTTCTTATTTTTACTTCCAGATTGGTTTCCCACTTCTAAAAACCTGAATTATCTCAAAGCAGTGCAATCGTTAGATAATGTAATTTATACCACACTCAACCAACGTCGAGCCAGCGGTCAGGACAAGGGTGATTTGCTTTCGATGCTGCTGCAAATCCAGGATGAAGATGGGATAAAAATGAGTGACAAACAGATACGAGATGAAGTGATAGGCATGTTGATAGCGGGTCGCGAAAGCACTGCCCTAGTCTTGTGTTGGACGTGGTATTTGTTATCACAGCATCCCGAAGTCGAATCGAAGTTGTTAGAGGAATTACAAACAATTCTAGGTGGACAGGCACTGACAATTGCTGACCTGCCTCAATTGCGTTATACCGAGAGAGTGGTTATGGAAGTGATGCGGTTGTATCCGCCTGTTGCGACAGTAGGTCGCACAGCCTTGCAAAACTGCGAAGTAGCTGGTTATCCTGTGCGTGCAGGTGATACTATTATGATGAGCCAGTGGGTGATGCATCATGACCCACGTTATTTTGATAATCCCGAAGCCTTTAACCCTGATTGCTGGGAAGGAGATTTGATAAAACGGCTACCAGCATTTGCCTATTTTCCTTTCAGTGGGGGGCCAATGATTTGCATTGGCAAATCTTTTGCAATCATGGAACTAGTTTTGCTGCTAGCGACGATTGCCCAGCAGTTCCGGTTGAAGCTAGTGCCAGATCAAAAAGTAACCCTGTGCAATCCCTTTCTTGTGCGTCCTAAAAACAGGATAAAAATGTTGCTTAATAAGCGGTAATTCTCGTAAATCAAAGGGTTTAAGACCTCAACCATTACAGGTAATATCATTTTCAGTTGGGGTTTAAATCCTATCTGTTTGCATGGCGTACCGTAGGTAAAATGTCTTTAATTTTGTTAGCGCAGCGTAAAGCCTTCGGTATGGCTTCGCTTAGAGCGAGTCTGCGAGCGTCATTTTGAATTTTGAATTGTTAATATGTTGGGTGCATTAGTGACAGCGTATTACACTTTGCCAAATAACAGATTTTTTGGCGTTGCTGAATTAAATTATGAATCACCCGATCACCTCCAGCTTACGGGGCAACAATAATTTAAAGGTTTCAAAACCAAATATTGGTTTATGAGTGTTTGTTTAGACAATTTAAAAAATCCTCTAGATAAATTTTCAACTTTCGTAGAACTACTATGTTACAGAACACAAATTCAGCCAGAACAAAAGGCTTATACCTTTCTAGTAGATGGAGAAACTGAAGAAATCAGCTTGACTTACTCTGAACTAGACCAAAAGGCACGAGCTATTGCTGTTGTACTACACAGTTTAAAAGCTACTGGAAAAAGAGCAATCTTGCTTTATCCACCTGGACTAGAATTTATTACTGCTTTTTTCGGGTGTCTGTATGCAGGAGTTGTTGCCGTTCCTGTTCCTTTAGTGCAACGCAAGGAGCGTATGACCCGGTTGCAAGCTATTATGGCTGATGCAGATGCAACTTTTGTACTCACCACAACATCTGTTTTCACTAATAATATTAAACGCAGCTTAAAAGAAGAATCAGAATTATCAGCGTTATATTGCATAGCTACTGACAGTATTACCTATGATCTTGCTTCTGATTGGCAGGCTCCCAAGATTAGCAGCAACACATTAGCATTTCTTCAATATACTTCTGGCTCTACTGCAACACCGAAAGGAGTGATGGTGAGCTATTCGTCACGGGTCGGCTTAAAGACATCATTGTGCTCAGAGGTAGTAATCACTACCCACAAGATATCGAACTTACTGTAGAACAAAGCCATCCAGCCCTGCGATCAAGTGCTAGTGCAGCTTTTTCAGTTGAAGTTGAAGGGGCTGAACAGCTGGTTGTTGCTTGTGAGGTAGAGCGGAGTTACCTACGAAATTTGGAATCTGATGAAGTCACTCTAGTAAGTTTGCTCAACGGGGCTTGGCGGAGTCGTTGCGTGGCGAACTTAAGTTGACAGGAGTTAATGTCTCGATTGTCTATCCTCCCGATACTGATACCCCACAACTTGAGGAGGAAAATAAGACGAAGCCTATGGAGACAAAAATGATTACCGGCACTGCCAAGACTTGGAGTGCTGAGGGAGTAGCTTTTGAGATTGTCCAAGGTATTAAGAAGAAATCGTTTGCGATTACTCCTGGATTGGAGATGAAGTTAATTGGCAACCTGCACAGTCTGTTAGGCCCTGGTATTAATTGGTACATGGATCGGATTATTGCCAAAACTCGCCGTTCCTCTATCCTGAGAACACCTCATAAAGGAAAGGCAACTGAAACCATCTGAGGTTTCATTTGGCACGTACAAGTAAAAGCAGGAAAGTAAATCATGATTGAAGAACAGCAAGTTATTAAAATTATTCCCAGTCCTCTTGAAAGACTGTTTGACCAGCTAACAGCGAAGTTAATACCATTGATTCCACAGTGGATAAAACCCAATCTCATTACTGTTGTGGGTTTTCTTATTGGGATGTTTGCGACTATTTCTTACTACCTCGCAAGTTTTCATAAAATCTGGTTCTGAATTGCTGCGATCGCTGTGTTTTTACATTTTGTAGCAGATAGTCTGGACGGAAGTTTAGCTCGTGAACGTAACTTGACATCAAAAAGAGGTGAATTTCTCGATCAAATTCTGGATGCTATTTTTTTCGCCGTTCTACCTATAGGAATTGGCTTCTCTTCATACGCTATTTTTGAAGTTGTTATGTTTAGCGCCATTTTAGCTGACCTGCATAACTTTTTAATTATGCTTTGGATTCTTCTACGTAAAAAATTTTTGTTCCCTGGAATTGGAGTATTTGAGTATCACTTAATTTTTATTTTGGGAGCTGTTTTATCATACTTTTGGCAAGGTAGTATCCTCACACTAGGAAATTATTCATTAGGGTGGTTTGATATTATAGTAATTATTGCAGTTCCGCTTTCAATCATAGATTTTTGCATTTCAGCCTCTAAGCTTTTTGGGGAGCTGGAAAATTTTTAATCTACTCCGAAAATATAAGCCCAGTTCAGAAGATAACAATAAAACCTTTTTTTCTATATTTTTAATGAGAGAAAATCAAATATTGTTTAATGTAAATAATTCATTACATAATACATATAAATCATCGAATATAGTCGATATTTTGTGCTACCGGGCGCAGCACCAACCGGAAAAAATTGCATATACCTTTTTACAAGATGCCGAAACAGAATCTGGAACTATAACTTATCAAGAGTTAGATCGACAGGCACGGGCGATCGCAGTTAAGCTACGATTCATTCTAACTGCTGGCGATCGCGCTTTACTGCTCTATCCCTTCACAGATACTTTAGAATTCATCGCTGCTTTCTTCGGGTGTCTATATGCTGAAGTTATAGCTATGACTGCTTATCCACCTCGACCAGGTAAGTCGCTGTCTGACTTAGAGAGGGCTGTAGTAGATGCCCAAGCGATTTTAGCGCTCACAACGACATCCTTCTTAGACAAGATAGAGCCTTGGAGTGTTCAGTATCAAAAATTAG
Source organism: Nostoc sp. (assembly GCF_036918245.1). Classification (GTDB taxonomy): domain Bacteria; phylum Cyanobacteriota; class Cyanobacteriia; order Cyanobacteriales; family Nostocaceae; genus Nostoc. The sequence goes on from NZ_JBALEF010000063.1 coordinate 5,597, forward strand.
CTGCGTTGCGTTGGCTGACTACTAACAATATTGACAGAACTCTAGCTCATTCATGGCAGAAGCCATTAGTAACTAGCAACTCCTTGGCATATCTCCAGTACACTTCAGGTTCTACTGGAACACCAAAGGGAGTAAGAATAAATCATGGCAACCTGATGCACAATTGTGCCTCGCTTAATAACTGCTTTGGTAACATATTACACAGCACTGGATTGTCTTGGTTGCGAGCATATCACGATATGGGATTAGTTGCTGGGGTAGTCTTACCAGCTATTTATGCAGAAAGTCCGACAATACTGATGTCACCGATAGCATTTTTCAAAAAGCCTTTATCTTGGCTGGAGGCGATTTCTCGCTATAAAGTTAATATTAGTGGCGCACCCAATTTTGCCTATGATTTGTGTGTTTCTAGGATTACTCTTAAACAAAAAGAGAATCTCGATCTGAGCAGTTGGGAGATAGCTTCTACCGGAGCGGAGCCGATTCGCGCCGAGGCACTAGAGAGTTTTACAAAGAGTTTTGAGATATGTGGTTTCAGAAAGGAGGCATTTTACCCCTGCTATGGAATGGCTGAAGCAACTTTAATTATTTCTGGAGGCTTAAAGACAGCTCTACCTATTGTTTACCACGTCGATGGAACAGCACTTGAGCAAAATCAGGTAGTAGCAGCGTAAGGATTCAGGTCTAATATTTAGGAAGCAGTGATGGCCGAGACAGATAATTATTAGAATTAGCCAGCAGTGCTTGTGCAAAAAAGTCAAT
>NZ_JBALEF010000064.1:0-3598 GCF_036918245.1 Nostoc sp.
AAATACTGAAATACTCTATTCGATTATTACTTCACTACTTGAAGTATCGTTTTATCCTGGTGTTCAATTGATTCATACCGCACTCAGCAACGCCATCAAAAACTTATCTTGGATATCTGCTATTTAGTTGGTATGAATCTTTTCTTAGATAATCCGATTGCTGTTCATAGGTGCTTAGTAGGTGTTAACTGCTTTAGAACAGAATCAACCTCTGCTTCTAGATCCTTAAACTTAGCTTTGTCCTGAGGATTCTCAGTCCAATCCTCCATCACATCTAAGCTACCGGAAAGAAATGCAGTTCGACAAGCTTGACGGCGAATTTTGCCACTAGAGGTTTTGGGAATACTTCCAGTCTTGATGAGTACTGTAGCAAATATATCCAGCCCATGCTGTCCAATCACTGCTTGTCTGACATTTCCGACAATTTCTTGAACGTTTAACTTCCGCAAGTAACTCCGCTCTACCTCCTGAACAATAACTAGCCGTTCGGAACCCTTGAAATCGATGGAAAATGCTGCTCCTGAGGCAGGTTTCAGGGCTGGATGACTATTCTCAACAGTCAGTTCAATATCTTGTGGATAATGATTTTGCCCTCTAATGATAATTACATCTTTGAGTCTCCCTGTGATAAACAACTCTCCATCTTGCAAAAATCCTAAGTCTCCAGTGCGAAAAAATGGGACTGAAGTTCCACTATCGCTAACACCAGTATCTGCTAAATACGCATGAAAAGTTTTCTCTGTCTCCTCAAGTTGATTCCAATAACCTTGAGCAACACTCGGGCCTGCTACCCAGATTTCCCCCACTTGCTCAGGCGCACACATCGTTAAGGATTGGGGATCAACAATGACGACTTTCTGATCAGCAGGACTTTGCCCACAACCTACTATTGTCTGGATATCTCCCCGACTCTCATGCTGCTTCACAATTCGGTTTTGCTCTAATGCTGCTTTTTCTACGTTGCAAGTGATTGGTAAAGCTGTTTTCTCACCTCCGCTTACTATCAGAGTGGTTTCTGCCATACCGTAGCAAGGATAAAATGCTTCTCTGCGAAAGCCACAAGGTGCAAAAGTAGAAGCAAACTGCTCCAAAGTCTCAGCACGGACAGGTTCAGCACCAGTAAAGGCAACCTCCCAACTGCTGAGATCGAGAGTTGCTAACTGTTCGGGTGTCACCTTGCGAATGCAAAGATCATAAGCAAAGTTTGGCCCACCACTAGTTGTAGCTTTGTAGTGAGATATTGCTTGCAACCAACGAATTGGTTTTTGGAGAAAATCTACTGGAGACATAAGAATGCAAGGAACCCCTAAATATAAGGGTTGCAAGACATTTCCAATGAGTCCCATGTCATGGAAAACAGGCAACCAACCAACAACAATAGTTTTGTTTGTATGTCCGAAGGCTTTCTCAATCATCCGCTCGTTATGCAACAGATTCCCATGAGTGATCATCACACCCTTTGGTGTCCCTGTAGAGCCAGATGTGTACTGGAGGAAAGCTAAGGTATTACCGATCAATTCTTGCGGCTGCCATGCTTGTGCTAGATCGTTACTCAACTCATCGGTAGCAAGCCAATGCAATCCAGAAATTTCTAAATCCTCTTGATTGAAGCCAGTTTGGAGGCTATCTAAAATAGATTTAGAAGTAAGTACAATCTTGGCTTGGGCATCTGCGGCTATTGCCTGCAACCTGGACAATTTTTGATTTCGTCTGGGTGGATATGCCGGAACAGCAATAACGCTAGCATATAAACATCCAAAGAAAGCAGCAATAAAATCTAGACCCGGTTGATAGAGGAGCAAAGCACGTTCACCAAAGATATCTAGAGATTGCAGAGTAGCTGCGATCGCTTGTGCTTGCACATGTAACTCTCTATAAGTCAACGATGCTGCTTCTGTCTCTGTACTTTGTAAAAAACTATAAGCTTTCTGTTCAGATTGATTTTGCGCTCTATAAATCAGCAATTCAACTAACGTTGAAAAATAAGGTGGAGTTATCAAGGTGTTGGAATAAACACTCATTCAATGTGCCTCTATTCAATTACAATTGTTTTCATCAGGCAGATATTATCTTTAATCTGCATCAGAAATTTAAGGTGCTCGCATAATTTTAATAAGACTACCTTATTCTCTATAAATTCCAAGTTAATTTCACTAGACCCTGTTTATTAACAAAGATTTAAGTGATGGGTTTGAAGCTTAGAAAATAAATCAAATTAGAAATACTGATTTATTCGTTGCTGATTAACATTGGTTGTGAACAAAATTAATTTAGATAAATTTCCGCAATTCCACAAATTAGAGATAACTTTGTCTTTTTGTTTGATAAATTTAGAATATAGTTAATTTATTTATAAGTCAATACATTATTTTATAATTTTTAATAAATATCTCTATAGATATAGTTACTTTATACATGTTTAACAGACATGCCTTGAATTTGCTTTTTTACCTACTAGCAAAAAAGCAAATTACGGACAATATTAAACATAATAATTATTTAAGTATATTATATTTGATTTACTATAATTTGATCAAATTACAGTAAATATTAAAGTGAGAAATTCCAGTTAACTAAAGACTAAAAGCAAGGATACAAGCACGTTTAACTTATGAACTTGGCATCGATACACTCAAAAATTATTCCATATTTTTGCTGTAACCTTATTTTAAAAACACTTGTTTATCCTTTTTGTATTTACGTCATTTGCCAGGAAAAGGGTATGAAGCGATAGCGTAGAGAAGCAATCCCATATCTTGCGATTGCAACTCTACAAGACGCTCTAGGAACGCTCCACTACGTTGCGTACCCGAAGGTTTCTCCAAAGGAGTACGCAATGACAATTTATAACCTGGGTTTGATATAACTTACACATTTGGAATGCCCTCCGAAAAATTAGCATTTGTACATTTTTGATTTTATTACTAATATTTGCAAATGCTGACTTATTTTAATGCTTGCAATCAAATAAGTTAGATTTGCAAGTGAACAATAGTACTGGATGTTACATCAAAATCTATGAACAATTTCCATTATCTCCAATATTGCAGTATTGGCTATCTTATTTAGAAGGCAGAAGTAACACATGTTTTTAAGCGTGGGATTGGACGCTAAATAATCCCAGTCTGCTCAAGTCGCGAGATCCACCCAGGCAGAGGGTTCCTCCAGTTGGGTAGAACCACAAACTGCACTGGCTCTGTTGTATCTTGTGGTACGCATCTCAATAGAAATTTTGTTATCTAACTGCGGTTTTATACCCACAACTAAGGTTTTAATTAACATTTCTTTTCTTCTGGCTTCTTACCTCTGCCCTTCTTGTAAAATTCTTGGAATGAGAAACTCATTTGGGGATCACCTCGCTGAAATAAACAAATAAGGATGATGCTTGCAGAATACTTGGTAGAGTTTGCTGGCGCGAATTGCCACAATAAGCCAGCAATAAATCCCAAATTTCAATACGAGATAGGCCATTATAAATATATTGATACTTGCAAAATGCAAATAGATTAAACTCAACGAGGCTGTCACCAACCCCGTTGGTCTTCAAAACGGAACGTGAAAGTTTCCCTTCATTCCGCTCCTCAATGCTTTGGTGCTT
>NZ_JBALEF010000065.1:0-18915 GCF_036918245.1 Nostoc sp.
ACTCATGGCTCTCAATGGTGCTGTATCTACGTATTTACAGCTTATGCCCTGAGAGCTTTTTTTACTGCATCACTGACTTTTCAAACATCCTCTAATATGTAAACTTGTGTATTGGCGATCGCACGACCAATTGCAGGTGCTAAATTATCTTTATGTTTAACATAAATATGAGCAGAAGTTGTAACAACTGTGTTTTCAGTTGGCCCATAATTATTAACTACTTGAAAAGGATGGTCAGCTAAAGGATATTGATTTAGTTTGTCTCCACCTGTGAGTAATATTCGTACAGCCGCGTTCTTCGGAAAATCTAATAATAAAACTTTCTCTGCTAAAGGTGTTGGTACGAAAAAAATTGTTATCGCTTTTGATACTAGCCAATCTCGTAGTTGTTCAGGTATTTGCCTGATTTCATCATTTACAAAATAAATGCTTGCACCAGCACTAAGATAAGGCCAAACTTCCCAACCGCAAGCGTCAAAGCCAACTCCAGAAATCTGCGTTGCTTGGTCAAGAGGTGAAACTGTAAACGTTTTTTGATGCCAAAAAACTAGATTTAACAATCCTTTATGTTCTATTTTAACCCCTTTAGGCTTTCCAGTTGAGCCAGAGGTATAAATAATATAAGCAAGGTTATCTACTTTAACTTGACTGGTAAGATTATCTTCAAGTTCTTGAGTAATAATTTCCCAATCATTATCTAAAACGATTACTTCTGAATTATGGGTTACTAGACGTTTAATCCATTTATCTTGAGTTAATAAAACTGAGATGTTAGTATCTTCAAGCATAAAGTTTAAACGTTCAGACGGATAGCTTGGATCTAAAGGTACATAAGCTCCGCCTGCTTTTAGGATGCTCAACATCCCGATTACCATATCAAAAGAGCGTTCTACACAAAGTCCTACTAAAACTTCGGCTTCAACTCCTAATTTTTTTAGATAATGTGCTAGTTTGTTGCTGCGTATATTTAACTCCTTGTAGGTGAGTTGTCTGTCTCCAAATACCAAGGCTATGGCATCAGGTTTCTGCTCTGCAAAACTCTCAAATAACTGATGAATACACTTATACTTGAGGATAATCTGACTGAGTATTGTTGCATCCAACTAATAAATCATATAGCTCAGATTCGCTTAAAAGCGGTAATTGTGCAATTCGGTGTTCTGGATTTGCAACTATACCCTCCAGTAATTTTTGAAAATGTCCTAGCGTCCTGGTGATAGTAGCATCATCAAATAAATCAGTGCTATAAATTACAAAACCACTAATTCCCTCTGAGCTATCTGCCCATAACCCATTTTGAGTATTTGGCTCCCACAAGTGGAACTCCAAATCAAAGCGCGTTGTTTCCGTTTAAAATGGTAGCGGACTTAAAGTTAAACTAGGTAACTCTAACGCGGACATTGGCGCATTTTGGAGCGCAAAAACTACTTGAAAGAGTGGATTTTGATTTAAATTCCGCTCTGGATGTAGTTCCTCTACGAGTTTTTCAAAAGGCAAATCTTGATGAGCATAAGCCTCTAAAGCTACCTCTTTAACTCTACTCAATAATTCCCGAAAAGTTGGATTTCCACTTAGTTGGGTACGCAGTACTAAGCTATTGACAAAAAAACCAATTAATCCTTCAATTTCACTACGGTTGCGATTGGCAATAGGTGAACCGATAGCAATATCTTCTTGTTGTGTATAGCGATAAAGTAAAACTTGGAATGCTGCTAGTAGGGTTATAAACAAAGTTACCCCTTCTTGCTGTCCGAGAGCTAAAAGTGCTTTGCTCAAACTTTTTGATAATTGCAGAGGTTGCCTTGCACCCTGGTAACTTTGAGCATCTAGTCTTGGTCTGTCGGTTGGCAGATTTAGCATAGAAATGCCATCTAATTGCTTCTGCCAATAACTCAGTTGCTTTTCTAATACTTCCCCTTGCAACCACTGGCGTTGCCAGTATGCAAAGTCTGCATATTGGATTGTAAGTTTCGCTAGAGGAGAAGGCTGATTGTTGGCAAAGGCTGTGTAAAGTGCTGCTATTTCCTGAATCAGCACCCCAATAGACCAACCATCACAGACAATGTGGTGTATAGTCAGCAGCAGGATACATTGTGTCTCATCTAACCACAGTAGTTTTACTTGCAGCAACGAATCGGTTGATAAATTGAAAGGACGTTGAGCTTCTTGGGTAGTAAGTCGTCGCGCTTGTATTTCTCGTTCGGCTTGTGGCAGTTGCCGTAAATCTATTACTGGTAAGGGTATTTTGAGCGTAGGATTAATTACCTGAACTGGTTGCCCTGACTGGATGACAAAAGTGGTGCGTAAAGCTTCATGTCGGCGCACAATTTCGTTAAAAGTTTGCTCTAGCGCGGCTTGATTGAGCGAACCTGTTAAATTTAGTGCTAGTGGAATGTTATAGAAAGGATTATTAGGGATTAATTGGTCAAGAAACCACAGCCGTTGTTGAGCAAAAGAAAGGGAAAGATTTTCTGACCGCGAAATAGGTACAAGAGGTCTAAAGCTGTGGTTATTAGTACGATTAGATACTTCTAAAAATTCAATAATTTCTGCTTTCCGCTCTTGAATTTCTGCACGTAATTCTCCTGTAAGAGTCCCTTCAGGGGCGTTACAGCGAAACTTTTCACCATCAAGGAAAACTTGAATATCTAAGCTGCAAAGATAAGATAAAAACTCAACCGTATTCAAATTATACCCCTTCGCAACTGTTGTTACTTATTAGAAGGTAGGAGACACAGAAAAGTGTGAGCGAAGTGCAAATTTCTGCCAAGCTGCACTGTTTATTAACTAACCCAACATTTTTATCACACTTATAACAGGGTATAAATCATTCTTGAGGCTGAAAATAGGATGGTAGTAACTGTGGTAAGAACCTAAAAGACAAAGCAGTTAATCACGTATCGCAAGGTTTAGGCTCATGCTGTTCATGCCTCATAATTTACTGCTCGTATGGTTGAGTCAACTGCTGTCGATTGGGGTACTTGGCGGGGGAATATACATTCTTTATGAGTGGTACGAACGAGAACTTATAGGAACCTCCTACTTAGTGGCTGGGCTAGTAATGTTTCTTTGGTCTTTTGGTGGTCGTTTTATCAGTTTGCCACTGCTGCGCCGTCCAGGAGCCGAGGAACCTAAGTTTATGCGTAGCAAAACCGTGCAGCGTTTGCCACGACCGGATGGGAGCGTGTTGCAAGTAGAGTTTTTTGGACCTGAAGATGGTCAACCAATTATTTTGTCACACGGTTGGGGGCCAAACAGTACTATATGGTATTATGCCAAACGACAACTAAGCGATCGCTTCCGAGTAATTGTTTGGGATCTACCAGGACTAGGAAAATCCTCCAAACCGAAAAACAATGATCACTCTATAGAAAAATATGCCCGTGACTTGGAAGCTGTTGTTGCCATAGCAGGGGATAAACCTGTTATTTTGGTAGGACACAGCATGGGTGGGATGATTAACCTGACATTCTGTCGCCTGTTTCCAGAGCAATTAGGGAGTCGGGTGGCTGGTTTAATTCTTGTAGATACTACTTACACCAATCCGGTAAAAACTTGTATTTTTAGCGGTCTGGTACGTAAATTGCAGAAACCGCTACTCGAACCTGTGTTGTACCTGACTACTGTGCTGTGGCCGATTTTTTGGTTGATGACTTGGCTCTCATATTTGAATGGTTCGCTGTACATCACCGTCGAACTGTCTGGATTTACGGGTACTGAAACACGTGGTCAACTAAGTTTTGCAGGTCTATTATCAGCATTGGGTTCGCCTGGTGTTCTGGCTCGTGGCACACTGGCAATGTTGAAGTTTGATGAAACAGAAACACTTGCAACTATTAACATTCCTGTGTTGGTTGTTTGTGGCAATTCAGATATAGCAACTAAACCCGTTGCAAGCGATCGCATGAAAGCAGAATTGCCTTACTCTCAAAAAGTCACCATCAAACCAGGTGGACACATGGCATTGATGGAACAAAACCAACAATTTGCCGAAGCAGTCAGCACGTTTTGTGCTGGCTGCTTATAGCTGGGATGATTACCTAAAACTTGCTTTGCTTCTTCACGGGCTAGATGTACTTAGTACCTTTTGATTAGTTCCAAAGTAGAGGTTGCCAGCCAATTCGCACATTTTTCTAATAGCTTAAGTTAATCGCTACTGCGGCTCGTACACATATACCGGATGGCATAAATGGCATGGTGATTTCTAACTCAGGGGTTTCTCAAAATTCTACTTCTTCTCGTTGAATTCCCGTAGTTTGAGTCTTATCCGCACCTTTTGCTGCCCAACACATTGTGTCACTAATGTACTTAGCAAGTTGTTCAACAGTTGGTGTTTCAAACAAATTGCGTACAGGCAAATCTATTTGGAAGATGTCACGAATGCGGGAAGTTAGCTGAGTCGCTAGTAGAGAATGACCGCCCAATTCAAAGAAATTGTCGTGAACGCCTACTTGCTCTTTTCCCAAGACTTTAGCCCAAATTTCTGCAAGTAACTCTTCAACCTGCGATCGCGGTGCCACATAATCTTGATTATGGAAAGTAATTGTCTCAGGTATGGGTAAAGCATGGCGATCGACTTTGCCATTAGGTGTTAGAGGTAGAGATTCCAATACCATATATGCTCTTGGCACCATATATTCTGGTAGCTTTTCTTTGAAGAATTGACGAAGTAAATATGCAAAGCTTTGCACGTCTTCCATTGGTATCTGTTCCTGCTTGGGAACAATATAAGCCATCAAATACTTATCATCAGGTACGTCCTCACGAGCAATAACTATAGTTTCTTTCACTGCTGGATGTTGACTCAGCACTGCTTCAATTTCTGACAACTCAATGCGGAAGCCACGAATTTTTACTTGATTGTCAATGCGACCTAAAAATTCAATATTGCCATCTGGTAAATAACGAGCTAAATCACCCGTTTTATAAAGACGTGTTTTTGGTTTGTTACTAAAAGGATGAGTAATAAAATGTTCAGCAGTTAATTCAGTGCAATTGAGATATTCTCGCGCCAGCCCCTCCCCACCCATATATAATTCGCCAGTAACGCCAATAGGCACTAGTTGTAAATGGGTATCTAATATATAAATCTGCGTGTTTGTAATGGGGATACCAATAGGTAAAGATGTGGCTGATGGTAACTCTTCTACGCAGTAATAAGAGGAAAATGTTGTATTTTCTGTAGGACCATAAACATGAATTAAGCACTTTGGCGCACCAGATTGGAGAATCTTTTTAATCCATCTCGGATCAACGGTTTCGCCACCAAACAGGAAATATTTCAAGGTCGCAAAAGCTTGCGGAACATCTCTAACAATCTGTTGAAATAAGGCAGTGGTCAAAAACAGAACGTTGATACCTTTTTCTCGTAGTTGTAATGCCAATTCATGAGGCGAAATGGTTACATCTTTACTAATTCCCACAAGTTGAGCGCCGTTAAGTAGCGCTCCCCAAATCTCGAATGTCGCTGCATCAAAAGAAGTGTTTGAGGCTTGGGCGATTTTATCATATAGTGACAATTTTATATAGTTAGTATTGCACACTAACCGATTTACAGCTTTGTGAGGTACAGCCACTCCCTTGGGTTTTCCTGTAGAACCAGAGGTGTAAATAATATAGGCTAAATTATCACTATTTAAATCCCTTTTAAGATTGTCTTCCTTTTCTTGGGTAATAATTTTCCAGTCTTTATCTATAGAAATGATTGGATTTGAGAAACCTGCAAAATGCTTGAGTAAGTTTTCTTGTGTCAGCAATACTGAAACTTGTGCATCTTCCAGCATAAAATTTAGGCGTTCTTCAGGATAGCTGGGGTCTAATGGAACATACGCTCCCCCTGCTTTAAGAATTCCCAATAACCCGATTATCATTTCTATAGACTGTGAAATACAAATGCCAACTAAAACTTCTGAACCTACTCCTATTTTTTGTAAGTGGTGCGCTAGTTTATTGCTGCAAGTATTCAACTCTTGATAAGTAAGTTCTTTGTTAGCAAAGTTTACTGCTATAGAATCAGGATACTGCTGTACCTTTTCTTCAAACAATTGATGGATACATTTATTTTGAGGATAATCGGCTTGGGTGTTATTCCATTCCACTAATACCTGATGTAACTCCACTTCACTTAATAACGGTAAATTTGTAATTCGTTCTTCTGGATTTGCAACAATAGCTGACAATAGAGTTTTAAAATGTTCCAGCATCTGGTTAATGGTGGCTCGATCAAATAAATCTGTGTTGTAAACGATTACACCTCGGAGACCTTCAGAATACTCCTAGTTTCCGCCCCATAAGCTCCTAAAATCCTCAGAACACTTCCACAGATGCAGTTCCAAATCAAAACGTGTTTTTTTCAAATCAATATTCATAAAGCTGGGTACTAATCCAGGCAGTTCTAACGCTGACATTGGCGCATTCTGGAAACCAAATACCACTTGAAATAAAGGATGGTGGCTCAAGTTCCGCTCCGGGTGTAGTTCTTCAACTAACTTTTCAAACGGCAAATCTTGGTGGCTGTATGCTCCTAATGTTACCTCCCGTACTCTGCCTAGTAGTTCCCGAAAGGTGGGATTTCCAGATAAGTTACTATGCAGCACTAAACTATTGACAAAAAAACCAATTATTCCTTCAATTTCACTATGGTTACGGTTAGCAATTGGTGAACCTACCGCGATATCTTCTTGGTGTGTGTAGCGGTAAAGTAATGTTTGAAATGTTGCCAACAGTGTCATAAATAAGGTGACACCTTCTTGCTGTGACAGCTTTTCTAGTGCAATCAATTAGTTTTTTTGGTAACTCTAGAAATTGTGTTGCTCCTCGATAGCTTTGTATAGCTGGTCTTGGTTTGTCAGTAGGCAGATGCAATATGGAAATACCGTTTAATTGCTCCCGCCAGTAAGCTAACTGGGTTTGGAGTACTTCTCCTTGCAGCCACTCGCGCTGCCAGTGAGCAAAATCGGCGTACTGAAGAGGCAGTTCTAATAGAGGGGAAGGCTGGTTTTGTGCAAAAGCTGCGTAAAGCGTTCCCAGTTCCCGAATCAGTACCCCCATAGACCAATCATCGCAGATAATGTGGTGCATATTCAGTAATAGAATATGTTCTGTCTCGGAAAGCACGAGGAGTATTACTCGCAGCAATGACCCGGAGGATAAATCGAAGGGATGTTCTATCTCTGCGGTAATAATGGACTTTGCTTTAACCTCTTGTTTATCAGCTGACAATTGCTGGAGGTCTAATACAAAAAGAGGTATTGTTAAGCTGGGTGCAATCGCCTGTACAGGTTGCCCATCCAACACTATAAATGTGGTACGTAAGATTTCGTGGCGACGCACGATTTCGTTAAAAGTCTGTTCTAGTGCGGCTAACTTAAGCGAACCTGTCAAGCGAATTACTGTCGGCACACTGTAGATAGCATTGCCGGGGATCAACTGGTCGAGGAACCATAGTCGCTGTTGAGCAAAAGATGCTGGAAAGACGAAGACTTCTTCAGAAGACATATTGATCCTTATTTTAAATTTTGTGCTTTCTCAATACAGGCTTTTAGCTGTGCGGCGAGAATTTGGATATGGGGTTTTCTCAGCATAGTTAGGTGATTGCCAGGAATATGATAAATTTCCGTTCCTCCCACAGTTAGCTGATGCCAACCCATACTCGGATCTTCCTTGGCAATGCTCGATTGAACCTTTGTTCTAAAAAGATTAATTTCTTTAGGGTAGGCTTGTGGAACGTAGTTGAGAACTGCTTGGCTATTGGCATAGAAAACACGAAGCATGGGACGAATTGCTAACTCGCTTAAAAGCCTTAACTTGGATTCTTCGGGTATAACGTTGACTGTGGCATCCTCTTTGAGGATGAGGTGAGAGAAGAGATTTGTTTGGAGCGTTCGCGTTAGCGACTCCCTTTGGGAGTATCGCGTTAGCGGCTCCCAAAATGAGTTTTGCACAATTATATTAAAATTAGTCAACCAAGAAGTTAAACTGTTAATTCGATTCCTGGCGATCGCAATAATTAGATATAAATAATCGAGGAAAAAGGGCCATATATATCGCGCCACTGTTGTCAGCATAAACTTTAAACCATTACCCAAAGAAGGTATATTGCCCGGAATTGGTGCTAAAGTGTCAAGCACAGCAAGTAGAGCCACTTCTTCTCCAGACTTTTGCAGTTGTTGAGCCATTTCAAAAGCAACCCAACCTCCAAAAGACCAACCTCCTAAAAAATAAGGGCCTTTGGGCTGCACTGAGCGCAATGCTTCAATGTAGTGAGCAGCCATATCCTCAATGTTAGTTAATGGAGAACTTTTTCCGTCAAGTCCAATGGGTTGTAGCCCATAAAACGGTTGATTTTTTCCCAAATGATGAGCTAATTCGTAATTAGGAAAGACAACACCAAAAATTGGATGGACGCAGAAGAAAGGTGGACTTGAACCAGCAGGTTGAATCGGTACTAAGGGAGACCAAGGCAGAGAGTCTGTTGCTGAGGATAGAGAAGTTGCTAAACTTTCAATTGTGGGATTTAAAAATAAGTTAGATAAGGGCAATTCGCGCTCAAATTGCTTGTCTATCTGCTTCATTAGGCGTACAGTTAATAGCGAATCTCCTCCCAAGTCGAAGAAATTATCGTAAATACCCACACGCTCAACATTAAGGACTTCAGCCCAAATTTTTGCCAAAGTTGACTCGGTTGGAGTACGAGGAGCAATAAATGTTTTATCTATTAAACGGCTAGCGTAACTGTCGAGTTCTGTTAGCGCCAAACGATCCACTTTCCCACTAGCTGTTAGCGGTAGAGAATCCAGCACTACAAAAGCTTTTGGAATCATGTATTCTGGTAATTTTTCTTTTAAAAATTTACGTAGTAGAGACGGGAAATTTTGTGTCTCTACATTGGGAACAATATAAGCCACTAAGTACTTATCATCAGATAAATTATCTTTAGCAATTACTATTGCTTTTTGCACACTTTGATGATATTTTAGTACTGTTTCAATTTCTGACAACTCAATACGGAATCCACGAATTTTTACTTGATTATCGATGCGTCCTAAAAATTCAATATTCCCGTCTGGTCGATACCGAGCTAAATCACCCGTTTTATAAAGTCGCGCTTTATTTTTATCACTAAAAGGATTGAGAATAAACTTTTCAGTAGTTAATTCGGGGCGATTTAGATAGCTTTGTGCCAATCCCTCACCACTTATATATAATTCGCCAGCAATTCCAATTGGTAAAGGTTGTAAATGTTTATCTAATATATAAATTTGAGTGTTAGTAATAGGGCGACCAATGGGCGGTTTTTCACTCATAATACTAATCTCTGCAATGGTTGACCAAACCGTTGCTTCAGTAGGGCCGTAAGCATTAAAAAATCGACGCTGAGAGTTCCACCAACGTTTTACAATATCATCAGTGCAAGATTCGCCTGCACAAATAATAGTTTGTAATGCCGGAAGTGATTCTGTAGGTAGGACTGCTAATACTGCTGGCGGAAGGGTGACGTGAGTAATAGCTTTTTCTCGCAATAATTGGAGCAAAGGTTGTCCGGGTAGAAGGGATTCTTTGTTTGCTAAATAAAGAGTTGCTCCTGTTTGCAGTGCCATGACAATCTCAAAAATTGAGGCATCGAAACTTAATGAGGCGAATTGCAGAATGTGGTTACTCGGTTGTAAATTGAAAACCTCAATCTGAGATGCCGCTAAGTTGGATAATCCTCGATGCTGAAGCAAAACGCCTTTAGGCTTTCCTGTTGAGCCAGAGGTGTAGATGACATAAGCTAAGTTGTCCAATGTTACGCAACTGGTCGGGTTTTCTTGGCTATGTTGTGTAATAGTTGCCCAATCTTTATCTATGCAAATAATTGGATTCGAGAAGTCTTCAAAATGCTTAAGCAATTTTTGTTGTGTCAGCAATACTAAAACTTGTGCATCTTTTAGCATAAATTTAAGACGTTCTTGAGGTAGGTTCGGATCTAAAGGTAAGTATGCTCCACCTGCTTTGAGGATGCCTAATAATGTGACGATCATCTCTAGCGATAGCTCTACACAAATGCCTACTATAACGTCAGGGACTACCCCCAATTTTTGCAGGTGATGTGCAAGTTTGTTAGCTCGGATATTTAGTTCACGATAGGTTAATTGTTGCTTGTCAAAGACTACTGCGATCGCATCGGGAGTTTCCTCCATCTGCGCTTCAAATAACTGATGAAAACACTTGTTCTCTGGGTAGTTTTTTTTAGTGTCATTCCAATCAATTAATAACTCTTGTCGTTCTTCCTCAGTAAGCAAAGACAAATCCCAAAGACGCTGTTCTGGATTAGCGACAATGCTTTCTAGCAGCGTTTGGAAATGTCCCAGCATCCGGGTAATGGTCGTGTCATCAAATAAATCGGTGCTATAAACCATTTGTCCTTTCAAACTATCCAAGTCCTGCCACAGATGCAACTCTAAATCAAGCTTTGCAGTTTTGCTGTCGAATTCAAATAGCGAAAGCGTTAACCCAGGTAACTCTAGCGCAACGATTGGAGTATTTTGGAGGCTAAATACAACCTGAAATAAGGGATTGCGGCTCAAATCTCGCTCTGGATGCAGTTCCTCCACCAGCTTTTCAAAAGGCAAGTCCTGATGGCTGTATGCTCCTAAAGTTACCTCTCTGACTCGATTCAACAATTCTCGAAACGTCGGCTTACCTGAGAAATCTGTACGTAGCACCAAGCTATTGACAAAAAAACCAATTAATCCTTCTAGTTCGCTACGATTGCGATTAGCAATAGGTGAACCTACTACAATATCCTCTTGCTGCGTGTAGCGATAAAGCAAAGTCTGAAACGCTGCCAGCATTGTCATGAACAAGGTAACGCCTTCTTGGTAACTCAGTGCCTCTAGCGCTTGAGTTAAGGAGTGTGGTAGCTCTAGAAATTGTTTTGCACCCCTGTAGCTAGGAACTGCTGGTCTCAGTTGCTTGGTGGGGAGATTCAATACCGAAATCCCCTCTAATTGCTTTTGCCAATAAGCTAACTGGGTTTGTAGAGGCGAACAACCCTTTGCTCCCACTCCTTGCAGCCACTCCCGTTGCCATTGGGCGAAATCTGCATATTGAATGGGTAGTTCTGGCACAGAGGTAGACATGGAGAGAAGTCTGAGCGGAGGCTGACTTTGTTCGGAACTTCGGGAGTCGCTTGTAGTTAGACATCGCTAATCCTCTGCAAAGGCTGTGTATAATATTCCCAATTCTCTAATTAGCACTCTAATTGACCAGCCATCGGCAACAATGTGATGTAGATTAAGCAGCAGCAGATATTCTGCTTCATCCAGTTGTAGCAGCTTTACTCGCAGCAATGGCCCGGTGGTGAGATTGAAAGGATGTTGAGCCTCTTGGGTTACGATTTGCTGCACTTGTGTCTCACGTTCTTGGCTCTCGAAATTGCGTAGATCTATTAGGGGAAGAGGTATTGTTACGTTGGGTGCAATCGCCTGCACTGGTTGCTGCTCTACCATAACAAACGTAGTGCGTAAGGTTTCGTGGCGACGTACAATTTCGTTGAATGTCTGCTTTAAGGCGGTAAAGTTGAGGGAACCTGTCAGGCGAAGTGCTGTTGACACGTTGTAAAATGGATTCCCCGGTGCTAACTGGTCGAGAAACCACAATCGCTGCTGGGCGAAAGAAGTGGGAAAAACGAAAACCTCTGCTTCTTCAGAAAAATTAAGTTCTTCATCAGCTGTGAGACTACTGAGAATATACTGGCTCATAAGTGAATGGTAAACAATTGTGGTGGAATTTGTGGAAACTTTTTCTCAGCTTATCTTGTTAAGCTGTCGCGCTTATAAATTGCGCTTTTTCAGGTTTAGAACCCTTATTGCAACAAGAATACTTTGAAAAATTAAAGACGCAACAACTTATCAACGCTCCAAAAGGAGTTTAGCTCTGAAGAACTAATGGTTGTCAGACCAGAAAATCGGTTATCAATGATGCTCGTTCACCAAGCAGTGGCTTTGAAGATTTTGGCGATCAAAACCTCTTAAATGCTTGCTCAATATAGATCCAGGCTGTAATGCATCTGATTTCATACTCCTACCCTTGAAATTTTATTTAGACATTACTGACTGCTGAGTGTGAAGCGATCGCGCAAGCTGATGAACTCTCTCAAACTGAACTTAAAAAGCTGCAAGACAAACGGGCGAAAACGAAAACCGAACAACATCAGCAGCGTAAGGCCGAATTGTCTCGTCGCTACGAAATTGAAGTTACGCCTGATTTGGTTGAGAAAAATGACGACGGCTGGTATCCCCAACTACGGATGCACTATTATTTGACACTGGGACGAGAATTTCTGACCAACCGTGATGCAAAACGGGCTAAAGCTCAATTAGAAGCTGGGGAAAATTCGATTTGTCAACCAGATTTTAACAAGGGGCAGCTATTGCCTGCTGTGTTGTTACTCGAAAATCTAAATCTGTTGCAGTTTCTTACGGCAGACGTTCAGTTGCGGGGGTTTGATGAGCGGATGGTGGAGTTTAAGGCACTGGCTGTGGCTGTAACGCATCGGCACGTTATCAAAAATTATCTGAATGTAACTATTTCGGAAAAACTTACCCCTGCGGCGTAGCCCGCATTTCTCACAAGCTTGAAATGCAGAGGTGCAGAAAGGCAAAAGAGGCGAATGGCACGCTTGTTTTCGGCAAATCCACTATTCATAAGGCTTTTGGGTGTGGGGTGTGGGGTGTAGTGACGTTCGCGCCAGCGTTGCGTAGCAAAGAAGTTTATTAATGTTCACACTTGTTTTTAATTTTCTTGATTTTTTCCTACACCCACTCAGCCACCCCCTACACCCTGTTTTGACTAGGTTTCACGTTTACAAGTGTGCCATTCACTACTGTTACAATGATGCTCACAGTGAAAAAAGCTGTCGCGTAATTAAAGGTTTCAGTTGGCAAATTTGAGATCCCCTTAATTGGGATAATTGTTTTGAGTTAGAGATGATTCACTCTTGAAAAGTATGCTTCAATGTAGCATAAATCAGATGAATCTATCACGCTCCCATGAATGACGCGCCCTCTGCCACTCATTGCTACTAGCTTACCGCGCTGCTTACAGCACCCTTAAGGGCTGCAATTCCCTGTTCAATGCTAGCCCACAGACCCATGTCAGGTTCCTTACCAGCTATCTCTCGCGTTCCAACGAAGTAAAGAACGCCTTTAAGAATCTCTTGGTGAGCGCGATTTTCAAAATTAACTCGGTTGAGCGGTTCCATCAAATCTTGAAGGTCATCATTCAAGGACTGGGCAACCTTGTGTAGAACCAGCCCGGTCATTGTCTGTTGATGCTTTAGCAACTTAAGCTGTAAGTACTTGTCATACAGAGTTAGCTCCGAACCGCTCATCATTTGGCTTACCTTCTGGGCATGTTGTTGAGTAATGTCGCGAGGTTCTGCTGCGTTGCCGTATCTAGAAATAGCTGCTTCAATAACGCTGAGATTTAAGCGATCGCTGTTTATCATTCCTTCGAGCCGCTGGCAAATGGTATTGTCGTCCGTCTGTGCTATTAACTTTTGCTCACTTTCCAACAGAACATTCTGAAAAAGCTTTAGATCAGCAAGCTTAGTCGCTATATTTGTCACATCGGCCATGATTATTAACTCCAGACTACAGGTTTTATCAGTTATGACAAGCTCTCCTCACTTTTTCCATATTCTCGTAAGGTTTGAGTAAGTCTGTCCCTCCTCAGAAAGATTTTGACCGATCAAATTCGTCGTTCATCTGGTTGTGTTTGTGCAAATCGCAGCAGTTGCATGGAGAAAACGTGGTTACGAAGCTGCTTTTATTGCAAAATTGAATTATTCAGAAGCTTCTGTTGCAGCAGAAACTCAGACTTGGCTGAAATTTGCTGTCAAATGTAGTTATTTAGACGAAGTTAGGAGGTATACCTAATGTTCGAGAGCAGCCTCACATAGAATTGGTGTAAGCAAATATAACTACTACTTTTAATTGGGTATAACCCGTATGGTCTATGGCTTTAAGTCGCTTTTGGAGATTTTATAATATAAGTAAGATTTAAAAATTAGGATTCCTATATATGAAAATACTTTCATCAGAGCTAGTCCATTTAGGATTTGGAAAATATGTGCGTTCTGACCAAGTTACAGCAGTTATCCCAATAGAAGAAGAACGAGGTCCTGGGCGACGAACCTTTGTTCACATTCAAGGGCAAAGCGATCCAATTATCGCCTCTCGTGCTGAAGATACCATTGTGCGTGATTTAGTACAGGAGCCACGCGAAGTTACCCAAGCACGTCAGCAGCAAGAAATTCTTCAAGATTTATTAGTAAATTTAGCTAATGTTAATTCGACTGTGCGTAGAATTAACCGTGATGAAGGCACTTTGGATCTTGACTTGTTAGAGCGACGAATTAAGCAAGTCCTTGAAAATTAATTGCACAAATCAGCAAAATAAATAACGGAGAAAGATATTGCTGAATACAATTACAGACCAGGTTTCAGTATCAGATACACAAATAAGATCGCCAAGATTGTGGATACCTGAACGGGTACTGTTTACACCTGCTGCCTTAAATGAGGTTTGGGGGCAGCAGATTCTTACACGTGTACAGTCACTCAACTTACCAATCGAAGAATTATCACAGAATCGTCTTAAGGGACTGCGCGGTGAGTCAGAGCGGGATACTTACAACATCGCCAAGCGTACTTTAGCAGTGGTTACTGCACCACCCAGTTCTTTTAAACTGAGTCCCATTCCACCTTCTGCAGATTGGCAGTTTCACATTGCTGAGGGTTGTCCTGCTCATTGTCAATACTGCTACTTAGCTGGTAGTTTATCGGGGCCACCTGTCATCCGTGTTTTTGCTAACTTACCGCAGATATTAGAGAACTTAGCTAACTACGAGCAACAAGGTAAAAACACGAGTTTTGAAGTTAGCTGTTACACAGATCCATTGGGTATTGAACATCTAACTGGAAGCCTTGCTGAATGTATTCGTTACTTTGGCACTCGTAGTAATGCACATTTACGTTGGGTATCGAAATTTGATGCTGTGGATGGGTTACTTGACTTACCACACAATGGGCATACCCGTTGTCGGATGAGTGTTAATGCAGCGCCGATTTCTGGCAAGTTTGAAGGTGGCACAGTATCTGTAACATCCAGACTGAATGCATTGCGACGGTTAGCGCTACCATTAGAGCGTGGCGGTGGTGGTTATCCAGTAGGCTTAGTTATTGCGCCAATTATGCCGATAGACGATTGGCAGATGCACTATAGTTCTTTGTTTGACCAGATAAACGAGGCACTGGATTTTGAGTGTAACCTTACTTTTGAACTAATCTCACATCGATTCACACCGGGGTCAAAAGAAGTTTTACGAACTTGGTATCCGCAATCAAAATTAGAGATGGATGAGGCAAAACGCAGTGTCAAGCGTAATAAGTTTGGCGGAACTAAGTACGTTTACGATAAGGACACAATGAAGGCGTTGCGTTGCTTTTTTGAGACGGAGATTACTAGGCGTTTTTTAAATGCAGAAATTCTTTATTGGACTTAACAGGCTACTTTGCTTAAATACAGTTTGAGCAGATTAATTATTGGATAACAGAGGAATCGCATAATATATCAATAAATGCAATCGTTTTCACTTTCTTTAAACACTCTGGGACATCGATCAAACTGACGAAAGTTAGTTCAATCGCTCTACCGATTTACTTAAAACATCTTTAAGTCAGTGAAATCAGCCTCTAAGGAATTATATGCTACCGAATGTTAGGCGTAGGCGTAGCCCGCTGTAGGCATCGCGGACTGTGTTGAGGTGTCTGATGCCGAACTCAAAAAACTGCAAGACAAACGAGCGAAAACACTTACTGAACGACATCAGCAGCGTAAGGCTGAATTGTCCTCGTCGCTATGAAGTTGAAGTTACACCTGGTCGATAGTGAGCCAGTATGGAACGGATATTTAGGGCAGTGGCAAGTTGCTGTTAACTTTACTGACGGATGTAAATCTGTTGTTTGCGATTGGTTAGTGACGGTGTAGGCTGCAATCAGGCATTAATCCTTTCAGCTATTGGGTGTGCAATGCTACATCAAGAAATGCCACTTTGGTATGATGCGATGATTTCTTATGTCAAAAGTGGTGGTTATAGCGACTTGGCGAATTCAATTGCTCAAGTTGACAAACCCACACTGATTTTGTGGGGAGAAGCTGATGATATGCTCCCACTAGAAGATGCAGAAAAGTTCCATCAAGATATTGCCAATTCTAGGTTAATTAAGCTGAAAAATTGCGGTCATGCGCCCCAAATTGAACAGCCATACATGACATATAAACAGATTTTGGAGTTTCGGAAACATCAAAACTTTTAATCATTGTACACTATGAATAAAATAATGCCGATTCCTAAAGCTCTAACTGTCGGTCGTTGCATTCGTAACATGATCGCAAGCCAGGTTAACCCTGCTGCACCAAACCAAATACTTACTGCTGCGCCTACTAAAACTCCACCTAAGTTATCAATATCACCGAGCCAATTACCTACTACAAGTGTACCGCTTGCAACAAAAGGCGCTACTATTAAGCCTGCCCAGCTTTTTAGTTGTTCTACCCTACTAGGGAGGAAAGAAGTAGTTAAAATAGGAGCAATTGCTCCTAGTATTACTAACCACGCCAAGAAGTGTAAAACGTACCAAATCATTCGATAATCAACATAGGTGCTTTGACGCTGGATTCCAAAAGTAGCATCAAGCCAATTTCTAGCAGCAAGGTGGCTTTTATCGCGGAACAAAATTGTAATATGTTCAGCATTAGGAATAATTACTAGCTCTCTTCCCTTGTCCTGAAATAAATTTTTATTTTCTCCACCTGCGCTTTCAAGTAACTGCTTTGCATTGGCAATAAATCTACCTTCCCAGCTTCCTGCTTGCAATTGCAGATTATCAGGAGCTTTTGGTGTAACTGAAGCACTTGTAGGAGAAATAGCTACGGTTGCCGCATAACGATTGACATTATTGATAGCAGCAGACATTACTGCACCGCTACCCATTGAGTGACCTAAAGTCGCTAAACGCAATTTATCTACCTCTGGTTGTTTTACAAGGGCTTCATAAGCAACATCAAGATTTTGCTGAAGTGAATTTTTTTGCAACGGTTTAGTATTAGCTGCATGACTATCAAAGTCCCATACTATAACTGCGTAACCTGCATCTGCTAAGGTGTAGGCGTACCCAAGCATTAACTGCTTAGAACCTGCATACCCATGTGCTATTAAAACACCAGGTACATTTTTTGCATTCTTTGACACTATGTATAATAGCGGCACACCATCACAGACCATTTGCTTTACTGTAAGAGACGCCTGTACCGTCATTACTCTCCACCAAGAAATAGCAATTACTAATAGTGCCAAAATCAGTGTCAGTAAACGCTTATTGTTCATAGAGTTTTAGTTAATAGACCTTTTGCAAATTATTTGCACAGTATTCTGACAATTTTTGTCTTTCTGTTGACGTGAGCTTTACTGTTAGCCGTTTAACTGCCAATTTTTTATTGACCATTTAGTTTTTCTACTGGCATATTAGTCTTATCAGATAATAAGCAATAAACACTTATTGTTTGTACTCGGAGTGTTTTGAATGAGTAACAGTAATAGTTGATCATGCTAAAAATTTTAGTGACAGGTGCAACTGGAAATGTCGGTCAAGAAGTTCTGAGCTTACTGCAATCCCACGATTGTAATATCTGTGCTGGAGTTAGAAATCTAAACAACGCTAAACACCTCTTAGGCAACAATATTCAGTGCGTCCCCTTCGACTTTACCAATCCTGACACCTTTGATCATGCTTTTTTTGAAGTCAATAAACTTTTTTTAGTGCCTCCGCCTGCCCTTGCTAATATTCGTCTTCAAATTGCCCCAGCCCTAAATGCTGCAAAACTCGCTCTCTTTGAGCATATCGTGTTTCTTTCAATACTAGGAGCCGAACGCAACCGTTTTCTGCCACACTCCCAAATTGAACGCTATATCAACCAATTAGGTATTAAAGCTACCTTTTTACGGGCCAGCTTTTTTATGCAAAATCTTAATACCACACACAGAGAAGACATCAAAGTTCATAGTGAATTGCTTCTTCGAGCTGGTAATGGTAAAACAAGTTTTATTGATGTGCGGGATATTGCTGCCGTTGCAGTTCGTACTTTAATTGAAGATGGGCATCAGGAAAGAGCATATCCCCTTATTGGTGCAGAAGCCTTAACTTATTACGAAGTTGCGGACATCTTCACATCTGTTTTAGGTAAACCGATACGCTATAATCCTTCTGTGCTAAACTTTGTTCGACAAATGCGCTCCAAAAGGTTGCCAATAGACTTTATTTTAGTAATGGTAGCAATCTACACTAGCGCCCGTTTATGATTGGCAGGCAACATCACACCTGATACAGAGCAATTACTTAATCGTTCACCTCTGATCATACAGCAGTATATCAAGGACTATCGACAGTTCTGGTTATAAGTTAATGCAGTACATCTAATTGACTGGAATTTCTTTGTTTGTTGCTATGTCATTAATTCCAAATTATATTAAGAAAGTTTTCTTCAAATCACTGTTTAGCTTATTAATTGGCAAGGATAAACTCAGATTTTATGAGACTATTGATTGGTCACAGTCAAGTGCTGGCTTCCATAAAACAGATTTCAACTACCCACTTTATTACAGCAGCCAAAACTTTCATGGTATTTCAGGCAGCTAGAGTTAAAAAACTTTAATATTTGTAATATTTAAAATCAAAAATTATTTTGCTCTGGTTGTTGAATCACTCCGACCAGTTTAACCCTCTTTTGTCACTCTAGGCAGAGGAAAAATAGAAATAAGGGATATTGAAGTTTTGAAAAATTGAACGAGTCAGATTATTGACAATCATT
>NZ_JBALEF010000066.1:0-52226 GCF_036918245.1 Nostoc sp.
ACCTGCATGGCTATCAAGTTGTCAAGGTTCAGACCTTTGCGGGTAATCTTCTGCCCATTTCAGGGCTAGTTTCTACCCAACGATTCGCACTATTCCTCCTGCCTCCTACCCTCTGCCTCTCTTGTTAAAGAACCCCAATCTTCCAATTTGTTAAGGGGAGTAGAGAATTAGTTTCAACACTTTTTGTGTATTTCTGTTCTTGCCAGCGACCAAAGAATTTGCCCAAGGGAGCCATTTCTCTCATAAATTCTTCAAAGCTGGCAAAATTAAGCGACTGAGGCCCATCTGAAAGGGCTTTTTGAGGATTAGGGTGAACCTCGACCATTAGCGAATCACAACCAGCTGCTTTAGCAGCCATTGCCATTGGTGTCACCAATTCTGATTTCCCAGTACCGTGACTGGGATCAACAGCAATTGGCAGGTGAGTTAAACTACGCAAAACAGGTATTGCAGATATATCTAAAGTATTGCGTGTATACTCTCTGTCAAAAGTCCTAATGCCCCGTTCGCATAAAATCACATTGGGATTTCCTGCTGCCAAAATATACTCAGCAGACATCAGCCAATCTTCAATAGTGGCTGACAAACCACGTTTGAGTAACACAGGTTTACCTGTTGCACCGACTTTTTTCAAAAGGGAAAAATTTTGCATATTGCGGGCACCAACTAGCAGGATGTCTGCGATTGATGCCACCATTTCTAATTCAGCCCCATCCATCACCTCAGTAATAATACCCAAGCCAGAAACCGATCTAGCTGTTGCTAACCAGTCTAAAGCACTTTCTCCATGTCCCTGGATAGGGTGAAGTTCGTGGTTTGTAAGCACCTCCTCTGAGAAACTTTGCACCTGCGGCTTTGACTCGCAGCGCAGTTTCTACAATCATCTCTTCGCTTTCGACAGAACAGGGGCCTGCAATTACGACTACAGGATGGTTTTGACCAAAGGTGATAGTTTCAGAGGGTGTAGGCACCTTTACATCGCTGGGTTCACCATAACGAAACTCTAAACTAGCTCGTTTGAATGGCTTCTTTACCCGCAGCACTTGCTCAATAAAAGGGTTTAGATTTTGCACTTGCTGCACGTCGATTTCCGTTGTATCACCAATCAAACCAATTGCTACTTTGTGTTTACCTACAGAGATTTCTGGGACAATCTTCCAGCGTGAAAGTTCTGTGAATAGTAATTCAATTTCTTGTCGAGGACAACCGGATTTCATGACGATAATCATCGTTTTCACATCCTCCTAAAATATGCAATTAATTTGTAAAAAGCTGAAGTTGTGTAATTACTTAGCTGAAAATCAAGGAACTAATTAGCAGTCAGTAGTTTTACTGTTGCCGATGAATTACACAATATCCGACATATTCATGCCACACATCCACCTTTTCTGCTTGTTTGAGTGCAGTATTCATACCTGGAGAATGCATGAATGCGATCGCCTCATTTCAGAAAACTGCATGATTAACTTCTGTATGCGAGCAAGCGGTGAATAATTATTCTCATAATGAGAATTACTGTAACGAGAGTTCTGGCAGGAGGTGAGACAAGGACAAACCAGATATAGAAGTAGCGATCGCTAATGCGACGGAAGAGTTGAACCAGCTAAAAGAAGTTGAGCAAGCAGATTATTCAATGGATGAATTACTGCGCTTTTCACATTCTTTTACACAACTGACATTAGCACTGCACTCAGAAGCAACAGAGGCAGCTTTTTTCTGCCTAGTTTCAGTTCGTAGCCGAGCTTGCAACTCATTAATAGTGTCACTCTGAGTAACAATTTCTCCCACTGAATTTTGAGTAGTTGCGATCGCTCCCTCGCCATCTCATATCATGTCCGGCTAATTAGTTATAATTCCCTTTCTCTATGCAGAAAGCCCAGAAAGCCCAAAAACCCCTCCCCTCTGGGGTCTTAATGATAAGTCTTTAACCGGACATAATATCACAACCCCAAATTTAGCATTAGCTTTTGAAAAGGATGTCATAAAGTGACAGCAGAATCTCTACCACAATCAGAATCACCACATACCACTCTACTCGCTGACTACTGCTATGCTGCATGAACTCCAGCACCGTTTGGGCGGTTTGGGAAATTAGCTCTAGTTTACGTTCCAGAGCATGGTGACGCTCACGAATTTCGTATTCATCCTCCAAGCGCAGATATAAGTTTTCTAGCTGTGGAGATTCCCAAAGCAACTCCGGCTTATCGATAATCTCTACTTGACCCACAATCTTATGTTGAACTAATAGGGTAGTCCCAAGTTGACGCAGTAATTCCCGGCTTTGTTGTCTACTCCTGTTTTCACGCTGGAGACTAGCTGCAAACGGTTCAATTTGATCGAATACAGTCGCTAGGCTAGTTTCATAGTGAGACAGCACAACACTCTTGGCAAGAATATCAGCCACTATCTGCAAGCGTTCTATACTCAATTCATGCAGTAAAATTTTTCCTTCCTTAGCTCGTTCACTCTCACTAATAGTGAGATGAACTTCTACCTCTTCTGTTTCCGGGTCGGCAAAAGGGCCGCTAATTTGAGAGGATAGTTTGGTCAAAAAGGCTACCTTTTCTACAGGCTCAAGGTTAAACAGGACAACTGCACCATAGGCCAGCAATACTGCGTAGCCTTCTTCACCAACTCTAATCATTAGTGGCATACTCGCCAAGGAAACGTAATTATCCAGTGTCTGTAAGTTAATATCTTTACCAAGGAATAGGGCCTGCGCTCTAAATCTATCTTTGTCATTAAAAAGGAGTTTTTGCATTATTGCCCGGAAGCTATATTCTGCCTGCTTTACTGCTCTGGTAACGATAGTAATTGATGCCTGTTGTTGGAGATAACTACAATTTCAGCTTACCATTTCCTCTTTACCCTACAGCCCATACCCTGTTTTGGTCAAAAAAATTCAACCAGTCAAGGTAAATTGGGATTGTCTAATTCTGGCTGGATAGATGATACAGTCTAATGTCTCGTTGCCACCTGAATATATTCTTCGTAAAGCCAAGCCTTTTGATATGTGGTTAATAGTATTTTTTGTGTTTAGAGCAAAGCTAGACCCCAGTCAACTAAGATGGCAGCAATTTTGGGTGATTGAATCTGATGGGCATTTAGTGGCCTTCGGGCAGATCCGAAACTTTCACTTAGCACAAGAGCTAGGTAGTTTATTTGTTGCACCAGCTTGGCGAAACCGTGGTTTAGGGACTGTTCTAGTGCAGCATTTAATTACTCAAGCTAGTCAACCGCTTTATTTAAAATGCTTAAAACATCAATTGGTGAATTTCTATATTAAAAGAGGTTTTGTATCCGTTAATTTTAAAGACTTACCACCATCCCTCAAGCCCAAGTTTGGACTATCTCAATTACGAAAGAGGTTAACAAAAGCTCTTGTAATATTTACGAAGTATGAATATTACAAGTGAGCGCTTATATATTCCCTCAATCCAGTGAAAGATTAGCCTATCCTGTAAGAGGCGCGTCCATGCTTCTTTAGATATTGCTGATGATACTCTTGCGCTCTAAAAAAATGACAGCGCTTTTCAAGTAATTGAACTACACTACTCGCCACTCCCCTAAAATTGTTAGAGTGAAGAGAGTTATGAGGACGCAAATATGACTGACAAAAATCGTTCTCAATGGGACTTAGGCAGGTTTATCGAAACCCTGACTTACTTTGAGGTGATTCCTTTCCTTAACTGGGTACAGCAGTTAATCCAAGGTCGTCCTAAGGATAATCAATATAGACCCAATGGAGGAAGAAATGTGGGTGTAATATTAGTAGCAGGTGCAACAGGTGGTGTCGGTAAACGAGTCGTGCAGCGATCGCTCCAACGAGGTTATAAAGTTCGCGCCCTAGTTCGAGATATTGACAAAGCGCGGTCAAGTCTTGGTAATGATATCGATTTAGTAGTTGCGGATATCACACAGCCAGAAACTTTAACTCCTTTAGTTATGGCTGATATCCAAGCTGTAATTTGTTGCACAGCAGTGCGTGTACAACCAGTTGAGGGAGATACAGCAGATAGAGCCAAATATTATCAAGGTGTTAAATTTTACCAGCCAGAAATTGTTGGTGACACTCCTGAAAATGTAGAATATCAAGGAGTCAAAAACTTAGTCCAAGCGGCAGCAAAATATTTGCCCCAAGCAAAGGAAAAACTAATATTTGATTTCACCAAGCCATCAGCAGAATTAAAGGATAACTGGGGAGCGTTGGATGATGTCGTCATGGGTGGCGTGAGTGCGAGTAATATCCAATTAGTAGAAAATACAGCTTTATTTGCTGGTAATGTCTCCACCGCTAACTCTGGCGGATTTGCTTCTGTCAGAACGAAGAATTTTGATCCACCCTTCAACTTATCTGGTTATGAAGGAGTGAAATTGCGCGTCAAAGGTGATGGTCAGCGTTATAAAATATTTTTGCGAACAGATACAACATGGGATGGTGTTGGCTACAGCTATTCTTTCGATACCGTAGCTAATACCTGGATAGATATTCACATTCCCTTTGCCGATTTGATTCCCGTATTTCGGGCAAAAGTTGTCAAAGATGCGCCGCCAGTTGAGCAAAGTAGAATTTGTTCATTCCAACTGATGTTGAGCAAATTTGAACATGATGGCGCTTTAAATCCCAAGTTTTCCCCAGGTGGTTTTGCTTTCCAGTTGGAATCAATTAAAGCTTATGGGGGGACAACTTTACCACAATTTATCCTTGTCAGTTCAGCAGGTGTCACTCGTCCCGGTCGCCCTGGCATTAATTTAGATGAAGAACCCCCAGCAGTGAAATTAAATGACCAATTGGGAGGAATTTTAACTTGGAAGTTGAAGGGAGAAGATAGTTTAAGAGAAAGCGGAATTCCTTATACGATTATTAGACCTTGTGCTTTAACTGAAGACGCAGGGGGTAAGGAATTAATATTTGAGCAAGGTGACAATATTAGAGGCAAAATCAGCCGTGAGGATGTGGCAGAACTTTGCGTGCAAGCGTTAAAACTAGGAAAAGCATCTAACGTCACTTTTGAGGTGAAACAGGAAGAAAATACTGTCAACTCTATCGATTGGCAGAGTTTATTTTCTAACTTACAACCGGATAAGAGATGAAATATCTCCAGATTTTTAGTCTGTAATTATCCCAACAAAGTCTGGTTACATAGGCTGTTATAACAAGTCAGCTATTTGATATGAAAAAAATCAAGGTGTTAGTAATCGCCGGGATTTTAGTAACAATTATCTGGGGCAGTTTTTTTTCCAAAACTGCCTCATCCCAGCAAGTAGAGTCCCGCATCAATAACTTAGAAGCGGACTTGAATCGTGTTGAGTCGCGGTTAAATCAGCTAGAGTCTCAGCTAGGTAGAACCCGTCAGTCTCCATCCTCAAGAACAAGACTTACCCCACGACAGTCAACTGGTTCCAGAGGGAACTTATCACAGCAAGATCCGATGTTTGATCGGCTTGCAACTTTGGTGATTGAATTGAAGCAACAAGTTAATAAATTAGAGGAGCGAGTTGCTAAATTAGAATCACGCTAAATATTTAATCAAATTTAAAAAAGCTAGTACTTAGTAAGCTATTTCTGGGCAATTTTCAACTTCAATTCTTGTAAAAGTTCAGTACTAATGGGTGATTTTGCCAGAATTGGATGTTTAATACCGCCCCAAATACTTCCAGTGCGGATACGATGGAAAACCAATATTTCAGGAATTTGACTAGAGATTAAAACCTGTGGTGGTGCGAGTTGACCGATGGTTCGCGCTCTCTTGTAATGATATGATTCTAATAAAGCCAGATCCAGCTGTTGAGCGATAATTTCTGAGGTTTCTTTTGCCGAATCTAATAATAGAATATAGTGTGGAGGATCGGCAATCGGTATCAAGCTTTTAAAATTAGTTTCTTGCAAGTTCAAGAGAGTAAGAGCATTATGGACAAAGGTTTCTTGCAACTTTTCGCCCACCAAATCGCTAATAGCTTGATGTCGTCCGAGAAACTCTAAACAAGGAGTGTGGCGATAGTAATGAGTTACCCGGATGCGATCGCCAATCCGATAACGATACAAACCTCCTTTCTGCGATAAAATTATCGTGTATTCCTTGCCAATGCTGAGTTCATGTAAACCATATAGCGAACCAGTATCGTCCTCGAACTCGAAAAACACTTCATCAAGAACTGGCACATATCCCCCAGCTACAATCAACGGAATCGTTATTGGTGCTTCGGTTGCTAATAGTCCTTTACCTTGAACTAATACACCTGGAAATTGCGATCTTAATCCCTGAGCTTGATCTGCTGCATTGGCGCTATCCCAGCAAGAAATCAGTTTCAAATTTGGCCAGAGTTGCATCCAGGGAATATTACTTTCACTGAGGAGTTGCAGGCGATGATCTGAAATCCGATTCTGTAATTCTCCTCGCAATAAATCCTGATTTTCTTGAATATATTTTAAATGTACTTGCAAAAAACTAGGACTCCAAATAGAAATAATTTCTAGTTTTTCCGCCTCTAATAATGCCAAAGCTAGTTGATGTTTAAACAACTTCGAGTCATGGAGCCGATTAAGTTTATTTGGCATCACCAACCAAGGACGCAAAAACCAACGCAACCAGCCATCTAAATAATCTAAATCATCTTGTAAAGTTTTGCTATCAGCTACATTTAATTGCGGCGAGATACAAGCGTAAAGCTTGCCTGTGGAAAATTTCGGCCCGTGTACAATCAAATCATGCGCCCATACACAGAACATTTGATTAAACGATCGCTGCAAAGATTGAGTATAAGGAATCCATTTTACTGCTCCACTACTACCAGAGGTTTTTTCATAGAACAAAATGGGTTCGAGAGTGAGATAAATTTGTTGATGTTTGTGATTTAAGTAGGGTTCGAGTGCATCATAATCTACAATTGGCACACGCTGCCAATCATCTAGAGAATGAATCCCCAAAGTTTTACCATACTCACTCTTGATTAAGCGATCGCAAATTTCCCTCTGTACAGATGTCTGCATTAACTCTGGGTTATCCAAAGCTTGATAAAATCGCCTTGCAGTTGGTGCGAGAATTTGCCCAAAAAGCTGAATAATCGGACGCATCATACCAAAATAAACTAGCTCACCTTTTTTTGTATGCCTGTAATGTTTATACATCATTATCAAGAAAAAGATTATATGGAAAGTTTCCATATAATGAATAGTTAGGTTGTTTTAAAGGTGGATGTGATGACGTACTGTGTTGGTTGGAAATATGGGGGGGCTGTTTACCTCTTAGGCGATACAGCAGCCACTAAGCCGCTTCCATCAAGCACTGATCAATCAAGCTTTGGTCAACTTCACGACAAAGTTAGAGGTGAGTACGTCGAGGAATCTCTGTTAAAGGTTGTGCCTATAGCACCCGACACCGCCATAGCTTTTGCAGGCGAAGTTCAATTGGCAACAGCAATTATTGAGTTTCTGAAAGAAAATTTTTGCAGTACAGAAACATTTACGCATCTATTCAAAAAGGTAAATGCCAGTCTGGGCCCGTTTGATCCTAAGCGACCTGTTGCATTGTTATTGGCCTATGCGCCCTCAAATGTTGAGCCACAACTTATCCATTGGGACTCAACGCATGGGCTAGACAGTCGCCAGTCTGACTACTATGAGATTGGAAGCCTCACTTCATATCATGCCGCTTTGACACCACAAGTACTATCGATCTTAGCTAATGGTCAGCTGGCACCAGACCGGATTCTGCCAATGCTCATTGCTGTCGTACAGTCATACGGCATCCACAATAATCTCATTGAACAGAATGTTGGGGGGATCATTTTTGGACTTCGTGTTTATAAGGGGGAAATAACTTGGCAAGAGGATACAAACTTTGTTCTATACGATCCCACTTTCGCAAGCCTGGCCTATATATCAGCCTTTGTTCGCAATGATGTACTCGTTGTGAACTCGTCGCTCACCAATGATATTCGTGCTTTCGCACATTCCGTTTCAACACCATCGATTCAAGCGTGGCAAAAGTCTTGGAATCCTTTCGTTGTTAGTCATATCAACTCAGACAAGTATCGGTATTGGGTATTCTTGTGCACTGGGGCAAGAGTGATTACAGTCCTCCGTCGGGATAGGTTCGATAGTGAGAATAAGTACTTTAGTCTACAGTACTCTGGCGATGGAAATTTCTCCTTTGGCTTGAGTCCAGAATTGAAGGCGTTGCTAGTGGAACAGCTTAGGGATCTCGGTGACGGCAGTCTCCCATTCAGATTGAATTTTCGCAATGCCTGAGCCAATATTGCATTTAATTATGAGCCACTATGAGATACAAAATTATTTTTTCGCCTGAAGCTGACTGAAGCAGATATCACTGCCCTCAAAACTAGCGGTTGCGTCAAGCCTCTGGATGCGATTGAGACAGTCCTCAAATATGCTGGTTAGGGTAAAGGTCTGTGAGAGCTGGAATAAAGGTATTATCAGCAATGACTACTCCAGGCGCAAAATGAGTTCCAGCACCAACAAAAACATTGCTGCCAATCTTGACTTTTTTGACATACAACATTAAATTTTGTTTGCGGGGTTTAATGATGTGAGAATAGATACCGACACGATGCCCGATAACGACGCGATCGCCAATTTCTAATAAACTGCGATCAGCAATTTCCAAACCTGGTGTCCAGTAAACATCTCGCCCCACTTTAGCACCCCACAATCGCAACCAACAGGAAAACACCCCCGGAATCAACCGCAGTACTGCCTCCAACCCGGGAATTGCAATAAAAATTACTTGGATTTGATGACTACCCCACCACGGACTATATTCTTTACCTTGTAGATAACTAATACCCTCCCGCACAGGATAAACCCATTCATGCAAGCGGTAAACTAGCACTGGTAGCCCATAAATAGAAAGGAACACTGCCAGAATGCTGAAGATGTTGGGTGAATAGGCGAGGTAGACTATTGCTGCTCCAGCTATCATTAATACAATGGTGGGAAAAAATAAAAGAATTTTACTTATAACTGTCATGGAAATGGGAAGAAAAGTTTTTGGAACAAGTTTAATGAGCTAGGAATTCCGATTATAAATGGCAATTTTTTACTTTCATAATATGTTCCATGTAACTTATCCCAAATTTTCAGATTAGCCCCATAGTTATAATTGTGGACTTCACGGCAATGATGCCAAGCATGATCCTGTGGTAAGATTAACCAAGGAGATAAAAATTGATAAAGCCAGCTACTTTCAGGAATTATCAAGTAGCTATGTCGCCATAAATCTAAGGCAGAAGTTAGACTTACTCCAAGTAAATAACCTGTTGGATCAGCTAACAAATATAAAAACAAAGTGTGTATCCATAAATAAATAATTAACAAACTTGTCCAAAGTGTGTTACGAGAAGTTCCTAATACATCCATCTGACTAACAGTATGATGGACTTGATGAACCTTCCAGAACAATTTAGTATGTAATAAACGATGATTCCAATAATATAAATAATCAACTATAACAAAACTGATAATAAAAGCCGGAACTAATGAGATTTTTAAACATCCTTGTTGAGTGGGTAATAAATGTTGATAAAGCCAATAAACTAAAGTAGCTTGTAGTAAGGGAATGAAAATTCCTTGAATCGTTAATCCTGTACCATCTAGCAACCAATCTTCACGACTTTTAACTTGAAGTTGAGTTCGTCCAACCTGATTGGTAATAGTCCAACCAAGTAATCCGATAAAAGAGCCAAAAATTAGCAGTTGTGAAAAGTTTTGTATTTCCACTTTTGATTGCTCACACTGATATTGATTAATTACGAATTATACTTAAACCCAAAATGTAACTTTTACCGATTGATTTGGCAATAAACGCGGATCTTCTCCACGAGATATAGCTGCTATAATTGACTCTACAAATATATGAATTGTGTCCGCAGGCGTATTATAAAATTGTGTACCGTATTTAGCGATCGCTTCCCCCTGAATCCCCAAAATTTCCACGTCTTGGCGGATAATGTGTTGAGCAGTCCACCGCACAAAGGGACGTGCTAACTTATTCCAAATACCATAGTTGTAGGTGACATCGGTGTAAACCAGAGTTGAATTATCGGTTTCTGGAATAGATTGACTGGTAATGAACAAATGGCGATTATCTGCCATTTTATATTCCACAGAGGTAATATTTGGCATATAAAAGCGATCGCTATGTTTAATCTCTGCACCCTGCAAATTCAGAAAACGGCTGTACCATCCCAAATTACTGTTTTCGTTGCGATATTCCACCAAAACCGAACCATTCCAGCGTTCAACAGTCATTTCTAGCTTTTGTTGGCGGGAAGTACGGAAAACACCAGGATGAACAAAAGCCGTATGGGGAATATCGATAAAGTTTTCCGCACAATTAGTAACATTGTTAGCAAAACGGTTAATTACCCGCACCGTCTCCCATCCAGTTTGTCCGTAGTGAGGCATAGAAAAGGGTTCAAAATCAACGCTTGGGGTATCGGCTAACCGCACATAAACATAGCCATCCTGTTCTTTGGTAGCGTAACACTTGACTCGACGCTGTGGCGAAGGTTTGAAGTCATTTCCTTCGGCTGGAACAGCAATAACATTCCCAACCCCGTCGTATACCCAACCATGATAGGGACATTGTAAAGCACCGTCACAAACTTTACCTGTGGACAGACGGCTATTGCGGTGTAAACAGCGATCGCGCAAAGCTACGGGTTGTCCATCTTCACCGCGAAATATCGCTAACCATTCTCCTAAAACGGTGCGTGGTAATACCTTGTTAGGTTGTAGCTGTTCGCTGAGTGCGACAATATACCAGAAATCTGCAATTTGCATGGTGGGTGGGAGCGATCGTATTTAAATTATGGCAATGTCTTGAGTAGAACCGCATTGCTGTATCTATCGAATTCCAAAAGAGCTAATTTACAATTAAAGGTGATATAGCCTGAGATGGGAAAATGATCATGACATTACAACAATTACAAAAGCAGGTATTAGAGTTACCAATTAGCGATCGCTGGATATTAGTGCAGACCCTTTTGGAGTCGTTACAGCGAGAAACTAGTTCTGAATTGAAAAAGGGTAACTTGTCCCGACTGCGAGGAATTGCAAAAGGTACAGAAATATCAAGTGAAGATGTTGAAGTAGATTATATTAACTATCTCACTGAAAAATATAAATAATGCGAATCTTAATAGATACAAATGTTGTGCTTGATTTTTTACAAGAGCGAGAACCTTTTGTAAAGGATGCGGCAAAACTGTTTGCAAAAATTGATGCTGGTGAAATCGAGGGGTTTATTGCAGCAACAACAATTACTAACATCTATTACATCGTCCGCAAAGCAGCAGGTGCGATTGCTGCTCAACATGCAATTGCACAAATTCTGACAGATTTACATATTTGTGCAGTCGATAGAGAAATTTTGGAACAAGCGATCGCATTTAATTTTCAAGATTTTGAGGATGCGGTGCAGTGTGCTTGTGGAATAAGACATGGGGTTGATGCGATCGTAACTCGTGATGCGTCTGGATTTGTCAGCGCGGGAATTTTAGTAATTGCACCAGGAGAGTTAAAAAATATTGCTAGTGAGTAAATGAAGCGATCGCGTAAAGCTACGGGTTGTCCATCTTCACCGCGAAATATCGCTAACCATTCTCCTAAAACGGTACGTGGTAATACCTTTTTAGGTTGTAGCTGTTCGCTGAGGGCGACAATATACCAGAAATCTGCAAATTGCATGGTGGGGAATTTCGAGGGAAACATATAGCGGAGAAAGTTTTCATTAATTATAGTGATGTAGCTGCAATTGTACTCAAATCTATTTTTTATGAATAAAATGCCGAAAGTTATCAATCAGCACTACGTCCCTCAGTCATATCTGAAAAACTTTAGCCCTGATAGATATCAAATTTTTGTTTTCGACAAGCCTAATCAACGCAGTTTTCCAACCCATGTAAAAAACATTGCAAGTGAACGAGCCTTCTACGATTTTCCTCAAAGTGCAACGCAACCAAAAAATATACAGATTATTGAGGAAATATTTTCAGGCTTGGAAACGAAACAAAGTAGATTATTCCAACATCTTCAAAAAAAGATAGATGGAATTTATCGCTTAAGACTCACTCCTAATCAGTCAACAAGAATTTACTCCATAAACGTTTTAACGGAAGATCAAAGGCAAGACTTAGCTTGCGTAGTTGCTATTCAATTTCTCAGAACAAAAGAGTTTCGCAAGTTTATAGTCGAGATGCGTCAAGTAACAGAGCCTCTGATAAACCATATTTTAGAAGACACAATTATTGAGCAAATTAAACAGTTTGAGGAATTAACTTCCGTTGATCTTGATAAAGAATTAGTTTCTGGAATAAAATCTCTTATTTTTGATGAATATACATCTATTGTATCTTCAATGTACGATTACGGCTTGGCTGTCATACATGCCAAGTTTCTCCTTGATTACTATGAACAAGCTGCACAAATCTTCAACAGCCACATTTGGATAATCGGAGTAAATGACACAGGACAATTTTTATTTACCTCGGATCATCCAGTTGTTCGACATCCTTATCTATCTTTTAGTGGTATTGCTTCTGAGGGGATTGAAATTGCTTTTCCTATCAATAATAAAGCTATTTTGATTATGCGGGAAAAACAACACTTTCATAAATTCACTAATCAAGACAACAAACTTTTACCACTTACTCTAGAAGATGTTGAACATTACAATAGATTACAAATTTACAATAGTAATCGATTTGTCTTTGGTTCTGAAGATTCTTTTGATTTAGTGAAAACAGTTTGTCAACAACAACCTGAAATTTGTTCAGAAGATAGAGGTAGAATTCATATTACAAACATTGAGCCACAAGCTGATGAGCAAGTCTGATAACAATCATATCGTAGGAATTAGGTTAGTTTGATTCTACTAAAGCCAAAATTTCATAAAACTGACAAGTGCGATATTGGGTAGGAGAAAAGCTGATTGTTAATTTGATCCTGTAAATATCTAACTGGCTAGAGACATTGAAGACTTGAAATAAAGGTCTATTTCCACCCATACTCTAGCAATAGCAACATTTCGGGGTGGTGCTGGCACATTACAAGTTTTGCGAATTTTTGCGACGCGCTCTAACCAATCCATACTTGCTCTTTTAGTTGTTTTTAAATCACCATCTAAACCCTACGAATTTTAACATTCTCTGTAACATCAACCTGACAAGCTAACCGCGCATGAGGATGATTAGCTGCTAATGTCTCCAGCATTTCCTGTTCATCAGGTTGAGGAGGAGGAATATCACCAATAACCTCAACCAAACAAGTGCCACAAATACCAGTCCGACAACCAAACAAAACAGGTGAATTCTGAATCGTGAGATGTTCAGACAAACTTTGATGACATTCCAGAGTGATAGTAACAAAATTACTTCCCGGAAACGATATCTTACAGAAGTCAGCCATAATACGCAACAATCTTACCTAAACAACACTCTTCCATTCCTCTCTGCGCCTCTGCGTCTCTGGGTGAGATAAAAATAAATCCTCTCGGTATTCAAAACCTTGAAAAGCCTTTTTTTGAGTTCCCAAATATTGAGTAATTGAATTAGTAGCCATCAGCGACATATCTCGATTACGTTGCCAAAGATAATCGAGTTTCTCAACATACACTTGATAAGATTTCATCGCCTCCTGATGAGTTGAAAAACTGCGCTGCAATCCTTCCGACTCCTCCGTAAAACAACGCCGCATCATTTCTTTAGCATCTCTATCACTCATCTCAAAAATGGACGATCGCAACACTCGATAAATCTTATTATACAGCGCCGGATCGTACCAAAATATCCCGTTTATCGCCGCCGAAAAATGAAAATGATCGCGCTGACATCCCAGCAATCCTAAATTAGCAACCAGTCGCTCAAATGCAGTTGGTGGCTTAAGACAAGTGACAACATCGTGAGATATAATAGTTGAACTATTAAAGTGAAAGCTTTCATCCATAAAGTGATAATATGAGACTTTAGCAGGAATGGGAGCCGCTTCAGGATGAGGATGTTTTTGATAATAATTGCTAAGTTTGTGCTGTACTAACTTACCATTTAGTGTCCGCACTCCTCGGACTGTGAAATACTGACAAGCTAAAAAAGTATTATTTGCAGAAATCAGCCCAAAGTATTGAAGTTGAATTTTTTTCCACCAAGTTTTTAGGGCATTGGTGTCAGCATATACCATCGTTTCTGTAAAGGGGCCGCGCATGGGGTAGGTAAAGATAAGTTCCCCAAATAACGCTTGTTCAACCTGTTTGGCAATTGTGCGGAAGGCGTTAATGTGCGATCGCTCTTGGGAGGATTCCAAATCTAATGTATCGCAGATTAAGCGAAAATCTTCTTGAGCGTAAAGTCCGGTTGCACTGGTTTGATTGAAAAAGATAGTGGCAATTTCAGCAGAAACAATTTGTGAGTAGTAAGCTACCCAGTAAAGTTGGTTCAAAATTATACGCTGATGTTGGCTGGACTGTTCCCATAAAGGTGTACCATATAGTAGGGAAAATTCCTCTGGGTTCCAATACTCGCTTTGACAATCTTCATAGCGAAAATTGCTAACTGCTTCATCCATTAAAGCAGTATGGTCTTGCTGTTTGTTGCGGGTGTGGTTAATTTGTAATTTGCGATGAATAGTTTTTTCCATATCCGTTTTTATTTGACGCAGAGATAAGATTGATATTTATTACACACATTGATAAGGGGGGAGTGGTTGAAAGGCTCCGCGTTCTTCTAAATTTTGCAGGATAGACTGGGCTGATTTTCCTCCCATGAGCGATCGCAATATTTGTAATCGGGTTCCGCTGTGAGTCTCTGTATCTAGTTCTTCTAAGATTTGGATTTTTTGCGATCGCGTCAGATGTCCTTTCACTTGTTCAACTGCTGCTAGTAAGCTTTGTGGCCCTACCTGTACCATAAATAAAAACTGTGCCAATACATCAAGAATTGTTGTTTGACTGAATGCTGAAAGAGTAATTTGATTAAACAAGGTGGTTCCCGTGGCGTGATGACGGGATTCAGATTGTAAAAAACTGGAAAAAAGTTCTGCTAAAATTGGATAGCGGCATTCCTTTGCTAAACGTCGATAATGGCTTAAACCCCATCCTTCTAAAACTACTTGCAGCACAAACAACAAAACTGTTTTATCTGCACTTTCAACCACTTCTGATAGTAAGCGCAAAAACGGATCGTCCGTGTTAGTTACTTCCGTTTCTGGTAAAAAATGGCTAATTTGATGAAGGTGGGTAGCTTCATCAGCCGTAAACAGTCCATAGAGCATTCGTTCTTCAACTGTTTCTGCTAACAGTACCATTTTTGCCATGTAGCCAACGCCTGCTTTTTCTATGAAATATGATTCTTCTAACAGACTGCGATTGGTAAGTTCCAGAATAGCAGATTGTTCAGTAAGATTAGATTGTTGAAAAATTTTGACTTGATCTAAATTGAAAAATTCCGCATCCCAATAATTTACTTGTGGATAATTAGCATAATTATTCTGATTGGGTAATGCTGCTGTTAATATCCGTCGTAAACAGTTATGAGAATCTGTGTGTGGTAGATCAAAACCGACAATGTTATATTTTAAATCCATTTTTTTCCTGTTCCATTAATCTGAAGTCAGGGTTAGATGTTGATAAAGTTTGAATATCTGGATAATTAATAGTTTCCCACTTTCCCCAGGTTAAGGCTTTCTGGTGATTAACGTGCTGAATAAATTGCAGAATAGATTGATCTGCTTTAGTAGGAGTCTTTAAATCAAACTGAATTGTTTGAAATACTTGTGTATCCCCTTTTGCAAAGTAATTACCAACTTGCTGAGTTAACCATAACAAACCACGATTTAAAACCCATCCCCAAAATCCTGAACGCTTAGGAGTGACAAGAATTGTTTGCCCTTCAGTTTTACCACCTTCTATCATTCGCAATGTAAATATAATGTAGAAGTACAGAAAATCCGGCCCTAGCGTCACAGTGCCAGTGCTGCCATACCAGTAACACATACTATAAGTAACTTCGTTGCGGTATAAAGGACGAATCAAGCGGATTAACCAAGAATCATCCCCTCCCCGTGTAGTGTTGCTGAAGGTAATAGCGTTGGGGTTGAGGTTTTGAGAATCAAATACAATCTCTAAGGGCAGATTGTGTACTGTATTGAAATGGTGAGCATCAATCGCATTAATTAGTAAGACATTGGGATGGCAGTTTTTGACAAACTGAGTCCCCAATATATAATCACAATCTGCCTGTTCTAACTCTGGTATAAAGGGCAGCGAACTTGGCTTTTCTTCTCCCACCCAAACCCAAATCATGCCGTACTTTTCCGCCGTATGCCAAGTTTTAATACACACAGGTAGCGGTTTTCCGAGAGAAGGAACATCTACACAAATTCCATGATTGTCATACTTCCAATTATGAAAAAAGCAGCGAATTCCATCACCTTCTACCTTACCTTCTGCTAAATGAGCGCCCATGTGAGGGCAATAAGCATCCACCACCACTACTTCCTCACTGACTCCCCGATAGATTGCCAGATTTCTACCTAGCAACGTTATAGGTTTTACTTTGCCAATTTTTAATTTTTTGGATGCTAATGTCCAGTACCATCCCTCTATAAATTGAGTTGGATTGTTAAAGTTGGATTGTGGGTTTGTAGATACCATAAAATTTAAATGAGAACACAATCTTGCACAAAATTTAACGATGATTCTGACTCCCACACCCGTTTTCCAGCACGAGTGAGATTGCCATAGTTAATTTCAGTTAAACAAACCAATTCATCTCCTAATCGATAGCCAGGATTTTTTTCCTCAAAAAACTGAATATGGGGATTAGTCTGTCTTCCTATCGGGATTTCAATCAATCCCTCGCGGAGAATTTGAGGATGCTGGAAATGGACGATACCAGTTGCTTCTTGATATAAACTACCATAGTATTCGCGTGCTAAACTCACCATCAGATTTTCAACATCAGCAGGTGTTGTGACATCATAACGCGGATAGAAATCTTGCCAAAAAGTAGGGAGAAAACGATAAGTGCGAAAACCAGAGCAAATTAGCAACCAGTAAAGTTTATTTTCTGCATAGTGTTGATGCAAAAAATTGATGGCGGCAATCCAACTACGTGGTAGTGTTGTACTCAACCAAGCACTAGGATCAACAATAGTGTCGCCAGAATATACCACACTAATTTTTTCTCCCAAAAAAGTCTTTTGACATAACATCAGAGTTGAAAATCCTTTGAGTGCATTGGATGTTTCATCTCTTAACAACAAAACCCAGTTTTTGCGCTCTAGATCAATTTCAAACCCATCCCAGGTTATACCTTTAAAGTGATTTTGCAGCAGCGCATACATGGCGGTGCGATCGCTTGGTTGCAACTTTTGAACCGGAATCAGCAAACTCTTCATTATTCGGAAATTACCTAAAATCGATTTGTAATATGTTTGTAATTAACACTTTATCGACCAATTTAGTAAATTTACGGTGTAATGTGACAGATTCCAGAATGGTTATTTATACTACAATTGAGTATTCACATCTTGTACCTTCTCAATAAGGCTTGGTAGGCATTGCCAACTCTAGAAAATAATTCAGATGTAGGTTAGGTTGAGAAACGAAACATTACCAAAGCTTTTGTTGGGTTACGCTGTCGCTAACCCAATCTACTATTCTACACCCCTATTTTTTGACCATCGAGACGGTTTTAGCTGGTTTACATACTCCATATACTGAGCTAATGGCCGATCAATACTAAGGAGCAACTTCGGATTAAAGCGAATATTGTCGTAAATCTTGCCATCTTCATCTCTGAGCATATAGTAAGCCAAACGAGTACAGAATAGCAAAAACTGACTTAGCAGATATCCCACAATACCTTTACGTTTTTCAGTTACATAAATCGGTTGAATTATCGTTCTTCCAGGTGCAATTGGAGTATAAGCATATATCATATACAGTGGGGGAAAAAGCCGGACATCTTTCATCATTGTTAACAAACCAATGCAACCATGAGCATACCGCATTGAATACTGATATGTAGAACCAAGCAATCTTTGACTTAACTGTTCTCGAAAGGTAGTTTTGGGAAATTGTCCCCGCATTATAAAGTCAATTTGCGTGCCTAATTCGCTGCGATGTAGCGACAGATCCATTTTGATATCTAAATGATGAATTGTTTTTAAATGTTGAGCATCAATCCCATTCATCATACAAATATGATGATGGCAACTTCTTTCAAATGCAATATCAGCTTTTGTAACAATTTGTTTACCCTTTAATTCATCAAAATCAACCACTCCCTCTGGTGCTTCAGCATCTGGATAAATCCAAATAAATCCATACTTTTCCTCTGTTGCATAAACTTGTAATTTAGCTTGAGTAGGAATTTCTGATTGACAGGGAATATTTTTACAAAGCCCTGTTTCATCAAATGCCCAATGATGAAATGTACAACGAATCCAATTACCATCAACCTTCCCAATTCCTAAATCTGTCCCCAAATGAGGGCAGTAAGCCTCCAAAGCCCGTACTTGCCCATCTTCACCTCTAAAAATGGCAATTTTCTGACCGCACACTTCTACAGATTTTGCTGTTTTTTTAGGTATCTCATGACTAGGACAGGCAATATACCAACCCTTAGCAATTACATTCCAATTATTGAATATTTGCATAATTGTTTGATAAATAATTATTTAAGATTTCTTGCCGTTGGCGAATATCATCTTGATATTTACCCATTACAATCC
The DNA here is from genome assembly GCF_036918245.1 of Nostoc sp. Taxonomy (GTDB): domain Bacteria; phylum Cyanobacteriota; class Cyanobacteriia; order Cyanobacteriales; family Nostocaceae; genus Nostoc. Next base: position 18,752 of record NZ_JBALEF010000066.1, read on the forward strand.
TGATTAACATTCTACCCAAACAATAAGAAGCCCGCCAAGAAAAAACAGCATCTTGTAAATCAATATGGCTACGCTCAAATAATAAATGTCCGGTTAATCCCAATAATTGAGTTAACGGTAAGCCCAAGAGTAACCAGAAGTTTTGTAACTTCCAAGTATAAAAGAGTAAAATGTAAAAAAAGAATATTCCCAGAATGTGTAGAGTAATATTAATTGGATGCTGATGTTTAAGAAGAAAAATATCCCAATAATCAGTAAAAGGATGATCCAGAATTTGATTATTAATTCGATTTCTTACCTTTTGTTTAGGATTAAAATTGATGTCCGTCATAAAAGGATGTGTTAAAAGAGGTGATTTGGTTAAATTTTATGCCAATATTCTAACAATAATGCAGAGCATGACAATAAAAATAAACCAAATTATAACCTCGCTGAAGCTTGCTGAAAATGCAAACCTTCTATTTAGTAATTTGATCCGGTTTATGCGATCGCAAGTATGCTTGAAGTGCCACAGCATAAAGCTGACTACGGGATAATTCCATGCGTTTTGTAAATTATTCAGCAGTTTCAAAGAGAGGATCGGGGATGGAAATCGCTGTTTTCATAGATTGGTATAACTTGAGTTATACCCTCATGCTATCGATTTTTTGTAATGAGGGCAATTATACAATCCCCTACTCACAGTAAGTACAATGACTTGTTATGTCTCTTCAAAGTCAGACCACTCAATTCCTAGTTGTTTTATGGCTGCTCGTAATGTTCCTAGTTTTAGATCGCGGCCACTCCAGTCAGGAAGTACAGTTGCTTTCTGCGTAATTGGATTAAACCACTTCCTGTGTGAGCCTCCACCATGTCTAGGGATTTCTTCACATCCAACCCTAGATAATTTCTTAGCAACTTCTCTATAGTTCATCTAGTAGAGATAATTGTTTCTATCAAGGCTGGTGAGTTTTGGTCTACAGATTGTAGGTTGTGAGGAAGCTCTTTACCTAAATCTTCATATACTTCAAGAACCGCTTCAAATGCATCTCTAGCATTCACTAAAACTTCATCCACAGAGTTCCCCTCGGTTATCAGTTCTGGCAAAAGTGGAGAAGTTACCGTAAACCCACCCTCTGGCTGAGGTGTAAGTAGTAGTGGAATTTTGTAGAGCATAACTAGATTTATTTATTTACTGACTTCAGGTTAACAGCATCATAGCATTGCCAAAATGTCGGGTTATGTAGTGCATCAGATTTCGTGGCTATGCTCTCCTTGAAACTTAGCGATCGCACTTTATCCACTATAGGCATCGCTTTCATAAAAATAGTGCTTTATATTTCGTTAACATAGCCGACAAAAATAAAGAGCGATATAATTTATACCTTAATACTCATTATCAGCCACACAAATACCTTTACATTTAATACCATTCGTAGCAGTGCGCTGACAATGAGAACATAGAACTTTTTCGTTTTCTGTTTCTTCATTTATTTTTATACTAGTGCTTGCCTGTAGCTTGTCTTCGTCGGTCTGAAGTTTTACATTCATAAGAATAAGCATGGAAGAATTTTTTGCTGTTTAAATTTTACAAGCCATTGAGGAGTGATTATCGGTGAGGTACAATTGCTGAATAAAGCGATCGCTCCACCCGCCGTAGGTATCACTCTCATCAAAATAGCGCGTTATATTTCGTTAACGTAGCTGACAAGAACAGCGATCGCACTCAACTACCTGGCTGTAACCAACCCTTGATAGCCGCTTTGACAACTTTAAGATACTTATTCTCTAAGATAAACTCGTCAATTGCTGTTTCACCACTTGCTTGAAGCGCACCAGCGACACGACGCTTGAAACTTGGAGTAGTTTCATCGTTAACATAAGCCACCTTTTGTAGCTCAGTTGCAGTCGGATTCGTTTGCTCTAACTGCTTCAAGAGTTGCTGAATCTCCTCGGCTGCTTCTGCAAGAGTCTTCTTCGATTCGGATAAATGGATATGCTGATTTGCTTGCTGTCGTGCGTTACCGGAAACTTGGTTTGCAAAATTGCCCACGTTTGCTCCACGAAGGTCATTTTTGAAGGATTCTGAGCTTGATTGACTTTCGGATGAAGAATTTTGCATTTGTGACTGCTCTATATTATTAATAATCTGAATGAAACCACTATAATCTTGTTTAGCAGCAGTCTGTTTCTCTTCTTGAGAGAAAACCATTCCTTCGCCTGTGATTCCATCTTCTTCTAGCTTTAAAACCCATTCAAGAATCACATCTCTAACAGACTCCACAATCCTTTTTACGCTTGCGCTGCTGATGCCAACTTTTACCGAAGTACTCACACTATAAGCCAAAAATGATTCTACTCTGGGCGGCAGTTGCATCTGTAATTCATTATCTGCATTATTAGTCAAAGCAGATAGTTCACTAATTGATTGCCCAATAGAGTAATTGCAAACGGTTTCATAAATTTCTAAAAGATTCTGGTCATGCGTGACTATTTGATGCCACCCATGATAGGGATTCCATGCTCTTAGTTGACCTTTCACAGCTCGATATTCAGGTATTGGATGCCCCTTATATCCATTGAGTTCCAACTCGATCCATTCTTGAAATTGCCTGATGTTTAGCTTCCTAGCAACTACATAAGCCTTACGGAGAAGAATTAGGACAGAAATAGAAGGGTTGAGGGCATCTCTTTGTAGTTCTAGGACTATTGAATTCACAAGTATTTCACCATATCTCAAGCATTAGGATCAAGTAAAGCTATATCCGTTTAGTGCGAAGAGTGCGATCGCTGTAGGCATCGCTCTACAGATAAAGTTCCCTTTCATAGGTATATTATATCGATATATCAGATATGATATAAATACAGCATGGGAGATCAAAGTAAACCTTTAGTTTGGTTACATGGTGAAGTTAAAACCCCACCTTTGACTCAACAAGCACGCATAGAAGCGAGTGTTCTGCTCAGACAATTACAGGAAGGTGAATCCCTTGGGTTGCCACAATTCACGCCCTATGCCAAGTATAGGAATTCACTGTCATGAATTACGTATTCGAGATACAGATAAAAACTGGAGGATCATTTATCGAATTGATGACGATGCAATCTTAATTGTTGAAGTCTTTAATAAAACAACCAGAACAACATCCAAAAACGTAATTGAGGTTTGCAAAAAGCGTCTGAGTAAATACGATACCGATCAACAGGAGTAATGTGATGGATCAAGCTAAGAGAGAACATTTGGAATCTAAAGGCTGGAAAATTGGCACAGTTTCAGATTTTTTGGAGTTAACACCCGAAGAAACTATCTTTGTTGAAATTAAGCTAGCTCTCAGCCAAAACTTGAAGAAGCGTCGGCAAAAACTGATGACTCAAAGTGAACTCGCTGCTAAGATTAGTTCCAGCCAACCTCGGATTGCTAAAGCTGAAAATGGCGATGCTTCAGTATCAATTGAATTGTTGATTCGGGCAATGTTAGCAACAGGTGCAACTCCTCAAGATATTGGGCAGGTGATTGCTGGTGTGGGGTAAAAACAATTTAATGCTAAACTCTTAAACTTATCTTTGCGTCTTTGCGTGAGATAATTCAAACAGGAAACAAAACAATTCCCAACTTTTCACGCCCCAAGCGATCGCTCACCTTACCCCGACAAACAACCTGAATTCCATTAATATAAACCCCTTGCACAATCTCATCCGAACCACGCTTAACCATCCGAGGTTCACCATCTAAAACTGGATCTGATATCTGCACTTGTGGGCTAATTGGCTGATTTAAAGCATTAGGATCGAGTAAAACTATATCTGCTTTAGCACCAACTTTGAGAAGTCCCGTATCAAGACGAAACCAACCAGCAGGTTCTCCCGTAACACGGTAAATCGCAGCTTCCGGTGAAAGGAACTTCGTTGCAACTGCTTGTTTGAGCAAAGACAAAGCTCCATCATAGTAGCCCAGGTTACGGACGTGAGCGCCAGCATCGGTAAAACCAGGCAAAATATAGGGATGCTGCATCATCGCTAAACGGGGTTTTAGGCGATCGTTCGCTCCTGTCGCCACCCAGCGTAAATCTGTATCGTATTTTTGTAATGCGTGGATAAATAAATCTACTGGTTCTTGTTGGTTTTGACGAGCAATTTGGGCAAAACTTAACGCTTGCCAACTTGCTTCGGGACAGTGAATAACTTCCATCAAATCTAACTGACGATGGAATGATTTACGCCATTTACTCAGCCATTCTTGGCGAAACTGACGACGAAAAATTTCCGATGCCCATAGTTGTTGCCTTTTTTCTCGTGACTGACAGCCATTGAGTTGTGCCCCTGTGGAGAATTCTTCAAATAAGGGAGTCACAGATCCATCAGAGTAAATGGTGAAGGGTTCGGTTAGGGTTTGAAAGCGCACATTACCATTTAGAAGCCGATTCCAAATAAAAAGTAGGGGGGAAAAAATTCGCCATAGTTTGCGATCGTGTACGGCATCTAAAGCAGAGAGGATTGTCAGCCGCAGTGGTTTTTGTCCAATCCCTGAACCCATACGCAGAATATCCACAAAGGAAGCAAGTCGTTGTAAATTGGGTGTGACTTGAAAAACACGTTGGCTACGCCGACATAAATCCGCCAACATTGCATATTCTTTAAATTTGGCGTGTTGAGAGGGAATTGTGCAGCCTTGCCATTCTCCACTCATCCGATGCCAGGGAAACATATCAATAGAAATGCCAATAAAGCCAGCCTCTAAAGCATCAGTGGCTATGCGCTGCATAAGTTTTAGTTCAAATTTTTTCGGCTGAACAGTTAAGCTGCGTTCTAATCCCATCACATGAGCGCGTAAGGCACTGTGTCCAAACATTGGGGCAACATTGGGGCCAAGGGGTAACTGTTGCAAATGCTGTAAATATTCTGCTGGTGTCTGCCAGGAAACCGACTTTTTCAACCATTTTGCAATCAGCCGATGGGAAAGTGTCTCTACCCTCTGAAAAATATCTGCCAGCATTTGGGGTTCACCGATCGCAACAGACAAGCTACAGTTACCAATGACAACGCTGGTAACACCATGACGCACTGATTCACTCAATCCTGGTGCAATTTCTAACTCTAAATCGTAATGAGTATGAATATCTATAAATCCAGGTGTCACCCATAATCCAGAAGCATCAACCACTTCACGCGCTGGGGTAGTTAAGGAGGGTGCAAGGGTGACAATACGGCCGTTTTGAATGCCGATATCTCCGCGCACAGGTAGAGAGCCTAAGCCATCGAAAATTAACCCGTTTTGAATCAGCAAGTCTAGCATAATTGTTTTTTCTGACCGCTATGATTTTCTTGGATGTACTTCAAAAGCTAAATCTGTGCGGTAAAAACATACATCAAACTCTGCAAAAAAATTTGTATGTCCGAGTATCAGAGGTACTTCCCTGGATTCTGTCCAACCAAATGCCAGAAGAACGGGTGAAAACTCGCCAACTGTAGCTGATAGCACTAAACCGCGTGCTTCCATTTGAGCTAGATTCCCACTTAACTGGACTGGAACTGTTTGCTCTTCCCAAATTACTCCTAGTTGCAGACCAATTTCATAAGGTAAAACATTGACACTTGCACCTGTATCCAGTAACGCCATAACTTCCAAAGAGCGGTTTCTGTAAGTCAACATTAGTGGCAAATAAGGCATTGTACTGGGTATACCGAAACTATTGTTCCGCTCAATAAAAGGAAATCTTTTGCTATTAAGCATTTCCTTCTTGCTTTGCTGCCTTAAGAAGTTCAGACAATGTTTCAGCAGCTTCATAAGCCTCATAGGGAGACCAGACAACTGCTTCAGTAGAAGCTAGTTGCTTTAGGAGTAAGTTTTCTCGATCTTGTTCATCGGTTGGTTCTAACTCGCAACCATCTTCTCTAGCAACCTCTCGCAATAGAAAATGTATAAGGCGTAACTTGTCTTGGTGTGATAGTTGACTAACAGCAGGAAGCAGTTCATTTAGAGGCATACTACTACTTTAAAATATAAATTTAGTGTCATTATAAACTAGGAATTTCTTAGAAATGGCGATCGCTTGTCTTTGAATAATTATCAATCTACTGATAACTTCTGGTTACTCTGTATACGTGAATACCAATGCGAACATCTTCCTTAGTTAAATGGGTTTTAGTTCCAACAAGCATTCCTACTTCTGCAACTTCAATAAGATTCTTTTCAAACTCCAATGACTCACATTTTTGCTCTTCAAAGATAACTGGAAGCTCAAAAGCTATCCTATCTCCAAGTCTGAGGGACGATGCTTCAATTTTAATACCCAAAATTCCTTTACTTTCTATAAAACGTTCTATTGTGCCAATAAACTCATAATGACTGTTTTCCTCAGACATTTCCACCACGATGCTCAGTTTTCACCCAGTGCGCTCGCTCATTGTTCCGATTTCCTCGGTTAAACTTATGTAACAGCATATCCCGTATATTGCCTGACATTTTGCGGGTGAAAACCTAAAACAATTTTATCTTTAGGAATTCCGGCAGCTTCTAATTCGTAGGTAACACCATCTTCTGTATCATCACGTTGTACCCAGATTTTGCCATCAATAATGTCAATATGAACTAAGCAACCGTGAATTCTTTTAGCACCGTCCCAACCAAAAGTTATTAGCAAATAGCTATCATTTTCGCTATCAAAGACTGTTTTACACTCAATATCTGCGTAGGAATAAGGAATTTTTGTATAAGGTACTAATACCTCTTTGATGATGCGTCGATAGTTATCTAAGGTATCCATTGGATAATCCTCTCAGTTTCAGGATTGAAAACAAGTAAATTTAGATTTTCACTTTCTATTAAAAGTGTACCAATTGGTTCCTCGAATAAAGCTGTGAATACGCTGTCACGCACTGCCAGATATAATATTCTATCAGGTTCTAGGCGACTGATAACAGCACGATACAGAATAAATCCGCCGATGGCATTTTTGAGGTCTGCCATTTCTGAAGGACTGACAAAACTTTTAATTTCTACGGCTATTTTTTTAGTTCCTTGTTCTGCGGCTAAAAGTTGTTTTGCTCCTAAATCTACATACATATCTTTTTGACCCCATTTTAAATGTAGGGGGTCATCTGTAATTATCCAACCTTCTTTAATTAAGGAATTTTTAACAGCATCGTGATAGATATCTTTTGCAGGCATGTTAAATGTTATTTTATTTTTTGCCAGAATTACTGTCAGGATTTTGACCTTGATGCTCAGTTTTCACCCAGGGCGATCGCTCCTTTTGCACACACATTTTTAAAGTTGTCACAATCATCACAGGAATCCAATGAATCATGTAGAATGACCCTTGAATTGTTGCCCAAACCAAAGACCATCCTCGTAAACTTTGAAATTGGTAAATTCCAGCAATAAACGCAATTGTCAGAATGATGCTGAGTAGTGTTTGGAGGGGGAACAGAACTGGATGATGGCTATAAAATATTGTCCACAATAAATCGGGGATTAATCCAATTGGCAGAAGAAATTGCAATATAAAAAACAATAGTAAATCAATTTCTTTTGCCCAACCTAAAGTAAGAATTTGTGGGAAATAATCTAGGTAACGCTGATAGCCACCTTCAGCCCATCGACAGCGTTGATTCCAAAGTTTTTCCCAAGTAGTTACACCTTCTTCCTGAATTGATAGAACTGTAACAAATTCAATTTCCGCACCTGCTAAATAGAGTTTGAAGCAAAGATCCAAATCATCGGTGACAGTGTTCTCATTCCAACCTTGACACTTTTCTAACAATTCCCGACGGACTAACATCCCATTACCGCGTAGTTCAGACATTCCACCAATAGCAATGCGATGGGTTTGCAGAAAGCTATCACAGTTCATTTCCATCTGCTGGCACCGGGTTAAGAAATTGGTATTAGCATTAGAAATCGCTTTTCGTACTTGCACTGCACCGATAGCTTGCTTCTGAAACAGAGGTACTGTTTGCCGCAGAAAATTGGCTCTTAACTGAGCATCCGCATCACAGACTAGGATAATCTCCCCTTGGGTAAAGGGAAACACCGCATTCAACGCGCCTGATTTACCACCTTTTGATTCCCGTCGATGAACTTGTAAAGCTGGAAATTGAGTTTGTAATTCTTTCAAAACTTGGGGGGTTTCATCGGTACTCCCGTCATCAACAACCCAGGTATCTAGGGAATCCCTTGGATAATTCAAGTGGCATAAGCTGTAAACTAGATCGGGCAAGACTAGACTTTCATTTTTAGCCGGAACTAAAATCGAGACTGGCGGTAAATAAATTTCACTCTCCATCATCGCTGCCGCTGGTTTTGCTACCAACATTCGTAACGTTTGCACAGTCAGGATTGCGGTTAATCCCAGCATCAACCATTGTATTTCTGGTAGCCAGTGCAGCAAACTCACGCCACCCCAGACTAATAAAACTACTAGGGTTGCTTTCAGACGGTGATGAAAGCTAATATTTTTACTGGGCTGAGAGGTGCTTCTTCCCACTTTATTTGCTATATCTTTTCGGTTTGTTGCTTAGTCCTGCGAGGTAATAGTAGCATCGTCACCACTCCCAAAAGGAAACCGCCCACCCCTGCTGCAACTGCTAGAATCCGCCCCAATTGTTGAGCAGCATTCAACACTGGGTTATTCAGCAGATTGGAGGAGAAATGCAGCGATTGAATTGTCCATTTATCTTGGAGTTTTTGTAGCACTGCTGTCCATCGCAACGCCATATCAGCCGCTTTGCCATCTTTGAAAGAGAAAGATGCGATCGCTTCTCCAGATGCAACATCTATTTCTGGAGTGAGAAATGTTCTGAGACTCTCTCCCTTGAGTTGCATTTTGATATCTTTAATGGAACTGGAAAACTGCTGATTCCAGTACTTTTCAAACTCAGAAACTTTGTTAAAAGTCTGATTATCAACTGTTGTGATTGTGAAATTTGGGTGCAAGTAAGGCTGTATTTTGGCAAAATCGCGAGTGTTTAGGGCTTGCAGGGTAATATCCTGTGTGCGAAGAATTGCATTTATCTCCTGTGGGTTGACATCTGCCAAAGCGTATTGGGGTAGATTCCAAATTACCAACACTAACAAAACACTCCAAAGTAGCTGAGTGTATTTGTATATGCTTACCCGTCTCTGTTTCATCATTTAAAAAACCTGTAGATTGGGTGACGCTTACCGATAATTTTTTAATCTTAATACCCACATTTTGCCATTTCTATTGGCTGGCGCTGATTAAAAGAATTTTTACTAGCGATCTCACCTGGCCCTTTCTAGGAGACTACGCTGTACACACAAGTCCTAAAAACCTAGCTTGATAAGACTTTCTTCATTCTCATACAGAGCATGAGAACAAGAGAAATAGCATTGTTAGTCGATACAATGCTATTGTTCGTCGATACAATGCCATTGTTAGTCGATACAATGCCATTGTTAGTCGATACAATGCCATTGTTAGTCGATGCAATGTCATTGTTAGTCGATACAATGCCATTGTTAGTCGATGCAATGTCATTGTTAGTCGATACAATGCCATTGCAAGTCAAGAGACTTGTGTGTACACCGTAGTTATAGGAGACAGGAAGCTTTTCGCATATACGCAAGCTTACTTTTACCAATAGCCGCCAGTTGGGTTAACAAAAATACGTATCTCTCAATGCGCCCAGATACCCACTGCAAATCTGGTACACTATCTTTTAGTTGGCGCTGTCGTAAAATCTCAACTCCCGCGACTGTCGCCACTCTATAAATTTCCATATACAAATTTACCCACCTGTAGCGATATCTACAACTGACTGTTACCCTTGATAACGCAAAGTGCGATGCCTGCGGCGGGCGTAGCCAACGCCTTTTTAACTTTATCATTCCTCTCAGAACTCGAAACGCCAAGCTTTTTTCTCAATATATCGAGTTAGGAGGCTGAGAAATCTAAACTTTGCCGAAAAGAGATCAGCAGTTCATTCAATGCAGCAATGTCAATTAAAAATCCGTCATGTCCGTGGGTTGACTTCAGCCACGCCAGTTGAGCATTAGGGATTAAATTCGCCAATTCTTGTTGTTCTACTGGAGGATAGAGAATATCAGAATCAATTGCAACAACTAAAGTTGGTTGCTGGATGATTTGTAGAATAGATTCATAATCTGACAAATTAGGACTGGTGCGATCGCGTGCAATATCGTGGCGATCCATTGCGTGGGTAAGGGTGATGTAAGTGTTAGCATCAAATCGTTCTGTTAGCTTTTTACCCTGATGCTGTAAGTAACTGGCTATAGTAAACTGCTCAGATGCATCATACTCGCGTCCAAAGCGGCTTGTAAAACTATCCCAAGAACGGTAAGTAGACATCGCCATGATCCTTGCCACTGCTAGTCCTTGGTTTGGGGGCGCGTCCAGGGTGTAGTTCCCTCCTTGCCAGTTTGGATCGGCATAAATTGCCTGTCTTTGAGCTTCACTTAATCCAATACACCAAGCTGAATGTCTGCCAGAAACAGCAATGGGTGCAATTCCTTTCACCTTTTTTGGATATAATAATGCCCACTCCAGTGCTTGCATCCCACCGAGTGAGCCACCAATTACTAACCGCAGAGATTGAACACCCAGGTATTCTAGTAGTACAGCTTGCAGGTGAACCATATCTCGGATTGTAATCTTAGGGAAGGATACACCATAAGGGTTTCCCGTTGTTGGGTTGATAGTAGTTGGTCCACTTGTGCCGTAACAACTTCCCAAAATGTTGCTGCATAGAATAAAGTCGCGTTCTGGATTGAAGGCTTTCCCTGAACCAAACAAAGGTTCCCACCAATCATCAGCGTCAGCAGAACCAGTTAAGGCATGACAAATCAGTACCCCATTATCGCCTTGAGCATTTAACTGTCCCCACGTGCGATAGGCAACCTGAACCCCAGTTAATACTTCGCCGCCTTCTAGTTGAAATGGCACAGTCATATAGTAAAACTGGGTTTGCGGTGAGATGAAGTCTGAGTAGATCATATCTAGGTAGGGAAATGAGGGAGCAGGGGAGCAGAGGAGCAAGGGAGCAGAGGAGCAATTGCAGTAAGTCTTTCCCCTCTGCCTCTTGTGCCTTATGCCCCATGCCCCATGCCCAATTAAAAACTAAATCCTAACTTGCTGGAATGCTTGCTCAAAATCCTCTTTGATGTCGTCGATATGTTCAATTCCCACTGATACTCGCACCAAATCGGGTGTCACACCTGCTGAAAGCTGTTCATCATTACTTAGCTGTTGATGGGTTGTAGAAGCGGGATGAATAACCAGGGTTTTCGCATCACCAACATTTGCTAAATGACTCGCTAATTTTACATGATTAATAAAAGCTCTACCCGCCTCTAGTCCACCTTTGATACCAAAGTTTAAAACTCCCCCAAAGCCATGCCGAAGATATTTTTTCGCTCGTTCATGATATGGGTGATTAGGAAGCCCCGGATAATTAACCCATGATACTTGCTCTTGCTGCTCTAACCACCGAGCCAATTCTAGGGCATTGCTCACATGACGATCTACACGTAAAGAGAGAGTCTCTAATCCTTGCAGTAATAGAAAGGCGTTAAATGGACTCAAGCACGGGCCAAAATCTCGTAACCCCTCGACTCTGGCGCGAATAATAAAGGCAATGTTACCAAAGGAACCATCGGGGCCAAAGACTTCTTGAAAATTCAGCCCATGATAGCCCGGTGCTGGCTCAGTAAATAGAGGAAATTTGCCATTACCCCAGTCAAATTTACCCGAATCAACAATTACGCCACCGATAGAAGTACCATGTCCACCAATCCATTTAGTAGCAGATTCCACTACGATATCTGCACCATGTTCAATGGGCCGAGCTAGATACCCACCAGCACCGAAGGTATTATCCACAATTAAAGGTATGCCGTTTTCGTGGGCAATGTGAGCTAAAGCGGCAAAGTCGGGAATGTTAAATTGGGGATTGCCAATGGTTTCAACGTATAACGCTTTTGTGCGATCGTCGATCGCTTGACGAAAACTTTCTGGGTCATCTCCCGCAACAAATTTGACGTTAATACCTAAACGTGGTAGTGAAACTTTAAACTGGTTATATGTTCCACCATACAAAAAACTAGTGGAAACAATATTATCCCCAGCCTGAGCAATGGTACTGATTGCCAAGAATTGCGCCGCTTGTCCACTAGCGGTTGCTAATGCTGCTACACCCCCTTCTAAGGCCGCAATCCGTTTTTCAAATACATCCGTCGTCGGGTTCATGATGCGGGTGTAAATGTTGCCAAATTCCTGGAGAGCAAATAACCGCGCTCCGTGGTCGGCGTCGTCAAAAACGTAGGAAGTCGTTTGGTAAATCGGTACAGCACGAGCATTAGTTCCAGGAGCCGGCTCTTGTCCAGCATGAACTTGCAAGGTTTCAAAACGATATTGTTCCGACATAAGCAGTTATTTGAGTTTCCAATTATACAAACAAGTAACAATAATTGAGCCTTGTTTTGGATAAATCAACGGTAATTTGGAAGGCTTACCGTATTTTAACTGTTTGCACCCAGGATTCCTCATCTCTAGCACAACAAGTTGGATAGAAAATGGGAATTAACACCTTTTAATTTATATTTAGAAAAAAAGCGTGTGAGTCGTCATGCAAATAGACTAGCCTTTTAGAATTAATGCTGCCCAACCAGACAAACTAAAACAATTTCTTCCCAAACCTTTAATTATTTCCAGCCCAGTTGCAGGTTGCAATGGTTTTTATTTTGCCTATCATCGCCAGTTAAACTATCAACTTCCTGAGACATCACCTTTTCAGCACATCGTTACTACTTATACTAAAGAGTTTGAGGCAAAATTAAAAATTAACGGACACTGCTAACTTACTCATTCAGTTTTTTATTTTTAAGTACAAATTGCTCCAGATTGTGATACTGTCTTTTGAAGAAGCCATACTGTTTCTGTACACCCTGACTGTGAAAACCTAAGTTTTCTAGCAACTTTTTAGAAGCGATATTTTCCAGCATGACTTGAGCAATAAGGAAACGCAAACCTATTTTCTCAAACCTAAATTGCAAAATGGTATGCACCGCCTCAGTCATGATACCTTGTCTCCAAAAACTACTGGCAAGCTCATAACCGACTTCGGCTGAGTGTTCTTGTGGGTTCCAGGTAAACCCACAAGAACCAATCAACACGTTGTCTTGCTTACGGAGAATTCCCCAGCGAATTCCATCTCCTCGCTCAAACCGCTTGGCTCTACGTTCAATGACAGCGTAGGCGTAGCCCGTCGTAGACATCGCTTCTTTAATAGAACTGAAGGTATCAAGATCGTGAAACTGAGTCACGCTCGGATCGGAGAATACAGCAAAGGTAGCTTCAGCATCCTGCAAGCTTGTCTCACGAAGAAGAAGCCTTTCTGTTTCTAATTGAGGAAAGGAAGATGGTGAGAAATCTTTGCTCATAGTTGCTCGCCACAGTGACAAGACAATTTCATTAGGCTCAAGGCTGAATAGTCTTCGCCGACTGGTTAAATAACAAATCTCGTAACTTATCTGGATCGAGCGCTTCAGTTTTGAATGCTTCTGCTTTTTCGTAGGCGCGAATTGTTGCCGGACGCGCTTTAATTGTCTCAAACCAGCGCTTGAGGTGAGGAAAATTCTCTAGGTTTTGACTTTGGAGTTCATGGGGCACAATCCAGGGATAAGCAGCAATATCGGCGATGGAATAATCGCCAGCCACAAATTCTCTATCTGCTAGTTGCTTATTTAGTACTGCATATAAGCGTCCCGTCTCATTCACATAGCGGTTAATAGCATATTCAATTTTTTCGGGAGCATAAGCACTAAAGTGATGATTTTGTCCCGCCATTGGCCCCAGTCCTGCCATTTGCCAGAATAACCATTCTAAAACTTGAGTGCGATTACGTAAATCTTGGGGGATTAATTTTCCGGTTTTTTCTGCCAAATATAACAAGATTGCAGCAGACTCAAATACCGAAATTGGCGCACCTCCATCTGCTGGCACGTGGTCAACGATCGCAGGCATACGATTGTTAGGAGAAATCTTCAGAAATTCCGGCTTAAATTGATCCCCAGCCCCAATATTCACAGGAATTATGGTGTATGGTAAGCCAACTTCTTCCAAGAAAATTGTGATTTTATGACCGTTTGGAGTTGCCCAATAGTAAAGTTCAATCATGGTTCTTTTCCTAAAATTGTGCGATTGTTTTGTAGGTTAATAGTGCGTTACAGACATCTCTTAATTACGAATTACGTAGCTTGCTTCTCGCCGGAGGCGAGTATTACGAATTAGATTGTGGTGATTTTGCGATCGCAGCCCAAACTCTATGGTGAACCTGAAGAATTGGTGTAGGATATTTTGTTTCGAGCAATGTTGCCAATTCCTGGTCAAATACTTCTACTTTTTCTGGTGTCAAGCTGGCTCCCACACCAGCACTCGCCCGAATTCGTCCCCGCCAGTCTTCGTGTGTATAACAGACAAATACATCGTAAGAAAATGTGCGGATTTCTCGAAAACCTCCTTCGCCAATATCTTGTAACCACAAGGGATATAATCCATTACCACCGTCCAGTGTCCACGCTGGATTATGAGCTTTGATTAGTTGTTCCGTTGCGTGAACTACATTACCTTTTAAGGGTATCCAATCAAAATGTGCGATCGCGAGCAAGCCATTTACTCTCAATATACGAGTAATTTCCTCGACAGCACGCGGACGATCAAACCAATGCCAAGATTGTCCAGCTGTCACCACATCCGCACTAGCGTCTGGTAACTCTGTATTCTCGGCAGTTGCGACTCGATAATCTACTTTCAGTTGCACAGATTCGCTTAACAGTCTCGCCTGTTCTAAAAGTGAGGCTGATGGATCTATGGCAATTACATAAGCACCTCTATCAGCAAAGCCCCGCGCTAGTGTTCCTGTTCCTGTGCCGAGGTCAACAATATTCTGTCCTGGTAAACCTATACCATATTCAGACAGTTTGTTAAATAATGAACTAGGAAACCCAGCGCGGTGTTTTGCATAATCAGTAGCAGTTGCACCAAAATCAATTTTCATACCTACAAAACTATTTTTGTAACAATTGTCTTGGCTAGAAGTTCTCTACCCACGGACGTAGTTCTACTTCATAAGTCCAAGCACTGGGGGGTTAGCGGAGAATGCTGAGATAAGTTTGAGCGATTTTAGTTCTCCTCTTGGGGAGAAGGGGTCAGGGGATGAGGGCTTGAGCAATTGTATGTAAAACTAACTCGATATCATTAAATCTTTGCTCATTACTAAAGCGAATCACCGCTTAACAATGATATGGGTCGATGGTGGCTTCGTTTTAACCAGCGATGAACTGCACTCTTAGATGCCCAAATTTCGCCACGTGGTAGATCACACCACCTGCAACCACTGATCAGAATGTACAGCAGACTATTCAAAACATACCAAAATGGATACTCAGTAATACGTCATCCTCTACCAACAAAATTTTCATAAGTTATATCCGTGGATTGGGCTACTGTCCGCAAAACTTAGCTTGACATCAACTAAGACAACTACAGACTCAAACACTGCTATCCCCGACTTAAATCTATGTCAGTGCATTTGTACTATATATTTTCTGTTTGATTTCTAGCCAGTTGTGATGAAGCGGTGACGCTTGCGCTGCATCCACCTTAAGGTGGTTCGGAGAGCGTGAACGTCAACAACTGGCCATTGGGTAGGATTTTGAGACGGGAATTGATCCCTTGTAGAATTTTCTCAATGTCCCTGTAACCCTGTTGATATATAAATTAAAACTGCAACAGAAAAACTTTGGATGCCAAATTGCCAAAAGCACTCAACACAATAGACCTCTTACATAAATCACAAATAAGAACCCTACCCCCAATACTTGTCGGGTTTAGGGGAAAAGGGGAAAGAAAAAACCTTTAACCCAAACCCAGTAACCTTTTCCCCAAACCAAATTTAAGTTCAAAATCCAAAACCTGAGCAGTATTGACTTCAACCCTGCCAAAGCTATGCTTTGTCTCTCCTTTGCTTACGAGTCGTGAAGCGTAAAGCTCCCGTGTTTCTAACCTACGATGTACACACAAGTCGAAAAAAGCTTAATTTTCTATTGTTCTCAATATGTCGCCAGCCCGCTAAAGGTTGAAAATAAGCAAATAAGTTGGCTGTACCGTTGCGTTTATACTCAAAATCATAACGTTCTGGTTGCTCCGGTTCTGCCGGTATTGGTTGTCTAACTTCTTCTACCAATTGATATGAACATTCATCAAAACAAACTACTGGACGTTTAGGATCATACGGAACGCTCGTATAAATCCAATATATCTTCCATCCGTAAAACGTACTCAGCATTTACTTCGGGAATGCACCACTGTTCTTTGAGCCACGGCTTAATATCGTTTTTTTTAAGGTTTGACGAACTGTTTCATCAGAGATCGAATCAACGATACCAACTTCTATTAAGTGGTCTGCTAAAAGTTGCATTGTCCATCTTACCCGTCCAGAAGGTGGGTTAGAACAAGCTGTAGCAATTAGAAACGCTTCTTCCTTTCCTTCAAGTTTATGAAGCTTTGGTGGATGAGGTTCATCAAGAAGTGCAAAATCTAACCCACCGATGACAAATTTCTCTCGTGTCCGTTCTACTGTCGTAACATGCACTCGAACAATGGCAGCGATCGCTTGATCTGTTTCTCCCTCAGAAGCCATCAGAAGAATATTTGCGTGAGTGATCTTTCTTGCCTTGTGCTTACCTTTTTTAATTAGCGTTTGCAATTGAGAAACTTCATCCTCACTCAAATCCACAATATACTTTTTTACCATGCTATTTACTAGTTTTTAAGTAGTTTATCAGTCAGATATACTACCCAGCAAAGTTTCCTTGGCAGACTACTAGTACTGCCGTTTTCTACGTCATCACGACAATGCTTGATATTAAAGGCGGCTACAGCGCTTAAGTATACGTACTATCAAAACTCATACTCAACTCATTCAAGGAAGCCACTACCATGTCACAGAAACTCACAGGAAAAATCGCAGTTATTACCGGTGGTAACAGCGGCATCGGACTCGCCACAGCAAAGCGGTTTGTCGCAGAGGGGGCGCACGTCTTTATTACAGGTCGTCGTCAAAACGGACTTGATGCTGCGATCAAGGAAATCGGTGAAAATGTTACTGCTGTTCAGGGTGACGTGTCGAATCTCGCCGATCTCGATCGCCTTTACGCCACGATTAAAGAGCAGAAAGGACGCCTCGATATCCTCTTTGCAAACGCAGGTGGTGGTGAGTTTGTACCGCTCGAACAAATTACCGAGGCGCACTTCGACAAGTATTTTGGCATCAACGTCAAAGGCACTCTTTTCACCGTGCAGAAGGCGCTGCCATTAATGCCTGCTGGTGGATCGATCGTCATCAACGGGTCGATGGTATCAATCAAGGGCATACCAGCTTTCAGCGTCTACGCTGCCACCAAGGCAGCCCTGCGATCGTTCGCACGCACATGGTCAGTCGATCTCAAAGACCGCCAAATCCGAGTCAATGTTGTCAGTCCGGGGACGGTGATCACACCTGGTTACAAGACCGAACTCGGCATGAGCGACGAACAAATTGAGCAAATGAAGGCGGACACCGCGGCCACCACACCTTTGGGTCGCCCAGGCACACCCGACGAAATCGCCAAGGCAGTCTCTTTCCTCGCCTCCGACGACAGCAGTTACATTACTGGCATTGAACTCTTCGTCGATGTCGGCACAGCACAAATCTAATCGTTTTTGGTCAGGACGACTCGATAAAGCCAACTAAGCAATTTTAGGCAATTTGAGTTACTTGCTGATTCACACGGGGACGACCAAAGCGTTCCCAAGCACTCCCTCCTCGCAGAAACAGTTCTAGGAAGCGCAATGGTTCTCCTGAATCGCCTCTTGACCAACCGGAACTACCAGGAGCAAAGGCTAAAGTTCCTTCAGATACTTTGAAACTGCCATCAGAATACACTGCATCGCTGACCACATCTCCAATCCGGATCACGATCTTGCTTTGAGGCTCCAAATTAAGTGTATGGGCCCCGATAGTTGTTTTGATGTTGCCGTAGCCATCAATCCAGGCAATTCGATCTGGTGGAACATCTGGGATTTGCTCATTCTTAAGGCTATCTCCCAGAAGGCTAAAATCTTCACTCATAATCGCAGCCGCAGCCGGAGGAAATACATCCCGTGAGCGAAACTGCGATCCACCACGAGAAACGTTGATCGCTCGCAACTCCTTTGTATAGTCTTTGATAAAGGAGAGGGTGTAGCCCGCATTCACACCCACTACTTTTACACCATTGGATAAAAGGGCATAAGTTAGTCCTTCACCTTCATTGTCTCGACGAGCTTCAGGATCATCCTGACGAGGCGCACAGTTGTGATAAATTAGGCGATCGCTAGGACCTGGGTTGAGTCCCAGTTGGGCAATCCAGAATCCCGTTGCCAAGGTACTGAATGCTGGAACCGAAAGCAAATGAATTTGGGCATGGGGAAAAGTCATCAGCAGACGTTGTGTGACTTCAGTAAATGCCGGATCTCCTGTACCGTAGTCTGCAATGACGCAGATAAACATTCTGCTCCTCCTTTTGATGGGTAGTAATTTGCAATCAACCTAATTCATAATTAGGAATTATGAATTATTCCGTCATTATGTGATTACAGGGTGAAATGAAAAAACAAGTGTTCATTTCACTCCTAATTAATAACGTTAAAGTCTTAGTCAACGCAATGAAAACAATCACTTCACTTTTTAGCGAAGAACGCAACCAACTCCAGACAGATATTGATAACACAATCGGCATTGAGCAAATAGTTAAACTAGTCCAAAACCGACTCGATAATCTCGAAAGAATTTACATTGAAAAGCTTAATTTGGCTCAAGTTCGTCTGGCTTCCTTTTTCCTGGATACGCTGCGGCAGTCTATCGCCACTCTTGCAGCAGCTAACTATCTTCAAGTTGCTCCAACAGAGCAAAGGCAAATTCCTAACCCAAGTACAAAGTTCTTTTCCAGCAGATTAATCTTAAAACTACTACAGGGACTAGTTTCTATAGGTATCTTAGGTTCTTTGTTTTCCTTAACTAAAACTACCCCAGGTGCGTGGATGGCTATCTTATTAAGCTCTCTACTTATAGGACTAGAAATTGTACTTCAACTCGAATTAAACAACCAGCAAAATAATTCTATATCTGAAGGACTATTGGAATTACCTCAACCGATTATTCGGGTTGATAGCAAAGTATTTCTAGATTGCCTTGGCGATGCTCTCAACACTATCGACCTAGCAGTGGCTAGAGTAGAAGAATCAAATAAACATGAAGGCGACTTAGCAATAGAAGAACTACCAGAGCTATTGAATTTTCTGCAAAGACTAATGGGCGCATCAAAACTTGATAAACCCCAAATGGCTTATGAACTGGCAAAACTTCTGCCACAGATTTTAATGTCTCAGGGAATTAACGCTCAAATTTACCGATCAAATAGCGATCGCGAGTATTTTGACTTTGAGCCAAGTATCGACCCCGATACCAAAGAACACGTAACTTTAACTCCGGCTTTGTTGAAAGGCGATCGCTTAATTAGACGCGGTAGGGTAATTGAGCCAGCATATTCCTCTTCTAGAGAATAATAGACAATAAGGGTATGGAAATTTTAGAAACAATCGGTTTTGATTTGGGACACGGTGAAACAGCTGTAGCTAAAGCGATCGTGGAAAGCATCGAACCCCCCCAGATGCTGGAGATTAATAACAAGAAGAACCAAATTACAGCTCTCGGCTGGCATCCCAAACTCGGTTATCTTGTCGGCGAACAAGCATTAATTCAAGCTGGCGTTACCCAGCTGACAATCTCTTTCAAGCAAAAACCTAACAATGATCCCAAATATCGGGAAACAATTAGCACTTTTGTGGCAACCTACTACCGCCTTTTGAAAGAAAGCAAACAACTTGAAGGTGGCGAAGGTAGCTATTTTTACATTGGTTGTCCTTCAGGATGGTCAGTTAGCGATCGCACCGAATACCAAAAGCTACTTCAAGAAGCTGGTATTCCCCGACTAAATGTTGTTCCAGAATCGCGGGCTGCTTTCATGCAAGCCAAAGAAGCCGGGAAGTTGGAGTATGACAAACTTGTTGCATCGGTGCTAATTGTCGATATTGGTTCTTCAACCACAGATTTTACTCTAGTTAAAAGCTTAGAAGAGATACCCATAGATTTCGGGAGTAATACTTTGGGAGCATCCCTAATTGACAAAGCTATTTTTGCCCGGACTCTTGCCAACCACGAACAAAAAGCATTACTGGAAAAAGTATTTAAGGAATATCCACATCACCAAGCTCGTTGCGAACTTGCTTGCCGCAAAGCTAAAGAAGATTACTTTTCTAATGAACAACTATACAGCGATCCTGAATCCTTTGCGCGTGGCTTCGAGTCGATCAACGAACAGATTTATTTTATTCCCCAAGTAAATAAATTGATGATGGAGGAAATCTTAAACCAGCCCTTACCGGAACTGGAGCATCATAGTTGGATTAAATCATTTCGTGACTCTTTAACCGAGGCGAAAGAAAAGCTGGAAAAACTTGGAATTGTACCAAAACTTGTGCTGATGACTGGCGGTGCATCTCGCATGAAGTTCACGCATATTTTTTGTCAGGAAATGTTTCCCGAACCAGAAACCCTGCTTCGCCCCGATCCGGAACCGGAACGGTGCATTGCAATGGGTTTAGCACGAGTAGGACGATGGGATCTGCGTGCTGCTGCTTTTAAGCAAGAAGTAAACAAACTATTTACCTCGAACAAGCTTAAAGGTTTGATTGAAAGGCATATCCCGGAGTTAATCGAATCACTAACTAAACCTTTGGCGGATGGCTTGATTGTCAATGCAGTTAAACCAGCTTTAAAAGATTGGCAAAAAAATAAAATACGGACTTTAGCCGATTTAGAAACAGCTTTGATCGGTCGGGCAGAACAGTGGCTCAAAAGCGATCGCGCTGTGCAGATAATTAATCATCAATGCGCTTCTTGGTTTAGCAATAAAATACAACCCGATTTAGCCGCACAAACCGATCCAATATGTCGAAAGTTTCAGATACCTAGAAGCAGCTTAAGGTTTGAGGATAGTATTGACCCAAATTTTGTTAATCCAGAGTTACAAATTGGAGATGCTATCCTGGCTGAGACAGTAGCGTTTATCGTCAATGTAGTAATTGGTGGAGGCGCTGTGGCTAGCATCATCACTCTCATACTAACTGGACATTTAACCTGGCCGATTGCACTAGTATATGGGGCTTCGGTGATGGCAGCAGGAATGGAGCTAAATCGCAAGACTGTTCAAGAAGTAATTAAGACAAATGTAGATGTACCTAGTTGGATTCGTTCTAATTTTTTGAGCGACAAAAAAATTCAGGATATGTGTGAGCAAATAAAGCCTGAGTTAGAGAAAGTTCTTCAAGAACAACTGACAGCAAATCAAGAAGCTTTTGACAAACTGATTGTCAAAGTTGAGCAAGGACTTCAAACAAGCCTTTCTACCAAGGTTCAATCTTGCATAATTCTGATCCAATAGCGGTGATGGGTGGCAGTAAATCACAACAATAACAATTATTCTAAACTTTCTGCTTCCCAGTGAATTAAATATGTAAGCTGCTCAAAAGTAAATGGTTAAAATAATAGTTTTCTTTTTCCTCATTGGGCTGATTATCGCTGGGATTTTATTCAATCCGATTCTAGTAAAAAGGCGAAGAAATCGGCTCAAACGTCGTCCTTTTCCCCCACTTTGGAATGCCATTATTGAGAATAATCTTCCCATTTATCTCTGTCTTTCTCCAGATGAAATCAGACGACTTCAGGGAGATATTCAAGTTTTCTTAGCAGAAAAGCAATTTATTGGCTGTAGAGGATTACAGGTGACAGAGGAAATGAAACTGACTCTTGCGGCTGTCGCCTGTTTACTTCTATTAAATGAACGTGGGCAGTACTTCCCCAGACTTCGTTCAATTCTGGTGTATCCTAGCGCTTATTTGGTTCAGGAAACGAATTCTGTTGGAAAATATGTTGTTGAAGAAAGGCGTGTGGCAAGACTGGGTGAATCGTGGACAAATGACCAAGTAGTACTGTCTTGGGAGCAGGTGAAACAAGACACTAATAACTGGAGAGATGGACGTAACGTTGTGCTTCATGAATTCGCCCATCAGTTGGATCAAGAAGATGGTAAAGCTGAAGGAGTTCCGATATTGCAACGCAATTCAGACTATGCTATTTGGGCGAAGGTGATGACAGAAGAATATCAGCAACTTTGTAATGATGTTCTACAAGGTGTAAATACGGTAATGGATAGCTATGGTGCAACGAATCCCGCAGAATTTTTTGCCGTAGCGACTGAGACATTCTTTGAGAAACCGCACCAATTGTTGTCTAAGCATCGAGCACTTTATGAGCAACTGCAACGTTACTATAAATTAGATCCTGTGCAATGGGCGTGAACTAATTAAAAAATAAAAAGTAAAAAGATAATCCCCATAAATACAGCAAATTTCAAGTTAGTGAGGTGCAGTCTTGCTGTAATTTTCAATTAAGAGGTTTTCATCGCCAGAATCTTCAAAGCTACTGCTTCAGAGACAGGCATCACCGATAACCGATTTCCTTGTTTCACCAATAGAAACTCTTCAGCGCTAAACTCTTCTTTGAGTATTGAGAGCAAGATGGGGTTAGAAAAAGTCTCAACCAATTCCACTACAACTGTTTACCAACGAGGGGATTCGGAACTTGATTTCGGGTCGTAGTATTTACTTTCTGGTTCAAACTGGGTCGGGTCAGCAATATCTTTTTTCATCACACGCATTAACCCAGCAATACCGGGAGGATTAGTGCTGGAGTGATAAAAAAAAGCTAAGTCTCCTTCATCCATTTGGCGCAAAAAGTTGCGAGCTTGATAATTGCGAACGCCGTCCCAGATAGTCTCGTTCTGCTGTTGAAGGTCAGCAATGCTATAGGCTTCTGGTTCTGATTTCATTAGCCAATAATTCATTTACAGAAATTATGTATATAGAAATAACAAGGGTCTTTAATAAGGGGCAAAATCCCCTTGTCTTTGAGATAATAGCCGGATTTACACGCCGGCTGTACTAGTGAATATTTGAATTAGGGACTTCCAGCGAACGTAAGGGCGCAAGGCCTTGCGCCCCTACCAATGTACAAATAATTTGGGATAATTTATTTTTTGTCAGTCCCTTAACTGCGGTAAGCTATAACGGCATAAAACGGATCTCCTCCAGCTGCACCCAACCACTGTAATAAATTCGGTAATGTTGATTTATGAGCTATAACTTCTGTGGTTGTAAATCCTGGAACTGACGCAAAGTAAGCTTTGACTAATTCTACTCGCTGTGCTTCTGAAGCCTCTCGCCAAGCTTGAATCGCTTTTTCAAAAAACATCCGATTAGAAAAGCTGATAATTGCAACACCACCAGGTTTCAAGATGCGGTAAATCTCGGAAAATACTGCTTCTGGATATTGCATATATTGTACAGATACGCAATTGAGAACAGCATCAAAATCTCCATCTGGTAAAGGTAGCTGCGGATTTTCGTTAAGATTTTGCAGAAAGTAATGATTTAAGCGGGCATTACGTGCTAGTTCGTCACCATTGAGTCCGTGTCCCTCCACATGGTCAAACTCCATCTCTTCTGGTAGATGAGACACCCAGCTGCTCATCATATCAAAAATGCGGGTGTTGGGTTTGAGGCGATCGCGGTATAAATCCGTTAGCTGTTGAATAAATCCTTCATCCACATGGGTAACGAAGCGAGGATAGGCATAGAACAGCTTATCGTCTGTGTCATCTAATTTCAGGCGTTGATTTGGTCTTAACTGCATAAATCTCTGTTTTGGAGAACTTTTTCCGAAAATAGCGGCAA
Organism: Nostoc sp.; assembly: GCF_036918245.1. GTDB lineage: Bacteria > Cyanobacteriota > Cyanobacteriia > Cyanobacteriales > Nostocaceae > Nostoc. Next base: position 42,643 of record NZ_JBALEF010000066.1, read on the forward strand.
TTTCAAGTATTTTTCAACAATCACTATGTAACATATTTTAATAACAACAGGATACTTAAACGAGTCTAAATAGCAGCATTCAATTTTATCAATTCAATGTTCCATAAACTACACTTTTGGCAGCATATTTGGCGAAAAATCCGCCTGGTAGGATCGTTACCCTATTTGAGTTTGTTCCTTTGGATGCTACCCTTATTATTATTTACTTCTGGGCACAATAGCCTGATGGCACATGATGAAGCCCTTTACGCTTCGCGTGCCCGTCTGATGTTTGATTCTGGTAATTGGATAACTCCTTGGGAAAGGGCACATCATAAAACACCTGGGTCTTATTGGTTAATTGCCAGTTTCTACAAGTTGTTTGGTATCAGTGATACTAGTGCGCGTCTTCCTAGTATGATTACTAGCATTTTTAGCTTATGGCTGGTGTATGAAATTGGCAAAATTATGCTAGGCAAAAAATTAGCTTGGCTAGCTACTGCTATTTTAAGTGTGGAATTTCTCTGGCTACAATACTCTCGCTTAAGTACGCCTGATGTACCGATGATTTTCTTGGTACTTTTAGCTATTTTCTCTTTAATCAAAACAGAATTACATCCTAAATATCACTATTTTTGGAGTTTTCTAGCTGGTTTAAGTTTAGGTTTAGGCTTCTTAGTCAGAAGCTTTATGATTTTTTTGCCAATTATCGCTTTATTACCTTATTTAATTTGGGAGCATCACCGTCATCGTCATCTTAGTAACCCAATTTTATATCTAGGCTTTTTCGTAGGTTTAATACCCACCGGCGTTTGGCTGTGGTTAAGCTGGCTGCATTACGGAAATCAGAGTTTTGAGGAGTTGTTCAAGTTTGTTGTGCAGCTAGGTTCTGAGGATCGGAATCATAATGGGCTGCTATTCTATGTATGGACTATTCCTTTAAATGCATTTCCTTGGGCTTTTTTCGGACTTTTAGGTTTGTTTTTAACTGTCCGTCGTCCTATTCCTCTTTACCAGTTAATATTAGTTGGTTTTCCACTTGTTTTATTTGTAGAACTGAGCATTTTTAGTACTCGTTTACCTCACTATAGTCTTTGCCTTTATCCGTTTATAGCTTTGTTGTCCTCTGTGGGTTTAAGCTGGTTAGGCAATATTTACCAGACAGTAATTCACCCACAATTGCCTCTTAAAAAAGGTAAAAAAAATATATTGAACCTTTTCGCAAGGAATAATCTTCCTCGAAACCTCAGTTATGGCTTTGGTGGATTCGGTGTTTTTCTTGTAATAGCAAGTACTGTTATTATTAGTTACGGTGGTTCTGACATCCGCAAAAATGCAACTATTGGCTTGGCTATGGGGTTGGGTTGGTTAATTTTACCTGTGGTGTGGATTAGTCGTTACCACTTTGGCAAGAAGTTTCTCACAGCCCGTTACTGGATTGCAGGATGGTTAATTCCCTGTTGGCTGACTTTGGCGACGATAGGTAGTATCGGTCTGTTAAATGACTATAACCCTGTTTTAAGAACTTTTTTACAACAAAGTGCGATCGCTTCAATTATCCAATCTCATCCTATCTACCTTGTGCAAATAGACCAGAAAATCCAAGTACTGCTTAATTTCTATCTTGCTATCCGCCCCCAAGCAGTAGTTTCTATTTCCCAAGTACCAGCTTTGAGCTATGCTTTGATCTATACTGACCAGTCCCCTAAATTATCTCGGACTCACCACGTTCTTGGTACAGTAAAAGAGTACCAGTTGATTCAAGTTCTTCCCTAAGATAGATGCAAAGCAAATATTGCTAAATAATATCAATTTAGTTATAATATTACGTACACTAAGTATTATCTTAAATGGTTTCTACATCTAATCACTCTCCAACTTTAGAGTCGTGGCAGCAAAATCTGGCACCATACAATTTGGGCTACAGGATCAAATTAGTCTCACAACTGCTGAGTCGCAAGTTTACTGAGAAGCTAGAACCCTTTGGATTGACGCCATTCCACTGGTTGGTGTTGTGCTGTCTTTGGCAAGAAGATGGTTTACCTACTTCTAGTATTGGGGACAAACTCAAACAAGTAGGAGGGACTTTAACAGGCGTACTAGATCGGATGGAAGAACGCGGCTTGGTGCGTCGAGAACGGGACACTCACGATCGCCGCATCTGGCGGATCTGGCTCACGGATGCAGGTAAGCAACTAGAAGATGTTTTACCCCCAATCGCCGCAGCAGTGCGTGATGAAGCGATGGATGGTATTTCCTTTGCTGACCGGGAACTATTTTCCCAAATCTTGAACCGGGCGATCGCTAACCTTTCCTAAAGATAATGCCATAATCACCCGACCGGGGGAGGCAGTGTAAAGATATGTTTTGAGATAATATTACGCATACTAAGGAAATAAGTTTTTTTTCAGGGAATATTACGCATTCTAAATAAACGACTATTAATCAAGTTATTGAACGCACAAGGAAGTTAACAATCATGGGTGCTAATACTTTGAACGGACGCAACGGACACAAAACCCCAATTTTAGAAAAAGAAGTGATTCCCGATTTAGAGACTTTAGAAACTGTTACCGCAGATACATCCGCAACAGCAGAAGCACCTGTTGTAATTCCTGAGACAGAGAAAGAAGTTGCAGCGAAACCGAAGCGGAAAAGACCGACTGGTTTAATTTTGGCAGGATTAGGTGTGGGTGCGATCGCCGCAGGTACTTTTGGTTTTCACTACTGGCAATACGCCTCCACCCACCAGGAAACTGACAACGCCACCGTTGCGGGAAACATTCACCAAGTTAGTAGCCGCATTCCCGGAACTATAAGTCAGGTGCTAGTGAATGATAACCAACTGGTGCAACCGGGACAACTGTTAGTGAAGTTAGATCCACGGGACTATGAAAGCAAGGTACAACAAGCAGCAGCAGCCCTAGAAAATGCTCGTGGACAGGCGCAAGCCGCGCAAGCAAATATTGCCTTAACTTCACAAACTACCAGTGGTAAAACAACTCAAGCGCAAGGAGATGTCAGCGGTGCGGTAGCAGCAATTTCCACAGCCCAAGCAGCAGTACAAGAAGCCCAAGCAGGGATACCAGCAGCGCAAGCTGAAGTCAGACTAGCCCAAGCAGGGATTCCCGCCGCCCAAGCGCAGGTAGCGCAAACAAATGCGAATTTGGAAAATGCCCAAGCAGATTACAATCGCTACAACCAGTTGTATAAAACAGGTGCGATCGCTCGTCAGCAGCTAGACGCAGCCAAGGCAACTTATAATGTGGCTACGGCACAAAAAAACGCTGCTATTCAGGGAGTAGAACAAGCCCAAGCTAAGTTAGCCTCTGCGAGAGTTGGTGTCGCCAAAGCCCAGTCTCAACTAGCACAGGCGCAAGAAAATGTCACCAACGCCCAAGCTAAATTGGCAGCATCCAAGGGAGGATTGCAACAAGCTACCGCCGGCGGACAAGATACAACAGTAAAACGTAGTCAATACGAAGCGGCAAAAGCTGCGATCGCGCAATCAGAAGCATCGCTCAAAGACGCACAATTGCAACTATCTTATGCCAATGTTACCGCCCCCAGTGCCGGACGCATAGGCAGGAAAAACGTAGAAGTTGGCAACCGAGTCCAATCGGGAACACCATTAATGGCGATCGTGGATAACGAGTATTGGGTAATTGCGAACTTCAAAGAAACTCAATTAGAAAAGATGCGCCCAGGAGAGCCAGTAGAAATTAAGCTGGATAGTTTCCCTCATCATACCTTTATTGGGCGTGTTGACAGTATTTCGCCAGCTTCCGGCGCTCAGTTTGCCTTATTGCCACCGGATAACGCTACAGGTAACTTTACTAAAGTTGTCCAACGCATCCCAGTAAAAATAGTTTTCGACCAAAAGAGCATTCAAGGGTACGAATCGCGGATTACACCTGGGATGTCTGCGGAAATTGCTGTGGAAGTTAAGTAATACCAAATTGCTTTAAAATATCTGAAAAACCTCTTTCTAGCTGTGATATCTTCCTACATCTATGGAGAGGCGTATAGAGATGAGGTGAGATGATATTGATGAAAGCAGATTGGTATAAAGCAAACCTTACATGAAAAAACCGCTACTACCTGCTTTAACGTCAAGAAACTACCAGCTGTTTTTTGCTGGACAAGGTATTTCCCTAATTGGGACGTGGATGACGCAACTTGCCACAATTTGGCTAGTTTATGACTTGACAAAATCCCCATTAATGCTAGGAGTTGTGGGATTTTCGAGTCAAATTCCTAACTTTTTTTTAGCTCCCTTTGGCGGAGTATTTGTAGATCGCTTTTCTCGGTATCGCACCTTAATTGGTACGCAAATCTTGGCGATGATTCAATCGTTAACATTAGCAGTGCTGGCGCTGACTGGTGTGATTGAGGTATGGCAGATCATCGCCTTGAGTTTGTTTCAAGGATTTATTAACGCCTTAGATGCGCCAGCCCGTCAAGCTTTTGTGCCAGAATTGGTTGAACACAGAGGAGATTTAGCCAATGCGATCGCGATCAATTCCACAATGTTCAACGGTGCGCGATTAATTGGCCCTGCGATCGGCGGTTTATTAATTGCTGGCGTTGGAACTGGTTATTGTTTTTTAATTGATGGTTTGAGCTACGTTGCTATAATCGCCGCTTTATTGGCAATGAAAGTTAAACCTTGGAAAAATTCGATAACTGAGGGTAATCCCTTACAAAAAGTCAAAGAGGGATTTGTATATGCCTTTAGTTTCCCACCGATTCGTTCTGTCTTATTACTATCAGCTTTAGTCAGCCTGATGGGGCTGCAAAACACTATTCTCGTCCCAGTTATTGCCGAACAAGTCCTCAAAGGTAGTGCAGAAACCTTGGGTTTTTTGATGGCGGCATCTGGAGTTGGAGCCTTAACTGGTGGTATTTTTCTAGCTACACGCCAAACAATCTTAGGAATTGGCAAATTGATTGCCTTAGCTCCAGCAATTTTAGGAACTGGTTTAATCGGCTTTTCTTTGTCTCGATTTTTACCACTTTCTTTATTTACAATGTTATTCGTTGGCTTAGGAACAATTCTCCAGATTGCTGCTAGCAACACATTTTTACAAACCATTGTCGAAGACGATAAACGCGGGCGATTGATGAGCTTATATACAATGTCATTTTTGGGGATGATTCCCGTGGGTAATTTATTAGGAGGTTTTTTAGCAAATCATATTGGCGCTCCTAACACTTTAATGATTGATGGGATAGCTTGTATTTTAGGGTCAATCATTTTTAGCAGACAGTTGCCTGCTTTAAGGAAAATAATGCGTCCAATTTATGAGCAAAAGGGGATTATTACGACTCAAGAAGTTTAAGATAAATAACCGCAGTGAAATTTAGATTTATCTTAATGGAGCTTTCTATAGCAATTCTTTTTTTATTTTTAGCGTTGCTGATTCAAGCTCACGCAGAGGCAAAGAACATGTTGATATAAGATTTAATAAGAACATTTTTTGCTACTTAACCTTGAAAATGGAACAAAGTTATGGCTAATACAGGTGTAATTCGTCAGCAAGGGCAAAATCCTGCTTTACCACCAGAGCGTGTACCGCTAAAAACCTGGATTGGTGTATTAGCCAGTATGCTTGGTGCATTTATGGCGGTATTGGATATTCAAATAACTAATGCTTCGCTGCAAGATATTCAAGCAAGTTTAGGAGCAACTCTCGAAGAAGGTTCTTGGATTTCTACGGCGTATCTCGTAGCAGAAATTGTGGTAATTCCTCTAACAGGATGGTTGTCACGAGTATTTTCTTTGCAACGTTATTTATTAGTCAATACTGCACTATTTATCTTCTTTTCTATTTGCTGTGGTTGGGCGTGGGATCTTAATTCCATGATTTTCTTTCGCGCCTTACAAGGTTTTAGTGGAGGAGTATTAATTCCTACAGCTATGACAGTTGTCTTAACAACTTTACCCCAATCTAAACAATCAGTTGGGTTAGCTGCATTTGGGTTTAGTGCAGTTTTTGCGCCCTCAATTGGCCCAACATTGGGAGGTTGGTTAACCGAAAATTTTGGTTGGGAATACAACTTTTATATAAATGTAATTCCAGGGGCATTAATGCTGGCTGGTGTTTGGTATGGAATTAAGCAAGAAAAACCCCAAATTAATTTACTGAAACAAGGTGACTGGTGGGGAATTATTGCGATGGCTATTGGGTTAGGTTCTCTACAAGTTGTTTTAGAAGAAGGTAGCCGCAAAGATTGGTTTGGTTCAGCGTTAATTGTGCGCTTAAGTGTGATTGCGGTAATTTTTTTGGCGATATTTTTCTTTATAGAATTAACTCGTAAACAACCATTTATTAATTTACGGCTTGTGCTTAGGCGGAACTTTGGTTTAGCCAGTATTGTCAATGTGTCGCTGGGAGTAGGATTGTATGGTTCAATTTATATTTTACCGTTGTATCTCGCCCAAATTCAAAAATACAATGCTCTGCAAATTGGTGAAGTATTAATTTGGGCTGGTATTCCCCAACTATTTATTATTCCCCTCATACCGAAATTGATGCAACGCATTGACGTGCGTTTCATGGTAGCTTTTGGTGTAGCTTTGTTTTCTATAAGTGCATTTATGAACTCTGGAATGACTAATGAAACAGGATTAGATCAATTACGCTGGTCGCAATTTGTGCGTGCAATGGGACAACCCCTAATTATGGTGCCACTTAGTTCTATCGCTACTGCTGGATTGAGTCCGAAAGAAGCAGGTTCAGCAAGTGGTTTATTTAATATGATGCGGAATCTGGGCGGTTCTATCGGAATTGCTTCTTTAGCGACTTTATTAACAAATAGAGAGCAATTTCACTCAAATAGATTGGGTGATGGAGTATCTTTATATAATCCAGAAACTCAACAGCGAATCGACCAAATGACGCAGTATTTTATTAGCCGCGGAGCAGATTTAAGTACAGCACAAAATCAAGCGATCGCATCTATATCTAATATAGTCCGTCGGGAAGCATTTGTAATGGCTTTTAACGATTGTTTCTACTTTATTGGTATTGCTTTGTTACTCAGTGGGATTGCTATTTTATTCCTCAAAAAGGTGAAGCCAACTGGTGGCGCTGTCGCTCATTAGATTTGTTGTATGGGTTAAAATGTTTGATAAAACTACTAAGGTACTAAAATGGTCATTAGCCAGAGTAAATACTATATTTCCCCAGAAGAATATTTAGAAGGCGAGAAAGTAAGTGAAATCAAACACGAGTATATTGATGGGCAAGTCTACGCAATGGCAGGGGCAAGTGATGCTCATGTTACTGTAGTAGGAAACTTGTTTTCCTTGCTGCGAAACCATCTCCGGGGTAGTGGTTGCCGTGTCTATATGTTAGACATGAAAGCACAAATCGAGGTCATAAATCGCTATTTTTATCCCGATGTGATGGTGACTTGCGATGCACGAGATAAAGAATTTGAATATTTTAAGTGCTATCCTTGCTTAATTATCGAAGTGCTTTCTGAGTCAACCGAAGGCTATGACAGAGGCAAAAAATTTGCTAGTTATCGACATTTAGAATCACTGCAAGAATATGTGCTAATTTCACCAGATAGAATGAGTGTCGAATGTTTCCGCCGCAATCAGGAAGGACATTGGGTACTTTACCCTTATGAAAAAGGGGAAGAAGTGCATTTAGCTAGCGTTGATTTTCGTTGTGCGATCGCAGAAATATATGAAGATGTAATATTGATAGATGAGAATATTTCCTAATCTAACATTTCTGGGTCAATTCCTAAAGCGTTGAGTTGTTCAAGAGACAAAGTACGCAACTTCTCTGTAATTAACAGCCGCTTCTGTCGTTCAGTTTCAGCCCTTTGTCGCTCAACTTCCGCCCGTTCCTCACCTGTTAACAGTAAATTTCCTTGTGCATCCCACCACCGTAACCAAGGTAACTCTGCATTTTGATAAAATCCTTGCCAGATTCCTAACTCTACACCCATAGGAACAATTGGGTAATGTCCTCGTTCATTGGGTTTCATGAGTTGATAAGTATTATCGACTAGGTGATACACTTCAACCTGTGCTTTTGCTACTTCATAAATTCCATAATAAGGCACTCGAATTGCCTGCTCATAAACCCAAAACTTACCAACATTTCCACCTTCCCCTTGAGATGGCGGTGTGTTATCTCGTTCTTCTGAACCATCTCCAGAGACAAATTCAATCACAATGAGGGGTGCAACATACTCCTTCCACAGCACATAAGAACGGCGCATTTTACCGTTAAGTGTAGGTGGTACATTGGGTACATAAAACCAGTCTGGTGCTTCAGCCCCTTTCTCAGGAGGATCTGTCAATCGCCAGTAGATACCAGAATCTTGTCCGATACAATATTGACTGTCGGGATGAAGTTTCTCTAAAACAAGTTTAATTGAGTCAGTAAGTAAGATACTTTGGGGATGCTCTTGCCAGTTTTTGACAAATGTACCATCTGAGTCTGGTAACTGGGTGTGGTCAGGTAGAGTTAATGCCGATAAGGAAGTCATAGGCACAACTTAGATGATATTTGTATTTCATTTATTATCCTAATAAATCTAACAAGCTTTGTTATCCTTCCGAATAGGTTATCAAGCGTGCATTAAGGTCAACAATTACCGTTCCTCCTCGATTTTTCTCTATCTGTCGCCAGACATCATAGCCCATCAGAATCGCCTTCTCCCAATCACCCAACGAACATTGAGAAACTTCTAAATGGGATGTCATATTTTTGATAGTTTTCAATAGTTGGTAATCTAATGTTGAAACGCCTTCTAAGAAATCATGATCTTTGGCATAGCTAAATACGAGTGCTGATATACCTTCCTCAATAGCTACTGCACGACCGCCGTCTTCAACTTCATCAATACTAAAATTACTTTTGCGCTTACGTTTAAGTATACTACGAGTGACAACTGACCAACCTAAGACTGCGGCATAGGAAAAATGGAAAACATCATGAAAGCGGTAGCCATCGCTTGTATATGAATTATCGGTGAGGTCATTTCCAATTTGTTGTTTGTTGATAAATGCCTTCATTTTGATTGAGTTATCTTTGCTTACCTCCGTAATTTCTACTTTAAACTTTCGTGGTAAAGTTTCATGTTCAGGAAAGTCATTATCAAATATGTAGGTTGTGGCTTTATCATTTATCTGTGCTGAATCTCTCCATCCCCAACGATCATGGCACTTTCTTAGATTATCTTCCGCAATTTCTTCCAAATTAAGGTTAAACTTGCTTGCCAAGTTGGAAATATACCAAAGCATATCTCCCAATTCTTCTGCGATACCTTCTTTAAATAGTTTGTGTGCATCACCGTCACGTAAATGTTTTTTATACTCAGTCATCAATGATCCAACTTCACCAACTAAACCTAATAGCGGTATGATTAGTTCAGTACCTTCGACAGCAGGAATTTGGTCTGTATTCAGTGCTTGTTTTTGATACTGAGAAAAATTCATAATAGACATATCCAATTGGAAAATTGTTGATTATAGTGATTCTCTGTAAGGATTCAGGTCTAATATTTAGGAAGCAGTGATGGCCGAGACAGATAATTATTAGAATTAGCCAGCAGTGCTTGTGCAAAAAAGTCAATCA
>NZ_JBALEF010000067.1:0-24860 GCF_036918245.1 Nostoc sp.
TAATGTTTCTTCAAAGAAAGATGACAAACTGGAACTCTTGCCACAGAGAGTTTCAAGGGAAGAACTAGAGCCTCAGAAAACAGAACTGCAACCAGAACTATCTGGTCAAGTTGACACTCAAGAGCAGGAGAGACACAAGCTGCTTGTCCCTAACCGTAAACAACATTTGAAAAAGATTTGGTAATTTATGGCGCAATCGCAACTTGCAACCCAATCCTTTGTTGAAGTCCTAGCCCCAAAGTTAGACCTGAATGATCAAATTGCTAAAACTATTGATATTGAGGAATTTTTCAGAAGTTGTTTTATCACAACTGATCGGGCTTCGGAATGCTTCAGATGGTTAGATGAACTGCGTCTCCTCAAACAATGTGGTCGAATCATTGGCCCAAGAGATGTTGGTAAAAGTCGGGCATCGCTTCACTATCGAGATGAGGATAAAAAACGAGTTTCCTATGTAAAAGCTTGGTCAGCATCCAGTTCTAAACGTCTATTTTCACAAATACTAAAGGATATTAACCATGCCGCACCAACAGGTAAGCGACAAGATTTACGTCCAAGATTAGCTGGTAGTCTGGAGCTATTTGGGCTAGAAATTGTGATTATTGATAATGCTGAAAATCTTCAAAAAGAGGCGTTTTTAGACTTAAAGCAACTTTTTGAAGAATCTAATATTCCTATTGTCTTAGTTGGAGGTAAGGAATTAGACGATATCTTGCAAGATTGTGATTTATTGACAGTTTTTCCAACACTGTATGAGTTTGAACGTCTGGAATATGAGGATTTTAAGAAGACATTAAGTACAATTGAATTGGATATTCTATCTCTTCGAGAAGCGTCTAATTTAGCTGAAGGGACTATATTTGATATTTTAGCACTTAGTACAAGTGCGCGAATGGGGCTTCTAGTAAAGATACTTACTAAGGCAGTTTTACATTCTCTAAAAAATGGATTTAGCAGAGTTGATGAAAGCATTTTAGAAAAAATTGCTAGTCGTTATGGCAGAAAATACGTTCCCCTCGAAAACAAGAAGAGGAATGAATGAAGATGATGAAATTCTTCCAAAACTAGGCTATGTTGAACCATACGAAGGAGAGAGCATTAGTCATTATTTGGGGCGTTTGCGTCGATTGAAGGCTAACAGCTTGCCTTCAGGATACTCTTTAGGAAAAATTGCTGGTCTTGGTGCTGTTACGGGACGTTGGGAAAAACTGTACTTTAACCCATTTCCTACTCGACAAGAGTTAGAGGCTTTGGCATCTCTGGTAGGAGTTAATGCAGATAGATTAGCGGAGATGCTACCGCCCAATGGGGTGACGATGAAGCCTAGACCAATTCGGTTATGTGCTGCTTGTTATGCAGAAGTACCTTGTCACAGCATTGAGTGGCAGTATAAGGATAAACTTAAATGCGATCACCACCAGTTGGGTTTTTTAACCAAATGTACTAATTGCGAAACACCTTTCCCAATTCCCTCAGATTGGGTAAAAGGTGAATGCCCTCATTGTTCTCTGCCTTTTGCAAAGATGGCAAAACGTCAAAAGATTTAATGTCTAAGAAAAATATATGTCTATGAAACAAATATAGTAGTATTTGTCGCCCAGACACGGCAGAATTCTAGAGATAAAATTGCAATAAAGTAAAATTCGTCTTGAAAACAAGGTTTAGGGAAAATTGGATTGGTCTAGCTTCAATCTTCATGGCGATGCTCCTCAACGTGCTTTTGAGTCTCTAACAGGAATAATTTTCGAGCGATGGTGTGACCGTGAATATCCTTCACAGGTTAGGCAGGTGATATTTGTTAATGGCGCTGGAGGAGATGGCGGCGTTGAAGCGTATGCTCGGTTGAATAATGGGGATATCATTGGATTACAGGCAAAATGGTTTAGAGAACCGCTTGAATCTTCTCAAATTAGTCAGATTAAAGGTTCACTTAGCACAGCTGCGACTCAAAGGAGTGGGTTAGTAAGATACGTAGTTGTGGTTCCTCGTGACTTGAGTGATGTCAGAAGAATTGGTAAAAACGGACAAAGAGTTGACACTGAACGCGATCGCTGGAATAAATTCATAAATTCTGCTAAGACAACTCATCCAGGGCTCACTGTTGATTTGTGGGATGAAACTCGGATTGCTTCTCTACTAGCCGAACTGGGCAGTGAAGGATTGCGTCGCTATTGGTTTGAAGGCTCAGTTACTGACCTAGAGTACATTGGTATGAAGTTCAACCAAGCTCAAAATGGTTGGCTGAGTAACCGATATACCCCTGATTTACATCAATCTGGCCAAATAGAGCAGGATTTGAAGATTTGATTGAATGGCCCTGGCATTTATCCTGGGTGGCTACAAGGCGTTAAGCAAATGCGTAATCTTCTAGAAGATGCACACATTGCAACAAATCGCCTGAGACGCTACCCAGAATTTATGGAGCAAGCAGATGCAGAAAATCTGATTCAAGCTGCCCAAAGTTGGTTAACGGAAGCGATCGCAGAGCAGGTAAAGTTAGAAAATTGTCTTTGTCCAGGTAATTCATTCCCAGTTACCGATTTTGGGACTGAATGTGATCCTATTGGTTCTGTGGGTTTGCAGAATTTAATTAACGTACTTCTGCCTGAAGAAAAAAAGGTCTCACGAGAAAACGCAGTTGAACCCATTGGTGAACAACTACAGAAGTTGCTTGAACGTTGGTACGAGCGAGAAATTACCCCTCGAAAATTGCGCGATTGGGGGCAGCTAGTCATATATATTGGTGATCCTGGTGTCGGGAAAACTCATGCTTTGGCAGAAGCAGTACGACAACACCTAGCCCAGAAAAAACCTGCTGTGTTAATTAGAGCTAGAGATGTTGATTTAGCACAAAGTTGGGAGTCACTACTGGCAAACGCAATTGGTCAGCCTGGGTGGAATCTACGGCAAGTTCTTGATGCTCTTGAATCGGCAGCAATTCAATCTGAAGTTCGTTCCGTTGCCAACGCTGTTGATATATCAGAACGTTTGCCAGTTCGAGTGTTGATTGCAGTAGATGGTTTAGATGAGACAACTAGAGCAGAACGTTGGGCAGAGAAACTTGGGGAACTAGCTGTAGTAGCTCAACAATATCCAAGAATCTTATTTGCATTCTCAGTTCGGCCAAGTTTGGTTCGGCGAATTTCTCTACCGAGAAATATTGATTGGATTTGGTTGAGAGGTTCTGACGCACCACTTGCGTATGTTTTTAAAGCACATTGTCAAATTAATGGCATTCAATGTCCACCTCTTCTGCGGTGGGCGTTGCGAACCCCACTAGCAATTCGCCTTTTTGCTGAATTCTATCGAGGACAAATAATTGACAACATTTCGGAACAAAATTTTTCCTTAGTCGAATTAATTAAGCGGAAAATTAAGAATGCGGAACTTTCTATCAGGGAGCGTGAAGGTGAAGACTGGCCTAGAGATATAAAACCAGTTAGTACCTCTCTTTGTGCGATCGCAAAAGCCAGCTTTGCAAAAGGAGCAGCATTGCTAGAAGAGGAGGCAATGCAAGTGGTTGAGTCAACACAGTCACCAAAAGGTGTTTTGACTCGTTCACAACTGTTGCAGATTCTTCACCAATGCCGCGATCAAGGGCTACTGCTGCTCAGAAGTCTGCCTGCTGATGATCCTTTTGAGCCAGAAGTCCACACTTGGGAGCCAGCATACGAAACTTTGACAGATTTTCTGTTGGCCCGGGAAGCATATCAAAATGTTAAAGAATCGCCCAATAGCCCTGATATGCCAATATATCTGGTGGATAGGCCAGCATCTATCACATTAGCAGTCTATCTCCTGGGAAGGGATGGCTATAATTTCTTTACTTCAGAATTGTGGAAAAACAACTTAACGGGTCAGGGTCGAGAAGATGTTCAACTAATGGCACTTTCGATGATGCCTTCTCAGCAAGTAGAAGCATATCGAGAATGGGTGCTGAACCTGTTTAGCCGAAATATGCCAACCTGCCGCAGAGTTTTAGAACTCCTGATAGTTCCTGGGCTAAGAATTCCTGGCTATATTTACGGTGCAAAATTTGTCCATGATGCTCTTTTGCCTATGCCAGTGGCAGAGAGAGACTTATTTTGGTCTGGACCACATCAAATACCCCATAATCATGGAGGAAAATGGGAAGGTTATGCCTCTGCGGTGTTGGAGGAACTGGAATTAGATGAAGATGATCCTTGGGATTCAGCACCTTTGCTTTTAGCATGGGCAACTACCACTGTTAATAACAATAACCGAAGACGAATTCGGTTGGCTCTTGCAGCTTGGAGTCATAACAAACCAATTGAACTTCTAGCACTTCTAGAAACTGCCTTTCTCACAAATGACCCTCAAATGAGAGAGGATCTATTGGTAGCTGCTTATGGTGCTTCTTGCCTTATCCGACCTAACGAAACATGGCTACTGTTATGTGAATGGATAATTAATAGCTTTTTTACTCCCGATCCACTGTATCCCACACATAACTTAATTATCAGGCACTGCGCTCTTAGTCTAGTTGAGAGGTGTCTAGCTTGTGATGTTTTAATCTCAGGAGAACTTCTGATACATCTTCGCCAGCAGTATATAGACGCAGATGTAGTACCTTCACTTGATAGACAATGTTTTAGCCGTATCCATGAACATTATGGTATTGAGCCAGTGACTCGTGATCTTGCTTGGTATGTCATACCAAAAGCAATAAAACCGTTCTTTAAAAAGAACGATAATCATCTGTTTTCTCCGTCTGCTCAAACCTTCCTAGAGCAATATGCCAAAGCCTATAATTTTCTAGAACTAGATCCTGAACGCTTTGGTTTTGCTTTTGTTCGAGCTTATGTTTTAAATATGGGTTGGGCTAAAGATGTTTTCATTGGAGATCCTCAAGGTGGTAAGCCTGGTGAGATTTTGGGGGCTGATATTGCTATTTTGCGCCAAAATCGTATGGCAAGATACGGAGAACAAAGTCCAATCGCTACTTTCGGAGAAAAGTATCTTTGGGCTGCTACGCACGAACTCGCTGGCTTCTTGGCTGCCCGCGTCAGTGAATACGATTGGAACAACAAACGCCATAAACCTCTGGTCAATCTGGGGCTTTTGGCTGAAGTAAATAACCCAGCATCTGATATTGGTTACGGTCAGTTAGATTCTGATTTAGTTTTAGAATTTTCAGAGCTTATTCCAGATGTTGACTTAACTGAACCACTTCAAATTGATCGAGTCAATGAGTGGGTACAGAAAGCTCCTTTACCACCAATTGAGCCATTGCTTTTGCCTGAATTAAGTCAATTTCCAGAATGGGCGCAAGACCATGAATGGTTGGTATTGAAAGCGTGTGTTAATAGATGCCATGTGGATAGTCAAGCTGAATCCACCTTCTGGGCATCCAGTTTTGCGTTCCCGTTGTTCGCATCTTCTCATTTAACGGAAAGTGTGTGTGATGAAATAACATGGAACTTACATGATTTTAGAGCGATTGTAGATGCGACGAAAACCTACCAAGATCCATGTGAAGTAGTTTGGGCCCCCTGGATTCGAGAAGCAGAAGGAATTATCCATCCTGTGGTACATAATTCAGCCGGAGAAACCAAAACGATTCCCTTGCTGGCAGGAACTTGTAAAATTGATTGGCGCAGCCCAAATGGTGATGCAGAAAAGTGGTTGCCAGCAAAGTGGCTGAGAAGGATATTGGGTATTGTGGATTTTCATGCAGGCCTATTTTTGAATGCAAATGGGGAAATCCTAGCCTTTACTATAGAACAAGCTGGTGAAAGTTGGGAGAGGCATCAGTGCGATATTCTTGTTGCTCGGCGTGATGTAGTCATTGATGCCTTAAGACTAAGGAATTTGGCTTTGGCTTGGGGAATTAGGCTATATCGTGAGCCATCTTACCCGCTTAATATACTGTCAGACGAGAAAAGAATGTATCGAGATTGGTGTGCCACTGTGTTTTATACAGGTGATGGTTTGAAGACTGTTACCTCTCAGGATTTGACTCATTGCTGGGGAGAAGATGTTTAAAATTTTAGGCAAATCTCTTCATCGCTATATTATTGACTTGCTCGGTTTCCTTTATCTACAAGTTCGGTTATTGCCTATGTAAACTCAAAGCTGATTTCGCTAAAATCAGAGTTATAAAATTAAGTCTTTACAGTCATCCGGTAGGTCACGGGTTCGAGTCCCGTCAGTTCCATAACAAGGGGCTGTAGCTCAGTTGGTAGAGCAACCGACTGTCATCAGTAAGAGGTCAGGAATCTCTACATTCTGACCTTTTGCTGTTTTTATTTGTGCGGAGCTTGAACATTAGAGATGCGATCGCACTGCCACTCATAAATAAAAAAGAGACGGGTACGAACCACGTCTCCAGGCGATGGGAAAATTTTTTAAGGGTTATGCTACATCTGCAACCAGCAAGCCATTAACAGCTATGATGATTAACTGTGCTTGCAAAGGAGTATCAAAACAGGGTCTTTCATCTCTATTACAAGGCTGCGCTATCCATTTACCCTCCAGATTTTGATAAAAAGTACCTAACAATTGTGAACCGTTCCAAACTCGATAAAGTTCTCCAAAATCATCGTTTATGGAATCAATTTCTATTTCTGGGGGTGCTTGGTCTGTTAGTTGGTCAACGTAGCCCTCTAACTCTGATTGAGCCAAGGCTTGGTTATCAAACTCTTCTTGTACAATCATCTAAGTAACCTCATCAATGGGGTTTTACAAAAGGCGATGTCTACGACGGGCTACGCCTACGCAGACTCTTCCCGGAGAGCGATCGCTTTTGTCTATCAATTAATCTACGTGACGTGTAGATTTGCGTTAAGTGTAGATTTATAAAACTTAGAATGTTATAAATCTACTTGTAATTTAATATACTGACAAGTAGAGAAATCTACATCTAACAGCCACTAAACTGGGGATGTAGTGATATGCCTATGGATAAAGTGATTCGTTGGAAATTAAATGAAGTGATGGCGCGAAAGCGGTTGAGGAACAAGGATTTAGCTGCGGCGTTAGGAATTACTGAAAATTCGGTATACAGGCTGCGTAAGGTTGACGAAATGCCACGATTAGCCCCAGAAAGGTTAAATGGCATTTGTATGGCGTTAGATTGTCAACCTGGAGACCTTTTGGAATATATACCTGATGATGGCAAAGTTAGTTCTATTGTTAATGTAGTTTCGTAGAGTCTATGTTGTTATATCACTAAGTATCCAACTGCGAAGAACTGAAAAGATAGAATATAAGGAGTAAGTTTTAATTTATACATACAAATTAATAGCTTTGAAGTATTTTGATTTGATAGGCGATCGCCATTTTTAGCCATGATTATGTAGCTGTAAGCTAATCGTCTAACTGGGGTGCTTAATTTTAGCTATCTGCCCAATTAAGCTGCTCTGTCCTGAGAATATAAATACTGCTGAAATCCGATAAATACTTGACTGATAGTTGCAACGCTTCCTAGTTCTTCAACAGCATCACGAACGGTATGATATTTCAACTCTAACAGTTGAGGTAATTTAGTGCGATCGAGTTCCCCCACCCCAGCTTTGATGTATTGTTCGAGTATAAAGTCGAGAAATTCTTGCTGTTTGCCGATATAGCGCGAGAAAATTAATGATTTGTGAGCGAGGACACGCTCTCGGCGGCTTATAGGTGGTGAGGCATAGGCGATATAAGCCAGCACATCATATAAATCGCTTTTCTCAGCATCAATCAAGCGACTAATTTCTGTGAGTTGTTCTTCTCCGTAGCCCTTCTCTGCCAGTCCTTCTAATAAAGCTTTACGGGTGTCAGGGCGACTCCAGATTGCTCTTAATTCGTCTTCATCTGTGAATAGTTCGGGAATTTCACCAAAGAGACGTTGCACAAATTCTGCGGCGCTCATAGGTTTACCGTCTGGACTCCAGAAGGTAGTAGATATTCGGTGCTGGAGAGTGCGTTCTTTACCATCAGCGAGTTTGATTTTGATGGTTTTGGGGTTGGGAATTTCTGTAATTTCGTTTCTATTTTTGCCTCTATTGATACCACTATCTGTTGTAGAGTCGTTGTATGCGCCTGATTTCTCTCCCCCTCTGGCGATTTTGACGAGAACAGGTTCCTGGGGTTCGCCATCCCATTCAGGATCGTTGAAGTGTTCGTAGGCTTTGACGAAATCATAAATAGTGAAGTAGTCTTTCCCTTCAAAGAGGCGAGTACCGCGACCGATTATTTGCTTAAATTCAATCATCGAGTTGATGGGGCGCATCAGCACAATGTTACGAACATTCCGAGCATCAACCCCAGTGGAAAGCTTTTGG
This sequence comes from Nostoc sp., assembly GCF_036918245.1. GTDB lineage: Bacteria > Cyanobacteriota > Cyanobacteriia > Cyanobacteriales > Nostocaceae > Nostoc. The sequence goes on from NZ_JBALEF010000067.1 coordinate 8,286, forward strand.
GAGGTGGTGAGAATGGTGGGGATAGTTTTCTCATTGTCTTGAAAGTTGCTGAGGTGCTGTTCGCCGAGTTTCCCATCATCTGCGGTGACGCGAACACAGTAATTAGGGTCACTGCTAATCTTCATTTGGTTGATTAAATCCCGCACAGCTAGAGCGTGGGGTTGGTTGGCGCAAAATACCAGAGTTTTTTGATTCTGGTCGATTTCTTCCATGAACAGTTGTACCCGGTAGCGTTCGCGATCAGCAATTTCAATGATGCGGTTGAAGTCGGTTTCAGTGTAGGTTCTAGCTTCGTCTACTGCACCTTCTATCAGTTCATCTTCAGTGCTGTAAATATATTCATCTAGGTTAGTTTCGATTTGCCTGACTTTAAAGGGAGTAAGAAACCCATCGTTAATGCCGTCTTTGAGGGCGTAGGTATAGACTGGCTCGCCGAAGTAGGCGTAGGTGTCTGCGTTGTTGGCACGTTTGGGGGTGGCGGTGAGTCCCAGTTGTACGGCTGGGGAGAAGTATTCTAAAATCCCCCGCCAGGTGCTTTCGTCACTAGCTCCGCCTCGGTGACATTCATCAATGATGATGAAGTCAAAGAAGTCGGGGGGATAGTCGCTGAATTTGGGCGTAGGATTGCCAGCGTCGTCCCGTCCGGTCATAAAAGTCTGGAAAATTGTAAAAAAGATACTGCCATTTTTGGGGACTCGACCCCGTTTTTTGATAGCTTCGGGGTCGATGCGGACGAGGGCATCGTCGGGGAAGGCAGAGAATGAGTTATAGGCTTGGTTGGCTAAAATATTGCGATCGCTTAAAAACAAAATTCGCGGACGGCGGGTGGGTTGTCGGCTGAGATTCCAACGGCTTTGAAAGAGTTTCCAGGCAAGTTGGAAGGCGATGAAGGTTTTACCTGTGCCAGTTGCCATCGTTAACAAAATCCGGTTTTGTCCTTGGCAGATTGCTTCTAGGACGTGCTTAATGGCATTGTGTTGATAATAACGGGCTTCCCATGTGCCGCTTTTGTCTTCAAAGGGGATGGCAGCAAAGCGTTCACGAAGTGTCTCTGAAAGAGAATCGCGCCATTGATTATCTTCGCTAAAGGTGGCTGACCACAGTTGATCCGGGGTGGGATATTGGTTGATGTAGCCTTCTGCCCCTGTGTGCATATCTACTTGGTAGATACCGATGCCGTTTGTAGAGTAGGCGAATCGAGTCTGCAATTTTTCGGCGTATTTTTTGGCTTGTCCTAAACCTTCGGTATCTGGTAAGTCGCGTTTTTTAGCTTCGATGACGGCGAGTTTTTCACCACGATAAACCAGCACATAATCGGCGATGTCTGACTGAGCGCGTTTACCATTGCCAACTAAGCGACCAGGGGCAATAACTTCGCGGCGGATGCGACTATCTTCAATAACTCCCCAGCCTGCGGTTTTTAGTGCGGGGTCAATTAGTTCGGCACGGGTTTCGGCTTCGTTCATATTTCGCTCATCTCGATTTGCGATAAAACACTTTTTTGTTGATTCTGCAAGGGTTTGAGGATTTAAGAGTAACTCATCTCGATTTGCGATAAAACACTTTTTTGTTTGTTCTGCCAGGGTTTCAGAATTTGAGAGTTACTTGTCTCGGTTTGCGTTAAAACACTTTTTTGTTGGTTCTGCAAGGGTTTTAGGGTTTGAGAGTTACTCATCTCGGTTTGTGTTAAAACACTTTTATGCCCAAAAAGGGAGATAGCGAGCATAGCGGGTAGAGGTTGATTCGGATTCGTCAGCCTTGATCAAGCCAGCTTCTTTGGTAGCTTTTATAATCAGAGAAACGGTTGCTACTTGCGAGTCACTCAGACGGAACCGCTCCCGTAGGGTTTGGTTAGACATTCGTTGATTGCTAACATACAGCAGACAGCAATGCTGATAGCAGGCTCGAATTCGGTCTGTTTTGCTCATGCCGGCGAAATCTTGATGGGCAAACAGCACTGCTGTAGTGCGTGTGTCACCTACTCGAAAATCTGGTGCGGGTAGTTGAAAATCTTCTGCTGCGCTTACAACTTTGTCAATGCCACTGCCTTTTTCTTCACATATACCTAAACGTCGCATTATATCTGCGAGTTGTTCGTTACGGGAGCGATTTTCATCAATAAATCGCTCCACCTTAATAGGCGGAATGCCGGGATTAGATATCTCAATGCGATCGCTATACATCTCGATCATCACTGAAGTACCTGTTGCTAGAAAATCCTGATGCACCAAAGCATTAGCAATAAGTTCTCGTAAAGCCTGTTTTGGGAACATCTTTACTTCTTCTCGCACAACTTCTTCGATAAAGCGATTTTGCGGTGCTGCTGAGTAAACAAAATCTACTAATCTGCCAAAGCCAACGGCATATCCTCGGTTGCCTGTGTTGTCGTCACGAGTTTTTAGCTTATTGATACCTTCATATATAACAACACGAGGTGCTTTACGAGCCAATGCAGGGGAAAAAGCATCCAGTTTTTTTGCCAAAAGGATAGCGGCTATGTTGCTGATTGTCCAACCCTGTGCTGTCTGTTTGATTAAATCTTGGCTCTGCAATCGTTCTAGGACAGCATCGCGGCTAGTCGGATAGGGGATTTTTAGCAGTTCAAAGTAGGTTTGGGTATCTAGAAGGGCGATTACATCGTCAGGACTTGCGTCACATCGAGCGGGTTGGGAAAACCAATCTTGTTGGTCTTCTGCAAAAATCCGCTTCAGCATATCAGGAGTCATTGGTCGCAGTTCTTCACCAACTCTCATCAGGTAGGCTCCCTCATAGTCCAATGCACGACCTACGGGACGGGTAGGCACTTCAAAAACTAGCACTCGACCATTTCAGCAGCCAAGAGGTTTGCTCCGTGTAATCTAACTCTGTAGTACAACCCGCCTCTTTCCATAGAACATCATCAATATTTTTAAAAGTTTGCTCGAACATTTAGCTTTACTGGGGGATTTTTAATATTAATAGCTTGGCTGATAATTTTGCACCTACAAGGTGAAATGAGCGGATGATTCAGTGCTACGCCACGGTCAAAAATATTACATAGTTAATGCAATCTAAAACTCCTAAGCCTAGATTGAACTTATCGATTGATGTAGGTGTAAACCTCGCTTTCTCACAAAAGCTGACAAAGCAGTAACCAACAAAAATTTACGATATATATTATACAAACACTCTAGTATTTTTGACCATAACCCTTTAACTCCCCTGTGACTCTCAACCAGGAGGGGAATCTTTTTTTTTCAACCAATCTCTAATCGCCTCCTCCAAAGCCGCAGTCTGGGTCAATTCCAGACGCGCACAGGCAATTTCAAAAGCGATTTTTAAGTCTTTAGGGAGTCTACCCCGAACTTCTCTAGTTTCTTCTGCCATCCTAATTTGAAGCCAAAGCTTGCGGCTTTCATTCTTGCACAGCCTCTCAGTAAAAAAACATTTGCGGCATTGCGCTATTACGGTATTGCGCTATAGTACTGAAAGTAAAAAAACAATTAACAATCCTGTCAGTGTTACCGAATCTACAAAGCTGAGGAAACCATGAGCGTTATTACAATTCAATGTCGTTTGATTGCTAAAGAAGACACTCTCTGTCAACTGTGGGAACTGATGGCGGAAAAAAATACACCACTAATCAATGAATTATTAGAACAAGTAGGACAACATCCTGACTTCGATAAATGGCTAAAACAAGGTGAAGTATCTGAAGAGGCGATCGAGACGATAAAAAAATCTCTCATAACTCAAGAGCGTTTTGCTGGTCAACCAGGTCGTTTCTACACATCAGCAGTTACTTTAGTCAAGGAAGTCTACAAATCTTGGTTTGCGTTACAACAGCAACGACAACGCAAAATAGAAGGAAAAGAACGTTGGCTAAAGATGCTGAAAAGTGATACACAATTGCAGCAAGAAAGCCAATGTAGCTTGGATATCATTCGCAACAAAGCTAACGAAATTTTGAATTCATTTGTGACAAAATTCACTCAGCAAATAAAACAGGCATCAAAAATTAAAAAAGGCAAAAAGAAAGAAAAAGCTGAAGATTCGACACTATTTAATGCATTATTTGACCTTTACGATAAAACAGAAGACTGTCTATCTAAATGCGCTATTACTTATTTACTCAAAAATGACTGTCAGGTTAGCGAAATTGATGAAGAACAGGTTGAATATGCTCAACGCCGTCGGCGAAAAGAAATAGAAATTGAACGATTGAGGGAGCAACTCAAAAGTCGAAAACCGAAAGGAAGAGACTTAACAGGAGAAAAATGGTTAACAACTTTAGAAGAGGCAACTAATCAAGTACCCCTGGATGAATTTGAGGCAAAATCTTGGCAAGCCAGTCTGTTAAAATTAACTAGCAATATACCGTATCCTGTTGATTACGAAACCAATACAGACTTAGATTGGTTGATACATTCTCCTGATGATGAAATTAAGATAAAAATAATCTTAGTTTGGCAGGTATCTTTTTTCAATCATTTAATAGAATCCCGTTTATACAGTTTAATTAAATATCTTTATTTTCAAATGGGATGCTTACCTAGAAGAGATGTGAATTGGTTGAACCTGAAAAACAAACCAGGTCGTATTTTGGTTAAATTTAATGGCTTGAAGAAAAATATCAGTAATCCGGAATTTTATATTTGTTGTGATTCTCGCCAGCGTCATTATTTTCAACGCTTCTGCCAGGATTGGCAAGTTTGGGATGATAACAACGAAACCTATTCTTCTGGCTTACTTTTTCTTCGTTCTGCACGTTTACTCTGGCAAGAAAGAAAAGGTACAGGCGCACCTTGGAAGGTTAACCGCTTGATTCTTCAATGCTCTATAGAGACACGCTTGTGGACAGAAGAGGAAACAGAACCGGTTCGCACTGAAAAAATCGGTCAAGCTGAGAAAACCATCCGTAACATGGAACAAAAAGGTGACCTCACTCAACAACAGCTATCTCGTCTACAAGGTAAGCGAACTGAGAGGCAAAGACTTAACAACCCCTTTCCTGGTCGTCCCAGTAAACCTCTGTATCAAGGTAAATCTAATATTATTGTTGGTGTTAGTTTTGGACTGGATAAACCTGCAATGGTCGCTGTGGTAGATGCTGCCAACAAGAAAGTTTTGGCATATCGCAGCACTAAACAACTACTTGGAAAAAATTACAATCTTCTCAACCGCCAGCGACAACAACAGCAACGCCTATCTCATGAACGTCACAAAGCTCAGAAACGAAATGCACCCAATTCTTTTGGGGAATCTGAATTAGGTCAATATGTAGATAGATTATTAGCTGATGCAATTATTGCGATCGCCAAAACCTATCAAGCAGACAGCATAGTTATCCCAAAACTCCGCGATATGCGTGAGCAAATCAGTAGTGAAATCCAATCCAGAGCAGAGAAGAAATGTCCTGGTTACAAGGAAGCTCAACACAAATACGCCAAAGAATACCGTATGAGCGTTCATCGCTGGAGTTACGGCCGATTAATTGAGAGTATTAAATCCCAAGCTGCAAAAGCCGGAATTTCCACTAAAATTGGTACACAGCCAATTAAAGCCAGTTCACAAGAAAAAGCGCGAGATTTAGCCGTCTTTGCATATCAAGAACGTCAAGTTGCTTAAATTTAATTCACTAATCCGAACCTTGAAAATATAATATTGTTATAATAGCGCCGCAGTTCATGCTCTTTTGAGCCAATGTTCTGTGTAAAATCTGGGTTAGTTTGGCAGTTGTCAGACTGTCATGCTTTCTGACCCTGGTAGCTGCCCGCTTCTGATGCTGCCATCTGTAGAATTCTATAGATGGGATAGGTGCGCTCCCAGCAATAAGAAGTAAGGCTTTTAGCCGTAGCCGTTATTCATAACGGTGTGGATTACTACAGTGGTGGCTACTGAATCACCCCCTTCGTCGGGGGAACCCTCCAAATATTTTTTTGGCGTGTCAAAGCGGGGGCAAAATCCCTGGAGTCCCGCCAAAACTTTAAAACCCTTATCCAGTCTTGACTTAAGAAACTAGTATGTCAATGCATTTAGTTTTTTAATTTTCAGTTCGAGACTTTTTAAGCACACCTGCCAAATTATGTGTATGGAAAGCTTTTATAGCAAGGGTTCTAGACGGGTCGAGTTTCAACAACCATCCCGGCTAGGGGTGGGTTGAAAGCTTATGGTACAAAGCAATCAACGAATACTTTTGCGTTTCAACAACCATCCCGGCTAGGGGTGGGTTGAAAGAATTTTAGGAAAGGCTTTTGTCTTCCCCTCACTGATGTTTCAACAACCATCCCGGCTAGGGGTGGGTTGAAAGATTGAGAAATTAATTACAGAAATCGATGCTGCCAGGTTTCAACAACCATCCCGGCTAGGGGTGGGTTGAAAGGCAATTGATTGAGGCTGACTGTGAAGCGGCCAGGGAGTTTCAACAACCATCCCGGCTAGGGGTGGGTTGAAAGTCGTATGAGAGTGAAAAACTATCAATTATGTATGTTTCAACAACCATCCCGGCTAGGGGTGGGTTGAAAGTACCGGAGTTGAAAATAGCGAATTAACAGCAAGCGGTTTCAACAACCATCCCGGCTAGGGGTGGGTTGAAAAAAGTCGCCAAAACAACCTTGACCCACAACTTAGGGTTTCAACAACCATCCCGGTTAAGGGTGGGTTGAAAGTTTTCTCCACTTGTATTTATTGTTTTGCTAATTGCTGTTTTTGTTATACTTTCATAGATATATTTTTAAATAGGAGGGTTGAAAGGCGCACTTCGTTCGGGAGCCTTATGATCTTTGGAATTATATTTAGAAACGTAGTGAAGTCAACTCCAATTAATCAGAATAGCGACATTAATTTGCGAAAACTTAGCATACTTAAATTGCCTATAAGAAACAGAAAAATCGACATGAATGTGCAAACAACGACACGAGTTTGCGAATCGCGACATTTAATTTGCGAATGTACAAATCGGGATGACTGGATTCGAACCAGCGGCCCCTTCGTCCCGAACGAAGTGCGCTACCAAGCTGCGCCACATCCCGCCATAAAAATGGCATTGTAAATTAACAATATCACAACCTGTGCCAAATAGCAGAATTACATCTATATAATATGATCGCTTCATCAAAGACTTTGCTTGCTAGGATTGAGTTTGTATAACTCTAGTGGTAAAAGCGGATTGTGACTGTAAAACCAGACTGGTTGCGGGTGAAAGCACCTGGACGTGAGCGCATTGGTAACGTTAAAGAAATTTTGCGGGATTTAGCCCTCAATACAGTTTGCGAGGAAGCGTCCTGTCCGAATATTGGTGAATGCTTCAACGCTGGAACTGCCACGTTTTTGATTATGGGCCCGGCTTGTACACGCGCTTGTCCCTACTGCGATATTGATTTTGAGAAAAAACCTAAACCACTAGACCCCACGGAACCTACACGATTGGCCCAAGCTGTTCGCCGCATGAACCTTAATCATGTAGTAATCACTTCTGTAAACCGAGATGACTTGCTTGATGGTGGTGCATCTCAGTTTACGGCATGTATTGATGCAGTTAACTGTGTTTCACCCAACACCACAATTGAGGTGCTAATTCCTGACTTATGCGGTAATTGGAATGCTCTGGAGTTAATTCTACAAGCTGCGCCAGAGGTATTAAACCACAATACTGAAACTGTTCCACGCCTATATCGCCGGGTACGTCCCCAAGGAAACTACGATCGCACATTAGAATTATTGCAACGCACTCGTCAACTTTCTCCTAGCACATACACTAAATCCGGCATCATGGTTGGACTTGGTGAAACTGATACCGAAATTCGTCAAGTCATGCAAGACTTACGAACTGTGGATTGCGACATTTTGACCATTGGGCAATATCTCCAACCCAGTCAAAAACACTTGCAGGTAAACGAATTTGTCAATCCAGAACAATTTGCTGACTGGAAGGCATTCGGTGAAGAAATTGGATTTTTACAAGTTGTTTCTTCACCATTGACAAGAAGCTCATACCATGCTGAACAAATTAGGGAATTGATGAAACGTTACCCACGCTCAAAAGTTAGGAGTTAGGAATTAGGAATTATGAGTGAGCAGATGTACTCCAACACAAAACTTTCCGTTGCAATTCTTGGTGCAGGTGCTTGGGGTGCATCTCTGGCAAATCTGGCTGCTGCAAATGGTCATCAGGTGCGCGTGTGGTCGCGTCAAGGTTCCCAAATCCAAGCAGTTTTAAAAGATGTCCAAATAGTCCTGTCCGCTATCTCGATGATTGGTGTGAGAGATGTTGCTTCCCAAGTTGAGTCTTTCCCCCTTTCTCCAGAGACAATTTTTGTGACAGCGACGAAAGGCTTAGACCCTCAAACCACCTGCACGCCTTCACAAATTTGGCAAACAGTATTCCCTAACCATGCTGTGGTTGTTTTGTCTGGGCCTAATTTATCAAAAGAAATTCAAATGGAATTACCAGCAGCCACGGTGGTAGCCAGTAATATTCCCACGGCTGCGGAAGTAGTACAGTTAGTATTTTCTTCTCATCGTTTCCGGGTATATACCAATCCCGACCCCTTGGGGGTAGAACTAGGGGGAACACTGAAAAATGTGATTGCGATCGCAGCTGGTGTGTGCGATGGTTTACAACTGGGAACCAATGCTAAAGCTGCTTTAGTCACCCGTGGACTTACAGAAATGGTTCGCATCGGCAACAACTGGGGCGCAAAGACGGAAACATTTTATGGTTTATCAGGTCTAGGAGATTTGTTAGCAACGTGCAACAGTCCCTTAAGTCGCAATTACCAAGTCGGCTATCAGCTAGCTGGTGGTAAGTCACTCACAGAAACTCTCGCAAATTTACAAGGAACTGCTGAAGGAGTCAACACTTGTCGAGTTTTGATGCAACGAGCCAAGCAACAAAACATCCCAGTCCCAATTACCGAGCAAGTTTATCGATTGCTTCAAGGCGAAATCACACCCGGACAAGCACTTGATGAACTGATGTTGCGAGATATCAAGCCAGAGTACAACTACTAGTTAGTAGTCTGTCAAGTCAACTATGCTGCGTAAATAAGTTTGTAGTAAAGACTTTAGTCCTTTTCTTAAGCACTGAAGTGCTTACTACATACCAGGCTTTCGGTAGCTTGATGGACTACTAGTAGTCTGTCAAATTGAAATTGGCAGGTTAAAGCTGACATACAAGAGGATGCGGGGACACAGAGAGAGGATTTGATAATTTATCCGCATCTTCTATCTCCGTGTCGAGAGATTTTTTGCCGTTAATGCTAATCACTTCCCCGATATCTATTAGTTCTACTTATACCTGAATAATCCTGAGAAAAAATTGCTAAATCGTCAGGATATTACTTTTTAGCCATGTAAATGTGACTATGCCAATTATAAAGATGACATTCACTGAAGGATGTTTATACTGTGTTACAAAAGTTACTATCAAAAAACCATCAAGTTGAAATATTAACTAAGTAGTTGAAATATTGAAAACCTAGCTGTGGATTTAAATAGCTATTGGTTGAATCAAAAGTTTAGCAGCCGATTAAGTTCAGTAATACTGTATCCAATAAAACCCTTACAGTTAATTTTTAAAAAAATTGTAAGGGAACGTTCAACCATGTTAGTTCATCGTTAATCGCGGGAACAATAGCAACAGTTGAATAGCTGACCGTAATCTAAGCTGACCGAAATCTATTGTTACCTGGAGCCATTGAGACTATCTTTATGCCAGCAACATCTTTTTATGCAGACGCCCCCTACAACACCAAAAAGTCTAGCCAGGCTTTGGACTCGGATCTCACGGTTGATGACAGTGAGTTATCGGTAGATGATTTACAGGAGCTAGAGATGGCTTCTGTTGACAATACTAACTTTGCTGCTAGCACTAACCGTCGGAGTACAGACCTAGTACGTCTATATCTTCAAGAAATTGGTCGGGTTCGCTTGTTGGGGCGTGATGAAGAGGTTTCAGAAGCTCAAAAAGTCCAACGCTACTTGCGGATGCGGATAGTACTTGCTAACGCTGCCAAACAAGGGGATGAAGTGATTACGCCCTATCTTCGGTTAATTGAAGTTCAAGAACGTCTTACTTCCGAACTGGGACATCGGCCGTCTTTGGAAAGATGGGCTGCCACTGCTGATATAGTTTTATCCGATCTTAGGCCGACTTTGGCAGATGGCAAACGTCGCTGGGCTGAAATCGCCAAGTTGACTGTAGAAGAGTTGGAGCAAGTTCAGTCCCAAGGACTCCAAGCAAAAGAACACATGATTAAGGCGAATCTTCGCTTAGTTGTGTCTGTTGCTAAGAAGTATCAAAATCGTGGTTTGGAATTGTTGGATTTAGTCCAAGAAGGTACATTAGGTTTGGAGCGGGCTGTAGAAAAATTTGACCCAACTAAGGGTTATCGCTTCAGTACCTATGCTTACTGGTGGATTCGTCAGGGTATTACACGGGCGATCGCTACTTCTAGTCGCACGATTCGCCTACCGGTTCATATTACCGAAAAGTTAAACAAAATCAAAAAGGCCCAACGCAAAATTGCTCAAGAAAAAGGTCGCACTCCAACTCTAGAAGATTTAGCAACAGAGTTAGAGATGACACCTACTCAAGTACGAGAAGTTTTGTTGCGGGTTCCTCGTTCCGTTTCTTTGGAAACCAAAGTAGGAAAAGATAAAGACACTGAATTAGGCGAATTACTCGAAACTGACAGTGTAACTCCAGAAGAGATGTTAATGCGAGAATCTTTACAAAGAGATTTGCATCATCTTCTGTCAGATTTGACTAGCCGGGAGCGCGATGTAATTCTGATGCGGTTTGGTTTGGCAGATGGTCATCCTTATTCTTTAGCAGAAATTGGCCGCGCTCTTGACTTATCGCGCGAACGAGTCCGCCAAATTGAATCTAAGGCTTTGCAAAAGCTACGTCAACCCAAGCGCCGCAACCTTATCCGCGACTATTTGGAGTCTCTAAGTTAGTCATTTGTCATTAGTCATTTGTCATTAGAAAACTACACTTGACAAATGACTAGGGACAAAAGGCTGATTTGATCCCCAGGTCAAAAGTCTCTTAGAAGCTTATAGCAAATATTTGTATTTAATTGTACAAGAGTTTCCCTAAACCTTTGCTCAGATATCTTAAAGGTGGGGATAAACTCAGCAATTCAAAATTCACTCATTCAAAATTCAAAATCAAGGCATGTAATCGTTACAAACATCCTAACTATTAGCTGTATGCAAATTAAATGCACTACAGCTTATTACTTGAATTTTGAGCAGGATTTTATAAATTGTTCTTAAGTATTTAGTAAATATTGTCAATAAGCAATGATTGTTGCAAATTGCTCAAAAGATTTGTTATATTCTCAATTAACGATATTTGTTGAGAAATATTAGTATGACTGTCTACACAACTACTTCACTTAAGGCAGAATTGAACGACCGAGGCTGGCGATTAACTCCCCAGCGCGAAACAATTTTACACATTTTTCAAGAACTTCCGCAAGGTGAACATCTGAGTGCGGAGGATCTTTATCATCGGCTAGAAACTGATGGTGAAGGGATCAGTCTGTCAACTATTTATCGGACTTTGAAGTTGATGGCAAGGATGGGAATTTTACGAGAACTAGAATTGGGTGAGGGACATAAGCATTATGAAATCAACCAGCCCTATCCCCACCATCACCATCACTTAATTTGTGTTAGATGCAACTCAACTATTGAGTTTAAAAATGACTCAATTTTAAAAATTGGGTCAAAAACCGCTCAAAAAGAAGGTTTTCACCTACTCGACTGTCAAATGACCATCCATGCAGTGTGTCCCAAGTGCCAACGGGCGCTGATGCCGCTTTAGCTCTTGGGTGAATAAATAAGACGAAACTACTCAAATTAACCAAAAAAATGGAATCTGAGCAGTTCGTAATTTGCTGTTACTAGAGGCAAGCAACCAGTTGGGAACTGATACTAACGACACCAAAGCAGATGTTAAAAGCGTCCGCTCTTAAGATCCTTGAGGCTAATGCCGTAGAATTCTTGGGCTTGTTTAATCGCTTTTTTGGTGTCATCTGCCATCACACCATTCAGCTTGCCTTTATAAAAACCCCGCTCCCGTAGTCGCGTTTGAATTTCTAAGGTATTAAATTCGCTTTTGCTAGCGGTATTAACTGAACTATATAACTTAGCTCGTGTAGTTGGGCCCGCAACACCACTTGCTGTCAAGAAATTAGCTGCCTGAAATCGGCGTACAGCATCGGCAGTATAGGGGCCATAGTAGCCATTTGGCTCTCCCTCTAAATATCCTGCCTGGATCAATTGTTCTTGAACAATTCTAACTGGCTCACCGCGATCGCCTACACGAAGTTTGTCTCGATTGACTACCTTTTTGGGAGCCTCTTCTCCATCACCGATGCCAACTCCCGGCAATTTACTCAATGTTGCTGGGCCAGCAATTCCATCAACGCTTAATTTGTAAGAATCTTGGAACCGCTTCACAGATTCTTCGGTAATTGGGCCAAATATGCCTGTGGCGTTTCCGTAATAAAAGCCTGCGACTCTTAACCGTTCTTGCAAAGCTCTGACATCTTCACCTTCATCCCCCTTCGCCAGGTAGTTGGGATTGCGGCGCTTGCTGGTGGCTGAACTAGTAGTGCTGGGCTTTTTGGCTTGTGCGCTTACAGCAGTGGTTCTTTTAGCTTGTGTAGCCACAGTTGTGGACTTTTTCGCTTGCCAACTTTCTAATTTTTGCAGGGTGCTTGCTCCAACAACGCCGTCCACTGGTAAACCAGCAGCCTTTTGGAAACGCTGCACAGCTTCTTGTGTGGATACGTCATATACTTGGGTAACAGAAGCTTGGTAAAAACCTGCTGTTTTTAACTTTTGTTGTAGATTTCTGACAGAAGGGCCTTGATCGCCTTTTTCTAGTGCCATGACGCTGCTGACAGCGCCAAGAATAGATAAAGACAGAGCAAGGGGCAACATATACTTCCAAGCCCTACCTGAAAGCCTTTTCCAGTCTGGTGCAGCTGCGTCCTTAAACAAAGAACTTAGGGAGACCAATTCACTGGGTGTGCTGTCTTCGTAGGCGAAAGCTAGGTGCAAATACGCAAGATTCTCCATATTTCTTTCCTACACCATTGATTTTTCTTCGATAACTGCTTCAGCTTGATGTACTAGGTTCCTCAAAGCTTCTAATGTTCCTATATTTACATCCTCCCACAAATTGCGCTTGTGTGCTTCTAATAATTTTTCAGCAATATCACGCAGAGCATAAGGGTTCTTTTGCTGAATAAATTCTACAACAACTGGATCGAGTAAATAAGCTTCCACTATGCCTTGATACATGTAATCTTCGACACATTTAGCTGTTGCATCGTAGGCGAATAGGTAATCTACCGTCGCCGCCATTTCAAAGGCTCCTTTGTAACCGTGGCGCATTACTCCTGCAATCCACTTGGGATTAACTACGCGAGAACGATACACTCGTGCAATTTCTGCTTTCAGTTGACGAACGCGTGGTTGGGCGGGTATAGAATTATCACCAAAATAAGTTTGGGGATTTTTTCCCTGTAGAGAACGCACCGCCGCTGTTAAGCCACCCTGAAATTGGTAATAATCATCAGAATCGAGTAGATCGTGTTCGCGGTTGTCTTGATTGTGCAGGACAATTTGCATTTGTGCCAAACGTTGCTCGAAGGCTTCGGTATTGGGCACTGGTGACTGGGGATTAGGAAGAATTTCTACCCCTCCGCTCTCCTGCCCCTCTGCACCTCTGCTCCCCTGCTCCCCTGCCAAGTTTCCCGAAGAATAGGCGTAAGAACTCCAGTTAATGTAGGCGCGGGCTAAATCTTGGTCGTCTGTCCAGTTTTGCGATTCGATTAAACCTTGGAGTCCGGCGCCGTAAGCACCTGGACGAGAACCAAAGATGCGATAACGCGATCGCACCACAGCTGCTTCTAAAGTTAATCCTTGGCTTGTCCACAAATCAGTTTCTTGGCGAACTGCATCCGCTAGGGGATTTTGTTCTGGCGGTTCATCCAAGTCTGCTACTGCTGACACTGCTTGATCGAATAAATCAATTAAGTTGGGAAAAGCATCCCGGAAGAATCCCGAAATTCGCAAGGTGACATCTACACGGGGACGCCCCAAAATCGCTAGGGGCAAAATTTCAAAATCCACTACTCGCCGTGCTGCACCATCCCACACAGGTTGGACTCCGAGTAAAGCCAAGGCTTCAGCAATATCATCACCGCCTGTTCTCATGGTGGCTGTGCCCCACATTGATAAGCCTAGTGTTTTGGGATATTCACCATGCTCTTGAGTGTAATATTCAACCAGGGTTTCAGCAGCTTTTCTCCCGATATCCCAAGCTGTCTCTGTGGGAATAGCGCGAATATCGACAGAATAAAAGTTTTTCCCTGTTGGGAGAACTTCTGGGCGGCCGCGCGTAGGTGCGCCAGATGCAGCGCTGGGGACATATCCGCCATCGAGTCCGTGTAATAAGTGGGTGATTTCTTCGTGGGTTTGTTGTAAAGCGGGAAGCAGGCGATCGCGTATCCAGTTAAGCGTAGTGCTGAGTGGGGAGGGGGGAGAGACGCGATGAATCGCGTCTGTACAAGAGTTTTGATTTATTAGTTTTTCTACTAAAAGGGCGGCGTGTTCTTCTAGGACTTCGACGATATCGCCGAGGGTACGGCATTCTGTGCCATTGACTATTGAGTATTCACCACTAGTCATTGACAAATCTGCTGTGAGAGGATCGAAGTCTAGTCCCCAATCTTGAGCTATGGCACGGGTAATACCTGAAGAATGGCGATTGGGTATGCGAGCGATCGCTACTATTAAGTCTCGGAGTTGCCGTCCTTGAGGACATTGCCCAAAAATGTGCAACCCATCGCGGATTTGGGCTTCTTTTAATTCACAAAGATAGCCACCGATAGAATTCAAAATTAAAGATTCAGAATTAAAAATTTCTGTTTCATTTTGGATTCCTAAATCTAGATGGAGATTTTCTTTGATTACCAGTTCGTGGATGCGATCGCGAATCACTGGTAAACGCGAAGGATCTAAACTGTCGGCTTCATAATACTCATCAATTAAATTTTCTAATTGTTGCAAAGAACCGTAGAGTTCCGCACGAGTCATCGGCGGCGTAAGATGATCTATAATCACCGCTTGAGCGCGACGTTTGGCTTGGGAACCTTCGCCAGGGTCATTGACAATAAACGGGTAGAGATGGGGAAGTGCGCCAAAAGCCACTTCTGGATAACAATTGCTGGATAAAGCCACACTTTTACCCGGTAGCCATTCTAGATTTCCGTGTTTTCCCACATGAACTACAGCATCAGCACCAAAAGTTTCTCTGACCCAATAGTAGAAAGCTAAATAAGCATGAGTTGGTTCTAAATCCGGTGCATGATAATTCAAACTGGGGTCATTATCATAACCCCTTGCTGGCTGAATTCCCACGAAAATGTTGCCGAGTTGAATTCCGGGAACGGGGAAAGAGGCAGAGGGGAAGAATTCTTGATTGCTCTCCTGCTCCTCTGCTCCTCTGCTCCCCTGCTCAAAACTACCCCACCTTTCACTAATACCTTGCTGCACTGCTGGCGGTAATAAAGCGAAATATTCTTGATACTCTTCCCAAGAAACACTTTGGTGTACCGGAAGCCATTCTTGACCTTCCGGATCGTTAGTTACGCCAGCTGTCAGCCGTTGAATCAACTCATCTCCTTGAGCAGGTGGATTTTCTACTTCATAACCAGCCAGATGTAGAGCTTGCAGGATTTCTACACAACTAGCTGGGGTGTCGAGTCCCACACCATTGGCGAGGCGGCCATTGCGGTTGGGGTAGTTTGCCAGAATTAAGGCAATTCGCCGTTCTTGGGGTGGTTTAGAACGCAGACGCGCCCAATTTGCTGCTAGTTTAGCAACGAACTCGATGCGATCGCTCACTGGTTCATAAATTACCACATCTGTCTCTAAATGGGGATTACGAGTTTGCAATGCTTTAAAAGACACAGCACGAGTAATAATCCGCCCATCTACTTCTGGTAGCGCCACATTCATCCCAATATCGCGGGGAGAAAGCCCTTGAAACTGCGATTCCCACTGCTCAATTGACCCGCCACTGAGGATTACCTGCAACACAGGCACATCTAATTTTTGCCACAGTTCGGTTTGGGGTGTTTCGCTTTCCAAGCGTGCTAGAGAAAAACTGGTGGTATTTAGCAGCACAGCGATTGATTCAGCTTCTTTGGGTTGGAAAAATTCACTCAACTCAACTTGCACATCTGGTTCACGCAATGAAGAAACAAACACTGGCACTGGTTGTAAATTTTTCTGTACCAAAGCTTCGCATAAGGCATCAATTACTTTAGTGTTTCCTGCTAAATAATGAGCGCGGTAGAAAAGGATGCCGATTTTGGGCATGGGGCATGGGGCATGGGGCATTGGGTATTGGAAGCTTTGAGGTTCTGAAGTGGATGAACGGAGTTCTGAGGTGGATTCATCCAGTTCAAAGGTGGATGAACGGAGTTCTGAGGTGGATTCATCCAGTTCAAAGGTGGATGAACGGAGTTCTGAGGTGGATTCATCCAGTTCAAAGGTGGATGAACG
>NZ_JBALEF010000068.1:0-53455 GCF_036918245.1 Nostoc sp.
AAGAGTTCAGCCTTTTAGTGACAGTAATCTGCTGTCGGGCTGGATTAGTTATTTCCGGGCTGGATACCGTGATTCACTAATCAACGAATCGCACCATATAAGTAAATGCGTTCCGTAGAAACGGAACGCACTTAAGACAAAATTTACAGTTGATAAAGAAATCATGAAGCGAGCGCGTTACAGGTGATGTGACTACTGGGATTGATTTTGGCTTGGTAGTTGCTGCTTATCTGTGTGGTGAGGAATAATATTATTACTATCTAGATTGCGTAGGTATAAACTCTAAATATTTGTAAATATTATAGTAGCAAATTGCCAAGTGCTAACTTCAGTGGATTATCTACAGAAGCTTCAACTCTACTGAACACTGGAATGCTTCGCCGTTAGCCGTATGACACAATTAGAAGACTAATATGGAACTACTATGACACAAAGGCTAAACCAGATTGAGGCAATCTTAGAACGGACAGCACAAAGGGCTGAAGCGAATACAGGCGCAATGTCTGATGACAACCCGCTTCTCTACGAGACGCTCTGCGAATGCGTTTACGCGCAACTACGCTCAACCGTAAATTCCTTGTTGCAGGTACGTAACTTTGAAGCGATTGTCACTGAACTCAGAGAAATCAGATCGGAAATTAGAGGCTTGAAAACTGAAAGTCAACACATTTTAGAACATTTGTTCGGTAGACAGGAGAACGGCAAGTAATGAGCGATCGCCACACCACAACTGCTGCACGTCTCAATGTTTACATCCAAGGTCAAGGATTTCCAATTTTGGGTTTACATGGTCATCCTGGTACTGGTCGTAGTCTTTCTGTCTTTACCAATCATTTATCAAAACGCTACAAAACTTTTGCCCCCGATTTACGCGGATACGGCAAAAGTCGCTACAACGGCAATTTTGATATGAATGACCATTTGACTGATTTAGAAGCGCTGCTAGACCGTTTTCAGATTGAAAAGTGCTTAGTATTGGGATGGTCACTTGGAGGCATTCTAGCAATGGAGATGGCATTACGTTTGCCAGAGCGCATTACTGGGCTGATTTTGGTGGCGACAGCCGCAAAACCCCGTGGCAGTCATCCTCCTATCACTTGGCAAGATAATTTATATACTGGCGTTGCTGCCCTATTGAACTATATAAAACCGAGTTGGCAATGGAATATTGAAACTTTTGGTAAGCGATCGCTTTTCCGCTACCTAATCCAACAACATACATCTACCAGTTACAACTACATCGCCAAGGAAGCAGTACCAGCTTATTTGCAAACCTCTCCTGCTGCTACTCGCGCTCTCTATAGTGCAATTCAATCAGGATACAATCGGCTTCTAGATTTGCAACAAATACAATGTCCTAGTTTAGTACTTGCTGGTGAACAAGACCGCCACATCACATCTGATTCCAGCTTAGAAACTGCTCGACATCTCCCAAATTCTCAGTGGCAGTGCTATCCCAACACTGCCCATCTTTTTCCGTGGGAAGTTCCCCAGCTGGTGCTGAATGATATTAACCATTGGCTCGAAGAACATCCGCACGTAATTGGTAGTCAATAGTCTAAATATTTAATATTTAAAAAAATTTTGACTATTGACAAAGAAATGGAGACGGAAGATGTGGTGACGCAATAAGTTAAAAAGACGCAATAACCCCCAATAAAAGGATTTTCTGTGTCTTTATGTCTTTACGTCTTTGCATCAGAGCATCCTTTTCATTCTCTGGCCTAACTTAAATTTGACCGCCAAAGGCAGGCTGTACTTTGCGGTCAAATCTTTCCCCCAAGTCGTCAGCAATTGTTAAAGTATTAGGTTTGCAGCGTTTGACATTCACAATAATTCCCTGCGCTCCTTCGAGTTCCAAATCTTCTATGTATCCTTTGCTTGCTAATGTTGCATCAGAAGAACTTAGAAATGGCCCGAAGTAATACGTGCAACGAGGATTCTGCGTCACAATCTCTACCCACCAAGCCAAGCCGAGGTAGTCGAATGTGTTAATTAACACTTCCTTGAGGTTATGCCAAATGGTTTTCATGGTTTTCGCCGATTTATAAACGTCTATAGGGTGTTAAACGATATGCTGCCTGATTATCTGTTACATTTCTTTATACTCTGTTACTGATATTTTTTCAAAGAGATTTTTTGTAATTTATCTAAGTGCAGCGTATTTAGCGATCGCTGGCGATAAATCTCATAAAGGGCCATACCCGCTGCTACAGAAGCATTCAGGCTGGGAGTCTTACCCTGTAAAGGAATCGATACTAAAAAATCACAGGAGCGTTGAGTTAACATACCCAGACCTTCACCTTCTGAGCCGATTACCAAAACAATTGAACCAGTGAAATTGACTGTATGCAAAGGTTCGCTGCCACTTGCAGCTGTACCGTAAATCCAAAAGCCAGCTTCTTTTAATTCTTCTAAGGAGCGGCTGAGATTGACAACTCTAGCTACAGCAAAATTTTCTAAAGCGCCTGCTGCCACTTTCATGACAGTGGAAGTGATCCCAGATGCCCTTCTTTGGGGAATCACCAATCCTTGAGCGCCTATTGCTTCAGCAGTGCGAATAATTGCTCCCAAGTTGTGGGGATCGGTAATTCCGTCAGCCACGACAATTACAGCATCGGTTACAGATTTGCACTGCTCAATTAGATCGGGCAATTCGATGTAAGCGTAGGGAGCAATTTGTGCTGCCACACCTTGGTGATTAGCGCCGTTGGTGAGATAGTCTAAACGCTTGGGTTCAACCTCATCAATAACTGTGCCATTTTCCTTTGCTTGCAAGAGGAAATGGTGAAAGCTGGGATCGTACCGCAGACGGGTGGTAATCCAGAGACGGTTGAGATTGCGCTGATTTTGCAATGCACTCAATACTGGATGACGACCGTAGATGAGATCGCTATCTTCTTCTGTCGGTTGTGTAGATACAGACGGCTGGGAGAGGTTGCTATTTCGTTGTTGTCGGGAGTTGCTATAACTGGGGTTGCTATCTATTTTCCGGGGATTGCGATTCGGATTAACAACAGAGATGGTGTTGCCATCTACTTTTTTGGGATTGTGAGTCGGATTAGCAACAGAGATGGGGTTGCTATCTACTTTTCTGGGATTGCGAGTCGGATTAGCAACAGAGATGGGGTTGCTATCTACTTTTCTAGGATTGCGAGTCGGATTAGCAACAGAGACGGGGTTGCTATCTACTTTTCTGGGATTGCGAGTCGGATTAGTAACAACACGCTTACCTTTAATTTTTACGGGTTGTCCCCGATTGGGTTCGCTAGAAGTCTTGACTTTTCTGGGTTTATTCTGCATTTGAGTTATGGATATAGCGTATGGTTGATCTTCCGATTCCCTCAATTTTTTGAACCTAATCTAGTGTTGTCGCTACTGCGAAATTGAGTTTTCACTCTTTTTCTAGATGAAGTATTTGCAACAGTTCGGTTAGACGTTGGTAATCGGTGATATATAAGTAGCCTATTAAAGTTTCTAGACTAGTTGCCTGTTGATAAATTTCGGGATTAAGTCGCTTAGGGCGTCCTGTTGCGGCGTTTCTACCCCGTCGGACAATTTCTAATTCGGTATCCCTGAGATGAGGAATCAGCGATCGCAAATGTAGCGCTTGTGTTTCTGCTCTTACCTGCTCCACTACCAGACGATGGTAAATTCCTGACCGCTGCAATGGCAGCAGATAGAACATTCTAACATACAATTCATAAATTGCATCCCCCAAATATGCTAAAGCACTAGGAGAAATTTGTTGCACTTGTGAGAGGGAAATCTGTTGGAATGGCCCTGTGGTTGCCAAGAGTGCTTCAGTCCAAGACAAACTTTGTTTGGGAGTTTCATCTTGTCCATTTAATAGCTCTTCCTCCTGTGACTTCACAAATAAATCATTCCTTGACGGGCTACATTTGGCAGGCATTCTTCGCAAAGACTGATTTTTCTGAAGTATGCCGTGATAGTATACTTAGCATAATCAATACTATCAAAATTACTTCCTAATTTCATCTTTTTGATTGAGAGTTGGCATTTTAAATCACCCTGATGTCAACATCTATAAACCAAATTTCGCCCACTTCTTGTGGTCTGCGCCTAAGATAGGGTAAAATTTTAACATCAATTTCACCCTTTTACTTGGTAGCATTCCCATGCTTACGGAGTAAACGACAACTTTTAACTATACAGCATCAAGTCAAGTCTATCTATAAACAAATCTGCTGGCTTTGTATTTCTTACAAATATCTCAGACTTGATTATTTATCCAATATTTTAGCCAACGATTACATACCCAAGAGTTGGGTGTCTATATCTTTAGTTATGTACTCAACTTTAAACATAATAGCTCAACTGGCTTGATGCCTCTCCCACAAGGAGAGAGGTTTTCTGCCAGAAGTTTTAAAAATTAAGCTATCCGATATTGAATCTGGATAGCTAAATTTAACTCTCAGGTCGAGCAATCAACACTACTTGACGTTTTCTAGAGCGTCTTCAACTGATTTTTGCAGGGAGAGAAACTTCTCTAGGCGAACAAGCTTGACCGTTTGAGTTACGCGGGCATTAGTGACAATTTGCAAAGTACCATCAGCAGTTTGAGCCTGCTTGGCTAGCTGCACCAGAGCACCCAAGCCAGAGCTATCAACAAAGTCAATTTGTGAGAGATCCAAAATAATGTGCTTAGGACCCTCGTCTATCTTGCTGCCAAGTGTCTTGCGAAATGTCGGCTCAGAAAAAGCATCTAACAAACCTGTGAGGCGGAATAGCTGACAGTTATCCCGGACTTCACGAGTGCCCCTCAGGCTAACGGTTAGATTCAGTGGCTCAGCAATAATTCCCTCCTCATGAGTTAAAGTGAACGCTCAAGTATAGATGGTTTTTGAGCAAGTTGTCTACAATCTGCTGGAATAGGGGATTGAGTACTGGGGATTGGAAAACTTTTCCTCAGTCATTAGTCCCCAATCTTCCATTTGCATTTTGCTATTTTTATTTAATCCTAGATGCGACAACTTGACTCTCGCTTTTTGCGCCAATTCCAAATTAAAAATGCATAGTTCAAAAAGAAATCTTTCATTTTTAATTTTTAATTCCCGGTTCACGTAGCGTCTCGTAGGGAAGGGGTTGACGTGCTGTTCGCATGGCTTGAACAAATTGCTCAAACAAGTAATCAGCATCGTGTGGGCCAGGACTAGCTTCTGGATGATACTGTACGGAGAACACAGGTAGAGATTTGTGCCGTACCCCGGCAATGGTGCGATCGTTTAAGTTCAGGTGGCTGATTTCTACAACTGCCGTAGGTAAAGAATCTGGATCAATAGCAAAACTATGATTTTGGCTAGTAATTTCTACCCGTTGTTGTAAACCGGCAGGCTGATTCAAACCACGATGACCAAATTTGAGTTTATAGGTTTCTGCTCCTAGTGCATGACCTAAAATCTGGTGTCCCATACAAATACCAAAGATGGGTTTTTCACTTAACAGGAGTGCTTTGGCAGTTGCAATCCCTTCAGTGACCGCAGCAGGGTCGCCAGGCCCATTAGAAAGAAACACACCATCTGGATTGTATTTGAGAATTTCCTCTGGTGGTGTATCAGCGGGTACAACAATTACCCGGCAACCATAACTTACTAAGCGACGTAAGATATTACGTTTAACGCCAAAGTCAAGGGCAACAACGGTAAAGGCTTCCTCAAGATTTTCTCCAGCCTCAGAGTTAAATTCCCAAGCTGGAATTGTGGGATCAGACCATTCATAAGCCGTTGAGGTGGTGACTTCACGAACCAGATTCAATCCTGCCATGTTAGGGGCTGCTAGTACCTGTTCTAGCAATTCCGCTTCATCAAGAATGGTTGTAGAAATACCACCGTTCATCGCTCCGAATATCCGAATTTTGCGGGTGAGGGCGCGGGTATCGATGCCGTAAATTCCTGGTATTTGGTTTTGTTTGAAGTAGTCAGGTAAAGATTGTGTTGATCGCCAGTTACTTGGACGGTGACAAATATTCCGGGCGATCGCACCCCGCACTTGGGGGCCATCTGATTCTTCATCTTCAGGATTGACGCCAGTATTCCCCAATTCAGGATAGGTAAAAATGACTATCTGACCGCGGTAACTAGGGTCAGTCAAGACTTCTTGATAGCCTGTCATGCCAGTGTTGAACACCACTTCTCCGATCGCGGTTCCCGTCGCACCAAAAGACCAACCGCGATAAGTGGTTCCATCTGCTAGGACAAGTAAAGCTGGTATTGAGTCAGTCAGGGGCATAGGTGATAGGATTGGGGATTGGGCATGGGGTTGGGGCATTGGGGAGCCAGTGCGTTGGGCGGGCAATGCCCGACTTGTTCGCGTTGCGTCTCCCCTTGGGAGAAGCAACTGGCGTCATTGGGAAAACTCTTATCGCCTATTCCCTATTCCCCATTCCTCATTGCTTAATACTGCGATTGTTAATTATCCCATGAGTTGAGCAATTGGGAGTTTTTAAGATAGTTAATTAAAATTAAAAGGGAATTAAAGCAGCGGGAGTGGATTTGACAAAGCTTGGGCAGTTAAAATTAATTATGCTTCAGTCTTTTTTATCCCGTGCAACCCTAATTTTTGTATCAAGCACTCTAGCGGTTTTGTGCGTTGCCTGTAGTGAAGACAAACTGAACACCGCTACTGGTGGCGATGAGCAACCTACGCCAATTAGGGATCTAGCACCAGTCCAGCCTAGCGTTGAACCAGTAAGACCAGCAGCTACCCCAGAAGCGCAGCCGCTAGATCCGTTTGAAAGTGAACCAAGTCTTTTTGAGATGGGCCGAGACAAAGCTGTTGGTGCTTGGAGTATTAGCCAATCAGCTCAATCTCCAGATGATTGGAAATTGGTGGCGAGTCAGTACCAGGATGCGATCGCGCTGATGCAAAGAGTACGGCGACAAAGCCCAGAATTTGCGATCGCTCAAACCAAAATCACGGAATATCGCCGCCAAGTTAAATATGCCCAACAGCAAGCTAATCCTCGCCCTGTTGCTGTTAGAGTACCTCATAAAATAGTAGTTGTTGTCCCCCAAAGAGAAACTATACCAAAGTTCACCTTACCTCCACGAGAAACAAAACCGTTATCACCAGAGCCAGGTTTGCCCTCATCAGCAGTGGTGATTCCCGATGAAGCAGTATTTACAGCCCCGATAAAAAGGCGAATTGGTGGCACGCCGATTGTGGAAGTTACCTTCAATGGTCAGCAACAATTTGAGATGATTGTGGATACGGGAGCAAGTGGTACTGTCATCACCCAAGAGATGGCTAATGCTTTGGGAATCGTCACAGTGGGAAAAGCTAAGGCAAACACTGCAAGTTCCAGAGCTGTAGAATTTCCTGTGGGCTATGTTAATTCGATGGCAGTTGGCGGGGTAATAGTGAATAAAATACCAGTAGCGATCGCAGGTGCGGAACTAGAAACTGGACTTCTAGGACATGACTTTTTTGGCAACTACGATGTCACCATTAAGCGTAATGTCATAGAATTTCGCCCGCAATTGCGATCGCAAATCAATTCCCCAGAAACTCAACTAACTGCTCCAACTTCGTCCAACCTGCCCCACTTTGTAGGATATCCTTAGCGATTTTAATACCCTCGGCGTGATCGAGGAAAGCGATCGTACCCGCTACTTGCAGTGCCAACGACGCATTCAAAGCTACTACATCTTGTTGTGCCTGAGTTCCCTTACCTTGGAGTACAGCCTTGAGAATCACCGCATTCTCTTGGACATCTCCACCCCGAAGCATACCTATGGAAGCAGGCGTTAAATCCAAATCTAGGGGATTAATGGTAGTTAACTGCACTTCTCCATCTGATAACACCGCTAAGTCAGTTTCATCTCCTAACCCAGCCTCATCAAGTTTTTCTCGCCCGTGCAGCACAATCGCCTTTTCCTTACCCAAATTCTGTAAAGCTTCAGCAACAGTTGCCAAAAGTTTGGGAGTAAATAAGCCCACCACTTGCCCAGTTGGACGCAAGGGATTTACTAAAGGCCCGAGCAAATTAAAAATTGTTCGCACTTTCAAAGTCCGCCGTAATGACGCAACCGCCTTGAGTGCTGGATGCCAACCAGGGGCAAACAAGAAGGTGATCCCGACTTCTTGTAGTGCTGCTTCTACTTTTTCACTAGAGGCACTTAAGTTTACACCCAAGGCTTCCAATACGTCTGCACTTCCTGTAAGACTTGACGCGGAACGATTGCCGTGTTTGGCGACGGGTACACCATAGGCAGCGGCAACAAATGCAACTGCTGTAGAAATATTAAAGGTTGATGACCCATCTCCACCAGTGCCACAGGTATCTATTACAGTGCTGTTAGCGATAGCGGGGCCTTGAGCCAGTGGTGAGGGCTGAGTGCTGAGTGGCGAACATTGAGATTGTAATACTTCAGCCATACCGGTCAACTCGTCAGCAGAAATGCCTCTAAAGTTCAGCGCTGTTAATATAGCCCCTGATAACTCTGGGGGAACCGCTTCACTGAGCCAACCTTGCATCAATTCAGCAGATTGAGTACGAGACAATGATTGTCCATCTATTAATTGTTGCAACAGAATATACCAGCTAACAGAGGATTCTTGAGCAGGGATTGGGGAAGTTGCCATAGCTAAGGTTTTTGTAGGTATGGGAGCCATCCTACCGAAAAATGAGAAGCAGCCAAGCTTGGGAAACTAAAATCCCAACCTTTTGCTTTTCTTAGGAGTTGACATTTAAGCAATTACTTATGTATTCTATAAATAGTTAAGCGTTTGCTTAAATATGTGGTTAATAGGAATGAGTAGACCTGCTGCCAGTGCGGATGTTTTTGTGGCGATCGCAGATCCCACACGCAGGGCGCTACTGGATCTGTTACGTAGTGGTGAGCAACCAGTCAAAGAACTAGCCCAGCCATTTGCCATGAGTTTGCCAGCGATTTCTCAGCACTTACAGATTCTTTGTGAAGCAGGCTTAGTACAAATGCGGAAAGCAGGGCGACAGCGTTTCTATCGGCTAAACCCGGAGCCATTGAAACAGATATCTGAATGGATTGCTCATTACGAGCAGTTTTGGCAAGAAAAACTCGATGCCCTTGGTAATTATTTGGAGGAAAATTGATGCTCCGATTGAATATGGAAGTGTTCTATCCCTATCCTCCCCAACGGGTTTGGCAGGTACTCACTAACCGTCAGGCATTGGCAGTATGGCTAATGGAAAACGACTTTGAGCCGCGTTTGGGACACAAATTCCGATTTGTGCATTCGACACTGCCAGGGCTGGAGGGAAACATAGACTGTGAGGTAATTGAACTCGATGAGCCAAGACGGCTTGCGTTCACTTGGCAAGACAGTATGATGTGCCAGCCTTCAGTTGTTACCTGGACAATCCAACCCGTAGTTGGGGGTACGAAACTTCTACTCGAACATAAAGGTTTGATTCAAAAAGCCATCAAGCTAAATAAACCAATGGAACTTTCTCAACCGTGGCAAGGCAAATTTATGCATGAGTCTAAGGCAGGGATGCAGACAGTAATACCAAATAATCGCAGCACCGTATTCTCATCAATACCAGTTGGTAGATATGAGGCATTAAATAGTATCGTTCTTAGTTATTTTCTCAATGGTGGATGGAACTACAGTTTGCATGAAAAACTACCGCAAATCTTACTCACAGATTGCACCAGTTAAAGCGTAAATTCACATATTGCACGCTAATAATTACATTTAAATTCAAAGCTTGGCAACATTATCATTTGTGGTTATACGAGTATTAACCAAGCCAAATTAAATTGAGCTTTTGGAAAACTAAATATGAATAAACAGACTTTTGTTGACACAGAAGCTGAAACATGGTTTGAGTTTCAGGCTGTTCCAGGTACAAAATTATTGCCATTAGCTGAACCAGTGCCAAAAGGTTCAATTCGTAGACTAAAAATGATTGCTGGCAAAGTGATTCCAGTTCATTAACATCCTTGTGATGAATATGTTTATGTCCTGAAGGGAACGATTGAAACTGCTGGACGTGAATGCAAAGCAGGAACATTTTGGTTTACACCCGCTCATACCCGGAATGGCCTTCACAAAGCAATTACGTCCGTTGAGCTTATTACAATTTGTCTTGGTGAGATAGGAATATTTGAGAAGTTATAAAAATCCTAATTTCTTTAAAAAATAGCCTAAGTATTTTATTAACAACATAGTTTTTAATGAATATTTTATCTTACTTGGAGATATCAAATATGAATTATCAAATCCAACTCAGCATCCCAATGATTATTCAACGATCAGAAAGAGGGGAACGAGCATTAGATATTTATTCACGCTTACTTGCAGAACGAATTATCTTTTTGCGAAACGAAGTTACAGATGAGACAGCTAACCTCATCGTTGCACAAATGCTATTTCTTGATGCTGAAGATCCAGAGCAAGATATCACATTGTATATTAACAGTCCTGGAGGATCGGTGACAGCAGGAATGGCTATTTACGATGCCATGAATCAAATTCGTTCAGAAGTATGTACTGTATGTATCGGTATTGCTGCTTCAATGGGATCATTCTTGCTTGCTGCTGGAACTAAAGGGAAAAGATATGCTCTACCAAATGCTCGAATTATGATTCATCAACCATTAGGAGGCGCTCAGGGAAAAGCATCTGATATTGAAATTGCAGCCAAAGAAATTTTGTATTTCCGCCAATTAATTAACAAAATACTCGCTGCCAATACTGGTAAATCACTAGAGCAGATTCAACTAGATTCTGAACGAGACTTTTTCATGAGTGCCGAAGAAGCAAAAGCTTACGGTTTAATTGACAGTATCATCTTGAAAACATCTGCATCTATTTAATCTGCAAACAACTCTAATATCGACAAACAGTAATGGATGGAAACCAAAATGAAAATACTTATCATTGGTGGTACAAATTTTATTGGCCCTCCTCTAATCCGTCAACTGATTGCAATGGGTCATGAAGTGAGCGTATTTCATCGGGGAAAAACTACAACTAACTTACCACCTGATGTGCATGAAATTTTGGGCGTAGTTTACCCAGGGTAAGCGCATCTCAAACCCTATTGACAAGCGGATTGAGAAAAATCATCTAGAAACAAAGCTGGCGGCAAGAACAGTCAGCATATAATTGTTATCCATCGCGGCTCGATTGGATTTTTGACGATTACTAGGCTTGAATGATTGTTCGAGGTTTAAAGCATTAAGGGCTATTCGTCGTAGCAATGCTAAGTTTTGTGGAGCATGACCAGTACGAACACGACAAGCATCTTCGTTGAATGTTACTTCTTTTGTCCAATGTAAACCGTTTTCAATACTCCAATGTTCTCGAATCGCTCGACCTAATTTGATAGCATCACAGTCTAAACTAGTTAAATAAAACTGAACTTCGCGGGTTGTTTTATTCCAAATATTGTTAAGGAATCGCAAGTGTTTATCGGGGAAGTTGTAGTATAAATGGGACGTTTATCCAATATCTCCACTAAGGAAGGTGTCAAGATTTTTGAAAAGTTTGGTTATGTATTAGATCGCTAAACGGGAAGCCACATAATACTTTAGTGTAAATCAAAACCAATTTTATCAATTCCCAATCATCGAGAATTAGCACCTGGGTTACTTAGAAGTTTGATTCGACAGACAGGAATTACAGTTGATGAATTTCTCGAACACAAATGAACTTAGAGAAAAGCACTGATGACATTACCTACATCGGCAATAATAAATGCTGACTGCTGAGAAAGTTCAAACCTAAGTTTCTCTACTTCTTCGGTGATACGATCTAAGTCTTTTACACTTTTGACTTAACTGCTTGCTGTGATGCTTGTAAAGTCTGAGGCAAACTCCAGTCGGGACGCAAGCTAGCAGCGTTGCGTAAATAAATATGATGAATTGAGGCGGAGGTTGGCAGATAAGCGTGAATTAAGAAGCGAATACAGCGCTGTAAGCTGCCTTCGACGTGCATTTGCTGCACATCCAACATAGCCACATTATCCCAACCAGGACGCGCTCTTGCGATCGCAGCTGGAAAAACTGCATCCAAATCGCGTGTCACTGAGAAAGTCACACTAATGATGTCCCTTAGCTGGAATTGATTCCGGTTTTCTAGTTCATCAAGTAGTTCTGTAACCACTTCTCGGATTGTCTCAACAGTATTTTCTGAAGCGGTTGTTGCTCCGCGAATAGCCCGCATTTGCCAGTCCACGCCAAATCCTCCTTAAAACACAAAAGTGAGGAGTTAGGAGTTAAGAATGAGAAGTAAAGATTTTTAATTCAGAACTCCTCACTCATAACCAAAGGCGGAGCGTCTCCGGCTCCGCTCCTAACTCATATTAGGGTCGATATAACCACAGAGGTAAACCACTAGTAGACATTTCAAATTCGAGCCAATCAATACCAGCTCCAATTCCTGATGAAAACTGACGACTCCCTGGTATAAAGCGACTCAATAAGGGTTTACGTTCTTCTAGGGTATAGCAGAGAGTTTTTTCTGGATCGAGACCAACCAGTTCTGCTGTCCAGCGACGGGCATCTTCTTCTGTGCCCAGGCGGTCTACAACACCTAAAGCTAAGGCTTGCTGTCCAGTAAAAATCCGACCATCGGCGAAACTTTTTACAGCTTCTACCGTTAAAGAACGTCCATCAGCTACCGTTTGGACAAACTGCTGATAACTTGTGTCAATCAACTCTTGCAGTATGTGTTCTTCTGGTTCGGTCAGTTGCCGATCAAAAGCCAAAATGTCTTTGTAAGGGCCAGACTTAATTACTTGGAAGGAAACACCGATTTTTTCTAGCAAGCGTTCCAAGTTATTCCCACGCAGAATCACACCAATACTACCTGTAATCGTACCTGGGTTGGCAACAATGTGTTCGGCTCCCACGCCGATGTAGACTCCTCCAGAAGCCGAAATATTGCCAAAGCTAGCGACGATTTTGATTTTCTCGCGCAAACGCTTCAGGGCACTGTAGATTTCTTGAGAATCTCCGACTGTACCGCCAGGGCTATCGATACGTAGCAATAATGCCGGAAACTTTTTCTCTTCTACAGTTTTCAGGGCTTCTAGGACGCGTTTGCGAGTAGCACCGGCGATCGCACCAGTAATTTCAATCCGCGCAATTTGTTTTCTAAACTTGGGCTTAAACGGCCAAACCATGAGCTGTCAACATACCTCGTAATAAATTCAATATAAGATCCCCAACGGTCAAACGACCTGCTTTCCTCTGTTAAGAAACATGAGTAGGCATTGTGCTCGTCAGAATTTTAAGGAAATTTTTATATTTTTCAGTGAGTTTTATTTGATATTCTCAATTAATGCTAATCAAATCCTCAAAGATTGCAGATAACACAAAATGCCAAACTCTAGTTTAGCGTTAACGTGATGATTTAGAAAGGCTATTTTAGCTATTTTGCCAAATTCAAAGTTCTTAATGCCTTGTTATTCTGGCTTTTTGAATGTTTGACGACTGGTTTCCTACGGTCGCACACGTTTACTAGTTGTCAGTAATTAATAACTAATAACTAATCAATATATAAATATTTAATCAATCACTTCGACAGTTAATTTAATTAATAAAAATCCATTCAGCAACACTAATCTCTATTTAAGTTAAGACCAGTAGTACTTTCACTCTTGGAAATATCACTTTTTCCTGTCTTCTACAGCCCATAATCCCCTGACGAAGCTATTTTCACTATTTAAGAATCTATTCGTAAAATTTGATACCGATAATAAACATATATATCAAACAGTGCCCCAACGAAACTACAGGTCAAGCTAATTACAAATAATCCGCGTAGGGGAGTTCCACTGCCGAAGGTGGCGAGAAAATGCATAATCTGAGTTGTGATTGCCTCAGTTAACTCTTGTAAGCCAGGGAAGTGACCAATGAGGGATAGAAAGAGGAATCCGCCGCCAACGAAAAAGATGGGAACGACAAAACTAAAAATGATTGTGAGTACTAGGGAGCGGAGAAAGTTAGTAAAAATAGTCATTTAAGACAAACTCCGTGAGTAGAGATGACAAAAGCTGAGTAGCGGTTTGTCATTTTCTACAATACGAGCGATCGCTCCAGAGCAGCCAATCTGTCAAAAATCTTAAGTTTTCATTAAAATAAACGGCTAGCAGTTACAGCCCATGCTGGGGATATAAAAAGCGACTTAAATCTACAAAAACCTTGCAGAATGGAGGTTATAGCTAAGGGTACTACTTATTTATTGCTTTGCAGCACGTTTAATAACAGCTTCATTTTCTGAGAACATCTTTAATTTAAGTTAATATTCAGTCTTCTTGGGGGAGTGGGGAGATGAGGGCAGAGGAGCAGGGGAGCAGAGGATAATAATCAATGCCCAATGCTCAATGCCCAATGCCCTTTAGGAGTGCTGAGTGCTGAGTGGGGAATCTCACTTCTTTACTCAGCACTCGCAACTCGCAACTTGGAACTACTATGCCCCATTCCCCATTCCCATGACTTCCGCTATTCTTAAGGCAGTTACCGAGTTAGCTACAGAACATTGAACCAGACTACATCCAAATCCAGTTTAGGGGAATGGAGTCAGCGGCTGCTGGCAGCGATTTTTCTGGGTGGGCAAGTACTAGTTCACCTATTGAGAGGCAAAATCCATCGGCGCAACACTTTAGAACAAATGGCAGCAGTTGGGCCAGATTCCTTATTTATTGCCCTATTGACGGCTATTTTCGTTGGCGCAGTGTTTACCATTCAGGTGGCGCGGGAATTTATCAACTTTGGCGCAGGAAACATTATCGGCGGAGTCCTTTCTGTAGCGTTGACACGAGAACTCACTCCTGTGTTGACAGCAGTGATTTTGGCCGGACGAGTCGGTTCTGCCTTTGCAGCAGAAATCGGTACCATGCGAGTCTCAGAACAAATCGATGCCATGTTGATGTTAAGAACAGATCCAATCGATTATCTAGTTATACCCCGCGTCCTTGCTTGCTGTTTAATGCTACCAATTTTAACCCTTCTGTCTTTGGTGACAGGGATGTTCGGAGGATTCATCATTGCGACCAATATCTACAACCTGTCTGATACGGTATTTCTAGACTCAGCCCGTAACTTTCTTGGTCTCTGGGATATTTTTAGCGCGATGATTAAAGCCTGTTGTTTTGGCATTTTAATCGCTGTAATTGGTTGCAGTTGGGGGTTGACAACAACAGGAGGTGCTAAAGGTGTAGGACAGTCAACTACAACTGCTGTTGTGACTGCCTTGCTGATTATATTTGTTAGCAACTTCTTTCTTTCTTGGTTAATGTTTCAGGGGACTGGCAGTGCATTCATAGGGCTGTAGAAGTTGAGAAGTGATAAGTGAGGAGTTAAGAGTTAGGAGTGAGGAGTTTTAACTCATAACTCTTAATTCTTAACTTCTAACTCCTGACTCCTAAAATAGGAGAGATGCCTACTAAACAAAGCAGGATTTAAGACTGTGACCAGTTCATTTGCTTCTAACTCCACATCAACTGTGGAACTCAAGCCTAGTTACAATATACCCATAGTGTTGGTGATTGCCGCGATTCCAATCCTGTTGGTACAGCCGTGGGTAGGCTCCGTTTTCATGCTGTTTGGTTTGTTTCTCATGTTTCAAGCGTTAACGCTGCGTTTGCAATTTACCGCTACCGACTTAGATATTTACAGAGGCGAAAAATTGATTCGACGCTTTCCCTACCAAGAATGGCAAAACTGGCGGATATTTTGGAATAGAGTCCCCATTTTGTTTTACTTTAAAGAAATTAAAAGTATTCACTTTTTGCCGATTTTATTTGACCCCAACACCTTGAAAACTTGCTTAGAACAACGTTGTCCGCGTATTTAGTGCTGAGTGCCATCTGTGCTGAGTCGTTTTGATATAGACTCAGAACTCAGCACTCATGGTCAGGACTTTTATAACAGGTCAATTGTAATATTTCTGAAAGCTATTTATTCGCGTCATAGGAATTACACTATTGTTTATGAACCCAGAGGCATCTCAAACCCCAGAACCAATTGATGAGCGGTTGACAGAAAAACCAGAAGAGAACAATGCAGTTGAACATCCAGTAAATCCATCAGTTGAGTCAGTGGTAGACACAAAAGCCATTAGCTCATCAGAGGACTACACAAATTTTGAGCCACTCATTTCTAATGCAGAAGTGGTAGATTCTACAGTAGAGCTAACAGAAAATTCAAATGGCGAGTTTGTAGCGCAGTTAGAAGCAGAAAATGTCGCCCTGGGGTCTGAAATAGGATCGGGAAATCATTCATTATATGTAGAAGCAGAGCAGCGGATAGCAGAGTTGCAGAGTGCTGAAGTAGCTCTCAAGTCAGAAATAGCCAAGCTGCAAGCTTCTTACGAAAAGCTTCAGGCACAGGTGAGTGAAACTCAAACCTCACTGGGGCGACTCGTACAGGAGTCGCTAGTGCAGTTAGAACAACGCAAACAAACTCTGCAAATTTCTGTAGAACAACTAGAACGCCGTCAAGAACGTATCCGCAACGAGATGCGAACCACTTTTGCTGGTGCATCCCAAGACTTGGCAATTCGGGTGCAGGGTTTTAAAGACTATCTCACGGGTAGCTTACAGGATTTGGCCTCTGCTGCCGAGCAGTTGCAACTAACGCCAAGTGTGGTAGAACGAGAAAAACCATCTGTAAAAGAGGCTAAACCAGCTGAACCCCAACCTGGAATACCCCAATTTGCCCAACAGCAGTTTCAAGATACTACAAAGCAAATTCGCCGCCTAATTGACCAATACCGCAATAAACCAGATTACTACGGTCCACCGTGGCAACTACGCCGTACCTTTGAACCAATCCACGCTGAACGAATCTCCAACTGGTTTTTTACCCAAGGAGGAAGGGGTGGTTTGCGGACAATGGGTAGCCGCTTACAGAATATTCTGATTGCCTCAGCTGCAATTTCGATATTACACAAGCTCTATGGCGATCGCGTCCGTACTTTAGTCTTAGCTAATACGCCGGAGCGATTAGGTGAATGGCGGCGCGGCTTGCAAGATTGTCTGGGAATCGGTCGCCCAGATTTCGGCCCAGACCGGGGTGTGGTATTATTTGAGGCATCTGACGCTCTGGCTCAAAAAGCAGACCGATTGACGAAAGCCAATCAACTGCCCTTAATTATTATTGACGATTCAGAAGAACAAATCAGTTTGTCACTGCTGCAATTTCCCCTGTGGTTAGCCTTTGCTCCTGACCCCAAAATAGTGAGAAACTATGATGATGACTTTTAAATGAGTCATTGGTCATTGGTCAAGAGGTATTACTCTTGACTTTTTTAAATTTTGAATTTTGAATTGTATTATGGCTATTTGGTTAACTCTGTGCGGGACAATTGTGGTCGTAGCTTACCTGCTGGGTTCTTTTCCCACTGGCTACATTGCTGTGAAGCAGTTAAAAGGTATTGATATTCGGGCAGTTGGTTCAGGTTCTACTGGCGCAACTAATGTACTAAGAACCTTGGGCAAAGGGCCAGGAGCATTGGTTTTAGTACTTGATTCTTTAAAGGGTGTATTAGCGATCGCTCTAGTTTATTGGTTGTTCAATTTTAACCCAATTCAAAATTATACCCCTCCAATAGTAGATGCACAAGTGTGGCAACCGTGGCTAGGAACAATATCTGGGTTAGCTGCCATCCTGGGACATAGTAAATCAATTTTTTTGGGCTTTACTGGCGGTAAATCTGTTGCTATCAGCTTGGGGATTTTGTTGGCAATGAGTTGGCAGGTGGGTTTAGCAACAGCAGGTGTGTTTGCCGTGCTTGTGGCGATATCGCGGATTGTCTCTTTAAGTTCAATTGCAGGTGCGATCGCAGTTTCCATTTTCATGGTACTTTTGCATCAACCTTTACCCTATATTCTGTTTGGGATTGCCGGTGGATTGTATGTGATTTTGCGCCATCGCACTAATATTGAACGACTGTTTGCGGGAACGGAGCCAAAAATTGGACAACCTGTAGCGACAGAACCCGAACAAACTGCATGATGGGTAAGCGAGAGGCAAACTCAAAACTCTTCTCTCAGAATGGGGGAGATTATTCCAGAATTACTGTATTGATATTTTAGGGTTACGAATTAACTTTGCCTTTAATTAAACGGTGGAAAAGTCGGCAAGGCCACAAAAAAGCTCCACAAACACTCACTGAGGCGATGGCGGCCACAACTCGCCAACTTGAACTAGAGCCAGTGTCAGACTCGGAAGGATGAGCTTGTGTGTTTTTAGCTAATTCTGGCATTGAATGAGATAGCTGACTGGCTGTACTCACCCCTTCAATCGCTGCTCCAATTAGATAAGCTACTAGGGCAATTACTAGCCAGTTATTCATAATATTCCACTGTTTGAACTCTGAGCGTATGCTTGGCATTGAGCAATCATTTGATTTTTCGGACTAATGATTGCCGCCTTGCCCTAAGATAATCGACCTTCAGCCGTATCACGTATTAGGGGCAGTTTAGATTTTATGTAAGTATTGAGAGTGCTATCTGTCTGGGAATCAAGCCCTTGGTTTGCTTTTAACTGCTGGAGAAGCAATTGTACTAAAGCAGCATCGTCAAACTGGAGCAGGGTGCTGACTTGGGTAGACTCGATTACAGCCCAAAGCTGTTGCATCATTTTCGCTGTTACCATGAGTCTGTAACCTCTTAAGCTTTTCTTTATATTTACACGATTTTGGAATTTGTGGTTAGTTTTTATCTGAAGATTTATAAAGATTTAGGTTAAAAATGCCTGAGTCAGTTAAATCTGTTAAATTATAGCGTTTTTTGATTGAACCACACGACTGCCCACATGTTATCTTAACCGTGCTATGTAAAGAAATAAAACTGCCCAAAGACTTAAATTTTCCCTAATACCGTTTTTTTATGAAGCTGCGCCAAATCCTAGATTTTTTTTTCAACGCAAAGGTACGCAAAGGTTTTCTTAAGATAATTCGCTGTCTCCCAAAATAATTAGGCGCATCTTCATAGAGAATTGGTATAACCGTTTTTTATAAAGAGGGAATTGTAGCAAGACTTTTGATCGTCCACAATGCAGACATACGTAGGCATCAACGCTTTTTGTGAAGGGGAAACTTCAGTGGCTATGGGTAATTTTGTTAGAACTTTATTGTAAAACTTTCGCACAAGCTCCTTCCTGACCAGAAGGATCGGGAAAAATTGCTAAGGTGTGATATTCAGGGTTATCTGTTTTATATATGACTCGAAAAGTATACAACTTGTTTTTACCTTGCGCTTCGGTAACAACTGTTAAAAGTGTATTGCTAGTGGGAGGAAGTCCAGGAATGTCTAGTTTTTGAATTCGTCTGAGTTGAATTACATTTGCTGCGGAGTTTTTACAATCTCCTGAACTACTATTAGCTTCTTGACCAAACTGCATACATACTGGCCCATCAAAATCCATAGTTACCTGTGATGGATCATTTAACCAAACTTTTTTAATTATTTCTCCAGCCGGAATAAAACTTAAGTTTGTTCCTTGTTGATACCAAACATCGACCGTAGGTATTAGTCCCCCTAAACCTTGTGCTTGGCAGGAAAATATGGAACGCAGAACGGCGTTATTAGCTACAGCGCGACCTACCAACAAGAACATAGCAACCGAGAAAATTAAGGAAGCTATAGGTAGGAAATAAGAACGTTTTGGGTTATTTCCTGACAAGTTAATATTCTTTTTCATGGTTGCAAATATCTAAAATTGGTATAAATTCTACCCCTTAAAACTGAGTTGGTTGATTAACGTATATTTCAATATTTGTGCCTGCTGGCAAAAACCAAACATTCGTTTGTTGAGACATTTGGGCGATCGCCTGTTGATTACGTTGGGCAATTTGGGGTACTACAGAGTTCATACCACCTTCTAGAACCCCCGCTGCAAGGTTGCGTCTATTCTCAGTGACAGTAGTATAACCAGTGACGACATTATTACCATTGTTGGGGTTATTGCTGCTGCCGCCATTTTCGCTATTGTCGCCGTTAAGGACGGCGTTGTTGCCATATCCTCCATATAAAGGCAGGAGTTTGGTATCAGGACGATTTACTAGCTCTGCTGCTTTAGCAATACCTCCCAAAACGAATAGTCCTGCATCCATCGAAGCTATAGACGAACTTTGACCAGGAAATTTATTTGCGATTAAAGGTTTACCTTGGGTACCGCGAAGAATAATTGCATTGTTGGGTAAGCTTCGTTCTATAGGGTTGCCATTATTTTGCGAGATAACTTTGACTACGTTCATCTGCAAAAGACCTTGTTCAGAAAGCGAACCAATTTCAGCTAGGAACTCGGTGTTTGCAGGTAGAGCGATCGCACCATCGGTAGATTTTAGCGGTTCTTTCAATCGGATCACAAATACGTTTTTCGCTTCATCTGTATCACCCCCACCGCCTGACTTAGTAGTGGTTTGTCCAAATATTGCTGTTGCCAACACAGCTTTGGCACTACTTCCAACTGCTACAGATTTCTCTCCCTGCGGTTGGGCTTGACTGACCGCAGAATTTTCCGGTTGTGAGGTTTGTGGGGTTTGCTCAGGATCGGGGTTTGGTGTCTCTTGCTGCGGCCGCGCATTGTTTGCAGGTTCCAAAGTAGCTATATTACTAGTAGGTTGATTGCTAGCATTGACTTGACCGTAGCTACCTAACTTTGCTAACCTTGCCCACTCTGCAAATGGATTTGGTGGGGGTGCTGGAGTTACTGGAGTTACATTAACGACCGGTTGAGTAGTTGGCTTGGCAACTGGTGGCCGAGGTGATATCGAAGGTTGAGAAGCAGGTACTCTAATGATGCGCTCAACTGTCACTGTCCGAGGTACGTAAGCTGTTGGTGGGGGTGTTGGGATCACTTTCTGTCTAACTGACGGTTGTTGTAAGGCTACTATTGGCGTTGATTTGGCAATTCTAAGCTGTTGTTGGGCAGCTTTCACCATCTGTGCTTGTTCAGTCAGGGCTAATTTCGTTTTGAGAGTATCTATTTGGCCTTCCATCTGTTGAGATATGGATTCATCAGTAGGCTGCTGTTGCACTGGTGGAGAAACAATAGTTTTTGGCTTTTGATTGCTACCACTCATCAACTGAGACAAAAACACACCACCCACCAAAACGATCGCTAAGGTAGCAGCCCCTACCAAGCCTAACTTGGCAAAGGGATTAGATGAGAGTGCTTGCTTAGTCTGAACTTCTTGTGGAAGAGATAGCGACTCTGGCGGCGTTGCAGAGTCTTCCGATCCTTCGGTGTCACTAGAAGAAGATTCTTCTTCAAAGCCGACCAACCTTGACATCCGCGATTCCCAATCTACAGATTCTACTTCTGGTTGGCGATCGTCGGTAGTTAGAGTAAATCCATTTTGGGGAGGCGTTTGGGCAGGAATTGAGTATCGGGTCATGGTAGAGCCTTGTTTGGATTTCCAGAACAATTATTATCTTTAATTTCACATATATTATAAATTTCTAATCTGGCTTCCCCAAGGCGGTAAGCTGCAAACTGCGACGGTAGTGCTGCATTTGGTAGTGAAGTTGCAGGTTCATCTATTGCTCTAACTAAAATTTGTTTATTAAAGGAAACTGATTTCCCTAATTTATCATAACTGTTAAAAATTAATTGATTGGCAAGTATCTCTACTTTCCACTTTCCATTACTTATTTCTTTCGGTTGAGAAACTTTTTGAATTACTAAGACATTCTCCGCTCCTCTATTAACATTTTCAAATTGGCTATCTGGATTTAAATTAGT
Source organism: Nostoc sp. (assembly GCF_036918245.1). Lineage (GTDB taxonomy): Bacteria > Cyanobacteriota > Cyanobacteriia > Cyanobacteriales > Nostocaceae > Nostoc. Next base: position 21,708 of record NZ_JBALEF010000068.1, read on the forward strand.
AATTTCTGACTTAAGTTTTTCTTTAAAATCATCAGCTACCAGTTGGGAGGTAATTTCCCACACTTGTGTTGGTGGCTGTTGTTGTGACCAGGTAAGCATTAAACTTATAGTTTCACCCACAAAGCGCCGAATAGTTTCTGGTTGTCGCTCTAAATTGGGTTGGGGGTCTACCGTTATAGCATGACCATCAACAAGTTGCACTAAACTTTGAGGCGTGAGTTGTCGACCTAACTGTTGTAACATAGACCAGTGAAATATTAGTAACAGCAAGGTAAATAGATGTAAACCAAACGTTCCTACTGCCAACAACGGTAAGGGACTATTTTTCTTATTTTCTGGTTTGAGTAATTGCATTAATAATCGATCGTATAAAAAAATTGAACTATCTTCACGTAAAAAATCGATTATCTGATAAAACTATCAGATGTTTGTCCAGTTCCGCATTGTTTTAATTGATTTTTGTTCGGGTTGTAGTCATCTAGCAAACATAAGTTACGAATTTCATAAATTTCTAGTCTATCAGCGCGGACACTATAAATTGCTTTTTGCAAATCGGTACTATTGTCGGCTTGTGGATTAGCAAAATAATCTGCTGCACGTACAAGGAAATCTTTATTAAAAGGAGTTATAAGTTTTGCACCACCAACTCGGTTTTTTTGAACTAAGTCGGCTACCATACCCACTTGCCATTTCCCTGGTGCAATTTGTTTTGGCGGATAAACTCTCTTAATTATTAGTTGTGAAGTCATCGCTTGGTTGGGATTTTCAGAGAAAACTTCTGGCGGTGTGATTTCTGCAACTGTGCTTAAAAAACCTTTGCGAAAGTCTTCTGATAAGGCAAAACTAGCTACCCAACTGCTGGTAGTAATTTTTTGGCTACCACCTTGAGGTGTATTAATCAGTATTCCTAAATCGGATTTGGGGTTTGCGACTTCTTCAATAGTTTGTGGTGGTAAGGTTCCAGACCAACTAAACATTGATATCATCGTTTTGCTGATAAATTGGCGAATTGCTTCTGGTTCTCTTGCTAAATCATCAATATTATTTACTGGTTTACCGTCGATTAATTGCACAAAGTTGGGAGGTTTTCTCAGACTGAGTTGGCGAATATTTAGCCCTTGTAATAAGAATAAAAATAAAACTAATATATGTAAACTAAAGGTTGCGATCGCAAAAAACGTCAAAACACTTCCCGTTCTTTGTCTTTTTTCTAGTAAACGCACCATTTCTTCACCTCCTCCTGCAAAAACTTCAGCTATTATATATGATGTTTTGCATATACTTACTAGTTACAACACTTGCAAAAATTTTATATTTTCTATATCCTCTCCTTTACTAAAGAAGCCGTACTGCTGATTGCGCTGAAGACTGCAAAACCACCAGCAGCAGCCACAAGTAAAGATAAAATTGGTGCTAAAATCCCCAGAAAAATTATGAACCACATTAAATCTGGATCGACATTAGCATTTTGACCTGGGCCATTGACAATAACTGCGGCAGTCAGCACAGCAATAATATTGAAGGAAATTTTGGCGATTCCAATAGATAGAAATCCAGTCAGCCATGCAAAAATTGGTTTACCAGCTACAGGTAGTAAAGATCCACCTACAGCTATTGGCCCTAAAACTGCTATTAACAACATAGTAGCTTCTATCAAATTTTGGAAGGCATATTGTAAGGAAACTAAAAAGTTTTTGATGCTCGTTTGGACTGTAGAACCTAACAGAGAATTAAAAGAGGTTTCTGATACAATGCCAGTGCCATATCTAATATTATCTACCTTAGTTTGTAGTCTATTTATCCAGTTTTTATTTCCATAAATATTTCTATATTTCTGCCAGAGAACGTTGACTTTTTCAGCAGCTTTCACAAAACATTGACTTTGTTGTTCGCCAGTTAAAGATTGGCAAGGACGTAGTAAAGAACCAGCTACTTCTTCAGCAACACTCATATTCAGTGCTTGCTGGTATATTTTATCTGCATCTGCTGAAACCACTACTTGCTGATTCACAGTGTTTAAAACATTCCGCACTCCCAGCGTCAGATTAGACAGTATACTTCCATTGCCTGAATTACTTAAGAGTACTACCACAATAAAAGGCCAAATTAAAGCTGATATGGGACGGGTGTATTCGTAGGATATTAAGTCTTTGAGGAATTGTATCATAAAAAATAACAGGGTTCCTACAGCAAAAAAAATACCCAGATTTGTCAGTGCTCCATACAAGTTATTACTGGTGTTATTTTGTAATAAATCCAGCCATTGCTTGTCCCAACCATCAGCAATACTTTGGGAAGTTGCAGCACCATTATCGATAACCTGATCGATGCCTACTTGGGCAAAAATTAGTTTAATAGCAAGTTGCATTTTGAGTTTATGGGCTATTTTCTTAGATTTTGCCAGGTGCTTTAGGAAAATAACGCACCCTTCTAAACTTTTTTAGATTTTTTATTGGTTTATCACAATTTAAAGTATTTTAAAAATGGTCTAAAAGATTAGAGTTTTTTTCTCTTAAAATCCTGCTGATTAACTTTTCTGCCAAACAAATCTAGTTGAGAAGTCGCTCGTAAAAGTCGCGCTGCTTCTGTAGATGTTTCTACTCTCCGAGCGCGATTTGCCTCTTCAGACTGCTGAGAAATGTTTGCTAAATTTAAATTAGAGTATTGCAAAGCCTGATTATTTTGTAATGTCTGACCAAATGTTTCAGCTACAATTTTTATTTGTTCCTGTTGAATTTTAAGGGTTTGTTCTTGATTAGCGCCTAGCAATCTTGCTAAAACTGCAGCACCTGGGTCTACACTAGCGATTTTACTATAATCAATGTTAGTAGGAAGTAAATCGAGCAATCCTTGACTCTTGTCGTTGGCTGTCTGGGCAAATTCCTCAATGTCTTCTAGAGATTTCTCAGTATTTTCTAACTTTGTTTTTATCCGAGTTTGTCCATTTTTACCAAGAACACCTACCGCTACTCCACGGGTAATTATACGATTAATTTCATTACTAACTAAATTTCCTCGCACTGCTGCATTATTCTCAAAGCGACTTGATTTAGCATCTGAATTATAAGAGTAATTAATTGAATCATCACGAATTTTTTGTCCCGCAGCAACGGGGTTAGGTATCTTCAAATCTCCCTTGGCACTCTCAATCGCAATTTGACTCTGGCCTTGTTCTAAAGGGTTTAAGGTATACTTTAAATTATTATGTTGAAAGTAATCTTGCATATCTTGGGAATATGATTGAAAGTCAGTCCAAACCTGACCTAATCCGCCCGTCTGAACTTGTGCTACTGCTGGTAGTATTGCCAGGGATGATAGCAAGGTAAAAGTGAAAATGGTAGTTTTTCGCATACATCTGTGCCTGAGAAAGATAAACTACATTATATAGTGAGGTAAAAATTTAGCTTTTGAACCGTGCTAATTTTAGATTTTGGATAATAGAATTAGTTTTTCGGTTCAATCGCCGACGCTATTCTAAAATCTAAAATTCCTGAGCTACAACCCGAGAATGGGTGCAGTAAATCTAAAAGACGTTGCTAACTCGCTAATGCTACACTATCAAAAATCTAAAATCCAAAATGGTTTGACTCACTATTAACTACTTACATAATTCAATTAACTACTACGTAGAGTAGCCACTAATTGACGCGCAAACGCAGAAATTGCTTCATATTTATCGCTATGAAGTTGCATCATTTTGCTACGTGCAGTTTGTTCAGCAGGGTTATTAGCAACTGCTGCCAATTGCTCGTAACCTGGATAATAACGACAGAATGTATAAATACCGTTATCATCTAATAACCATTGGCTATAAACGCCTTCTTTGCGGGGAAAAAAGCTTTCTGAGGCATTACGAGAAATAACTTGGCGGGGATATTTCAAGATGTCTGCAAAACTATCTACTGCAACTGGCTGAATGCGTCCAATCAATCGTGTTGTCAGGTTTTGCAATATTTTCGATGCAGCTTTAGATTTGGCAATGGTGTCAGGATCTTGTCCTGATAAGATGACTCTGATACCGGCTTTAGCGCCGTTAGCACAAATTCTACCAACTAAGTCGGAAATTTGCTCGAACTCAAATAAAATTGGTGCTTCGTCGATAAAGAATATGGAAGCTGGACTACTTAATGCGCGTCGGAGTGCGGCTGAATAAGCACTCAAGGATAGTACGGCTGCATCTTCACTATCTGATAGGTTTCTGAGAGCAAAAACTAAAAGTTGTGCATCGGTAGGAAAGCTGGATGGTGCAGAAATGGCTTGTCCCACGCGGCTAGAAAGCCAAAAGCGTAAGCGCAACTGAATTTGGCTGAGAGCGTCTTCTACTCTGCCAGTTAAAGAACTTAGCTGCAAGTGTTCTGGTGAGCAGAAAAAGAGAAAATCTTTTAAAGTGGGGGTTTTCTGCCAAGCAAGAGTGCCAAATCCTCCCTCCATCGCCTGTCGATATCGCTCTTTGATGCCCTCATCTCTAAAGAAGGCTTCTAATGCTAAGTTGAGCAGCGATCGCACGGTTTGCGATAAAATTTGACTTTCAGTGGACGATCCTAAAACCATTGTCATTAAGGCTGATTCCAGGAAGGCGGTATAATCGTTGAAGCGATCGCGCTGTTGTTCTGCTTCTAGCGATCGTAAGTCTGGCTGCTCAAATAAGTTATTCGATTGTTTGGAAATATCAAAATAGGCTCCATTCCCCTCCATAAACTCTGTGTAGTCAGTGAAAGTAGATGTCCCATCAGGTTTAGGGAAATCTAACGCTACAACCGGAATCCCATGCGCTAAAGCCTGAGTTAAAATCCCTGATACCAACACCGATTTACCAGCACGAGTTGTAGCAAACAAAGCTAAATTTTTGTGCTGATTAAATAAATCTAAATGTATGGGTGTTCCGCCTTCTTCAGCAATCAACTCAAAGCCTTGTTTGTCACCTTTTTTACTTAAAACTAGAGGCATTAATCCCGGAACTTCACTTGTTAAATATAGCTGACGACGGTTAAAGGGTGTTGCTAATAAACCCTCCCAAACTATCGGTAGAGTTTGCAGCCAAATTTTCCAAGCATATTCAGTTTCCCTAATTACCTTGGCTGGGCGTTGAAAACAATTTTCAATATATCTTGTCGCCTCATCTAATTTTTCTACAGTTGGACGATGTACTAAAATAGCGACACTCGTATAAATCGGGACTGCACCTTCAAATAACTGTTCTTGTGCTGCTACCGATTTCTTCAACTTTAATTGAGCGTTGACATCAATAGTTTTACTTTTTTCTTGAGCCATGATTGTCGTCATGTTTGACTGCTTCAGCACTCGTTGCAAAGTAGTTTTTACCACTGCTGGATTTGCGGCAGTCAACTCACAAAAAATTTCTGTATCTACTACTGTTTCTCTGGCCAACAGCTCCCATAAATAGCGTAGTTGAGCCGATTTATTGGGCCAACCGCCGGGTTTTTCCAGAAATGACAGCGTGCCAATATAACGATTATTAACATTAACCCAGCGGCGATCGGCACAAGGTACACTAGATTCCATCAGCAAAGTTGTGCCGTGGATATTGTCTAGAAGCAATTTAGTACTAGCTAAATCGGAATTAACTTGTTCGTGTAGTCCTTGTTCATCTAAAGTCATTAACTGGGGAATATCTATTGGCTGCGTATCATTAAACCTTTTCCAGATGTCACTCCAAAGTTCATCAGCAGTCAAAGGTTTGACATCCAATCCCATTTTGTTAGATAAGATTTGTTCCCAACGAAGAAAACCTTGGTTGTAAGCATTTGTAATCAGGGTTTCAATGCGTTGATTTTCTACTTCTGAAAGATCGCCTTTGAATTTCAACCACCACGATTCAGCTTTGACTAAAAGCTTTTCTATCCAATCATCTGCGTGTTGCGAGTTAGATTCAATGGTGTATGTGACATAAATCCGCAAAAATTTTGGTTTACGAATTCCAGAAAGAGTCAGTTCTTTAATTCTAGCTCTCTCCGCCATCAATAAATATTTTATGTCTCGCGATCGCGCATTTCTGATTAATGTTGCTAATTCTTTTTGGCGTTCTTTGTCTGAGCTAAAAGAACCCAAGTGCAGCGTCATCCTTTCACCGCTAGGAATGTCTTTTAATCCGGCTTCAATGTTATTAAAAAGTGTATCAATTTGTTCAGGTCTTAAGGTGGTATGAATTCCCTTACAATCAAAACCAAAAACAAAGCAGAACCGATCTTTTTGAGTACCTTTTGTCAAAAGATAAGCGCCAATATCACGTCCATTCATGGCGACACGCAGCATTGTCGCCAAGTGCAAGGCATCTTCAAATGGCGTTAATCTACCTTCATTTCCGGCGATGCCGACGCTTTGTTTTCCGATTTTTTGCTTCATGGTTAACTTCCAGTAAGCTTTGATAACGAGCAAAGCCTCTTGTCCAAGCGGGAACCCCGATAAATTTACTTAAAAAACTCCAACTCCTACCACCAGTTAAGATCCACCAAGTTCCTATTCCCCAACCAGTAATTAGTACTGTCCACAACCATTTTTGAAACTCTTCTTGGAAAATCCCCCCAAAAATCCCATTGATAATAAAGTAGGAGGCTAAGGCAATTACCGTCCAAGGAAGAATTTGATCGGCAGGAATTGGCCCTAACGAAGGTTGGCTTCCTAGAACTTGATTGACTGGACGAAATTCTTGTTCCCGCTCTTGAGACATTTGAAATATCTGAATTATTTATTAGGGCTAGCGCCAATTACAAAGCCTGTAAGTACATCAGCAACGGTAACAGCAACAACCACTAATAGGGGAGTTCTGGCGATACTTTGCCAATCTTCATCTTTACGCACTGCGTTAATCACACCAACTAAGGAAATTGCAATATAGAGTAAGTAAATTGCCCGCAACACATTAAATATCAAACTTATTGCTGTGTTGCTATCACCACCATTGGTTGCTGAACCACGGAAGCTGGTTTTGAAAAAGTCTTCAGCTTTCCCAAAAAACTGTGCTTGTGCAGGGGCTGCAAACCAGTCTAACCAATATAAACTCAGAACGATCGCTGCTGCTAAAATTTGTAATAATATTAGCGATCGCCTTGGTAAATTCACTTGCTGCCCAATTTGCTGGATGATGACTGCAATTAAACTACCCACAAGTAAACAGCAGAGCAAGATAGGACTTTTGAGGCTGATAACGCTAACCAATACAGCACAAGCAATCAAAAAAGGTACAGATTCAACCAGAATACTTAGACAGGATTTAAATGCCCGTCTTAACTTGTGAGATTCTTTCGCCGCACTACCAGTTAAAGCTTTGAAAAAGTTTCTCTCGTGAGAACTTTGTCTAAACATTTGCTAATTTTCCTATGGTGTACTATAATTAATCCTTGTATCGAATTTTACAATTGCTACAATTTAACATACTTTAACATCATTCATTATTAATCAAACTATAAACCTGTAGTAAAGTTTTATATTCTACATTAGTATTCTGAAGTTAAGTTAACATGATATTAAGATAAAACTAAAACTAAATTTCTCTGATTTGAAAAGCTGGATTGCAAATATCGAGATTGAACTGGTAGAGTCCTCTCGAGTTTGAGAATTTTCTCAATCTTCTCATACAGATAGCCTGGGTAAACCAACTTCAAAACCTTGACTTTCTCTACCTCACAGGTATCTGAGCGAACTGCTATAAACATTTCAGACTTGTATGTACACCGTAGGCTTGCTCTTAGGGCAGACCAAGGGTCGTTTTGGCTCTTTAGGGTTCTTCGGAGCGAACATGATATGAAACAGTATTGAGTCACCGAAATTCAAATACCTGTCTTGAAAAGTTTAGATAGATTGTAGAAAAATGGTAAACGTTCAAATGTACGTTTTACCATTTTCTACACGCCGATTAGATTTGGAACTAGATTACAAACTTAAACACAGTTCCTAGATTAGAAGTACCGCCAAAAGAGGCAGTACCATAAATTGCACCATTCGAGAGCTGAATTAGCGTGGACTCTGGCGTTGCCCCATTAGTACCATTAAAACTAATTAAGCCGGTGATGGTTGCCCCAGTCAGCTGATAGATAACTCCTTTGTTATTTGCCCCACCAGCAGAAGCTGTGCCATAGAAGTTACCATTGCTTGCTTTGATGAGTGCAGCTGTTGGATTGGCCCCATTAGTGCCATTAAAACTGGCAACTAAAACGGGTGTACCGCCACCGACCGGAACCTTGAATACAGCTCCTTTATTGTTGGCTCCACCCAGTTTAGAAGTGCCATAGAGGAATCCGCTAGATTCAATTAATCCAGACTGTGGATTTGCTCCATTGGCGCCACTAAAGCTATATGAAGTCAGTATTCCTGCGGGAGTTAACTTGAAGACAACTCCTTTCGCACTTGCTCCACCAGCAGAGGCGCTGCCGTAGTAGTTTCCATCGGTAGCCAGTTGCAATCTTGCTAATGGAGTTGCTCCATCAGTACCGCTGAAGCTTCTAATGGTGGTCAGTGCCCCGGTGGTGGGCGAAACCTTGAATATAGTTCCTTTATTATTGGCCCCACCTGTAGAGCTTGTCCCCCACAAATTGCCATCAGTACCTGTAATCAGTCGACCTGCTGGGTTAGCCCCATTAGTGCCTGTGAAATTTGCAAGAGTTGTCAGGGTTGTAAAAGCTGTTTTCGCCAATTTAAACACACTGCCGAGGTCACTTGTACCACCTGTAAAGGTTGCCCCATATAAATTGCCATCGGCTGCTTGGAATAATCTAGCAACTGGATTAGTCCCTTTGTTGGTTCCAGAGGTTCCGGTGAAGTTTATCAGTGTGGTCAGAGTAGTGAAAGCAGTAGGAGTTAACTTGAATGCAGTTCCTTTGCCAGAAGTGCCACCAGCAGAAGTAGTTCCATAAAGATTGCCATCAGTACCGTTGCCTTTAAGTACACCCGCTCTTGGTGTAGCTCCGTTGGTGCCGTTGAAATTTACAACAGTAGTCAATGTTGCAGCAAAGGCTTGTTGGAAGGGTAGTACTAATGAAGAAGCCAAAACAGTCAAAGAAGTAAAAATCAATACCCTATTTTTGGTCTGGTGTTGTTTGTACAGATTAATCTTGTTCATTGAATACCTCAAAAAAGTTTAATGGAGACGGAATCGTAGCTAGTTCTAACGGATTTTGTGATGGCTGCTACTCATAACTAATACCAATTTGAAAAGTGATTGCTACATCTGTGGTTTGAAAACCACAGATGTAGAAGGATTTTCCGGCTTTTCTACGTTTAAGCAAGCTACGCCCAGCCTCTCCTTTGGCTCCAAGGGAGAAGCAAGTGGCGTTTGAAGGACGAAATCCAAGATCCCAACATCTTGTATGTGTTGGTTTTTACTCTTTACCTAGAAGATATTGCTACGCATTAACATATGTCGAGCGCATTTTTATCTAAGACTGGTATAATTTGTTAGCTTAAACACTAGTACAAAAATGCCTGGTTGGTATAGCCCTATTTGAAAAGGACTCAGACAGCCTCTTTTTACCTACATCACAAAAACCGTACTAGCAGTGAGTCAATAACGTGAATGGCACGATTAATGATTTCGTTAGGTAGCATAAACCACTATTTATTTGTTTTGATGTCGTGAAAAACACAAAAAACGGTAAAAAATCCACAATTTTGACAGAAATAGTCACCAAATCTAGATTCAAAATAGGTATTAATAGTGTGCACTTTGTCAAGTAATTAGTAAGGTCTATTAAATACAGATTAAAACCTCTAAAAAATCTTAAGAAGAAAAACTACATATTAGGTGAAAGCTTCTGATTTTTCTCTGAATAAAGGAATAAAAGTGCCATAAAAACGATTCTTCCAACACCTCTAAATTCCCAAAATATATTTAAGCTTTACCATAATTACGTTAATATTGTCTTTGGTCTTAACCACCCTTGCCTCTTTGAGATTTATAAAGCAGATTTCAACTTCTCTACGAACGCGAACAGCGTGTCAAAGACAGAGGCTACGTCAACGTAAGGTACAGAAATTCGCCACCCTCCCCAAACTCGATCTTTGCTCCCTTGTTCGCTTTTAGCGTTCCTGCTATAAAAGCAAGTGGTGTGAGGATTGGGAAGGGATGTAACTTATGTAGTTGCAAAATCCTGTAAATATCTTGGTATGAATATGAAAATTATGCCCCAAGATTATAAATATAATCCTGGGGTTTTATTTAGGCGATCATTTATGTAAATAATTCATTAATATGCCCTTAATAATTAGGAAATATAGGGAATTTGCAACAGTACATAGCTAAGTGTTTTAGCTGTTGCTCTAATTCAACTAGAGATAGTAAATTGAGTACCATTGAAGTTTAAAAGTAGATGAGTATAAAGAAATATTCAGATAGTTTGTGATTGCGATCGCTTTTAGGCATTCACCGATGCTGTCAGGTGAAGCGATCGCAGGCTTTAGCATCAACTATGTTATGATTTTATTTGTTGAGAAATATTTTCGGTCATGTGACTGACTATATAGACCCCTCTGCGAATCTAAATCTCTACACCCTTTGATTCTGAAGGTGTTTGATGTCATAAGTATTTTAAAAATTGAAATTTTAGTTAGCCGAAATGTATTGTAATACCTCGCGTGACACTGATACACCTAACTGTTAAAGAAAATGTGCTAAGAAGAACGGACAAGTCTAGTGTGTCACACACGCAGACAACATACGGATACTACTGGAACTTATGCCCACGGATATAATTACTCGTCCTGAGTCCCTCACAGAAGATTGCTTTTTTACTTACGCCCTTGGGACTGATTTGCATGATCCTAATTCAACAGCCAAATATTTACGCCGAATCAGAAAAGAAGATAAACCATATATTGACTTAGCTGTTTCTCCCAGACCTGGGTATCGGTTTGAGGTTTGTCTTATCCCTGTTGAAGGGTTCGCTCAAGAAAGAATATTGACAAAAGACGGGTTCGCCAAAGCTTTAGCGGTTATTTGTGCTGTATCTAATAAAGCTAGGAAACGATTCCCTTCAGGAAATGGACAAGAAATAGTCCGGTGTCAATTTAGTAACTTAGCTGATGCAGTCGCTGTAGCGAATAGACTGTCTGCATTACCCTCTGATATGTATGAAACTATCGTCAAGCTACCAAATGCTTTGTAATATATATTGCATCTGCTGAAATATTTATTATTAAAACTGACGCCGGGACATTTTAATGGTAGGTAGCTAAATGGACTTGAGACAAAACTTCAATGGGTCATATTTTGTCTGTTGAGAAAAGACTTGTCATACAAGACTTTTAACCTTAATGTACAATTTTGACGTTTTTGTACGCTAACCTGTAGTTTAAAGTGAGTTTTTTTATGCCTATAAGTCCTTTGCGCGAAGAACCTCGTAACCAGCGAGCGCCTGTAATTCGTACAAGTAATGAGTTTATTCTCTTGGAATGGTTGAAGTCAACTGGTCGTCTAATCGAACGCGAACATCAAGAATCTGAGTATCTAACTGAAGTAGAAGAAATTTCCGAAATGATAGACCTTGACGATATCCCTTACGATCATGACGATGATGATGCTGAGATGGATTTGGAAGCCTAGTAGCGTAATTCGTAATTCGTAATGACGCTCTCTACGAGACGCTAAAAGCGAACGATAACTCGCTAACGTAATTCGTAATTACTAGACCTCTTGCACAAATGCAAAATTTGCCCTCAATCCCTTCTCCCAAAATTGGGAGAAGGGGAGCCAATTTTAAAGTCCCTCTCCCAAGCTTGGGAGAGGGATTTAGGGTGAGGGCTTTTGATTCATGCAAGAAGTATACTATATGGCAAGCGTTCCATTGATTTGGAATGGGTGTTTCATTTACGCCGAAAGGCTAAAATTCCTGACTTATCTAAAAAGTTGGGAATTTTAGTATTAAAATGCGAGTGTGTTTAATTCTTGGACTTGAGTAAGAGATAAAATAATTGTCCATTGCTGACTGTAACACCAGCGCGATCGCCTGCGATTTTGCCAGTACCTAAAAAATAATCCACTCTACCTGCACCTTTAATTGCACCTCCGGTATCTTGGTCAAGAACATAGCGGCTAATAATGCGCTCCTGCATTTTTCCGGTAGGATTAACAAAGGGAATAGAAGCGCGAATCAATGCTAAAGCACCAGGAGGCATGAGAGATTTATCTGTAGCAATAGAACGCTCTGCTGTTAGTGGTACATTGATAGAACCTTGGGCTGGCTCACCGTGATTTTCTTGAAAAAAAACAAAGCTGCGATCGCGCGGAATATAAATATTTAATTCTTGGGGATGTTTTTGGAAATAGTCAAGAATAATTGGCATAGTTATACCTTGTAGCGGTAATTTGCCATCATTCACTAATTCTCGCCCAATACTTTTGTAGTTATAAGCGGTGTTACCCGCATAGCCGATTGTTGTTTGAGTACCATCGGGAAGCTGAAGTCTCGCCGAACCTTCAATTTGAGCTAGATATGGTTCGAGGCGAAGGCGAAACCAAAACAACTCTAATCCTCGCAATTTCCCTTTTGCACTTTGCAAACCATCTACTCCTTCTAACTCCTCACGTGTCGGATGAGGCTTACTCCAGGAGTTGAAATCAGGAGGTAAGCGATAAACAGGATAGCGATATTCTGTTGTGGGGACGCGACTAGCTGCGTAAAGTGGCTCATAATAGGCGGTGAATAAAACGGAACCTTTGTTATCTTTACCGACTGACTGGTAAAGAACAAATTCCCGCTCAATGGCTTGATGTAATTCTGTTGCAGAATTAGTTTTTAAGAGGAGTTCCCGGAATCTTTTCAAGCTTTTGAAAACGCGATCGCGCGTAATCCCAGCCACCGGATAGTTTTGATAAGCAGTCGCAGCATTAGCTGTTTGCAGATATTGGAGACTGCGAGCGATCGCACTTATCAGTGCCTTTTTCTCTGGTATTTTTCCATAAATTACTTCATCCAAACAAGAGGGATCACTTTGACAACAAGTAATTGGTAGTCTTGGGATTAATGGTAATTTTTGCTTTTGTGGAAATGCATCTTGATTTTCAGCAGTCAAGGACACTGGTAGATCCCACTTTTTCACCTGACATTCTGGCGAAATGAGTTCTTGATGCGTGAAAGATTGCATCCGCACCAGTAAAATCGACAAAATCACAGGTAAGCTGATGGCGATAATTTTGTTAAACTTTCCTAACCCAGCAAATCTCTTTTTCATTAAAATTAAAAATTTTTAAGATTATCCCACCTCGCTCAAATTTTAAAATCAAAAACCAAAAATCATTTAATTGTTTCATAACACCAAAAATTTTACCCTATTCCCTATTCATTCATATTACGGTAAGTCGCAACAGCAGAAGGCGATATCCGGTTCAAATATCGGAAGATCCAATACTTAAATATGGTATCCAAAATCACCGGAAAGGTAGCGATAAATAAGAAGATAAAATTTCTATCTGCCGGTAATCCCCAATGACGTGATACTCCTTCTAGAAGTACTTCCCAGCCATGAGGAGAGTGGAATCCTACAAAGATATCAGTAAACAAAATAATGATAAATGCCTTCGCACTATCACTAAGTCCGTAGACAATATTATCAAAGAAATCTTTAAGCACAGCAATAGAAGACTTACTGACTAACAAAAGCCAGATAAAAGCAACCACCGAGAACATATCTGCAAAAACATTTTTGATAGCACCAGAGCTTTCGTGACGAAATTCTTCAGCCAGCTCTTTCGCCTTCTTTTTCATTTCGGTCTCCATCTGCTCAGGTAACAGTGGAGGAGCTTTGATAATGAAATTTTCAAACTTGAGCTTTTCTTCAAATCTTTGTAATTCTACAAGAGCTTCCTCTTCCATTTCGGAATTGAGAAATATCTGCATTTCCTGGGTGCTTCTAAACCGCTCAATAATTGGGCCGACTACGAAAGCTTTTGCTATCTGATGCGTTAAAAGTGGTACAATAATTAATAGTAAAATAAACCTGAGAGATATTATTGTTCTTTTTTGAGTTTGACGAAAACTCTGAATTACTTCTTGTTCCGAATTAGGGTCTAATTCAACTTGCAGACGACTGATAGTACTTAAAATAGAGCGAGGTAAAATACCCGTTGTATCGGTTTTACTCTTGGCTTTTGGTTTATTATTTAAGTCTTGATTTGGTATTTTGGGTGGTAATGTTGGAGTTTTGACGAGCAGCGATTTGTCGTCAGATATCACAGAGTTAACTGGTAGACTTGGAGGTTTTACTACTAAAGCTTTGGAAGTTGTTTGATCGGAACTTGTTGTGTATTTAGATATAACTTGATCGATATAGTTTAGCTTTTCCAAAACTAAAGAAGGACTTAGATACTCTATACCTGCTTTTTGGGCAGCTTTTTGATTCTCTTCATTTACAAACCAACGGCTTCCTCTAAACTCCGTCAACCGCATCCTGGCAATTTTTAATAGCTTGTTGAGGTCTGACTCAAAATAATCCATCACACTGTTACTGTACATGGCCGAGTCAATGTCTATTTTATTACCATTGAAATGCTTATCTTCTATTGCCTGAATTTTTAATGCTGCATCGTAAGCTTCATGTAAAGAACGTTCAGGAGTCTGTAAGTACCATCGATAAGCAGCAAGTAAGAAAGAATAGATTTTTTGACTAAAAACAGAGTTTTTCATTGCGGACAATCATTCAGCATTATTTGGTGACTATTAACCTTAAGTTAACGCACGAGGTATACTAACAAATCTACAAGGAGAAAGTTTGTGGTTTCTCATTCGGTTTGGATTGTTGGCACTAGCCGCAGTGGTAAGACGGCTCGCTTGGTAGAGCAATTTGGTAATTGGGTAACATCAGAAAAACAATATACTGAATCATTTTATACGAAAAAAACAGGACGTAAAAAAACTGGTCATCTACCCGAATTTTTATATCTTAAACAAACAGAGCCGGGAGTTTTAGTCTTAGCTGCCAATGATGATAATCGTCGAGAGTTAGGAGATATAATTGTTACCTCTACGTTAGGTAAATATCCGGTTCGTGCCAAGACGCCACTAGGTTTTTTTCAAGATGAAATTATTTTATTTTGGCCGTTGCTAATTAACTCGTTGAAGCTGAAGGCACAGTTTCCGGTAAGATTGCGACCAGAAACAGAGCAGGAGTTAGCAACCAAACTTTGGCGTCCCCGATTAGACGAAGAAATTTTACGTATTGCGGGAGTGAATGAATCTCGCTTGGTGCGTCGCATCTTGGACTTATTACAATTAGCAGCTTACAGTGGTGTACCTTGCGAAGATATTGCTCAGATTTTGGCCAAGGGTATGGGGGAAAATACCACAACTTTAGAGCCGGAATTTTTGGCATCTTTGCTGCTAGATTGGCGTAATTGGTGTTTAGAGAGGGGGTTACTAACTTATGGGATTATTACCGAACTTTATAGTCAGCACTTATTAAGCGATCGCAATTACCAGCAGCACCTAACTAAACGCTATCAGGCAGTACTGGCGGATGATGTCGATGACTATCCTAGCGTAGCGCGTCTTTTGTTTGAGTTGCTATTAGATCGAGGTGCAGTTGGTGCGTTTAGTTACAATCCTGACGGTGCGGTACGATTGGGATTGGGGGCAGATCCTAACTACCTAGAAGGGTTAGCAGAGCGTTGTCGGGTAGAAATTTTGAATGGGCCGCCTCCAGAGTCTCTGAGCGAGCAACTCACTAAACAGATGGTGGAATTAATCACAGAACCGATGGTACTGTTGAGTTTACCAAAAACAGTGCATTCAATTCAAACCACTTCCCGCGCCCAATTATTGCGGCAAACAGCAGAGGTAATTGCTAATGCCATCCAATTACAGCAAGTGCAACCAGAAGAAGTGGTGATTATTGCACCAGGTTTAGATGCGATCGCTCGTTATACTTTAGTAGAAATCCTCGTTAAACAAAACATTCCAGTAGAATCGCTGAATGACCAACGTCCCCTAATTAGTTCACCGATCATTCGCGCCTTACTCACCATGCTGGCATTAGTTTATCCTGGCTTGGGACGCCTCGTAGATCGGGATGCCGTCGCAGAAATGCTGGTTGTCTTGAGTAGGAAACAACAACTACCAGAAAACTCTACAGACGCGATTCATCGCGTCTCTACTGATATTGACCCGGTACGTGCTGGTTTGATTGCAGATTACTGCTTTGTACCCCATCCCGATCGCCCCAACTTGCTACCAGTGTTAGTCTTCGAGCGCTGGGATCGAATCGGCTATGCAGCGACTACAGCCTATAGTGAAATATTACAGTGGTTAGAACAGCAGCGATCGCAACAAGAATTGCGGTTAATTCCCAGTCCCATTTCTCTGTTAGACAGAGCAATTCAACGTTTTTTGTGGAATGGTAGCAATCTCCCTTACGAACAACTAGCAGCATTGCGGGAATTATTAGAAACCGCCCAACACTACTGGGAAATTGACACCAGATTACGACAAATTGCCCCAGTTGAGACAACGCCTCACACAACTATTGTTGAATTCATTCAACTACTGCGACGTGGTACGATTACCGCCAACCCTTACCCAGTGCGTCCCATCGGTGGAGCGAGAAAGGCTGTCACACTAGCAACTATATTTCAATATCGATCTAGTAGGCGATCGCACCGTTGGCATTTTTGGCTGGATGCTGGTTCACCCCTATGGGCCAAAGGTGGTGCAGCGACTTTGTTCGGTGCGCCGTTTTTCCTGCGAGATAGATTAGGCGAACCTTGGACAGCAGAAGATGAAAAATTGGCAGAAGAACAACGACTGCAAAGGATTTTGACAGATTTGCTATCTCGTGTATCTGAGAGAGTTTATTTGTGTCACAGCGATTTAGCAGTGAATGGACAAGAGCAAATAGGGCCGTTGTTACCCTTAGTGAATGCTTGTGTAACTGTTATTTCTGAATCTACTGTTAATTGAGTGTTTTTATAGCGGTTCTCGACAAGCGTGAAGTACAATTTTGACCTCTCTCCAAACCTCTCTCCTAAAAGGAGAGAGGCTTTGAATCTTTTACTAAATCAACCTAGTACTTACTAAAATATCCGAGTAAATTAAAAATGATATTGCTGAAATAGTAAAAGAAGGTTGTTAAGTTAATGTCACTCGATTCGCTTAAGCAAGAAGCAAAAAATCATAACACTTCACCACAAAGATTACGAGAGCTAGCTGCAATTAATGATGAACTAACGAGATTAGTTGCTGCAAATCCTCACGCCGATAGTAGTTTATTAGGAGAACTTGCCATACAAGCCAGAACTAACAAAGATGTGGAAATGCAAAGAGCGATCGCAAGTAATCCCAATACACCAACACAATGGTTAATCGGACTAGCGCATCTATTTCCTGAAGAATTCTTTAGCAATCCGGCTTATGATTCATCAATTCTGCAAAATATCAACACCGATCCGGCTTATGATTTATCAACTCTGCAAAATGTCAACTTTAACTTACTATTAAAGTCTCACTTACTATTAAAGCTTGTTTGTGCATCTAATGTACCAACATCTTTTCTAGAATTTGCTGCTGGCATTTGTGAGACTAATATTAAGCGTATTCGCAATAATAAATATTTTGAACACTTTTCACTAGAGCAGCAATATGGCATTAAGTATCTTCGGATGAATACAGGATGGTCGTATTTTGAAGATTTTTGGGAATGGAGAGAGATTTTAATTATTATAGCTAGTCATTATAATATTTCTATAAAAAAACTATTGGAATTATCAACATCTGGGGAGGATATTGTTGCAGAATTCGCTCAGTTACGTCTTGATTGTCCCAATGATGACATTATTTTCTGGGATCAGGTTGCTTTAAATAAGAAACCAAATCTCATTCTTTTTATTCCCCGTAGGCTGATGTTTAAACTGGCTCAATTGCCAGAAATATCGACAAATTTTCTAAAAGCAGCATCCCAGCTTGAGACATTTTCAGGAATTCTCAATATTATTGTAAATCATCCAAAAACACCCAAAGAAGTACTCGATAAGCTAGTGAAAAACAGCTTTCCTTTTATTGCTGAAGCAGCAAAGCTACATATTAATTATGCTGGAGAATTGGAAACTGGATGGCGCGATCTAGCTGTAGAAAAAATTGATAGATCGCAACTGTCTATTGCAACTGATAATGAAGAAGGAATTGAACTGCGATTGTGGCAGGTAGGAGCAATTGATGAAAGCACTTTACCTTATTTAAATCAAAAGTCAATACACGAATATACAAGCACTTTATTAAAGATTGTTTCTTCTACTGACACACCTCGACATATTTTAGATAATCTGGAAAACCACCCCATAGTTTCTCAATTAATTGCTGAATGTGTTACTTATTTAAAACACCGAGAAGCAATAGGTTTCAATTTATTTCTGCAAACGCTGCCAATAGATGACAATCATTCTACTAATCAACTTAACCCTATCGTTACCGATTTAAACACTTTATTTACGAAGTCAAAAGATAAATATTGGTGTAAAAAATAAGATACATTCCCACCATATATAATCCAACAATTCACCTACGTTTACTTTCCTTGGTGCAGGATTTTATGGGTTGGAGAACAAGAAGATCCTACCTACGAAATATGCTTATCGATTTTGAACAAGGTAGATATAAAGAGAATGAGCCAATATTGATGAGATTTTCTAATTTAGAATACTATGGCGTAATTCTAGCAAGCGCTCCTAACACTTCACCGCAAATCCTATCAAAATTAGTGGAGCATCCAATCCAGGGAGTGAGAGTTTTGGTAGCTAGTCATCACAATATTACTCAAAACTCTTTAGATAAGTTAATTGACGATCGCAGTCCAGAAGTTAGAGCAGCTGCTTTGGCTAATCCCAAACTTGATTCGATGCTTAGAGAACAATTAGCAAGCTTGGAAAATCCAAATTTATCTCTATTAGATTTACGAGAACTAGTAAATAGTGAGTATACTGCTGTCAAAACTAAAGTTGTTCGACATCCTAACGTTGATGGTTCAATTCTGGCAAAACTAGCTGACGATAAGTTAATTGTCAAATTAGCTGTAGCTAAACATCCGAAAACTCCAGCCGAGATTCTAACTAGATTTATAGAGCATCCAGATCGAAGATTACCTTTAGCAGTCGCTCAAAATCCTGGTGCGCCGAAAGATTTACTAATTCAGTTAGCTACTCAACCCGGAGGACGTGGGGGATTTCACTTTAATCCACTCAATTTAGCTGCTGTTAAAAGTTTACTGACTCAAGAACCAGAAGCAGCGATTCCTTTCTTGGATCGGTGTCTAAAATTTCCCAATCGCCCATCATTTTCTCGCTTTTTGGTTCTGATGAATCCTCATATACCGAGTTCATTTCTGGCAAGATACTATAAATCTTGGTTTTGGCCAGAAAGATATGCGATCGCTCAAAACCCGAATACTCACCGCGACATTTGCCAACAACTAACCCAAGACCCCAATCGTATTGTTCGTGCTGCCGCACGGGATAATTTAAAGTAGTAAGCTAATCAGCATTAAAGTTGCATAATCAGGGCGGGCAAGATGCCATTAGTGTCAAGTTAAGATGAAATCACTGGGGTAAACTAGTATAGCTAGGGACTGGGGACTGGATGAAAAGTCTTTTTGTGTTTAGGTTTTATCCTCCTCAAATTAAAATTGAACAAAAATAATAAACGGCTGCCCGAATTCGATGAACGACTGCCCGAATTCGATGAACGACTGCCCGAATTCGATGAACGACTGCCCGAATTCGATGAACGGCTGCCCGAATTCGACGAACGACTGCCCGAATTCGATGAACGACACCCCGAATTCAATAAACGGCTGCCCGAATTCGATGAACGACACCCCGAATTCGATGAACGACACCCCGAATTCGATGAACATACCTTTGACATTTGGGCTTCTGCCTTAACTTGACGTGAGTTCGACAAGTCTTATTTGACCTCTCCCCCAACCCCTCTCCGACACGGAGAGGGGAGCAAAAAGCTGAATTTTTCGTTGCTCCTCCCTTTCCGTTTCGGAGAGGGAGGCTGGGAGGGAGAGGTTCATCGAACTCACGTTAACTTGACACCAATGGCAAGATGCCCACCCCACAAGACATTGAGAAAATTTTAATATGCAAATTAAATGTGTTTTAGCTTATTCTCTTTTAGATGTTGGATTATAGCAGAAGTAAGTTAACCTATTACGAATGAGCGTTTACTTAAAATAGGTTTATTAAACGCCGCGATCGCAGAAACAATGCTAAAGATGATTTCAGAGATTAGCTTCAATAGATAAGGCAAAATTCAGGTTGCTAAACCGTTACTATCGTCAAAATAGCCTGTATTAATACTTCTAGCTCAATTGGTTTAGAAATATGCTGTTGAAATCCGGCGGCTAGTGCTTGTTGTCGATCGATTTCTCCCGCATAGGCAGTTAGAGCGATCGCTGGAATTTCTCCGCCTTGATCGGGTGACTGCTTTCTAATTTGACGAATTAGTGCGTAGCCATCGATATCGGGCATCCCAATATCACTAATTAACAAATCAAATTTTGCTTGCTCCAAACGGCTCAGAGCATCATGTGCTGAATCCGCTTCAGTCACTTTTGCCCCATACTGTTCTAGCACGAAGGCGATGAACTCCCGCGAATCTTTGTCATCGTCTACAAGCAGCACTTGCAATCCATTCAGATTGAAGTCTGAGCGATCGCGATCGGCAGTATTATCTTGATTCAATTTTGAAGCAGCGATCAGTGGAAGTTTGACTGTAAACACTGCTCCTTGCCCTTCTCCAGGACTGGCTGCCTGAACGGTTCCGCCGTGCAATTCAACCAAATGACGCACGATCGCTAACCCTAACCCCAACCCGCCAAATTTTCGCGTCGTTGTCCCATCGGCTTGGCGGAAGTAGTCAAAGACGTAGGGCAGAAAGTCACCAGAGATCCCCCGACCAGTGTCGCTGACAGTGATTTGAGTGTATTCCGCAGGATGAGTATCTACTTCATCCTTGATACTTTCTAACCGCACCTCTACTCGACCACCCTGTGAGGTAAATTTAATCGCGTTGGCAAGTAGATTCCAAACAACTTGTTGCAGGCGACCAGAATCACCCAAGACTTGCCCAACGTTCGGTTCAAATATTGTTTGAATTTGAATAGATTTAGCTTCAGCAGCAAGCCGCACGGTTTCAAGGGCAGCTTTGATGGTAAAAGTTAGACCAACTGGAACTGTGTTCAAACTCAACTTGCCTTGGAGAATGCGCGACACATCGAGCAGGTCTTCGATTAGTTGTGCTTGCAGTTTCGCGTTGCGCTCGATCGTTTTGAGGGCGTACTGAGTTTTGGCTGCGTCCTGGTGACTCGTTTGCAGAATTCTTGCCCAACCCAGAATCGGATTCAGGGGCGATCGCAATTCATGAGACAGCACTGCCAAAAACTCATCTTTGATTCGGTTGGCTTGCTGCGCTTGTTCAGTTTGTTGTTGCAAAGAGACCATCAGTTGATTGAGGCGATCGTTTTGCTCTTGCAGCAATGCTTCTGCTCGCTTCCGTTCGGTGATATCGGACAGGGTGAAAACGGCGCCTGTGAGAGTCCCATGCCCATCAAATACCGGGTCGATGGTTTTGGCAAACCACCGTCCTTTCGATTGAAATTCCAGAACTTGCCGTTGGTGAGTTTCTTTCGCCCGGCGAAAGCAAGTGCCATGGCCGATTCCCAATTCTGCGCCCATCAATTCATGGTGGGCATAACCTAAAATTTCGTGGTAGGGCTTGCCAAAAAGCTGCATCATGGCTCGATTACAACGCAGAATTATACCTTCTGGGTCTACCAGACATACGCCGTCGTTCATAGAGTCAAAGGTGGTTTGCCACTCCCGCGCTGAGGACAAAGCAGCTTCCTCCGCCCGGCGAATTCGCAGCAGCGATCGCATGGTGGCAAGCAGTTCAATAGGTTCAACAGGTTGTGCTAAATAGGCATCAGCACCACTGTCCAAGCCTTCTGCTTTATCCTGGCTTTGGACAAAACTTGCAGAAAGGTGTAGCACAGGGATAAAAGCCGTTTCGGGGTTTGCCTTAATTTGGCGACAGACTTCAAAGCCACTGATATCTGGTAGTTGGACATCTAAAATTACTAAGTCAGGCTGAAAGTTAGTAACGGCTTGTAATCCTGCCGCTCCGGTTGCCGCTTCCACGACACTAAAACCTGCATTTTGCAAAATACGGGTAACAACGTAACGATTGGCTTCGTTATCGTCAATATGCAGGATCGTAACCCGTGGCTCAGACATGACTTTCCCCTTAAACCTCTAGAACAAGTCCGGCTTTGACAAGGGCATCTTGAAGTTGGGCGTAGACGCGAAGCGGCTTGTCGTCAGACATCGCCGTCCTTTGAGAGCCTGTTTCTTTGGAAACAATGGCGATGCTTTGTGCCGCTAACTGGCTCTGCACTTCTGCATCCAGTTGGGCAGATGAGTAGATGATCACAGGAATTGACTGAGTGACGGAATTGTTCTTAAGCTGCTTGAGGACATCAAATCCGCTGATCTCTGGCATCTCCAAGTCAAGCACGATTGCCGTTGGCTGCTCCCGTTTTGCCAAATTTAATCCTTCCTGTCCGTTCGCGGCTTCTAAAATACTCAATGGTGTATGTATCAACAACTGTTTCACCAGATACCGATAGGCGGGGTCATCGTCAATTAACAAGACTTTTTGAGACTTGTTCTGAGTAATTAGCGTATTGAGTTTGTTCAACAGGGGCAATCTGTCTACCGGCTTAATTAGAAAACCGTCTGCTCCTAGCGCCAGTGCTTGCTTCTCGTTATCAACGATGGTAATAACAAGTACAGGGATAGTGCGAGTCGTTTCATCCCCTTTGATTTCTCGTAAGAACGTCCAGCCGTTTTGCCCCTCCAGCAGAATATCTAGCATAATCGCCGCCGGTCGAAGTTGTTGTAAGGCAAGCCTTGCCTGAGCTAAGGTGCGGGTAGCAATCAATTGATAGGTTGATTCCTGAAGGTGCTTTTCGTAAATAAATAGGGTTTCTGGATGATCTTCAACCACTAGAATGGGCAGGCGAGTTGGCTCAACTGATGTGATTGGTTGCAGTTCGGTAGGAAATTCGCTGGCATTTGGATAGACGATGGGAATCAATGCTGTAAAAGTGGAGCCTTCACCCAGCTGACTTTTCACCGAAATGCTGCCGCCGATTAGCTCCGCTAGCTTGCGCGATAACGGCAATCCTAACCCGGTTCCCTTCACCTGCTTTTGCAGAGGGGACTCAATTTGCATAAAATCCTCAAAAATGCGCTCTTGATCGGTTGGAGCAATGCCGATGCCTGTATCAGATACGGAGAAGGTCACGGTCTGACCCGTTTGCACAGCGCTGACGCGTACCTCCCCCTGCTCGGTAAATTTGAGCGCATTCGAGACAAAGTTTCTGAGAATTTGAGCGACTTTGCCCTCATCGCTATAGAGCGGCGAAATACCGTCAGGTTCCTCGACAATCAGTGCCACAGAGGAACCTTGAACCAATAATGGGCGTAGCATCCCCCGCAGCGTGGCAAACAAGTTACTAACTTCAAAGGAACTGGGACGCACTTCAATTTTTCCAGCTTCTACCTTTGCCAAATCCAGTAAGTCGTTGACCAGTTCTGATAATCCGCTCGCCGCCTTTTGGATGAATGTCACCTGCTTTTCTTGCTCGGCAGTCAAATCGCCATCCATCCGTGCTAGTAGCATCCGAGAGAGGGAGAGAATCGAGTTGAGCGGCGTGCGAAACTCGTGGCTCATGTTCGAGAGAAAGCGGGTTTTTAGCTCGTTTACCTGTTGCAGGGAGCTTGCCTTCTCATCCAATTCTGCATAGAGGGCAACTACGCCGCGATTGGTATCTTCTAGTTCCTGATTCAGCTGGCTCAGTTCTTCCTCGCGCTTCCGTAGCTCTGCCATTGCGCGGAGTAATTCCTGGTTTTGCTGCTGAATTTCTTCATAGGGATTTTGAGGCGATCGCCCAATCACAGTTTCTCGAATCTGCTGCAATTGCGAATCGGTGAAACTAGGTGTGCGCTTCGACAATCTTTTGCTAATCGTTACCGTTGTTCCCTGTCCCGGCTGCGATTCAATCTCAAAGAAATCCATCAACCTGCGGGTGCCCACGATGCCTAGCCCCATTCCTGTGTCAGAGGTGTAGCGTCCTGCCAAAACGTCTGTCAAATGAGGAATGCCCGCACCCTGATCCTGAATCCGAATCAGAAACGCCTGAGGCTCTCCTGCCACACAAAATTCAACTGTTCCGCCTTTAGCATATTGAAACGCATTGCGGGCAATTTCTGAAACTGCCGTTGCCAATCGGGTCTGATCTTGAGCATCAAAGCCCAATTGCTCGGCGATCTCACGAGTTCGTTGTCGAGCTTGGACAACATCCTGTTGGTACTGGATTTCCATCGTGAAAACGATTGTCAACATAATTCGTAATTCGTAATTCGTAATTCGTAGTTACAATCACAGGACTTAGACAAAAATTACCAAAAAGCTTAATTATATCGAACCGCCTTCTCTGCGAGACACTACGAACCTATCTCATTATTCTAAAAAGCCCTACTTCTTTTCGTAGAATGTGCTTGAAAACCTTGATTTTTCGTTTTTATTTTTCAATAATCTTAAGCTTTGTAGCACAAATATTATTAGTGGGATAGGTTGACGTGAACGCGCAGTGTCTCGTAGAGAAAAATTCGTAGAGCGTGTGTAAGTCCTAAATCAGTGGGAGCTTGTACCCATTTAATTACGAATTACGTTAGCGGTAGCGAGTCCGCGAGCGTCCGCAGGAGCGTCATTACGAATTACGAATTAGTAATTATTTCCCATTCCTTTAGCCACTAACACCGTCACATCGTCCCGCTCTCGGTTAAAGTCTCGGTATAACACACCTGCAATCAAACTGGGATGTTTTTGACTCAAGCCTGGATAGCGATCAAGCTGCCACTTAGCGCCTAATCCGTCAGAATGCATAATTAAAAGTCCGTTGGCATACCAAGGATAGCTAAACTCTTGAATTTTGCGGATTTCATGCCCAACCGTGCCGTTGTGAGACACCAGATTATGGTGCTCAGTAAACGAGAAAATGCTGGCAGCGATATTGCCAATTCCGGCAAAGCGGACAGACTTTTGTTCAAAGTCGATTTCAGCAATGGCGAGTACTGCTCCTCGTGTACTTCGCAAGGCGGCGTGGGCAGCTTCGACGATCGCCCCAGGAGAACGATGATGATGGTCTTGAAACATTCTCACGGCTTCTTCAGCAGCACTTGCAGCCGCAGGCCCATGCCCTAAGCCATCGGCTACTAGCAACAAGCTACGGTGACAATCGACTTCAGATGCCCAGTCATCTCCTGAAACCTCTTCTCCTCGTTTGGGCAAACAGATCGCTCCAATTTCTAAGGTATTCTCAGGGAGATGGGGTGCTGGGTCTGACCAGAGGTGGGCGAGGAGCGCTGTCCCTTGGTTGGGAATGGAGTAAATTTCAAATAAACCAGAGAGGCGACGAATTGCGCCCATTCCATTACCTAAGGTTCCGGCTGTGGAAAAGCCATCTTGCAAACACTCATCCACATCGACCATTCCCCGTCCTTTATCTAGCGATAAGACCTCAATGCCAATTCTGGAATGTTGCTTGAGCGCTCGTAGCAGCACTACTCCGCCGTGGGCGTGCTGCACCAGATTGTTAGCAACTTCTGTCACCACAATCCCAACCTTGCCCCGTTCCGTTTCTGGAAAGCCGAGCCGAGTTGCCAAAGCGATCGCTGCCCGTCGGGCTTCCCCAGTCTGGCTAGATTCAGTAATTGTGACAGCGACAGATTCTCTCATTTTATTTCCATCGTACAATTTTTATCTGTGTCCCTTCTCCCACCGCAGACTGAATCTCAAACTCGTTGGCAAGTCGTTTGGCACCGCCCAACCCCATACCTAAACCGCCCCCGGTGGTGAACCCATCCTTCAGCGCCAGCTCGATATCGGGAATTCCCGGCCCCCGATCTTCAAAGGTCAGCTGGAGTCCTCGTCGTCGCCCTTCCTCAAGCGTTTCTAGCTTGACTGTGCCGCCTCCCCCATAGTCTAGGGTATTGCGGGCTAACTCACTGGCGGCGGTGACAATTTTAGTTTGGTCTACTAAGCCAAAGCCAATCTCCACAGCCAACTGGCGCACGGCTTGCCGAACTGAAACTACATCACCAGAAGATTGAATGTTGATCGTTTCAGTCTTCGGCATCGTCATCTGCACGCCATTTAGTGGCAGTGATTTGATTTGTGGGTTCATTGAGTGACGATCGCAACAACGCCATACCCTTTTCTACGTTTAGGGCAGTGCGAATCCCCGACAGTGACAGCCCCAATTCCACTAGGGTAATTGCCACGGCAGGCTGCATCCCAACGACAACCGTCTCAGCATCCAGCACCCGTGACATTCTGGCAATATTGCTTAAAATCCTCCCAATGAAAGAATCAACAATCTCTAATGCAGAAATATCAATCAAGACACCGTGAGCATAGGTTTGAGTGATGCGGTTGGTCAGGTCGTCCTGTAGCGTCATGGCGAGACGATCGTGCATATCCACTTGGATCGTCACAAGCAGGAAATCGCCCATTTTGAGTATAGGAATGCGTTCCATTTCCTGTCCACCTATTTGGATTGAGAGCGGGTAATGGTCGTTCCTAACCGTTTTAGTGCCGTGAGAAAGGCATCGGCTAACGTTGCCTTCGTAACTACATTTGCCAAATCAATGCCGAGATAAACGATCGTTTGGGCAATTTGAGGACGAATGCCACTGATCATACAATCGGCTCCCATGAGACGGGCGGCGGTAACGGTCTTGAGTAGATGTTGAGCAGTCAGGGTATCGACGGTGGGAACCCCGGTAATGTCAATAATGGCAACTTCTGAACCGGTTTCGACAATCTTCTGCAATAACGACTCCATCATCATTTGAGTCCGGGCACTATCCAGGGTGCCGATAATCGGCAATGCCAAAATTCCTTCCCAGAGTTTAACCACTGGGGTAGACAGCTCCATCAACTCTTCCTGCTGCCGCAAAATCACCTCTTCCCGCGTCTTTTGATACACTTCAATTGTCAGCAATCCTAGCTGATCCAGTAAGTTTGTGGCTAGCCAGATATTTTCACCCAACTCAATCGGGTCTTTCAATTGCTGACGCATTCGGTTGAAGAGGGGTTGTTTGAACGAAAAGACGAATGTAGCTGTTTCTGACGGTGTGAAGCCATTTTGCGATCGCGATCGAGAAATACTATTGAGCATCTCCCGCATCTCCTGCCACTCTGCTGCCTGAATATTGGTAAAATTGCCCTGCCCAACGGCAATCCGAAACAAACTCAGGAATTCCCGGCACTCCTCCTTTAGCTCGGCTTGTTTAATCAAGCCTCTCCGAATATTGACATTGGCTAGTTCCTGAGTCCACTCCGACAGCAGTTCTGCCTCGAAGGTTTCTAATATCTCTGATATCTTACTTTCACTCATCGTTTCTTTGAGAGCAACCGCTTTCATTAGTTCAAAATCAGTGTATGACGATTCAGCCCAAGCTGAAAGCTAAAGTTGGAGAGCGATTTTTTTGATTAGAAAAATGTTAAAAGCTTGCTAGATATGAAGTGCGATAAATTGGGCAGACCCAAGCGATGCCTGCGGCGGGCTATGCCTACGCTAAGATTAATTGAGAATCGGCAAAAAAGTCACAAAAAATGCGCCCGTCTAAAAAGCGTGTTTAACTTTTTGATGAATCTGATGGCTGGTTTGCCTGCACTACCTCCTGCCGTTTTTTGGTTCTGTTGAACTCACATTATATTTAATGCAATTTTCGGGACTGTGGTTGAATGGGAACACGAGAACGAGAAGGAACTTGATCGCGCCATAGGAACAAAGGAAGACAGAGAAGCCCTAAAATAATTACTACTCCAGTCATGATCCAAACCATTAACCTATTTGGTCTATAGTCTCCTTGTTCAATTTGCCAGAAAACTTGGTTGTATCGCCACGCAGCTAACGCAATAGTCGAAATTCCAAAAATTACCAAAATAACACCCAAATTTTCCGAGTTGGATAATTGATGTAACGGAGGTTCTTGTTGAGTAATAGCAACATTCAACTGGCGCAAAAATATACCAAATCGGGCAATCGCAAAACCAAAGCCAATCAATGCAATAGAAGTACGTAGCCAAGCCAGAAAGGTACGTTCGTTCGCTTGATGCTCCCTTTGACGGTCAATTTTCGGTATTTTATCCATGAGTATCTTCTGACGCCAAGTCCCCTTTGATCAATAGCATTAACTAGTGAAAGAGCAAATGCTGAGATTCAACACAGTCCAATCAGGACTTTGAGAAGACCCCAAGCGATCGCGAGAATCTTTAGAATAGTAAATAAGGTAAAGATATATATCAGAGTCAAAATCAATGGCACTATTCGGATTCGGTAAAAAGGCAGTTATGCCCACACCTCAAGAAGCTTTGTCAGGAAGGGCACAATCTATGTCAGTACCCGCAGATCATTATGTCAATAAGAATCCCTTACAACCTCCTTTTCCCGATGGATTAGAGAAGGCAATTTTTGGCTTGGGCTGTTTTTGGGGTGCAGAACGCAAATTCTGGCAACTTAAAGGAGTTTACACCACCGCAGTCGGTTACGCTGCTGGGTTAACACCCAACCCCACTTATGAAGAGGTATGTAGTGGACGCACCGGTCACAATGAAGTGGTGTTAGTTGTGTTTGATCCCAAAGTGATTAGTTATGCCGAACTGCTAAAAGTCTTCTGGGAAAGCCATAATCCCACCCAAGGAATGCGCCAAGGTAATGATACTGGCACTCAGTACCGATCGGGAATTTATGTATATTCCGAAAGTCAGAAGCAGCTAGCAGAAGTATCGCGGGAAGCTTATCAGCAAGCCCTCAACGGTGCAGGTTATGGCAAGATTACCACCGAAATCTTGGATGCACCTGAGTTCTACTACGCTGAAGCTTATCATCAGCAATACCTAGCTAAAAATCCCAATGGGTATTGTGGTTTAGGAGGGACAAATGTTTCTTGTCCCGTGGGTGTAGTTGAATCCCAAGTTAGTAGTTAGAAGGAAGCAGGGGAGCAGAGGGGCAGAGGAGCAGGGGAGAATAAACAATACCAATGTCTCATGCCCCATGCCCAACTAAAATGCAGATTTGAGTAAAGCGATCGCTCTAACCCACAACATAATACTAATGGGCGCTCCAAGTAGAATACCAGCGATCGCCCAGCCTCTTTGATGAGCTTTGAATTGTTCAATACTGCGCCACCGTCTACTTTTCCAAGCCCATTCATTGCCTTTTGCACCAAGTGCGATCGCCATTAACCACCAAGCATTAGGTACAAAACAGAATAAACCATACCACACTTGATTCGGCCACATCCACAACCAAGGCATCAGAAAAGCGCCCCAATTCCAACCGAGAATTTCCTCTGGGACTGTTTCATTCTGATTATTGATCCCGCATCCAGAATTGTTGATTATTTCTTTTAGCGGCAAAAGCTGATTCTTGTTTACAGATTTGACAGTTAATCCTGATTTGAGGGCATTCAGCGCAACGCTTGCACTAGTAAATCTTTGTTCGGGAGCGGGTTCTATTAACTTTTGTAGCCAACTGACAAAACTGGGACTGAGGTTAACTCGGTCTGTAAATTGTAGTCGCAAATCCTGCTGGGGTAAATTAGAGGGGGAAGTTCCAGTGAGCAAATGAATCAAAGTCGCTCCCAGTGCATATAAGTCTGAAGCTGCAACTGCTCGACCACCAAATTGTTCCATTGGGGCATAACCATAAGTACCGACAACGGTAAAAGTAACGCCTTCTCTTGCCGCTTTATCTTGAACTGCGCCAAAATCAACTAAATAAATCCGATTATCGTCGCCCCAGATTAAATTGCTTGGTTTAATATCTCTATGCAACACCCCAGGATTCAACTCATGTAGATAGGTGAGAATATTTAAAACCTCAACAGCAATTTTTCTCGCTCGTTTTTCACTAAACCTTTTGCCAACAGCAAGTTTTTCCTTAAGCGACTCACCAGGAATATATTCTTGTATTAAGCCAAACCAGAGTGTGCGATCGTCGATACAAAAATAATCTATATATCGAGGGATGCGGGGATGATTTAGCTGTTTAAGAATTTGTGCTTCCCTCTCAAAAAGTTTCAGGTCATCCCACTGTACAGTACCGCCAAAGGCCAAAAGTTTGACCACAACAATAGAATTCTCGCCATTAGAGGCTTGTAAATCTTTTGCTAGCCAAGTTTGGCGAATTCCATTGTTGCCGAGTTGGCGCTGGATTTGATAACGATCTTGTAATATTTGTTCTGGTTGCAGCATCTTACACCTGCTGGCAATTTACGTTGATCTGATTCCCTTATATTCAAGGATAGTCATTATCTACAAAAACTGTGGCAGCCTGATAATTTATTAAAAACAGTTGAAGATTCCAATTTTGGGGTTCTCTAGAAAATTAGTGCGAATTATTGTTCGCATATACTATAAATAATAGTAGAGATTAAAAGTGGCCAAAGAAGCACAAGCAAAATAGATTATCATCTATGCCAATCAAGACGGTTACGAGCCGTTTGCAGAGTGGATAGATAATTTACGCGATCAACAAGGAAAACGACGCATACTACAACGCCTACGCCGCCTTGAACAAGGCAATTACGGCGATGTTGCGCCAATAGGAGATGCTTTAAGCGAATTGCGAATGTTCTTTGGTTCTGGTTATCGCGTCTATTTCGGTGAAGATGCTGAAAATATTGTTGTCGTACTGTGTGGAGGCGACAAAAGCACACAGAATCAGGACATCGAAGACGCAAAAGCTTACTGGAAGGAGTACCTAATCGGTGAGAAAATTTAGAACACTTGATGAATTTGAAGAACAGTACTTCCGTAAGCACCCGGAAGAAATCGACAATTATTTGACGGAGATATTTCAGGAATATGCAGAAGACAACGATTCCGGTGCGTTGTTGGCATCCTTGCGCGTCGTTGCTCGTGTACGAGGAATTAGTGAGATAGCCGAGCAAATAGGCATGACACGCCGGGGATTGCAAAAAGCCTTATCCAGTAATGGCAACCCGCGCCTTGAAAACGTCAATTCCATCATGAAGGCACTGGGATATTTTCTCACACCAATTACCACTAACCAAGGCAGTAGAAGAAACAGCAATATTAGCCAGAAGCTAGCACCAGCAAGAGTACCAATACCAGGAAAAATTTTAAGTCAAGAATTAGAAGCCCGTGGGTGGATACAGAAAGATTTAGCAGAAATTTTGGGGCGTCCAGTTCAAACCATCGATGAAATTATTCAGGGAAGCAAGGAAATTACACCTGAAACAGCTATCGAACTCTCCCAAGCCTTGGGTACTTCTCCAGAGTTCTGGACAAATCTGGAAGCAAAGTATCGCCTTCATCTAGTGGGAAAAGAAAAAAATGAGCAAGATATAGCTCGTAAAAGCCGATTGTATACAATTGCTCCCATCTCTGAACTAATCAAAAATAAGTGGATTCAAGCAGCAGATTCCATTGATGACTTAGAACAGCAAGTATGTGATTTTTTTGGCATATCTTCTTTAGATGAAACACTCCAGCTAAACGTTAATTTTCGTTGTTCTGAGCATCGAGAGCCAGAGGAAACTTCTCGCATAGCTTGGGTAAAACGTAAGGATTCAGGTGGCAGAGTATTGACAAGGGGGACACTTGAGGGGGAGTATCACAAATATGAACCAAAACCTGCCTCAAGATATAGAC
>NZ_JBALEF010000069.1:0-31060 GCF_036918245.1 Nostoc sp.
AAGTTGTGAGCAATTCTGGTGTTTTGCCTCCCTGGCTGGTTTTAGATCCACTGTTGCGTGCCTGGTTGTTAGAGGATATTGGCAGGGGCGATCGCACTACAAATACGCTTCTAGTAGAAGATGTGACGCTAGGCTCTGCTAAATGGATCGCTAAAGCCTCAGGGATAATTGCTGGCTTACCAGTTGCAGCTAGGGTGTTTCAGATTTTGAATGAGAAGGTCAGATTTGTGGCGGTTGTGGCTGAAGGTGCATGGTGTGAGCCGGGACAGGTAGTAGCTGAAATTCATGGTTCGCTGGATGCCCTGCTGATGGGGGAACGGGTGGCGCTCAATTTGGCTATGCGGTTGAGTGGGATTGCTACGTTGACTAATATTTATGTAGAGAAAATTGCTGATTTACCTACTCAGTTAGTGGATACGCGCAAAACTACACCAGGGCTGAGACTGTTGGAAAAGTACGCGACTGCTTTGGGTGGGGCGATTAATCACCGCATGGGGTTGGATGATGCGGTGATGATTAAGGATAATCACATTGCGGCGGCTGGGGGAATTGGAGAAGCTGTTAGGCGTATTCGTTCTCAGATTCCTTATCCCTTGACTATAGAGGTTGAGACGGAAAGTTTAGAGCAGGTGAAGGAAGCTTTGAAACACAAGGCTGACACTATTATGTTGGACAATATGTCTTTGGATATGATGGGTCAGGCGGTACAGTTAATTCGCCAGCAGGATAGCCAGGTGAAAATTGAAGCTTCGGGGAATGTGACTTTGGAAACGATTTGCGCTGTGGCAAAAACGGGTGTTGACTATATTTCTAGCAGTGCGCCGATTACTCAATCGAAATGGTTGGATTTGAGTATGAGGATTGTACTTTAAATGTCAAGCTATTGCTGAAATTCTAGAGATAGAGTTTGATAGTAATTTTGATACGGTTAACACTGATTCGCATTTACAAGCAGTTCACAGATTGCAAAAACATCAGAACTAGATAATAGAGAAATATCAATAAATCTAAAAATGTGTCAATGATTACAACTTGAAGTGGTCAGACCCTTTGCTGAAAATTATAGATACCCAATTAGCACGACTTTCACAGCTAATAATACTTCTGGATAGAGAGCCTGATATTTCTGACAAGAAAGGCAATGTAATACGTCCCAATGATTTAGTTGTGTACCTGTGTAAGGATGAGAAGGATAGAGATTACGAATACTATGGGGTTGTTAGAGCAACCCCAAATGGTTACAGGGTTGCACACTTTTTCACAGGTGAGACGGTGAGGCCAGAAGGTAAAATTGTCAGGGTGGGAATCGGATATGTTCATTTAGCTTGCTACACACCAGACTGGCTGTTTAAAGAACGCCCTGAAAAAGAACATCCTGAAAAAGCTTCAAACATTCAAATTGAGGCGCGTATTCAAAAGTCGAGAGAAAAAATCCTCAGTGCAAAAGATCCTCTCTGGAATTTACTGAGTTACAACTGCGAACATTGGGCTAGAGAAAGGGTATACGATCAAGCTATAGCTACTCAGTATGAAGAGAGAAGACTAGGAAACAACTCTAAAAATTAGCCGTAGCAGACAAAAAATGTGCGATCGCCTTAAACAACAGGTTTACTAATTCGCAGTCCCATGATCACTAAGTCCCGTTCAACACTGTCAAGTTCGGCAATGTTAGGCAAATGTCCCCAGCGTTCAAAACCAAACGTTTCAAAGAGTTTTAAACTGGGCTGATTGTGGGCAAAAATGAAGCATACTAGGCTCTTTAAACCCAAATTAGGACTTTCGCTAATTGCTTGTGCTAAGAGTTGACGTCCCAAGCCACACCGATGAAAGCTAGGGGAGATATAAATACTAATTTCGGCAGTCTTACTATAGGCGGGTCGCCCATAAAAGGATTGGAAACTAAGCCATCCAGCAATTACTCCTTCTACTTCGATTACCCAAAGTGGGCGTTGTGAAGGCGATCGCCCCCTAAACCAAGCAAGGCGACTTTCGACGGATACTGGTTCTAAGTCAGCAGT
Organism: Nostoc sp.; assembly: GCF_036918245.1. GTDB lineage: Bacteria > Cyanobacteriota > Cyanobacteriia > Cyanobacteriales > Nostocaceae > Nostoc. The sequence goes on from NZ_JBALEF010000069.1 coordinate 2,019, forward strand.
TGCCATGCGGCTAGGAATTGCAGCATTGTAAATTGCCACAATTGCTGGCAAGTCAGTTTCAGTCGCATGGCGAATGGTCATTGCTACCGTCTCGGAAAAAATCTTCAGAAAATATTCAAAAATAATACAGTGTTAACAGTAGCAATTCTACGGTTTCTCTCCTAATTGTCACAAATACTTTGCCAGGTAGGAATTGTCTACCTTAGATAACATAATGGTTAACCCTACTAGCAAGTATGCAATACGCCACTATCAAAGTCACCATAGCTGTTATAACTAGAGCAAAATTATAACACCCTACCTAATGTATTTTCTTGAACAGAAAAGCTTTATAACTTATTAGTTTTAACTTTTTATTCCTAAAGTATCATTCAGTATCTCAGGGGAATTGAAAGTTTCAATATTTATCCTAGATAAATAGATAAATTTATCATGTCAGGAAAAATCAACTTTTTCCTCTGAATATTTATATACCGCTTTTGGCTTCAAGTTTTACATCAGAGAATAAAACTTTCATTCTTTTAACAGATGAGATTACAAATAATTCCATCAGGAATGAATAGATAAATATTTTAGGATTATACACAACACTAAATTGTACTTTGTAGCTATCTTAGTAAAAACTGATTTTAAGTTTGCTTTAATAAAGACAAATTATATATATAGCTAAAGACAGAGGTTAATACCATATTTTAGTCTTTAAAGTTAATATAAAGATTAATTAAGCTCAAGTAAAAGTAATATGTCTATTTATTGTTTGAAGATTAATGATAAATTTAGTACCAATCAAAATAGTAATATTTCACAAGTTGTTGAGATAGCACTTTTTATAGATCAAATCAAAAGTAATATTTGGCTTTTTGGTATTCCATCTTGGCTTTTTGGGATAACTGATAGAAGCATAGCTGCATTTGCCGATGGTTATTTGTCTCCTCTAGAAATATTTCAGCTATTTACAGCCTCTTTCTTTTTTGTGAGTTGGCTATATCTAAAGCCAGAAGAAAGTTTCAATAGCAATGATTTAGATCCCAGCCAATATCAAGAATATCTCGATCGGACTCAAGCTAACAAGCTTCAAGTAAAAAAGCTCCACATGATTAGTCAGGAGTATATTTTACCGTTTCCTTATATTTGTCAAATTTATCATCTATTGAACTTAAAACATTTAGAAACAGTTCATAAGTTTAGCCTTAATAACCTGAAAATTTTTCAAATTAGCCACTTTCAGCCCACAAATAGTGGTGGAATAATTAAATTCCAAACAATATTAGACTCGCCAGCTAATCCTTTGAGAATTTGGCGACAACCTATTGTAGAGGTGGATTTGATATTACATACCCCTTACACTGTTGAACTGAGTATTCCAGTCTACAATAACAAAAGGATAATTGTTATATTTTATGCTTTTCCGTTAAATGACTCAGAACATCAGTTGTTTATAGATATTTATAGTGACTTAGAGTGGCCAAAGCCATTATTACAAATAATATTGCATTTTGCTTCTTGCTTGACCCTATTTGAAGATTTGCCGTATTTAAGAGCTTTAGCTGATCAAAATATAGGGCGTTTATTCAATTTAAGTAAAACTTCAAATCACGAGACTGCGTTGTTGTTTAAAAGATTTGTTGAGCTATATGGTTCGAGTGTAGAAGCAACTAAATTACTTGAGGGAAGAGAAGAGAGTTAGGAATTTTAAACTCATAACTCCTGATAGTTAAGCGCGTGCTAGTAACGGAGCAGCAGCTAGTAAGGTTTTGGTATAAGGGTGCTGAGGATTAGCAAAAATATTTTTTGTAAGACCGAGTTCGACAATTTTACCGCCATTCATTACGGCAATGCGATCGCACAAAAATCTAGCTAACCAAAGATCGTGAGTGATGAATAGATAAGTTAACTCAAACTCTTCCTTTAATTGCAACATCAAATCTAGCACTTGCGACTGCACGCTGGCGTCTAACATACTCACAGGTTCATCGCAAATTAAGAGTTTCGGATGAGTAATCAAAGCACGAGCGATCGCTACTCGTTGTTGTTGTCCACCAGACAAATCCGACGGATAACGCTCATAATACACTTCTGGCGGTGTTAACCCAACTTTATTTAGCATCCACAAAACCTCTTCTTTTGCTTTGGCAGGATTGGCTAAATTGTGGATAAATAAAGGATCTGCAATACTTTGTCCCACTGTCATGGCTGGATTGAGACAAGCATGAGGATCTTGAAAGACCATTTGTATTTGTCGCCGCGAGGAACGAATTTCTTGACGCGATAGTTTAGTTAAATCCTGTCCTAAAAATTCAACTTTGCCACTAGTAGGACGAATTAGTTGCAATATTGTTCGTGATAGTGTACTTTTGCCACAACCTGATTCCCCGACTAAGCCAAGAATTTCTCCTGAATAAATATCCAGGTTGATCCCATCTACTGCTTTAATTGTCTGCGCTTGTGTGTTAAGCAGTCGTTCGATAAAGTTAGGTTCTATAGTATAGTGTTGCTTAAGTTCTGTAACGCTCAAAATTGGAGATTGCTGATTAATAATCGGTAATTGCTTTTCTTCGTCATTGGCAATTATCAATTCTCCACTATCAGTTACTGCTTGAATGTGTAAAGCTGCTTTTAAGAGCGATCGCGTGTATTCATGTTGAGGTTGCTTAAATACGGTTTCTGTAGAACCCATTTCGACCATCTTACCGTTGTACATTACGCCAATGCGATCGCAATACTCAGCCACCATTGCTAAATCATGAGATATTAGCAGCAATCCCATGTTTTCTTCACCGCACAGGCGAGTTAATTCTTGCAATATCTGCGCGGAAACGGTGACATCTAAACTGGTGGTGGGTTCGTCAGCAACAATAAACTTAGGGTTGAGGAGTAAAGCTAAAGCGATCGCTACCCGTTGGCGCATTCCACCGCTAAACTCATGAGGATACTGATTCCAACGACTAACCGGAATATTCACCTTTGCCAAGGTAGCAAGTGCTTTTTCTTTGGCTTGGCGCGTTGATAATTGTGGTGAGTGCGCCTGGAGGGTTTCGATACAATGCTTACCAATCGTCATCAGCGGATCGAGGCGTGTCATGGGATCTTGAAAAATTAAGGCGATCGCCTCTCCTCGAAATTTCCGCAAGTGGTTAGGTGTCAAGTTAAATACCGACTGTCCTTGAAATATCACCTGTCCCTCAATACGGCTAGAAGCTGGTAGTAAACGCATTACTGCCCGTCCGATAGTTGATTTACCACAACCCGACTCTCCCACCAATCCCATTCTTTCACCTGGTTTCAAGGTGAAAGATACATCATCAACTGCCCAGCTTGCTTCTTCTCCACTGCGCCCAGGATAGGCAACTCGCAGATTTTCGATACAGAATAAGGCTTCACTCATAGTTAGTTATCAGCCCTGAGCTACCAGTTTTTATAATTTCAAATTTAGGATAGTCTATCAAATTAACTATTAGACCTGTTTTATAAAACTTACCTAAACCTAGCCAAACTTGATTTAGTGTACCCGTAGCGATCGCGTTCAGGAGACAATGAGTAACCTATGTTTAAAAGCATTGGACTTAGTTTGTATCTCACGGCACTTGATACTCGTACCATATCTTCTTTTTAAACAGGATAATGACCCACAACTAAAGTAATCAATTATAATTCTTTCCTCCTGACTTGTAAGCAGGGAACAGGGAACAGAGAACAGATCAGAACTACTTACATGCATGGTGATGAAAAAATTTTTTCATCGGGACTACCTTCTGCCTCCTGCCTCCTCTTAATTGGAGACAGCTATCGATATTCTTGATAACCACTGCTAAAGTTGATACAGCACACAACTATGATGTTATAAGTGCAAAATTTAAATCTGTAGGAACTAGAATCAGAATTAAGTCAGTAAATCAGGATTTTCAAGCTAATATTATGGAGCAAAATCAGCCAGAACAGCGGCGCGCTGCCGATCAAGTGTTTCAAGAATCCCTCGAACAGTTTGAGGATATCTTACAAGAAAGTTCGACTGAGGAAGAAGAGATCCCCCAATTGCATACTAGTGCTTTCACTGAAGTCGAACTCGATCAAGACTTGATAGATATTGATTTAGCGGCTCTTGAGGACGCAGTTGCTGATATTGAACAATATCTCGAAGAAATAACAAAAACCAAATAGGGGTAAAAAGTTAAAATTCATTACTGACAAATCAATTGCCGTTGAGCTTCGTACAGCATTAAAGCGGCTGCGATCGCCACATTCAAAGATTCCACCCCAGGACTCAAAGGAATTCTGACTTGCTGATCTGCGATCGCTGCTAAATCTGCCGATAATCCAGCACCTTCATTTCCCAGTAAAATCATACTGGGTTTTCGCCAGTCCACTTCCCAATAAGTTAAAGTCGCATCGGGTAAGGTTGCCACTACCTGCATTCCTGCCTGCTGACTTTGTTGGACTGTCGTTTTTAAATCTTCGGTAACGGCTGTTGCTAGGCGAAACCATTGCCCTGCGGAAGCACGTAGAACTTTAGGACTATCTAAATCTACACTATCTCCACTGACCCACAACCCTGATGCTCCAGCGGCGGCGGCGGTGCGGATCGTTGTACCCAGGTTGCCGGGATCTTGTATCGTCTCTAAAGCTAGCACTAAACCAGTAAATGGTAGTTGAGTTTGGCGTTTGCTTCGTTTTGCTGTTGCCACCACACCATCCGGTTGAACTGTGGTAGCGATCGCATCCAAAACTTCTCTACTGACAATTTCGGCGCGATCGCATCGGCTACAAGCTTCTTCCCACAGCGAAGGATGGGCTACTTGCCAACCTGGGGTACAACACACTGTTTCTAGTGGGTAATTGACCGCACAAGCTTCTTCTAACAGGTGCGTCCCTTCTAGTAAAAATAACTGCTGCTTGTGCCGCTCCTTGGTGGAGTGCAGCTTGCGAATTTGCTTAACTAGAGAATTTTGTAAACTGGTCAACATCAAAAAGTTAGGAGTTAGAAATTAATAGTTAGGAGTTAATTTAATTGTCTTTCAACTCATAACTCTTGACTTCTAACTTAGATAGTATGCGGAACCCGGGACTTGAACCCGGAAGCCTTGCGGCACTAGAACCTGAATCTAGCGCGTCTGCCAATTCCGCCAGTTCCGCTGGCATTTGTACTTATCGACAATTTCTTATTATTGCGTTATGTTTTACCTTTGTCAAGTAAAAGCATAACGCCCCGTTAAAAGTCTCTAACTGGAAACGAGTTTTTCAGGCACAAGGTCGAATCAAAATATTAACTGAACAGTACAGCATTGATTTTTAGATAACACTTAAGTTATTTTACTGAGTATTTATTTTTGCTTAAAATTACTACTTATTCATTCTTTTTTTTAATTTTTTAAAAAGCTCAAAAAGCTTGCTACTGCTTCTTTTCAGCCTGCATTTTCACCCAAAAAACAATTTTTTTTATACAAAACAGTGCTTTAAAACGTGGACATTTTGAATCTTTACTGTAGAATCAAAACCAACTTCAAACATATAAAATACGTATTACTTTTGGAGGTAGGCTTATTAATCCTTCTACCAGCTTACCAGATGCCAAAATTGCTCCAGAAGCAGACTCCTCAGTCTTGCAAATTTGGGGTGGGCATCCTTTGCGGGGTCATGTGAAAATTAGCGGGGCAAAAAATTCAGCACTGGTAATTATGGCTGGAGCCTTGCTGTGTCCGGGCGATTGTCGTATCCGTAATGTCCCTTTATTAGCGGACGTAGAGCGGATGGGTCAGGTGTTATCAGCTTTGGGTGTGCAATTAACACGACAAGGTGACATTTTAGATATCAACGCCAGCGAGATTAAAACATCAAAAGCTCCCTACGAATTAGTTACCCAGTTGAGGGCGAGTTTTTTCGCCATTGGAGCCATTCTGGCAAGACTGGGAGTAGCACAGATGCCCTTACCAGGCGGTTGTGCGATTGGGGCAAGACCAGTTGACTTGCATGTTCGAGGACTGCAAGCAATGGGAGCGGAAGTACAAATTGAGCATGGCATTTGTAATGCCTACGTCCCTGGCAGCAGCCGGAGATTAAAAGGTGCGAAGATTTACTTAGACATTGCCAGCGTTGGAGCGACGGAAAACTTAATGATGGCAGCTACCCTAGCAGAGGGCGAAACGATCATCGAAAATGCTGCCAGAGAACCGGAAGTAGTTGATCTAGCTAACTTCTGTAACGCGATGGGAGCGAAGATTAAGGGCGCGGGGACTAGTAGGATTATTATCGAAGGAGTCCCCAAGTTGCATTCTGTTGACTACAGCATTATTCCCGATCGCATTGAGGCTGGGACGTTTTTGCTGGCAGCAGCAATTACCCGCTCAGAACTTATTCTCTCGCCAGTGGCTCCAGAACATCTCATCCCAGTAATTGCCAAGCTGCGGGATATTGGAGTGACAATAATTGATGAAAAGCCCGATCACTTACACATTCTGCCAGCGGAAACCCTTAAGGCAACGGATATTGAAACTCAATACCATCCAGGTTTTCCCACAGATATGCAAGCGCCATTCATGGCTTTGCTGGCAGTGGCAGAAGGCGACAGCGTAATTAACGAATCCGTCTTTGAAAATCGCTTGCGTCATGCCTCAGAGTTGAATCGTTTGGGGGCAGATATTCGTGTCAAAGGCAATGCTGCTTTCGTTCGGGGAGTACCAAAATTATCTGGCGCACCAGTATTAGGTACAGACTTACGAGCATCGGCAGCGTTAGTCATCGCAGGACTAGCAGCAGAAGGACAAACCACAATTCAGGGTTTACAGCACCTTGATCGCGGCTACGATCGACTTGATGTGAAGTTGCAGCAATTGGGGGCTAAAATCCTCCGCGTAGGCGAAACATCAACAGATGCAGAAATCGCTCCCAGCATCAGTAGCCTGTCAAGTTGAAATTGATCGGTTGAGACTGATGCGGGGATAAGAAGAATAAGGGAGACAAGGTAAAATCTTCTCCCTTTTCTGCCTTTATCTCTCCCATGTATACCTTGCGATCTTTTGAATTCTCCTGATAGATAGAGGCTTTTAAGCTTTGCCCATATCTTTTTTTGATGAATATTCTGGAAAAATCTGTGTTGGCTGTTACAATATTGTTAAGAAAAGTTGCCTGTTGCATTTTGGGAACGCGCAATTTGGTTTTAACTCTTTTGAGAAGACAACGCAAAAACATTTTTTAGACCAGCTGTGGGAGGCTGGTCTTTTTGTATTTAAAGTCCCCATAAATTATACTTATCCCCTTGGGTATAATACTCATACTATTTTATTAATTACTTTTATTGGTTTGTAATACATTGGTTATTCAGTTACCAAATCGCCTCAAGGCTTAAAATAAATCCCTGTAAAACATCTTCTCCTGACAAAGTAACAGGCGATTCCAACACCTCAACCTCTTGGTTTTGCCGATAAATCTCCACTTGCCGCGATTTACGATTAATTAACCAACCCAAACGCACACCATTATCTATGTATTCCCTCATCTTTTCCTGAGCAACTTTCAAACTATCACTTGGCGAAAGTAACTCAATTACAAAATCAGGACAAATGGGGGGAAACTTTTGTTTTTCTTCTTCAGTTAAGGCATCCCATCGTTCTAACTTTATCCAAGAAGCATCAGGTGAACGATCTGCACCATTAAGTAATTTAAAACAAGTAGAAGAATCAAAAGCGATGCCAGTCAAATCGGTATCTGACCAATTAAATAATTGTTGATTTAGTCTACCATTACGATTTCCGGTTTCTCCCCCGGTTGGTGGCATGATAATTAATTCTCCGGTTGCAGTGCGTTCAAACTTCAAGTCACGGTTTGCCTGACATAGATTAAAAAACTGCTCATCTGTCAGTTCCAATACTGATTGAAGGTTGACCGTTAAAGCATTCATGATGATATTCCAGATGCAAAGATTAAACCAGGAAACATGCCTAGCCTACAAACTATTCTATCCTCTTCATCTATTTTCCTTGCTTCTAGTGATACCTAATGCACAATACCACTATGGGCGATACCTACGGTGAGCTACGCTAACGCACCTCTCCACATTTCCAAAAGCGATCGCTGACTCTATGATTGCACTGTAGCAGAGCGTCTGTATAAAAAGATGAGTGATGTCTACGACGGGCTACACCTACGCCTTTCAGAAAATCTCAAAAACAAAGCGTAGACACGCAGAGGCTTGTCGTTAGACATCGCCTGTTATAGACAAGACAAACTCACTTTCTACCCCTCAGCCAAAAATTTGGCAATAAAAGGGTTTGTTATGCAGAGTTACAACTTATCGATCAACTTGTCATATTCTGCATGTGTACCGATCCAAAACCACGAAATTCCACCTTCTACCTCGACACCTAAAGCTCGGTAATTTAGTCCTGCTCGAACTGACCAATACTTGTTGCCAATCTTTTTGAAATGGAGTGATAAATGCGACGAATCTGTTTTCAGTAACTCATAGCATTGATCGGCAGTCTGTTGCACATTTTCAGGCAGAGCATTGTAACATTGCCAGAAACGTCGCGTTGTATAGTGCATCAGATTTCCCGACAGTGACCCGCCTTGAATTCAGCGATCGCTTCCTGTGCTAAAGCTTCCAATTTTCCATCAGCAATGTCTTTCTCTAATTGCTTATCCCAGCGTTGATAGTCCAAATCAGCAAACCACTCTATGAGTTTTTTATACTCATCAGGTGACAGTTGAAGAATGGCAGACTCAATTTGCTCAAGCGTTAACATAAAGGGATATAAGTTTCACTTTGAATAAATTATAGCTTGCCTAGCGATTTTCCTTGTGTTGTAACTAATGTAGCGATCGCCTGTTCTGGAAGAGTTAGAGCGATCGCCTTGCAAAAAACCTCAAAAATAAAGCGTAGACGCTTCTTTGGCTTGTCGTTAGACATCGCTGCTTGTGTAAGAGTGAGTGCGTTAGCGTTCGTGCAGCGTCTCGTAGAGAAGCTCACGAAGGTATCACCTTGGAGAAAACCTCAAAAACAAAGCGTAGACGCTTCTTCGGCTTGTCGTTAGACATCGCTCGTAATTATAGTGTTAGGTTCGCGTCTGCCAGGATTTTGGATCTCTGCGACCATGAAAAATTGCTGTCACTATTACTCGACTCGACACAATCCGATAGTATACAGCATAGGGAAATCGCCGCACTATTGCTCGTCGAATATTACCGTAGACAATTACATAGGATTCTGGCATCTGAGAAATTCGATTTACCGTTTTGTCTACACAGTCTAAAAACTCGTCACCCAGATCGGGTTTCTGACTCTCGTACCAACTGTGTGCATCATTGAGTTCTTCTCGAACCTCTGGGCGAAATACCAGGACATAATTCATTGCTGCCTCTTAATTGATGCTTTGATTTCCTCCCAAGTCAGCAGATTATTTGGATTTGAATTATAGTCAGAAGTTCGACGATCAAGCTCTTGCTTTTGTGCATCGGTTAAATCAGGGTAAACTTGCTCCGCAGCGATAGTATCCCAAATTGCCTGTACAATACGGATTCTATCTTCAACACTGAGAGTTGCGATTTCGTTCAAAGTAGCTGTGATATCCATACTGATTAACTTGGAGTGAGGAAGCAACTGGTACACCTTAAATATAGCGGACAAGATTTTGTTTATCCAATTGAACGCTGTATATGTTTTACTGCTCAACAGAGCGATCGCCTTGCAGAAAACCTCAAAAACAATGCGATCGCCTCTCCTGGAAGAATGTGCGATCGCCTTAGAGAAAACCTCAAAAACAAAGCGTAGACACGTAGTGGCTTGTCGTTAGACATCGCCTGTTGTGACAACTAATATGTATTAAGCGAATTTATTTTAAATTATCCAATACCACATTTTCTAATATGTATGTAACAAAATCCTTTTGTTTGATACCAATATTAATCGGCAGAGCTTTGGATTTGACATAATTATGAGTTAACTGAATTAACTCAGACAAGGTGTTACTAATAAATTCATTAGAAAAATCAATATCTTTAAGTATCTCTACATCTTTAGGCTTATAGTCACGTTTCTGAAGTGTTTTTACTACTAGCAACATACCTAAATGAAACATTAATATCCGAATTGGTGAAGCATGATCCCACTGCTTGTTAATCACTATGTTACTTGCTTTATTAGATATAAAACTACGAATATAACTTTCCAAGTTTTTCATAGTTTTCGCACAGAATAGATATATTTCAAGACTAATTTTCTGACTAAAAACTCGTTTGTAATCGTTGTCTTTCTTAAGGATTGATGATGGTCTTGAACGTGCAATATCTGGCTCATGGAAAACTATTGCTATGACCGACTGAGCCAAGTATGGAATACTAATGATTCTATCAAGTTGTTTACCTGTGTTCTTGTAATAATTTTTTCGACGGTCATAAAACCATTCTTGATTTAAAAAGAAATTTTCTATGTCTAATTGTATTGGATCTGTAGCTTTTAAAGAAGCTGGTGGAATAGGCGTTTGAAAATTTGTTGCTTTGATAACACGGTCTCTAGTTTCTGGATCATTTGTAACAACTATTTTTATTAAAATAGCTCTTTCTTCATTCAGCCCATTGTTATTATTTTCTTTATTCTTTATATAATGATAAATTGTGTTTGTTGTCTGTAAACCATTTACAACTTGTACATCATCTAGACTAATTGTTTTACCAGCAACACTTGCTTTTGAAGATAAAATAGTTATTCCATTATTGAGCCACCAAAAATCTAGCTTTTCATTTGACTCTAAAGTGGCTTTTATATCTTTATTAACCTCTACATTACTACCCTGATAGTCTCGAACATTAAACGCAAATATATATTTACGTAATTCATCGTTCTCATAAGTAACGAAATTATAATAATCTTTCAAAGATGCTAAAATAACGTAGTTATCTTCACCTCTGGAAATGTAATTCTCAATAAATTTTAACTGTAAAGTATAGCTTTTTTCAAGTCGAGAAGAATCTATTAGTTCTCGCGCACCAACAAAGCTAACATCAACTTTTGCTCCAGAAAAATATCTACCAGTATTTTGTTTTAAGACTTCAGACTGATTATGTACCTTTTGATTTATAGCTGATACGTCACCTTTACTTGCATATACATATGTTATTTCAATAGAAGGATGTTGTGATGCGAGATTAAGATACAATTCACGAAAAAAAGTAATTTTATTAATTAAATCAGAATTATAATATTTTTGAATTTGATCAATATTTTTTTCTAAATCAAAAATATTCATTGTAGTTGAAAGCCGTTTTTCAATAGCTTTCTCAGAAAAAGAATCAGACCGTTTTGATTGAATTAAGAATAGTTGTATCCAAGGACTTTTCTTAAAATTGTCTAATTCTATATCCTCACTAACAAAATCATTATTAATAAAAATGAAGAAACCATCAATTCCACCATCATCACCTCCTCCTATTTTTCCATAATTTAACTCGTCATATGAAAGATCATATTTTTTCAATATTTGTTCAAAAGTAAATATTTCAAAGAATTCATCATCGGGTAATGTATTATCACTTTTATTTATTTTTTGCTTGATAATATTATCGAGAACTATGCTATCATTACCAGCCATATATTTTTTCCTAACTGTATTACAAATAGTGTTTATTGTAGAAATCAGTAAATAAATGAGTTATCTGTGACTATTATCACAAAGCAATTATAAATAGCTGTGATATAAATCACAACTATTAGGATCTTTTAGTGTTTTAAGTTGTGTTACTGTCAAAATCTATAAAAATGTAGAGACGTTAGATATAACATCTCTACATTTTGATTTTGCATTTCTAAATGCTTATAACCTAGTCTATCCCTTCAATCCGGTCTTCAACTTCTTGGTACAACTCGCGCAGACGATCTAAATTATCCTCGCTAGTCTCCCAATAACCGCGTCCATTCACTTCCAACAAAGTTGATACAACCTTGCGGAAAGAATGGGGATTAAGGTTCAGCAACCGTTTCTGCATTTCTTCATCTTTGATGAAGGTTTCGTTCGTATCCTCGTAAATCCAGTTATCCACAGCGCCGGCTGTCGCACTCCAACCCATTGTATTTACCAATCGTTTGGAGAGTTCACGCACACCTTCATAACCATGATTCAGCATCCCCTCGTACCATTTAGGATTTAACAATTTGGTACGCGCATCCAACCGCACCGTTTCTGATAATGTCCGCACTTGAGCGTTAGCTGTGGTTGTATCTGCAATATAAGATGCTGGTTTTTTACCATCACCCCGCAGACTTGCCACAAGCTTAGTGGGATCTGAATCGAAGTAATGAGAAACGTCAGTCAAACTAATCTCGGAAGAATCCAAATTTTGGAAAGTTGCATCAGCAGTTTTCAATGTACTTTCAAAAATCTGCCGGGATTCGTCCATTATTCCGGGGTTATCGGAATTAAACGAGAAGGATTTCCGATTGAGATACATGTCCTGCAACTCGGCTTCACTATCCCAAGTACTGTTTTCTACCGCCAAGTTGATATTTGACGAGTAGGAACCAGAAGCGTTGGAAAAGACGCGCGTTGCTGCTTGACGCAGATTAATCCCCATATCCTCAGCTTGCTGCAAAGCATGTTTGCGAACAAAGTTCATTTCTAAGGGTTCATCTGCCTCAGCTGCCATCTTCACGCCTTGATCTAGCAGGTTCATTTGGTTGATGAACAAATCGCGGAATACACCAGAACAGTTGATTACCACGTCAATTCTGGGGCGTCCCAACTCTTCTAGAGATATCAATTCCAATTTGTTCACGCGTCCCAAGGCATCGGGAACCGGACGCACGCCCACCATCCACATAATTTGTGCTAGGGATTCGCCGTAAGTTTTGATGTTATCGGTTCCCCAGAGGACACAGGCGATGGTTTCTGGCCATTTTCCTTCGTTTTCTGCCTTGTTACGTGCCAAAAGCCTGTCTACGACGATTTTGGCTGATTGGACTGCTGCTGTTGTGGGGATGGATTGGGGATCGAGTGCATGGATATTCTTACCCGTGGGTAATACATCCGGGTTGCGGATGGGATCACCACCAGGACCGGGTAGGATGTACTCGCCTTCTAAGCCTCTGAGTAATGCTCCTAGTTCGTTGTCGGCACAAACTTGCTGGAGGCAGAATTCCAAATACTCAAATAGGGGTTTGAGTGTGGCTGTGTCAACTTTGGGATAACCTGCTTTATGCAATGCTTCTACCCAAGGCTCTTTTTTGCCCATGTTAAAGAAATTCAACCGGGAAACTAGAGAAACTCGCCCTTCAGCGTCGATTTGCTCTTGGACAAGGGCACCAACTGCTGCACGGGTTGCCAAGGTGATATCTTGCAATAACTGGACATCTTCTAAAATGCCTCGATCACTATTTTGGTAAATATCGTCAATGTTACGCCCAATGCTATTAGCGATAATTCCCGGTAAGCCTTGAAGTCCTTCTTCTTGACGATCTAGACTAGCAATGTTGACGAGAGTTGCGATCGCTTCTTCTACACTTGGCGGTTTACCAATGACGTGCAACCCACAAGGCAACAACCGAGACTCAATTTCCATCAACTTGCGGTAGACGTTGCCAACAATATTATCCCGCTCATCGGGACTCATGTCTCTGGCATCGGTTTCTGGCAGGTGAATATCCTTATCCAGATTCACGATCCGGCATTTATCCATGATGCTGTTAACAATGGAAACACCGCGTCCACTATCTTTTAAGGTTTGGTAAGAAGCAATTAACTCGCTGAGTTCCTTCAAACCTTTATACAAACCAGCATTTTCTGCCGGTGGTGTCAAGTAGGAAATTGTTTCGGCATAACTCCGACGCTTGGCAATTGTTGCTTCACTCGGATTATTTGCTGCGTAGTAATACAGGTTGGGAATTGAGCCAATCAAGTTATCTGGATAACAATCACCAGACATCCCCATCTGTTTACCTGGCATGAATTCCAAGGAACCATGTGTACCAAAGTGCAGTACAGCATCAGCTTTCCAAACTTGCTCTAGGTAAGTGTAGTAGGCAGCAAAACCGTGGTGAGGACTAGCTGAACGAGAGAACAACAGCCGCATCGGGTCGCCTTCGTAACCAAATGTGGGTTGAACACCGATGAAGACATTACCGAATTGCTTACCATAAATCAGCAGATTTTGCCCGTCGCTGTTGAGATGTCCGGGAGGTGGGCCCCAGTTTTCCTCTAAGCGTTGAGAGTAGGGGGTCAGCGCCTCATACTCAGGAACCGACATTTTGTAAGCAATGTTCAGTTCTGGACTGTTGTACTGCGCTTGAGCGTCATGGATGACTTCTTGCATCAACGCTTCGGCGGATTCTGGCAATTCTGGCAAGTCGTAGCCGTTATTCTTCAGTGCTTTCATCACCTCGTAGATGGAACCGAATACATCCAAGTAAGCGGCGGTTCCGACATTGCCTTTATCTGGCGGGAAGCTGAAAACAGTGATGGCGACTTTTTTATCAAGCTTTGGCTTGCGACGCAGATTTGCCCATTTTAAGGCGCGTTCAGCCACAGCTTCAACCCGATCGCGTAGGGCGATCGCTTTCCCTGTAGTCCCATCCCTACCCGATAATATTATCGGCTCAATTGCCCCATCCAATTCAGGAATCGCAATTTGCAAAGCTACTTGAATCGGATGTAAGCCTAAATCGCTATCCATCCACTCTTCTGTGGTTTGGAAAACTAGAGGTAACGCCACCATATAAGGACGGTTTAAGCGTTTGAGTGACTCAATTGCTTTGGGATGGTCTTGTCTGGCTGGGCCACCCACTAAAGCAAAACCAGTCAGCGATATCACTGCATCTACCAACTGTATATTAGTATTTGGTTCATAGAAGTAGGCATCCACTGGCTTGGAGAAATCCAAACCACCAGCAAATACAGGTAGTACCCGTGCGCCTAATGCTTCCAACTCTTGCACCATAGCTACATAATGGGCATCATCTCCTGTAACTAGGTGAGTGCGTTGCAATACTAATCCGACACAAGGAGCTAGGGGATCTTTAAGATCAATAGAGATATCTTTACGAGCTGTGTACCAATTAAGGTACTCTCTGACATCTTCAAACATACTGGGAGCCAAAGGATGCCAAATCCCTAAATCAGGATAAACCACCGGCTGCTGATATGTAGAAGGTTCAAAATTTTGTTTTTCTAAACCTTTAAATACGTATTTATCAGCTAGCATCAGCAAGAAATTTTCCAGGTTTTCTGGAGAACCACCTAGCCAATACTGAAAACTGAGCATGAAATTTCGAGCGTCCTGTGCCTTGTCCATTGGGAGAAACTTCAGCACTTGCGGCAGCGTTCGCAAAAGCTTCAGCATCCCATCTTGGAATCCCGCCCCTGATTTTTCTTTACGTTTCCGCATGAATTGGGCGATCGCACTCTTTGACTGACCCAACTGTGCCAAGGAAAAGCTGCCCATTTTACTTAGGCGCATTACCTCTGGCATCGAGGGAAAGACAACGGAAACGTCCAGGCGATCGCGGTGTGGTTCTACTGCTGCTACTACTTTCTGTGCTAAGTCTTCGATGAAAATGAGGGAAGCAATGAAGATATTCGCACTCTCAATTTCCCGTTTAAACTCTTCGTAGTTCTCTGGGTCGCGGAGTTCCTCAATCAAGTACCCGCTGATTTCAATCGCCAAGTTAGGATTGTTCGCGTTAATTGTGCGAACCGCTTGCGACAATGCACTCTGGTACTGGGACTCAAGCACGACATAGACCACCTTGATTAAATTCCGTCCGCGTAAGTTATCAGGCGCAATGTGTCTAATGGTGGACTTGACGTGTGTGAACATGCTTCTTCGGCTCCTTTGATGCGTGTTCTCTGAAGGAAGTTCCTAGCGGCATCATCAGCCACAGGTAACTTGTGATCTTTAGGCAATATCTGTTTTTTATCAGAAAACGCTTACCCAGTAGGCATTTTATCCCCTATATGACACAAATCGATATAAAAAACGAAATATTTCTTCGTAATTGTTGACTTTATCTAAAAGTATTTACTCAAATTATGTAAATTTTTTGTTACACTTTAAATATATTTATAGTTAAATAACTATTTAACGATTTACTGCATTTACAAAACAAAACTTGCCTATGCTGACTAAAAAATATATATTTAGTCAGCATAGACAAACTTAAA
This sequence comes from Nostoc sp., assembly GCF_036918245.1. Classification (GTDB taxonomy): domain Bacteria; phylum Cyanobacteriota; class Cyanobacteriia; order Cyanobacteriales; family Nostocaceae; genus Nostoc. The sequence goes on from NZ_JBALEF010000069.1 coordinate 18,155, forward strand.
TGATATAGTCGTAAATTATACTAAATAGATACAGAGGTGGGGTTTCTTTCGGGTTAAACTGAGAAATTATCAAAGATTACAGTTCAGTTGAAAACCGCTATATCAACATCAACACCAAACAACAGAAACTTGATATCTGCTTACGAACAAGCAACTTTTATTTAGCTAATATTGGCTTGCTATTTAAAGTATCTATAATTCCATCATGGAATTTATTCACTGAAGACAAAATTCCATTTTCTTTATCATTCAGCAATGAGTCTTTTACCTCATTCAAATAATTGCTAAGGTTTTCTCTCAAAATTGGTCTTTCTACTTTAACCGTATGATAATGATCCCAGATATCCCATGCTAAAACTCCTAAACCAGCAAGAGGATTAAGTAGCTCTAAACCTAAAAGTCCCGCAGCAACTTCACCTGTTCCTTCTGTTGCTAAGGTAAGCGTTTGACACCAGTCGAAAAGCGACACTTGCGGGGTTTGCTTAGTGGCTGTAGTCCAGCTGAAATAGCTGAGAAACTTGGTAAAAATGGGAAGGGTGTAGAAACTGACCTCTGTGCAACCGTATACAGGTATGTAAAAAGTCTGTTGGATAAGTCTGATGAAAAGTTAGAAAATTGGCGAAATATTTCTGAATGGCTTGATGATGCAGGGTATAAAAATCAGTCAATAAAGGTTCCTGGTTTAGATTTATCGCCTGATAAAGCAGTAGTTAATGTAACTAATATAAATATTGAAAATAATCAAATAGTATTTTTGATTAGTATGAAAATTCCCACTTTTCAAGATTTAGATTCTTTGGAAGATGAATTAAAGAATTTAGATAATCATAAAAGCAATTAGGATTTTTTATATTCTGCCTAAATCAGACGATGCTTGATAAGCAAACAGGATAGAAATGCCGAAGTATCAACCTTCCCGCACCATCCAAACCAACATTCATAATAGTATTTCCACTGGTGGAACGGGATAATCATTCAAATCAATACTCAATGTTTGCCCTTCTAATTTTAAAAATCGCCAAGCCGTACCACTGCTGACGCTGCCATAAATTGTTTTAATCGGTATATTATTGGTTTCATTAAATTTTTGTGCGGCAATCATTTCTGCTGCACATTACCCTAAACCAGGTTTTAAATCACCTTTTTTCGCTTCAATAATCACGATCGCAGGAGCTTCAATAAATATTTGTTCGGGTGAGCAGCTAATTAAAAAATCACATACTCCACTTAAGCCTAGCTCCGATGCGACGGTAAAATCTTCACCTGAAAAAAAGCTGATCCCTTAATTTGAATGACCTAGTTGCGCTTTTAACCGATAATTCAGCAATTGCAAGTGCTTTCTGAATACCAATGCAGTTTAGGATTTGGGATTCTAATTTATCGGATAGGTAATTCAATCACAAACTCTGTACCCTCTCCTTGTGTTGAATGGCAACTTATCTTGCCGCAATGATTGTTAACTACAATTTGGTAAGCAATAGATAAACCTAGACCTGTTCCTTTACCGATGGCTTTTGTAGTGTAGAAAGCATCGAATATCTTTGTTCGGTTTGCTTCGCTGATTCCTGAGCCATTGTCTGCGATTCTGAGAATAACTCGCTCTTTGATTACTTCAGTTTTAATCCAAATCATACCAATATGTCTAAAATTTTCATCAAAATATTGCTTTTTTTGGATTTCTTCAATTGCATCGATCCCATTACCAATCAAATTCATAAAAACCTGATTTAGTTCGCCTGGATAGCACTCAACAAGTGGTAATTCTCCATACTCTTTAATTACTTGGATTCCTGGACGATGAGCATTTGCTTTAAGTCGATGTCCAAGAATGAGTAGCGTAGTTTCTAAACCTTCATGCAGGTTAGCCAGTTTTTTACCTGCTTCTCCGTGTCGAGAGAACTTATTCAACGATGACACAATTTCTGTAACGCGATCTGTACCTAGTTGCATAGATTGAATAATTTTAGATAAATCATTTAACAAATAACTGATATCTTTTATTTTAATAGCATTTTGAATTTCATCTGGTGGATCGGGCAGATACTTTTGATATAGTTCGAGTAAATTAACAATCTCTTGGAAATACTGTTCAATAAAATTTAAATTACCAGCAATAAAATTGATGGGATTATTTACTTCATGGGCAATTCCTGCTGTCATTTGACCCAAGGTTGCTACCTTTTCTGCTTGAATCAGTTGGGTTTGAGTCCGTTGTAATTCGGCGTTTTTGGCAGTCAAGGTTTTCGTCAAATTTCTTAACTTTAGTTGATGCTCAATTCGCACTAATACCTCTTCATGCTGAAAAGGTTTAGTAATATAATCTACGGCTCCTAATCGCAATCCTTTAACCTTATCAGCAGTATCTGAAAGAGCAGTCATAAAAATGATTGGAATATCCTGGACACGAGGATTGCTATCACTTTTTAGGTATTTACAAGTTTCAAACCCATCGATACCCGGCATCATGATATCAAGCAAGATTAAATCAGGTAAATTATCATTGTCTAATCTCTGAATGGCTTTTTCACCACTGCGAGCTGCCCAAACTTCAAAGCTAGACTGATCCAAAAAGCTCGATAAAACTTGTAAGTTGGCAGGGTTATCGTCAACGACTAAAATAATTCCTTTGCTAGGCTCGCTATTTAGGGAATTTTCTTGATCGCCTATCGTTGCTGTCATAATATTTCTACCCTATATTGATTCACGTTACTTATTTGCGAGATGCCAAAGGCGATCGCTGAAAATTCACAATTCACGCATTACAATCCCCATAAATAGATTTAGGGAAATTAATCCTTTTCTTTTTCGCTCAAAAAGTTGAGGATTAAATCTTCGTCAAACTGCCTCGCTAACTGCCGCAATTGGTTAGCAAAGGAAGCGAATTTTGTGTCTGTTTCCTCTAGTCTATCTGCCCATTTTAGAATGTCATTGAAGTTACCTTTACTAGCTAAATTCATCAGTTCCCGCAATACATCAGGGGAAGGAGGAGTCAATTTATCTGATGAATTATCAAGTGTTGTAGCCGAAGAATTGATTTTTTGTTCCTCAGACTGCTGGTAAATCCATGTCAAACCTAAATGGCACTCTAATTGATGCAGTAATTTATCTGCCTGTACCGGTTTACTCAAAAAGGTGTCACCTCCTGCTTGCAGACTGCGATGTTGGTCGGCTTCAAAAACACTAGCGGAAGAGACGATAATCTTGACATCCTGGATATCTGGGGTATGACGCAGGTATTTAATCAATTCAAACCCATCCATTTCTGGCATGAGCAAATCTGTAATCACCAGGTCTGGTTTCAGGGCGATCGCTTTTTCTAAACCATCTTTACCGTTATTAGCTTCAATCACATTGAAACCCAGTGGTTGTAATAAGTTTGTAATTACTGTGCGATTCTCCCAGCGATCGTCCACCATCAAGATGGTGCGGGGGCTACCTGCAAAGCCAATGATTTGTCCCTTGGATGCAGCCATAGCAGACTGCACCCATTCGCTAGCTTGGGCGATCGCAATTTCAAACCAGAAAGTACTACCCTCACCAATCTCACTTTTAACCTGGATATAGCTACCCATCATCTGCACCAACTGCCGAGTAATAGCTAAACCTAGTCCTGTCCCTTCTATCTGATGCTTTTTCTCACCTACTTGTTCAAATGGCAAAAAAATGTTGTCCAATTGAGTTGGAGTTATGCCAATTCCTGTGTCTTTTACACTAAAGTGAATGCGATATTTCTCTGTCTGCCCATCAGCAGTCAGTTGATCGACTACCTCAACCTTGAAATTAACCTTACCCTCATCAGTAAATTTAATCGCATTTCCCAGCAGATTCAAGAGAACCTGACGTAACCTTTTGACATCGACATGAACCCCTGTGGGTAAGTTGCTTGCGGGTTCATAGACAAATAAAATGCCTTTTTGTTCTGCCCGAATCTGGCAAATTTCCCCAATTCCCTGTAAAAAAGATGGAAAATGCACATCTTGAGGATGCAGTTCTAGTTTTCGCGCTTCAATTTTGGAAAGATCCAAAATGTCATTAATTAAAGTCAGCAGATGAGAGCCACACTGTTCAATGATGTTTACATGGTATTGCTCTGGCTCCGGCAAACCTTTGGAACGCAGCAAAATTTGAGCACAACCCAAAATACCATTCAAGGGCGTTCGCAGTTCATGGCTCATGTTGGCTAAAAATTCGCTCTTAGCCCGGTTTGCGGTATCAGCCGCTGCTTTAGATTTTTTCAGTTGAGCTTGTTCAAACGCTTGTACCTGCCACAAGACAGCGATCATCGTCACGGTCAATCCGCCCACAATTAGAGCGATCAGATCGAGGAATTGTAGCCGAGATTCAATATTTTGGCGCGGAATTACCAAAGCTACAGACCAATTAGCTTCTCGCAACGGTACATAAGCAACATACTTTTTGGTGCCGTCAATTTCCATCAACTGAATTCCCTGTTGTTTGTTTACCATTCGCTGCGCGATCGCATTTAAATTACGATCTGGAATTTTCAGCAGGCTGGGTGCAGGTTTTTCTACCGTTGACATTAAGGTTGAGTTGGGATGGACGATCGCTTCTCCTTGGGAATTGAGGGCGAATGCATAGCTGTTCTTGCCGTAGCGCAACGAGTTGACCACCTTAGCAATGCGATCGACTTTAACATTGCCGTGGAAAACCCCAATCGGTGAACGATTGGTAGGAGAATTTGACCAGATTGGAGTGGCGATCGCAATTAAAGGAATGCCTGTGGAACGACTGATAAAGGGATCGGAAATGTTACTTTTTCCGGCTAATGCTTTTTGAAAGTAGTCTCGATCCTTAATATTCTTATTTGACCGACCAACCTTAGTATTAAAATACGAACCATCCGGGGTAGCTATTAGGAAAAAGAAAAATTCATCGATCCGCTCAACTTCTGACTTTAAATAGGGTTCTGTGATAGACCAGTCTAAGGAGCGTACAGTTGAAGTATGAGCAAGGGTTTGCACCTCTACTTTGCGGACATGTAACCACTCCTCAATTTCATCAACCCCTATTTTTACCTCTAAAAAAGCTTTTCCTCTCAAGTCTTCTAGCGTTATTTTCCGAGCAGCTTGATAGCTAAAATAAGCAGAAATACTCACAATAAGAGTAGTGCCGCCAAGAATAAATCGGATCAGCAAATTGCGCGAGGAATGCATTTTGGTGTCGGATGGGCTGGAATTGCCTTTGATCACAGGGTTCACACTCTAAACAATGGGTTTGGTAAGCAAAAAAAAGGGCTATATTTTAGATTGCCCAAAAAATTATTAATAATCGCAGCTATGATTGTTACCCATAGCTGCGATTGTCAATACCCTAAACTTTGCTAACCATCCTTTAAAGACCTGTATTGGGAAGGACGTATAGGCTTACCACCGGGTAATACCATTTCACTTTCAAATTGATACAAATAGGCAGCAGGGGAGCAGGGAGCAGGGGGAAAGAGTTAGAGACAAATCATTTGTATCAAGTATTTCGTGAAATGGTATAAGTTCAAATATATATATTTTAGAGCAAATAGAATAATCAACTTTATCGCTATATTTTCCTTGATAAAGTAGACAAGGTTACTGAGGTTTTAGGCTCTGAAAATGGTCAATTTTTATCCAGTAAAACAGGTCTTGAAAATCAAAAAATCGGGATTATTTGGTAACATCAACTAAAGGCACGTGACAGCTAATAGTCGTGATATAGGTGACAGTAGTGGCGATTAAATGACTGCTGACTCTATGCAAATTTAATGTGAAAGAGGTTATCAAATATCACGAACAAGTTACAGTATATACCTATAACATAAGAACTAATTAGGTAACATTTGCCTTTTGACTAATGACTCAAGTAGATATTCTGATCCTTTCAAATGGCCCAGGTGAAGTAACAACCTGGGTGCGTCCAGTAGTAAAGGCGTTGCGGCAAGAATTAGGAGATGACCATTCTTTAGTAAGGATTTCTGTGGTATTATCACCTTGCTCAAATGCCAGTGGTAAAGAAGCAGCGATCGCTCTTTCTTACGCAGAAGTAGATAGAGTTCAGGGAGCAGAACATTTTTGGCAATTTTTGCTTTGGGGCAAAACATTTGAAAATTGGGATTGGAGAAGTTGCGGTGTTATCGTTTTTTTGGGCGGCGATCAAATTTTTCCAGTGATTATAGGCAAAAAGCTTGGATATCGCACAGTAGTTTACGCCGAATGGGAAGCCAGATGGCATTACTGGATCGATCGCTTTGGCGTGATGAAACCCGAAGTGACAGCCAAAGTCCCAGCAAAATATGCTCACAAATTCACCGTTGTCGGTGATTTAATGCTAGAAGCACAAGAACAAGTCAGCACTCCCTACTCCCTACTCCCTATTACCCCTTATCCCCAGAGGAGGCCCCACCTTCCCCACTCCCCAATCATTGGTTTACTCCCTGGATCTAAAGCAGCAAAATTAGCCCAAGGAGTACCATTATGTTTAGCTATTGCCGAATACGTTCATGCAAAAAGACCCCAAACTAAATTTGTGATTCCTGTAGCCCCAACTTTGGATTTACCAACTTTAGCTAGTTTTGCCGATCCCCAAAAGAACTCTATTGCTGAAACCTTTGGCTTTGGCGGTGCTTCCTTAATTGTCCTAGAGGATACCAAAGGCAAGGCATTGCTCAAAACAGCAACGGGCTTAATTGTGGAACTGTGGCAAGAAAACCCTGCATATCACTTATTATCCCAGTGCTGCATCTGCTTGACTACGGTGGGGGCAAACACTGCCGAACTTGGTGCTTTAGGAGTGCCAATGATTGTTTTACTACCAACGCAGCAACTTGACGCTATGCGTTCTTGGGATGGTTTACCTGGATTGTTGGCAAATCTGCCAGTAGTCGGTACGCCCTTTGCTAAGGTGATTAACTGGTCATTTCTGAGATTTGTGAGACACAAAGGTTTATTAGCATGGCCAAATATCTGGGCACAGGAAGAGATAGTCCCAGAACTTATGGGTAAAATTCAACCGCAAGAAATTGGGGAAATGGTTTTAAACTTTTTGGCGAATCCAGAAAAATTGGATGATATGCGCGCTAAACTCCGTAATATTCGTGGTGAAAGCGGTGCAGCTCAGAAGATAGCACAGATTGTTGGTGAGGAAATTGGGAAGTCGGGAGAGATGAGGGAGTAATGGGAGCAACATCTCCCTCATTTTTACTCTGGCTTAATCTGAAGATTCTCCATCCCTGCGCCCAAGTTCATAAATGCCAGCACCCATACAGGCTAATATACCTGTACTAATTCCCCAACTCTCGCCTAAACTAATTTCCAGACCCCAGTTACATAAAGTGCCGACTACCAAAAAAGGCACAATGCTAAACAGTGAGGCGTAGAAAGCATTTTGGGATTCTCTGGCTTTACGAGTCTTTTCAAACTCTGACTGGCTGGTGTAAAGCGATCGCTCGGCAAAGTTAAACCAGCGATTGAGCTGCTCGATTACCCATTCATTGACTCTGGAAAAACCTAGATATAGCGCCAATGACCACAAACTCGCACCTGCGATCGCGATCGTGTCTAACTCAAAACGGAAAGGCAAAATTTCAGTCAGCATTGCTTGGGGTAGTCCTGCAAAGGGTCAACTTTAGCTGTGAGTAGATGCTAAATAAACCTCTTGTGCAATTTTAAGCATAAAGGTTAACAAGATTTCAACTACCTACAAAATCTCCCGCTTCTTAGCTTGTTTACACCAGTTTTACACCCATTCTCTATCTAAAGGTGTCAAAAAATGCCCTGGATTTTAGTCAAAGCTACAACAGTTTTTCTATATAAGCTAGTACCTACAAACCACAAACCCCTTGAAATTATTAGATTTCAAGGGGTTTAAGAGAGTGCCAGGAACCGGACTTGAACCGGTGACACGAGGATTTTCAGTCCTCTGCTCTACCAACTGAGCTATCCCGGCGGGGGCTTTTGTGAGCCACGATTACTTAATGTAGCAAAGATAAAAGAATATAGCAAGTCTTTGGAGAAAAATAGTTATGCAGCTTTCAAACTGAACTTAAACCAGATGAAAACGGCTACAAATAGTAGAAATTGGACAAGAACAATACTTGGCCCAGAAGCCAGATTGAAAATACCTGAGACAATGATGCCAGCAATGCTGCTGATGGAACCAACTATCACCGACATGACTAGAAAGCGGCTAAAGTGGTGACTCATCAGTTTGGCGGTGGAGGCGGGAATGACCAAAAAAGCGTTCACCAATAAAACACCAACAGCTTTAATCGCGACAGCAACGGCGAGGGAAAGCAAAACCACAAAGGCGTAGCGGTACAATTGGACGGGAACGCCTTGAACTTGGGCAACATCGGGGTTAAGGGTCAATAAAATTTGCTGTCGCAGAGTTGATAGTAAAAATATGCTACCTCCGACAAGGACTAGCAGCGTCAAAATCAAATCTGTAGTGTCGATCGCTAGAATATCCCCGAACAGTACAGCCATCAAGTTGCCACGATATCCTTTAATTAGGCTCGTGAGAATTAAACCGATCGCTAATGCTCCAGATAGCACGATGCTAAGTATGCTATCGCTAGCTAAGTCGGTTTTGTCGATAAAGTAGAGGACAATAACTCCAAAAACTAAGGTAAAAGGTAACAGCATCCAAGTAGGATTTATTTGTAGCAGCACACCTAACGCCACACCTACTAATGCTGCATGACCTACCGCGTGGCTGAAAAATGACAACTGGCGCAAGGTGACAAAACTACCCAACATCCCGCCTAGTATTCCCATCAAGGCAGCACCGACGATCGCACGCTGTATCGAAGGAAGTTGTAACAACTCTAGCAAGTCATTACTACTAGCGATCGCTAACCAAGTTATCTGATAATTATTGAAGAAATTCATACTTATAAGCATTAATGTTGGTGCTGGTAGCGACTGAAACCTGGGCCGTAGGTTGCTAACAGGTTTTGCGGTGAAAGAGCAATTTCTGGCTTACCAGTACAAACAATGCTTTGGTTCAGGCAAAGCACGCGATCGCAATGCCGATTAACCATATCAATATCGTGAGAAACTTGTAATACTGTCCAATCTTCCTCTCGCTTTAATTCATTGAGCAAAGCGTAAAAATCTGCTGCGCCTTGCACATCAACACCAGCAAAGGCTTCATCTAGTACTAAGAGTTTGCGAGGCATTACCAAACAATAAGCCAATAAAACCCGCTTGAGTTGACCGCCACTAAGAGTACCAATAGCTTGATGCTGTAAATGATAAGCATCAGTTCGCCGTAAAGCTTCTGTTACCGCTGCCGATTTTTCCTGGTCTTGTTTCCACAACTTAGAGAAAAATGAATTCTTTCTTTTCCTTTCCTTAGTCCATCCCAGTCCCACCAATTCGCTGACAGAAATAGGAAAGCTACGGTCAAAAATGAAGTTTTGTGGCATATAGCCCAACGTGTGGCGTAAATCCCCAAGTCTGGCAATTGGACGACCCAATATTTCAATCGTCCCAGCACTTCGAGGTATCAAATCTAAAACCGCCTTTACCAGGGTACTTTTACCAGCACCATTGGGGCCAACAATAGCTGTATCTGTTCCTGGCAATAATTCAAACGAAACATCTCGAACAGCTAGGTAGCTGCCTTGATAGACAGTTAATCCTTCTACTTTCAAAATAGGAATGTCATTAGTCATTGGTCATTGGTCATTGGTCATTGGTCATTGGTCATTGGTCATTGGTCATTGGTCATTGGTCATTAGTCATTGGTCATTGGTCATTGGTCATTTGCAAAGGACAAAGGACAACTGACAAATGACAAATCTATTTACACGATGTTTCCAAAGTTTGCAAATTAGCTTTCATTGCCTTGAAATAATGCTGTGGATCTGTTTCGCCAGTTTCTAGAGAATCCAGAGTACGCAAATTTAATTTCAAGTCTTTAGATAGGCTGTTTAGCAGTTTATTATCTACTCCTGGTTCGCTAAATAAAGCTTTAACTTTGTATTTTTTCACAGCGTTGACGGCATTTTGGACATCTGTTGGGGAAAGTTGATCTTCGGGAATTTGCACCACTGCAACTTGCTTGAGGTTATAGCGTTTGGCTAAATATGGAAACGCATCATGAAAGGTAATAAAGGTGCAACTGGGATTTTTCTGCAAAGTTTGCTGAAATTCGCTGTTTAAAGTTTCTAATTCTTTAATATAAGCTGTAGCATTTGCTTCGTAAGTAGCTTTGTTAGAAGGGTCGGCAGCAATTAATCCATCTCGAATATTTGTTACCTGCTGTTTTGCCAAAACTGGATCTAACCAAACGTGAGGATTACCCTGACTATGTTCGTGGTCTTTTTCATCTGGCGTCGTTTTTACGACGGGTGAAATTTCATTTAAGGGTTTAATACCTTTACTAGCATCAATTTCAGTTAATTGGGGATTTTGAGCATTTTTGACAGTACCTTCCAGAAATTCCTCCAAGCCTAAACCATTTTTTACTAACACCTTAGCAGTAGCGATCGCTTTGACATTTGCTGGTGTCGCTTGGTATTCATGTACCTCCGTACCAGGTGGCACTAGAATTTCTACATCTGCCACATCCCCAGCTACTGCCTTAGTAAACAAATATATCGGCAAAAATGTCGCTACTACTTTAGTTTTTCCCGACTGTGCTTGTGGGGTAGAAGCAGCTTCCTGTGCTCGCGGCGACTGTTCGGAAGTTGTTCCCTGATTTGGATTCGATTGGCTACACCCAGTAGCCATCGACAACATTAGCAGAGCAATTATGGGCAAGATGCCGCTTCTTTGCCTACCTGTTCTAATTTCTCTGCTATTTACAATCACAATATTTCTCCTTCAAAAGGATGCTTGCTTTACCTTTGTCATCATTGCTATTGACAATGGGAAGTATTCTAAATTTTATCCTATAATAATTCTCATTCTCATTTTTAGTACATAATATCATTCTGGGTTTGCTGTGTAATGAGTAACAACAAAACTTTTTCAGAAGGTACAGCCCTCTGCAATTTAGTTTTCCCTGAATAATTAGGATTTCTTGACTTTTCTGTTAAAAAGGTGGCTTACTTCTGATAAGATTGCTGACAAATATTCTCATAAAAGACCCGTTAAAAAAAACGTGGTTTGGGTATGAATTGGAGATCAGTGTGAGGAGAGAAATGCAAAAATTCTGTAAATATCTGCTATTTAGTCCAGCAGTCTGTGGTGTCATGCTATTTGTGAATACTGCTACATTTGCAGGTGAAACATCGGGTAAGTCTGAAATCAATCAACCGCAAGTTTTAGCTAATCCAGATGCAAGAGCTACGAACATCGCGCCAGATCAGAGAATGGGACAAGTTACCTCCGTGTCTCAATTTTCTGATGTACAACCCACTGATTGGGCATTCCAAGCATTGCAGTCTTTGGTTGAGCGCTATGGCTGTATTGCAGGATACCCAAATAGCACTTATCGGGGTAATCGGGCATTAACGCGATATGAGTTTGCTGCTGGTTTGAATGCTTGTCTCGATCGCGTTAACGAACTTATTGCTACAGCCACTGGCGATTTAGTTAACAAACAAGATTTAGCCACATTACAAAAGCTGCAAAAAGATTTTTCCGCAGAACTGGCGACACTCCGAGGTCGTGTGGATGCAGTAGAAGTACGCAGTGCTGAATTGGAGGCGAATCGGTTTTCAACCACAACCAAACTGCAAGGAGAAGTTATCGCAGTCGTCAGCGATGTTTTGTCAGGAAATACAGTCAACGGTGCGGAAATTACAGATAAGAATACAACTTTAGGGTTACGGGCGCGGATAGAATTAGTGACCAGCTTTACAGGAAAAGATACGCTGTTCACCAGAATCCAGGCTGATAATATTCTCAGCCCTAACATTGGTACACCAGAAGGTAACTTATTCTTTGCTGGTGATGGTACCACTAATGCTTTTATAGATGCCTTGTATTACAAATTCCCTCTGGGTGAAAGAACAGAGGTTACTGCTCTTGCCAACGCAGCGGCAGCAGATGATATTACCAGTACTGTCAATCTCTTTGACGGTGATGGCTCCTTTGGTGCTTTGTCCACCTTTGGTACACGCAACCCAATTTATGGCCAGATAAATGGCGCGGGGTTGGCAGTAACGCACGAGTTCAGTGATAAATTGGCACTGAGTCTAGGGTATTTGAGTGGTACAGCTAATGACCCTACGCCCAATAATGGTTTGTTTAATGGTTCTTACGGGGCGTTGGCGCAGCTAACGGTTAAACCAAGCGATCGCATTTCTATCGGTTTCACTTACATCAATTCCTACAACCAACCACTACTCACAGGTAGCAATGCCGCCACTTTTCAGGATATAGCAGCTATCCAGGGTTTACCAGAAGAGCAAGTAGGATTTTCCAGTAATTCTTACGGTGTCGAAGCATCCATTGGCATCACTGATAACATCGTTTTGGGTGGTTGGATTGGATATACCAACAGCCAAAGCTTGAGAGGAACCCGTGGAGACGTTGATATTTGGAACTATGCTGTCACTCTTGGCTTCCCTGACCTCGGTAAAAAAGGTAACTTAGCAGGGATCATTGCTGGTATGGAGCCGAAAGTGACAAGTTCTGACATCGCAGGGTTGGATAGCGATCCTGATACATCTTATCATCTTGAGGCTTTCTATCAGTATAAGCTGAGTGAGAATATCACCATTACTCCTGGAGTCATCTGGTTAACATCTCCAGATCACAACGACAATAATGATGATGTTGTTATTGGTGCATTGAGAACCACATTCAGTTTCTAATTTTTTAAAATCTTAAAAGAAGACGCAAAGGATAAATTTGCGTCTTCTTTTTGTATAGAACCCATTTGACATCTTATCAGGTTTTGAATTAAGGTACTCCTCAGCATGTAAAATCCAATACTAATGGCGTATTCCAGCAACCTCAC
>NZ_JBALEF010000070.1:0-231281 GCF_036918245.1 Nostoc sp.
TATCAATTCTTGTAGTTCTGCGATCGCAGTTTGCTGATACTGGTTTATCATTGTTCCTTGTTTGACGCCTATATTCCTCCATATTATCTCGTAGCTTTTTTCAGAAATCAAATATGATTCCTATAGACCAAGCTCCTGCTCATATCAGTGGTGCAATTAATTGGCCTAAAAATATTATTCCCCTGCAACAAAGCCACCTCATTCCCCTGAACTTAATCCAATTGAAAGGATGACAGCAGTTTCTCAAAAAATCTCTCAAAAATGAACTTTTTTCTGGTTTGCAAGACTTACGCACTCGCATACAACAGTTGTTCGAGCAATTAACATTTGAGCAGGTAATGTCTATCTCCTCGTAGAACTTTATTTTAGAAGCTCTTTTCTATGCAGCTTCATATTAAATTGGTATAAGTTGTTATAAATGGAATTTATCCAATAGAATATTGTACACTTCCAGATTATAGAGTGAAGTTTAATTAAAATCTCACTAATTATTTATACCAATGAAAATTAGAACTATTACAACAGGTATATCAATTCAATCTCTAAAATATCAGGAAAAAATTAAGCGAGCTGCTGAGTTTAATCAGCAGGTGCAGATTTGGTTTGAAAAACAAGGATATAAAGTCCAAACAACTAGAATTGCTACTAATAGTTGGGAAGAATATCTACAAGGCTTGTCTAAAATCGAAATTATCAATGAAATTCAAGCTTTAGAACAACTTTGCCAAAGTTTGAATATCAGCTTTTTCAATATTGGTTATGCCAGCAAATCTGAAACTATAGATATAATTCCAGATATCAATAAAAATACATCAATTATTTATTGCTCTAGCAAAATTGGTGACAGGGAAAACGGTATAATTTTTGAGAATGCTAAGGAATCTGCCAAAGCTATTAAACGCATTTCTCAAGAAAGTGAAAATGGCTATGGTAACTTTCATTTTTGTGCATGGGCAAACTGCCAGCCAGATATCCCATTTTTTCCTACGGCATACCATACAGGCAATACATCTTTTGCTATAGGTTTAGAGTTAGGTGATTTGGTAATGCAAGCATTTTCACAAGCTAACAATATTCCTACAGCAGAGCAAAACCTGCAATTACTTTTAGAATTAGAATTAAATAAAATCGCAGTTATTGCTGAAAAAATCTCCGATAAATTTGCTGTTATATATAGAGGAATTGATACATCTCTAGCTCCATCTTTAGATAAAGAAAATAGTATTGCTTTTGCTTATGAAAAATTGATGAATGGCAAATTTGGGCATTCAGGAACTCTCGCAATTTCTGGGATGCTGACTCGCGTATTGAAAAATGTATCAGTAAAAATCTGTGGTTATTCTGGACTGATGCTTCCAGTTTGTGAAGATGTTGGACTAGCTACCAGAGCTAATGAACAAACATATAATATTACAAATTTATTATTATATTCAGCAGTTTGTGGCTGTGGACTGGATACAGTTCCGATTCCAGGTGATATCACAATAGAAAAAATTACAGCTTTATTAATTGATATGGCAACTTTAGCCATCAAGTTAGATAAACCACTATCAGCACGATTATTTCCAATTCCAAATAAAAAAGCTGGGGAAATGACTACATTCAATTCCCCATATCTCGTAGATTGTAAAATATTTACAGTTGACTAAAATTATTCTGAAAGCAAGCTGGGAGAAGTTAGCACAAAAACATCTCTACTTCCCTGAGCATCAATCTGTGGTTTGATAGGAGTGGTAAAGTGGAAAAAATCATGGTCATTAACCAATAAGAGTTCTCCCGGATTTAGAACTTTGCTAAACACAGGCTTTTCTTTTTTACCAGTATATAGATGTGTTTCTCCACCTTGAATATTATCTCTATCTACTGAAAATATACTAATAAAATCAGTACCATCTTGATGGATACCTTCAGGTGCTGGATTACCCAAATTATCTGCCGAACAAATAGTTCGAATTTGATGAACTCCGATTTCAGCTTCAGGATGAAGTTTACAAGAATCACTAAATGCTAAGACAAGATTCTTAAAAATATCAAGTTCTATGAGTGCATCTTCTAATTCTGCAAACTCTCTTTTTATGTCACCCACTAATGGATTGTAATCTTTACTTTGAAAGAGGTAGCCATGAGGTAATTTGATTAACTGATTTCCAGAAACTGTGAACCGAGATAATCTTCTGGAACGATAATTGCCTTTGATATAAGGGTCAATAGGCATATTACTAAAAAATGGCTTGAAACCTTCTGGATTGATTGAAGTTACTTTTCTTAGAGTAAAGAGAAAAGCATATTCTAATTCCGTTGATGTCCACACTTCTTGCATAGGATTTACCTCCTTGCACGTTGAAATTCTCCCAGATTTTTATGGGAGGCTTACAATACTTAGTATATGCTACTTTTTATTACTATGTTGTCAATTTAACTACAAAAATTGACAATCCATGATATATAAAGTTACTCAAATTCTGTTGCAGGGCGGAGTAGCTGCTGAAAAGATTTGCAGATATGGGTTTGGTGGGCAAAGAATCGACGTATATTTACAAACAGCAACAAGGTTCCATAATGATAGATTGGCTTTACCGTTACCCACCTTTGTATCCCGGTATTTTACTCAAGCGTTACAAGCGGTTTTTTGCTGACGTTCAACTTACTTCTGGCGAAATAGTGATAGCACACTGTCCCAATACAGGGCCAATGACTGGAGTATCGACACCTCTAAGTGCGGTACAGGTTTCCAAAAGCGATAATCTTAACCGCAAATTGGCTTATACCTTAGAACTAATTCAGGTACATGACAATGAGCCGACTTGGGTAGGCATAAATACTTTTTTGCCCAATCGGTTGGTAAAGCTAGCTTTGGCGAAACACCTTTTCCCGGAATTGGGCAACTACAGCCAAATCAAGGGCGAAGTGGTTTATGGGCTAGATAAAAAAAGTCGAGTGGATTTTTTCTTGACGGGGAGTGATGAGGAACGCCCGATTTATTTAGAAGTGAAAAATACAACTTTGTCTGAGGGGAGATTAGCCCTATTTCCTGACACGGAGACTACAAGAGGGCAAAAGCACTTGCGAGAACTAATGGCGCTGCTACCTTTGACTCGTGCGGTGATGCTTTACTTTATCAATCGGGGTGATTGTATCGAGTTCTCTCCTGGCGATCGCACAGATCCTGTATATGGTAAATTATTAAGGGATGCGATCGCTCTCGGTTTAGAAGTTTTACCTTGCCGTTTTGACATTTCCCCCGAAGGTATCCGTTATTTGGGTTTAGCAAAACTAAAAATTTGATTACAGCTAATTAAGAGAAACTAGCAATTGCAACGTTTCTACACGCATAAAACAATAAATCCATCTAGATTCTGTCTAGATGGATTTATTGGTAGTTGATGTTTACTAAAAAACATTCAACCAGACTGTAATGAAGAAACGACTATAGGTAGTCGCACCCCAGAAATAGCATTCGCTATTCTGACGTTTGGTTATGCAGGAATCAAAACTGTGTCAATGACATGGATGACACCGTTATCAGCAGCAACATCTGCTGTTGCAACTGTTGCATCATTAATCTTAACGCCATTAGAAGCGTCAATTTTTACATCTGAACCTTCAACTGTTTTAGCTGTCTTCAGCTTAACTACATCAGCAGCCAGTACTTTGCCTGAGACAACATGATAGGTCAAGATTTTCTTGAGTTTTGCAGGATCTTTCAGTAATGCGTCTACTGTACCTGCTGGAAGCTTGTTAAACGCTTCGTCAGTGGGTGCGAAGACGGTGAATGGCCCAGTACCTTTCAGTGTATCTACCAGACCAGCCGCTTGGATTGCTGCAACTAGTGTCTTGAAAGAACCATTGTTAGTGGCAGTGTCAATTATGTTGGCCATGTGTTTTACCTAATTCTGTGTAACTTGTTACAAATCTAAACTATTCGTTTAATAAAATCTATCTATCATTAGGCGTATGTTAAATATTTTTTTTTATTGGTATCATAAAAATTTGTATATATTTTTATACAAATAAAGAATTATATGTACATCGTCTAGGCGGATGAGTTATTAGCACTGCTGGATGCGCTCACGATTTTTTTTACGCAGTGCTAGAGGCGATCGCATCCAAAAATTGTCAAAGCAGTACTGAAAATACCAACAAAATTAGTTAAATAGATGATTAAAAGTATTTAGTTGGTATAAATAAAGCTTTAGATATTTAGGAGCGATCGGAAAATTTTATAGCATAATCCATTCTAGATAGACAAATCAAGGTTTTTAGAGAATTTAAATATACTTGGATTAGCTTTTTGTCAGGATTTATTGACCAAAAAAGTTGGTAAGAATCATATTTAACTGATATTATTGCATCACTAAATACATTTCACTCGCTGTTTGTGTAATTCCACTTGGAAATAACAAACGGGCCATTACACCAATGCTTTTAGCAATTGTGATTGCCTGGGCCGTTTATTTCCAGAATTTATGATGCGTAAGATTTACGCCAAAACCTTCTCTAACTCCCATTTATCTATATCCTCTACCTTCTGTGTGGTTGGTATTTCTGTTGCCTGTGCGTAAGTCAGGTATGTCAACAAAGAGACTTTTAGGTAATATTTTCCCCAAACTATGACTTTCATGAACAGAAGAAGACTTATCGCTTGGATTGCTACGGCAGTTACCAGCATGATGCTGGTAATAGGCTCTCAGTTTGTCAATTTCTCGCCAGCCAACTCTGCAACTACACTTAATGTGTATGCGGCTGTCAGCTTAACAAACGCGCTGAATGACATCAAGACTCAGTACCAAAGTGCTAACCCAAGCGTCAACGTTGTTTATACGTTTGGTGCTTCTGGTACTTTACTTAGTCAAATACAAGCAGGAGCTCCAGCAGATATTTTCATTTCTGCTGCCACCGATCAACTGGATGTCTTGCAGAATTCAAGCCCAAGCAAAATAGTAGCAGGTAGCCGTAAAAACGTTGTCAGAAACCGTCTAGTTTTGATAGCTCCGACGACAGCTCCTGTTAGTGCTGGTAGTGCAGCTCTGACTAGCTTCAATGGTTTAACCAACGCCAACATTACTGGTATTGCTATAGGTGATTACACAGGTACTCCGCCAGTTGTACCAGCAGGAAATTATGCCAAACAAGTTCTGACTAGCCGAGGTATTTTCACTACTGTTAGTCCTAAAACATACCTTGCTAGCAATGTTCGTAACGTCTTAACTGCTGTTGAAAATAAAACTCTTGTAGTTGGAGGCGTAAGTAAAACTATTGATGCAGGTGCCGTTTACAAAACTGATGCTGCAACTTCTACCAAGGTAAGAGTCGTAGAAACTGCTCTAACAACAGAGAGCGATCCGATTGTCTATCCACTGGGTATACTCACCAGAACTACAGTTTTATCGACAGCACAAAGTTTTTCTACCTACTTAAGTGGTGCTACTGCCCAGAATATCTTCAAAAATACTTACGGGTTTATCTTGCCTTAATCACCACAAAGAAAATCAATCAAGTACTAGCTGTCGTGAATTTTGAACTATTTGGAGTTATGTCTTGTGAAGTTCACTAAAAAACTCTCAATTATTTTTTGTAGTTTGACTACTGCTCTCCTTAATACTGCTGTGATTACCAATACTTATAAGTCAGCAGCACAAGCAGATGGATCAGAACGAATTATCAACGGGGGATTTGAAAACGATTCTCTTGTAGATCCGAATAATCCCAATGCTGCAAATCCTAATATTACAGGATGGATTAAAAATGGCGATCCGATGGATACATCAGGTACTAGGATTGACAATTTTGCTAACACTGGGAACCAAGGTTTATCGCTTGGTGGATTTTCCGCCTTGAGCTACATATCACAGAATGTCCCTACAGTCGTTAATCAATACTACCGACTTACTTTCTATTTAGGATCCACAGAGGAAGCGCCTGACCTAGATAATCAATTTCAGGCTTTTATACGTGAAAAGCCTGTTTGTACGAAAAAAAATACTTCTTACCAACCCTACACACAATACACGTTTTATTTTCAAGCCAAAGAAACATCCACCGAGATCAGGTTTGCTTCCAGAGCCAAGTATGCATTTTTATATTTGGATGATGTGAGTTTCAAATCTATAGATCAACTAGGGCAAAACTCTGTATGTGAGTGACGCTCCTGGGAGTGAATAAGCCACAGAGCGCCAGCTAACCCTCACTCTCTTAAAATTCCAAGCGATATCTGGCTCTATAGTCTTGAGAATGCCACTTAAATTCATCTGATTAAAAAACTCCATCATCGTTTTATCGAGAGATGAGCTATGGTGAATAACTAACTTTTATCAACTTGGATAAAGTGTTGATTTTTCTTGACACCAATTAGAGCCAGCATACAATGTAACTATCACCTTGTTTAAATTGCCGTAATTTGGAATTATTTGGAGTCAAGTTTTATGAACTTCACTAAAAAACTCTCAATTATTGTTTTTAGTTTTACTACTACCTTAATTAGCACTGCTGTAATTACTAATACTTCTAATGCAGCAGTACAAGCGGCAGAACTTGTTAAAAACGGAAGCTTTGAACTCGATCCCCTTGTAGATCCTAACAATCCCAACGTTACAAATCCGAATATTACAGACTGGACTAAGGCTGGCGATCCGATGGATATATCAGGGATAAGAATCAGCAATTTTCCTCAGCATAATAGTGGTAACCAGGGCTTATCACTTAGTGGATTTATAGACCTCAGCTACATATCACAGACGCTTTCTACACAACCTGGTCAGCAATACGAACTTAGTTACTATTTAGCATCTATAGATGAGGCCCCTGACCTTGATAATCAATTTCAGACATTTGTAGGTGGAAATAAGCTTTTTGATCAAAAAGACATTTCTTTTCAACCATACACGCAATATAAGTTCAATTTTACGGCAGATGCATTATCCACAGAGTTAAAGTTTGGGGATTGGGATAAATATGGATTCTTATACTTGGATAATGTGAGTGTAAAACCTGTGCCTGAGCCATCAACTATTGGAGGAATAGTTGTTACTGCTGGTTTATTGGGAATATGGCTGAAGAAAAAGAAAGCAATTAGCTAGAAAGAACAGCTCTTTTTTACCTTTTGGAAAAGAACAGATCATAAATCCCTCAAACTACTGTGCGGTAGTTATGAGGGATTTGGTCATCTTCTACTAAAAGTTATTCCCTGAATTGCACTAACTATTCATTTTTGTGTTACCTCAATCAAGTCAATTAGCCAAAAATATCAAGATTTGCGTCGAATGCTTGGTGAATACGAATTAATTGTAGATAGCGCAGAACCAGCTATAGAGAGACTTATAGACTATAATAATCAGAAACTATACTATTCGGTAAACAAAAAAATGCACACTCTAAAAAATCAGTTTATTGTGCTGCCGAAGGGAGAAGATATTGTTGATGTATATGTTGGAAAATTATGTAAAACAAGCGATATAGGTTGATTTCGAGAAACACGGCATAAATTCAATGTTGAATAAAAATTTATTGGTGACAAAGCTGATATTGGGGATAATACAATTACTACGCCACATAAAAAACCAAAAAAGTCAGATATTTTACAACTACAAAAGGAACAAAATAAACAACTATTTTCACGGAGAATTGGTGTTGAACACATGATATGTCAATTGAAAATATTCTGAGTAGCGAGTGAGAAATTTTGTTGATCTCGTTATCGCTATAATCAGGTAATAATGGCGGTATGTGGACTTGTCAGATTGCGACTTAATTGCTCATGGTTTTTATCTGTTAATACTTGAGTTTATCTGGGAAAAAGAAACTTTTATTTTTTCTATCTTTCCCTTGCTAACTGATAATTTAGCTCCAGTAATTCCCTCAAAGCCTTATTGTTGCGTCCACTAAGCGCTTGCGATCAGCTACGCTGGGCGGTTACGCCATCGCACTCGGTTAAAATCGCTTTATTACTATTAATTAGTGCAGCACTTTCTGGTGCAGCAGTAGCTGCTGCGGGTTCAATTGGATTTGTGGGATTAATTGCTCCCCATATTGCCCGTCAATTAGTAGGTGGAAATCATCAAGGTTTGATTCCAGTAGCAGGAATGATAGGAGCAATGATTTTGGTTTTCTCTGATTTTATCGGTAGAATTATTTTTGCTCCTATCGAAATTCCGGAATTGTTACTGCTGTGATTGGTGCCCCATATTTTATTTATTAATTAACAATCAAAAAAGTAAGACCTAACTCAGTATATTTCATACTAAGTAAGTAGAGAAAAATTCTTTTTTAGGTGTAGCATTAATAAAAGCGAATAGTGTGATATATCATGTCCCGGTAATTAGTTATGATTCCCATAGTTATTGCACCCTACACGCCAGTTGCTCATGGGGTTTCCCCTGTTACCGCGCTGGCTCCCCTTAATCCCTATCTACTTGCGGGAAGGGGAGACAAAGCGCTGCTTTAGCGGGGTGGGGTTCTTTGGGTTTAATTAAGTAATCAAACGGACATGATACTACATACTTACAAAATCATCAAAATATTCTCTTAAATTTAATTATGTCAATGTCATTATTGAACGATAATCTACATTACCAAATGTCAGCGAAGAATTTGACTTTGGGTTATGATAATATAAACATTATTAAGCATTTAGATTTAGATATACCACCAGGAAAAATAACTGCTTTAGTTGGTGCAAATGGCTGTGGTAAATCCACTTTATTACGGGGTTTAGCAAGATTATTAAAACCTCGTGTTGGCACAATTTATTTAGATACAACAGATGTCTTTAAGCTATCAACAAAAGATGTTGCTAAAAAATTAGGAATTCTTACTCAAGGCCCCGTTGCACCAGAAGGATTAACCGTTCGAGATTTGGTAGCTTATGGAAGGTTTCCTTATCAAAACTGGTTGCAGCAGTGGACAAAAGAAGATGAAAAATTAGTAGAACTTGCATTAGAAATTACTGGGATTAAATACTTGGCAGAACGCGAGTTAGATACTCTTTCTGGTGGACAGCGACAACGTGCTTGGATTGCAATGGCATTAGCTCAAAATACGGATATTTTATTGTTAGATGAACCAACTACTTTTTTAGATTTGGCGCACCAAATAGAAGTTTTAGATTTATTGTATGATTTGAACCAAAACCAGCAACGAACGATTGTCATGGTGTTACATGATTTGAATCACGCCTGTCGTTATGCTGATTATTTAATAGCGGTGAAAGAAGGTCAAATTTTTGCTGTTGGCGAACCTAATTTGGTGATCACTGAGAAGATGGTAAGGGAGGTGTTTGGATTGGAATGTCGGATTATCCCAGACCCGGTTTCCGGTACACCGATGTGTATACCAGTAGGAAGAAAGGGGAGAAAATAGAAACAAATAAAAACCTTACATGGCACAATACAGTTCAGTTAAACATTTCTTCTTTCTCGTCTTGGAGAGTAGGGAATAAGTTTTTTGACTAGCAGTGATGAAAAAACATCCCGCAAATATGCAATGCTCTCTTCTGAAATTAAATTGCTATATTGATTGCAGATATCTAATACAGTGGAGAGCGATCGCTCTTTTGATGCGGATTGTGAATATCTCCAAGATATTACAGCGGTTTTCAAGTAATTGAACTACACCACTCCCTACTCCTCGTCTCAGTTGTGGTCTCAATAATTGAAAAATGCTGTAAAAGCAATCTAAATCATTTTCTTGTAATCAACCCTCTAGATTGCTCCACTAGGCGAATAAACTCACCCCGATAGCCCTCCTGGTCTTCCCCCTTTCCTTGGGTTGCCAATTTCATCACCAAATCATAACTAGCATCCCCCTTATACTCAGAGTCACGCAGCACCATCCCAAAGGTAGCTACCGCAGCAGCAAATCTCAGGTTTGTGGAGGGTATCTGGTCGGTTCTCAAATCATCATCTTGGATGGTTTGGGTAATTAGTTGACTGGTACTGTCCTGGGGCAACTTATAGCGCAGTTTCACCTGCATCAACTCATTACCAGCAGCATCCGAGACAGTTTCACCAGAACGCTGATACCTTAAAGGGTCTATCTCTGGTAATTTCACATCGCTTTTTGTGCCAGTGGGAATTATTTCATAAAGCGCTGTCACAGAATGACCAGCCCCAATATCCCCTGCATCTTTCTTGTCGTCATTGAAATCCTGGTTTTGCAGCAGGCGGTTTTCGTAACCAATCAAGCGATATGCCTGAACTTTCGCCGGATTAAACTCCACCTGAATTTTCACATCCTTGGCAATAGTAAACAGAGTTCCCCTGAGATCGTTAACTAAAACCTTTTTGGCTTCCAATAGGGTATCGATGTAAGCGTAGTTGCCGTTACCCTTATCAGCCAGTTGCTCCATTTTTCCATCCTTATAATTGCCGGTACCAAATCCCAATACCGTCAGAAAAATTCCCTGATCTCGCTTTTGTTCAATTAATCGCGTCAGGTCGCCATCACTGGAAACCCCGACATTAAAATCTCCATCGGTAGCTAAAATTACTCTGTTATTACCAGACTTGAGGAAGCTTTGTTTGGCTATCTTGTAAGCTAATTCAATACCCTGTCCGCCAGCAGTCGAGCCTCCAGCCTCTAAGCGGTCAATCGCCGCTAGAATTGTTGATTTTTGACTACCAGGAGTAGCAGGTAAAACCAATCCAGCATTCCCAGCATAGACTACCAAACTTACCCGGTCTTCAGGACGCAGTTTGTTCACCAGCAATTTGAGTGACTGTTGCACCAAGGGTAATTTGTTTGGGTCATCCATAGAACCGGAGACATCAATCAGAAATACTAGGTTGCTAGGTGGTAAGGTTTTGCTTTCTAGGCGTTTACCTTGCAAACCCACCTGTACCAGCTTGTGTTGAGGATTCCAGGGAGCAGCAGCAACTTCAGTGGTGACGGAAAAAGGGCGTTCGCCTTTTGGTTGGGGATAATTGTAGGTAAAATAATTGATCAATTCCTCAATTCGCACTGCATCCTTGGGTGGTAATTCCCCTTGAGTAATAAACTGTCGCACGTTGCTGTAAGATGCTGTATCTACATCAATGGAAAAGGTGGAAAGAGGGTCATTACTAACGCGATGAAAAGGATTATCTTCAATCCGGTTGTAGTTTTCTGTATTGAATCTGTTATCTGTTTGTGGTTCCGGGGCAACCCTTCCAATACTGCCACGAGTTTGGAGTTTAGGCATATTTGCACGGTTAACAACTCGATCCTGCACAGATGAGCCAGACGGAATACTAAGGGGTAGGGCTGTGGGTAAAGGTTGAGTCTTTCGGGTAGACTCAGTTTGAGTCCGTTCTCTGGTAGTCGAAGTGATGGGACTACGAGCTTCCAATTCATCTATCGGACTTTTTAAGGTTGCTAACTCTGGTGCAAATTCTGACTGCAAGCGTTGCAGAATTTTTATATCTGCTGGGGTAACGCTCTTGGGATCGGTGGCTATTAGCTCATTGCTGCGATTCACGCAGGCATTCAAGACTGTGGCAAACTCAGTCCGGGTTACAGGAAGAGTGCCAAAGTTTTGGACGGGGACGACACAACTATACTGTTGTACCAATGCCTGGAGTGCTTGGTAGTCAGGGTGATTGGGTAGAATGGAAGTTTTTGGAGTAGAACTGGCAGGAGTCTGATTGGCTGGAACTGCAACTGTAGCAGACTGACGTAAAACGGCAATTCCTACCGAGGGTATCAATAAAAACAATATTACAATACTGACTCGCTGCCACATTTTGGATGGAATCGGGTAAGACATGACTAAATCCTTACACTAAATTTTTTCTGTCACATTTGACTATTTACCCAGAATAGTCTTGAGCAGCTTGGGATTTGATAACCGTTTCAGTTTTGGTAACTGTAACTTATACAACATGAACCATTCCCGTCTAGCATTAGGGAATATAACAGTGTTTGTTAGTATCGGCTCAATAATCCGGGTTAAGTAATTACTCAGTCGCTCAACTCCAGATACTCATTTGTGACAAAGTTGACGTGAAGTTTGGTGAAGTTGTATTAGTTGTAGTTAAGAAACATCATAAATCGGGAAACCACTAACCTTATCAATGCAAATCAGCAATTATCCCGTCCCAGTAATTCGTAATTGTTCTTTGTGAAGTCGTCATTGAAACCTAAATAAAATCGGGTGAAGTGAGGATGTGTGACAAAAGTAACATATCCTAGCATCAGAGATTTCTGACAGAAATCTGTAAAATCAAAGATTCTACAAAGGCGATCGCATGACCAACGGCGTAATAATGCAGTATTACCATTGGTACATCTCCAATGATGGTACGTTATGGGACAAGCTGGATAAAACAGCCAATGAGCTAGCTGATGCAGGCTTCACTGCCTTATGGCTGCCGCCAGCTTATAAGGGCAGTGGTGGAACATGGGATGTTGGATACGCAGTCTACGATTTGTTTGATTTGGGTGAGTTCGATCAAAAAAATACTGTTCGGACAAAATATGGAACACGCGAGCAATACTTAAGGGCGATTAAAACGGCACAGCGTGTAGGTATTCAAATCTATGCCGATGTGGTCTTCAACCACAAAGATGGTGGGGATGAAATAGAACGCATCTTTGCCCAAGAAATGGATTGGAATGACCGCAACCGTGCAGTCAGCCATTGGTACGAAATTGCAGCTTATACAAAGTTCAATTTTTCTGGTCGTGGAGATAAGTACTCTAGTATGAAATGGTATTGGTGGTGCTTTGATTCATTATCATATAACGCAGATACCCAAAATGTAGACAAGCTCTACCGCCTTAAAGATAAACATTTTGAGACGGAAGTTAGCCACGAACACGCCAACTACGATTATTTAATGGCCAACGACCTGGATACAGGTAATGACCTCGTCCACGGTGAGTTAATGTATTGGGGGCGTTGGTTTGTTGACACCACAGGTGTAGATGGCTTTCGCATTGACGCTGTTAAACATATCCGCTCCACTTTTTTCCGTGATTGGTTAAATCACCTGCGAGTTCATTTTGGTGGACGGGAACTGTTTAGCGTTGGCGAGTACTGGTCTCAAGATATCGATGCCTTACACGGTTATATTGCCTCTAGTGATGGGCGTTTGTCGTTATTTGATGTGCCTCTACATTTCAAGTTTCACCAAGCTAGTCGCCAGGGTAGTAGTTTCGATCTGCGATCGATTTTTGATAGAACCCTAGTTAAAGAACAACCTGCCCTAGCTGTTACCTTTGTCGAAAACCATGATACCCAACCTTGTCAATCCCTAGAGTCGCCTGTTGAACCTTGGTTTAAGCCCTTAGCCTATGCATTAATCTTACTGCGCCGAGAAGGCTATCCTTGCGTTTTCTATGCAGATTATTATGGGGCACAATATCAAGATAAAGGATGTGATAATACCCTTTACTCTCACCGTTTCTTGATTGACAAGTTCTTGAAGGCGCGTAGAGAATACGGTTTTGGCGACCAGCATGATTATTTTGACCATCCCAATACTATCGGTTGGACGCGCTTGGGTAATAGGGAACATCCGGGTGCAATGGCTGTAGTGCTGACCAATAGCGCACCAGGGAACAAGTGGATGAATATGTTCCGACCTAATCAGGAATTTTACGATGCCACGGGACATATAAACGATATCATTCACACCAATAACGACGGATGGGGAAATTTCCCATGTCCAGGTGGTTCAATATCGGTCTGGCTGCAAAAATAGTTTGAATAGAAAACTAAGGTAAAAGAGGTAGAAAGTAAGGAGTTTTTTCCCCTATTTATCTCTTTTACAATAGTATTCAACGTAGAATGGAGCAAAATTTTCTACAGGATTACGGAATTGCAATGACATCGCTTGAAGTCATAATCATCGGAACACAAACTGACTGCATTCACTGAACTTTTTGCTTGACCAACTCCAAGCAAGAAATCTGAAAACAGCCAAATAACTAAAGCTATTAAGGAGATAAATTAACATGAGCGAGAATAATAACTCACAATCCAAAACAAAAAAACAACCTCCTAATAATGGAAGACCAACAAAAACTGAATTCATTAACTCCGAACAACAGCCCAAAACACCAAAACTATCAGATATTAATTGATTAGGAGTAATCCCAATACTACTCGGTTAAGAAAATTTGTAGGTTGGGTTGAATGGAGTGAAATCCAACAAAGCCCTGAAAATGTTGGGTATAAGAAACTAGAAGTCTAACAGAAATATTCACTTGCTGCTATATTTTGGGAACCATTGGTTCCCATTTTTTTCATCTCTAATCCCATCGCTTATTGATTCAATAAGGGCAAGCAAATAGTGAAACAAGTTTTGCCTGGCTGCGACTCAAATGAAAGTGTACCGTGATGGCGATTTTCTACAATCCGGCGAACGGTTTCTAAACCGAGTCCTGAACCATGCCCCACTGATTTGGTGGTGAAAAAAGGTTCAAAAATGCGGGTTTTAATTTCAGGTGGAATTCCACTGCCAGAATCGATGATGTCAATATGGGCATAGCGATCGCAATGGTGTGTTGTAATTTCTAGCAGTCCTTTACCATCCATTGCATCAATGGCGTTGTCAATTAAGTTCGTCCACACTTGATTGAGTTCACTGCCATAGGCAAGAATTTTCGGAATATGCTGATCGTAATTGCGTTGCACTTGCACACCGCATTTGAGTTTATGAGCAAACAAGCGCAAGGTATCTTCTAAACCTTGATGTATATTTACTTCTTGCTGAGTGCCTTGATCGAGGTAAGAATAAGACTTCATCGCTTGCACAAGTTCGGAAATCCTTTCAGATCCTCGCAAACCATGTTTAATCATCGACATGACTTCAAAGGAAAGCGCTAGCCAGTGCAATCCCATTTCTCGCAATTCCGTGTTGTCGTTGCGCCAACGTTCCATGAGTTGCTCTAGGGTTTCAACCTCAACACCACCTTCGGCTAAAGGTTCTGCTAATTTCCATGCTTGGTTTACACCATAGTCTTCTAACCATTCCAGCAATATGGCTTCGCGATCGCTTAGTGTCACCGGATCTAGGCGATTATTCAAAATCGCATCATAGCCTAGATCGCGTACTCTCAACCAGTGTTGAGTATGGGCTTCCTCAACATTGCGTTGCCCATAAACTAAGTTCATTCGTTGTAACTCTAGGATGGCGGCTGGCATTTCTTTTAAAGTCCGAACCAGGGCTGCGGCTGGGTTGTTGAGTTCATGAGCTAGACCGGCGGCAAGTGTCCCTAAAGCTGCCATCTTTTCCCGGCCACGAATGAAAGACTCTAGCCCCCGGACACGACGTTGCATAATTCGGAAGACCATCCGCTCAAAATCACGACATTCATGCAGCAGTTTACGGAAGTCTTCTCCCTTCATTTCATAGAGGTGGCAATTTGTGAATGCCCGCATTGTCACAGGTGCAGGTTCATCTGTGAGTACTGGAATTTCACCAAAAAAGGATGGGGCTTCGTGTTGCCCGATGGGAATTTCCACTCCTTCACTGCGGCGGGTGATGTTGATTTTTCCTTTGACTAAGATAAATAAGCGACATACAGGGTCTCCCTCATGGGACAACACCTCTGTGGCAGAAAGTTCAACTGTTTGAGTGCGATCGCAAACCCACTGCAATCGCTCTTTAGGAAGTTGTTGAAATGGGTCTAAGTTGATTAATTCCTCAACACATAACATCAATTAACCTCCTTGAGGGGGCAGGAGGGGGTTATACAGCTGTGTTTCCCTATAAAGAATTGTGGCTCAAATAGTTGAAGAAGGCTTTAGTCTCAGTTTATCAGAATTCGCAAAAAACCCGATCCCTCTATACAGTAAGGATGGATAGTGGTCTGATAGCTCAAAATTTATTAAACCCAGCAGAACGACGATAAAGTAACCAGATAAACAGGGGTGAACCCAGCAAGGCAGTGACAGAACCTACTGGTAGTTCTACTGCTCCTAGTCTAGAGAGTAAATCTGCAAAAGTGAGTAACCATGCACCTGCAAGGGCGGAAAGTGGTAAAACAAAGCGATGATCTGTACCAACAATCAGGCGGACACCGTGAGGAACAACAAGACCAACAAATCCAACCAAGCCACTGATGCTGACTGCACCTGCGGCTAATAGAGTGGCGACACCACCAATTAACAAGCGCGATCGCGTCAACGAAAGCCCTAAACTCACAGCTAAATCATCTCCCAAAGCCAGTATGTTTAGCGATCGCCCCAGCAAGCATCCCCCGATCAATGCAACGATGATATAAGGGCCAGTCGTAGCAATTTCTTGCCAACCCCGTCCATTAAGACTACCAACTAGGAAACTGAGCGCAATTTGAATTTGCCCATCTTCAGCTAAAAGCAGCAATGTACTTTGTACAGCACCAAATAAAGAACTCACCGCCACTCCGCCTAAAATCAACCGCTCAACAGAAATTCCCGACCCCGAACGACCCAGTAAAATAACGATCGCGGCAGTTAAAATTGCTCCCATCCATGCTGCTAAAGGAATTGCGATCGGGAATATTTGGCAGACAATCATCAGAATTACAAGTAGTCCTGCACCCGCTGAAATGCCCAAAATAAATGGATCGGCAAGACTATTACGTAACATTCCTTGCAGCAGTGCTCCTGACATTCCCAAAGCTGCGCCGACAATTATTGCAGCAGTAATGCGTGGGAGACGTAAATCCCAGAGAATTGTCTGTTTAACCGGATCGCCTTTGTGGAGAATGGCTTGCCAAAATTCCGACATATTTAAAGGTACTGCTCCTTGAGAAAGCGACAGTGCTAGTGTTACCACCAGTGCTGTCCCAAAGAGTAAAACAGCCCAAAATACGCGGTGTTCAGTAAAAATTGTCTGAAATGGTCTATTCATATTATGTCCAGGTTGCCATCTATGGCAGTGCCAATTACTTGTAGATTGGGGGAAATGGCTGCGATGTCTACAACAGGCTATTTGGCGTCGCTCCATCTACAATCTGTACATCTACTGTTGGATAATCATCACTGACGGCAATCAAAACATTCTGGATAGTGAAATTTACCATATTTAACCTTGATTAAGTAATTGTATTTTGACTTGAATTTCAAGTTACAAAATAGAAAATGGTGTTGGGTATTGCAATTTTATGAATTTACCATTACGGACATTGGGAGTTGCACCAAATGCGTGGACAGTGAATGATGCGATCGCAGATATCACTCGTCTTCAAAAGACCCCACAACCCGTTATTTTATCAACAGAAACTAAAACCCTGCACCTAGACTTGGCAAAAGCTGCTATCCTCGTCATTGATATGCAAAACGACTTCTGTCACCCTGATGGCTGGTTAGCGCATATCGGTGTAGACGTAACTCCAGCGCGTCAGCCTATTGAACCTTTGAACAACTTACTTCCAGAATTGCGTGAGGTTGGTGTTCCAGTGATTTGGGTAAATTGGGGGAATCGTCCCGACTTGCTCAATACTAGTGCTGGTTCGCGTCATGTCTATAACCCCACAGGGGGAGGTGTAGGATTGGGCGATCCACTGCCAAGCAATGGTGCTAGAGTACTCATGGCAGGTAGTTGGGCCGCGGCAGTAATAGACGAGCTAGAACAAATTCCCGAAGATATTCGTGTGGATAAATACCGCATGAGTGGGTTTTGGGATACACCTTTAGATAGTATCTTGCGGAATCTGGGAAAGACAACATTATTTTTTGCTGGTGTTAATGCCGATCAATGTGTGCTAACTACCTTATGTGATGCCAATTTCTTAGGATATGACTGCGTGTTGGTTAAAGATTGCACTGCTACCACTTCTCCTGAATATTGTTGGCTGGCGACATTGTATAATGTCAAACAATGCTTCGGTTTTGTCACTGACTCGCAAGGAATTTTAACAGCGCTGCAAAATGGTGAGGAGTGAGGAGTTAAAAATAATTAGTGATTTTGTGATTTAGAGATACAACTAACAACTCAATATTCAGAACTCAGATTTCAGGAATTTTCATATCCATCAATAACTTTAGAGGGGATAAATAAATGTACGGTACTCGTTGTGTAATTCCCGTTATCAAATCTCCCAAAGATTACCAAGTATATCGCATCAGTCCTAACGACTCTAATCGATTAGCAATTATCTTCGATTCGACAAATGCTAATACTTCCTTGACTTGCTGCGTAGAAATTTTTGATGTTGGTGGACAAACACCGCCAAATCGCCATCAGTGGGCGGTGGAAATGTTTTTTGTCCTCAAAGGAGAAGCGATCGCTATGTGTGACGGCAAGACTACCACGATCAAAGCTGGAGATAGTTTATTGGTGCCTCCCACTGGTACTCATTTGATTAAAAATACTGGTTCTACTCGCTTGTACACGTTGACTGTTATGGTTCCCAATGAAGACTTTTCGGAACTAATTCGCAGTGGGGTTCCGACAGAGTTAGATGAAGAAGATATGGCAGTATTAGGGAGATTTGATGCTTTGATGCCCTGTTAAAGATATTTGAAACCTCTCTCTAAATTTATCTTTTTACTTGGCTACGGTGTACACACAAGTTTTGCCGTAGCCAATGACTGTGGGAATCATAACTAATTATCCAGACTTGATATTATCTGTGAAATTCCTCAATCTGACAACAAATGTCACACACCTGTTGTATGGCATCTGTAGAATCTTGATTTACAGCAGTTTTCATGTATTTGAACCACACCTGTCATAGGGGCGCAAGGCCTTGCGCCCCTACCGCGTGGTCTATTTACCTGAAAATAGCTGTAAGTCATTTGTTGCCACATATTCCGTTTTGCCGATAGAGACAGTTACCGGGAATATTTTCACTTTTTTATCTTTACATGGTTTAGAACCTGACGGCTAATCTCCCGAAGCTCATGTAGGGCTTAGTTTCTAGCCAACGAAGCACATTATCTAGTCCGCAACAACTGCACGAAAGTATTACTCACCGTATTGTCTTTGGTGTCGGCGGCGTATTGAATCAATTCTTCCCGCAGTTTTTTGGCTGCATCTATCTCAAGTAAGGTTGCTAGCAAGAAATAAACACCACGAAAACGCGGATCGCCCATTCTATCAACTAATAGTCCTTCGGCGGTATCAGTTTCGCCGAGAAAGTTTTGCACTAAGAAGAAATCCATGATTTTATCGTGGCGGAAATACCACTCTTTCTGGGCTTCGCCTTTTTCATCTTGCCACTGACGGCTGACTACCATCTTGTATTTCTCGTCTTCCAAAGACATAGCAACTTGGTAAAATTCATCTGCGGGTAAGGCTTGTTTGTCTTCGAGTCGCATTTGGTAGACGGCGGCTGAGAATTTCTTTAAGGGAAATTCTTGATTCCATTCTTTGAGGTATTCTGCCGCCATTAAATTGTATTGCTGTTGTTGCAGGTGAAACAAGTTAGGGTGTTTGCCTTGTGATAACATCAGCGCTACCACTGTTAGATCCATTGGATTGGAAAGAATTCGGCGGATAGCATCTAACTCTTCTTTGGCTTGTTGTTGGAAGACTTCTGATAAATAATCGGTGCAGGCTTTGGCGTAATCAGCACCTTGAATTTTGGCATCTTGGGGTAGTCGCAGCTGACGGGAAATCAAAAACTCTTGAATTTGTTGTTGCTCAAGGGGCTGCAATTTATATATCTTGGCTGTTGAGGGTGGTGTCCACTCTAAGGGCTGGGTAGTCATTATAATGTTGCCCCGGAAATAGCTTTCGACAAACTGGCAGATTTTTGCTCGTGTTTCGGCGGTAACTTCGTTGAGTCCGTCGATGCAGATGTCAATTGCACCACTGTAAATCAGGTTTTTTAGGAAGTCGGCATCTTGGGCTTGGCCGTGTAGCTTGTCTTGGATGGCTTCAATTACGCCTTTATAACATTTCTGGGCGGGTAGATAAACGACTATGCGTTGGGAGTTTTTCAACAGATGACGGAGAAACATCGACTTGCCTAAGCCGGAATCTCCTTCTAAGATAATTTGTCCTTGAATCCTGGGTAATGCTGCGGTAATTGGCAAGATGTCTCCTGAGACGGGAACTTTGACTTTAGATGCTGGGAAGTATGATTGGTCATAAAAATTATCTAAGCCAGCATCGGCTAATAGGGAAGGTTTGAATGGTTCAAATAATTTGCGCCGGAAGGGGGGAAACCAGGTGAGGAGAAAGCCGACATAGCCGACGCCGAGAATCCGGCGTACCCAAGGGTTCCAGAAGAAGATAGCTTGGACTTGGGGAAATTTGGGGTAGGCGAAGATCAGGGCAAGCCAAAAGGCAATGTGAGCGATGATGGTGATTCTGGCATTGAAAAACCACTGCCAACCCTTGAGGTTAACTATGACTGATTGCAGCGAATCAGCTTCGTTATTCCTGATTGAGAGTCTTTAATACTCGTGGACGAGTATTAAAGACTCATTAACGATGCTCTGAGGTTCATCGACGATGCTTTGAGGTTCATCGCCGATGCTTTGAGGTTCATCGACGATGCTCTGAGGTTCATCGGCGATGCTTTGAAGTTCATTGGCGAAGCTTTGAGGTTCATCGACGATGCTTTGAGGTTCATTTACGAGTATCAAAGACTCATTTAACGTAAATTTGATAAACCTCTCGCTGCCTTGAACTTTACTTCAAGCCTGTCCCTCTCCGAGTCAGAGCTATAGCGTACACACAAGTCGAAAATAGTAGTCTGTCAAGGAATAATTGACGAGTACATTCTCTCTCCGGACGGCGATTTATCGCGTCTCTCTAACGTGCCAGTTTATTAGACGCGATAAATCGCGTCTCTACATGAGGTCTGGCAATGTTTACAGGCTATGAATTAGATGCAGCTTTTGCAGGTTTACTTTTTATAGCTTTAAACCGTTCGCCTAATTGTTCAGCAATAGTTTTTAACCCTGGAGTTTTCTTAGCAGCAGTCTTCACGTAATCATAAACTGTCAAACTGCTACCCATTGCTTCGCTACCGACTGCCATTAGGGTATCATCTACCTGTTCTGTCAGTTGTCGCAGTCCAATCAAAACTTCAGTGAGGTTAGCAGCTAGTTGATAATCCCGCACAAATTCATCTAAATCAAAACTGGCTGGTAAAATATCTCGGTTAGATTGGGCAGCAATCAGGCTATTGTTGACAAAAGCTAGTCTTTTATCGCCCATCTTAAATAAGTTGCGTCGTTCTTCTGCACTCAGAGTCACGAGAAAAGGCATCTTTGCTTGGATAGTCGCAAAGGCTGCTTTAATTTCTCGGATATCTGCTGGGGAAAGGGAAGCGGTAATGTTTTGGTATGCCATTGGATGTTTATTGTGGTAAATCTGTTTGTTATGATTCCCACTGGTAAATGCGATCGCACAGTATTTAAGGAATGGGGAGTAGGGAAAATAACCTCTCTGGTTGTACACACAAGTCGAATTACCCCCCTTAATCCCCCCTTGGAAAGGGGGGAAACCAGAAAATCTAGTTCCCTCCCCTTTCCAAGGGGAGGGTTAGGGAGGGGTAAAACTTACGCTTCAAGTCAGTTTACCGAATAATTTCCTTAACAACAGCAACAAAGCGTTCCATATCAGCGTGGGTAATAGCTCCCATTGTCGAGACTCGGAAGATAGATTGAGCTAAATTCCCCTGTCCAGAATAAATTATATAGTCCTGTGCTTTCAGTTGGTCGTGAAATTCCTCATAGCTGAAACCGTTTGGCAAATAGTAGGCATTCAAGACAACGGATGAACTGCCAACAGGAAGTAAGGGTTTAATTCCGATTGAGGCTAACCCGTCTTTAACTAAGCTAGCAAGTTGGTTGTAATGGCTGTATCTGGCACGCCAACCTCCGGCTTCTGCCATTTCTTGCAAAGCTTCTGTTAGGGCATAAAATGTCTGTACTGATTGCGTAAAAGGTGTGCCGCCTCGGTCTTGCTGCTGGCAATAGGTTGCTAAATCTAAATATAAAGTGCGAGGGATGGTGTCTACTGACGGCAGTGCATCCCTTTGCAAGATGACAAAGGACACTCCAGGAACACCATGCAGACATTTATTCGCTGTCGCAGCGCAAGCGGTGATTCCCCAATCTGCAAAATTTAGTTCCTCAGCACCAAAGCTGCTGACTGCATCTATTAATAGTTTGATACCGCGTTCTTGGCAAATTGGCGCAAGTTCCGCTAAATTATTTAGGCGACCGGTAGTAGTTTCGTGATGGACGATCGCAAGGTGGGTGATGTCGGCGTTTTCATCCAGGAGTTTGACTAAAGCCTTGATATCTATTTCGGCATTCCAGGAATGGGAAAGTGTAATGTAATTAATGCCGTGGATTTTGGCAATTTTGGAAAGTCGTTCGCCATATACACCGTTTTCAATTACCAGCAATTTCCCATCACTTGGGACTAAACTGCTGATCATCGCTTCCATTGCTGCGGTTCCAGAACCAGTGAGGAGAACTGCTGCCCAGCAATCGCTTCCAAGACCATAAACTTGAAGTAGCTGTTCGCGGATTCTGCTTTGAAGTTGGGAAAATTCCACCTCACGGTGACACAAATCAGGGCGCAACAGGGCATTTCTGACGCGATCGCTCAAATTGACAGGGCCGGGATTTAGTAAAATCATTTTGTCATTTGTCATTTGTCATTAATAAATTAAGAGTTTGTACTTTGAATTTATTAATTACGAATTAGGAATTATAAGGTCAGAACCAATATGTTTCATAAAGCGTTGTAAAACTGCTTCTGGGGTGAGGTTGGGTCTGGGTAGCTTTTCTAAAGTTCCGGGACGGATTTTTAAATGAGCGAATTTAGGTCTAGTGTCGCTATCTGCGGTAAATAAGGCATCTAAAAGGGCGGGGTCATCTCCGGCTAATGTAACGCCGTAACCGCACGCTTGTGCAATTTTAGCAAAAGATATACCCGCAGAAACGGTGGCTTGTGCGCCTGTGGAATCGTGGACTTCATTATCTAAAAGAATATGGGTTAAGTTAGCACCGCCATAAGTGCCGATGGTAGCAAAATTACCCATTCGCATCAGTGCTGCCCCATCGCCATCAATTACTACTACCTTGAGGTCTGGACGTGCTAAGGATAATCCCAATCCCATTGAGGAAGCACAGCCCATCGAGCCGACCATGTAAAGATGATTGGCACTGTCTTTACTAGCGAAGAGTTCGCGTCCCGTGTATCCGGTGGTGGCAATTACTACAGTGTTTTCTGGATCGATGAGTTCCACAATCCGAGCCAATGCTTCGCTGCGAGAAATGCGTTGTTCTTTGTTATCCCGAAAAAAGCTTTGCTGAATATGAGCGCTATTACTATTTTCTCGTTCGGGGATAGAAGAACAGGTGAGTGCATGGGGGGCAATCGCTCCTTTACGCATAATTAAAGCATAAGGACAGCGTTCTTGTTGCATATAGGCTGTAGCTCTTTGTAGAACGGGTTCTATTTCTGCTGCGTCTGTGGGAAAAAATTCCCAAGGTATAGTCATTGTTTGCAGCAATTTCTCTGTAATTTGCCCCATTAATTGATGTTGCGGTTCATCTTGCAACAAGCGATCGCCTCTTAGAGTACAAATCAGCAGCAGTGGAATCCGAAAGATATAAGTGAGGGAGGTTAGCGGGTTAACTGCATTTCCCAAACCAGAGTTTTGCATCATCACCACAGCAGGTTTACCAGCAATTGCTGCTCCAGCTGCGATCGCTACAGCATCTCCCTCATTGGCTGCGGAGATATATCTAAGTTGAACGTCATTGATGACGTAGTTAATAAAAGGCGTGAGAAAAGAACAGGGTACGCCAGTGTACCACCCAAAGCCAAGATTACGCGCAGCTTCTACAAATTCCTCTGCCTGAATCATAATTAAAAATTTACAGTAAATTTTGAGATAGGGAGAGACACGATTAATCGCCTCTGTAGTGGAGAATTGAGAGAAAAGATTATTACTTCGACCTCATAACTCGAAACCTCAACCTTAGAATAACGTGAGGTGGCATCATTTTAACTGACCAGATTCAGCAATAAAATCAACGAAGGTTCGCACTTTCGATGAAAGATATTTGCGGCTGGTGTACACAGCGTAAAGCATGGAGGCTGGAAATCGATAATCCAGCATCACCCTCTCTAGATGTCCGGCGGCAATATCGTCTTCAATCAGCCAAGTCGGTAAGAATGCCAAACCCATCCCATCCATTACCGCGTTGTGGATTAGATTTTCATTGTTAGTTCGCAGCACCGACGACTTGATCTGAACACTTTCTTTCTTGCTTACTCCTTCAAAAGGCAGTTCAACATCTGAAAGTAATGAATAAGTAATCATAGCGTGCTGCGATAAATCTTTACAAATGCTTACTACGGCTATGCTTGTTGGGGAGCAAAAGCTAAAATTGCAGACTTAGAACAATGCTATCCCGAATTATTAGCAACCATACTCCAGCAGCCACAAATCAGTTTAAATCTAGATCGTACCATTATCGATTTTGCTGATAAAAATGCCTCATTCCAGTAGAAATAGTTGACAAGATGCATAGTTTTTGCAGATGCTAATTTATCGGAGAATACGGTATCAGGTTGCAGCAATCATCACTGTAAAATACTTTCATTTCTCCGTTGGGGAAAAATCTCGCGCACCATCCGTTTCTAAGACGCTATAGCGTATTTCAGGTAAATGAAGTACACGGGTAGGGGCACAACATGTTGTGCCCCTACGATTATCTGTACCTCACCCTGCGGGTGACGCTCCTGCGTCGCTAACGCTGCGCTAACAGCAGTCGCTCATGGGGGAAACCCCCAGACGCTCGTTCGCCCTTGGCGTCTCCCCTTGGGAGAGGACTCGCTCTAAGCGTTGGCGCAGCCTCTTGTAGAGAAGCCATGCCAAAGGCTTTACGCTGCGCTATGCGCTAAAGCGTCTCCCCTTCTCCCAAAGGGAGAGGCTAACGCCTTTCCTTCTCTACGAGAGGCTGCGCCAACGGAACGCTCCGCGTTCGCGGAGCGTCTCGTAGAGAAGGGAGAAGACCGCGCTGCTTCACCAAGATGCAATCTGCTGTATCTCTTGATTACAGGTGACTGGTATCTAATCAGTAAAGACAAAGCCACAAACCCTGACTATCCAGTAATAACCAGTGTAGAACTGACCCGTATTTTCCAAGCTTTGCTGCAATTTCAGCTTCAATCCCTTCCAGCCTAATTAGCAGATTAATATAATCTACGATGTAATACTAAAGTTAATTAACTTAACTTTTTTCGTTTATTTATTGATATCTAAATTCCTTAAATCTTTTTTTAAAAAATATTTTTTTAAAAATCATAAACAAAACCATGACTAAAGTCACAGTTCAAACATACACAAGATAAACAATAGTTGTTAAATTAGTAATGCTTCGCAATAATTGTCCAGTTAAAAGGTTCGATTTTTATCGGGGCTTGTGACTAATTTTTCTTACTCTTTCAGCAACATCGTTTTTTTATGTGTAGATTAATTGGCTATCTTGGTAACGCCATCCTCTTAGATGAGTTGCTGTATAAACAAGAGCATTCGCTCTACAAACAAAGTTACAGTCCTTTGGAATTAAAATCAGGAGTAGTTTGTGGAGACGGAGTAGGTGTAGGCTGGTACGACGAAGTGGGTAAACCCTTCATTTACCGAAATACGATCCCGCTGTGGAATGAGCCGAATCTGGAAGATTTGAGCAACTATGTACAATCCAGTTGTACTGTAGGCTATGTCCGATTAGCTGGGATAGGTGAATCGCTCGACATTAGCAATTGTCAGCCATTTCGTAGTGGGAAACTTTTGTTTGTGCATAATGGCGAAATATCAAACTTTCAACAAACTCTTTATAGACCAATACGTGAGAGCCTCTCTGATTCCACATACCGCCTGATTAAAGGCACGACTGACTCGGAACACATCTTCGCCCTACTAGTGGAAATGTGGCAGTCGTCTCCAAACAGCACTCTGTTGTCAGCATTAAATGCCACACTTCAAAAATTGACTAAGTTGGCATCAGAACACAACACCAGCTTTAGTGCCAATGTAATTGTCAGTGATGGTCAAGCAGTTGCAGCAATTCGCTATGCTTATCGCACACAAGCCCCTACTCTTTATTGGTCTTATGATGAACTCAAGCAGCCAAACCAAGTTATTGTTGCTTCTGAGCCTTTATCCAATAACCAAAATTGGACTGCTTTTGGTGAGCAAAGTGCGCTATTTGTTGAAGCCCAGTCATTACAGCCAACAATTAGCCTGTTGGAGAGATTTGTTCCCATTGGGGTTTAGATAAGCATTGCGATTTTGTGGAAATTGAGCTTTTCCCTCTAAAGTTGGTGTGATGGTAGACAAGCATTGCTGTTGCTTGTGCCAAAAGACAACAGTTAGAGGCAAGTCAGAGAGACAACATAAATTATCCGTCTTTCAACTACTCTGGGAGTTAGCGTCACCGATAGCGAATGCGAGTGCGTCTCGTAGAGAAGCGTTAGCGAGTCATTGGTGACGCAATCATCATTTGCTTTATGGCTCCCTTGTACTCTGTCCACCACTATACCCACGCAAGGTAGAACGATCGCATACTTACTTATAATTCTTAGAGGAATATGGTAGCTGTTCGTTCGCTTATTTTAGAGATGGCAAGATGAATTAATGCCTTGAGAACAAAGGAATAGGACAATTTTCCAACCCAATCGCATAACGTCTGCTATTTCTCAGTAGTGTAAAGAACAGCAATAGCGCAATACTTGGCTAAAAGCGTAGTTTACCAACGTTGGCAAAGCCTCTCATCGCTGATTGTGCCGAGTACGAGTATAGGGGGAAACAGATGATTTCCTAAGACCTCAACGTCAGGAATGCCCTGCTGCCTTATTCAATCCAATTTCAGATTAGCGTGAATGACCCAAATAGTTTTATGATTCTCTACGAAAGCATATTTGAAATTATTTAGGTCTACTACCAAAATATTCTCAAGCTCATTCTGGAACATGGTGAATGGTGAATTACCGAAAGGTGATTTGTGCAATACTGGTTTTGAAGCTTCTTCCAGAGTCAAATAAAGTGCAGGGAGATGAAAAGGTATGGTTGAACACTCATTTCATGACCAACTGAGTTTAGAGGAACAAACTGAAAAACTCGGAAAGCAAGCAGTAAGCTTGGGTTTGATTCCCAGCTTTGTGGTACATTACTTTCCTGATACTTGGGTATTTTATATACCCAATGAAAGTAAATCGGAACCGCTGACACCAGAAGAGGCATACTTTCGTTTAAAGCAACTGGTTAAACAGTAGATATTTTGACGACAGATTTTTGAAGATAACGGCTAGACACTGCAATTGTTAAGTAATAGTAGTTATGGCGAAACCAGCAATTTTAACCGTCGATGACGATCCAGAAGTGTTGCAAGCGGTGTCACGAGACTTGCGTCATCAGTATGGCGATCGCTTCCGCATTGTCCGGGCAGATTCAGGTATCACGGCTCTGAATGTGGTGCAGCAACTAAAATTGCGGAATGAAGCAGTTGCTCTATTTTTGGTGGATCAACGTATGCCCCAAATGGGAGGCGTGGAGTTCCTTGAACAGGCAAAAGGCATCTTTCCCGATGCGAAACGTGCTTTGTTGACAGCCTATGCAGATACGGATGCTGCCATTAAATCGATTAATAGTGCCAGACTTGATTATTACTTACTCAAGCCCTGGAATCCACCAGAAGAGAGACTATATCCGGTTTTAGATGATTTGCTAGATGACTGGCTAGCTGGATTCCGCCCACCCTTTGAAGGCATTCGAGTCATTGGTAATCGCTGGTCGCCTTTTTCACATCAGGTGAAAGACTTCCTGGCGCGTAACCAGATTCCATTCAAGTGGTTAGATATTGAATTGGAGCCGGATGCAGCAAAATTAGTGGAATTCGCCCAAGCTGATTGTAGACAACAATTGCCATTAGTGCTGTTTCCCGATGGTTCCCGGTTAATTCAACCATCTAATTTAGAGATTGCCGCTAAAATTGGACTACAAACTCAGGCAGAGCGCCCCTTCTATGACTTAGCGATCGTGGGTGCTGGCCCTGCCGGACTGGCAGCCGCCGTCTATGGTGCTTCTGAGGGATTGAGTACTGTCTTAATTGAGCGTGAAGCGCCAGGAGGCCAAGCAGGCACGAGTTCGCGGATTGAGAACTATTTGGGGTTTCCTATTGGCTTGAGTGGTAGTGATTTGGCAAGGCGGGGAGTCACCCAGGCGCGGCGATTTGGGGTAGAAATTCTCACTCCTCAAGTCGTAAGTGGGGTTCGACTGGAAGATCCTTATCGGGTTTTGCAATTGGCAGATGGTAGCGAGATTAGTTGCCATGCACTTTTAGTTGCAACCGGCGTTTCTTACCGTTGGCTAAAGGTTCCAGGAGCAGAGAAACTCACAGGAGCAGGAATTTATTATGGTGCTGCCATGACTGAGGCGCTCGCCTGCACCAACGAAGAGGTTTACTTGGTAGGCGGGGCAAACTCTGCTGGACAGGCAGCAATGCACTTTTGTAAGTATGCCAGCAAAGTGATTATATTAGTGCGGGGTGAGTCACTAACATCAAGTATGTCCCAATACTTGATTGACCAAATTGCCGCTACAGAAAATATCCAAGTTTGCACGGGTTGCAGCGTCGTGGAAGTCAAGGGAGAAGAATATTTAGAAGCAATTGTGATTACCCATGCCAACACTGGACAAACGGAAACCGTGCCGGCGCGTAGGCGTAGCCCGTCGTAGACATCGCTGTTTATCTTCATCGGTGCTAGCCCCAAAACTGATTGGCTTGAAGGTGTTATTCAACGCGATGCTCAGGGTTTTATCATCACAGGGCCAGACTTGATGCATAATAGCAAATCTCCTCGTGGTTGGCCTTTAGAACGCTCTCCTTTCTTATTAGAAACCAACATTCCCGGAATCTTCGCAGCCGGAGATGTCCGCTATGGCTCAATTAAACGGGTGGCATCCGGTGTGGGAGAAGGTGCGATCGCCATTCAATTCGTTCACCGCTACCTAAGTAATGTTTAGCTAAAGCAGCCAATACTAAGCTGTATAAAATCTGCAAACCCTCTCCCCTGCCCCCCTGCCCCCTTCATTGACTTGCGTTGATGCCAATTACCCCGATGATGATTAAGGCGATCGACACAAGTTTGATTAATGTGGCAGATTCCCGAAACCAAATAATACCAATAATAGCTACTAGAATAGTTCCCAATCCAGCCCAGACAGAATAGGCGACACTTACTTCAAGTCTCTTGAGAGCAAAGGTCAAAAAAGTAAAACAAAGTCCATAGAAGACAAATATTAATACTGAAGGAGCTATTTTAGTAAATCCCTGTGATAATTTCATGCAAGTTGTGCCTGAAA
Source organism: Nostoc sp. (assembly GCF_036918245.1). Lineage (GTDB taxonomy): Bacteria > Cyanobacteriota > Cyanobacteriia > Cyanobacteriales > Nostocaceae > Nostoc. The sequence goes on from NZ_JBALEF010000070.1 coordinate 29,254, forward strand.
CCTCAAAAAGGATTGCTAATATAAGATAAATCCAACTTGTTGACATATTTTTTGTAAGTAATTTGTTAAGAGCAGATGGCCCTAAAAATAGAATAAACAGTCTTGAGGTAACTCATGAAAAATCTTTACAAGTATAATATCAATTCTCCATGAAGATGCTTTGGGGGCAAGGCGTAGCTGAGGGTAAATATATGCAGCCTTATAAAGAAACGATCTAAGTAAATACAGTTCAGAATGAGCAACAAAACCCAAATGTAGAGACGCGATTTATCGCGGATTTATCGCGGATTTATCGCGTTTTGAAAGACTAATTATCTACACCAATAACCCTTAATTGAACATATTAGACTTCTTGCATGAATCAATGAGCTTTCACCCTAAATCCATCTCCCATGGGAGATGGACTTTGAATTTGGCTCCCCTTCTCCCAAAATTGGGAGAAGGGGTTAGGGGATAAGGGCGAATTTTGCATTTGTGCAAGAGGTCTATTGATTGCGATATAAGTATTCCAACATTTAAAACCAAACGTGCAGTAGTATAATTGAGGCTAATTCCGGGGCTTTATGGCGATGAAATTGCTCAAGCATTGGGGCAACATCTGCTGTAGTATGATTGTGTTTTTGTCCTACTAATGGTATAAGAGATGACGGCTCAATTTGAATACAGCACTCTTGCCCATCCACAGGATATTCAGCAGCTTGGGGCTATCTTTGACCAATGTTTTGTCAACACACTTGGCACTGAGGAAGTTTACATCAACCAGGTTGGCGTAGAAAATTTTCGCATTATTCGTGAATCAGAGCAATTAATTGGTGGATTGGCAACTCTGGATATGGGTCAGTGGTGGGGTGGTGAGCGTGTACCAATGACGGGAATTGCCGTAGTGGGCATTGCTCCAGAATACCGTGGTTCGGGAGCTGCGATCGCTCTCATGCAGCAGACGCTCAAGGAACTTTATGCTAGAGGTATACCGCTCTCTGCTCTTTATCCAGCAGTTCAAGGCTTGTATCGAAAAGTCGGATATGAGCAGGGGGGTAGCTGGTGTAATTGGGAAGTTCCGACTAAAAGTATCCAAGTGCGGGGTCAACCCCTACCTTTACAACCAATAGTGAGTATCAATCATCAAGTCTTTCACGAACTATATCAGCAGCAGGCCAGATTAACACATGGATATTTAGACAGACATCCCGCAATCTGGGAGCGCTTAATTCAACCAGATGACAAGGAAACATTTTACGCATATTTTATCGGTACAAAAGAGAAACCTGAAGGCTACATCCTTTTTAGTCAACATTCAACAGAGGATGGCGCAATCCTGCGAATCAAAGATTGGGTAATTCTCACAGCTGCGGCTGCACAAACATTTTGGTCTTTTCTTGCCAGTCATCGCTCCCAAATTGAACAGGTGCGATGGAGGAGTTCTGTGAGCGATTCTTTAACATTGCTGCTACCAGAGCAAACTGCCAAGCTCAAGTATACGATGCGTTGGATGCTGCGGGTAGTAGATGTAGTCAAGGCGCTGGAGATGCGGGGTTATCCATCGGGAATTCAAACTGAACTGCACTTAGACATTCAAGATAATTTGCTAGATGCAAACAATGGTAAATTCATTCTTTCTGTTACCAATGGACGCGGTGAAGTTACAAAAGGTGGAAAGGGTGAGTTGCAGCTAGATGTTCGAGAACTAGCACCAATATATACAAGTTTGTTCTCTCCCTACCATTTGCAAATAGCTGGAAAACTGCATGGGACAGAAACAGCTATTTCAGCAGCTACGCAAATATTTGCAGGTAGTTCTCCTTGGGTGGCTGATTTCTTTTAACGTGAGATGTCAACCAACCTTTCTCTGCGTCAGTTCAAGTCTGTAAGGGGGGACAGTAATGTGTAGTTAAACCAGCCGATCCCGTCTCAATTTTGTCACGCTTCGCTTCGTCTCGTCAAACGCTTACGTCTCGTCAAAAAGATAGGAAAAGTGGGAAAATTGCAACATTTGAGTAATGACACGCCAGTAGAGTGCGTTATGGACACGCCGAAATAACAAATGCGTTCGCCGAAATAACAAATGCGTTCGCCGAAATAACAAATGCGTTCGCCGAAGTAACAAATGCGTTCGCCGAAGTAACAAATGCGTTCGCCGAAATAACAAATGCGTTCGCCGAAATAACAAATGCGTTCGCCAAAATAACAAATGCGTTCGCCGAAATAACAAATGAGTTCGCCGAAATAACAAATGCGTTCGCCGAAATAACAAATGCGTTCGCCAAAATAACAAATGCGTTCGCCAAAATAACAAACATAGCGGTTCTCAATTGCGGGAAATACAGACCTAACCCCCAGATCCTTCCCTGCGTTCGCGCAGCGTCTCGTTGGCGTAGCCTCTCGTAGAGAAGAGAAGGAAGGAGAGTAAGCCTCAAAGCCTTTCTTTTTTTAGACTACAGTATACACACAGTCAAATTACCCCCTCAATCCCCCCTTGCAAAGGGTGGAAGCCGGAAATCTAGTTCCCTCCCCAATACATACGGGGAGGGTTAGGGTGGGGTAAAACCCTGAAAACCTGGTTAATCAGCTATTTGCGACTTGTGTGTGCACCGTAGCACCGATGCCTTGGGCCTAGGGTGTACACACAGTCAAATTACCCCCCTTAATCCCCCCTTATAAAGGGGGGAAATAAGAAATCTAGTTCCCTCCCCGTATGTATTGGGGAGGGTTAGGGTGGGGTAAAACCCTGGTTAATCAGCTATTTCCGACTTGTGTGTACACCGTAGCACCAAGGCATCGGGGAGGGGCGGTTTTGGCTTTAGACAAAACCGGGGTGGGGTGACGCGGTGAGTAACCGTAAGTGAATGAACTCTATATCACGTCTTGACAAAAGTTTTACGTTAAGTTGACACTAATGGGCAATGCTGTGCAGGGCGACCGCATCATGTCAACAAAAGGATTATATTCTCAATAAGCTCCAAAATAGGTCGCATTAATCCCTGCTTATTGACACACATTTAGCGATCGCTTTGAGCCTGGGAAACTAAACCAAACGAGAAACGCTGATTAAATCGATTGCTTCTTAACCTTGGTTCCGATCAAGAGTAATTTAGATGCGTTTGCCCTGCAATGCTGTGCCCCTACGCGAAATCTACATGTATTAGGGTTTTAGTAAATGGGTTTTACTTTCTCTCTCTACAAAACATAAGTTGGAAACATAATTAATCCTTCGCTCGTCCTTCCGCTAGATTAACAATTTCTGTTGTTGTCAACTCACACCACAAATAAAACTGTCAGCGATTTACTTTTAATAAGTAATGATGATTTATCGTGCTTATCTAATCCCAAATATCATCTCAAAAAATAACTCAACGGGATTTATGACTTTTTCTCCGGAAGTTCAGCACAGTCATCAGAAAACAATCTAAGTAAACCTGATTAGTTGATCCTTACTTGCACACCCACATTCAGAACATGAAATCACATCTACTGGCGATTGGTTTAAGCAGTTTGGTTCTAGTTGCAGGACAAGCTAAAGCCTCACAATTACAGTCTTGGTACTATGATTCTAGCCAAAACCAATTAGACTTAACTACCACTTCGGGAATAGAACCAAAAGCCTTTTTATTAGATAATCCGAATCGGTTAGTGATTGACTTACCTGGAACTAATTTTAATTCCGATACTGTCAAACAAAGTTTTGGTAAGGCGATAAAAGAAATTCGCCTCGGCAAACCAGACTCTCAAACCACTCGTTTTGTCGTCGAGTTAGCTCCTGGTTATGATGTTACTTCCCAAAATATATCAATTAAAGGAGATTCCCGTTCGCATTGGATTTTCAAATTCAATTCATTTAACCGCCAAAGTAATCCCATTCTTGGAGAAAATCGAGAAGATATTGCCATCAAATCCACAGATGCATCTACATTTGCTGGAGTTGTGAATCTTGGTCAAGAGATGGCTGGTATTACTTCTCAGATTCGCAGTTTGTTAGCAAGTTATAAAACATTGAATCCGGGAATATTTTTCTTAGATTTAGATACAGGAAATTATATAGATATTAATGGCGAAAAAAGATTTGCTGCTGCCAGTACAATCAAATTTCCCTTATTAGTGGCTCTTTTCCAAGAAATAGACGCAGGTAGAATTAAACTTACCGATAAATTAGTGATGCGGCGCGATTTAAAGGTTGGCGAATCTGGAATTATGCAATACAAACCCATCGGCACTAAATTTAGCGTCCTAGAAACTGCTACCTTGATGATGACAATCAGCGATAATACTGCCACAAATCTGGTTCTCGATCGCTTGGGTGGTGCCGCAAAAGTTAGCCAACGTTTTCGCAGCTGGGGATTGCAAAATACAGCACTTCGGAATCTACTTCCAGACATCGGTGGCACAAATACAACTAGTTCTAAAGATTTGGTCAGATTAGCGGCGTTAGTTTCTAATAATCGTTTGTTATCCCCAACTAGCCGCAATCAAGTTTTAGGCATTATGCGCCATGTCAAAACCAATAGTTTACTACCAGCAGGTATCGGCCAAGGAGCTACCATTGCCCACAAAACTGGTACATTGAGATTTATCATTGGTGATGCGGGTATTATTCAAATGCCCAACGGCAAAAGCTATTTAGCAGGTGTTTTAGTGCAAAGACCAAACTACGATCCCAAAGCTGGAGATTTTGTCCGTGAAGTTTCCAGAAGAGTCTATAATTACCTAGACAATACCAAAATTAGCAATATAGAACCGATACTTGGCGATGCCTCCGGCGGGCTACGCCTACGCACTCCTTAGTCAAGCAATCGTAACTACTAGTCCACCACATCAACTTTGGTGGATGAATAAGTTCGTAGTAAGGACTTTAGTCCTGGATTTTTAAGCATTGAAGTGCTTACTACAAACTCATCATATTTAATGGGACAAACTACCACTCTAATTGCACCAAATCGCAAAAATAGGGACGTACATCTGTACATCCCTACATATCTATCTGTATTCAGGTATTTCGTCGTGAAATAGGATTAACTCAGGAAATTTGGTGTACCACTATTACCATTCCTACCAACAGCAGGAATTTCCACTGTGTCATCTTTAGCTTTACCAGTGCCGTCATTGACAACGTTATTAGAGTTACCCACATGTCCATCAGGGATAAACAATTGTGGATGGTCAAAGGGCGCTTTATCATACCGAACTCGGTCATCAGTCAGCCCTTTTAAAAAGGCGACCAATTCCTGTTTTTCTTCTGGTGAGAGATTTAGCGGTGGAAGTACTCCAAAATCACCACCCCGATTGTAAAAATCAATCAATTGCTCTAGAGTCGCCTGACCTCCATTGTGGAAGTAGGGAGCAGTGAGTTCCACATTGCGAAGTCCAGGTGCTTTGAAAGCTCCGTTTGCAAGCACAGTTTCACTGGAATTCAACGGTGGATTAAGGGTTGGGGGGTTTTCGCCAAGGAGATCCTTAAATTTGCCCAACTGAGCCAATCGTGCCTCTGAAAGCGGATTACTACCCGGGAAACCGTCATGACCACCCAAACCGGGGTCGTCTGTGGGCGGTCTGACACCGATATTGAAGAAACCAGTGTCTTCGGGAGATTTTGTCCCGAACGGCGCACGTTTGATTCGTCCGTCTTTAGCCACGCTGCTTACTGAAGCCGCTGTTAATTCTACTCCACTGTGGCAAGCAATACACAGTGCTTTGCCCTCAAACAGTCCTTTCCCTCGTTGCTGCTGCGCGGTTAGAGCGCTGGTGTTTCCTTCCAAAAAGCGATCGTAGGGCGTATCATTGGCAATGAGTGTAGACTCGTACAACTGAATTGCCAGCCCAAAGAATAGCGAGAAGTTGTACTCTAGCAATGTGTACTCATTAGTATTCAAGGAGCGATCAAGTTTCTTGAGGACAGTGCGTTTACCGTCAGCGTCAATTTGGATGAGTTGATTAGACTTCCACCACTCAGGCTTGAAGGCATCTTGAATCATTTGAGTGTAGGTTCTATCTCTAAGTCCAGGTTGAGGCGATCTACTATCTTCACCTAAAACGCTGTCTTGTGGATGAACAAGCTGTTTACCTAGCGGTCTAAGAGGTAATAACTTTTTCGCAAGTTTTCGAGGGAGCTTTTTACCCTTACTAACGCTGAGGGATCTTATGTCAATTCGCCCGAACTTATCACCAATTTCTTGAAAAGTGCGACCATCTGCGGACGACTCAAAGGAACTGAGTGGCGGCCCAACTGCTTGGGATGCCAAAGACGAGTTCTTCAGGCTGACTTTCACAAATTCTAGATTACTAATTGGGTTTACAGCCTTGGCGAGAGCGGCATTAGGATCTCTTAAACCGAAGGGATTCACCCCATTAAAGATGTTTTGTGCCCTTCCATCCCAAAAGTTGCGGAAGTTGAATGCGGCATTAATCACGGTTGGCGTGTTACGCGGCTCGACGCGTCGCACATTGATACCTCCCACGTTAAACACCGGATCTGACTCGTTTGTAACTTTGTCTTCTGCATTACCAGGTGTGACATCCAGAAACTTCGTATTGAAGATCCCCTGAGAAGAACTGACATCGTTACGGTCAGATACAATAGTCGTAGGATCGTTTGGGTTTGACAGCTTGTGGAAGGGAAAATCTTCTGGTTTAAGTTGATAGTTTGGTAGCCCGCCGACATTAAAAACTGAATCTGGATTCTCTGTACCATCGGCATTGACACGCAAAAGCCCAGGAGCGATCTGATTTTTGGATCTGTTGTCGGCTCCAGCATGGAAGTGACAACTAGCACAGGAGGTCTTTCCATCGCTCCCAACCTGCATATCCCAAAAAAGAGTCTTTCCTAACTTGATTGCAGCTGTTTTGTCTTTTACGAAGTCTCCAAGATTGTCAGGTTCTGGAACCGATACGCTCTTGAGCGAAACTGGAGACGGGCCTGTAACTGCTGATACAGTATTTCCGGCTATTACTGCTACCAGAATAATGGCAGCAATTGTTATAGTCCTTGAAAATCTCGATCTTAAGTAGTTGGGCTTGCTATATCTGAATCTCCACTCTTGCCGCTTTATTTTTGTCACCAAAGATTTGAGCAAAAATCGACCTCTTGAGGTCAGCAGTAAGCAACTTGATAAGGCAGTGGTAAAGATTACTAAGCTGATTATGGGTATAATCCCCATAGTTGTTTTATAAAGTAACGCCGAGATAAAGTATACATTTACGAGGAAGTTTGAAATTTAAGATTCATGTAAAATGAGCACATAAATTACGAATTTTACGTGAACAAAAAAAACACCCTCTTCCGGCTACGAATAATAAATTAAGTTAGATAAATGGATTATCTTATATTGAATTTACATCAACTAAGCTATTAATATCTTTTGTCAACAAGAGTTTGATAAAATCAGTTAGGTATATCTTAAACTTATTATTAGCCCTACTTTGTGTAGGAGATTTGAATGTTACTACATCAAAGTTCTGGTCGGTGGCGCTTAGGGCTAGCGTTATCGCTATTAACAGTGTTATTGTGGGGAATTTTACCTATTGCTCTAGCAGTAACTCTACAAGTACTTGATATCTATACCGTAATTTGGTTTCGCTTTTTGGTATCATTTATATTGCTTGCTGTGTATTTAGGAATACGCAATAAATTACCAAAATTAGAACAATTACGCTCTGCTTCTGGTAAATTATTAGCGATCGCCACAATATTCTTAGGGATTAATTACTTTTCGTTTACCCAAGGTTTAGCATTAACATCGCCTGCTAACGCTGAAGTTCTCATTCAATTATCTACCCTTTTATTAGGTTTCGGAGGGTTAGTAATTTTTAAAGAACGTTATCGGCTGTCTCAATGGATTGGCGTTAGTGTAATGATTTGCGGTTATCTTTTATTTTTCCACGAACAACTAACGAATTTAATTACAGCACATGGCACATATATACTAGGTAGTGTTTTAATCGCGCTAGGATCGACAGCTTGGGCTATTTATGCTTTGGCACAAAAGCAGTTATTACAATCTTTATCTTCCACCAGTATCATGTTGATCATTTATGGAGGCTGTGCTTTATTATTCACTCCTCTAGCTAAATTTAAATCACTTTTTATACTTGATACTTTCCATTTAGGAATGTTGATTTTTTGTGCCTTGAATACTTTTATTGCTTACGGTGCTTTTTCGGAATCATTACAACATTGGGAAGCATCACGAGTAAGTGCAGTAATAGCTTTAGCTCCTATTGTCACATTAATATCAGTCGTGGTTGTATCAGTTATTGCACCTGATTGGACACCACCAGAACACTTCACCCTCATCGCAATATTCGGAGCGGGTTTAGTAGTCACAGGTTCAGTAGCGATCGCCTTGGGAAAAGCTGATTAATTGCAATGCTTTTCAGGATTTTTACTAGCTTTTTCATTTAGTGATTTTGTGCAATATTCAAAGCTACAACATAAATACTGAGGCAGACTATTTTTTATTTGTTATGATTTAATAGTGAAGGCAAACTACTGAAGTCAGCTGGATACTTTACCCATCTGCGTGATTTTGTAGTATTTGATTGTTGACTTTCTAGCCGAAATCTCCTTGAAAAAGAATTCAAAAATCAGAATTCAGGAGTCAGAATACATTACTAGGGAATTGGGAATCACTACTTTTTAAAACCACACAATTTAAGATTTAGTAGGAATTTAAAACCCATCATTACCCATCACTTTAAGCAAGCTACATTCGCAATTCATACATAATTCCTCCTGATTTATAACTCCTGACTCCTAAATTCTGTTTTGATAAAATTGAGGCTAATAACTTTAAGTAAACTAAGCAGGGCGCCCGAATAACTACCAAAGCCAACACCCGATAAAACTAGACTACTGAAATAGTTGAGCGATGAATAGTTTGTTTGGTAATTGGGCCAGCACTCTCAAAAAAAATTCTTTATTGCTGGTTCTTTCAATGGTGCTGCCAACATTTGGAATTAGTAATTCCGTCTTGGCAGCAGAGCGGATTTATGCATCTTATTCAGCTTTGGAGCTTTCCATTTCAGTCACAACTTTAGAGAACTACGCCAAAACAGGTGTAATTAACGAAGACTTAGCAGCCTATCAGCAATATCTGCCTCTAGAACAGCTTCAAGAATTGCGGCAAATTTTACTTAATCGTGTGAAAGTTAGTCCGGTAGTAGTTTCACAACTTCTTTACACACCGCAAGGAGAATTTTTACTGCATCGGTTGGCGCAAGTGATTAAAACTAGTCAACCAGAACCAGGATTAAGTACTTTGCGTTCGGCGCTAATTTTAGCCTCTGGTGAATCGGGAGGCTTGACACTTTTAAATGTGTTGCGGAAATATCCCACCAGCAGCATTCACCTTGATGTCGCCGAGACTTTGGAAATAGGTACACAATTAGAGGAACTTGTTAATCAAACCCATCAAGCGATCACAGCTGTTTCCCAAAAGTCTAAAATAGAAGCTGATAGCATTTCCCAACCAAATTTCTCGCAATTGCCCGATTTAAAGGTTCCGGGAAAATTTAAGTCGCAAAAATACACCCTGAAGTTTTTCGACTCAACCCGCAATCGACTTTTATTGACTGATGTTTACATTCCCAATGTCCAGAAGACTGCACCGGTAATCGTAATTTCTCACGGCTTGGGTTTAGACAGCAGTAACTTTCAATATTTAGCTACTCATCTAGCTTCTTACGGATTTGCCGTTGTCGTTCCCAATCATCCTGGTAGTGATGCTAAACAATTGCGTTCTCTGTTAAAAGGACGCGCCATTGAAGTCGCACAACCAAGTGAATTTCAAGACCGACCTTTGGATGTAACATATATACTGAATCAATTGCAAAAAGGCAATCAATCCGATTCACGATTTAAAGGTCGCCTAAATCTGCAACAAGTCGGAGTATTTGGTCAATCTTTGGGAGGCTACACAGCCTTGGCCCTAGCAGGCGCTAAAATTAACTTTCAGCAGTTAAAACAAGACTGTCAACCAGCAGCACTGCAAAATACCTGGAATATGTCTTTACTGCTTCAGTGTCGCGCTTTAGAATTGAGCATCAGCAAGTCTGGCAAAGATTATAACCTGCGGGATGAGAGAGTGAAAGCTGCGATCGCAGTTAATCCCATTACTAGTTCGATTTTTGGCAAAGCTGGTTTAAGTCAAATTAAAACTCCAGTGATGATTGTCAGCAGTAGTGATGATACAGTTGCACCAGCTTTATCCGAGCAAATTTTACCTTTCTCCTGGTTGGCAAATTCCCAAAAGTATCTCGTCATGCTTGTTGGTGGCACACACTTTTCCACCATTGGCAATGCAAACCCTGCAAATCAACAAGTAGCATTACCTGCCGATATGATCGGTGATGCTTCTCAAGCACGTCGTTACATGAATGTTTTAAGTTTACCTTTTTTCCAAACATACATTGCAGGCAGGCCGCAATACACACCCTACCTAAACGCCGCTTACACTCAAAGCATTTCTGGTAAGTCTCTTGGCTTGAGTCTCGTCAAGTCATTGAATACAACCGAATTAGCACAATTATTGGATATAAAAGGAGCCAAACTCGTAAAAAAAAAGTTCCCAACACCATAGTCAGCTTCGGATTTTGGATGTTGGATATTGGTGTTGCATTGCTGCATGTAATGATTTTTATTTGATTTTTACAGACGTAATTAATTACGTCTGTAAAATTTATTTGCGTGTTTATAAAATTAAAGGCTCAATTTTTGCTTGAACTTCTTCAATTAGCTCCTGTTCAACTTTCTCGACAAACAAAACCTTCCTAGCTTTCCAATCAAGCGATTTGATCTGAGAGGCTAGCACCACGCCACTGGTTATCATTCCATCAGGAAGCAGAACCTCAAAATTAAGACCTTTTTTTTGATTAGTAATTGGACAAATTAGAACTATAGAAGCCATTCGATTGTATTTTAATGGCGACATAACTAAAAAAGGACGGTAGCCCATCTGCTCACACCCTTGAGGTTTTAGTTCAGCATTAAGCGTTTCAGCGATATCTTCAAATGACATTCCTGATGTTCTCAGGGCTAATACACGTCGAATCGAATCAGCCGTAATTTGCTTTGTAGTTCCGCAGTCCAACTTGACAATATCACCTCTATCTGGAATGTATGGTTTAACTACCAAACTTCATTCCCCACAGCAGATCCAGTATCTATTTCAGAATGGAAATTATCTGGAGTCATACCTTCCAACAATTCATCAAGCGTATATTTTTTTCGCTGCTGCGGCGTGATTACAATACTATTGCCTGAAATGCTGAAAGTTATGTCTGTCCCCTCTTTGACATTAACTTGTTCAGCCAAAGCTTTCGGAAGTCGAATAGCTAGGCTGTTTCCCCACTTAGCAACAACTGTAGTCATAACTACCTCAAAATAAATGCTTTATTAGAGAATTTCACACCCAAACATAAAACTTTCGGAGCTTGACGCACCTATTTTGGACTATTTTACGTATCTACTTTGAATATACCATAAGCTGTAAGTGACTTACAAAAAAGCCACAAACAAGCATCTATAAGTACATTCCCAAGATGGTGTGGTAATTACTGATATAAATTTAGGTTAGAATTTTATTTGATTATTGTATTCATCTAATATTCTAGTTGTAGTTGTAGTTGTTAGCGCCAATTTAAATTTAGTCCCTATAATTAAATATATTTCTGAAGATATAGTAAGTCAAATTTTAATAGAAAATACTAATAAACAATCTTTTTACACAAAATTCATCATTGATACTTTTAAGGTTTTACAAATTATTGCTAATGCTTTTAATAAAGTTTATTAAAATTATAAAGCTTACCAAATTGAAATATGTATAAATAGAATTATTATCTTTACAGCAGAAATCAATCAAACAAAACATATCAATTTGAAACTGGCTACAATGCTTATAGCTTACGAATATCTCTTGTTAAAATACTTGATATCTAAAGGTTTAGCAAGGGATAAAATTGGAGAAAATATTCAAAAAAAGTTAAATCAAGTAAATTGTTATCTAGGATTTATTCCAAGTGAGATGACGAAAGATACTTTATGAGAATCCATTCGTAATCCACTATTTCATCAAGGAGATCTCCCTGATTTTGATATTTACGATAAAATAGATATTTTTAATAAATACTACGATTGATTGATGAGAATTATACTAAAAGTTCTCGGTTATACAGGAAAATATGTATCTCTATTAACTCATGAACCTACAGATACTTAAAATACCGCTATTACTTCTCAAAATGTTTTTTTTACAGCCAGTCTCTTAAGTAAAAGTTAGATATAAGGCTACTTCAGATTTTCGGTGCGTTATGGAAGCCGTAATACACCCTACACCATCTTCTCATTATTTGCACTTACCTTATTTACTGTAAAAACCGTAACAAGCACAGATATATGCGATCGCATTCATACTTTCGACATATACTTTAAAGAAATATGACATTTAATTACGCTATTGTAAAAATCAGCTTTACATAAGTTCAGTTATGAGCCAGCCTGAATATACTACAGCCCAAGTTACTGCCCTGACTAACCACGATCGCAAACCTATTCACATACCTGGCTCTATTCAACCTCATGGCGTTCTAATAGCACTCAGTACTCAGCTAGAGATACTGCAAGTTAGCAACAATACCCAAGTGTATTTGGGCAAAGCTCCAGAAAATTTGCTCGGTCAACCTTTGAGCTATTTACTTGACCCTCAGCAAGTGGAAATTGTCAAGCAGTGCTTAGTAAAAAAGATTGGTAGTGCTAATGCTTTTAAAGTATTAATACATACTTTATATGGGGAAATATATTTTGATGCTATTGCTCATCGTACAGAAGAAGCTGTGATTCTGGAGTTAGAACCAACTGACTCGGAATCTGAGGTGAGTTTCTTAAACTTCCATAGTTTGGCGAGTGAAGCGATCGCTAAAATGCAAAGCACATCCAATCTGGAAGAATTTTTGCATTTGATCGCTGAAGAAATCCAAAAAATCATCGGTTTCGACCGGGTGATGGTCTATCAATTTGACGAGTCAGAAGCGGGTTCTGTTGTTGCAGAAGTTAAACGGGAAGATTTATCACCTTATTTAGGACTCCACTATCCCGCTACAGATATTCCGGCGCAGGCTAGGGAGTTATACACGCGCTGCTTTCTGCGATTTCTCCCCGATTTGACTGCCGAACCTGTCAAACTAGTTCCAACAGAAAATCCAACAACACATCAGCATCTTGACTTAAGCTACTGTCTGCTACGGAGTTTTGATTGGTGTTGTACTGAATATCATCAAAATATGGGAGTAAAGGCTCTTTTGGTGATTTCACTTATTCAAGAGCAGAAACTTTGGGGATTAATATCCTGTCACCATCAAACACCAAAGTATATTTCTTACGAAGTCCGCAAGATGTGCGAATTTTTGGGACAGATTGCGTCTTCAGAGTTAGCACACAAAATTAGTCACTCAGAATGGGATTATAAAGTAAAACTCAAATCGCTACAGTCTGAGTTTCTAGAATCTATTTCCCAAGCAGACAATTTTATCGATGCCCTAATCAAACCGGAAATTCGCTTGTTGGATCTTGTTAGTGCTTCAGGAGCGGCGGTTTGTCTGGATAATGAAATTACCCTTGTAGGGACAACACCGAATATTGATGAAGTTCGGGCGCTCATTGAATGGGCGGATACCCAAGTTAGTGATAACCTATTTTCTACTGATTCTCTGCCAAAGCTTTACCAAGAGGCGCTGGTATTTAAAGATACTGCTAGTGGCTTGTTGCTACTGCGGATTTCTAAAGTCCGGCGCTATTACATCCTTTGGTTTCGCCCCGAAGTTATCCAAACGGTACACTGGGCAGGAAATCCACAAAAATCCATGCAAGCACAGGCAGATGGTAGCCTTACCCTGTCTGTACGAAAATCCTTTGAACAATGGCAAGAAACTGTTAGATTAACTTCTCTACCTTGGAAACCTTGTGAACTTGACAGTGCGATCGCTTTGAATAATGCGATCGTTGGTATTGTACTCTCGAAGGCGGATGAATTAGCTAAAATCAACCTGGAGTTAGAGCGCAGCAACCAAGAACTAGCATCCTTTGCCTACGCCGCTTCCCATGACCTCAAGGAACCTTTGCGGGGCATTTATAACTTCTCAACAGTGCTGCTAGAAGACTATGCCCAAGTATTAGATGATGAGGGAATTGAGTGTTTGCAAACAGTAGTGACCTTGTCTGTACGCATGGAAACTCTGATTAATGCTCTGCTGCGGTTATCGCAGTTAGGACAAGCACAACTGCGCTTGCAAGCAACTGACCTCAACGAATTACTCAACCAGGTAATTGACGTTTTTCGTGCTAGTCGCCAAGACTCTGGGCTTGTGGATATTCGCATTCCTCGGCCTTTACCAACAGTTTTATGCGACCAAGTTCTCGTTAATGAAGTCTTCAGTAATCTGCTTGGCAATGCGTTCAAATACAACGATAAGGCAGAGCAATGGGTTGAGATTGGCTACTTAGATCAGGGACTGGGGACTAGGGACTGGGGACTAAGGAAGAGTTTTCTTAACCCAATCCCCATTACCCCTTATCCCCAGAGGGGACCCCACCTTCCCCATTACCCCTTATCCCCAGAGGGGACCCCACCTTCCCCAATCACCAATCCCCATTACCCCTTATCCCCAGAGGGGACCCCACCTTCCCCAATCTTTTATATCCGTGATAACGGTATTGGAATTCCAGAGCATCACCTAAAAATCATCTTTAGATTATTTAAGCGGCTCCACTCTCAGGAAAAATACGGTGGAGGAGCAGGTGCGGGACTAGCTATTGTTAAGAAGATTGTTGAGCTTCATAACGGTCAAATTTGGGTTGAATCTAACGTAGGCATTGGCTCGATGTTCTATTTTACGCTGCAATAGTTTAAGATAATGACTAAATATATATTTTTGTTAAGTTCTTTTAAGACCACTAATGACAAAAAAACTTCATGAACCGCTGCTCGTTGTTGAAGACAGCAATGAAGATTTTCGGATCCTACAACGTCTGATGCAGCGTATGTCCGTCCAAAACCCCATACATCGTTGTACTAATGGAGATGAGGTTTTAGAGTTCCTTTATCAACAGGGAAACAATGCCTACGCTAAGAGCGAAGACCGACCCAATTCTAAAGTAGGATTACGACCCTCTGTAATCTTGCTCGATCTCAATTTGCCAGGTGTTGATGGCCGTGACATTTTAGATCGGCTCAAGCAAGACAAGAGTTTCAAGGGAATCCCCATCGTGGTTTTTACCACATCATCTAACCCCAAGGATATTGAATTGTGCTACCAAAAGGGTGCAAATGGATATCTGGTCAAACCGATGGATGCTCAGGAACTAAAAAAGACGATCCAGGCATTCGTGGACTACTGGCTTGAAGCCAATACACCGCCAGTCTTCGATTAATTTGTTTATTTATTATTCTATTGATGAAGCAGTAGGGACAAAAGGACAACAAGAAAGACGGCTCAGAGGGCACAGCCATATTTTCCTCTTTGAGTCGCTGTGTCTACTTGTCTGTTGTAGATGAGTTTTCTGATCGTTCTGCTTTTCCGACTGTGTTCGACTGCTTGTATTGCTTTAAAATCACTAAAGAATTTAGATTTTATTTATTTATTTATTTATACTACTTTTATATTAGTTTTAGAATTATGCAATAAAAACACAATCTGGATAAAAGGGATCTACATCGCTCACTGATCCTCATAACCTTATGTTGGACACATGGACGCTACTTATCATCGATGATTGTGCCGCAGATCGGAAAATCTATCGTCGATATCTTTTGAAAGATCCGCACCAGTCCTACAAGATTTTGGAGGCAGACTGTGCAGAAGAAGGACTTGCTTTGTGCCAAAAAGAACGCTGCGATGTCATACTGCTGGATTTTTGCCTACCTGATATGAGTGGGTTAGAACTTTTCGATCGCATACAGCAGGAGATATTTAAGACTTCTGTCCCCGTGATTATGTTGACAGGGCGGGGCGATGAAGAAATTGCTGTGCAAGTAATGAAACGGGGTGCTTTAGATTATTTAGTCAAGCAACATTTGACACAGGATGTGCTGCAACTAGCAGTCCGCAATGCCATCAAGCAATCGTGCTTACAAGCCCAACTGATCAAAACTCAAGAGCGACAACGCCTAATTGCTACGACTGCTTTACGAATTCGCCAGTCTCTTAATCTAGAGCAAATTTTGAATACGGCTGTAGCCGAGGTACAGCAACTTCTGAAGTGCGAACGCGTGATAGTGTATAAGTTTGCCCCAGATACAGATGGTAAAATAGTTGCCTCATCAATTGAGCCATACCGGACTGTGGCATTGTGCGATCGCGTCGCGGCTGGGGACAGGGGACAGGGAACTGGGGACTGGGGACTGGGGACTGGAGACAAGGAGACTAGGAGACTAAGAGACATACTGATAACTAGGGAAGAATTTTCCCAATCCCCAATCTCCAATCCCCAATGCCCAATCCCCAATCCCCATTACCCCTTATCCCCCGAGGGGGCCCCACCTTCCCCAATACCTTATATCTATGAGCTTAGCTTGTGTAATTGTGTCAACCTAAAAGAGCAATTTAATACTAAGGCAAATCTGGTAGTTCCGATTAATTTGAGCAACAATGGGAACCCAACCCCCAAGCTTTGGGGTTTATTGATTGCTCATCATAATTCCGGGGAGCGACACTGGCAAACTGATGATGCAGAAATGCTCAATGAAGTATCAGTACAACTAGCAATTGCTATTCAACAGGCGGAATTGTTAGCCCAAACTCAAGCAGCCCTTGCCAAAGAAAAGCAACTCAATGTATTTAAATCCCAAATAATTACAACGGTTTCCCATGAGTATCGAACGCCGCTAACTTCAATTCTGGCTGCGGCATCAACTTTGGTAAAACATAGTCAGCAACTGGATGAGTCTAAACAACAGAGGTTCTTGGGAATCATTGAACAGAAAGCAAGGTATATGTCCAAACTCGTGGATAATATGCTTCTGGTTAATCAACTTGAATTGGAAAAACCCAAGTTTCAACCAATCTCAGTCAATTTACTGCAATTTTTTTCTGACCTTTTAGAACAAGAGCGAGAAACAGTAGGCGATCGCCACGAATTGATTTTTAAAATTACTGGTAATCATCATGGATTTTGGGGCGATCGCGGACTTTTGCAACAAATTTTTATTAACTTAATGTCCAATGCAATCAAGTACTCTCCAGATGGAGGTAGTATAGAATTCCACCTGATCGGCAAAGAATCAGAAGCAATTTTTTACATCCAAGATCGGGGAATTGGTATCCCGATGGCAGATCAAGAAAATTTGTTTCAATCCTTCAGTCGTGCAAGTAACGTTGACACAATTCCTGGTACAGGCTTAGGGCTAGCGATCGCTAAAGCTGGTGTCGAGTTACATAGTGGCAGTATTACCTTGTCAAGTGAAGTGGGGCAAGGAACTAAAGTTACAGTTAGCTTACCAAAGATATGCCCAACTGGTCAACTATCCCCATCATCCACTTGATTTAGATAATTTTAAAAAGCAGATTGTAATTATTGATCTTGAATTTCTATCTTGCTAATTAACCATTCTTTGATTGTTTTCCCGCAAGGCTCAGAACTTTGGCAATCACTGACGTTCTCTAGAGAATAATACATTTTTGCTTTTTTGTTGACGTATTTATCTGGTTCGCAAACCTCAAAGACTGCACCGACACCTTCATATACTTTGCCATTTTCATCGACAACAGTAACGTAGCATTTTAAGTCTCCATTTTGCATATCTTTGATAGTACCAGAAATTGGATTATTGTTTTTAATTTCCTTGGATTGATTGTTTTTAAGAGATGTTTTTTCAGTTGATGCTGAATTAATAGTTTTTTTGCTATTATCTAGTTTGACTTGATTTACAGAAATAGATTCAGAATTAACTTGGGTAGCTGTTGCAGTATTTGCTGGATTAACTTTATTCTGTTGATAAGCACTATTGCCTGAGTTACTACAACTCACAATCAATATAGAGAAAAAAAACAATGTAGTAGTGAAGATTGATTTTTTCATTTGATTTATGTTCATAAAAACTATTGCTAGTTCTTTTGCTAAAAGCGCTACAGGTAAAATATTTGATTTACAATAAAAACTTTCATGAAGTTTTCTATTATATTTCTTGATTATTACAGTTTTATGTCTTGGAAGTTATAAATGACATCGTGATATTTGCGGAAAATACTCGGCGTTATCTGCACTTTTTGGATATTATTCGGTAAAGTGCTTAGAGAATGTCTTGATACTGATAAAATAATGCTTAAATAAACTTTGATTGTTAAATATTAATGCTTTGAGCATTAAAGAAGTATTTAATAGAGTTTAGAAACTGTAAGTATTGATTTTGTGTTATTTCAAGGTTTTCTCAACTTAAACAAACCATTTGACTGGACTTCCCACGACTGCGTAGCGCGGGTGCGAAAATTGTTGCACCTCAAACGTGTAGGACATGCGGGAACCTTAGATCCAGCAGCAATAGGGGTCTTACCGATCGCACTTGGTAAAGCCACAAGATTATTGCAATATCTGCCAGAAAACAAAGCTTACAAAGCTACTATTCGTCTGGGTGTGCAGACTACAACCGATGATTTAGAAGGTGAAATTATTAGTTCTCAAGCTTGTGCTGGGTTGAGTTTGGCAAAGGTGAAAACTGCACTGGCACAATTTGAAGGCAAGATTGAGCAAATCCCACCAAATTATAGTGCAATTCAAGTGGATGGGAAACGTCTCTACGACTTAGCACGCCAAGGGAAAATAGTGGAAGTTCCAGTGCGGACAGTGGAAATTTTTCACATAGAAATTTTGGACTGGAGAGAAGGAGATTTTCCCGAATTGGATGTGGCGATCGCCTGTGGATCTGGTACATATATTAGAGCGATCGCTCGTGACTTAGGTACAATCTTAGAAACCGGTGGCACACTTGCGGCTTTGATCCGTACCCAAAGCAGTGGTTTCGATTTAACAGATAGTCTCACTTTCACCGACTTAGAAACTAAATTGCAAGGTGGGACATTTCAACCTGTTGCTCCTGATACAGCCTTACAACATTTGTTGTCTGTGACTTTACCAGCAACATCTGCTCAAAAATGGTGTCAAGGTCAGCGAGTTTCTCTAAATTCTGAGGTTACTGGGATAGTGCGAGTTTATCAAGAAGAGATTCGCTTTTTAGGTGTTGGACAATTACAAGATGAAGTGTTAATTCCTCAAATGGTTTTTGAACCGATTTCTTAAAACTTACCTCATTTTTCGACCCCTGAGTAGTCACAACCAAGATTCTCTATCACTTGCTCTTTTCCTTAATGGGATTGAGCGATCGCTCAAAGCGACTAAACGCTTGAGAAGAAAGCAGCGTCAGAAATAAATAAACCAACGCAACAGTGGCGTAAATCTCAAATGAACGATAGTTGTCAGCGACAATCAACTGTCCTTTGCGGAACAACTCTTCAAACCCGATGATAGCGACTAAGCTGGTGTCTTTGAGCAAGCTAATAAACTCATTGCCCAAAGGTGGTAGCATCTGCCGGAGGGCTTGAGGAAAGATGACATAGCGCATCGTTTGCACTGAGCTTAAACCCAGTGATTGAGAGGCTTCTCCTTGCCCAGGCTCAATTGATTGAATACCTGCCCGGACAACTTCAGCAATGTAAGCAGCGCTATTGAGACTCAATGCAATCACCGCTGCTGCTAAACGATTTAAAGTGAAGGTGAAACCAAAACTTTGGGCTAAAGCAGGCAACCCAAAGTAAATCATAAAAATCTGCACCAGCAACGGCGTTCCCCGGAAAAAATCTATATAAGCCCTAGCAATCCAGGGTAAAGGCGGAGTGGGGAAAAGGCGAACAATTCCAATCAGTGTACCGCCGATCATACCCAGCAAGACTGAGATTGCTGTGAGTTCAAGTGTTACTAAAGCCCCACTCAGCAAGGTGGGTAGCGACTTAAAAATAATGCTTAGTGAGGTAAATAGTTGAGATACGCCTTTTTCGGGAGTCTGGTTTTCGATGGGTGATTTTTCTGGTAGTTGTGGCGGTTGGATACCAAACCACTTTTGGTAGATTTTGGCGTAAATGCCATTTTTCAGCACCGTTTCTAAACCTTGGTTAATCGCTTGCAAGTTGGGCGATCCTTTAGGTGTAGGAATGCCATAAAATTCTTCTGTTAGCAGAGTGCTAACCACTTTGAGTCCCTGAAGGTTGCCGCTCTTTATGCCATATAAAATAACGACCTGATCATTAAGAACGGCATCGACATTACCATTGATTAATGCTTGAAGGGTTAAAGGTGAATCATTAAAAGTGCGAATTTCAGATCCGGGAATACTTTTAGCCTTTTGTGCGCCAGTTGTGCCAATTTGCACGCCAATGGTTTTGTTCTTAAGATTATCGAAATTGGTAATGTTTTGATTATCTGTGCGGGTGACGATCGCTAGCCCTGATTTGAAGTAAGGACGCGAGAAGGAAATTGTCTTGGCCCGTTCGGCAGTAATCGTCATTGCCGCAACTGCGGCATCTACAGTTTGCGCTTGCAATGCTGGAATCATACCAGCAAAAGGCATATTTTGATACTTAACTTTCAAGCCAGCAGATTGAGCGATCGCATTCATCAAATCAATGTCAAAGCCTTGCAACTCACCACTGGCAGATTGAAACTCGAAAGGCGCAAATGTAGGTTCTGTAGCAACCGTAAGTGTCTTAGCAGCTGTGGAACCATTTGTGATACAACCTGAAAGTAAAAGTAGACAGCTTAAGCCCAAGCCAAAAACTAGCTGACGTAACCAAAGGACAACAGTTAATCGAGTCATATTCTTTAGACTTCTCCAAAAATACCCAAGTTTAGACTATGACTGGCGATCCTTAATAAAAAATCCAGTTAAGCACAATTGTTGTAATAATAGTAAAATTTTGTAGAACAATGGACACTTTGTTGTGGTAAAGAGTTGTCTGTAGACGCTTATGTGGATGGGTTTGCAACTGATGCTGGCAACTTCAGTAAATCCTTTTCAAAAGTATCATCCCACACATATTGAAAATTCACTTTATAAATCAGATTCAAAATGGTTGCAAATACATTTCATGGTAACAGCGTGTTCGAGGAAGATTATCTTTATTTTTATGAAACGTTGTTGACACCAGAACGTACTCAACACGAAGTTGCTCTCATTTGCCGATTGCTAGATTTACAAGCAGGGATGAGTATTTTAGACTTAGCTTGTGGGCATGGACGGATTGCTAATCAGCTAGCATCTCGTGGTTATCATGTGACTGGACTTGATGCAACAGCTTTCTTCTTAGAAAAAGCCTGTCAAGATGCGGCTAGTAACGGCGTTAAGGTAGAGTACCTTCAAGGCGATATGCGTTCCCTACCCTTTAGCGATCGCTTCAACTGCATCATCAACTGCTTCACAGCCTTCGGTTACTTCGATGACAATGAAAATAGATCGGTCTTAACCCAAGCGTATCGTGCTCTAAAAGCAGGTGGGAAATTGCTAATTGATATTCAAAATTTTAGCCGCGTCTTGCAAGAATTTACGCCTGAATTGATTACTGAGCGTGAGGGGAATTATATGCTTGCACGCAGCCGCTACGATGCGCTTACCAATCGTACCTATACCGAGCGGATTATCATTCGTGATGGACAAGTGCGGCGCGGTCAATACTTTGTTCGCAATTTTACCTTTCCTGAAATCCGTGATTGGCTCCTGCAAACAGGCTTCAGCGAAGTAGAGGGCTATGGTTACGATGGTGAATCGTTTGCGCTTGATAGTCGCCGAATGATTGTGGTAGCAAGTAAATGAAGAGTCATGTTAGCGGAGCGGGGCGTTTAGCTCGTGCTGAGTTAGCAGTGTTGCCAAATACTAGATGCAATCGTTATCACCCGCCTTATATCCCGCCACTGATTCAAAGTACCAAATTCAGTGGGGGACTTATGGCGTAATAGTTAAACCAAATAACTCGTATTGGGTACGATCGCAAAGAAGGCATACTCATACCAAGCAGTCCAGATGAAACTGCGAATCCATCGCTGACGCTTGTCGGGACTCAATTCATATTCAAACGCCCCACGAGATACATCAATGGAAGATAAGTGAGAGTTGCAACCGCAGCCATGCTGATAAGTAAAACCATATTTAGAAGCAATACTTTGCACCTTCATTTGGATAGCAAATACCTTACCTGCATGGAGTATGGCATCCCAAGCACGTTTATGCTCTATATCGCGTTGATCAAATCGCAAGGCACGTTCTTCAAAAACATGATCGCGGTAAATTGGTGCTAAATGCACGTGATAAAAGCTAGCAGGTAGTTCATAACCAAATTCATTGAACAAATCTATGCCAATACGAGCCACTTTTACTTCATTCGCGTAATCGATTCCTTTTGACTCTACATCACGGAGAATTTCTGCAAAGTTCGGATAGCTGTGTTTGAGAAAGTCTTGTCCAAAAAACTCTAAAGTTTCCCATGCCAGTTGTGCAAATAGCTGGGAAAATGATGCTATCAAGTGAGCTAGTTGGGGGCGATCGCTAAATAAATCAACATCACCACGTTGTAATTTATACAAAAATAACTGTGCCATCTCAACATAGCTTTGGGGCTGGGAAAGTCCGACACTCGTCGTTCCTCTAGCAATGTCTTGCCATATAGAAGGTAGTTGAGAAACATGAACCGCATTTTCTCCAGCAATGACTGCAATAGGAGGACATTCGAGAAGTTGCATCGACAATCTCCTTTAAGGCTTTAATGTGTAATTTACCTTAAGCGATCGCTAAATCTATCTTCTGAACACAATAAAAAATGTTTGACAGACTGTCTTTTGACAGGGATCTCTACGATGGGCTATGCCTACGCAATTTTATTCATAATTTTTAGAGCATTGGGCATTAGTTATTTTAGGATAATTCATACTTCATAATTCATAATTCAATTACCCACTCAAAGCATTCTCTTCACCCACCAGCTATTTTCCGATATATTTTCTCACCCTTGATTAACTCTTCATAGTACTGCTCATAAGAGGTGAACCTGATAGATTCTTGTTTTCCTAAACCTAAGATACCAAAGGTGCAAAGGCTATTGTAAAACAGTTCGTGTACCCGTTTTTGAAGTACCTGATTAAAATAGATAAGGACATTACGACAAAGAATAACATTAAACTCATTAAAAGAACTATCAGTGGCTAAATTATGCTGGGCAAAAACAACATTTTCTCTTAGAGACGAGCGAAAAATAGCATTGTCATAAGCTGCTGTATAATATTCTGAGAAAGATTTCTTGCCGCCTGCTTTCAGATAAAGGTGAGTATATTCCTGCATGATTTTCAGCGAGTAAATCCCACTTTTGGCAGTTTGCAATACCTTCTCATTCGTATCAGTGGCATATATGCGACAACGGTGATAAAGTCCTTCTTCTTGCAGTAAAATTGCCATTGAATAGACTTCTTCACCAGTTGAACATCCAGCGTGCCAGATCCGAATAAACGGATAGGTTTGTAAGAAGGGAATAACCTGATTTCTGAAGGTGTTATAAAAGCTGGGATCGCGAAACATTGATGTTACGTTCACCGTCAGAGCAAGCAAAAATCTTTCTAGATAGGGGCGGTTGTGGAGTAACCGCTCTTGCAATGCAGAAATATTTGCTACCCCTTCTAATTGCATGAAGCTCTGAATGCGGCGCTTGAGCGAGGAAAGAGCATAATTACGAAAGTCATAACCATAATACTGATACACACCTTCCAAGAGCAGGTGTATTTCTATGTCCTCCAATATCGGTTTGGGCAGAGGCATAATATTCATAATTCATCATTGATCATTCATCATTCATAGGTTTCAGTTTAACCAAGTGGCTCTTACTACTAAAACAGCGATCGCAATTATTGAAATTCCAGCTAGCCATTTAACTTGATAGCGCAGATTTTTAATCTCTTGGCTCAGATTTTCTGTCTCTGGTATGGAATATGGTTCCAGTTTTACAACTTCAATAGGTACTTGTTCGGGTGTCTTTTGGAGCTTTTTAAAAGATACTTGCGTGTGTAGCCAATTAGTAATCAGTTGGGGACAGTTCTTTTTAAACCAATTTAAAGCTAAGGTTCTAAAAACTGGTTTGGACATTCGGGCAATTAATTTCATCACCCTATTTAAGGGTTTCAAGCGAAGCTTTTGATTGATCAGATTGACTGAACCAACATCATAAAGACAATCCAGAATGAGTTTCACAGTGGCTTCTTCACTGTTAATCAAGTTTTGCAGTAAAAGCAGAACATCATGCATACGCTCTGCTTCCATATACTTTTCTGCCAAGTTTTCTGGAGGATTTACAGAAGGATTTAGAGTTGGATTTAGGGTGTTTTTTCTTACTATTGTCATATTGGTAACATAGCAGCCAGCATAATATTATTATACCTATCTACCGAGAGAAAGATTTTTTATCTAGAGAGAGAACCTAAAAGCTAAAATTTATTCGTGAGATACATCACTATATCGTGTCTGTAAAAAACCTATTTATGTATATTTGGTAAAGTTTTTATCTACTTCTAGGTAAATAAAATTTTTATTTAGATGCTAACACCTCAATTTGCAAAATCACCCGTTCTAATTCCTCAATAATTACAGGACTTTCAGTCTTTTTAAAAGCATCTACAAACGCCCGATAATACCAAAGAGTACCTTCTTTACGCCCCTGGAAACGTTCCCAAAGTGATTCGCCCAAAATGCGATAATCTTTGAGAATAGACTGGGCATTGTAAAGTTTATCAGCTAATGACACCAGCAGTACTGATGGGGAAGCTGTAGGAATATGAGCAATATATGCCTCCTTGCGCTGTCGCCAAGGGGGTTTTGGAGTTGTATCAGCGTCAGTACAACCATCTACAATTGCCGTTACATTGTCACCAAAGCGACGGCGAATTTCTTCTCGTGTTGCAGCGCCACCTTGATCTTCGATCGCATCGTGTAAGAGGGCTGCGATCGCTTCATCTTCATTTGCCCCGTATTCTAAAGCAATACTAGCGACACCTAATAAATGAGCAACGTAGGGCACACCTGAACCTTTACGAACTTGGTTGGCGTGTAGTTGGGTGGCGTAGGTAAGGGCTGCGGTAAAACGTTCTGAGAGCATTGTATAAAAAAATTCCAGCAGTCAGAAGAACTCAACTGAAATATTGGGTTTGTGTCAATTTTATAACAAATCGCTCCAAGTGCAGAGGTAATAAAGGATGAAAAGGGTATAGAGGTAAAATTGAAATTTGAAATTAGATAGACAACATTTAAATCTATATTCCATCGCCAGATAGATAAAACTCTGCTGTTAGTTTATTAAATTTACTCAAGGATGTACTTTAAACTAGGAGTTAACTTAACAGAATGCCAGAAAATCCTGGATTAGGAGAGCAAGCGCTCAATAAAGCGGCAGAAATAGGATTATCTAGTCAATTAGATGAAGTAGAAAATTTAGATGTAGATATCAAGACAGACCCGCTGAAACTGGTTCAGGGAGAAGTGGATGAAGTCACGATTAAAGGTGAAGGTTTGGTTATGCAGAAAGACCTCCGCATGGAGGAATTTGAAATGCAAATGACTAGTGTTGCCATTAATCCTTTAAGTGTGGCTTTTGGCAAAATTGAACTAACTAAACCGACTGAAGCTCATGCACAGGTTGTGTTAACCGAAGCTGATATCAATCGTGCTTTCAACTCCGAATATGTGCGTTCACAACTGCAAAGTCAAAAAATACATATTAACGGACAACTGAGGACTATTGAACCTCAAGATGTAGATTTTCGATTACCGGGTGATGGGAAAGTAGCACTAAATGCCAGCATAAAATTAGTAGAAACTGGTGAAAATCAGCAAGTTGCTTTTTCCGCAGTCCCCAGGATTAGCAGCAATGGAAAAAGTGTGACTTTGGAAAATATCGAGTATGGTGAAAGTGAGGAAATCTCGCCAGATTTGACAAAAGCTTTGATAGATCAAACTAGCGGAATTTTGAATCTAAGTAACTTTGATTTAGATGGCATAAGTTTGCAAGTAAATCAACTAAAAGTAGAAGTAGGCAAACTAATCCTACAGGCTGAAGCTTATGTTGAAAAAATTCCTTCAGCTTAAAAATGTAACGTTCATAAATTCAGGATACTAATAATGGAAACTACAGAAACAACGCAAACAGGTTCAACACCTTTTCCAAATATTCCACCAGTTATTGAAAGTAACGACAGTGAGTATCGTGATACCGGTGTACCCAGTACAGTTGCGATCGCCGGACATCCCCTACACCCCTTGAGTGTGATCTTTCCCATAGCCTTTTTAGCCGCCGCCTTGGGAAGTGACATTGGTTACTGGTTAACTAGCGATTTCTTTTGGGCTAGGGCTTCGCTATGGTTAATCGGACTTGGATTAGCTGGAGGTGTCCTTGCATCTGCGATCGGTCTTAGCGACTTTGTGAAAATTGAACGAGTCCGCAAACGCACCGCTGGTTGGACGCATTTGATACTTAACGTTTCTATATTAGTTTTATCACTCGTTAACTTTCTCCTACGCTTGGGCAACGCTGAGTCCCGAATAGTACCTTGGGGACTATTAATCTCGCTCGTTGTTGGTACACTAACCAGTGCTTCTGGTTGGTTCGGTGCTGAACTTTCCTATCGCCACAAAATTGGTGTAGTTGGTGGAGGTAGCAAAAGATATCCTTAAAGGAAAAACGCAGCACTTAACAAGATAGTTGGTCAAACCTACAAACTCAGTAACAGATTATTATTTACAGCTGACGCTAAGAATATTTAGCAGTTATCGTTTGTATTTGATACAGTTTTGATATATCTTGTGGGATGGAGATAAGTCCGATACAAGGGGTTCCAAAATTAAAATTTTGGAGGATATTTCCTTTACCAAGTAAGACTTTTAAACCCATCTCACAGGAAAAAATGTAGTTTGTTTAATGAATAACTGTATACTTTATCTATATAGTGAAAAAAATTACATACTGTTAAATATTAACTATTTATATACATAAGCTTATAAAAATTACAATCAGACAAAAGGGTGAAATTGCAATATTTAATTTCATACTAATATTAAGTTTAAAAAAGTTCGCCAGCGGTAAATTTCCGACTTTAAAGTGTTTTAATAAAGTTATTACCGAAAGTTTAGAGAAGCAAAAACATGAAAGGTTTCAGGAAGTTATCTTCAATAGCACTATTGCTATTTGCCTTTGTGTCTCCGCCCTCATTAGCTGAAGCGAAAGATATTTCTCTAAGTAATTCTTTGAATGAACAGAGCGTTACTCCAGATGCCAACATAGTTGGAAATAAAACTGGAGAGCTTTTGATTGCTCAACGGCGGTCAGGACGATACCAGAGAATCCGACGACGGCAGATAATCCGACGACGGCAGCCCTACGGACGATACCAGAGAATCCAACGACGGCAGCCTTACGGACGATATCAGCGAATCCAACGACGGCAGGACTTCAGACAACGCCAGATTATCGAACGACGGCAGCCCTACGGACGATACCAGATTATCCGACGACGGTATTAGAGATATGAGTAAAAATGACGTAGGCATAATACCCTTCTCATAACAGAGACGCTACGCGTAGCTTGCTTCCACGAAGTGGTATAGGAAGCCTTCGGCTACATGGATTTTGCCTACTAAGGATTTTGGATAAGGCACATAATTAGTTTCTAGAGATGTCTATTGAGGACTGGTAATACAAATAATATCGTGTCCGGTTAAAGACTTATCATTAAGACCGCAGAGGGGCAGAGGGGACGGGTTTTTGGTCTTTCTGGATAGATTCGGGAATTATAACTAATTAGCCGGACATGATATAAGCCAATTGTTAATAGAAATCTGGTGAAAAAGAATAGACCTCTTGCAAAAATCCTTGAATCACCCCTCCCCAACCCTCCCCGATGTGTTGGGGAGGGGGTAAGATTTCAAGTTTCCCCCCAATATATCGGGGGGATAAAGGGGGGTCTATTCGACTTATGCAAGAGGTCTAATGTAGAGACGCAGCACTGCTACATCTCTACAAAGGTTTGGATAACACATATTTAATTTCACCAGATGTCTCTCTAATGGTTAGTGGTTGTTCTATTAATCACTAACCATTAACTATAGTGGCTCACTCCAGCCTGGGATTAATCGCTGGTATCACCTTGAAATTGGCGATTTTCCAAGGTTGTATCATCAAGATTTGTTGTTGAGATGAAAATTCAGTACTGGCAGAACGCTCTAATAAATCTACTGTATTTCCGAGATTCAACCCTAAATCACTTTGCAAAGATAACTCGGCTCTTTCTCCGTGAGATTCATAACATCGTAGAATTAACTGCTGTGGATCGTCTTCAGATGGCTTCAAGGCCATCAAGATTAAATTTTCCGCTGATAAATCTAGGAAACTTACTCCTTCAATAGTGCTGTTAGCGGTAGCGGAGGGTTGAGCCAGTGACCAATTCAATATCACTTGCAACGGTATATTCAATTCATAGCCACGCCGTACTGTATGGGCTGATTCCCAGCTATCAGCATGAGGATACAAGGTATATTTGAACTCGTGAAAACCTCGGTCAGCCTCTGAGTCTGGCCAATTAGAACTGCGTAGCAGTGTTAGGCGGAGTTGATTTGGTTTGCTGTCATAACCGTATTTACAATCATTGAGCAAACTGACACCATAACGATTTGGGATTGCGGTATTTGTCTGTGTGTCTTCTGCTGTTAAATCAGCCCAACGCAAAGCAGGAACTTCCCATTTTGCTTTCTCTGCAGGGGTTTGCGGTTTAGTGGGGCGGCGAATCGCACCACAGGGAATTTCATAAGTAGCAAAGTCGGCTTCAATATTTAGAGGAAAAGCAGCTTTCACTAATACATGATTTTCTTGCCAATTGACAGTTGTAGCAATGTTCAGCAGAGGTGAACCAGCTTGCAGAATATAGTCTTGGCAAAATTCCGATTCACCCAACTGACGCACCACGCGTACACGACTTTGCACTGGGCCTTGTTCTAACCACTGAATAGATTGAAGATTTGTTGAGGGTAAGGGATGTTGAGCATAATTGGGGTCTATATTCCAAGCATCCCAATATTGCCCACTGTCTTTAAAAGCTTGTAGTTGATTCCCCGCCCCACTCAAAACTTCTCGTTGATAAGTTTTGTCAAAAACACTTGATAAATCTCCGGTGTCAGGATCTATAACAACTCGCAAGAATTCATTTTCTAAAATCCAGTCTGGGAGGAGTGGGGGAGATGAGGGAGAGACGCGATTAATCTCGTCTGTAGTGGGGAGTGAAGGGGAAAGCCAAAATATGCGGTAGCCTACGGGTGGAATTTCGGTGCCGAGAAATAGTATGGTTGATGGTTCAGATAATTGGGAGACAAGCTGCTTTCCAGAAGCATCGTAAATCTGCCATTCTTGGGTAGTTGTTGGTAGTGTGGGTAAGGCTACAGAGACTACCTCAGAACGTTGCCAATTGAGAGAATTGAAAACAAAAATAGGCAGACTATCGGGTTTTGGTGGTTCTGATAGGGTAATGTGAGATGCGATCGCTAAAAGTGATTCCTGTAATATTTTCGTTCCCACTTGCTCTACTTGTTGCCATTGGGGCAAGGCATCTGTGTAAACTTGGGTAATTGAAGAACCAGGTAAAATATCGTGAAACTGTTGAAATAACACCAATTTCCAAGCTGCTTCAATTTCTGCCTTGGGATATGTCACACCACAGCTTACAGTTGCCAAGGTAGCAAATAGTTCAGCTTCATACAATAAATTTTCACAACGACGATTCCAGCGTTTTTGATCTGCGTGGGTAGTGTAGCAACCGCGATGAAATTCTAAGTATAGTTCGTCATTCCAAGTCGGGAATAAGGGAGAATCATCACTACTGCCTTCTGCCTCACTTCTCCTGCCGGAGACGCTGCGCGAACGACTACGCTCATTGACCATCTGCCTTCTGCCTTCTGCCTCCTGCCTTCTGCCTCCTTTACTGATTTGCTGTAAATACTTTTCAGCCGTCGTAAATTCTAAGTCTGGGAAGAAAGGCGACTTTTGCCAGCGTTGGGCAGTTTCTAACATATCACGAGTGGGGCCGCCGCCGTGGTCGCCAACACCGGGAAGCCAGAGAGATTCTGGTAAACTAGTTTGGCTTTGCCACTCAAGAGTATAAGTTGCCATTTTAACCGGGTCAATGCTTTCACCGATGAGTGCAGACATCAAACTAAAGACTTCGCTACCGTCAGGCGATCGCCACCAAAAAGCCCCATAATCAAATTTAGTAGTATCATTCCACCGCAACTTCTGCGTCACAAAATACTCAATTCCAGCATTAGCGAAAAACTGCGGTAAAGTTGCACAGAAGCCAAAAGTATCTGGAACCCACACTACAGTTGAAAGCTTGCCAAATTTTTCCTGGATGTAGCGTTGACCATACAGTAGCTGACGGACTATTGATTCACCAGCAATTAGGTTGAGTTCTGGTTCCACCCACATTCCGCCGACAACTTCCCAACGTCCAGCAGCTACCTGTGCTTGAATTGCCCTAAACAAATCCGGGCGATGTTCTTCAATCCAAGCATAAAGTGCTGGACTTGAATGACAGAAAATTAACTCAGGAAAATCTTCTTGCAACTTCAGAACCGATTCAAAAGTGTTTTGTGCCGCATTCCAAGTTTCACTCACAGGCCATAACCATGCTAAATCTAAGTGAGCATGACCCAATAAAAAAATTTTAGATTTTATATCCGTAGCTTTCAAAAAGGGGGCTAAGATATCGGATTGAATTAAATTTTGGCGTAGAGATAAAAACGACTGTACCAACTCTCCCTTCTCTTCCTCCGTGTCCTCTGCGCCTCTGCGGTTCGTAATCTCCCCCACCATCGCCGCCAAAACATCCAACTTCTCCGGCGCAAATTTTTCTAAATAAAGTTGCACCACAGCTAACTCATCAGCCACAAAACCCGGATCGGGATTATTATCAACATAAGACTCATAAACTAGGAGCGATCGCACTAAAGCACCATCACAATGTCCCGGACTCACTAACCGCAAAGCCACAGTGAATTCTTCCCCTGGCGTTACCCCTTGACTGAGAAGTACTCTCGGCGAACAATCAAATAAATCACCCACCAGCACTAACTCGCCATTTACATAAATCTCAGCAGAATCCGCCCACCAAACCAGCGCCAGCCGCAAAGATAACCCAGCTAAGGGATAACCGTGTAAATCTTGGGGAACTACCAATCTTTGCGCTAGCCATAGCACTTTTTTCCCGCCCGTCCAAGCAATATGTTCTTTAGCATTCAACTGGACAGGTTGCCAATGAGACAAATCAGCAGCTACAACATCAGTAATAACTAAGTCAGATTCCTGATACAGCCATCTAGACTGAAGATTAACTTGAGAAAAAGAGCGCAATTGCTCAATCGCTTGTGAGATAAGTTTGGTCTGGGATTGAGAGACAGTCGGGGTCATATATTCGCTAAGATGAGGTGTTGGTCGTTTTTATTGTTTGGCGCGAGTCTCACAACTTAACAAGACTTGAACTAAAAAATTACTACTATGTCTTCTGGTTCCTCTGGTCGTTATCAAAGCAGACTATTTAACTTTGTCCACCAGCAATCTCGGCGGGTGACACAACAGTGGGAACATACCTTTCGGCATTTGCAAGTTGCCACTAAGTGGGGTGTCGAGGTACTACTTTACCCAGTGTATCTACTGTTTCAGTCATCTGAATCATCTGGGAAAACGCTACATACTAAAGAACCACAAACTAGATTAAAGTTACAACCAAATGATACCGATTTCCAGCCTGAAACTCTACCCAATGCTGATAGCCCCATTCAAAATGTACTAGAGGCAGTCAATTACCTGTCATCAGATGAACCCGCCTCCACTCCTACGAAAGCATCTGAACATTTTAATCCCTTGGCTTTATTGGGAGTTTTTCGGCTGAAATTCGTTGAGAATAACTCTAATCTTATTCAATCATCAAATACTACAGATAATCAAGCTGTCAGTCTCAACCCTTCACAATTAGAGAATGCCCTTCAACAGCGTCTTCCAATAGTGCGAGGAATTGCCACAAATTTGATAAGTCGAAATTTAGTACTTGTTAATGCTGATAATGAAATTCTGGATATCTTAACATCTGAACAACAGGCAAAATTAGAAGACCGAATTATTAACGAAGTTGCTAATTACTGGCAGTCTTCTCTACGAGACGCTGCGCGAAAGCGTTTAATTGTAGATAAAAAAGAAACGCAGTTATTACCACAAATTGACCGATTATTAGCAAAACTCACTGACGTAAATCCAGCTAAAATTCCGGTTTTAGCCGAGGGTATACCAAAAGATTTACTTAATACAGATAGATTATTAGCATTTCTAGATATAGCCATTGCTAAGTTAGAATCGAATGCTTTAGTCCCTGTGCAAGAACGTAGCCAGAAAATTGTCCAAGTTGGCCAAACTCAGTTAAACATATTTCTTTATGGCAAAGAGCAATTAACTGCCAAAGGAAAAATTGCCCCTAACGCTGATGGTTTAGAAACTCATTCACAGAATTTTCAGGCTTTGATTGAAGCGGCGCTTAATTACTTTTTTGGTGTTGGTAATAGAAAAACACTTGAGACAACAATTAGCAATGAGAAATTGCCAGGTAAACTATTTCCATCACGCCTTAGAAAAGCTTTGTCTAAAAGCCCTCTGGTAGAGAATCAGGATTTAACAGACGATCCTTGGCTAACGTGGAATGATTTATTTGGTGACACCGAAGCCGTTGTTGACAAGCCAGTTACATTTTCTGGGAAGATAAATCCTGCTTTAACCCCAAGTTTATCAGTAGGGCATTTTCCACAAAAGAATTTGAGTGTAAAACAACCTAAAATTGGATCTGGCTTGATAAAAAGAAAACAACCAAGTAGTAATCTTACCTCAAGTCAAAAAACATCTGAAAAAGTCGCCTTTGTAAAACAAACTCAAACCCGCATTTCCCAAACTAAAAGCGAGAGTCGTAAAGGGGAAATTTTGCAACAGCAATTTCACCAAAGCAGTCATGTTGAGGCACAGCCAGACTGGATAGAAACCACAGCAACTTCAACTGGCTATGAAAAGCACCCTTTAGAGCAACTTTTGGAATGGCTTGATTATATTATGGTCTGGCTAGAAGAGAGATTTGTAAAGATTTTTCAGTCGTTGCGGCAGCTATGGCAAGGGAAATAATACTAATTCGTAATTCGTAATTCGTAATGTTTATGAGGTATCCTTTCGAGGTGTTCGACCGTTACTTTGAAAAAGGAATGGATGAGCGCTCGCATCACAAAGCGACGCAACCCAGAGTTAGCTCTAGGTTCGGAATGTCCTTGACTAATAGCTTCCAGTCGATTGAGAGTTTTCTCGATAATTTGGCGAACAGCGCGTAGGCGTAGCCCGTCGTAGACATCGCCAGCTGCACCTACACCCTCTTTTACTCGCTTGATTGCGGCGGTGGTCAAAGATGGCAAAGTTTCTGATTGTTTTCTATTTTCCTGCTGATGGCTAGATTTTGAGTCGGTATGAACTTCCGAAGTTGCCCCATCAGCTAAGTCTTCTTGAACTGACTCGCTAGAAGAACTTTTGATAACACCCTCTTTGAATTCATAAAATAATCATAATTCTTGAGGTTATATCATTAACCAACCCACGGTTAGAAGTTGTGGAATTATTTTCAGGATACTTTAAATACAACATGAGGGTAACTCAATTAACTGTAATTACTATAGATGTTGATAGATGTTGACTTTTTAGTAGCTTGTTGGGAGAATACGTAAAAAATTAACCCTATGATTGACCATAGCGATCGCCTAGCTTCTCGTAAAGAAGGCAGATTCCAAGGTGTTGGAGGACTTGAACTGTATTATCAAAGCTGGCATCCAGAGGGTAAAGTCCGGGCAATATTAGCCATTGTGCATGGACTCGGAGGGCACAGCGATCGCTACAGTAATATAATTGAGCATTTGATACCCAAGCAATACGCTGTCTACGCCTTAGACTTGCGCGGTCATGGACGCTCACCGGGTCAGCAAGGCTATATCAACGCTTGGAGTGAGTTTCGTGAAGACCTGGGAGCTTTTTTACAGTTAATTCAGACTCAGAATCCTGGATGCCCAGTTTTTCTCTTGGGTCACAGTTTAGGAGGGGTAATTGTCTTAGATTACATTCTGCGCTATCCCCAACAAGCATCATTATTGCAGGGTGCGATCGCTCTTGCACCAACCTTGGGGAAAGTTGGGGTTTCACCGATTCGGGTACTTTTAGGAAAAATGCTCTCACGAGTGTGGCCAAGTTTTACCCTGAATACAGGGATTGACATTAGCGCTGGTTCACGAGATCCGCAGATTTTAGCCGCTTATGCCCAAGATACAATGCGACATACCCGTGCTGCTGCCCGTCTGGCTACAGAATTCTTTGCAACAGTTGATTGGATTAATGCTCATGCAGGTGATTGGCAATTACCATTATTGATTCTCCACGGTGGCGCAGACCGAGTGGCTTTGCCAGGGGGAAGCGACATTTTTTACCAACGGCTAAATTGCAAAGATAAGCTGAGAATTGAGTATCCGGGAGCCTATCACGAACTTCAGAGTGACATAAATTACCGCGAGGTAATGGCTGATTTAGAAGATTGGTTGGAGCGACACCTACCATCTGAGGTGGTGCAGTTAAAACGGGGAAGCGCTGAGTTAGAGTTTCCCAGTTCTTAGCCTTTCAGTAGTGAGGCTTGATTACTCTATCGTCAAGCAATGTGTAGGCGTAGCGCGTCGTAGCCCCAAAGCTTAAGGATATGAATAATGCAATATGCCAAGGCAATACCTTCGCCAATTTTTTAGAACGCCCACAGAATGCGGGTTTCGGACTATGAGTTTAAGCCTCAGTTCAAAAGCCTGAAACCCTTACTGTTTTAAGATAGCGCAAATTCGTCAGCTAACTTATCTGCAACTACTTCAAACTCCTCATTGTTCAGTTGATCCTGTGTCTGAAGCTTCGCCATCAACTGAGCGCGTTTTCCTTTTTGACTCTTGCGCTGTTGGTCTTAAAAGATTAGCTCTTGAAGATATTCATTAGCTGAACTATAACCGCCTTTAGCTACTTGTTGTTCGACAAAGACTTTCATCGATTCAGGTAAGGAAATCTGAATGTTAGTCATACCTTGAGATATCTGGTGGGCGATTTTATCTACTACGTTACTAGAGCGATCGCACCTTCAAATGTAGAGTCAATTGTTTGTATTATCCGAAAAATATATTGCTGAGGATTGAGAGTTTTTTCCAACCAAAATAGGTTCTCCCTTCACTCCTCCACGGGTAAGGGTACAAATCTTATAAAGGTTTTCACACTCAAAGATTGCTAGAACTAGCTCTTTCCCAGTTTGATAAGACGATGGTAAAGGTTTACCTACCTCGCATTCCATATCAATTTCGTTATCACGCCACTGTAACTTCCAAATACGCTTTTCGGTTATTGGTGCTTTGACAGACTGAGCAAGAGCGCTATATACCTGCTCTGCTTTAATATCATCCTTGGCTGCTGGCACAAAAAACTTCATAGGCTGAGGTTAAAAATAACGTATGTTTCATTAGCACCAGCGTAACGCAGTTACCAAGGCAATCTGCTCCCATTCCATGAGAAAAAGTGTCCACTATCGCCTTCTTGAAGCTGTTCGATGACAGCCAATAATTGAGTAACGGTGCGTTCCACTGAAAATAATTGTTCCGCAGGTACATTTCTTTGGAAAGGACGAGAAAGGCGGGTATCAGTTGTACCAGGATGCAATGTTACTATTAATACTTTCGGACAACTTCTTTTATACTCAATTGCCGCAGTTCGCATCAACATATTGAGTGCTGCTTTAGAAGCCCGATAGCCGTACCATCCACCAAGTTGGTTATCGCCAATACTCCCCAATTTAGCAGAAATAGTGGCGAACACGCTGCGTTCTCCATGACGAAACAGAGGCAATAAATGTTTAGCCAGTAAGACAGCACCAATACTATTTATCTGAAAGTAGCGCAGCAAATTTTCTGAATTGATCTGTCTTAAGCTTTTTTCCGGTTGCAAAGTATCTTCATGCAACAGTCCTACACAGTTGACTACTAAATGCAGTTTGTCGGCTTGAGTAGATATTTTTTGAACGGCTTCAATAATCTGCAACTCGTCAGTAATATCTATCTCCAAACAAATTAATCGCTCAGGATATTCGTCTGCAAGAGCTATTAACTCTGAGGCCGATTCCGGCTGACGAGAAGTTGCATAAACTTTAGCTATTCTGTCATCTTGTAGCAATTTTTTCACAAAACCCAAACCAATACCTTGGCTGGCTCCCACAATCAAGGTATTGACAAGATTAATTTCATCGATAAAAGACATATCAATTTAGGTAACTTGTGGAGGTATTTGATATTCATAGCGAGAGACAAAATAAGCACCAACTTGTCTGTCGCTGTGATGACGGAAACCAAAGCCTTCATATACTGCTCTTAGGCGCAAACGCAAAGCATCGCAATCTAGACGTAAATAACGTTTACTAAGTGTTTGTGCGTGTTCAACAGCCCAAGTCAGCAGTGTCGAACTGCAAAGCGATGTACAAATGCTGACTCTTCCTGAGAGATGTCGGGCCAGAAAAGTAAATGCTCTAGTTTTTAGAGCAAAGCGCCACCACAACTAGAACCACATCCAGCAGTACAACCATAGCAATAAGCAGCAGTTTGTACCTCACTAATCAGGTCTAAATTGCCAGCTTCTAACAATTTGCCAACTGTCAAAGTTTCACCATTGCGAGTTTTTGCAGGCAAATTCATCATTTGGTTAAAGTCACAATCATATACATTGCCCAGATAGTCAATTGAAAGTTCATCGCGACACATTAAATGTTCAACTGTGCTGGGATTAAAATGCGACTCTAAAAACTGCAAATAGCTAGCGTACAGTTTTCTCCGTTCTAAATGCATTTTGGTTCTACCAACTGGTAAGTTGGTAAAGGTGAAGAGGTTGTTAAACACAATATTAAAATGTTCTTGTAAGAACATTTTGTAATCTCGTTCTAGGTTACTCTGTTCGGGAGCTAAAGAAAATTTTTCATCGGTGGGCAACTGGGGATTAAAAACCAAGTCCAAAATTAAATTCTGGTCTTTACCATAGCCAAGTTGGTTAAGCCACTGCAAAGCTTTGACTGAACTATCAAAAACACCAGTACCACGCATTTTATCAACATTATCTGCTAGGTAACAGGGTAGAGAAGCCACAATTCTTACTTGGTGTTTAGCAAAGTATTCTGGTAAATCACCAAATCCATCTTCAAAATAAATGGCCAAATTAGACCGGACAATCACTTGTTTACCAGTTGCTTTTGCTGCTTCTACCAGTGGCTTAAATCCATAATTCATTTCGGGTGCACCACCAGTTAAATCCACAATTTTAATTTCGGGAAATTTATGGATTAGTGAAATTAGTTGTTCGCAGATTTCAGGAGAAAGTTCTTCTGTACGTTTTGGACCAGCTTCGACATGACAGTGTGTACAAGCAAGATTACAACGCTTACCTAGATTAATTTGTAAAACAGTGATTCCTTTTTTTGTCAAAGGTGAACTGAGTTTGTTTTTAAAGGCTGTGACTGCTGTATCTAGTAGAATTTTAGTTTGAGTTTGCATTAGTTACTACTCCTAAAAAATTGCACAACAATATTCAATTTTTCTAACCTTGCAATAATCTGTAGGTTATTGCACTAATAATTGCAGCAGTTGGTAAAGTTAAAATCCAAGATAGTAGAATCTGATAAAAAACACGAGTATTAGATTTAGATTTTTTGCTAATTAATCCTACACCAAAAATAGAACTGACTGAAACGTGAGTGGTAGAAACTGGAAGCCCAAACTGAGTAGCTGCAATCACCATAACCCCAGTTACTATATTTGCTGATAAGCCTTGAGTAGGATTCATTGAGGTAATCTTTTCACTCATAGTTATTGCAACTTTTTGAGAGTTGAGTAAACCGCCAAGTGCCATTGCGATCGCTATTGTGATCATTCCTCCCTGAATCGAGAAATACTCAATAATTAGGATGAGTGAAACAATCTTAGGAGTATCATTTAATCCTCTAGCAAAACTGATAATTCCAGCACTGAAAAAATGGCAAACATCAATCATTTTTTGGTTGACTGGTAGATGCCATTTTGAATTAAAATAGCCAGATAAGCTGTAAATTCCTGCTCCCAAGGGAATAGCAATGATTGGACTGAGTAATAAAGGCAAAATAAAGGAAGTTCCTAAAGCTGCAAAATTAACTTGTAGTCCAATCGCAACTAATCCAGCCCCAACCAACGCACCTGTTAAACTGTGAGTTGTAGAAATGGGAAACCCCATAAAGGAGGCAATGAGTACAGTCAAACCAGCAGCGATCGCTACTGCAAGATGAAATTCTGGGGCATTAGCGATCGCATCAGGTAATAGTCCTTTTCCAGAGAAGTTTTTAATTAATGCTCCTGCCAAAAAAGTCGCAGTTATTGCACCAGCAAAAGTTGTGAAACTTGCCCACAAAATTGCTGTTTGATAGCTGCTAATTCGGCTACCAAATAGCGTTGCTACACCTTTAAAATTATCATTTGCTCCATTTGAATATGCTAAAAAAAGCGTAGCTAAAAACAGACTAATTAACAACATTTTGGAGTTTATAAAGAAGAACTCAGAATTCAGAAATTAGATGTAATTAGTGAAAGATTCAAATTGTGCATTTATTACCCAGCGATGCACTGAGCTTGTCGAAGTGTCGCACAGAACCATTCTAAATTCTGACTCCTGACACCTGAATTCTTTCTTAGATAAATTAACAGCACCCACCACCGCTATAGTGCCAGGTTGAATTGGTAACAATTATTTCTGCTGGCTTACTAGCAGCAAGTTTAGCAGCAGTTTTATCACATACCGCAGCCGGAATACCTAGCTGAAGTATATGACCTGCTGAATCGTCAAAGAAGGGTTCAGAACCAGCATAAATTGCCGTTTTTCCAGTGAAAATGCAAGCACCATCTTCTGGAATTACAACTTTAAAAGAGACAGAATCCAGACTTTCTAAAAGTAGGTTTTCTTCTAAATTATAAGTCTGGGAATCTAGTAGGCGATAAGGACGACGGGCACGAATTTCAACTTGACCAAAACCAGCATTTATAATCCTTTCAGTATACTGTTGATATGTGAGTGCGCCTGATAAACACATTGCTCTCAATCGCTCATCTTCTTGAAGATGTGCTGGAATTGGACGAGTGGCAATTGGATCGCTCATCTGCAAGCGTCCACCTGGTTTTAATACGCGATGTGCTTCTTTTAAAGCGCGAGTTAAATCTTCTGGTTCAAAGATGTTGAAAAGGCAATTCTGTGCCACGATATCGACGCTAGCATCAGCAACAGGTAAGTTAAAAGCATCACCTTCGCGGATTTCTACAAAGCTGGTGTTAAACCAGGGGTTTTCTTGAGCAGCAATTTCCAGATTACGTGCAGCTGCTTCCCGCATGGCTCCAACCGGTTCAACGGCAATTACAGCACTTGCATAACGGGAAAAATAAGCGAATTGCAACGCTTCTAAGCCGCCACCAACGCCGACGTACAGCACAGTAGGTTGGTTTCCTAGTTCGGTGGGGTGAACAGTAGTACCACAACCATAATTCATTTCCTGCATTGGCAAAGGAATTTTCAATCCTGGTAGTTGCAAGGGCGTACTTTGTACACAACAAAGTCCAACTTGCGGGGTTTGGGCAACTTCACGGTAGAATTGTGCTGCTGTTTCTAGATAAGTCATGCCATTTTGGGTTTTGGATTTTAGATGATGATAGCTTTGTGCATCCTAATATAATTAACTCTGAGTTGGATGAGTTTCTGCTGAGATTGCCAAAAACCCCAAATCCTCCTATAGTAGAAAGTTTGAGATTTTACCGTTATTTGACACTGGAAGACGGACAAGAAGTTAAGAGGAGATGAGGGAGCAGGGGAGCATACTTCCACTGTGTTCAGTAACCAGGGGAACAGGGGAGAAGTTGCAGTAAGTTTTTCCCCTCTGCCCCTCTGCACCTCTGCCTCTTGTGCCCAATGCCCAATTCAATCATGCAATGTGTAGCCAACACCGATCACAGTTTGAATGAGGCATTTTTCGTTATTGGCTTCAAGTTTCAGGCGTAGGTAGCGAATGTAAGTTTCAATGATGTTGGCATCGCTCATAAAGTCGTAACCCCAAACTTCCTCTAAAATGCGATCGCAGCTAATTATCTGTCGCGGATGGGCCAGCAAATATTCTAGTAAATCAAATTCCTTAGCAGTTAACTCAATTAACCGCCGATTTCGGTACACTTCCCGCGTGCGACGATTTAAACTTAGGTCTTCAAATTCTAAAACATCTGCGTACTCTGCTTGCTTGCTTCTTCGTAGGTGAGCGCCGACTCTGGCTAATAATTCATCAACGCTGAAGGGTTTAACGAGGTAATCATCAGCACCAGCGTCTAAACCTGCAATGCGATGGCTCACTTGATCTTTGACGGTTAATAAGATTATCGGCACTTTCTCAGCTATACTTCGCAGGCGGCTGCAAATTTCCAACCCCGACAAACCAGGCAACATCCAGTCTAAAATTACTAAATCCAAATGCAACTCCCTTGCTGCGGTGAGTGCAGTTAATCCATCGTAGGCAATACTGACTTGATAGCCTTCATAATTCAATTCCAATTCGACAAATCGTGCCAGTTTGACCTCATCTTCAATCAGTAAGATGTGCGTCATGATGATGTTAATGATTTCAGCAGGATACGGTAAGCAACAATACGGTCTGGAAACACTTTAGTGAGGTGTCAGCTACTTAATAGCTAAACATCTAATTAGGTGTACGTTAGCTTAGTATAAACCTGAGTAAGTAACAACCGTAAATCTGCAATTAGCGATCGCTGCTCGATCAAAGAACAATCCAACTGGCTATCAGCAATAAGCTGTGATATCTTCACCACATTCATCAGCAAGATAACAGAGCGCTCTAAAACGCAAACCAACCACTTCCTCGTATAGAGGATTTAATTTACACATAGGTGGAATATGAAATAGCTTCCGACCAAACAGCGTGATGTCTCGCTCAAAGGGACATTGAGCAGGAATAGCTTTACATAGAAAATGAGCCAATTTGGAGTTATGAATTTCTATCGTTTCCAACCACTCACGGACTGGGTGCAGTAGCTCGTTGTGTAAGTGAACTTGAATAAAGCTTGTCATAATTTTTCACCTTTATAATTTCAAACTAGATTGAGTTTTTTGTATTTGAACCTTTATAAATAAATACAGTTAGGTTTTATAGTTTTATGCACTTATTACTTTTTCTTTGGTTCTCTACAGAGGTAGAAAGAGTACTGTTAACTACACATTCAAGTACTACAGTTACCGATAATTTGTCCTGACTTTTCACTTCATATTGAAAAACCCATCCAAAACTTAACCCCCTAACCTTTCCCTAGTAGGGAAGCTCGATTTTCAGGGCAAAAATGTAGACAAAACAACGCTTTTGGGCAAATTGGCACTATTTGACAAACATTTCGGCTCAATCCCTTAACAATGCAGAATTTTTCAGGTTACTGACAGTACTTTATGTTTATATAGGACTCCGATTTGATTTCTGAAAACATACTGAGACTGAAAAGCCTGTTTTATCAGGTTTTTATCTGAAATCCTGTTCAGAAATCAGATATGAGTCCTATATCTAGTCTATGTATTTATTAATCAATTTAATATCAAGCTAATATAAGTCAAGGTTTTTAAGTGCAATTACTAATGTTGGCTACCACATTAATATAATTTATGCAAGCGAAAAGCTTGTGAAAATGGCTACGGAAATATACTGAATAATTTAACAAAATTTATTATTTGCTTTCTCATGTCTCAGAAAATATACGCTCACAATCATTAACTAATATAGATATCCTTTATTAGAGCTAATTCGCTCTCAAAGTTAAGAAACTTGGTATCAGTTACTAAAACTATGACGAGTAGTGGGGCTGCTAGTCACCCTTCTCTTTCAGAGACGGGAACACGTGACGATCCTAACGGCGCTAACGCAGCGATCGCGCAGCCTCTCGTAGAAACGCTGGCTCACCGTTTTTACCACTTTAGTCAGCAGCTGCTTTTTCAACTAGGAAGGTAAAAAATGGAATGGGCTATTTACAAAAAGAATACAGGCAGTTTTGTAATAGCAGTCGCAATTATGACTGGTGTTGGCATAATTTCATATCTTAGTTTGCTTCAGTATAGAGAAAACGCTCAATGGGTAACACATACACGCGAGGTGCTTGAAAAGACAAAAGAAGTAATGTCACAGATCAAAGATGCAGAGACTGGACAACGGGGCTATCTTCTCACAGGCAAAGAACGGTATCTGGAACCGTATCGTACTGCAACTGGCGAGATTGCTCAGAAACTTCAGGTTCTGCGCCAATTGACTGCGGATAACCCAAATCAACAGCAGCGGCTCGATCGCCTTGAACCCCTAATTGCCAAAAAACTGGTTTTGATTGAACAGACGATTAACGCTAGGAGCAAAA
Organism: Nostoc sp.; assembly: GCF_036918245.1. Lineage (GTDB taxonomy): Bacteria > Cyanobacteriota > Cyanobacteriia > Cyanobacteriales > Nostocaceae > Nostoc. The sequence goes on from NZ_JBALEF010000070.1 coordinate 71,880, forward strand.
ATTTAGAGTCCTCGCTGCAAATAGTTCAGACAGATCGGGGTCAGCAGATTATGGAGGACATCCGAATGCTGACCACAGCTATGGAGAATGAAGAGAATCAGTTGTTGAAACAGCGATCGATAAAGGCGAACGCCAGCGCTCATCAAACAACTTTGCTGACTATTTTTGGCAGCATTATCGCTTCTGTTATCGTCGGTTTCGCAGCCATGATCACCAATCAGGAACTCGTCAAACGCAAGCGGATGGAAAATTCTTTGCAAAAGGCTCGTGATGAATTAGAAATAGAGGTTAGCAAACGGACTGCTGAACTAAGAAACACTAACGAAGAATTACAAACTGAAATTAATGAGCGCAAAAAGGCGGAGTCAGAGATTCTGCGTCTGAACGTCCAGCTTGAGCAACGAGTTGCAGAACGCACAGCACAACTCGAAGCCACTAACAAAGAGATGGAAGCATTTAGTTATTCTGTGTCTCACGACCTGCGCGCCCCCTTGCGGAGCATCGACGGCTTTAGTCAAGCACTCCTAGAAGATTATGCTGACAAGCTGGACGCACTAGGTCAAAACTACCTCCAACGAGTGCGTGCAGCCACCCAGCGGATGGCACAACTAATCGACGATTTACTGAATCTGTCACGATTGACGCGTAGTGAGATGCATTGCGAAAAGGTCGATCTCAGCGCACTAGTGGAGGCGATCGCTACAGAGTTGCACAAAACCCAACCAGAACGCCAAGTAGAGTTTATCATTACGCCGGGATTGGTTGCTAATGGTGATGCTCATCTGTTACGGATTGTGCTAGAAAACCTGCTAGGTAATGCCTGGAAGTTTACAGGAAAACATCAAAAGGCCCGAATAGAATTTGGGCTTTTGCTGCAAGATGACACCCATGTGTATTTTGTCCGTGATGATGGTACAGGCTTCGATATGGCCTATGTTGAGAAACTCTTCGGTGCTTTTCAGCGCCTACACGCCATGACTGAGTTTGAAGGTACTGGTATCGGACTAGCTACTGTGCAGCGCATTGTTCACCGTCATGGTGGCCGTGTCTGGGCTGAAAGTACAGTGGAGCAAGGCGCAACATTTCACTTCACTCTTTAACTAGAAGAATACAAAATGATTTTACTTGTAGAAGACAATCCTGACGATGAAGCGCTAACCCTACGCGCACTTAAGAAAAACAATATTCTGAACGAGGTCGTGGTAGCACACGATGGGGTGGAAGCCCTAGATTATCTCTTTGGTAAAGGTGTGTACACCGCTCGCGACATGAGCGTTATGCCGAATCTCATCCTTCTAGATTTGAAGTTGCCTAAAATGGATGGTCTGGAAGTTTTGCGACACCTGCGAACCGACCACAGGACAAAAATCCTTCCCGTCGTCATTCTCACCTCCTCCAAAGAGGAGCAAGACTTAATTAATGGTTACAGCTTGGGAGCCAACAGCTATGTTCGCAAACCAGTAGACTTTTCCCAATTCAGTGAAGCGGTGCGACAACTAGGATTGTACTGGTTTGTCTTAAACGAATCACCGCCGAGAATATAGCTTATACCAATCCTCCAAAATCAGGTTATAGATGCAAGGCCGACTTTCTTAATTACGAATTACGAATTACGTAGCTTGCTTCTCGCCAAAGGCGAGTATTACGAATTACATGGGTATACCACTGCGTGTATTACTTGTTGAGGATTCAGAAGACGACGCTTTGTTGCTGCTGCGTGAACTGCAACGTGGTGACTACGAAGTAACCTTTGAAAGGATTGATACACCCACAGCCATGAAAGCTGCGATCGCAGAGCAAACATGGGATATCGTAATCTGCGATTATTCTATGCCCACCTTTAGCGCCCCTGCTGCATTGAAGCAGGTTAAGGAAAGTGGACTTGACCTGCCATTCATTATTGTCTCAGGCACTATTGGTGAAGATACGGCAGTAGCCGCCATGAAAGCTGGTGCCCATGACTACATCATCAAAGGCAATCTAGCGCGACTTACCCCTGCTGTCGCCCGCGAGTTGCGCGAGGCACTAGTGAGACGAGAGCGTAAACAAGCAGAGGAGCAGATTAAAGCATCCCTTCAAGAAAAAGAGGTGCTATTGAAAGAAATTCATCACCGGGTAAAAAATAATTTGCAGATTATTTCTAGTCTGCTCAACCTGCAAGCAGAGTATCTCAAGGACAATCAAGCCCTTGAGGTATTCAAAGATAGCCAGAACCGGATTGAATCAATGGCTCTAATCCACGAGAAACTATATCAATCTCAAGACTTGGCAAGGATTAATTTTGCCGACTATATCCAAGATTTAGTAACTAATTTATTTTATTCATACAACGTTAATTCCAGCGATATTACCTTGGAAATGAACGTTGAGGAGGTTTTTCTAGCCATTGATGCAGCTATTCCTTGCGGCTTGATTATCAACGAACTTATTTCAAATTCCCTAAAATATGCCTTTCCCCAAAGAGAACCGGGAGAAATTTGTATTGACTTTTGCTCCAGAGAAGGAAATTTATTTACACTTACTATCAGTGATAATGGTGTCGGTTTTGCCCAAGATTTTGACTTTCAAGCTACAGAATCATTAGGTTTGCGATTAGTCAAAGGTCTAACACATCAGCTACAAGGCAATATCGATTTTATCAGTAACAAGGGAGTAGAGTATAAAATTATATTTTCGAATAAAATTTTCTAAATTTAGAAGTTAAAGAAAATCATGAAACCAGTAAATATATTAGTTGTTGAAGATGAATTCATTGTGGCAATGGATATACAAAATCGGCTAAGGAAATTTGGATACACTGTTCTGGGGCTTGCCGATTCTGGAGAAGAAGCAATTAAGAAAGCAGCAGATAATTCTCTAGATTTAGTTTTAATGGATATTCACCTCAAAGGAAATATGGACGGTGTGGAGGCCGCTCAGATAATTCATAATATTTTTAATATTCCAGTCATATATCTTACTGCTAATGCAGACGAATCAACATTGAATCGAGCAAAGGTAACAGAGCCGTTTGGCTACATTCTCAAGCCCTTCAAAGAAAAAGAATTAAAGTTCACGATTGAAATTACCCTTTCTAAACATCGGACGGAAAAAAAATTAAAACAGAATGAACAATGGCTGACTACTATACTTAAAAGTATTGGAGATGCTGTGATTACTAGCGACGAATCTGGAACTGTGACTTTTATGAATCCAATTGCGGAAGTACTGACGGGTTGGAATTATTCAGATGCGTTTGGTAAAGAAGCAACAGAAGTATTCAATATTGCTCATGAAGAAACTCGTACAATAATTGAAAGTCCTGTAAAGCAAGTCCTTCAGTATGGGGTTACTGTCGGTCTACCAGAGCAGACAATACTTATTGCTAAAAACGGTACAGAAATACCAATTGATGATAGTGTTGCACCAATTAAAGATGAGAACGGTAATATCACTGGTGCAGTTTTGGTCTTTCAGGATATCACCGAACGCAACCAAATTCTGGAGGCACTAGCGCGTCGCCAGCAAGAATTCAAAGCACTAGTTGAAAATGCACCTGATATTATTTCCAGATTTAACCCTCAATTGCGCTACGTTTACGTTAATCCAGCTATTGAAAAGGTTACAGGAATATCAGCCGAAACATTTATCGGCAAAACAAACGCAGAGTTAAATCTGCCAGAAGAATTTTACCGGATATGCGATCGCAAGCTTGGGCAAGTTTTTCAAACTAAGCAAGAAACCGAGTTTGAATGCAGTTTAGCGATCGCTTGCGAAACAAAACATTACCATACCCGTCTTGTGCCTGAATTGGCTAGCGATGGATCAGTATATTTTGTTTTAAGTATCGCTCGTAACATTACTGCTCTCAAACTTGCGGAAGCGCAATTAATTCATGATGCCTTTCACGATATACTAACCGGTCTGCCAAACCGCGCCTTATTTATGGAACGGCTAGAGCGTGCGCTCATGCTGACAAAACGACGTGCGAACTATACATTTGCTGTTCTCTTTCTAGACTTAGATCGCTTCAAAGTTGTCAATGACAGTCTCGGCCACATGATTGGCGATCAACTACTAACTGCCCTTGCTCGTAGATTGGAGAATTGCCTGCGCTCTGGAGATACAGTTGCTCGTCTAGGGGGAGATGAGTTTACAATTTTGCTTGACGATCTCCAAAATGCCAATGACGTAATAAGCGTAGTGGAGCGGATACACCAAGCTCTGACATCTGCGTTCCAACTCAGTGGGTACGAGGTATTTACCACCGTCAGCATTGGCATCGCCCTGAACAAGGGTAGTTACAACCTACCGGAGGAACTCTTGCGCGATGCTGACATTGCAATGTATCGCGCTAAAGCATTGGGTAAGGCACGCCATGAGATATTTGACTCAACCATGTACACCCAAGTAACGAAGCTATTAGAGTTAGAGATGGATCTACGACGGGCAGTTGAACGCCAGGAGTTTCAGGTTTACTACCAGCCAATTGTTTTATTAGAAACTTACAAAATTATTGGTTTCGAGGCTCTCGTTCGCTGGCAGCACCCGCAACACGGATTAGTTTCTCCAGACAACTTTATTCCCCTAGCAGAAGAAACTGGGCTGATTATCCCTATTGGTTATTGGGTACTAGGCGAGGCTTGTCGGCAGATGCGTGCTTGGCAAGTACAATTTCCTACTGACCCACCCTTGACAATCAGTGTAAATCTTTCCACTAAGCAGTTTTCACAACCAGGCCTGATTGAGCAAATTAATCAAATTCTCCAAGAGACTGGTTTGGAAGGTGGCAGTTTAAAGCTGGAGATTACCGAAAGCGTACTTATGGAGAACATTCAATTAGCAACTTTTATGCTCTTGCAACTGCAACAGATGAATATCCAATTACACTTAGATGATTTTGGCATCGGCTATTCATCCTTGAGTTACCTGCACCGCTTTCCCAGTAATGCCTTGAAGATTGATCGTTCCTTTATTGCTAAGATTGGTGCTAATGGAGAAAACTTAGAGATTGTTCAAGCGATCGTCGCTCTAGCCCAGAGTCTAAATATAGATGTAATAGCAGAGGGCGTAGAAACATTAGAGCAACTGGCACAACTTAGAGTGATGAAATGCAAATATGCACAGGGATATTTTTTCTCCAAACCCCTTGATCGCAAGTCGGTAGAAACATTAATTTTATCTGGCATTGAACCTAGATATTAGCCAGTCTTTAACTTCGTGTAACTAACCCGACAAAAGCCCGATATTACAACCAATTCAGAACCGCTATAGTTAACTTGTGTTGTTAACCAAATTCTTGGAGGCGCAGCTAAACTTACTCTCAAAAAGTATCAAGCTTTAAGAAAGCTGCGAAAACTAATGACTGATGACTTTTTCAATCACAAAAAGCTACTTTTTGACCTATGGGCATCAAGTTACGATTGGTTCTTTCCTTCAGTGTTTTATCGAGCCGTTCACCAACGGTTGCTGGAGTACGTCGATTTACCAGAGCTAGCAAATGTACTTGATATCGGCTGTGGTACTGGACGCTTGCTTGAGCGCCTTGCTACTCAGTTTCCCCATCTACGAGCTACCGGATTGGATTTATCTGCTAATATGTTGCGGGTAGCAAGACAGAGCAACCGCCACCGTCCACGCTTAATTTATATCGAAGGTAAAGCTGAGTCTCTTCTTTTTGCTGATGGTCAATTTGATGCCGTTTTCAGCACTATCAGCTTCTTGCACTATTTAGAACCTAAACAGGTAGTTAGTGAGATCACACGCGTACTTTCTCCTGGTGGACGCTTTTATTTGGTTGACATTACTTCCAAAAAAGAGGCAGAACCTCAATTATTGCCTATCTCTCCCCGTGGAATTAGACTCTACAGCCCTGATCAACGTCAACTTCTTGGCTCCTCTGCTGGGCTATTGTGTTTGAATCACCATTATTTACTAGGGCCTGTCTTACTAACGATTTTTGCTAAACCTTCAAGTTGAAATAGGAAATGGGGGAGAGTAAAGGGCTGGAAACATCTTGTATCAAGCCTTGTTTTGCATATCTTAAAATTACGAATTAGTCTGACCCTGATGTTCCATAAACACCACAGGAACTTTGAGCAGCCTTTTAGCTAATTGCGAGAATCTAAATTTCTCCTTGAGCGTAGATAAGCCTATTGTCTTAGGAAATTGTGGCAAGTCTTCAAAAGATATTGGCACAAAGTCAAAGCGACTGTAAAACTGCACCAGCCGTTGACCTAAGCATTCTAGATAAAGTGGTTGCGTTGCTGTATTAATCAAATGCTGCGTTAGCAAAATACCCAAACCGCGACCTCTCCAAGCTGATGCAACGACCAAGCTACCAAGTTCTTGTGCCCCTGAGAAATTACGTAGCTGTCCACAAGCTATCAGATTCTCATTGTATTCAATTACCCAAAATTGCTGCCAATTTAATTGGGTTGGGTCGAGTTTCGCTGAAAATACCAGCAATCGAATCGACCACTGATCCCTAGAGGTTGCCTTGCGAAGGACACATCCAGATGGTAACGATAGATTGCTCTGGTTCATTAATTACACTTTGATAGTTTGTATCACCATCACACCATACTATTCATTCAGATCCAGTCAGATCGTTTGCCATTTTCTGTCAACTATCAATAAACCAATTTTAAAAGCGTCTTGGACATAAAACCCATTCCGAGTTCTCCCTTAACGAGAGCAAGGGTTCTCAGGTTAATAAATTCTATATTTGGGGATTTTTATCAGCATATATGAGTAGTACTAAACAATACTTACGATAGAGGGACGAATCAGCCATAACTATATTCTAGATAGATACACTCACACCCCTAATTTTTTAAGATAGTCCCAAGAATAAATGATTAGGAATGTAGTCATGGCTGAAGAACAAAAAGAAAAATCTAATAATCAAGAAGCTACACCTACCGCTTCTGGCGGCTACCAAACCACCGTTGACGAAAGTACCCGCAAAACTGGTGATGCTGAAAAGAGTGATGCTAAAACAACTGCTACTCCAGAAGCACCAGAAAATGATTCTGTAGCAGGTAGCCCTAATCAAGGAACTGAGTCACGTTAATTGGTTTGAACTTTCTCAAGTTTTAATCATCTTGTCAGGTTTTTGTAATCACCTTAATACAGTAAGTATCGAGTGGATATGTGGTGTAACAGCTACAATTATCCACTTATTTTTTGTGTGATGAGCCACATTATCTCTACGTGCCTTATGGTTGCTTACCGCAAGTATCGTAGTCAAAAACCCCGATGCATCTAGCATAAAACGTTACAAAACAGTAGGATGAATATATGATTGATAAAACAAAGTAGATGCAGCAGTTGATTCAAGACTTGCTAGTGTTACTCTCGTATGGAGACTCGCGATCAAGAATTTGTGGTCGTTGACTGTAATATAGCACTGAGTCTACTCTAAGTAATTTATATATAGCGATCGCTCAGGATAATGGTGTCAATATCTTCAGCGAATTTTTGAGGTTTTCCGCCGTCTTCATACTCGTCGAGAACAGTATGGTGGTCGCATCTGGGCTGAGTCAGAACCGGGCCGGGCGTAGGAACAGTATTTTATCTTACCTTCAACGCAAATTAAGGTATCTTTAAATATATACCTAATAACTGCTTAGTAACCTTCTAGTAAGCGTTCAAAATAGGAAATCAGGTGATTATCTAACAAATTGATATAACCCTGTACTATGGAAAAGCTCACAATTCACATTCTATTAGTAGAAGATAGTGCAAGTGATGCTCATCTGCTACACCGGATATTTTTAAATTCAGATCGAGAACAATGGCAGATGTTACATGTTGAACGGTTATCTGAGGCAATAGAAGCTAGCAGGGAAAACTCTGCGTCCACCCTTAATAATTCTCAGATAGAGAGTCGAAAGCAACGCAGATTCGACCTAGTTTTGTTAGACCTCAGCCTTCCAGACTCTATTGGACTGGACACGTTAAAAGAATTTAGGGCAGAAGTACCTGATATCCCAGTTGTGGTTTTAACAGGTATTGATGATGAAGATTTAGCACTGCAAGCATTAGCAGAAGGAGCGCAAGACTATCTAGTTAAAGATCAAATAACTATACAACGGTTAGTGCGTGCCATTCGCTACGCCATTGAAAGAAGCGAAATTCTCAACCAACTACGTGAGAGTGAAGAACGCACCCGTCAAGCGCTAGCAAAGGAACAGGAACTCAACGAGTTAAAGTCAAACTTTGTAGCAATGGTTTCTCACGAGTTTCGCACCCCTATGACTACGATTCGGACGGCTGTAGATATCCTTGAATACAACAGCAATAAACTAACTGATGTCCGAAGAACTAAATATTTTGATCGAATACAAAATGCTATCAATCAGATGATTAATCTCTTAGATAAGATATTGTTCTTGAGTAAAACGGAAGCAGCTAAACTCGAATACAAACCTACACTTTTAAATTTAGAAAATTTCTGTAGCGAACTCACAGGTATTTGTCAACTCAATGCAGGTAGTAAGCACAGCATTATCTTTACTTTTCAAGGTGAATCAGCCCAAGCCCAAATGGATGAAGACCTACTAAATTGTATTTTCACCAATTTGATTTCCAATGCCATCAAATATTCCCCTGAAAATGACACTATTTGGTTTGATTTGATTTGCAAAGATCGCCTCGCAATTTTCCAGATCAGAGATCGAGGAATGGGCATTCCCCTCAAAGACCAAACTCATCTATTTCAAACCTTCTATCGCGCCAGTAATGTGGGTGTAATTCAAGGAACAGGACTGGGACTCACTATAGTTAAAAAATGTGTGGAGTTACATGGTGGTCATATTCAATTAGAAAGTGAGCAGGGTGTTGGCACAACAGTAATTGTCACTCTGCCACTACAATGATTAGCCAAGTAAATTATCATAGTTGGGCATTGGGCATTGGGCATTGAATTCTTTTCCCTTGCTTATTTTGGTGCTTGGGGATTTGGCGTTGGACAAGTTTTATTAGCAAAATCACACTGATAAATATAGGGTTCTTGCCAACTCAGGGGAATTTCTAACAAGTCTCGAGTTCCTGTCATACCTTGTCCAATAAATAGCAACAAAGCAATGCAGTTTAAAATCGTATGGACGATACGCCAACGATTGGACTTATCTTGATAAATATCTTGAACAATTGCTAATGAAAAAATCATTAGCAGTGCTGCGGTAATTCCAATATAATAATGTGACCAATACCACTCATTGGTGCGGCGATAGACTCCATCCTGACAGCCTAGAATTACTAAACCTGCACCAGTTAAAGTTGCAAAAACTGCCCGCCACACTCGCTGCTTTGCCCGATAAAGAAATACTAACGAGGCGATGGTGGCAGCAAATATTAGTAGTATAAAAATAACTTGAAAAGGTGTTTGATTCCACAATTGATTTTTGATAATATTTTTGCCAAGAGGGTAGCTTAATCCGATTAAAGTTAATCCAACAACTGCACTTGTCAGCCTTTCACCTAACTGCTTATGTTCTGCACCAACCACTGGAGGAATTTTACTCTTACTTCCCGCTAAAATTTGCATTCTGCGTTGGCGTGTTTGCCAAGCAAAATTAACTACTGTACCGATGAGTGGAAACACGATTATAATTGCGATCGCTGGATGTAAAAGACCAAGAAAATCTGTTATTTGCATACAACACCTTTCAATGAATCATTGAATTCATCACAAAGGATAATTTAAAGCATCGTACCATTACTTAAATTAATTTCAGATGAGAATTTGTTTAATATTTATTTTTGTTGTTTTTAGCTGATTTTAATCAACAAATATTTGAATATCTTATAAAAGATGATGACTCTAGCAAATATAAAGTTACGCAAATAGATAGTCGAAAAAGAATGATTTCCAGGTAGGGGCAATAAACCCTCTTTTCGGAGATTGCCATGAGTGCGATCGCAACCTCCCATATCCATGCTGATGCTTTAAATAATTCTCGACATAGCCAATAAATACTTAGAGAAATCAACAAGCTGATGCATGCAGATAAACTTCTGATTACGTCACAGAATTGCCAAATATTTCCACCCAAAACCGAGCGAATATATAATACAGTGGTGGATGCTATGGTTCGTCTACTCCCAAAGATATAATTGTGTCACTTAAGCCTTTCTCCATATTGGGACTTTGGAATTTGGCCAAACTTTCCTTGGAAGAATTGTTTGCCCAGTTGATAGCTCGGCAGATAATTTATTATTAGGTGAAATATTACGTCGGCGCAAATTACGAGTTTTAGCTAATTTCCAGATTGAATAATAGTTATCACTATAAACAATATCTGTCTTGAATTTATACTTTTTTTCTATTGTTTTGCCCCAAGTGTCTGAAGGATTAAGTAAAAATACATCAGTAAATCCATCAGGAATTTTAGGAATTTTTTGATTGTTCACCAACAGAAATCGCACTTTTGGTTGCAAAAGATAGCTTAAAGAAAAGACATCACCATAATTATTGCCGAAAGCATCACTAATCAAAAGTGGACGATTACTCTGATTAATGATTTGGGCAACTTGGGGATTGCCAGAATTCATATCCTTATTCCACCAAGTTTCTGCCTGGGAACTCACCTTAAAAGAAATCAAACCACAAATAATCACTAATGCCACGATTATGTACCAAAAGCTCCGACGCGATCCGCTTCCATTATATAGTTGCGTAGTTAGTAGATAAGCAACAGCTACTTGGATTCCTAAATAAGATGGGATTAAATATGCTTCGGTAGACGATCGTATACTTCCAGCAATTAAATCTGGCAGTATTAGGGGTAATACTGGTACTACAATTAATGTGATAATAAAAGACCAGACTTTATAGTTAGTTGTTCGACAAAGAAAATAAATTGAATATACTACCAAAATTAAAAAGCTTAGTGCAATTAAATAGCCTAGAGGATTTTCTGAACTAAGGTCTATATCAAAAAAAATCCGGCTTAACTGCATTAACAAAAATGGGAATACAGGTATCAAATCTGACTGCATTGTTATTTTATCTGCTGAAATTAAAAATTGAAAAAAGTCACCAGTTACAATTGTTATCCAAGGCATGAAAGCTAAAAAACCTACCAGTGATGCTAGCAGATATGTTCTCACAGTTTCAGTAAACTGAAGTTTGGCATTTATCATCACATAAATTCCGTGAGCAACTGCTACAAATGCACTCCAAAGAAATGTATAAAGACTAATGGCTAAAGTTACTGCATAAATGCTCCAGATAGCGAACAAATCTGGTTTTTGTCGTTCTTGTGCTAGCTCATCTTCTAGCCGTATGGCTCGTAGCAGAGACGCACTGGATAGTAAAATGGTGACTAACCAAAGAATATATTCTTGTGCTTCTTGGGCGTATACTAAGTGAATAGGGGAGATTGCCATGAGTGCGATCGCAACACCAGGAACCGATAATGGCACATTAAATAATTCTCGGCATAGCCAATAAACACAAGGAAAAACCAGCAAACTAATGAGGGCAGATAAACTTCTAATCGCCGTCACCGAATTACCAAAGATTTCCATCCACAATCTGGCTATTATATAATACAACGGCGGATGCTGAGAATCTTGTTTTGCCAAAGACATAATTGTGTCATTTAAGCTTTTTTCTGGATTTGCACCTTGAAACTGGGCAAAACTTTCTCCACCAATGACACGATTATTAAAGAGTTGCTGTTTTACTTCATTAATTGTGTAACCAGAAATCCGCAATGAGGTATAAGTTTCATCATGCCAGAAAACTTTGCCATCAATATTAGAAAAGCGAAACAATATACCCATCGTCAATAAGAAGATAGTTAAAAATCGCAACCAACTCGGAGCAAATTTGAGATGGCGCATAAGTAGTTTTCCCAATAGTTTGTCTAAAATAATTCAGTTAAATGGACTGAATGAGGTGCGTCCGTTAGGAATTATATCTGAGTTTGTTCATCAGATATAGCCAAAGTACTTTGATGGAGAATCATCTGATTTGAAAGATTGACAATAAATATCTCTACTTCTATTAACTCTGAAAACAATTACACAAGGTTGTATCAAATACCGCAAAACTGACCTTGATTTTGCAGTCGATATGCGAATGTGGAGTAAAATATCATAAATTGGTAATAAATTAGGTTTATCATGCAACTTAAGCGGACATTTTCTAATACATCTTGGGAGTCAAAAGTAGGTTACTGTCGAGGCATAAGAGTCGGAAGCCACATTTATATTTCTGGTACTGCACCAGTTGATACCACAGGAGGTATTTTTGCTCCTGGCGGTGCTTATGAACAGGCAAAGCGCTGTTTTGAAATTATCCAAAAAGCTTTACAAGACTTAGGTGCGGATCAAAGCAATGTTGTGCGGACTCGGATGTTCGTTACAAACATTAGCTGTTGGGCTGAATTTGGACGAGCACATCAAGAATTCTTTGGAGAAAATCCACCAGCTTCAACTATGGTAGAAGTGAAATCCTTAGTTGATCCAGCGATGTTAATTGAAGTTGAAGTTGATGCGATCGCCTCAGATTCAGAGTGAATAACATCAAACTTTAGTTTCTGTAGCTGCCTGTGACTGTCGTTAGTACCAAAGAGAATTTTTACAGAATTTGGTAACGCCATCTAGCAAAGTCTTTGCCATTAGATATAGTTAAAAAATCAATAGTTTTAAACTGCCGATCGATAGCTGGAAAACTGCATATTTTAGCTCCAATATTCAAGTATGCCTGCAAAATTTTCGGAATTTCCAAATTATATGTATCTGGGCAATTTTCAGGCATTTCTAGACAAGATTGGGGATTTGGATAAACCAAAATACTCGGATGCATTAAGTTATTCTGCTGAAAATAATCATAAGCGCAAGTAGCTTGCCAAGCACATTGTGTTAGTAATGATGCACAACCAAAGAAATATTGATTTTTACTCCAGATTAGATAATTTGCCAGCCCTTCCCAGAGTAGCAAAAGTGCCTGACTATTGCGATATTCTTTAGCTATACATGCACGCCCAACTTCTACTGATACCTGAAGTACAGAATTGGGAATTCCATTAAGATTAAATATATCGGTAGCATCAAAGCCTAATCTTTGAGAAGCCATTGTATAGGTTTGCATCCGATAAGTTCCAATCGTTTTACCCGTTTGTTTGGAGATTAGGATTAAATGATGGCAAACCGCATCAAACTTATCTATATCCATCTGGGTAAAGTTAGAAGCAGGAAATCCCAAGCCTAGTTCAAGATTAAACACTTCAAAGCGCAACCGAAAAATTGATTCTAATTCTTCTTCAGTTGAAGCCAGCCGTAGGGTATATTTTTCAGTTTGAAGGACGGGAAAATCTTCAAGAGGGGGAGGAGGATTCAGTGGGTAATTGATGCGTCCAGAAACTTCCATCTATCTTCCTACTTAGATTTGCAAAAATATTCTACTAGGATTTAGGCACTATACAAATAGCTCACATTATGAATTAATGTGTCGAAGTGTAATTGAGACAGTTTTCGATAAAAGATCCTTTAGAGCAATACGCTTGGGTTAAGGATTTTTGGTACTGATTTTTGACCTGTAAAGACGCGTTAGCATAGCGGGGCGTTCGCAATAGCGTCTCCAAGAGTTGCCCAGTCCAATTTTGCGTTTCTACCAAGGATTTTAGGTTTAACTGAAGGTATTGTGGTCTAGAGAGCTTTTTTACTTACTTAGATTAGGGATAGAGTGCTTTTATTATGGACATTAATTCCCAAAAAATCTGGCAATAAGATACAAAATTTTCTTTTGATATACGCTATAGATGTAAGTCACACCATTTTACACAAACCCTGATATATATTGTGGTGGCAAGTACCCTCAGTGAGGGAGTTATGTCAATTTATCGACCGAGATAACTTGCTATGGTGTTCAAAAGTTGAAGTATCGCAACAAGTCTGATCAAAAATATTTTTAGAATTTCCAGTTTCAAAACCAGTTCTGAATTTGCTAACTGCACATCAGAGGGCTATTCCCGCTTGCTAGAGTGTGAGTAGTTCACGTAAAATATAATGCCATTGTTGCGGCAGTTCTCATGACCTCATCTGCGTCGTTTGACACATTAGAGTCTTTACAGGCGGATATCGCTGAATTGATCGTTCGTTTACCGACATTAAAAAATCGGCAATTTATTCTGCAAGCACTTACTACTATTGTTCGTTTAGCTGATACCGAAATTGAGCGTCTCGATTGGAAAATATTATCGTCTGCATTAGCAGATATGGAGCGCGGTTTCCAGCTTTTTTATGATTATCGACACGTTCGCAAAGTCACCATCTTTGGTTCTGCTCGTCTAGCTCCAGATAGGCCAGAATACCAAATGGCCCTTGAGTTTGCTCGTGCTATTTCTCAATTAGGATTTATGGTGATGACTGGTGGTGGTGGTGGAATCATGCAGGCGGGTCATGAAGGTGCTGGGCGAGAAAATTCCTTTGGATTAAACATTCAGTTACCCTTTGAACAGCAAGCAAACCCTTTTATAGAGGGCGATCCCAAGCTAGTTAACTTCAAATATTTCTTTACCCGCAAGCTGTTTCTCCTCAAAGAAAGTGATGCTGTAGCCTTGTTTCCAGGAGGCTTTGGTACTCAAGATGAAGCTTTTGAATGTATGACATTAAGCCAAACTGGTAAATTTGGGCCAGTACCTTTAGTTTTAATCGATCGCCCTGGTGGTGATTACTGGCGCTCTTGGAGCGAATATATTGATAAGCAATTAGTGCAAAATGGTCTTGTCAATCCTGAAGACCCCAGCCTTTACACGGTGACAGATAACCTGGATGTGGCTTGTAATGCTATCACCCGTTTTTACCAGGTTTATCATTCCAGCCGCTATGTAAGCAATAAGTTAGTCATCCGCCTGAAGACAGATATATCAGACGCTCTTTTAGAACAACTTAATGCTGATTTTAGCGACATTATTATTCAAGGAAGAATTGAAAAAAGTCAGGCATTACCTGAAGAAGCACAAGATGAAACTGTTGAACTACCTCGCCTCATTTTGTACTTCAATCAACGCGATTTGGGGCGCTTGTATCAGATGATTGCCACAATTAACCGGATGGGTACTCCTTCACCAGAAGATGTAGCGCATCCAGAAAGAAAGTAGGTAAGCTAAAACACATCTAATTTGCATATTAAAATTTTCTCAATATCTTGTGGGGTGGATATCTTATCCGCCCTGATTATGCAACTTGAATGCTGATTAGTTTATTAAGGGAAAAAAGGGGGAGAATTTTGAATACTTTCCCTTTCCTTGTTTCAAGGTTATAGAATTACGTCACCGATCGCGCAGCCTAAAGCCTTTTCTTCTCAGGCTGTCTGCGACATGCGCGTAGCTTGCTTCTTTGCAGGAGTACGCCAACGGCATAGTATTTGCACAGATCAAAGATATTTTTATTTTCATGCGGCTATCTTCATGAGCAATGGGCATTTTGGCATTGTCCAAGCAAGCCACGAAAACAATATAATTCACCCTACTTACAGATGAGAAAAACAGCAGTTATTATGACTCAATACTGATTATTGTAAAAAAGCTTGTATATTAGCACAGTAAACAACGCTTGAGATCCTAACAGAGGAATAAAAAATGCTGGAATTATTGGGTTCAGGTTTGGTATCGCTTTGGCTGGAAATGGCTGGGGTACAAATCAAACCTCTAGATGCCTTAGATGCACTAACTTGGCAAAGTAGCCCTGGCTTGGTTATTGCCCCCGATCCAAATCCATCTGGGGCGACTACAGTGCAGGAATATTTGAAAAAGCTGATCACATCAAAAGTGGTGGCGCAAAATCTGGCTGAGAGTCAGGGGATTTGGATGCAGTCGGGGCCAATGCTGATGGCAAATCACCAAGGTACGACACCTCTGCCGGCTGCTTCTTTAACTAAAATTGCCACTTCACTAGTTGCTTTGAAAACTTGGGGGCCAGATTACCAATTTGATACTTTGGTGAGTGTCACTGGGCCTGTGGTAAATGGAGTTGTGCAGGGCGATTTGGTGGTTACAGGCCGTGGCGATCCTTTGTTTGTTTGGGAAGAAGCGATCGCTCTTGGTAATACTCTCAATCAAATGGGCATCAAGCAAGTAAAGGGGAATTTGATTATTACTGGCAGTTTTGCGATGAATTTTCAACGTCAGCCAATGCTAGCAGGTCTGATGCTCAAGCAAACACTAAATCGTGCAACTTGGGGTCGCCCTGCTATTTATACACACTCAATCATGCCCAAGGGAACGCCTAAACCTCAAGTTGTGATTGCGGGTGCGGTGAAAGTTGAGGCGCAACCAAACCCTCAACAAACTTTGTTACTGCGTCATCGCTCATTGCCCTTGAAGCAACTTCTCAAGGAAATGAATGTTTACAGTAACAACGATATGGCAGAGATGCTGGCAGACTCAGTGGGGGGAGCAGCTGTAGTTCAATCAACTGCTGCTAACCTTGCTAGGGTGCCACAAGTAGAAATTCAGTTAATCAATGGTTCTGGATTGGGTCCCGAAAATCGCATTTCCCCCAGAGCTGTTTGTGCCATGTTTATGGCTATTCAAGCGGAGGCATCTGTACATCAACTGAATTTGGCTGACTTGTTCCCCATGTCTGGATTCGACCACCGGGGGACACTACACACTAGACACATTCCCCTGGCGACTGTGATCAAAACTGGTACTCTCCGGGATGTGAGCGCTTTAGCGGGAGTGATGCCCACACGCGATCGCGGTTTGGTTTGGTTTGCTATTATCAACCGTGGGACAAATGTCTGGGGTTTGCGGACTGGACAAGACCAACTTTTGCAAAGTGTTGTTAAACAATTACAACTACCTCCAACCGTTCCTATTGCCCTGACTCCACACTCAGCCATCAACTCTTTACCTCAGCTAGGCGCAGCTAGTCGGAATGAAATTTTATACAAAAGTTAGTTCATCCATAGTCTAGAGTTAGAACAGAGAGCGGACTAATCTTATTAGCAATCCAAAAGTTTTATTGATGGGTAAAAACCGAACTTGTAAAGGGTAAATGTCCATAATAGCTTTTGGGTGAAATTTTCTATTAAGTTGATTACAGGTAGTTCGCAAAATGCCCTAACCCCAGTAGTGGAAAGAGCAGGCGAAACCTGAAATAAAAATAACTGTAAATAGATTTGTCACGACTAAGCAACAATTAAGCTTATAAATTAGGTTGTGATTATGCGATTTCCCAAATTATCTCAGTCTCTACGGCAACTAAGTACTCATGTTTTAGCGATCGCGCTAGGAGTTCTGCTAACGGTTAGCACATTGCAGGTGTTACCCTCCCAAGCCGAACCAGCACCCACAATAACTGCTGGAACTGCTGGAGATACTTCAAATCTAATTGCTCAACGGCAATCACCAGCCACTGCTGCGATCGGTAGCACTAGCTTTGTTACAGCAGCAGTGAATCGGGTTGGTTCAGCAGTTGTCCGCATTGATACTGAGCGGACAATTACTCGTCGGGTTGATCCATTTATGGAAGATCCCTTTTTCCGGCGGTTTTTTGGTGACGGTTTCTCCCAACAGATGCCTTCTGAGCAGTTACGCGGTTTAGGCTCAGGTTTCATTATTGACAAGAGCGGGTTAGTTTTGACTAATGCTCATGTGGTTGATAAAGCTGATAAAGTAACAGTCAGACTCAAAGATGGCCGCACCTTTGAAGGGAAGGTTCAGGGTATTGATGAAGTCACAGATTTGGCAGTAGTCAAGATTAACGCTGGTAACGATTTACCAGTCGCGCCCTTGGGTTCTTCCACCAATGTCCAAGTAGGAGACTGGGCGATCGCAGTTGGTAATCCTTTGGGATTCGATAATACTGTTACCTTGGGAATTGTCAGTACCCTCAAACGTTCCAGCGCCCAAGTCGGTATTAGTGACAAACGTTTGGATTTCATTCAGACAGACGCTGCCATTAACCCTGGTAACTCTGGCGGGCCATTATTGAATGGCCAAGGTGAAGTAATTGGTATTAACACAGCCATTCGCCCTGATGCGATGGGTATTGGGTTTGCCATTCCTATTGATAAAGCCAAAGCGATCGCAACGCAACTGCAACGTGATGGCAAAGTTGCTCACCCCTATCTAGGTGTGCAAATGCTAACTTTGACACCCGATCTTGCCAAGCAAAATAACACCGATCCCAATTCTCCTATTCAGATACCAGAAATCAATGGTGTTTTTGTTATGCGAGTTGTCCCCAATTCTCCAGCCGCATCTGCGGGTATCCGGCGCGGGGATGTAATTCTGCAAGTAGATGGTAAAGCTATTACCAGTGCTGAACAATTGCAGAATGTTGTGGAAGACAGTCGCCTTGGTCAAGTATTACAGGTGAAAGTGCAACGAGGTAATCAGACACAGCAGCTTTCAGTCCGCACAGCTGAGTTGCAAAATGCTTCTTAGAGGCAATGTAGCTGATTTAAATTGTGTGGAATAGTAAG
The DNA here is from genome assembly GCF_036918245.1 of Nostoc sp. GTDB lineage: Bacteria > Cyanobacteriota > Cyanobacteriia > Cyanobacteriales > Nostocaceae > Nostoc. The sequence goes on from NZ_JBALEF010000070.1 coordinate 90,310, forward strand.
GGCACAGTATTGCTGTGCCCCAAGCGCGTATCCTCTCAAAATGAGATTCACTTAGTGATATCACTACACAGTTAATAAACTTCATCATGCGTCCCGATATCGAGCAGAACAATAACTTCACTATTTGTTTCTGCATCCAGTTCAATAGAGAAGACAACACGACAATCATAGCCGCAAGAGCAGGACTGAAGACCTTCGAGCTTGCCGCTTTGTTTGTGCGTGCCTAAGGCTGGGGCAAATACGTCTGCTTCCATTTGTTGAAGAGTGTCTTCAATGCGTTGCTGGAGTTCAGCATTTCGCTTCACAAACCTACGAAATGCTCGTTTGAATTTTGGGGTCAAAACCAGCAGTCTCATTCCTCTAGTTCGTTTAAAGACTGGCGTAATGCTGCAATAACATCTTGGGCTGACTGATGCCGAAATTTACCTGTATGGAAATCAGCTAGGGTTTGTTGGGCATCTGTAGCTATTTCTGCACGACGATTTTCATCGTGGCGGTTTTGTAGAATCTTGATCAGCATTTCTTGCTGCTCGGAGGAAAGTTGCAAAGCGTCTTCCAGCACTTGATTGAGAGTACTCATGATCGAATTAGACTATCAACTCTCAGGTTGAAAATGATTACAAAGTTGAGTAAATTATAGCGTTCTACCTCACAATCTACGAGACAATCCGCCTTTACACACCAGATCGCGGCATCTCGACAGAAAAGCGAATTGACAAGTCAGTGCTTGTGGGTAGCTTGCCGCCGTCAGCATCGTTCTACCACTGATTAAAAACTGCCAATAGAGTCAAATCACTTACCAACAGTTAAAACTAGACCTTCATGGGCTAGTATCGCTTCCGAAAAGGCAGATTTAATATCGACTTGAACTTGGTCAAGAAAATCATCATGGTCATCTGGGTGATGATGAGAAATAGCTAGCCGTTGAACGCCAGCATTCAGAGCTACATTCACCGCAGCTTGCCAGAGTAAATCTGCACAATCATGGTTGTGAGATGTAGGCGGAGTATAAGTGGCATTGGCAATCAGCAAGTCAACGCCTTGAATGAACTGTAAAATCCGCTCTCGCTCCACCTGATCGGCATTTGGATGCAAATCCGTGATGTAGGCAACACTATACTCTTGCCAACTAACTCGGTAGCCAACTGACCGCTGAGTTTGATTAATTAATGCAGTTGTAATGGTGACATCATCTAGCTTCACGTCACTTTCAGGAGTCAGATTGCAAAACTGCAATTCCGACTGCATTACCTGTAAAGGGTAAGGAAAGTGAGGCTGGAGCATCTGGTCGTACAGGCATTGTTTGATTGAGGCTCCATTTGAGGCAGCTGTGCCGTAAATATGCAAGCAATTTTCCCCAATAAATGCTGGAGCAAAAAAGGGAAACCCTTGAATCCGATTTGATTGACAGTTGGTAAAAAATAAATGGGCTTCTAGTGGCTGTTGCAGTTCTTGCCAAGTTTTACCCAGTATGCGTAAGCCAGTACCACCATCAAAAATCAAGCGTTTTCCAGCTATATGCATTTCTACACAAGCGGTATTACCACCATAACGATTGGTATTGCTACTGGGAGTGGGAATCAAACCTCTTACACCCCAGAATTGCACGATAAATTCACCTGCTGGGCTACTTGGCAGGGTAGATGACTTTTCTCTTATGTAGCTCTGGGAACCCGACAACTCAAAATTTGACATTTTCCTTGAAATTTAGACCTTACTGAGCAGGTCATCCTAGCGCCGCACTTCCAACAGCCTGTTTTTTTCGTCCACAATGACTACCGTAGGAGAGTAACTTTTTAACTCTTCTGGAGTGAACTGCCCGTAAGTCATTATAATCAAGCGATCGCCAATAATGCCTAGACGTGCCGCACCTCCATTTAGCTCAATTATTCCTGAATGAGCTAGAGCGGGGATCGCATAGGTAATAAAGCGCTGACCGTTGGCATTATTAACTACTTGCACCTGCTCATAAGGTAAGATACCAGCTTTTTCCAAAAGGATTTCATCAATGCTGATACTACCCACGTAGTTGATGTTCGCTCCCGTAAGGGTGCAGTTATGAATTTTTGCCAAAAGGAGAGTACGCTGCATTCTGGTTTGGGTTTGGTGGCAGTTTTTGCGATCCGTAAAAAGCAAAAGTAATTAAAGTGAGGAGTTAGGAATAAAAATTCATAACTTTTAACACCTAACTCCTAACTCCTCTATTATCCTCTATAAGCTTTGACGGATTTTTCTACTAAAGCTGCAACCTTGTCCACATCTTGCCAACCGAGAATTTCAGTCACCTTTTTTTCCAAATTTTTATAACTACGGAAAAATTCAGCAATTTCATCTAAGCGGTGTGGTGCTAAGTCTTTCAGGGATTTTACTTGAGTGTAGCGCGGATCTTTGTCAGGAACACAAAGGATTTTTTCATCGCGATCGCCACCGTCAATCATCTCCAAGAAGCCAATCGGTCGCGCAGCAATAACGCAGCCGGGAAAGGTCGGCTCGTCAATTATGACCATACCATCAAGGGGATCGCCATCATCAGCCAAAGTATTGGGTACAAAGCCGTAGTCATAAGGATATTGTACCGAGGAATAAAGTACTCGGTCTAGAGCAAAAGCTTCTAGTTCCTTGTCGTATTCGTATTTATTTTTACTTCCGCCAGTAATTTCAATCAGAACGTTGATTAGACCCGCTTTCGGTTGGGCAGGAATACGAGATAAGTCCACAAAAAACTCCTCTGATAACACTGAATCATGGGGGCACTCAGTCAGCTTCGCTCCCCGTGTAGAATTTTAGGGCAATATGGATCTCTTCCCAAGGTATTTGTTCTAAGGTATTGGAAATTGGGCATTGGTTATTTCTCCCTAATCTCCCAATCTGCAGGAAGCTAAAGCAACATCTCCCCATTTTCCAGTTCTCTGAAATTAGCCAAAAAATAGAAAAAGCGTTACGAGCAAACTTCGCAACGCTTTTTCCAAGAGGGTATTATGGATATCCTCAGTCCTTAATTGCTATTAGAGGGATTTCTGTCCTAACTTTGTTAAAACAACTGAAATCTGGAGTCACACAATCCAGATTTAGCTTATTCTTGACGAACTACACCCACATCTAGAGAGATTGTCTACAAAATCAGTGTTCTGCTTTTTTGTAGATATCCTCATGAGGAAATGCGACTGGGAAGCTCGATCAATCTTGATTTCCTTGTATGTTTTGGATCAGAGGTTGCTGGTTATTTTGAACATTAGTTGAAGAATAGTGGGCGATGACAAATACGGGTAGGGTAAGAGTCAACAGAGCGATCGCAGTTCCCACAATGTCTGCCAAACGTTGGGAATATGTATCGGCATTGGCAGACTGGCTATTTGAATTCATACAAAATTGAAGTTCTTCGTAACACTGTGTAGATTTACTCTCTGAGTGAGAGTATTAATGCTATTTTAGCTATTTTTAAACTGTTAAATGTGTAGCATTCTACAATTTAAACCAGTTATACAACTGTCATAGTAGCCTTTTTATACATGGACTTCTTAATACAAAGTTACAAGTAAACAAATCATGTTTTATTTTGTAATTAATATTTTCAGATGTTTCCCTATATGGTGTAACGGGTTGCATACCCAAAGCCAACTTTGACAGCATCATAAGTTACATTTTTTCGCTGATTAAAGATTAATTAGCAAAACATATTTGTCCGATACTTCATGATTATAACATCCTACAACGCCTTTGATAAGGTCATTTTACTGAAATTGCTAATTTGTGATACAGGACACAAAACCGCAAAAGCACTGAATATTTCTCAGTGCTTTTGATTGTTATATGGTAGTTATACACAAAAATATTTGACACCAGAGAAGAAATAGACAGGAATGATTTTTGTAACCAATGATAACTACCGAATAAATACAGATACATCAACTGTATAAGGCAGAATGGATTCAGTGATATCACTAAACAAATATTTAATAATTTTAATTTTGCAATCTGTGTAATATCACAGCATTTTTGTCAATCTATATAAAGGTAGAGTAAAAAAAGTTTTAGAAGGTGGCGTAGACATTTAGTGGGTTATTACCAAACTTTCATCATATCTGAACAAAAAACCTAATCCCAATTTCCAGATCCTAAATCCGTATAACTTTTGGATAAATTCAAATCTAAGACGAAAAATTGTATAAAAAATTAATCAGCTAAAAAAACCGCCACTAAATATAATAGGGCGGTCTGGTTAAGCAATCGGAGGGTAATTACAGATTACTCTGCTAATAAATGAAATTGCTGTAACGACGTTTGCACTAAATTGAGGATTGGAGATTGGGCACAAGAGACAGAGGTGCAAAGGGGCAGAGGGGAAAACTTACTGCAACATCTCCTGTGCTCCCCCGGTTACTGAGCGCAGTCGTTGGCGTAGCCTCTCCAAGAGTTGTATGCTCCCCATTCCCTACTCCCTTCCATAAACACTGATTGGTTCCTTGATAAATCGGGTGTAAAGATGCTTAAACGTAGACTTAATTACGCGGGGCATACCAAAATCAATGGGCATTAACTTGTCTGGTAGCCGCCAATCTTCTATTTTTAATAAGTCAGGATTAAAATGCGGAAACTCTATGGCAGCAAGTTCTGGACAAACTCCTAGCCTTTGAGAAGCTGCAACTGTGGGCACTTGTTCAGGAGAAACATTGAGGATTTCTACCATTGCCCGATCTAAAGCAAATATATCTGATGCGGCTGCTAAAATGCCCAGTTGGCGAGGTTCCCCGTTGCTGGGGCCATTACCTTCATGACCGATGATACCATCTAATATGGTTAAGTCAGGGTTAATCGCTCTGGCAGTTTCTACTAGCATTTCACCAAATCTATTTGCGTCTTGGTTGAGTCGATGGGGGATATTATTCCCCGCACCTCTCAGTTAAATCTGGGCGTGCGACTTTCATCGCACCCAGCTTCCGATGTTCTCAGCTTGCGCTTTTGCTCATGTGTTTGTAATCGTGGCAACTCTCATGAATTGCTTCCAGATTCTTATTCTTCCAGTTGGCGTGATTTCCATCGATGTGATGCAGGTGAACCCGTTCCTCATCGATGAATTTTAAGCCGCAGGAAGCACATCTATGGTTTTGCTTCTTAAGAGCAATAGAGGTTTCGCCGTCGTAGAGCTTACTTTTGCGTTCGCTCCAGTAGGCTGTATCTCCGTCATAGGGGGATTTTACACCTTTGACCATGACGTGTTTATTTTCGGAGTAGGAAACTTTTGGGAATGCTTTGTCTAGTAATTTCTTGCTAGAGTGGCGGTTTTGCTTGGTTTCCTTGTTAAATACCGTGTAGGTTCTTGTTTCGATGTGGTATAACGAGTTTCTTGACCCGTCCATCTTGCAGAACTTATGGTAATTTCTCCAACCTCTAACTACCGGGGCTAATTTCTCAGCCTTTGTGGTAGCACCATAATTCGAGTTGTTGACGATGTGTTTTACTTTCTTACGAAAAGCTTTGAAGTTGTCCACTGAGGGAGTACTTCTAAACTTTCCATTGCTCTGCACTTTGAAGTGCCAGCCGAGGAAATCAAACCCATCTGTCGCGGCGGTAACTTTGGTTTTCTTTTGGCTTACATTCATTCCGCGTTTGCGGAGAAACTCGCTGATTCTTTCAAGTATCTCTGTTGCGTCATCTTCGGGTCGGAGTATGATTACCATATCATCTGCATATCGGATTGATGGCTCGATGATTTTCCTGGCTGGGGTTTTGGCAGTGACTTTGAACCCTCGATTTGTGTGCTGTCTGTGTATACTCTCAATCCCGTTGAGCGCTACATTGGCTAGTAGTGGGCTGACCACTCCCCCTTGTGGGGTTCCCTGTTCGGGGAATTCTGGATTAACTCCCGCCTTGAGGCATCGGAATATTCCGAGTTTTAAGCCTTTGGGGGCAATGAGTTCATCCATTATTGCTGAGTGGTTAATCCTGTCGAAGCATTTTTCGATATCGAGTTCGATTACTCGTTTTTCTATTCCCTTGCTTAGGGAGCGGAGGTTATTGAAGATGTACATTTGTGCATCGTGGGCAGAGCGCCCCGTTCTGAACCCGTAGCTCCTAGTGTGGAAAGTGGCAACGCGCAAGCTGGTTCGAGTGCATATTTTGCTAGGCATTGCCAAGCTCTATCCGCGATGGTTGGTATTTTGAGCATTCTGGTAGTCCCGTCCTTTTTGGGAATGGGGATTTCCCGTAAGCCCTGATGCTTCCAATTTCCGCTATTCATTTTCAGTAATTCTTCAAGATTGAAGCGTTCTTCAAATGAGAGGGATTTTTTCCCATCAATACCTGCCGTCTTTTTGCCAGCATTTAGCTGAGATACTTGTCTTATTGCAAGAAATCGAGCCGAGGTGGATTTGAGAATAAGCTTTTGGAGTGACCTAGCTTTCCGCTTGTCTCCAACTTGAACAGCTTTGTACACACGCTTTTGAAGGCGGAAAAGATTTCGGCGGAATTTCTTCCACGGTAGGGCTTTCCAAGATTCACTAGTTTTTACACTGTGTCTAATCATTTTCTCTTCTAGAGTGAATGTATTCTGAACACCTCAGACCAATTACGGTCTGTCCTACCCGAATTGTGGGGATTCCTCCGCTCGTCTGGGCTACTTGGGGTTCGACTGCCCCCTTGACCCACAACTCGTTTTTATTCGTTCCCTCGGAGAGATTGATTGTTCCGTTAGATGTAGCCAATTCGACTCATAGATTCCCTTGACTCTTGCCGATTACCCGGAAAATGTTCGGCGGGAATGAACTCTAGTAGGGTCAGGGGTTTTTTGAGTTGCGCCCTGCCGTGGAATAAGTCGCTTTTCTAGGCTCTGTTTCATCATAGGAACTCCCTGTTAGCGCCAGTGTCAACCCGCAACGGTCGTCTGATTGCGCCCTGTTCCCAGCTTCACTCTACAAGAACCGAGCTTGTTCGGTGTGGGCAGATAAGGAGTCAATTCTGAGTCTGAATGGTAGGGCTTTCACCTACATCTGACCGAGAGTTCAGCCTTTATTGACAGTAATCTGCTGTCAGGCTGGATTAGTTATTTACGGGCTGTTTTTTACCGTGATTCACTAATCAACGAATCGCACTTCCCGCTTCCATGTGCCACCAAGCTTTCATTTTGCCGGGGACACAACCAAACAGGTTTTTTACGCCCAGTGTTAATGTCAACTGGGCATGTGATTTCACTTTGGGTAAGTTAATCACTACATCTGCTTCCATTGCTTCTTTAGACAGGCGCAGATGGTTAAAATTGTCACTAACAGTTTGGTAACGCTGACCGTGAAAATCGATGATAGGAAGATTGAGTTCTTCTAAAATAGGCAGATAGCCATTTGCTATTGCTACGCCCTTGGCACTACCAAAAGCAGGACTATCGCCCAAAAATGGCTTACCGCCAACCTCAATTACCATTTGGGCAACTTCGTAAACTAGTTCGGCACGGGTGATACACTCTTTACCAGGACGCGATCCTGTAAGTAGATTCGGTTTGAGTAAAACGCGATCGCCTTTTTTCACAAACGCTGCTATTCCTCCAAAAGGTTCTAAGAGAGTGACTAAAGATTCCCGTAAAGCCTCTCGTTTGTAGGATGTAGCCCGAATGAGACTAACAGATGGTTTTTGAGTCTGCATGGATAGATAGGGGATAGGGGACTGGGGACTGGGGGAGATGAGGGGGACAAGGGGGACAAGGTGGGACAAGGAGAATAACTATGCCCAATGCCCAATGCCCAATGCCCAATGCCCAATGCCCCATAACCTATTATTCTGTTTTGAGCGGTAAGATACCACTCATTTGTTCTAGATTTAACACTGTCGCTAAATCTGTTTCATTCATCAATCCGCGTTCTAAAACAATCTGCCGTAGGGATTTACCAGTTTCTAAAGATTCTTTGGCAACAGCTGCGGCATTTAAATAACCGATGTGGGTATTTAGTGCAGTTACTAAAGCTAAACTGCCTTCGGCATAAGCTAAACAACGTTCCTGATTAGCAGTAATTCCCCCAATGCAGCGTTCGGTGAGTGCGACGATGGTATTGCCGAGAATTTCGATACTGTGAATTAGGTTATAGGCAATCAATGGCATCATCACATTTAATTCTAATTGTCCGGCTTGTGCGGCTAAAGCGATCGCACTGTCGTAACCCATCACCTGAAAACACACCATTGATGTCATCTCTGCCATGACTGGGTTATATTTCCCTGGCATAATTGAGGAACCGGGTTGCACTGGAGGCAGTTGAATTTCTTTCAAGCCTGTTTTTGGCCCCGAATCCATTAGCCGTAAATCATGAGATATTTTGACTAAATCCTGGGCTAAGTTGCGTAAAGCACCAGAAACATTCACAAATGGCGCCATACTTTGCATGGCTGCCATGAGATGGGGTGCAGGTTCTAAAGGAGTATCAATTAATTCTGAGAGAACTTCTACCACACGGGCACGATACAGAGGATGAGTATTTAATCCTGTTCCGGCTGCACTACCTCCTAAACCCAGCACCATCAAATCTCCAGAGGCGGTATAAATCCGATTTTGATGTTCTGTCAGAATTTGTGCCCAAGCCCGAAAATTTTCACCCAAACGCACGGGTACTGCGTCTTGTAAGTGGGTTCTGCCAGATTTGACGATATCTTGAAATTCTACAGCTTTTTTTTCTAAAGATGCGATCGCACCATCTATTGCTGGCTGTAATGTCTTAGATAATGCCAATAATCCACCAATGCGAATTGCCGTAGGAATCACATCATTGGTAGACTGCCCATAATTAACGTGGTCATTGGGACTAACACGTTTGTAATTGCCCTTTTCTTCACCGAGTATTTCTAAGGCGCGATTTGCGAGAACTTCGTTGAGATTCATGTGGTGGGATGTTCCAGCACCAGCCTGATAAACATCCACGACAAATTGATCGCGGAACTTCCCAGCTAAGATTTCATCAGTTGCTTGCACAATCGCCTGACTAATATCTTGGGGAATGCAATTCAGTTCTCCATTCACAATTGCTGTAGCTTTTTTAATTATCAATCCGGCATCTACGTAAGTAGCTAAAGGCTTGATGCCGCTAATGGGGAAGTTTTCGATAGCTCGTAGCGTTTGAATACCGTAATAAACGCTACTAGCAATTTGGCGATCGCCCATCGAATCGCGTTCGATGCGGAATTGGGAATCTGTGTGTTCAGTCATAGTATTGTTTTAGGAGAGCTTCAGAAGACAGATTTTCCCACGCAGTTACACTCAGATACACTAATCTGCATATATTTTGCATATTTGCTTGGCTGCTTGTTGCTTTACACTTGTTAATTTTTAATTTTCCATGACTCTACCCAACTGGATTACCTTCTCTCGCCTTCTGGGTGTACCATTATTGCTTTATGGCTTGTACAATCCCACAACACAAGCTAGATGGATATGTTTAGCGATTTTTATCATTGCGGCGTTAACTGATTGGTTAGATGGCTATTTAGCGCGGAAACTCAACCAAATTAGTGAGTTGGGTAAATTTCTTGACCCCTTAGTGGATAAATTTCTGGTACTTGCGCCATTGATGGTTTTTATTGAACTAGGAAAAGTGCCGGCTTGGGGAGTGTTTTTGATTTTAGCGCGGGAATTAGCGATCGCTGGTTGGCGGGTGAATCAAACGACAATTACCGGGGCGAATATTTGGGGTAAACTCAAAACTGTTAGTCAAATAGTTGCGATCGCACTTCTAATTGCACCCCTACCTGAAGTCTGGCAAACTCCCTCTCTAATTGCCTTTTGGATTTCTGTTGCTCTAACTTTAATTTCTGGGGGTATTTATCTTTTGCCGCAAAAAGCTAGCACTGCTGATTAAAAACATCTACTATATCATCCCTGTAGGTCTGAGATTTTCCTAGATAATCATGACAAAATATTTGTAGCTAGTCAGAAATTTCTAACAGTGCCCAAGAAGATTCGGTAACTAAAAGCAATGCTCCTAAAAGCTGGATTCACTTATAGAAGCGGCAAAGGCAGTCATACAGTATGGAGCCATCCTTTGCTACTTTACAGCCTCACTTTGTCTGGCAAAGACGGAGCAGATGCAGATTGTTACCAGGAAAAAGATGTTAAAAATGCGCTCATAGAAATAAGACAACTGGAGGAAGAAGAAGAAAAAGGAGAGTAGGAATGAAACCACAATATAGTATTGTAATTCAGTGGTCAATGGAAGATAAAAAGTACATTGTCAGCCTACCTGAGTTTGGCCCCTATGCACACACTCATGGAAATACCTACGCGGATGCTCTCAATAATGGTGAGGAAGTGCTGGAACTTTTGATTGAAGATTACCAAGCACAAAGAAAACTACTGCCAGACCCTTTAACTGCCAACGTTTCCTTTCGGTTTGTTTAATCCTCACCCTAATTATTCGCAGTTACAACTAACTTTACTCTCACACCAGCGATCGCTGGTTGGCGGGTGAATCAAACGACAATTACCGGGGCGAATATTTGGGGTAAACTCAAAACTGTTAGTCAAATAGTTGCGATACCTACGGCGGGCTACGCCTACGCACTTCTAATTGCACCTCTACCTAATGTCTGGCAAACTCCCTCTCTGATTGCCTTTTGGATTTCTCTTGCTCTAACTTTAATTTCTGGAGGTATTTATCTTTTGCCGCAAAAAGTTAGCACTAATGAAACGGCAATATAGTATTGTAACTAGGAAAAATACACCTTTAAGTTCAAAGAGAAATCAAATAATCTGCATTGCATCGATGTTTTTTTATTTGGAAGTCCTTTAGAACTCGGAAGTTGCACCTCTGAACTCGGAGGTTGAGCCTCTGAACTCGGAAGTTGAGCCTCTGAACTCGGAAGTTGCACCTTTGAACTCGGAAGTTGAGCCTCTGAACTCGGAGGTTGAGCCTCTGAACTCGGAAGTTGCACCTTTGAACTCGGAAGTTGAGCCTTTGAAGTCGGAAGTTGCACCTCTGAACTTGGAACTTCAAGATCAAAAGTTCAAAACTCAGAATTTTTAGAATTCGCAAACAAGTAAAGAGTCGAGTTGAACGAATGCAAGAGGCAATTTAGCGCCTCACCTTAACACAGCTACTACTTTATTTCTCAAAATTATAGCTAGGTAATCCAGTAACATCAGTTTGCAGAGTAAACAAATCACCTGAGTAGAAACTTTTGTCAATCTCGGCCTGGCTGAGTCCAACTGAAGCGGTGGTGATGTAGAGTGTTTGCAAATCTTCGCCGCCAAAGGTACAACTCGTTACGAATGGAACGGGTAGCTTTATCCGCAATATCTCTTCACCCTTGGGATTGAAACGAATCACACACCATCCATCCCACATAGCTGACCAAATATTTCCTTGACTATCTATCGTCAACCCATCTGCGTAGAAAGATTCATGAGTTAAATCAACAAAAATCCGGCGATTAGTAATGCTACCTGTTACTGAATCAAAGTCGTAAGCATATATTTTTTGTTGAGGAGAATCACTCAAGTAAAATATTTTTTGATCGGGACTCCACCCCAGACCATTAGAGATAGTTAATCCCGTTTCCATCACATGCAATGAACCGTCACGATCATAGCGATAGAGGCTAGCTTGGGGTTTTTCTAAAGAACACATTGAGCCGATCCAAAAGCGACCTTGAGGGTCACATTTGCCATCATTGAGACGGTTATCTGGCAGATTTCCTTCAATTTCCAAAATGGGAGTAACTTCACCTGTCTGGGTGTTGAGGAATGCCAAGTGATGACGCAGTGCCATAATTAATCTATCTTTACCTGCTGTTGCGATCGCGCCTACCACATCTCCTACATCAAAAAATAAGTCTTTCCCCGTAGCAGGATTGAACTGATGTACCCGATGGTTGTAAATATCGAGCCAGTACAGTCGGTTTTGGGTAGAGTCCCAGATGGGGCCTTCACCCAAGCGGGCACGGGACTCTAGTACATTATGGAGTGGATATTGCACAACCTGGCTCATTTTATCAACCAACAATAGTATTTACAGAAACTAGTTTCAGTAGCCTTCAGGCAATTCTAAAAAAGGTTTGCCTGACTAATAAAGAAAATTTTCATTCCTGTTCCAGTAAAAACGAAAAACGCGATAAATTGCGTCTTTCCCAGGTAGAATAAAATATTTTTCTTTTGATTTTTGCCCAACCCTTACCGCAATCCGTTAACTTAAAATTAGTCGGTCAGGATTCCCCTTATGTACCAAACAGACCCACCTCTCTCTCCTAAAGAAGTCTTACCAACCATGTACGATCTTCCCAGTGAATACCCAGAGGACTCTGGTTTGCCTGACGAATTTCACCTTTTTCAGCCCCAACTTCTGCGCTCAACCTTCTGTCCAGCTAACTATCCAACAGAGGAGGTATTTGTTGCCACTGACTTAAATCTTTACTATGACCTCCGGCATACATTGTGGTACAAACGCCCGGACTGGTTTGCTGCTGTGGGAGTTTCGCGTCTTTACGAACAGCAAAACTTGCGTCTGAGTTATGTAATCTGGCAAGAAGGGGTTGCTCCTTTTGTGATCGTAGAACTTTTGTCTCCAGGGACAGAAAAAGAAGATTTGGGACAAACTCTCAGAGAAGTTAACCAACCACCAACCAAATGGCAAGTTTATGAACGAATTTTGCGAATTCCTTATTACATCGTGTTTGACCGCTACACTGATAAGCTACAAGCATTTCAACTAGTTGCAGATAGTTACCACGAAATAGATGTAACTACTTCTAGAGTCTGGATGCCAGGAATACAATTAGGTTTGGGACTTTGGCAAGGCGCTTATGAAGGTATTGAACGCTTGTGGTTACGTTGGTACGATGAAAGGGGAAATTGGATTTCTACGCAGCTAGAACAAGAAAGGCGACGAGCTGATCAAGAAAAACAACGTGCTGATAAATTAGCGGCGAAGTTGCGACAATTGGGCATTAACCCTGATGAGGGGTAATAATGCGTAGGTACGTCAGCCTAGCTCTTGAGAATGCAGCAGTTGTATTAACGTGAGTTCGACAGACCTCTCCCTCCCAGCCTCCCTCTCCTAAAAGGCGAGGGAGGAGTAACGAGATTAGAGGGTTTTTGCTCCCCTCTCCTCGTAGGAGAGGGGCTGGGGGAGAGGTCAAAATAGCACTCGTCGAACTCACGTTGTATTATTTCCTGACGTACCCGACAAATTGGGTATTTTTAAAATTGCAAGTCCGTAAGGCTCAAATTCCCGGCTTCTCTAATAAGTCGGGAATGCAGTTGTTAATAATTACGAATTACGTTAGCGAGTCAGACGCTCCTACGTCGCTAACGCTTCTCAAAGAGACGCTGCGCGTAGCTTGCTTCCCCGTAGGGGTACGCTATCGAGCGTCATTACGAATTACGAATTATTTAAAATCTCCTCATCTACAGAGAAATCAACATTAGCTTTGTCTTTTGCATTAGCTAAATAGTCATTTTCCAGAGAGTCTTGTAATCCAGAAATCAAATCATATTCAGGATGCCAATTTAATTCTGTTTGCGCTTTATTCACCGAAGCAAAGAAATGCTGTACCCGCATTGGAAAAGCTTTGCGCTTGCCGAAATCAAACTTTTTCGGGTCGTAATGGACGATTTTGACAGCATCGGGTGATTTGCCAGCCGCAATAGCACTAGCACGGGCTAAACCATCAAAAGTGACAAAGCGATCGCCAGAGATATTATAAATCTGTCCTATGGCCTGTTCATTACCCAAAACCTTAGTCAAAGCTTTTGCCAAGTCCTTTACATGACCCAGTTGAGTGATATGCAAGCCATTTCCGGGGATAGGAATGGGGCGATCGCGCACAATTCTGTCAAAAAACCAGCCTTCTAACTCATTATAATTACGAGGGCCGTAAATATAAGTAGGACGAATAGAAGTAAAGGGCAATCCCAATTGAGTCAGGTAAGCTTCTGTTTCATGTTTACCCTTATGGCGACTTTTGGGATCTACTGCATCGCCTTCTATGTGCGGCAATTGATCGGATTTGAGATACACCCCCGCAGAACTCATATACACAAAATGTTGCACTCGGTCTTGAAAAATTTCTGCTAGTGGTTGAGTATCAGTAAGTTCCCGCCCGTTATTGTCAAAAATAACATCAAAGTTTTCTTGTGATAACTTTGCTTTTAATTGAGTAGCATCTGTGCGATCGCCTATAATTTGTCCTACTCCCTGTAAAGAAGGTGCTGGCCGATTCCCACGATTGAACAGCACCACCTCGTGTCCTTGTTCCACTAGTAGTTGAGTCAAATAGACACCAATGAACCTAGTACCACCCATAATCAGAATTCGCATAAATTCACCCTTTCTATATCAGTTGTCATCAAGAGAGTAAGGACTGGGGACTAGGGAAACAAAAAGGATAAGGAGAATAACCCATGCCCAATCTGAGATTATCAGGTTGCAGCATCCATCTGGAACCTCTGGGGGAAAGATTCCGTCTTATGTGCTAATCTGGGGCGCTTCCCGTTAATTAATCACAAGGAGAAACTTTTCAGTTAACGTCATCAAGTTAGCCTTTGTATTTTCCACTTATTCAAGTTAGCTGTGCCCTTGAAATATGCTCTAGTTCATGAGTGGCTGACACCCAAAGCCACAGGTGGTTCAGAACTCGTTGTCCGAGAAATTTTGAATCACATTGATGCTGATTTGTATGCTCTCATAGATTTTGAATCCAGCAATAGAGAAAGTTATTTATATAAACGTCAGATTGGCAAGACGTTTCTTCAGAACTTTCCCTATGCCCGCAACGGTATACAAAAATACTTGCCTTTGTGGCCCTTGGCAATTGAACAACTTGATTTGCGGCATTATGATGTCATTCTGTCTTCATCCCATGCTGTTGCCAAAGGAATCCTTACCACTCCCGAACAGATGCATATTTGCTACTGTCACAGCCCTATGCGCTATGCCTGGGACTTGACCTTTGATTATCTGCGCCACAGCAAACTGGGTAGTGGTTTACCTGGATGGGTGACACGATATTTATTACATCGTTTGCGTCAGTGGGATGTATTGAGTGCCAATCGCGTTGATTACTTCATTGCCAACTCGCAGCATACAGCTCGGCGGATTTGGCGTTGCTATCGGCGAGAAGCAACAGTCATTTATCCACCAGTGAATATTGCGGAATTTCCGTTTCTGTCTGAGAAAGAAGACTTTTACCTGACAGTTTCCCGGTTAGTGAGTTACAAGCAAATATCGTTGATTGTCAAGGCTTTTAATCAACTAAAACGACCATTAGTTGTCATTGGTACAGGAGATGAAATGAACAAGATTCGCGAGATGGCAAACTCAAATATCCAAATACTGGGATGGCAACCCGATAATGTGGTAAAAAAATATATGTCTAGGGCTAAGGCGTTTGTGTATGCAGCTTGTGAAGATTTTGGTATTGCCCTAGTGGAAGCACAAGCTTGCGGCACACCAGTGATTGCTTATGGTGCAGGGGGTGCTCTAGAAACAGTGCGAGATATCCGTTCTGGTGCGGATACAGGGACAGGTATATTTTTCAGGACTCAAACAGAGGCGGCTTTGGTGGAGGCAGTAGAAAAGTTTGAAATGTATGAGGGTTCGTTCAATTCCGAGTATATGCGATCGCACGCCGCGCAGTTCTCACCGCAAATCTTTGCAGATCGTTATCTAGATTTTGTAAACAAGTGCAACGAAAAAAGACCGTTTTTGCAATGATGGTCTTAGTTAACGTCTTATTTTTTTAGGCTTTTGGCAATTTCCCCCAGAAGCATCTCATTTTGGCTTTAATATTGGGACTATGTGTGGTGTGGATTATTAAGGAGTATGATGACTGCCCAGAGCTCACTCCTCTCCGGCAAGCGAGGCGTAAGGCAAGACACTAGACCGTCTACGCGTTTCTTAAAACGCGGTCAAAAAACAAAGACGCCAAAAGTTAAACCCAAAGGTTTATCTTTTCAGGGTTTAAACGGAGAGTTTGCCAAACGACTGTTCGATATAGTGTTTTCGCTGTCGGTATTAATTTTGTTCTTCCCCGTCTACTTAATTTTGACCTTGCTGATTGCCTTTAGCTCAGAAGGCCCAATTTTTTATGTCCAGGAACGGGTAGGGAAAAATTACAAAGCGTTTAATTGTATTAAATTCCGAACAATGGTAAGCAATGCAGACGAAATCCTCATGCAAATGATGGAAACATCGCCCGAATTGCGACAAGAATTTGAGAGCAGTTTTAAGCTGAAACAAGACCCCCGGATTACCAAAATTGGTCGATTTTTGCGAATTACTAGCTTAGACGAATTTCCCCAGTTCTGGAACGTTTTAAAAGGGGACATGAGTGTAGTCGGTCCCCGACCTCTAGTAGCAGAAGAACTGCCAAAATACGGTTGTCACATTGACGATATTTTAACAATCCGTCCAGGAATTACTGGGTTGTGGCAGGTATCTGGGCGTAATGACATTCCCTATCCTCGTAGAGTCCAAATAGACCTGTATTATGTCAAATTTAGGAATTTTTGGCTTGATTTATGGATCATCTTGAAAACTGTTGATGTAGTAATTCTACCCAAAAATAACGGGGCATACTGAGTAACTACTTAGGGTCGATTCTGTGGGGCATTTGATGCCCCTAAGTACCAATTCTTCTCCTAAGACTAAAGGATTGCTCATCTTTAGTTTCTATAATATGTGCTTTTCTACTTAACTAAGACTTCTATGAGTGTTGAGCTTTGGCTGTTTTGCCTTGATTCGCATTTCTGGTAGAGGTCTAATTTAAAATACCTATTTTATTAAGTCTTCACAAAACTAGAGATATATGAAGCTTTGACAAAAATATAACATACATAAAAATACTCTCGATCTATCTGGTAAAAAATAAAATATACATAATTAAACAATCTTGAGCTATCGAAGGTTGGACTTACGTATTAAATTACTTTTTATTAAGTATATTTATTTACGAAAAAAGTATTATAACAACAAGAACTCGTAGGTTTCCCATTAGGCAATTCAGCAATTAGTTGCTAGGTTGTATCAGATTGACTGTAACTTTTTAATCAAAGACCATAAGGGATAATTGAGCATGACGCAACAGAAGCGAGCGTTGATTACTGGTATTACTGGACAAGATGGTTCATATCTAAGTGAGTTTTTGTTGGAACAAGGTTATGAGGTTCATGGCATCATTCGCCGGACTTCTACCTTCAACACAGACCGCATCGATCACATTTACGAAGACCCCCACAAAGAGGGAGTGCGCTTGTTTCTTCACTACGGTGACTTGACAGATGGTACTACGTTGCGGCGTATTTTAGAAGAAGTAAAGCCAGTAGAGATTTACAACCTCGGCGCTCAATCCCATGTCAGAGTCAGCTTTGATTCACCAGAATACACAGTGGATGCTGTAGGAATGGGAACATTGCGTCTGTTGGAAGCAATTCGAGACTACCAGCATCGTACCGGAATTCAGGTGCGATTTTACCAGGCGGGTTCTTCAGAAATGTACGGTTTAGTACAAGCAATACCTCAAACTGAGACAACGCCCTTTTATCCCCGCAGTCCCTATGCCTGTGCGAAAGTTTACGCTCACTGGCAAACTATAAATTATCGTGAATCTTATAATTTATTTGCTTGTAATGGCATACTTTTTAACCACGAGTCACCACGACGGGGTGAAACCTTTGTAACCCGCAAAATTACTAGAGCCGTGGCTGGTATTGTTGCTGGTAAGCAGAAAAAGATTTACATGGGTAATCTAGATGCCAAGCGAGATTGGGGCTATGCGAAGGATTATGTCAAAGCAATGTGGTTGATGTTGCAGAAAGACCAGCCAGACGATTACGTAATTGCTACTGGTGAAACCCACTCGGTGCGCGAGTTTTTGGAACTGGCATTTAGTTATGTGAATCTTAATTGGCAAGATTATGTAGAGTTTGATGAGCGTTACCTGCGTCCATCTGAGGTAGAGTTATTGATTGGCGATTCTACCAAAGCACGGCAGAACTTGGGCTGGACACCATCAGTAACTTTTGAAGAACTAGTTTCCCTAATGGTAGAAGCAGACTTACAAGCATTGGGTCATACTTCACCCAATGGAAAAGGTTCGCAATTTCCAGATGATATTGCCACTATTCGTCAAACACTGGGCGCTTTGCACTTCTGATTCGCATCACATAGGATAAAATATGACCGCCTTAGTATTAAAAAATAAACGGATTCTCGTCACTGGTGGGTCGGGGTTTTTAGGTCGTCAGGTGATAGATCAACTGTGTAAAGCAGGAGCCGATCGCGAGAAAATTACAGTACCGCGATCGCACGATTCCGATTTGCGTGTTTGGGAAAATAGCCAACGTGCAGTTGACCAGCAAGACATAATCATACATCTAGCAGCTCATGTCGGTGGTATCGGTTTAAACCGCGAAAAACCCGCAGAGTTGTTTTACGATAACTTGATCATGGGAACCCAGCTAATTCACGCTGCCTATCAAGCTGGAGTAGAAAAATTTGTTTGTGTTGGCACAATCTGCGCCTATCCTAAATTCACTCCAGTGCCATTCAAAGAAGACGATCTTTGGAATGGCTACCCAGAGGAAACCAACGCCCCTTACGGAGTTGCAAAAAAAGCGCTTTTAGTTCAATTGCAATCTTACCGTCAGCAGTACGGTTTTAATGGGATTTACCTACTGCCAGTAAATTTATATGGCCCAGAAGATAACTTTGACCCCGGAAGTTCTCACGTCATTCCAGCATTAGTTCGCAAAGTTCACGAAGCCCAAATTAAAGCAGAAAAGCAACTTCCAGTTTGGGGTGATGGCAGTCCCACCCGTGAGTTTCTGTATTCAGAAGATGCAGCGCGGGGGATTGTGATGGGGACTCAATTCTATAACGAATCGGAACCAGTTAACTTGGGAACCGGTTATGAAATCTCCATCCTTGATTTAGTAACTCTAATCTGCGAATTGATGGAGTTTAAGGGTGAAATTGTGTGGCAAACTGATAAGCCTAATGGTCAACCCCGCCGCTGTTTA
Organism: Nostoc sp.; assembly: GCF_036918245.1. Lineage (GTDB taxonomy): Bacteria > Cyanobacteriota > Cyanobacteriia > Cyanobacteriales > Nostocaceae > Nostoc. Next base: position 109,298 of record NZ_JBALEF010000070.1, read on the forward strand.
GATACTGAACGAGCAAAGCAAGCCTTTAATTTCACGGCTCAGGTGAGCTTTGAAGAAGGGCTAAAGAATACCATTGAGTGGTATCGTCAACACGCTGCATAACAATGTTCTGGTGAATGTAGAGTGATACAAGCTGGGCGATGCCCAGCTTATTTTTTTGACTATATTTTATGGACAAAGTTAATCATCAACTAAATAAAGTAGAACTGCGCCGCACTCTACTCAAAACACGTCAATCAATGTCCGTTGGAGAATGGAGAGAAAAAAGCGATCGCTTATGCTCTCATTTACAAAACTCTACTTTGTTTACCCAAGCAAAAACAATACTTGCTTATTTCAGCTTTCGCCAAGAACCTGACCTCAGTCCCCTATTTGCAAACACCAAATACCGTTGGGGATTTCCTCGCTGCGTTCATAAATCCCTGTGTTGGCATATTTGGACACCTAATGATTCTATCCAAAGCGGCGTTTATGGCATTACTGAACCACACCCCGACGCTCCTCTATTAGATGCTGCCGAAGTAGATTTGATTCTCGTCCCCAGTGTAGCTTGCGACTATCTAGGATATCGTTTGGGTTATGGCGGCGGATATTACGATCGCTTGCTCAGTTTACCGCAATGGCAGACAAAGCCGACTATCGGAATTGTTTTTGATTTTGCCTATTTGTCCCAAATACCTATTGAACCTTGGGATAAACCACTACAAGTTATTTGTACAGAAACCGGATTGACTTGAAAAGGTCGAAGGATTCAGGATAATGAAGACATCTCATCAAATGTTTTATGACTAACCCAACCTCATCTACTACTGAGCAGGAAGCAATCATTGACGAGATTATCGCAACTAGCCTCCAAGCTCAACAAATTAACGAATGATTTTAGGACTGCTGTAGATGTTTCTTAGGGGGCTAATGGTTCAAAAATATGATAAATATTCAATTTGTGCAACACAATGCCTTTTCTAAATTGTATACAAACTATGAATAAAGATAATGAATTAGCTGAAAAGCTGAAGAATATGTTGGCTGAATCCGCAGATAAAGAATCTGTTATTAAGTTCTTGAGATTGAGTAATTATTCAAAAGCCAAATCAATTGGAATTTTAAAAAGGGCTTGGGATATTTCTTATGATGAAGCACAAAATATCATTCACAATAGTCAAACATGGAGTGATGTAAAAAAACGTGATGCAAAAATAAACAACGACTTCTTTGATTTTCTAGAAGAATTAGGGAATTCCGAAAGTGAAGAGACTTAATTATATTAATATGTGAATAAATTTAACAACAGAATTAGGTGAATTGCTTTAACCAAATTGTATAATTACAATTGAAAATTCGTAATAAAATGCTGAACTGGAAAAAATCACGATCGCAGATTCTGCTAATGTATGCGCTATTGGGAGCGATCGCACTGTTGATGCTCTTTCCTTTACTATGGCTAATTAGTACAGCCTTGAAATCGCCGACGGAAAATATTTTTCAGTCGCCGCCACAGTTGCTACCCAGTCAGCCAACACTAAATAACTTCTCTAGTGTGTGGAACTCTCTACCTTTTGGACAATACCTGTATAACAGTACCTTGGTGTCAGTACTGACTGTGGGCTTAAACCTACTGTTTTGCGCTTTAGCTGCCTATCCTTTGGCAAGATTATCGTTTGTCGGGCGAGACTGGATTTTTGTGGCGATCGTCTCTACGATTATGATTCCCTTCCAAATCGTGATGATTCCCCTTTATATTTTGACAGTCCAGATGGGTTTGAGAAATACTTATTTAGGGATGATTTTTCCGAGTTTAGCTTCTGCCTTTGGTATTTTTCTGTTGCGCCAAGCTTTCATGAGTGTCCCGAAAGAAATAGAAGAAGCCGCCCGGATGGATGGCAGCTCAGAGTTAGGATTATGGTGGCATATTATGTTACCAGCAGTTCGCCCAGCACTGGTAACTTTAGCTATTTTCGTATTCATTGGTGCTTGGAGTGACTTTTTGTGGCCTTTAATTGTCATCCAAGACGAAAATTTATACACTCTTCCTTTGGGAGTCGCAAAGCTAGCAGGAACATTTTCTCTTGACTGGCGCTTGGTAGCTGCTGGCTCAGTGATTGCGATCGCCCCAGTATTATTACTATTTTTGTTTTTACAACGTTACATTGTACCTACAGAAACAGGTAGCGGCGTCAAGGGATAAAGAAGAATTCAGAAGTCAGAATAAGAAAGTGGTAGATGAAGGAGATAAGGGAGAAATCAATTAAAAATTCAAAATTCAAAATTCAAAATTAAAGAACTTCTGCCTTCTGCCTCCTCTTTACCAATGCCCAATGCCCAATGCCCCATTCCCAAATTCAATAAGCACCAGTCTTTTTAAATACCACCCAGATAGTTTTAATAATCAAACTCAGGTCATAAGTTACAGACCACTTGCGTTGATAATCTATATCCATTTTGACAATGGTTTCAAAGTCTGTAATGCTGGAACGCCCATTAGCTTGCCATTCTCCGGTAATGCCTGGTTTGACTCGCAATCTATCCCAGTGGTGTGGATCGTAATTACTGACTTCATCAGGAGTAGGTGGACGAGTACCAACTAAACTCATGTCCCCTAACAAAACATTCCAAAATTGAGGGAATTCATCCAAGCTAGTACGCCGCAAAAATTTACCAACACGAGTAATGCGGGGATCGTCAACAGATTTAAAGATGTGACCTTTGGCTTGGTTTTCAACCAAATGCTTGAGTTTATCAGCATCAACAATCATGGAGCGGAATTTCCAGATGCGGAAAGTTTTTCCGTCTAAACCACAGCGAATTTGGGAATAAAATATTGGACTTGGCTCATGAAGAAAGGTAGCAATTGCTACGGGAATTGCTACCATAAATGTAATAATCAGCCCCACAATTGCTCCAACAATGTCAATTAATCGTTTTCTCACGCTTAAAGTTGACGGGTGTGAAGGCTGTTGCAAACAATTAACTGAATAAAGATAAAGATTATTCACAAGGGCTAACGTTATGTCATAATAGGGGTTTTCACATCAGTAGTGTAGACATAGACATGATTTTTAGGCGATTTTCACTGCTGTTGTCGCCACTACTGAGTATTAATGTACACAAATCTTAGCAAATATAAAAACCAAAAACCCAAAATTTACATAATCTTTCAATTCAAGGGTAGATTGTAAATTTACTGTGTTTTCTCCATCTAATAAAAAGATACTACTATCGTACATATCCAAAAAATTACTGTTCTGAAGTCATAGTAGTACTTTGCAAAATTCCAAATGCTTATAACGTAAGCATTTGGATCTTTAAGTAGTATTCTTATTTCTAGCGTGATCTACTAGTCTCAACGATCGACCTCTAAGGCAAAATTCACCGTATATGGTTCCTCCAGTGATTGCTGATTACTAGCCTTGATTGCATCTAGATAGCGACGCAAAGACAACAGTTGCTGAGAATTGGGACGATAAGTGAGACTCCCTTGTTTTTCAAAAAGTGGTGCTGTGGCGATCGCCTGATAGTCAGGATTTTCTTGCGAACTCTGGGTAAGCCAGGTTGATTCTGTGACTGAAGGTATCAAACCGGAAGGCAGTTCACCTGACAAAAAAGCCAGCAGCCGTTGCTGACAAGTCCGAGTATTGATCCCACGATCCTCAAACAACTGGATAACTTCACCGAAAGATAAGGGCCGGTCTGGTAGCAGTCGCAACAATTCTGTAAACAAGAAATAATCAGTGTATTGTTGCCTGGGTATATCTAAAATCTGGGGATGCAGAGGCAGCATCGCCAAACCATAAGCAACCCGACTGCAATTGGGAGCGCCGTTTTCGCCGAGATATAAATCTTGAATAATCTTAGTGCTGGGAAGTTTTTGCCGTAACCAGCGGTTCACCGTCCCGACACAAGCCACTCCACCAGTCAGGATGGCTTGATTAATGGCTTCTGTGGGGATGCCACAAGCTACCAATAACTTGTTGAGTTCTCGGTTTAGGCGGCGCACAAAGGGGATAAATACCTGGCTTTCTAAGTCTCGTCGCTGCAAAACCCAGCGCTGATCGGCTAATTCCAGGGTAAAAGAGTCTTGGTGTTGCAAAATCAGCTTTAGGGCTAATGCCGCATCTAATACCGCCTGTCCCAGTAGAGAACTTTCTAGACGCTGTTGGAGACGAATTCGAGCGGTGATATCTGGTTCTCCGACTCTAGGTAGTTCTAATTCTTCCAACCCTAAAGTCTGCCAACGCATTTGGTCTAAACCGGGAATTGACGGTTGCCATTGCCAAGGATTACTCGTGGTAGTTTTGCGTAGGCGTAGCCCGCCTTCGGCATCGCTTGGTGTTTCTAGGCGTGATTGCCGAGATTTCGGTGGCAATAGCAGCTGGCAGATAATATCTTGTTCAATTCCCTTGCCAGCATAAGCAAAACTGTGGAGCATGAAATCACTGTATGTCAATTGCTGCAAGCTTTCTGGTAGATTCACCAGTAACATTTCTGTGGCAGTTGTCCCAATGTTAATCACAAGGGTGTTACCAACAATGGGATGTTCGCTGGTTTTTGCAGGATGAGAACCTTGAGCATCGCTTAGTTTTACTTGCTCACCATTAGCAGCATCGAGTTCCGGGAGTAGACTAGCGATCGCTTCTTCGACAAAAAAGACTTGCTGCGGATGTTGGATGAGTTTGCTAGTGAGTAAAGCTTCCCGCACGTTAAAGCGGTATTGTTCCGACCAGTTAGATGGACAGGTACAAATTACACCAGCAATATTATTGATAATTTGGGGAAAATTTTGTTCGCTGATCCCAACAGCAGCAGCCATTAAACTAGGGGTGGTACTTGTTTTTTCGGATTTGAGGGTTAATAGTAATTTAGAGAGCGATCGCACAACCCAAATCAAAGGCCCTGCCGAAAATTCATTTAATTGCAAAACAGGTTCCCATTTCTGTCGTTCACTCTTGTAGGGAATGGCTACTTGTAGATAGGGCTTCAACTGCGCCGAGTAGAGATTATTTTTCGTCGGATCTGCTGTCGATCTTGGTCTTGCAGGAGTGGTAGCCGAGCGATCGGGCACTTTATCTTGGGCAACAGCCGCAGGTGCTGTCTGCTCATGTGCTTCGATAGTTTCGTTTTCACCGTGGGGTACAGAAGCTATAGGCAGATAAACCTCTGTTGGTAAACGAAACGATTGCTGAAAGGAACTTATTCCCGGCGGATTTTCTGCTGACCAGTAGATAGGATGTACAACAAAAGTTGAGCGATTTAATAATGCGGCGGAAATTCCTGTTGTACCTAAATCAATTCCTAAATACCAAACTGATTCTAGAACATTGGGTGAAACTTCTGGATTATTTATGGAGTTGGCAATTGGCGGTAAAGAACCTTCTGGAACAGGAGTTGTGACTTCCTTTTTTTCAGTTTCTACCTGGGGAACTGCCAAACTTGAGAAAGCAGTAGTTGATGTATTCTCTGCTACTTGGAGATTTTCAGGAGAAGTTGTGTCTTGAATGTTATCAAGTGGTTCCGAGAAAACATCCAAGTTGGTAGCTGGCTGCGACTCAGAATTTAGCTGCCGATCAAAATTAGCCAAATCCCGATCTAATTGCTGCAACTGTTCTTCATCTAAAGAAATATCTGGTACGGCTGGAGACTGGTTTGACTCAATAGAAAGTAAGTTTTCCTGGGGTGAAGCAGCAATGTAGTTATCTGAAGACAGTTCGGAGCGATCGTTGTTAATTAATACTTCCGATGGGGCGATACTTTCAGTAGGCTCTGCCAACGCAATTTCTGGTACTTCTGGAGTAACTGGTGCTGTGGTTGTAGCATTATCCCCAGAAGAAGAGACTTCCAGCAATTGCAGTTCAGTATCTGTATCAGGCAATGGGTCAGTTGCTGTAGCTGTGGCATTATCCCCAAAAGATGATACTTCCAGCAATTGCAGTTCACTATCGGCATCAGGCAATAAGTCAGTTAGGGTATTAATTGTATCAACACTAGCTGGCTGAGTGCCGATTTGTGGCAAACTGTCTATTTGTGGAGTAGAGAAGCTAAGAGGTGAGTCTAGGTCAGTATCCTCTGCAAAAAATAGTTTTTCCTGTGGCTCTGAATCTGTGATTTCTCTTAAAGTCTCTTGGGCTGAAAGACCCGTATTTGGTGTTACAACCGCAGAATCCACCGTTGCAGAGACAGGCGGGGACTGTGCGATGTTCAACGGTGATGGAGAGGCTGTGGAAGCAGATAAGTCATTTGTGGGAACATCGAGGCTGGGATTATTAACATCACCAGCATCAAACAAACTGGCGTAAAGTTGGTCTACTTCATCACCAATTGCCGCAGAAACATCTTGCGGTAATTCGGTCGGGGTTTGAGAATATTCAGATGAGTCTACACCAAGCTGCAACAGCACTGCATCTAGATCCTCTGTGAGGGTAGTCTCCTGTTGCTCAATTGTGAGTGGAGATGAAGTTTCTGGCTGTATAAGCTCCAAGGATTGGGGCGCAACTCCAGCAGCAATCTCGGCTGATTCAGTCAATGATGGTAATGTCTCAGATTCTCCTCCTAGCAAAGATGACTGCGAACTAGGGGATTCTTGTTGCAAATGTTGGGTCAAACTGTTGACAAAGCTGGCCATCAGCTGTTCGCCTTGCATCCCCTTGCTATGCATTCTTGCCAGTGCTTGCGACAGGGATTCGTAATAAGTATTAATGTTGCGCTGTAGTGCTTCAAAGACTACATTCACCGTCCCATCTAGTGATAATAGACGTTGATCCAACTCCCTAGCTAGCTGGGTTAAGCGCTCTACACTGTCAGGGGATTCTAACAAAGATTGAGTTGCAGAGGTTGCGTAATTAATTCCTCCTGAAGAACTGGCGGAATTTTCCCCAGTCTGTCCAATCAGTGGCGTTAAAGTTGGCACAAGGCGACTCATGAGTACCTGTAAAAACTCGGTAATCATTTGCTCCTGGTTTGTCAACTGCTGCGCTAAGGAGTAGTTTTGCAAACGCTTTTGTTCTAGTTGCCGAATTTCTTGTATGAGAGTAGCTCGCTCTTGCAAGAGCAATTCTAATTCCGATCGCAACGGCTGAATCAATCTCGAAAATTCATTTTTTAACTGTCCTGCGCCAACAGCACTCTCTTGCTGACTGGGTTCGATCTGTGGTAGTGGATACTGGTTATAATCGCGATCAATAAATTTTGTTAACAAAGGCGTTGGCGGAGCCATCGCCAAGGGCGAACGCGGTTCTTCAGAAGACTGATTTGGGATGCCGCTCTCTAATGCTTCTTTTTCTTGTAACCTTACCAAGAAGTCGCGAATTCGCTCTAAAACTTCTTTAGGCTCTTGCGCCTGACCAGACAGAAATCTAGACAGGCGCTTGCCACCGCTGGCAAGTAAGTTGTCAATGTCTGCGATCAGCTTTTGAATTTCATCTGTACTAAAAGTCACTTTTATCACCTTGCCTAGTAATGGATGTCAACTAATGTGACAATTGATTTACAATCACCGTATCCCTATGGGGATCTTGCTACGCGCAGCGTCGACCATAGGAGAAGTTTTGAGTGGCAAAAGCCGCTACTTGGAATTGTGACTGTCATTATGTTATGGATTACTGGGAGTCGTGGCAATCTTCAATCATCGAAGAGAACAAGGAGACAAGTTTCTCCTTGTCCCCCCATCCCCTTGTCTTGTCCTCTTCAACAGCCTTTGTTCAAAAAGCTTAATTTTGCGGGTTATTGGTTGCCTATATTTGAAAATCGCTAAAATACCTGAGCAATAATTTACTCCCTTTAGTATCATTAATGTTGTTTGCCTATATTCATAACTAATCAAGTTTGCAGTGCAGCTAGCCCCTAAGCAATACAACCGCAGGCTATAAACTACTTTTTGCAAAACTTTTACCCCGTTTAAACTTATAGGTAAAGATTATTTAGAAAAACTTATTGTCGCTTTCTTGTGTAGCATAGTTTAGTTTTTTCTTTGAAAGGCAGCTGTGCAATGATAGCTTAGGCTACAAATGGCGCTCCTGTTTTTTGTGTGTACATAGCAGCTTGAATTAAAGATGTCGTAATGGAAGATCGATATAGCTTGCAAGCACAGGCTAATTCCTGGATGATCACCTCCGCTCCCTTTTTTCAAGGGTTGCCAGAAACTGCTGTGGAATCAGCGCTCACCCATCTTGTTACCCGCACTCACCCAGCCAATCAAGTGATTTTACTGGAAAATGACTGGGGTGGTTCTGTGTATTTTATTATGGACGGATGGGTAAAAATTCGCACCTACAATCTAGAAGGAAAAGAGGTAACGCTGAATATTATTGGCAAAGGTGAATTGTTTGGTGAAATGGCGGCGCTAGATGAAGCACCTCGATCCACGGATGTGATTACCTTGGCCCCAACGGTAATCGGTAGTATGCCTGCTCAGGATTTCGTCAAATTACTTCAGATAGAACCCTTGGCGGGAGTTCGATTGGCGCAACTAATGGCACGACGTTTGCGGCAAGTAAATCGCCGATTGCGGTTGCGGGAATCTGATAGCCAGTCAAGGGTAGCAGATACGTTGTTATTTTTGGCAGAAGGACAGGGAAAAAAAGGGCAAACCGGAACCGAAATCCCCAATTTACCTCATCGTGAATTGAGTAGTTTGAGCGGACTGGCGCGGGAAACGGTGACACGAGTGTTGACAAGGCTAGAAAAAAAAGGCTTGATTAAACGGGATCAAGACACTATTTGTATTCCCGATTTGTCAGCCTTAGAAAGAATGATCGTTTAAAAACTTGTCAGATATGAGTATTTTAGATTCTCTCCCAGATGAACCGGAGGAAGATCCATCCCCTGAATCTCCAACTCCTCAAAATCATTGGTTAGATAAAGAACAGCAGTTAATGCCTCCTCAAATCAAGGCTGATGCGCCCTTGAGGATGGTGGAAACGGCATTTTTAGCCAGTACCGCTAGCTTAATTTGGTTTATTAATTTTTACTTTCCCCTGGGGCCAGTTTTGCGGATATTTTTTCCAGTACCGATCGCTCTAGTTTATCTGCGTTGGGGCAAACGTGCGGCATGGATGGCAGCACTCACCTCTGGGTTACTGCTGACGGTATTGATGGGGCCAGCCCGCAGTTTGCTGTTTGTCATGCCCTACGGGTTCATGGGCGTCCTTTTGGGCGCTACGTGGTGTCGTCGTCGTCTTCCCTGGATTGTTTCTATCACCTTGGGTACGCTGTTGGGTACTTTGGGAGTTTTTTTTCGGCTGTGGTTGTTGTCTGTTTTGTCGGGTGAAGACCTATGGATTTATGTGATTACCCAGGTGACTGAGTTCATTGAGTGGGTATTTTTTAACTTGAGTTTGTTGGCGAGTCCCAGTGTATTTTTGATTCAAGTGGGAGCGATCGTATTAATTATACTCAACAACTTTATCTACCTTTTTGTGGTACACCTGGCAGCATGGTTGCTTTTTGACCGTCTGGGCAACCCGATCCCCCGCCCACCACACTGGGTACAAGTTCTCATGGATTATGAAGGATAGTTATTTGTCATTTGTCATTTGTCATTTGTCATTGGTTAAATGATCAGTCCTAACTAATAACCAATGTTCCATGCCCAATTCCCAAATTAGTATTTATACTCAAAAAGAACAGGGTGAACAATGGCTGCGAAGGTATCGTGGTTGTCTACCCGTATTTGCTTGTGTTTTAGGATTTACTGAAACTGGCTTAATTCCAGGGATTTCAGCAGCTGGCCGCACTTCAGAGGATCGGAAATATACTGCTTGTGCTGATGCTGAGTTTTTGTATTACGGCCCAGAACATAAAGCCCAATATCCCTTACCAACATTGGCGGCTGGGGCTTCACCTGTGCTGATTTCTCGCGCTGTATTTGAGTCACTAAAGATACCAGTTCATTTATTTAATGCTGGTTTACCCCAGACTCCTGCTGTACCATTAATTGATTTGGGTGGCGCTCCTGCTAAGTGTTTAAGTGGAGGTGCTGCGATGGAAATTACAACAGTACACCACTTGTTTGAACAAGGGCTACTTTGGGGAGAACGCCTAGCCGCCAATATTCAACAGGGGTATCTGATTGTCGGTGAGTGCGTCGTCGGAGGTACTACAACTGCCCTGGCAATCTTAACTGGTTTAGGTATAGATGCTGCCGGAAAAGTTAACAGTAGCCACCCTGTTTGTAACCATGCGCAAAAGTGGGCACTAGTGCAAGCTGGACTGGAAAAGATGAGGGAGAGCAGGGGGCAGGGAGCAGGGAGCAAGGAGCAGGATGAGATATTCCAATCTCAAATCCAAAATTCTCTAGATCCCCTACAACTCGTCGCCGCCGTGGGCGATCCCATGCAGATGGTGGTAGCTGGGATGGCGATCGCTGCTAGCCGTAGTTGTGGTGTAATGCTGGCTGGAGGCACGCAAATGCTGGCGGTTTATGCGCTCATCAGTGCGATCGCTCAAGCTTATGCCTTATCATGGCAACCAGAAGCAGTAGTTGTAGGCACAACCCGCTGGGTGGCTGAAGATCCTACTGGCGCTACAGTTGACTTAGCCCTCAACTTAGGAAAAAACAGCTTAACTCCGACTGGAGGAACCCCTCCTCTATTAGCAACTCATCTGAGCTTTGCTGATTCTCGTTATCCCCAACTAAGAGCTTATGAGCAGGGCTTTGTCAAAGAAGGTATGGGTGCTGGAGCCGCTTGCATAGCCGCCCATCTTAGCCAAGATTGGCAGCAACACCAACTTTTGGCAGCCATTGAAGCCCAACTTGAACGGCTAAGTACTGCCTGGAACTAAAAATTAAAGTCTTTCCCTCTCCGAGTCGGAGAGGGACGATTTTACGTAGTAAAACCAGGGAGAGGTCTTTTCTGCGTGTCTGTACGTAAGATAAGATCGTCTTTCTAGCAATTTGAACTATAGCAATCCGTACAAGAGTTATGAACTGAAGAAAAAGATCCCCGACTTCTTCAATAAGTCGGGGATCTGAGCCTCTTGGTGGAGCAAATCAAATAGGATTGCTATATGCAATTTTGTTTACCTTCTAGTTTTTCAGGAGAATTATCTGATGAAATTAGTCAAAAATCTTGGTATTGCTACCGCCAGTGCTGTTAGGTGTGATTCCCAGCCCAATCGGAAAAGTCCCTCCCTTTTCCATTTTTAAGCCTGTATTGACGACAGTTCCTTTGGGAAAAGTTCGACTACCTAGCGCTATATCCTTCTCAAGAATAATTTGTAAATTCGTTGTCGGTTAACCTTGCAACTTAACTATTGCTGTCTTTAATTCTGGCAAAATCGTAGCAATGCCAAGTCCAAAACCAAATGCCCCTTGTAAACCAAATGTGTCTCCAATCTTACGGTTGAAGAATATATCTTCACCTTTTGCAATTAATTCCTTAGTAATTTTAACTGCCCCTACCCGTTGATAGGAAATGGGATTATTGGGATTGAGTCCCTTATTTACAACTAGTTGTGATGCTTCTTGAGGACTTAGAAATTTGCCGAAATAGTCATAATAACCTAGCGGTTGAGTCGGTGCAGGTTGCAAAAGGTCGATCTTAGCGAAAGCTGTCTGGCTGGTCATCAACCAATTTGATAACAAGATGCCAAAAACGCTAATGAGAAAAACGCAGATTAATAAAAAAATCTTGGTTTTTGAACCATAGAATACCCTAATGACATCAGTCTTAGGGTTGTTTTTTTTTGTTTCATAGTGAGGTAGAGACTAAAAATCTATGGGTAGATATATCACACTATTACGTAAAGATATGTAATAGTATATTTAACTTTTGTATCAATTTGATGGCTGGATTACTTACTTGTATCTAAGTATATGCTCATAAAACCATCACTTGATATTGAACCTAAAGGCTTGTCTTACCTACCTCAATCTATTTTTTTAGTTCGTTGAACTTCAGGTTAAATTTAATGAATTCTCTCTCTAAGTAATTGTTCTTCTAAAGCAGCAATGCGATTGTACGCTGCTGTTAATTGCGCTGTGAGTCGTTGTATTTGAATTTCTGGTGTTATATTATCTCCAGCTTGACGATGCATGTCTAGATAAATGCCATCTGTCAACACATCCTTGTGTTCCATTTCTGGATTTAAATTGTTACGTCCTTTAAACTGGTAGCCCCCAGCCGCGCCATTTTGTTGGCAATTATCCTTTGCTTGTATATTCGCTAAAGAACACTCTGAGAAAGTTTGAGTGACTTTACCATCAAGCTGCTCAATTACTTGGCACAGGTCATCCAGCTTTTGGCTTAAAGTCAGGATCTGCTGCTGTAATAGCTCCATTTAATACCTTTATTCGTACATTTTCTATATGTTATTCAATTTACTCCCAACCTTAACGATACTTATGGATTTTTTAAGTATTGATAATTTTTGCTGGAAATGTGACATTTAAATCATTACTTCTAAATACAAATAAGGTTTCACCATCAGTACCACCAAGTAAATTTATGGATAAAAATTAATCTTTAGGTAGAAATTTGCCAAAAAATCGCTAATTTGAGTCCAATATTCAAAATTACCCGTATTATCAAGAAAAAATACCGATAATTCTCCAGATCCACTTTTTCAGCTAGTCAGCCACTGCTAAATCTCTGCTTAATATTAGGTATAATCAAAAATCTCAAAATCCAAAATCAATGGATCGACGGTCTTTTTTGCTAGGTACAAGCACACTGGCACTTTCACAACTGCTTTTTGGCTGTGGTGGAAACAAGCAGACGCAACTAAAAGTACAGTTATTAAAAGGTTCTATACCTGGTCAGGTGGTGAATCAGTTCCACAAAGGTTTACAGCAACGGGTGCAGTTAAAGTTTGCTCCAGTTGAGCATATACAGGATTTATTTCACCAATTACAAAATTGGCAGCAGAAGCCAAAGACCAGCGATGAGCAGGGATGGAGTCGCTTTATACCTTTTAGGCAAGGTCAAAAAGCAGCTGACACAGACCTAGTGACATTGGGAGATTACTGGCTACAAGCAGCTATTGAACAGAAATTGATTCAACCACTCCAAGAAGTGCAGGGAAACCAATTACAGCAGTGGTCTACTTTAGATGAAAGGTGGAAACAACTGGTAATGCGCAACGACCAAGGTAATTTGGATACTCAAGGGAAGGTGTGGGGTGCGCCTTACAGGTGGGGTAGTACAGTAATTGTTTATAACCGTGACAAGTTGCGAAAATTGGGATGGACGCCCAAAGATTGGAGTGATTTGTGGCGAGATGGAATGCAGCAGCGTATTTCCCTACTCAATCAACCACGAGAAGTTATTGGTTTGGTCTTAAAAAAGCTAGGAAAATCTTATAATACAGACAATCTTGACCAAGTACCAGACTTGGAAAAGGAATTACAGATATTAAACCAACAGGTGAAATTTTACAGTTCCAATAACTATTTGGAACCTCTAATTATGGAAGACACTTGGCTAGCGGTTGGTTGGTCAAGCGATGTATTGCCTGTTCTGGGACGTTATCCGCAGCTTGCCGCAGTTATCCCCCAGTCAGGAACAGCTATGTGGGCGGACTTATGGGTACGTCCTGCAGGGATTACTAAGGATACTTTATCAGATCAATGGATTGATTTTTGTTGGCAACCAAGCACAGCTAAACAAATTTCGGTGCTGACTAAAAGTAATTCGCCAATTTCTACAAATATTGCCGCTTCCGATATCCAAGAACCATTATGGAGTTTATTAGAGAGCGATCGCAATGTTTTCGATAAAAGTGAATTTTTACTTCCCTTACCCCCATCAGCAATAAAACAATACGAGTCTTTATTTGCCAAAATTAAGGTTTAATTGGGAATTGGGCATGGGGCATTGGGGAGCCACTGCGTTGGGCGGGCAATGCCCAACTTGTTCGCGTAGCGTCTCCCCTGGGGAGAAGCAAGTGGCGTCATTGGGCATGGGTTATTTATTCTCCTTGTCCCCTCAGTCTCCAGTCCCCACTCCCTTTTTTCTATAAAGAACGCTGTAACCCTATCTTGTTGTTAATAGTGGTTTGGATACTGCATAAAGCTGGACTTGTACTAAAGTTGCAAGTGTAGGTTGCCAAGGGTTCTTTTTGATAATTAAATACTCGGACGTTGTAACCAAAGTTCCGTGCAGCACTACCCAAGCGATTTACGAAGTCGTAGCGCTCTACATACTCTAGTAAACTCCAAATTTGCTGATTCACGATCAAGTCTACTCGTGCAGGTTCTTTGTCAGAAGCTGGATATGCTATCCAATTATCCAATAGCTTTTTTTCGGAGTTTTGTTGTGCCCACCATAAGCTGGGAACGGTTAATCGTTCTGGATGAATGGTGTTAGCTGTGATTACATAGTTTTTTGGCTTGGTCAATAAGTCTAGTTCTAAAGGCGCACTAGAAGGTGACGGTATTGAACGGGTTTGCGCTAGTGAGGGCGGGAGTAGTAAAACTGTGAGGGTAATGGTTAGTAGTAATGAAAATGATGTCTGGCGATGGCTGCGCCAACGCCTGCCGTAGGATGCCCGTTCGCGTAGCGTCTCCTTTAGGAGAAGGGCTGTAGGGCAAACGCACAATTTAGGTATATACATAACTGATCTAATTCATAATTTTTCATGAAGGCACAAGTTAAAATTCGCACACATTAAAGTTTAACGGCAACGATGCGAATTCTTCGATAATCTGCTTTCCAACTTCCTTGTTGATATAGTGTTGGTTTCAGATATTCTTCGACGACGGGAATTATTTGTATTTGTTGCTCAGGTGAAAGTCCTGCTAAAAAAGGGCTGGCAAACATTTTAATCCAGTTTGCTATGCCAGCTTCTCCTTCTGCTAGGGGAGTTGGGCGAGGAAACAGGATAGCATAAATGACATCAAAGCCTTGATGTTCTAAGAGGCTGGCGTATTCACCAATGCTGGGGTAATACCAAGGATTCTCTACTTGTGCTTGAGGGATACCAATGGACTCTAAAGCTCTGTATAAAGCTGTGGCGATCGCCTGCACATTTCCCTTACCACCAAATTCTGCGACAAAACGCCCTCCGGGTTTGAGGGATTGGTGTATGGAAGCGATCGCGCTATCTGCTTCTTTCACCCAATGTAGTACAGCGTTGGAAAATACAGCATCTAATGGCTTGTCTACTTGAAAGTTCCTAGCATCAGCAACATCAAAGCGGATATGGGGATAGTTTTGTCTGGCCTTTTCGATCATCGCGGATGCATGATCAACTCCCATTACTTCAGCACCAGCTTGGGCAATTTTTTCTGTGAGTTGTCCAGTACCACAGCCGAGATCCAAAATCGATTCTCCTGGCTTGGGGTTAAGTAATTGCAATAAGTCTTCGCCATACTGCCAGACAAAGGCGTGTTTATCTTCGTAAAGGGAAGTATCCCAATTATTAGTTGTCGAAATATTATTCATAAATAACTATAGTGGTTTTTAATTGAATGTAATAAAACCTTTTTATTATCGTGGTTAGATTCCGGAGTTCTTTAACAACTCCGGAATCTAGCAAATGAGAGTTTAGTTTCTAGCAGTCAACTTATCCAAAAAATCCATTTTCACTGCAAAGTTGATGATATCCTTGTGTGTGACAGTGTTTGTAATCTCACCATTATTCAGGGCAACAATATACGGCAGACCATCAATTACATCAATAATTGGCCCACCTGAAGCACCGGCTGCGGTGGCGCAATCATGATAAAAATGGTTTGACTCCTCACCAACAATGCTACAACCAGCTTCATAACTCGCTGTCCAGCCTTGGCCAGCAGTCAAGAATTCATAGCCTTCTTTGCTGGGGTCTGGGTAATCACTAGAGTAACCAACAAAGAACAGTTTTCCTTGCTTCTGCTTAATCAAAGTGGAAGCAGGCACAGATTGCCATCCTAAATAACCATATTTGCGGCCCAATGGCTGATTAATTCTCATTAATGCCCAATCATTGCTTTGATTCTCGACGTTATCAAAGCCCCCATTCTTGAAGTCTGTACCATAACGTACGTTTTTCGCAATATTCTGTACTGTAGCAATATCTTTTGGACTCTGGGGTTTGCCATTAATGGCATTGGGTATAAACCGAAGTTCTTTACTGAGTTGATGAGTCTCACGGTCAATTACACAGTGGGCGTTAGTCAAAACTATATCACTAGCAACCAGTGTGCCTGTACAATAATAGCTTTTAGCATCGGCTGCTGTGCCTTGCACTCGCCCGATAGTTGACCAAGGATAATTTCTACTCAACATGGGAATACGGTTATCTTGACCTGTGGGGATACCGCGATCGCCATCATAAGGTTTTTCCGACTGTTCGAGATCATCAGGTTTAAAGGGTTTACCATCCCCTACTAAATTCAGCTGTTCTGTATTTGGCGATATCGGTGATTCTGTTTGTGCTTGGACTGATATCCAACCACCTAAAGCGGTAAAACCGACAATTCCGGCGAGAAAGAAAGCAAGCAGTTGTTTGTAAATAGATGGTTTACGCATTGATTTTACTCCTGAGTTAAAAGTGAAAATTTGAGATTAGGGATTTCCAAGAAATAATTGGATATTTTTTTATTTGGAAGTCCCCTAGACCCATAGGTGTCAACTTAAGGAAAAATTTGCTTTGATAAGAGGTTTTGCCCTCATCCCCTAACCCCTTCTCCCAACTTGGGAGAAGGGGAACTGGAGAATTTGCTCCCCTCTCCCAATTTTGGGAGAGGGGTTGGGGGTGAGGGCAACCAGCGCTTGCCAAACCTAGCTTCTACGTTAAGTTGACACCAATGCCCTAGACCTATCTCCTGGAAGGAGATAGGCTTTAAATTGTGTTTTCTTCCAGTTCTCTCTCCTTTTAGGCTACGGTGTACACACAAGTACTTTCGTTCACAACATAAGGACTTTCGTTCACAACACAAGTCTTTTCGTTCACAACACAAGTACTTTCGTTCACAACATAAGGACTTTCGTTCACAACATAAGGACTTTCGTTCACAACACAAGTACTTTCGTTCACAACACAAGTACTTTCGTTCACAACACAAGTACTTTCGTTCACAACACAAGTCTTTTTTGAGCCTTTGAGGGAATGAAACAGCTTTGTTTTTCAAGAGGGGTTGGGGGAATTAAAAGTCTGTGGAGCCACTTTAAAAGACTTGTGTGTACACGGTAGCCTTTTAGGAGAAGGTCAATTAAGTATTCATCGCCACTCACCTTGGAGAGTGAAAGCCGCCCAATAACGGGGATGTTTCCATTCTGGATTTTTCAAATCCTTTCCTTGAAAATCTTTCCCTTGCCACATTTGGCGTTGAGCGACATTAAGGGCGGCGGCGGGAGATTTGTTTTGTGCCAATATCTGTTTGTAAAATGCAATCATTAACTCCTTGGTAGATTGATCGTTCACGTTCCACAGAGACACGGTGACTCTAGCTGCACCTGCATACATAAAGCCTCTTGTCAAGCCCACCAGCCCTTCACCTTGGACATCATCGCCTAGTCCACTTTCACAGGCACTTAGCACTATCAACTCTGCTGGTAAGTCGAGGTTAAAAATATCATTGAGCCGCAAGAAGCCTCTGGTTTGGGGTTTACCTTGTTTATCCACCAGAGACAGCACTATACCTGATAAGGCTGGGTTCACAGGGTCGAAAATACCGTGAGTGGCGAACAGCAGCAGGCGATATTGGCTCAACTGTTTGCTAGTTGCAAAGTTGTAGTTGGCATCAAAGTCAAAGGCGGAAAGCTTTTCACCAGGAGAATTCACCAACCTAAGAATCGCCTCTCCCTCGTCTTTTGTACCTGGGAGTGGGTCTAATTTGTCTCGATTAATGTTTCTCAAAGACGTTTCTAAAGCTGAACGGTCGAGGTTGTTTTCTACAGTTGAGGGTTTATCATTCTTCAACCGTGCATCATCAACACCAAACACAGGATTAGCGAGAACAGCTAGGGTTTTGGGTGCAATTTTGCGTCCTTTGAGTTTCTTTCTGTGAGTTGCGAGGCTAGATATTGAAGGGAGGTTGACAATTTCATGATTCACAACTAGGGGTTGATATCCTGCGCTGGCTGGCGATTTTCTCGGTTCGTTTAAAGCTGCGAATGGCACTTGATGCAAAATCCCATCAGCAACGATAACTAAACGTTTATTTCCTAACTTCCCAGCTACAGGTGCGAGGATAATTTGACTAAGTGCGTCTGCGGCTTTATCTGTATTTGCAAAAGTTGGAGCGTTGTCTTCTGGGGTTCCTCTATCAATCAGTTTTTGCTTTAAGAGGCTGTTAAATTTATTTGCTGCTTTCGCTATCTTTTCTTGTCCGGGGAGTTCGTAGCTTTGTAGAGAATTAGGAGTGACTACCCACAGATAACTGCGTTCTTCACCCAAGGAATATTGCAACATTACGGTATCTTGATCTAGTTGTTGTTGAATTCCTGACAATTCCAGTACGTCTTTTGGGTCAATTAATTCTGCACGTTCTGGATTAGTCGCCCTGATTTTTTCAGAAATTGATTGCGATTCTTGGATAATATTTGTAATTTCTTGTTTGGTTTTTGTGATTAGTTCGGTGGGTGGTTCCTTTCGACTGAATAAGTCTGATAAAAACTTATCTTTGGCATTCAATTTAAAATTTAAACGGCGTTCTTCTGCTAATAGTTGCGGATCAACGTTTTTACGGAGATTGACATTACTTTCTTTTAACAGTTCGACTAATACCCTGGCGCGAGAACGTTCGCTAATGTGCAATGCTAATGCGTTGTATCCTTTTGATGGGTCTTTTTTGTGCAACTGCATCAACAAGTCAATGTAGAACTTGTAATAATCTTGCACTGTGGCGAAGTAGGAAGAACGTAAATCATCACTGTTGACTTTGTTGCGCGTATTCTCAACGATGTTTATGGCTGCTTCTATGTGCGTCTTGGCTTGGTTGAGATTTCCTCTGTCGCGCTCAATAATGGCTATTTTATAAAGTGGATGAGTTTGGTGAGATATTTGACCAATTTGCTGCCCTAGCTTCAGTTCTTGGTTGTAAGCCTCTATCGCCTGCTGCGGCTGCTTCATAGAGATGTAAATCTTACCTCGGATTTTGTAGACGGTGGCTTGTGATGATACATCTCCTAGTTGCTGTGATAGCGACAAACTTTGTTTGCTAGCATCAAGGGCATTTTGATAATCTCCTGCACCTTCATAGGCGGTGCTTAAAAAAGCAAGGGCATTATTTTCACCTTCTTTAAGGCTATATTTGCGAGATAATTCTAAAGCTTGTTTGGCATTGGTAATTGCTTGCGGATAATCTTTCAATAACTCATAAGCTTTGGCAGCAGTTCTAAGGATGAGAGCTTCCTGGGAAACAGAACCTTGTTTATGTGCAGATATTAATGGCTGTTTGAAATAGTCCAATGCTTGATGACAATCTTCTGGCTTTTTTTGAGAAAAGCAACTTTGTATATAAGCAACACCTATAGAATAGAGAGCAGTTGTTACTAAACTCGGATTGCTTTTCTGTAATATTGCCAAAACTTCTTTGCTTTTTTGGATACCTAATTCATAAGCCCCTAAATCTGTGTAAACATAGCTCATCTCAAAGATAATCTCTCCTTCTAGAAGAGAGTTTTGTTTTTGCTTAGAAATCTCCAGTGCTTGGTTGAGTTGATCTAGGGCTTGCTGAAATTCTCCTGATTTTTTATAGATAGAAGCAATATTTACTAGCGTTTTAGCTTCTCCTTGAAAATCTTTAATTTCGCGTTGTAGCTTTAAAGCTTGAGTAAAATTATCATTAGCTTTTTGTATCTCTCCTAAGAAATAATACGTCTCACCAATACCGGAAATCAACTGTGCTTCATCCTGGGTTCTACCTAGCTCATGGGCTATAGTTTGTGCTTGTTTTAAGTAGACTATTTGTTGCTTTGCATCACCTAATACATAGTAACTAGTGGCAATTTGCCTGAGAATAATGATTTGATATCTTTGAAATTCTGGGTTTTGTTGCAATTGGCTTTGGATTGTTTTTTGTAACTCTAAAGCCTGCTGGATACATTTTTCTGCTGAAGGGCGATCGCCCCTTGAACTGTAGACTAAGCCTATGCTACCAAGTGTCTTTACTTGTCCAAATAAATCTTTCGTTTTACTGTAAATTTTCAGTACTTGCTGATAGTAATAAAGGACTTTATTTGTTTCACCTAAATCTTGGTAGTTTCCAGCAATAGTCCCAAGCGTATTTGCTTGCCCTGGTAAATCATCATTTGCCTTTTGAATTTTCAAAGCTCTTTCTAAAAACTCATGCTCTTTTTTCGGTTCGCCAAATTCTTTATAAACAGAAGCAATATGCCACAGTACGTTAGCCTCTTTTTTGGGTTTTTCGTCAGCATGATATAGTGACTGTGCTTGGTTATAAGCATCAATCGCTTTTTGCTTTTCCCCTAATTGTTGATAAACAAAACCAAGTGATGTTAATATTGAAGCTTTACTTTCACGAGCCTTTGATTCCTGCGATTCCTGCACAATAGCTAATGCTTGCTCAAAATATCCCACAGCTTTTGTGTCTTCTCTTAGGGTGATGTAGATAGTACCAATGCTATAAAGTGTAACAGCCTCTTGAAAAGGTGCTTCTTGAGGTTTTGCTGCACGCACTTCTGGTAATCTCCAGATTTTCAACGCTTCTTCGTATTTAGTAATTGCCTGTCGTAGTGCTGCTGTTGATGGTTGCTTGTAGTATAGTTGATCTCCTTCTTCTAACAGTTGGAGTGCTTTATCCCAAAGTGGCTTAATTTTAGCCTCGGCTTCACTTGGCGCAGGCTTTGTATTTTGTGGTTTTGCATCTGGCGACTGCGCTATTTTGACGTTAGCAGAGACTTTTTTCCCTATTTTTTCTGAAAACGAATCTGTATACCCTTGTTTTCCCGCAGCATCAATTGACTTTTGCAAGTCAGCTTGCATCTGTTGTGTTATCTGCAACCATCTACTTATCGATGTTGCACCTACCGCATCAGACAGAAAAATCACACTCAGTAATACAGTTAAACTATAACGAGAAACCTGAGAAAATGAGCAGCAAAAATTACACTCAAATTTAGCGTTCTTCTTCATGCTGAAGCCTCAATAACCTTTCAGTTAGTTGGGTTTAGATATTTATGCTTGAATTCTTTAAGGAATCTTTCTGTGATTCCAATGTTGAGTTTATAACGTTCATCAATCTGAACTAATATTGTTACTAAAATAGATACAAAATTTTGTCAAATCTTCTGGATTCCTCGTTTTGACGTTATCTAGGAAGGTTTTATGTCGATATGCTTGGGTTAAGGATAATTGTAGGTTGGGTTGAGCGACAGCGAAACCCAACAAAGTCTTGAGGATGTTGGGTTTCGTTCCTCAACCCAACCTACGCAGGTTAAGGTTTTTGGCTGAGGGTAAAGTGAGTAATACCAAGTAATTTGCTAAACTCTGAATCATCATCAGGAGTAAGTGTGATGTTTCAAGCCTTACCAAAAACGATCGCTTTTGAAGAATTTCTCAATTGGAAGCCAGATGGTGAATGTTATGAACTACACGACGGAGCAATTGTTGAAATCCAGTCAGTAGGAGATCATGAAGAGATTAATGGTTTTTTAGCTGGTGAAATAACTTTAGAGTTCAAACGATTAAAACTCCCATACCTGATACCCAAGCAAGCACTAGTTAAGATTCCTGACAAAGAATCAGGTTATTCGCCTGATGTGATAGTGATAAATCAAAAGAATCTTTCAGCAGAACCAATGTGGAAGAAGTCTTCAACGGTTACTCAAGCTGCGTCGGTTCCCTTAGTTATTGAAGTCGTCAGCACTAATTGGAGAGACGATTATGCATCCAAGCTGGTTGACTATGAAACTTTTGGCGTTCCTGAATACTGGATTGTTGACTATTTAGCTTTGGGCGGTAGAAAGTACATAGGTAATCCCAAACAACCGACTATTTTGGTTTATTATTTGGTGGATGGTGAGTATCAAGTTAACCTGTTTCGAGGTAGCGATCGCATCATATCTCCTACATTCCCGGAATTAAACTTGACCGCCGAACAGATTTTTCAAGCTGGGCGTTCAGAAAATCAATTATGACCGCAGTGCTGACACTCCCATAGGGCCACGAGTCACACCCAGTTGATTTTGCAACTTCAACTCTCGCCAAAGTTGGGAACCTGTAATCTCACCTTGCAATAATTGATTATAAAAATGTATTGTTTTACTCACTTGCTCTGGTGTTTCATTCACAAACTCAATGCGGAAGTGACGTAATCCCAGTTCTATCAGACGCTGTACGTACTCGGCTCCCGTTTGAGCAGTGCCGTTAAATACAGTATTGCGGCAACCTACATCTGCTTTAATAACGTGTTCGCTGCCTACACGGTCTTTTAATTTCACTTCCTGCTTTTCACAAGGTCGTCCACAGTTGGTGTAATCTGTACCCGTCGAGAGAAAGGCACAAAAAACACAATGCTCCATGTGAAACATCGGTATATGCTGATGGATTGTCACCTCAAACCACTGAGGTGGACAACTGGTGAGCAGGTCTTGTAGTTGGGTAATATTCAGGTCATAGGATGCCGTCAGCCGTTCTAAACCAAAGTGTTGCTGAAAGTAGTC
The DNA here is from genome assembly GCF_036918245.1 of Nostoc sp. Lineage (GTDB taxonomy): Bacteria > Cyanobacteriota > Cyanobacteriia > Cyanobacteriales > Nostocaceae > Nostoc. The sequence goes on from NZ_JBALEF010000070.1 coordinate 131,839, forward strand.
TGCTGTTAAGGGATTAGCAACGTTGAGCGAAAAATCTCCGATACAAGGGTCTGCTGCAAAGAATTGCAATTGGTCATAGTTCCGTATCAGATAGCCGTCTGCTTCACAGGCACGTACTTGCTGCAAAATCCAATTTTCTCCCGGTTTGGTAATTCGGGGTGGTGCAACCCAGATTGTGGGGAGTTGGGAGTTAGGAGTTAAAAGTGAGGAATTATCTGCTTTGTTTTTTTGCTGTTGCTGGCGTACCATTTGCACCGCTTCTCGGTAGGCACGGGGGTCTTCAAATTCACAATACAGTGTTTCAATACCAGCTTTGAGGGCGGCTTGGAGTTGCTTGAGATTTCGTACTAGGACGATGAGTGAAGGAGACGTAGCTTTAGCTTCCCGCAGGGTGGGAGATGAGGAGGGGAGTAAGTTTTGGAAAGAGACATCAGAATGTAATTGCCAGCGTTTGGGTTGACTTCGCAATTCTTCCAACTGCGCCACAATTTCCCGCCGCATCCGGTTCAACTCACTTACGGGTAGCATAATAGCACCGCTGAGGTGGTTGGTTAGTGTTCCTAAACAGAAAGGTGTGTTACCGAGACGACCGAATTGTTCTTGTAAACGGTCTGTATCTAGGGGTTTAGTGTGTGCTTCAACCAGAGAAATTGCAGATTCTACCTGTACAATATTACCGAGTCGATCGCGGGCGATCGCAATCAATGGCTGACCAACTTCTCCATAAATTTCTACATTGATGGGACGCTGAAATTGGGGATTCTCGCCAGCAAAACTCTGACGCACTTGCTTATCGAGTTCTGGATCGCTGGTTTTCCAAATGCGATCGCCTATATGCACTCGGCGCAAGTTCAAGTCATTTCTACCAAAGGTCAGCACACTTTCCTTTCCTTTGGAAACCACCCCATAAACTCGCCCGCCTTCTTCCTTCGCCTCTGGATGACCGCAGTCAAATACAATTCCATCGCCTGGTTTTACAGGCGCTTCCAATTTGACTGTTACCTCTTCGTTTTGAATGCGGCTGACTTCACCTAAATAAACCCCACGTTTTTTACCAAAGCGGGCGTGAACTAGTTCCTGATTATTAATCCCGCCAAACCAGCCCGTGTAAAGTCCGCGAGAAAATGCCATTTCTAAGTTGTAGTGTTCTTGGTCTGATTGACCTCTCCCCCCTTCCCTTGTAGGCAAAGGGGTTAAGGGGTTAGGTCTTTCCAATTCCGTCATTACACTATCCAAAGCTTGCCGATAAACACGGGTAACATTAGCAACATACTCTGGAGCTTTCAGACGACCTTCAATCTTGAGACAGGTTACTCCTGATTTCACCAAATCTGGCAGAACATCTAATCCTGCTAGGTCTTGAGGACTGAGTAAATATTTGCGTTCTTTTAAATTCACAACTTCCCCATCGGCGATTAAATCGTAGGGCATCCGGCAAGCTTGGGCACATTCACCTCGGTTAGCAGAACGTCCACCTAAAGCCTCACTAGTCAAACACTGACCGGAATACGCTACGCACAAAGCACCGTGAACAAAAACTTCCAAGGGCAGCGAGGTTTCCTGTTGGGCAATCTGCTGCTGAATTTTATTGATTTCCTGAAGAGAACATTCACGCGCCAACACCACCAATTGACAGCCAAGAGATTTGGCAAATTCCACCCCAGCTGCACTGGTAATAGTCATTTGCGTGGAAGCATGGATAGAAAAATCGGGGGAAAGTTGACGGATGAGACGGCATATACCAATATCTTGAACGATCGCTGCATCCACACCAGCTGCAATAATTGTGCGGAGATATTGCTGTGCTTCTGCTAGTTCTTTGGGAAATATTAGGGTGTTGACAGTGACATAACCCTTTACACCCCGACGGTGCAGGAATGTCATCAATTGGGGTAAGTCCGCCTCAGTAAAATTTTGTGCCCGCATTCTAGCGTTAAACCGATCCAAACCGAAGTAAATCGCATCTGCCCCATTTTCCACAGCAGCTTTAGCACAGTCCCAATTACCTGCTGGTGCGAGTAGTTCAGGACGTTGAAGAGAGAGTTGGGAAAGGGAGCGATCGCTTTTCATTAGATTTAGGGAGGATTAATTAGCACCATAGTGATTTTATCGAAGTTATTGGGGGATGGGGCGATCGCTCTTTCATCTGCGGTTCATTCAATCCTCTTCTCCTCTGCATCTGGAGTAAGTAGACAGGCGAGAAGAAACAGAACTATATTAAATTTAGTTAAAAAAAGTTTCGCTTGGTTGTCAATGTATTAACAAAATGGAAATTCTTAAATCAAGCACCGCCATAAATTGGAATTAAACCTGTGTCTGCTAAAGATGCTTTTCATACAGTTGTCAAAACAGCACTTGAGAAAGATGGCTGGTTAATCACTCACGATCCTTATGCTCTCCAGGCAGGAACCCTTGAATTATATGTTGATTTAGGAGCAGAAAAAGTTATTGCAGCCGAAAAACAAGGACAAAAAATAGCTGTTGAAATTAAAAGTTTTCTAAGTCCCTCAAAAATCACAGAACTTTATGCTGCATTAGGACAATTTATTATTTACCGAATTGCTTTACAAAAACAAGAAGTTAATCGTACTTTATATTTAGCGGTTCCTAGTACTGTTTACAATGATTTTTTTATGCTTCCATTTATCCAATCTGTCATTCAAAGTAATTAGCTCTGTTTACTAATTTATAATATTGAACAGGAGGCGATCGCCCAATGGCAAAGCTAGAGGAATATCGACAATATATTAAGAATTTGCTTGAACAACACGCTAGTACTGTTTGGGATAATCGTATTCAAGCACAGACAATTTTTGATATAGAACATGATCGTTATCAATTAGTTTATGTAGGTTGGCGCGCTCAAAATCGCATATATGGGCCTGTTCTCCATTTAGATATTATTAACGAGAAAATTTGGATTCAGCAAGATGGAACAGAGGTAGGAATTGCTAATGAGTTGGTTGAATTAGGTGTCCCAAAAGAAGATATTGTTTTAGGTTTTCAGTTGCCATCTGTGCGTAAATATACAGACTTTGCTGTTAGTTAATTTAATTTATTAAAAATAGCGATCGCTCTCTCATCTGCGATTCATTGATTGAGAGTGGGTTTCAAGCCGCGTTCAACAAATGTAGTTCAGTAATAGCGCCGTTAATTTCAGCCATTTTCTACCAGTTTGCCTTTTACTTATGATTGTATCTGCGAGCGCTCTGCATCTTCTAGTTAAAAAGAGCGATCGCTTTTCTTTGTTGGCGTGGGCGGTTCGTTAAAAATAGCGATCGCTCGCTATTAGACAGAATAAAACTCAAATTGGGAATACTGAGTAAAGCGTAGGTATTAGCTTGCTAAGGTTTAGTAATTAGGAGGAAACGGTGAATTCAATGAAATACATCAATTTTAAACAAGTTTGTTTTTATTTTAATATAACTATTTGTAGGTATTTTTTATAATGTAAAGTGTGTAATTACTGATATTAAAAAACATGATTAGTTTTTATCAAGCTAAATTAAGGGTTTTCTCTCAGGTAAATATTTTTAAAATATAAGACTATAAATAAGTTTTATACAGTAGAGCAATGTCTTCTCCTCAAAAGAAAATAAGAGTAATAGCAGTACGGGATTCAATGCTTGACGGTCTTCCAAAAGAGCTTAAGAATAATTTTATATTAATTACAATATTATATATTATTATTTTTATGCTTGTATGGGCAGTTTCAGAACAATTATTAAAGTTCATCATTTTTCCATTGTCAATTATTTTTGGAAGCAATTCTTTTTATGATTGCCCTAGTTTGTCTGAAATAGCCAATGGTTCTCGTTTATGTATGCTTCAAAATTGGGTAAGCGAAAGTATAAAATTTATATCGTGTATAATAAGTTTTATTTTTTTACTTACACCTATAGAAATTTTATAAAACTAGAGAAGTTTTAGCTTTTAAAGTGTTCAAACCCAGATGATTATTACAAGTAAAAAGCCAAATAAATCCATCCATACTTAGAGGTTAATTAAGTTAATATGAAGAAAGAAATGGGCATTATTTTAGGCATTTTAGCCTTTGTTTTATTATCAAACATTATAAATAAACTATTTTTTGAAAAATCATCTGAACAAATAGCTAAAGAAAAGTGTAAAAATCTAGTAAACACAGCAGAAGCACTTGTTCCTGGGGGGTTTCCAATAACTGTTACAATTGACAGTAAAACTTATAATTGTAATTAATATGAAGGAAACTATAAAAACATTTAAGATTACTTTTGGAATTATGACTATAGTTAGCGTAGTTGTTTTTGGATGGAATTTTTATCAAAAACAACAAGCAGAAGCAGAGTTAAATCAGGCTTGTGAGAAAATGAATGCATTACGTTCTGAAGTTATAAGAAGAATAGACAAAGGAGAAAAGGTTTCTAATACAGAAGTATCAGCAATCAATCAAATAGGGGTAATAATGACAATTAAGTGTCCTCAGTAATTTTAATAGTGAAGATAAATTTTATGAAACCAATCGCCGTTTTGAAGCATATCAAACAGAAGTACAAGCAATATCTCAATTAGGAATCAGCTTTCATGACTGGCTTAAATTAACTCCATCTACAGAAATTAAACCAGACGGCGCAGAATTGATGTATATCATTCCATCCAAACCTTTAGATTTCCAGCCTTGCATCTGAATTAAGTTCTCTCTTTTTCTTGGCGTACTTGGCGTCTTGGCGGTTTGTTAAAAAGAGCGATCGCTATTTATTGAACAAACCACAACTCAAATTGGCAATACTGAGTAAAGTAAGCCAGGGCAAAGATAATGAATTAAGTCTTTAAATATGAAAAGATAGTCAGATAAGGAAAGCGCCGAGCCAGCAGCGCAGTTAGGAAATTGGTAAGTTTATACAATAGTGCTAGTATGGTGCAACTAACTGTATACATTGATCAAAACGCGGCAGTTAATTAACAGCAATAGAAGCGATCGCTGTTAACTCCTTTTTTAATAATAGAAGTAAAAAAAGATACTTATTAAATATTTAGTGCGACGTTAGTGGCGTCCTTTTGTCAAGCCCCTCTCCCTCTATTCATGGATAATGGCAAGCCGCTGCGCGTCTACGTAAAAAAAGGACGAACCTAAAAGTTCGCCCCTAACATGGTGTTATGCTGTTGCTCAATCCGAACCCAAATCTAAATCTTCGCTTCTTCTCTCACCAATTTATCCCAACCCAAATCTTTCAAATTATTATTCCGACGCAACGGACGAGTCACCAACTCTAACATGTCACGCGCATTCGTAAAGCCGTGAATTTGAGCAAAAGTGAACTCCACAGACCACTTAGTATTAATACCGCGTGCTTCCAACGGATTAGCGTGAGCCATACCAGTAATTACCAAGTCTGGTTTCAACGCATAAATCCGCTGAAGTTGATTGTAATTATCTGGCTTCTCCACAATCCTTGGCAGGGGTGAATTCATTTCCTGACATGTTTTCTCTAACAATGCCAACTCAGCAGCTTGATAGCGCTTATCCATGTAGGGAATGCCGATTTCATGAACCGTCATCCCACACCGGATTAAAAATCTTGCTTGGGAGATTTCCAGCAAGTTATCACCCATGAAGAATACAGACTTACCGCGAATCAGTTTCACGTAATCTTCCAAGCCTGCCCAAATTTGGGCTTCCCGTTCATCTAAACCCTTGGGAGTAATACCAAACACCGAGCAGATTTTCTCAATCCAAGCGCGAGTGCCATCGGGGCCAATGGGGAAGGGTGCGCCAATAAGTTTACATTTGCGGCGGCGCATTAAGGTGGTAGCTGTGCGGCTGAGGAAGGGGTTGACACCAGCGACATAATACCCTTCTTCCAGTACTGGCAATTCAGTGAAGCGCTTCGCGGGTAGCCAGCCGGAAACTTTGATGCCTTGTTTCTTCAGTTCCAAGGTTAACTGAGTAACCACGGGGTCGGGAAGGGAGCCAAAGAGAACCAGTGGTGGATGATCTACGTACTCAGATTCATCTTGGGCGACATCTTCTTTCTTCTTGCCGAAGTTTAGCAATTTAGCGATCGCATTACGTTCATTTTTCTCTGTTTCCGCCACCGGAGCCTTATCAGGACAACGGTTAGCCATTGCTGCCAATACGGTGTCTTCTCCTTGGGTGAAGGCGTAATCTAGACCATTTGCACGCGCTACAACGATGGGAATCCCGATTTCGGATTCTAGTTTCGGTGCTAAACCTTCCAAATCTGTTTTGATAATTTCGGTGGTACAAGTGCCAATCCAGACAATTACACTAGGATTGCGATCGCGTTTAATCTGCAAGCACAACCGCTTTAACTCTTCATAATCACTCAGTTGTGCCGAAATATCGCCCTCTTCCAACTCTGCCATTGCATAGCGGGGTTCAGCAAAAATCATCACCCCCATCGCATTTTGCAGGAAGTAGCCACAAGTTTTTGTCCCAATCACCAAAAAGAAGCTATCTTCAATTTTTTGGTATAACCACGCCACGCAGCTAATTGGGCAAAAGGTATGGTAATTCCCGGTTTCACATTCAAAGTTTAAAGCTTCTGGTTGTTGAGCGACAGTCATTTTGGTTTTTTCTCCCCTTGATATTTAATGGCAGATCAACCAATTTCAGATTTTAGACTTCGGCTTCGCTCAGTCGAACGATTGATAATTTTGGATTGAAGGCTGGGACAACAAAAGTATCCTCTGTCTAACGACAATTTCCCTAATTCCTCATCCAAAACCCCAAATCTAAAACTTAAAATTGCGAAGAACGGCAATAATTAAGCGTTGGGGAAGAGACGGGCAATTTCTGATTCATCAAAAACGCCTGCTGGCAGTTCTTCCCCTAAAAAATCGTTATTTTCTTCAGCCTTTTGCAAAGCTGTTTCATCACCCCAGACATCTGATAACACGTCTTTAAACGCATTCTCATCTAGTGGACTATCTTCAAGCGCCTCGTCTTCGTCTTCATCCAGCTTTACTTCTGTTGCAGCTGTTATATCGAAGGCAATTTCCCCAAATTCATCTGCTTCTAAACCAGAGGTTTGGAGAGACTCATCTTTTGAATCGTGTCCGTTGGTTAAGGAAATATCGCCAAAGCCATTTTCCGTTTCCTCCAACTCGCTGATTCCCAGGCTTTCATCCTCAGAATCCACGATTGCGAACTCTTGAACTACCGCCACCGATACAAAGCCATTTGCATGAGCATGTGTCAATGTTTCATCTTCAGGCTTTTCATCAATGACAGCTGCTGCTTGTTCTACGTATTTCTCTACATCTGGGCTGACGACAAAGCGATTACCGAGAGCGAAATCTGGGTCAAAATGCAAATCCAGCACCTCAATTAGGGTATCGGCGTCAGGATTGAGTTTGGCAAAGGGCAACATTAACTGCGCTAGCTTTGGCTCTAGGGCGTTAAGAACTCCCAGGATGAGGTAAGAAGGTGGTCGCTTCCCGCCATCAGGGGTGTACACTGATTCCACTTGCATGTGCAGGGTAATCCAGTCTCGATTATTCTGGAAAAATTGCAACCACTTTTGCTTTATTGAATCTGTAAAGCTGTGAAAGAATGCCATGTTATTGTCCCCCATCCTGAGAACTTAGTGATTTATACAATCATCAAGTCTAGTTCCTCTTCTGAATTAGGAACCTGGGGTTTACCCGGATTTAGATAAAAATCAGACAACAAAGAGAACAACTCCCGATCTGGTGTGTCGTTAGGTACAACACCTTCGGGACGCGCCAAAATTTGGTCGGCGATGTTGAGATAGTAGTCGCAAACGTAGTCTAGGGAAGGATCTTGCTCTGCCATCTCAAACAAAGTCTTACCTTTCACACGGGAAACACGGATATCTTCAATCAAAGGTAAAACTTCCAAAACTGGCATGGGCACTGCTTCTATATATTTTTCAATCAAGTCGCGCTTGGAGGTGCGATTGCCAATTAACCCAGCTAGACGCAGTGGGTGAGTTCTTGCTTTTTCGCGGACTGAAGCAGCAATGCGATTGGCAGCAAATAAAGCATCAAAGCCGTTGTCTGTAACAATCAGGCAGTAATCTGCATAGTTGAGTGGTGCTGCAAAACCACCGCAAACTACGTCACCCAGAACGTCAAAAAGAATTACATCGTACTCATCAAAGGCGTTGAGTTCTTTAAGTAATTTTACGGTTTCACCGACTACGTACCCGCCACACCCAGCACCCGCAGGTGGGCCACCAGCTTCTACGCAATCCACACCGCCGTAGCCTTTGTAAATTACATCTTCCGGCCAGACATCTTCGTAGTGATAGTCTTTTTCTTGGAGGGTGTCGATAATTGTCGGAATCAAAAACCCAGTCAGGGTAAAGGTACTGTCATGTTTGGGGTCGCAACCAATTTGCAGCACTTTTTTGCCACGTTTAGCTAGGGCGACGGATATATTACAGCTAGTTGTGGATTTACCGATACCACCTTTTCCGTAGACTGCTAGTTTCACTGTTGTTTCCCTCTTATAGCTTTTTGTCAAACTTGTGGCTCAAACATTTGCCTTCACCTTTCCTGAGATGGCGATGCGTGAGGTCTGTTGATGTCATTATTGGGCAAATTACCTAGAAAAGATAGTAGCTCTGAATCTGTAAAACGGTCTTATCCGATGAATTAAATCTTAATTATGTCTATTTGGGTTTTTATGAACCTTAAAGACTTTAAAAGCTCTCAAAAGAGTCAATAAAAAGTTTTTATTACTCATTTTTGTAAAAATAGTTACAAAATACAAAAAGCTAAAATCGGCTTTTTTGAATGCTTTTCATAGAATTAGCTGATGTTTTTACAACGTGTTTTCAAGGCATTGGGGCGCAGGGTCAAGGGGAAACAGAGGTATATGCAGCCTGATACTGGAAATACTACTGGAATTTGCGTTAGCGTAGCTCACCGAAGGTATCGCAGATAAATCACCAGTTTTCAGCCGATAGCTAAGACTGTTTAATTGCTGCTTGAGAGTAAGTTAGTGTGATTTTGTAAAAAATTATTAATTTGCCAAATAATCAGGCGGCAGCCCACTAATGGGCATTCCCAGTCAGAGGCTGGGAACGAGGCAACAAAGCTAATTAGGACACTTCAGTTTCAAGTCCGTGGATTTCCTGTAATGTTTGCCAGCCAGCTTGCCACTGGGAGTTATCTTGTAATAATTTGGCATTTATCCAAAAACGGACTTTCGGATCGCAAGCAGCAACCATTTCGGCATAAACCCACTTAGCCTGATTTTTACGATTGACAACTTGGAAGTGCCGCCAGCCATCGACTTTTTGCTGTGCTGTCCACTTAGAACCAACTAGGTAAGGAAATTTTTGTTTTTTTGTCATTTGTTATTAGTCATTAGTCATTAGTCATTAGTCATTTGTCATGGGGCATTGGGCACTTGTACTGAGCGTTCGCGTAGCGTCTCGTAGAGAAGTCGTTGGCGCAGCCTCTCGTAGAGAAGATTGGGCATTGGGAAGAGACAAGGAAGAAACTTGTTCAATAATTCTCCCTCATCCCCCTTATCCTCCCCCAGTCCCCAATTAAGATGTCACCAAATCACCATTACGGGTAAACTTCTGGCAATGCAACTCACTATCTTGCCGGACACATAGCGAAAACCATCTGATATGACTCCAGCAGGTGTTGATGTTGTTGGTAATTTTGCGCTTTTTCTTGGAAAGTCGTTGCCTTACGACTTCGTTAGGGCAAAGTATTTCTAACGTACCCGTACCATCTTCGTAATCGACGATGCGAAATAGACAGTCTTGCAACATAGCACGGCTGCTGCTGTCGAAGAACCGCTTAAACCTGTGTAGCTAGCTTTTCCCCTTCAGTCATTTGGCTGATGGGTTTTATTTTCAAGAAATCCTCATCCTCAAAATCAAAGTCATCATCTTCAAAGTCGTAGGGGTCAATCATTTTTAGCATCCACTAGGCGACCTGGAATTATGGTAACTCCGTGTGGGGGCAGGGGAATAAGGAGATACGGAGATGGTTTTGTACCATTGACTTGAAAGTTGATGGAGTTTAACAACACCTTGCACTGCTGAGAATTAAAAATGATATTTGCGATCGCGTACCCACATATTTATAGGTATCGCTTTACCTTGTGCATTCACTTTCACTTCCACTACTATCGGTTGCGGCTGTCCTGGTTTGATTGATCGGGCTTTAGAGATATCATTGTTAATATCGTTCCGTTGATCCTCTGGGATGTAGTAAGTTTCTAAGCCATAAGTAATCGAATTATAGCCACTATATTGACCTTTTAAGGCTATCTGATTTGCAGCTAAGGAAGTTGGGAGTTGTCCACTTACGCGCACAGGTTTCCAAGCTTGAGGAATTCCACCAGAGGATTTTTGCTCTTCCAAAATTATATACAAGTTGGTTCCCTGCGCCAAAGGCTCGCCTCGTTTATCGGTAGCAGGATTTTGCTTCACCAAATCTCCCCAACCAGGAAGTTTTTTTAAATTATCTATGCGAGAAATTTGATAATTTAGCGTCACAGAGTAACCGCGCAGCAAATCGGAAGGATCTACAGGTAGAGTTTGCAAAATAACTGTTTTACCTGTAACAAGTGTGTAAACTGATTGGGCTGGTACTGCTAAGATGATCGCTGTTTGAATTAGCAGAGGAACTACAAACCGCCAAAAAGCTATAGGTTTTTTTGAAGGTTCATTTTGCAAAGGTAATGCTTGATTAGTTTCCATAGGGAATAATCCGAAAAATGAGTTTTAAGTATTGAACAATCGGCTTTTTTGAAATTCATAAATTTATTACATAAATTCTGCATAAAAATGCACTTGATATTTATTAAACGAACCACGAAAGATGCAAAAAAAGATATGGTTCAAGTAATTAGTGCTTTGTTACAGAGATTTTGTATTATGACCGATTCTCATCAGAAGTTGATAAAACTGGTAAAGACGACAAATAACGTTCAAACCACAATCCAGCAAAAATTACAGCGACACCGCACAAAACAAAAACTAAAGATTTGAAGAGTAAAGCAGTGTCGTACTCTAGCGTTCGGCTGATAATTTGTAGTGTTAATAATATTAGTCCACCCCAAAAATCGCGTCGTTGTCCTGACTCCAGCGCTTCCCGAATTAGTTCAAACCCTAACACTGCTAAAAGGACATTAAAAGCAAATATGGGAATGGCTGGAATCAAAGTGATAGCTTGATGAACGAAGATTAATAAAGCAGTTATGACAATCAAGCTGCCAATAAAGATTGTTTTGATATCTATTCCTTGGCGTTCCCTGTTGCCTGTTGCTCGTAGCAAATGCCACCATTGCCACAGAGCTAAAACTGTGAAAATTGCCACATCAATAAAGGGTAGCGAAGTTGCTAAGTGATTATTTTGAAATTCAGTGTAATAACCAACAGATGGATCTGACCATAACCAACGGAAAGACAGGTAGTAAAACGTGATGCTGAAAAATACCCTAGCTAAAGTCCTAGCAAAGGGCTGAAATAGCCTGGAAGAAACTCGCCAAAATAGTAAGTCATCATAACTCCACAATAATGCTGGGGGGAGGGCAAAGGCGGCTATAGCAATCCAAGGTGGAGCATCTCTGTATGTCAGAACTTGCAGCGACTGGAGATGAAATTGCCAGGATGTAACAAATGCGATCGCCGCAATTCTGAAAATCCAACGGGAACGACACCAGTAAGCTAAAGGTACAAATACTACACCTAAGAGTAGGGGCAGATGTTGTATTACCAGCCGCGCCCATGTCAGCTCATTTTGTGCAAAGTACCCATCGAAGCATCCGATCGAATACCCGATTAGTACTAGAATCAGGGCAAGCATCCCCAAGGAAGTCAAGCGCAAACCGTAAGCCATTAGCAAAACAGCCAACCCCCAAATTAAGAACAGTTCGTAACTTGAACCGCTAATATGGAACATTTGCGCCAACAGCGCTATATTTGCGCCTATCGTCAACGCACCTAAAAGTAGCAAGCCTTCTCCAAAGACCTGTTGGCGGCGTTTTCGGCTTCTTGGGGAAATATTATTGCTTGCAGGTTGTCTCCACAAAATAAAACCAGCAATATTAGTTATCAGGAATAAACTTAACAGTAGTGTTAACTTGGCTTCTCTATTCAAAGCTTGCCAGTTGGCAGCTACAAAAGTAATTACACCTAAGCCTAACAATGTTGCACCCACAGCGATCAAGATAAAAACGAAGCGATCGCGAGCGGCAGTTTCTAGATTATTAAATTGATACCTTTGTGCAAGTATTTGGTAAAAATCGGCATCAATAAGTCCTTCATCCTGCCATAGTTGCGCTTCTTGACGCAACTGGCGGCGAAAATTATCAAGTAACATGATTTTCTCCGAGGCTGTAAGCAAATAGAATGTAGGACGAGAACTATGCTCGTCAGATCAATGAAGCTAATTATACTTACAGTGTCGATCGACTGTTTTACGCAATACAGGCGTGAAAGTAAAGATGGGCTTGACATTATTTAAGGCGATCGCCTAGTTCATTGCCTCAAACATCTCACAACTGCCTAGAAAGTACAAATAATGAATTTTTATTTCCATGAGCGGTAATACTACTACTCTATAAAGATGTAAAGACCGATCCCGCTAGTCGCCTCCATGTTTTTACAATGACGATATCAGAACAAAACTGATTCTTGTTCTGTATGCGACGAACACTTCGCCCAAAAAGTGTTCCCCCAAAGTTCTGATATCTGAAGACAAGCTGCCGTCCGAGCGATTATGTCGGAAGTCGGCACTCAGACAACTCTGGGCAGCATTGTCTCATGGTTGGGCGTCTACGTTCCTCAAAAAAGCCTATGCAACCAACTAATCCAAATCAATTTACAGAAAAAGCCTGGGAAGCGATCGCCCATACCCCGGATATTGTGAAACAATATCAACAGCAGCAAATAGAAAGCGAACACCTGATGAAAGCGCTGTTAGAACAAGATGGTCTAGCAACTGGCATTCTCACCAAGGCAGGTGTTAATCTTCAAAAACTGCGTGATCGCACTGAACAATTTTTCCAACGTCAACCCAAAGTATCCGGTAGCAGCAGTTCTGTCTACTTGGGACGTAGCTTAGATACACTTCTAGATCGGGCAGACGGATATCGCAAAGAGTTTGAAGACGAATATATTTCAATTGAACACTTATTGCTGGCTTACGCTAAAGATGACCGCTTTGGCAAAGCTTTATTTCAAGAGTTTGGTTTAGACGAAGGCAAGCTCAAAAATATTATTAAACAAGTTCGTGGGAGCCAAAAAGTGACCGATCAAAATCCAGAAGGCAAATACGAAGCACTGGAAAAATACGGGCGTGACCTCACCGAAGCCGCGCGTAAAGGTCAACTCGATCCAGTGATTGGGCGGGATGATGAGATTCGTCGGACTGTGCAAATTCTCTCTCGCCGCACCAAGAATAATCCTGTGCTAATTGGTGAACCGGGTGTTGGTAAAACTGCGATTGCTGAAGGATTAGCACAGCGGATTATTGCCGGTGATGTCCCTCAATCCCTCAAAGACCGCAAGCTAATTGCTTTAGATATGGGTGCTTTGATTGCAGGGGCAAAATTCCGGGGTGAATTTGAAGAACGCCTGAAAGCAGTATTAAAAGAAGTTACCGAATCTGGCGGCAATATTGTTTTATTTATTGATGAAATTCACACCGTTGTCGGCGCTGGTGCAACCCAAGGCGCGATGGATGCTGGTAACTTATTAAAACCGATGTTGGCGCGGGGCGAATTGCGCTGTATTGGGGCAACAACCCTGGATGAATACCGCAAATATATCGAAAAAGATGCCGCATTGGAAAGACGGTTCCAACAGGTTTATGTCGATCAGCCTAGTGTAGAAGATAGTATTTCGATTTTGCGCGGGTTGAGAGAACGTTATGAAAACCACCACGGGGTGAAAATTTCTGATAGTGCTTTAGTTGCAGCCGCCGTATTGTCGAGTCGTTATATTAGCGATCGCTTCTTACCAGATAAAGCAATTGACTTGGTAGACGAAGCCGCTGCTAGATTAAAAATGGAGATTACCTCCAAACCAGAAGAACTCGACGAAATCGACCGCAAAATTCTGCAATTGGAAATGGAAAAGCTTTCGCTGCAAAAAGAAAGCGATGCCGCTTCTCGTGAACGTCTAGGAAGACTGGAAAAAGAAATTGCCGATCTCAAAGAAGAACAAAAAACTCTAAATACTCAATGGCAATCTGAAAAAGATATCATTGACAAAATTCAGTCTGTTAAAAAAGAGATTGAACGGGTCAACTTAGAGATTCAGCAAGCAGAACGTGACTACGACCTTAACCGCGCTGCGGAGTTGAAATACGGCAATTTAACCAGTTTGCACCGTCAATTGGAAGCAGTAGAAGCTGAATTGGCAAGCACTCAAAGAAGTGGTAAATCACTATTACGGGAAGAAGTCACCGAAGGTGATATTGCCGAAATTATTTCTAAATGGACGGGAATTCCCATCAGCAAGTTGGTGGAATCGGAGAAAGAAAAACTGCTGCATTTAGAAGATGAACTGCACCGCCGGGTGGTTGGACAAGAAGAAGCAGTCACAGCAGTAGCCGATGCAATTCAGCGATCGCGGGCTGGATTAGCCGATCCCAATCGTCCCATCGCTAGCTTTATTTTCCTTGGGCCTACGGGTGTGGGTAAAACCGAGTTGGCGAAAGCGCTGGCGGCGTATATGTTCGATAGCGAAGATGCGTTGGTGCGAATCGATATGTCGGAGTACATGGAGAAACACGCCGTCTCTCGCTTAATCGGTGCGCCTCCAGGATACGTAGGTTATGAAGAAGGCGGACAACTTACAGAAGCGATTCGCCGCCGTCCTTACTCAGTGATTCTCTTCGACGAAATCGAGAAAGCACACCCCGATGTCTTTAATATCTTCTTGCAAATTCTTGATGATGGTCGCGTTACTGATGCCCAAGGTCATAAGGTGGACTTCAAGAACGCTATTATCATCATGACCAGCAATATCGGTTCGCAGTACATTCTTGATATCGCTGGGGATAACGCCCACTACGACGAAATGCGCCGTCGAGTCATGGAAGCGATGCGAAATAGCTTCCGTCCAGAGTTCCTGAACCGGATTGATGAAATTATCATCTTCCACGGTTTGGATAAGAAGGAATTGCGGCATATTGTGCTGTTGCAAGTGGAAAGATTGCGCCAAAGATTGAGCGATCGCAAAATATCTCTCAAACTATCGGATGCTGCACTTGACTTTTTAGCAGAAGTAGGCTATGACCCAGTGTATGGGGCGCGTCCACTGAAGCGGGCGATTCAGCGAGAGTTAGAAACTCAAATTGCTAAATCCATCTTGCGCGGCGAATTCAACGACGGCAACACCATCTTTGTAGATGTGCAAAATGAAAGGTTGTCGTTTAGCCGTTTACCAGTTGAAGTCTTTACCGGATAATTACACCTCAGAAATCACACACAAAAACCCGTTTTCTCACAGAGAGCGGGTTTTTGAATTATCTATAGGTAAAGTGAAAATCCAATCAGCAACGTCTGAATTTTTTATTGAGTCTTACACATAACTTGTCGCATTTTACGCATATTTGCAGGCAACTCAAAATTCATCGCTTGTTGAATAAAAATAGATGGAATCGGAATTAGAGGTGTCGCTTGCACAGTATAAGCAAGTATTGTGCCATTACCACAATCTTTTAGTTCTAAATTGGCGTCAAAGTCCTCAAAAGTTCCATTTACCATGCGAAATTGGATTTGCTGCCCCAGCACTTCTACAACATTGAGGTAAATTTCCACTTGAGCCGTGAAAAAGAAAAAGGCTTTTTGTGCTGCTTGATACAGACGTTTGACTTCACCTTTATCTACTACCTCACTCTTGGTGATATCGGGAAAATATTGTACCCAGCGGGGATAATCAGTTAATTGCTGCCAAACGTGCGATCGCACCATCGGCAAATACATCCAAGCTGTCACTGAACCACCCGATTTCTTGTGCGATCGCGTTTCTACGAAAATTTCACCCTGTTCCAGCAACTTTTGCTTGTCTTGACTCCAAGCCATATCTGAACCCGCAATAATTGAATCTGATATATAAGACGCAGACATAATGATTAAGTTACTCCTCAACTCATCCACCTAAATAGAGTTGAAACTACAAGTTATAAAACTTGATTTAGATCCAACCCATTATTAAATTAGTTCCAGTTTAATACTTATCTTTTCCGGAAAGGGTGATTTTTTGCTAATCATTTCAGTTACTTTACTGTAAAAACTGTGTTTCTTATCACAATTAACATAATTAATACTCCAGTGAGTTTTGTCAAAGTAATACTTGTAAATGAAAAACTGCGTTGTTAACAGCTAGAATGGCACAAACACGATTTAACATCAAGTACCTTACCCCAATGTTTGGATAGTATCTCTCGATTTTTACGTGTTATTTATGATGAAACTGCAACTTCATCGTAACTTCATATCTTAATTATCAATATCAAGTGTAATGTCTGTAGAATTGAGAGGAAAATTAGGTGAGTCAATCTTCTTTAAATCGTAGATTAATCCAGATTTTTGGTATACTTCTCGGCATTAGCGTTGCCATCTGGGTACTCAGAGGTATTGGTATTCTCACTTTTATCCCAGGTGGAATTATTTGGTTACTGCTACTTGGGGCGATCGCGATCGGAATTATCAGTTACGCCCAAAGGACATGGTGGCGTTTTTAATCTGATTTGTTTTGAGAATAGCTGGTATAGTCTCGGAAATTTCCCCTCAAGTACAACCTTTATTTGATAATTTTCATGCCGTAGTATCGTTTAAGAATTGTAGCTTGCCTATTTTGACTCACTGTCAAAAGTATTTAATAGGGAAGCAATGCCAAAAATTTACGAGGGGAAACGAACATGGCAAAGTATAAATGTACTGTTTGTGGCTATATATATGACCCAGAACAAGGTGATCCAGATAGTGATATAGCACCGGGAACAGCCTTTGAAGATATACCAGAAGATTGGTCATGTCCAACTTGTGGTGTGACAAAAGACGACTTTGAACCTGATGAAGAGTGAAAATAACAGCTAGCCTAGAAAGTAGGTGCTGTAAAAGAGACATTTTTGAACTTGTTACCGTTACAAATTGTAGTTATTGGGGGTGGGGCAGCGGGATTTTTTGGCGCGATCGCTTGTGCTAAAGCCAATCCTGATGCCCAAGTTACTTTACTCGAAGCTAGTCGCCAACCCCTAGCGAAAGTGCTAATTTCTGGTGGCGGACGCTGCAACGTAACTCACGCTTGCTTTGAACCGGAGGAGTTAGTGCAAAATTACCCCAGAGGTGCAAAAGCTTTGCGGGGTGCTTTGACTCGGTTTGGACCTCAAGACACAGTAGCTTGGTTTGCTGCTGGTGGAGTCTATCTCAAAACGGAAGCCGATGGCCGGATGTTTCCTGTCACCAATACTTCAGAAACCATTGTGGAATCTCTGATTAAAGCAGTGGCGACATCTGGGGTAAAACTTCGTATCGGTACGCATGTAACTTCGGTGAAACGAACCGCAGCAGAGGGTGGGTTTAATATTCTTCTGAAGTCGGGAGAGACGATTAAATGCGATCGCCTACTTCTGGCGACCGGTAGCAGCCTTGCGGGTTATAAAATTGTCCGAGAGTTAGGTCATCAAATTGAACCGCCAGTACCCTCGTTATTTACCTTCAACATTGTCGATCAAAAATTGCGGGAATTGGCTGGAGTTAGCGTTAACCCTGCTCAATTGCGGTTATCTGCGGGCGGAAAATCTCAATTGCAACAAACTGGGCCATTACTAATTACCCACTGGGGTTTGAGTGGCCCGGCTGTTTTGAAGCTTTCTGCTTGGGGTGCGAGAGTTCTGCACGAAAGCCGCTATCAAGCCACATTATTGATTAATTGGCTGCCTAATTTGCCCCAAGAACAAGTGCGAGAAAAAGTTTTAGCAGTTAAAGAAGAATGGGGAAAGAAAGCGATCGCATTGCATCGCGGAGTTGATCTCCCCCATCGTCTCTGGCAATATATCATTGCTCGTGTAGGCATTACCACAGAAGACCGTTGGGCAGAAATATCTAGTAAAACCTTAAATCAACTGCTGCAAGAACTTACTCAAGGACAATATTTAATTAACGGCAAAGGAGCCTTCAAAGAAGAATTTGTTACCTGTGGCGGTGTCAAGCTCAAAGAAGTCAACTTCAAGACAATGGAAAGTCGGTTAGTTTCTGGTCTTTATTTTGCCGGAGAAATCTTAGATATTGATGGCGTCACCGGTGGGTTTAACTTCCAAAGTGCTTGGACAACCGGGTATTTAGCAGGGATAGCAATGGCGACTAACGATTAGTACCACCATCGGGATTATGACAGCTTAAGAGAGTTCGTAGTAAGCAGTTTAGTGCTTAGAAAATAAGGACTAAAGTCCTTACTACGGTTCTGGGCACTGCTGATTGGGGGCTTTTTTAGCTGTTACTTTTAACTACGACAAGATTATTGGTTCTGATTTTGATCAACCAAGTAGCAGTATCAAGGCAACAATAGAAAAACCTCAGTTAGATTCACTCAGTCAATCTCTACCCCCATTTCCTTGCCAATTGCGAGTCCGGTTGAAGATGAAAAAGCATCTGATTACTAATTACGAGTTAGTATCAGGCTCATCTAAAATCTCACTATAAGGTTGAGGTTCTCTTAGGCGCTGTTCAGCATACTGATGGCGAAACTTCACAGCTTCTAAGTAGATTTTTTTCCGAGCTAAATTAATAATACCTAAAGGCTCATGTTCAGGTAAGGTGTGCCAAGGAGAGAAAGATAACCCCTCATTTAATCGGTTGCGTTCTTCAAAGTCGAATTTCTGAGCCGGAATTTTGACAGTAGCCAGTTTAATAAATGGTGCATCTTCTTCTTTCCACTCTTTAGTGGGATCTTCAATGGGTGTCTTTTCGTCGTCTACAAAAAGCTGTACTAGAAAGTCAAAATTTGCTTCTTTTGCTTCTTGAGTGAGATATTTGACTACTGCTTCACGCAGATAATTTTCGGAATTAGGTTTCCCATCGGGAATTTCATCCGGTTGATGTGGCTGAAGTGAAAACTTAATCACATGAGAGCCAAGTTTATACGGAGTCGTACTCCACTATGGGATGAGTAAGGGATTCGCTACCTGTTTGCTGCTAGCAGCTTGGATAATTTCAAATACTGGTGCAAGCGATCGCAATAATTCTGGATCAGCCTGACCACTACCAACTTTCCCCAAATCAGCAAACTGTTGCAGGGTTCGCGTTATAAAAACTGGGTGACTAAGAAAAATAAAATCTTGTGTGTACTTCTCGTCATCAAGTACCTTTTCCCCTTCTACCTCCAGAAGTTTGATAGCTAAACCGTGAATATCTGGTTCCAAGTCTGATTTGAATTTGCCACGTTTTTCAGGTGCAGAAGCATTAGATAACCGTACCCAAATTGGATAACTCCGTTTTTTGGCAAACACACCCACCCGCCAGGATTCGGGTATGCTATCTTCGACAATGAATTCTCCCCAAACCAAACCATGACTTTTAGGATGTGTTTGGCGCAAGTCAGGCCCTTTCTGTGCTTGTTCCTGTAAGACATTTGCCAATATGGCATCGGTTTCTGCTGACTGTGTGGCTAAGGATAAGCTCAAATCGCTCATACTTTTTTCCTTGAGTACAAAATTTTCACCAATCAATACAATTTAAGTACTGTGATGAGTATATAGGCTCAAAATATATTTATAAGAGTTTTAAAATTAACTTTATAAATAAGGCTTTAAGTTAACATTCTTCTTCCTCAAGTGAGAACTAGTTAGCTGTATGCAATAGCACCTCTGCTAACACTTTCCTCCTGCCCCCACCCATTTATCGGCTTCGGGTAAATCCGCAATTGTCAGGAGTAATGCGATGTCTACTTTCAGAGGCCAAGAAACTTTTCTGGCTCCTGTAACCAAGGATTCATGTATAAAATAAACAGAACAGTCATCTTATCCATCGGCAATAATAAACCACAGTTCTCCATTTATAGGACTGATACAGAAAATATTTTCAGGTAAGGGTGTACATTCTTCTTCATCAATGAACTCAAGGATAATCTCTTACTGCCACTAATTCATTTTGATAACTTGATTGAAATAAAATTCTTTATTCATATCTGTTAACAAGCTTTCTGGCTCTACGCCCAAGTAAGCCGAAGATTTCCCTGTAAGTCCTTGGCAAAGTTCCATATTTACTTTCAATGGATGCAATTTCCTCTGAGGTACATCCTTATAGCTCTTGCTCATTTTTTACTATTCCACTAATAAACAAGCGCTCTCTTAATTGTTGTATATTATTAGTCATTTCAAAAGCTTTAAGTTTCTGGAGGATGAATAATCTCTATCTTAATTATTAATTATCTAGCTAGTACAAAGCGACAAAAATAAAGCTACCATCCTTTGTAGATCAATTTTGAACACAGCCAACAATGAAATTCAGCGAAATCCTCCGCCAATTTGGTGACGCGGCCACCAATCATAGCCTGACTAGCAACCCAGACCAAGACCCAGAAATTACAGGGGTAGCAGCTATTGATGAAGCTACCAACGGTACGCTCAGTTATGTAGAAAGTGCAAAATTTGGGTCTTTTGTCGGCAATACCAATGCTAATGCTTTAATTTTGCCCCAGGACGAAAAATTACAAGCGCTTGCACAAGAAAGGGGTATTGTCTGGCTAGCGACCTCAGATCCGCGATTATTATTTGCCAAAGCGATCGCACTTTTTTATCAACCATATCGCCCCATCCCAGAAATTCATCCCAGCGCTGTAATTCACTCCACCGCAAAAGTTGGTAGTGATGTTTATATTGGCCCCCATGCTGTGATTCAACAAGGGGTAGAAATTGGCAATGGCGCAATCATTCATCCGAATGTGGTGATTTATCCAGATGTCAAAATAGGCGATCGCACCACCTTACACGCCAACTGTACCATCCACGAACGCACCCGCATCGGTGCAGATTGCGTCATTCACAGTGGTGCTGTCATCGGTGCAGAAGGCTTTGGTTTTGTTCCTACCCGGACTGGTTGGTTCAAAATGGAACAATCCGGCTATACAGTTTTAGAAGATGGCGTGGAAGTTGGTTGCAACACTGGTATTGACCGCCCATCTGTCGGAGAAACACGGGTAGGTCGGAATACAGTAATTGATAGCTTAGTGCAAATAGGTCATGGTTGTAAAATCGGTTCTGGCTGTGCGATCGCAGGTCAGGTTGGCATGGCGGGAGGTGTTCAACTGGGAAATCGCGTTATTTTAGCTGGACAAACAGGAATAGTCAATCAAGTGAAGATGGGAGATGGGTCGATGACATCTGCTCAAACTGGAATTCACAACGATGTTGCACCAGGAGAAGTTGTCTGCGGAACTCCAGCCCTTCCTTACAAACTATATCTCAAGGTATCTGCTGTTTATGGTCGCCTGCCAGATATGTATCAATCATTAAAACAATTGCAACGTAAATTCAAAAATAGCAATGATTAACTTGATTTAAACCTCCATTCTTCCCACTACCAATCTGAGTAAAGATGTGGTGGGGGTCTTTTGGAGGTTTAGATGAATTTGATTTGGGTGTGGCAAATACATTCCCAACCGGGAAAATTAGCGATCGCTAATTACTAAAAGCCTTAGATAGTAAATGTAATTCCAGGAGTGAGCACACTCAAACTGACATCTTCAGCTATAGCAATAACGTCACCGAAAGCGGGCGCTCCGAAGAAGATGACTGTATCTAAGATAGATGAGTCATTTGAAAAAATACCACTACCAATACTATTATTAGTATTGAAGTTTTGCTGTACGAATGTGTAATCGCTAGCAGAACCGCGAAGATTAAGTTTGTCCCCATCTGTTAGAGAGAAATCTGTGATAATAGCATGACCAGCTTGCCGATAGGAGTCATTTAGGCTGAACGTATCAACAGATTGAACCCCTTGAAATTGAACTCCTCCTGTTAAAACATCTATCTCTCCACTATTAAAGCTACCACCACCAGAGAGGGTATCATTACCCGCGCCTCCGGAAAGAATATCATTGCCAAGATCGCCATTTAGGCGATCGTTACCTGCGTTTCCGTTAAGGCGATCGTTGCCAAGTCCACCCGATAGTACATCGTTACCGCTACCACCTAGCAGAATATCACTGCCACCGCGACCATTAAGAAATACACTGATGTTTTGGTTGGCACGACTGGCATCTATGCGATTGCTGCTATCTCCTGCTTGGATTTCGACGTTTTCAATGCCTTCGAGGCTATCTGTACCTGTGGCTGAGTCATCGAGATTGGCCCCAGGGCCAAACTTGCCACCTTTGAGTTGGCTTTTGTTTGGGTCATTGACAAATGAGAACAGCTCAAAGTTATTGTCGCCCTCTATGAATAGGGAGTCCTCACCTCCTTTGCCGATGTATTGGTCATCACCCGCTCCATCAAAGGCACTATCAGAAAAACTATCCCTCCCGGCTCCACCTTGGAGGAAGTCAGACCCTTCTCCACCATTCAAATTATTGTCGTCATTTCCACCGATAAGGGTGTCATTGCCATTATTGCCACGGAGGAAGTTAAATCCTGTTCCTCCTACTATGCTGTCATTGCCATCACCACCGTTGATTTGGTCAAGACCACGGCTACCCATGATGGTGTCATTACCTGCACCGCCAAAGAGAAAGGTTCGTCCTGACAACAGAGCCGTAGACGCATTAATTGTGTCATTACCTGAAGTACCAGTAAGCCTGACATTCTCTATCTCAGAAAACTGGTGGGCTAAATTACCGACAAACAGCTGATTATTGGTCAAGAAATAATTTGAGGCTCCCTCAACACGCACCTCGTCATCACCTGCACCGCCAATCAGGGTATCGCCAACATCACCTAGAGCCGGAAAGTTCCCGTTTTGAGCGATGAGAATATCTTTACCCGCACCGCCATTAACGCGATTGTTTCCAGTTCCACCTATAAGAGTGTCAGTGTCATCGCCGCCGTTGAGAGTGTCGTTACCCGCGCCACCATCGAGAGTATCTCTGTTGAATCCACCATCGAGAAAGTCGTTACCAAGTCCGCCAAATAAAGAATCATTGCCAAAGTTGCCTATTAAAGTGTCGTTACCCGCGCCACCATTAACCGTATCGTTACCCGTTAGAGCATCGATTTTATCGTTGTCCCCATTAGCTATAATTTTGTCATCAGCAGCGGTTATGGTTCCACTAATAATCGCCATAATATTGTATTTCCTTGAATTTCGTTGTAAGTTTGTGTATTATTTCCCTGGTTTAGAGTTTGGACATTTCAACAGCAAAGCTAGATTTGTCCAAAACCCAATAACTGCGGTTGCTGTTATTACCAGATTGCCTTTTGAACTCAGGAACGTAAATATGGATAATTTAAGGAGTTTGATTCCCAAAAATTAAATGACAAAAGAGGTCAATTTAAGCTTAGGTAAGAAAATTTAAGGTGAGTAATTTTTGCTGATCCAGGCAAGCAATGAATTACAGCCATTTGAATATAATTTGGTGAAAAATCTGGAAAGTTGAGAATTCAGGTTGTAGCTGAATAGATCAATAGTTGTTATTCATCCCTGAGCAATGGACTTTGAAACAGCATTCAAAATCTTAGATGCAGCAGTTTTTGCCCAGACAAAAAGGCATCTGAAAGATATTGAAGTAACAATACTTCGTAGCTCTTGGCAAGGAAAGAAGTATGACGAAATTGCCCAAATTCATGGCTACACTACCGAATACCTACAGCATGATGTTGGCCCAAAGCTTTGGCAGATGCTGTCAGCAGCATTTGGTGAAAAGGTTAGTAAAAAGAATTTTCAGGCAGCATTAGAGCGGCAGCGGCTTTCCGGCACTGCCGCCTCATCAAAGCAATTGCAGGCTATTTTACAGCCCCAAAACCTGATGTCATCTGATTCACAACTAAAAAGGGAGAAAATAATATCTCTCAACTCAGGTTTTGAAGTAAATGAAGAACCATTACTAACTAATGAACCACCCCAACTGAATGCAGAAGCAGAATTCCCGGTAGGTCAAGTCCCTCTGACTTCTCGCTTTTATATTGAACGCCCTCCAATTGAAGATCGCTGTTTTCAAGAGATTTTACAGCCAGGTGCCCTAATTCGCATTAAAGCATCTAGACAGATGGGGAAAACCTCGCTAATGGCAAGGATTCTTGATGAAGCTAGAAAGCATGGCTGTCAAACAGTAGCTTTAAGCTTTCATTTAGCAGATAAAGCAGTTTTCGCCAGCTTGGATACATTTTTACGCTGGTTCTGTGAAAGTGTTGGCAGGAAACTGAAGCAGCTTCATCAGTTAGATGATTATTGGAGCATTTATGGCAGTAAGGATAAAACTACCGCTTACTTTGAAGAGTGTTTGTTAGAAGAAATCGACAGCCCATTAGTAATTAGCTTGGATGGGGTCGATCGCATTTTTCCACATCGTGACATTGCTGAAGACTTTTTTAACCTATTACGAGCTTGGTATGAGTATGCTAAGTATGGCGATCGCAGTAGCGAACTCTGGAAAAAACTCCGGCTAGTTTTAGTACATTCCAAAGAAGTTTATATTCCGCTAAATATTAATCAATCTCCCTTTAATGTCGGGTTGAGCATTGAATTACAAGAGTTTAATCAACAACAAGTCCAAATTTTAGTTGAGCGTCATCAAGGACTAAATTGGACTGATACTGAGGTCGAAAAACTGATGAACACGATCGGAGGACATCCTTATTTAGTCCGGCTAGCTCTTTATCACGTTCAACATCAGGACATCACACTTGAGCAGTTGTTGCAAACAGCCCCAACTGAAGCTGGAATTTACAAAGACCATCTTCGAGAGCATTTGTGTAATCTCAACGATCATCCAAATTTAGTGGCAGCTTTTAGCCAGGTTGTGAAGAGTTTAGTACCTATACAATTAGACTCAGAATCAGCATTTAAATTACACAGTATGGGTCTAGTAGTATATTGTAATGACAATAAAGTAATGCCACGCTGCGACTTGTACCGCCAATATTTCCAAAATCGCCTCAATTAGTTAGAAATTTTAACTAACTACAACATTTCATTAATTCTCTGCCTACCTCTGCGCTTACCTCTGCGCCCCTTTGCGTTTAAATAAATTATTTTTCTTAAAAGAGCTAGTGAGGATGCATCCGACAAGCAAAGCAGAAAACTCGCCTTACAAATATCAAGTCGGAGGGAGTCTACAAATTGATGCTCCCAGCTATGTGCAACGACAAGCCGACAAAGATTTTTATGATGCACTAAAGGCTGGAGAATTTTGTTATGTCTTCAACTCGCGGCAAATGGGCAAATCCAGCCTACGAGTGCAAACAATGCGAAAACTGCAAGCAGAAGGTATTGCCTGTGGTGTTATCGATATTACGGCAATTAGTAGCCAAGACATCACTCCATCTGAGTGGTATTTGGGCGTACTGCGGAGGCTGGCGCGTAGCTTCATTCCCAAATTTAAAGTACTGAATTGGTGGAGCGATCGCTCTGCACTATCACCAGTACAATGCTTGAGTGAGTTTATCGAGTCAGTACTGCTGCTAAAAGTGTCTCAAAATATTGTGATTTTTGTAGACGAAATTGATAGTATTCTTCAATTAAACTTCAAAGATGATTTTTTAGCTCTGATTCGAGCTTGCTATAACAAACGAGCCGATAATCCAGCTTACCAGCGCCTTACCTTTGCCCTACTTGGAGTGACTACTCCTTACGATTTGATTCAAGATAAACACCGGACACCTTTTAACATTGGTCGAGCAATTGAATTAAGCGGTTTTCAATGGCATGAAGCTCAACCATTAGCTGAGGGATTAGTAGATATTGGTAATCCTCAGAAAGTGTTGCCAGAGA
Organism: Nostoc sp.; assembly: GCF_036918245.1. Taxonomy (GTDB): domain Bacteria; phylum Cyanobacteriota; class Cyanobacteriia; order Cyanobacteriales; family Nostocaceae; genus Nostoc. The sequence continues at coordinate 157,715 of NZ_JBALEF010000070.1, forward strand.
TATTAGCTTGGAGTGGTGGTCAACCTTTTCTGACTCAGAAACTTTGCCAGTTAGTTATTACATCTTCTTCTCCCATTCCACCAGATGGTGAAGCCGAGTATGTTGAGAAACTGGTACGTTCTCAAATAATTGACAACTGGGAATCCCAAGATGAACCGGAGCATCTGAGGACGATTCGCGATCGCATTTTTTATCGGCGCACTCAGCAATTACTGAAGCTTTATCAGCAAATTTTACAAATAGGTCAAATCACAGCAAATAGCAGTCCTGAGCAAATAGAATTGCGCTTATCAGGATTGGTAGTCAAGCAACAGGGTTTCTTAAAAGTTTATAACCGGATTTATGCTGCTGTTTTTAATCAAAATTGGGTTGATAAAGCCTTATCAAGCTCAAAATCAGTAGAGCGATCGCCTCAAACATTGCCCAGTAAGCGCCGTTTTCAAACTGTGCTGATTTTAAGTATGGTTGTAACAGCTTTGGTAATGGGAGTGCGGTATCTAGGATTTTTACAAACTGCGGAACTAAAAGCTTTTGACCAACTGTTGCGGCTGCGCCCTGGCGAACAACCAGATCGCCGCCTTTTGGTAGTAGCGATCGCTGAAGATGATTTTCAGCTTCCAGAACAGCAGCAGCGAAAAGGGTCACTCTCTGATCGGGCACTTGCTCTCTTGGTGCAGAAACTAGAGCAGTATCAACCACGAGCCATCGGTTTAGATATTTATCGTGATTTCCCTGTAGATTCTAAGGAAGCAGCTTTAGCTAATTGGATGCGGCGCAGCGATCGCTTCATTGCGATTTGCAAAGTCAGCGAACCTCAAGTTAATGAACCCGGCGTTTCACCCCCTCCAGAAATTCCGATCGCGCGTCAAGGCTTTAGCGATTTTGTCAAAGACAGCGATGGTATTCTCCGCCGCCATTTGATTGCGATGAAAGCAAGCGACTCATCCCCTTGTACTACGCCTTACGCCTTCAGCGCTCAATTGGCATTTCGTTATTTAGAGGCTGAGGGCATTTCTGTCAAGTACACCAAAAAAAAAGATTTGCAGATTGGCCAAGTTGTGTTTAGGCGATTGCGTTCACATATAGGTGGTTATCAACAACTGGATGACTGGGGCTATCAAGTATTGCTAAATTATCGTTCCTTTAACTCTCCCTTAAAGGCTGTTGAGCAAATCACCTTAAAAGATTTACTCAGAGGTGCGATCGATCCCAAAATTGTCAAGAATCGGATCGTACTTATCGGCATCACTAACCAAAGTGCTGGTGATTATTTTTCTACCCCTTACACTACCGCTCAGAAACAGGAAATGCCAGGAGTTATAGTTCATGCTCAAATGGTGAGTCAAATTCTCAGTGCAGTTTTAGATGGACGAACCATGTTGTGGGTTTGGCCAGTTTGGGGTGAGGCTTTTTGGGTTTTTTACTGGTCAATTTTTGGAGGAATATTAGCATGGCGCATTCGTAATTCCTGGCTTTTCGGACTGGCGGTAGTTGCTGTAATTGGGGTTATATCCGCAATTAGCTTTGTTTTGCTCCTAAAAGGTATTTGGATACCGCTAATTCCGGCGGCACTGGCTTTGGTTGTTACAGGTAGTAGTGTATTAATTTACAGTGTTTCTCAAGGCAAATAGCAGTATCAATCTATTAGTCCGAGAAAAATAAGGCTTTTGGGGACTTTGCAATTCTACATAGCGATCGCGTTTATGATTGCGCGAATTACTCAAATTACTCAAATTAGTAAGTCAAATGACCTTTTGCTTGCGGAAAACACCAAAATGAGTAAGTCAAATGACCTTTTGAGTAAGTTAAATGAACTTTTGCTTGCGGAAAACACCAAAATGAGTAAGTCAAATGACCTTTTGAGTAAGTCGAATGACCTTTTGCTTGCGGAAAACACCAAAATGAGTAAGTTAAATGACCTTTTGAGTAAGTCAAATGAACTTTTGAGAAAGCATTTAAGTATTTTGAGAAAGTAAACAGGCATTTTGAGAAAGCAATTCGGTATTTTGATAAAGTAATCAGCAAATATACCTGACGATTAAAAATAGTGGCTGCACAAACAAAGAAGCTTACCGTAACTTTACCCGTTAGGGATCTGCGGCTTGCAATTCTCACAAATTAAATAGGATTACTATAACTTGTCAGCGTTTTGCTCCGTTTGAACTCAATTAGCTGATAATACTATTAAATTGTCTTTAGTGATAACTGACCATAAACAACCTCTTGCCTTCGATACCAGCACAAATGAATGACTGGTAAGGTTTCTGAAAAACTTTGTGATCTACGGAGCCTGAATTGTGATAGAACAACTAGGATCAGGAGCGGAGCTTTTATCAAAAATGAACGTAGCAAGGATTCTTTGACGACCTGGTATATAAGGGCCACCCAACTCATGCTGATTATTATCTTGGATGCTTGCATCTCCGGTAGTGATTTGTGTAAAAGCCCCCTTGTCATCGTAATAAATATTTGCTTTATTACCGCCGCGATTACGTCCCTTGTCAATTTTATAGTTGATTCTTACTACTGGGCCTATAAATTTTCCGGAGGGAGTGTGATCGATTACAATTGTGCCTGTAAAACCTCCTTTACTACATGAATAGTAACTAATAACGGCATTAGCCGTAGTTGGAGTTAAAGCAATGCCACTGCAAGCAATAGCCATTGCCGCAGTACCCATAACAAAACGGTTTGTAGCCTTTCTAATTTGATAAACAGTTAAAGTATTAATCATTTCTGACTTCCTTTTTGATTAAGTTATACTTTGCATTAATTAAATTAAAATCAATAAATACCAGAAAATTTTAATGCTAATACAAAACTTAAAAAAACATATTTGCAGCAATGATCATCGCCAAAAAAATGTTGAAGATGATTTAAGAACCTCTCTACAAACAGCAAACTCGTAAATTTAATCAGTGGGATACATACTGCTTGCTTCAATTGCTAGCTTTTTATCAGTGTCTAGCTCTACACCATTAATACCCACAGGTGACAACATCGCCAAGCTTGTGTCCTGAGAGTAACATCTTGACTGCAATCGCTCGTTTTACCTCACGTTTGTCTTGGCTCTGTTCGATAAACTCTGTTAGCGATCGCATCCACATTACTACTAGCCCTCCTTAGTCGCAAATATTACTTACATTTCTCTTCTGTATTTTCTCACGAATCATTCAGGATTACTATATGAGCAAGTATAATTTCCGAAAAGACCTTTCATGCTTTTGAATATCTAAATAGCCTTCATGAGTCCGCTGATTATACTCATCTTATATTTGGCTTTTCACGGTATCAGGAAAACCTCTCTCTAAATTTATCTTTTATAAATAGAGAGACTTTTAATTTTTACATTCATGCGTTCAAAATGGGGTTAAGGAGTTACGTTTTTGTGGGCTTTTCCAAATGACGTAAACAGTCATATTTTATATATGTAAAATTGGACACCTGTTAATAATAATAGATAAAACTTTGAGAAATGAAATTAGGTCTTCGACAGCTTAAACTTGTCTTTGCAATCAGTTTGGTATCGCCATGCATCACACTAGTCCAAGCACAATCCGTCAAATCTGAAATTCTGACATCACGGATTTTTAACGCACCTCCTCCGCCAGATGACATTAACGCCCCTGGTAATCGCGTTGGCGGAGGAAAGCGCGGCTGCGAAAGTATGGATAAACAACTTGCTACATCCAAAAAAAAGCAACTGACAGCGTTAGTCCCGGTTTATCAGTTGCCCAATGCGGAATTAGTCTTTGGATTAACGACTACCTCTCATCCAACTTTCTGGTTTTACATTCCTGATGATGTAACCACAGTTTCCGCAGAGTTCGTCCTACAGAATGAAGCGGGGGAAACTATATATCAAAGCCCTGTTTCACTATCTGGGACACCAGGAGTTGTTAGCTTTTCTCTGCCATCGACAGCTTCCTCGTTAGAAATTGGCAAGCGTTATCATTGGTATTTCAATACTTACTGTAATTTACAACAATCACCTGTTTTTGTTAATGGTTGGATTAAAAGGGTCGAACAAAACCCCATTTTCAAAAGTCAGTTAGAGACAGCAACACCAAAGCAGCGCGTTGCCCTTTATGCCACTAATGGTATTTGGTACGATTCCCTGACTGCTTCCGCCGAACTTCGCCGCCTAGACCAGAAACGTACTGATTGGGCTGCCATGTTACAAGCTGTTGGTTTAAATAACATTGCTTCAGAACCGATAGTAAATTGCTGCCAATAGCTATTATTACTGTCCAAAGTTCAATCAATGAACCAGACAAAAGACTTAAGCCCCTTGTACTCCATAAACTTAGGATCTAGCCCTTTCAAGGTGGGTAAAATTTTGCTCAATAAACTCTCTTTAACCTCTTAACTCTGTGTTCTCTGTGCCTCTGTAGTTAAATAAAAGACTTCTAAACCACAGAGACGCGGAGGGCGCAGAGAAAAAAAGAGATTTTACCACTCACATTGAAAAGGCTAGTCCTAAGGAACGTGGATTAAATAAAATGCAAAACTTCATCCTCTATCTTGCTTCCCTCTCCTTTATAAGGAGAGGGATTGAGGGTGAGGTAAGTCAGGGACATAAATTGTATGTTATTTAATTCTTATTCCTAAAACTAAAATCCTAATTTTTCCAACACTGGCTTTGTGGAAACAACGTGGCGGTCTAAACCCAGTTCTTTTGGACTAACCCCAAGTGCCAAAGCAATCAACTGGGGTAAATGCAACACTGGTAAACCTAGCTTTTGTTCAATCACCTTTTCTACCTCTGGCTGGCGCGAATCTAAATTTAAGTGGCACAGAGGACAAGGCGTAACTATACAGTCAGCACCAGATGTCAAAGCGTCCTGAATATGCATCCCCGCCATCTTGAAAGATTGGGTAGTCGCATAACTAGCAAGCGGCCAACCACAACATTGTGTCCGACCTCGATAATAAATTGGTGTTGCACCCACCGCCTGAAACATATTTTCCATCGCTTCTGGTTGGAAGGGGTCGTCATAAGGCATAGATTTTTGAGCGCGGAGGAGATAACAGCCATAAAAAGCCGCACATTTTAATCCAGTTAACTTCCGGGTGACACGTTTGGTAATTTCCTCTAAACCGTAATCTGTTACTAAGGCGTAAAGAAGATGTTTAACGTCAGTACTGCCGCGATAAGGCGAACAGCCTTCTTTATTTAGCAAGCCATTAACCTGTTCAATGTAAACAGGGTTAGAAGTCTTACATTCTTTCAGGTGTTCGTTCACATGACCGATAACACCTTGACAAGTACTGCAATGGGTAAGTAAAGGCAGATTTAATTCTTCTGCTAGGGCAATATTTCTAGCGTTGACTGTATCTTCTAGCAGTTGCGAATCTTCTTTAAATGTGCCTGAACCACAGCAAGCAGCTTTTTTAAGTTCAACTAGTTCAATACCCAGTGCTTGGGTAAGCGCTTGAGTTGATTGGTAAAGTTCCCGACAGGCCCCTTGAGCAACACAACCAGGGAAGTAAGCGTATTTCAGTGTCTGAGGTAGCATAGAAGTATGTTTGGGTTAGAGCGATCGCTCTAAACAATAACTGTTTTATCATTCCTTGTTAGCACCAAAGTTCTGATGTTTGACGTTTAGCTACCCTTTAACCTAGACAGTTAGGGGTCGCAGCATCTACATATTCTTAACTGCTAGCAAGGCTGTAAATACCGATAGAGACATTGTAAAAAATTTTAGCAATAATTGGAAAACCAAAGCATTTACACGGGATCGGCAATGGCGTAGCACGCTCCACTGCTCAAGTATTCTCAGAAAACTTACCCGATTTATTTTAGGAATGGGAGAGGTTTTCTAACAGAAAAACCCTTGGAAGTATGCGGGCGATCACGCTTGACGATAAGATGTATATGCTCAAAACAATGTCTCCTCTAAAGAGCAGATCGTAGCAAGTGGTTAAGGACTTTTATTTATGAGCCAAGTGGAACTTTTTGAAAAGGTCAAGAAAATCGTTATCGAACAACTGAGTGTTGATCCCCCAGATAAAGTCACACCACAAGCCAAGTTTATGGAAGACCTGGGAGCAGATTCCCTTGATACCGTTGAGTTGGTGATGGCTTTGGAAGAAGAATTTGATATCGAAATTCCCGACGAAGCTGCCGAGCAGATTACATCGGTTCAAGACGCAGTAGATTACATCAATAACAAAGTTACCGCCTCAGCTTAACTGGGGATTGGAATTGGGGATTGGGATTGAGGAGATTTTTCTCTAATATCTAGCCACTCTTCACGTGACGCTGCTAATGTCACTAATGCTGACGTTAACGACAGTCACTTAAAGTCAGCAAATCCGATGCCAGTCGCTCATAAAGGAAACCTTTAAGACCGCGCTGGCTCACCAGTACCTAGTCGCTAACCTCAAATTTTTTGCCTGCTGCTTTTTCGCCATTTTTAACTGAATCATGACAGATCATACACGTAAACGCGTTGTTGTAACTGGTGTTGGCGCGATTACACCTATAGGTAACACAGCAACAGAATATTGGAATGGATTATTGAGTGGACGTAATGGCATTGACTACATCACATTATTTGATGCGTCTCGCCATGATTGCCGGATTGCTGGTGAGGTGAAAAACTTCGATCCGCATGATTACTTGGAGCGTAAAGAGGCCAAGCGCATGGATCGATTTTCCCAATTTGGGGTTGCGGCAGCAAAACAGGCTCTAGCTAACGCGGAGTTAGCGATCAATGACCTGAATGCAGAACAGGTAGGTGTGATGATCGGTTCTGGCGTTGGTGGGATTAAGGTATTAGAAGACCAGCAAACTATCTACCTCAACCGTGGCCCCGATCGCTGTAGTCCATTCATGATTCCGATGATGATCGCCAATATGGCCGCAGGATTAACGGCAATTCACACAGGTGCTAAAGGGCCAAACTCTTGTCCTGTAACTGCCTGTGCTGCTGGCTCTAACGCTATTGGAGATGCTTTTCGCTTAATTCAAGGGGGATATGCCCAAGCGATGATTTGCGGGGGAACGGAGTCAGCTGTCACACCATTGTCGATAGCTGGGTTCGCCGCCTGCAAGGCACTCTCTTTTAGCAATGATGACCCAGCTCATGCTTGCCGTCCCTTTGACCGCGATCGCAACGGATTTGTTTTGGGTGAAGGTTCAGGAATTTTAATTCTAGAAGAACTGCAACACGCCCTAAGTCGCGGCGCTCACATTTATGCCGAAATGATCGGCTATGGCATGACCTGTGATGCTTACCATATCACCTCCCCCGTACCTGGTGGACTTGGAGCCGCTAGAGCGATTGAACTGGCTCTCAAAGATGCCAGTATAACTCCCGAACAAATTAGCTATATTAACGCCCACGGCACTAGTACCCCAGCTAATGATTCAACTGAAACCTCAGCAATCAAAAAAGCCTTGGGAGAATATGCCTATAAGGTGGCAATTAGCTCCACCAAATCGATGACAGGTCATTTATTGGGCGGTTCTGGAGGTATTGAAGCAGTCGCAACAGTACTAGCGATCGCTAATGACCAAATTCCACCGACAATCAATCTGGAAAATCCCGATCCAGAGTGTGACTTAGATTACGTGCCTCACTCTAGCCGCGCTCAAAAAGTCGAGGTGGCAATATCCAATTCCTTTGGGTTTGGCGGTCATAATGTCACACTGGCCTTTAAGAAATACGTTTAAAAGAAGTTAGGAGGCAGGAGTCAGAATTCAGTAGTTTGATCCGACTCTGCTCGTTTGCCCCATGACGCCACTTGCTTCTCCCAAGGGGAGACGCTACGCGAACAAGTCGGGAAACCCGCCCAACGCAGTGGCTCCCCAATGCCCCATGTTCCATACCCAAAGTATCAAAAATATCATTCCGATATAAAGTAAGCGTTCAACATGACCCAATTATCAGCTTGATTTATCACCAGAAACTCAGGAGATCCCGCTTGTCCATCGACAAGTGGGAGTGGGATGATGAGGATACTGTGGGGAATCTAAAATAACCCCAGCAAGAGAAGCTACGAAGAGTGCTAACCCGTCGTTAAAAAACAAGAGATTATGACTGTTGCAACCCAATCCGCCAAAGAATTGTCCGTCGAAGAACTGGCTATTAACTCGATCCGCTTCTTGGCTGTTGATGCCGTAGAAAAGGCAAAATCGGGACACCCAGGACTACCAATGGGCGCGGCTCCGATGGCTTTTGTTCTTTGGGATCGCTTCATGAAGTTTAATCCCAAGAATCCCAAATGGTTTAATCGCGATCGCTTTGTCTTATCTGCTGGTCATGGCTCGATGTTGCAGTACGCCCTACTGTACCTGACAGGCTACGATAGCGTCAGCATTGAAGATATCAAGCAATTCCGTCAATGGGAATCTAAAACCCCCGGACACCCGGAAAACTTCATGACCCCAGGCGTGGAAGTCACCACTGGCCCCTTGGGTCAAGGAATTGCCAATGGAGTTGGTTTAGCGATCGCCGAAGCGCACCTTGCCGCTAAATTTAACAAACCCGATACCAAGATTGTTGACCATTACACCTACGTAATTGTGGGTGACGGTTGCAACATGGAAGGAATTTCTGGTGAAGCTTGTTCTTTTGCAGGACACTTGGGATTAGGCAAACTCATCGCTCTGTACGACGACAACCACATTTCCATCGACGGTTCCACAGATGTGGCATTCACCGAAGATGTTTCCAAGCGCTTTGAAGCTTACGGTTGGCACGTGCAACACGTCGAAGATGGTAACACGGATTTAGAAGCGATCGCTAAAGCAATTGAAGCAGCCAAAGCTGTTACCGATAAGCCTTCTTTCATCAAGGTAACAACCATTATTGGTTACGGTTCCCCCAATAAGGCAAACACCGCTGGTGTTCACGGTGCTGCCCTTGGTGGAGACGAAATAGCATTGACTCGGAAAAATTTGGGTTGGGAATACGAGCCTTTCGTAATCCCAGAAGAAGCCCTTAACCACACCCGCAAAGCAGTGGAACGTGGCGCAGGTTACGAGGACGAATGGAACAACACCTTTGCGGATTACAAAGCTAAGTATGCCCAAGAAGCGGCTGACTTTGAACGCTACATAAGCAGCAAACTGCCCGATGGTTGGGATAAAGTACTACCCACCTACACCCCAGAAGACAAAGGACTGCCCACCCGCAAACACTCAGAAAATTGCCTCAACAAACTAGCGGCAGTTTTACCTGAATTGATTGGTGGTTCGGCTGACTTAACCCACTCCAACCTTACCGAAGTCAAAGGCAAAGGCGACTTTCAAAAAGGGCACTACGAAAACCCCAACATCCACTTTGGTGTACGGGAACATGCTATGGGCGCTATCTGTAATGGGATAGCGCTGCACGCTTCGGGATTAATTCCCTACGGTGCTACCTTCTTGATCTTCACAGATTATATGCGTGCTGCCATCCGCTTATCCGCCCTTTCCCAAGCTGGCTCGATTTGGGTAATGACTCACGATTCCATTGGACAAGGTGAAGATGGCCCCACGCACCAACCCATTGAAACTCTGGCTTCCTTGCGAGCTATTCCTAATTTATTAGTGTTTCGTCCCGCAGACGGTAACGAAACCTCTGGTGCTTATAAAATAGCGATCGAAAAGGCGAAGCAAAACGCTCCGTCTCTGTTGGCGTTCACCCGTCAAAACGTCCCCAACTTGGCAGGTACATCGATTGAGGGCGTGGCGAAGGGTGGATACACCGTGGTAGATAGCGAAGGTACACCTGATATCATTTTGATTGGCACTGGTTCAGAACTGAGCCTCGCTGTCGGTGCAGCCGAAAAACTCACGGCTGAAGGCAAGAAAGCCCGTGTTGTCTCCCTACCTTCATGGGAACTGTTTGAAGCACAGGATGCGGCTTATAAAGAGTCCATTCTGCCGAAAGCTGTCACCAAGCGTTTGTCTGTAGAAGCTGCTAGCAGTTTTGGTTGGCACAAATACGTGGGTACTGAAGGCGATTGCGTTAGTATCGATCGCTTTGGTGCTTCCGCTCCAGGCAATGTTTGTCTAGAGAAGTTTGGCTTTAGCGTTGATAATGTATTAGCTAAGGCTAAACAATTGTTGGGTTAATAACAACAGAATATTCTCGAAATTATGTGGGGTAGGCTAAAGAGTCTACCCTTTTTTTATGTAAAGGAAGATTAACTATAATTGGAGTAATAAGTTACTGATTGGGAGAAAGTTATGCAGGAAGTTTCTGAGGAAAAAGACGTACTTCTAGCTCGGATAACAAAAATTGTAGAACATTTGATGCAAAAGGATAGTAGCTATCAGTATTATCTAGATAAAGATAAAGCAATTCAAATGATATTTAAATATTATTCAGAGAAAGTTTCTATGGAGGAACTAAAAGCTATGTCTGATTTCAGATTAACAGGGTTTGTTGAGGGACATATGATGACTTTGTTATTGATTGAAGGGGAAGATGATATAGACCTTAAAGCAATGTCTTATGGTTAGATATGTTAAATTCCTAAGCAGAAAAATGATTTTTCGTTTATATAACTTAATATAATGATTAGGGACAAGTTGATCGCGTTATAATTTTTAATGCACTATACAATATAGTACTATAGTACTATATAAATCATAAATTACTATTTATACTGAGAGGCAGTATGAAAGCAGAGCTTCTCAAGAGATTTTTTAGAGCGATCGCTAGTTCTGATCAAGAGGCGATTGACAAGCTGACATATTTAGTGATTGAGGAAGAACGCACTAAGGGGCATACTCTCTTAGCTGACCAGTTAGAGAATATCACTAAAAAAAGCCAGAAAGAGAAGCCTACTAACATCAGCAAACCTGCTTCTTCAATACCAGAAAACTTACAGACATTAACTGAATTACCAACCAGTAAGCGATTTAATCTTCCTTTAGTAACTATCATACCAAGGGACAATTTGCGGCATCATATGGTGTTGCCAGAAAAAATTGAGAAACGTTTCTGCCGAATTGAACGCGAATATGCGGCAAGAGATAGGCTTGCTCATCATGGATTGCGTTACAGACAAAAAATTCTTCTATATGGGCCTCCTGGCTGTGGAAAGACGCTAGGAGCAGAACGTTTAGCTTGGAATACAGGTTTACCACTCCTGAAAGTTCGCTTTGATGCAATGGTGTCGTCTTTTTTAGGGGAAACTGCAAGCAATTTGAGACTTGTATTTGAGGATGCTTCAAAAAATCCATGCTTATTATTTCTTGATGAATGTGACTCAATTGCTAAGACACGAGAAGACTCTCAAGAAGTAGGAGAAATTAAGCGAGTAGTCAATACATTTCTTCAAATTTTGGACGAGTATCAACCGTCTTCTGGGCTTTTAGTAGCAGCTACGAACCTAAATAAATCTCTAGATACTGCCCTTTGGAGAAGATTTGATGATTTGATTGCAGTACCCAAACCCGGAGAACAAGAGCTAGAATTTATACTAAAGGAAACACTATCTGCAATTGAAGTGGGATCTATCAACTGGCCAAGGATCATTGAGCAGATGAGAGGTTTTTCTGCGGCTCAAGCTGTGAGGGTTGCACAAGATGCAGCTAAACGAGCAATCCTTGAGCGGGAGGAGCTAGTGATTCAAGAACACTTAGAAGAAGCGATCGCAGAAATCAAAGTTTCTTAGTATTAAATTTTGCTGTCTGGAAAAATAAATGGTTGAAAGTTCTCAGGGTTTTCCGCATATCCGGCTTAGGCTAACAACAGAAGGACGTGCTGCATCGCCATCAGGAGGAGGAAAAAATAATCCTATAACAGTCGTTAATCTGGGTAATCGCCAGGGACATGGAGGTAAACTCAAAAGTTCGGTTGACTCCTTGATCTTTGAATGGCAAGAAACTCAAGAAGAACGAGAGCAAGAAGAGAAGCCGCCACTTAAATCTCGACGTATTATCTTAGAAATTGATCCTGATTCTTTTAATCCAGATGGGTTGAAAGCATATGGCATTGAATTGATTGCTGATACAGAAGATGGATATATTATCGGTGCATCAGCAGATTTAGAACTTAGTGAATTACAAAAAAAGATAGAAAAATTTATTAATGAGCAGTATGGTGGTAATAAAGTTGCTGAAATTTGGGAAGTAATAGACGGTAAAAAAAAGCCAGAATTGATTCTTTCTCCAAACTTATTCGCTGAATTATATGAGAAATGGCTTGCTATAAAAGAAGAGCAGATATACACTGTTGATGTAGGTGTTGCTTGTGTAGGAACCAAAACCAAGCTGCCTAATTATCCCAAACCCCAACCTAATGAAACTAATGATAAATTTACAACACGAGTTAATAAATGGATTCAAAAACGTCAGCTAACTGAGCAAGAATGGGAAGAGATATCCTGGGAAAGGCAAGAAGAATTTGAAGAGTTTATTCAATTTTATAAAGGCAAGATTGGCAAAGGTTTTCAAGATGATGGGGGTGAGATTGGTACAGCTACTTTGCCTGATAGTTTTTCATGTCGAATTCAAATTTCAGGTAAAGGTCTAAAAGATTTAGTTGAAAATTTCCCTTACATTTTTGATGTTAGTGAGCCAGATGAGTTTGCTGAAATTATTCAGCGAGAGGATCTATCTGATACTGATTCTCCATCATTTAAACTAGAATCGCCAGAATTAAATGCTCCTAAAGTATGCGTTATAGATAGTGGTATTCAAGAAAGACATTCTCTGCTAAGAGCAGCAATTGATTCAAAAAACTCAAGGTCTTGGGTTCCACGAGAAACTGATAAAACTCCAGACTATGTTAGCAATGGTGGACATGGAACAAGTGTTGCTGGTGCAGTCCTTTATCCAAGAACTATACCTCGTAGTGGTAATGAAAAGGCTGTTTGCTGGATTCAAAATGCCAGAGTTCTTCAGGCTAACTGCAAACTACCTAAACAACTATTTCCAGCGAATCTTCTAAGTGAAATTGTAGAATTTTATCACGAACAAACAGGAACTAGAATTTTTAACCATTCTATTACTGGTTCTGTTCCCTACCTAACCCGATATATGAGTGCTTGGGCATCGTCTATTGATAATTTAACATGGCAAAAAAAGGATATTCTCTTTATTGTTGCAGCAGGAAATTTACCTCTCAACAGTAGAATTGGCTTTACAAGATTATCTGTGAGAGAACATATAGCAGCAAATCGACAATATCCAGACTATCTATTAGAAGATTCATGCAGAATTGCTAACCCTGCACAAAGTTTTCAAGCTTTAACGGTTGGCTCTATTGCTTTGAATTCTTATCATGCACCACCTTATTGTTCGATTGCACAGAAAGATAAACCCTCCGCTTTTTCGTGCTGTGGATTAGGAATTTGGGAGACGATTAAACCGGAAGTAGTTGAGTATGGTGGAGATTTAGTAATAGATGAAGGTTTACCACCAAATATTACTTTTCCTAAAGATGTTTGTCCCGAATTAGTAAGATCAACTTTGAACGGTGGCCCAGCGATTGGGGCTGATAAAGTTGGTACTTCTTTTGCAGTACCCAAAGTAAGCCATATTGCTGCACGTCTTGCTGCTGAGTTACCTAATGAAAGTTGCCTTCTTTACCGTGCATTAATAGTACAATCAGCAAGATGGCCAGAATGGATAGTGGGATATGGTGGCGATAAACTGCACATCCTACGTCAAATTGGTTATGGTCTTCCCGATGTTGATCGTGCTTTGGGTAATGCTCCCAATAGAATCACTTTGATGACAACAGGAGAGCGCCGTATTGTAGCTAAACAAGCTCATATTTACCAAGTAAAACTGCCAGAAAAATTACGTTCTCAAGGAGAGGCATTTAAGATTCTTCTGGAGGTTACTTTATCATACAAAGCCCAACCACGTCGAACCCGTAGAAATCGCCGAAAATATCTTTCAACTTGGCTTGATTGGGAGTGTAGTAAAAAAGGAGAAGACCCAGAACTTTTTAAGGCTAGAGTTTTGGAAGAGTTTGTTGCTCCAGAAGATGCGGAGAAGGGAGAAGGTCTTTTTAAATGGATGCTCGGCAAACAAAATCATCACGGAATAATTAAAGGTGTATCTAGAAGTGCAGGAACCCTTCAGAAGGATTGGGCTGTTGTAAATTCATTTGAACTCACGGAAGCATTTTCTATTGCGGTAGTTGGACATGAAGGTTGGAATAACGATCCAGAAGCTAGCGTTCCATACTCTTTAGTTATGAGCTTTGAAGCTATACAAGTTGATATTCCAATTTATACGTCAATTGTCGAGGCTCAAGTTGAAACAGAGATTCAACCCACGATAGAAGTTCAATCTATTGTAGTTAGCTGAGGCGATCGCACCCCCGCTATTAAACATCTCCAGAAATTAAATATGGATTATCCAGAACCCTTGTAGAGATGTAGCAGTACTACGTCTCTTTTTCAGCAGATGCCTATTAAGATTTGTATTTATCCCGTTAAAAGTGAAGGTTCCTACAGAGGTAACATTATTTACTAACTTTTTAGTTAAACTTAAATTCTCTATGGTATATTTATGTAATCAACGATACCAATAATATAATATTAAAATTTAGCATTATGTCTAGTCAAGAACAAAATTCCAACAGAGCATTAAAGCAAACGCAGCCTAGCGCAATAAATAAGAAGAAACTACAACCTCCCCCAGACCTCAAAAAACCAAAGAAAACCGAATAAAAAGCATTAAAGTTATTTGTAGAGACTTAAATTAAATTAAGTCTCTACAATTTTCATCAAAAATAAATCAGCTTATTTATTTTTTGCTTGAGTCTTTGCCTGTTCTAAAGCTATTTCTTTGATTGCTTGATATGAATTAACATTTGAAGTACCTTCAATAGCTTTCACTGCCAAATCCTGAACTTGTTTGAGAGCGGATTCAAGTTGTTTAGAAAGATTTTGAATCCGCGTCTCTTGATTAGTAATAGTTTGTTCTAGAGATTGCAGTCTTTGTTCATAGAAACGCTTTTGCCCTTCCACTTCCTTAGAATATAAATCTGATTTTACTTTAGCTTGGTAGTGGGCGATGCCTTTGCCTTCTTCTGTAGCTTTTTTGATGGCTGCTTCTTTATCTTTTGGAAAAACCTCTACCTTGGCTTTTAATTCTTCAAATTGTTTCTCTCTCTCAGAAATTGCTTTCTCCCGTTCAGCCCACTGCTTTTCTGTTTCTTGCAGTGATTCTTCCAGTTGCTTATATAGCGCTTTCTGCTCTTGTTCGTATTCGTCATTTTGCAGTTGCCGCTGGAGTTCTAAATTATACTTATACTCTGTTGTATCGCGTTGCCGAGTTTTATTCAAGTTTTCATTCCGTTCTTTTATTGCCCGTTGCTGTTCCTCTTGTTCTTTTCCCCAAGTATTTCTTTGCTCTAGTATTTCTTGGAATAACACTTCAGAACGTCGGCTATATTCTTCCTGATAAGCTTTAGTATTATCTTCATAGGCTTGGATGAGAGTATCCAAGATATCATCAGAAATTTCTAAATTATGCAGCTGTGTTAATTGTTGGATTTCTTCTTCTAAAGTTCGCCTAATTTCTTCCAAATTAGAGGCTTTTGTGGTTAGCTGTTCCGACAATTCATTAGCAGCACTGCCAAAACCTAATTGAATTTTTGCCAAGCTTTCAATTGTATTGTTCATTTTTTGTTGGACACTAGAAAGCTGATTCATAGCTGTTTTTTGTTCTAATTTAGGCTGTTCTTTAGTTCCAGACTGGCTTTCTTTGCCAACTTTATCAAGTTCTGATTTCAGTGCTGCTTTTTCTTTTGCTAACTCCTCATACGCCTGAAGAATTTCTACTTTAGTATTCTTATCAGTCGGTTTTTTTCCCACCACAACAAACCTCCTCTTCAGGAATTCAAAATGATTAAGATGCTACGAATTCACAACTATTTAGGGCTAGAACTACCAAAAGCCCTCATAGCTAAGTCTTGTGCTTGTTTTAATGCAGTTTGCAATTGAGCAGAAATCCCTTCTATTTGCTCTGATTGTTTTTTAATTGTTTCTTCCAGAGATTGAATTTTTTGTTCATAACTCTGTTTGTTAGATTCCCATTCTCTTTCAAATAAATCAGCCTCAATTTTAGCTTTTTGGCTTGTTTCTTTAATTGCTTCTTCTCTAGCCTTCTTAACGGCTTCTTCCAGTTCGCTAGGAAATGTAGTTACCTTTTGTTGATAATCTGCAAAGAGTGGTTGGCGTTCAGCGAATATCTTTTCTCGTTCTGCCCAATCTTTCTCTTTCTTTTGAGAATTTTCTTGTATCTCCCTTTGTTGTTGGCGCTTTATCCCTTCGTAGCTGTCTGTATTGAGTTTACGAGTAGTTTCTAACTTATACTGAAATTCTTCTTGTTCTTGCTGTCGATTTTTGGCTAATAAATCATTGTATGCTTGAAGTTTTTCTTCATACTCTGCTTGCTCTTTTTGCCATTCTTTCCGCCTGATTGTAATTTCTTTTTCTAGCGCTTCCCTTTTGCTAATAGTATCTTGTTCGAGAATTTTTAATTTTTCTTGATGTTCTTGACTTAAAACGTCTAAAGTATCCGCTACAACTCTAATTTGTTGAAGTTCTTGTAGGCGTTGAATTTCAATTTCTATAGCTCGGTTCAATTCATCTAACTTAGAATTTTCCTGAGCTAGCTTTTCAGATAATCGATTGAGAATACTGCCAAACTCCAATTGTAAATCAGCTAAACCTTTGACAATACTATCAACTGTATATGCAGAAGCTGCTTGCAGAATTACTTGACTTTTTGCCTTTTCTGCTTCCTCTTGTTTGGTTGCTATTTTAGATTCAAGTTTTTTTCTTTGAATAATAATTTGTTGAAATGCTTGCATTAGTTGTTGTTTGCTGTCCTTGACTCCAACTGTAGTCATCTTTCAACTCCCTTCAATAGGCAAATTATTTATTGGGTAGCAAGCCATACCAATGACTACCCTATGCAGACATCAGAGTAGCCTTTGAATCAACATTTTTAACGCAGTGGAAATACTGAAATCATCTACATCTAAGACTTAGGGGTACGAATTTTCCACATAGATGTCCTTCTGTTTTTCAGGTATAGTTTTCTTTTTTAGGCTTTATAGTATTTTTGTACTATAATAAATATACCTAAACTAATCTCCTCTGTCAAGATAATCTTCATGCAATAATGTCTTTGGATCTTGTGAAGACAGAATCGAAAATTCAAAGTTTTTAATTAAAAAACTATTAGAAGCTTACAGCCACAGTGATTTATGATTTAGGAGACTGCTGTGGTATATGTTACTTTTTGTAAAGAGAATCTAAAAGAATTAACCCTAGTAGAAGCGCGGTTACAGTAAGGCGAGATAATAGACTTAATCATCCTAATTGATACAAGCACAGTCCTAGACTTTTGTGATATCAATGTATACCAGTGAATCGACCAAATATTCTGCCAGAACGGACATTGGACAAACCAGCCGTATTCTAGTAGTAGAAGATGAAGAATTAATCCAGGAAATGCTAGCTGTAGCTCTGGAAGAAGAAGGTTACGGGGTGATAACTGCTCCCGATGGGCGGTCTGCTATAGAATATCTCAAAAGTTTTGAAACCAATTCAGGGGAACTTCCCTTTGATCTGGTTATTCTTGATTTGATGCTGCCGCAAATCAATGGGCTAGATGTTTGCCGCTTGCTGCGTCATCAAGGCAACCCAGTACCTATTTTAATGCTCAGTGCTAAGGGTAGTGAAACTGACCGTGTTTTGGGGTTAGAGGTGGGTGCAGATGACTACCTGACCAAACCCTTTAGTATGCGCGAGTTAGTTGCTCGTTGTCGCGCTTTACTCCGCCGCCAACGCCTAAGTAATTTGCCACAAATACCAGTATTAAAATTTAAGGATGTCTCCTTGAATCCCCAAGAATGTCGCGTGCTGGTTCGTGGTCAAGAAGTGAGTCTTTCTCCCAAAGAGTTCCGCTTGCTGGAACTGTTTATGAGTTACGCCCGCCGGGTATGGTCACGGGAACAATTGCTCGATCAGGTTTGGGGGCCGGATTTTGTCGGCGATAGTAAAACTGTTGACGTTCACATTCGGTGGTTGCGCGAAAAATTAGAGCAAGACCCCAGTCATCCCGAATATATTGTGACTGTAAGAGGTTTTGGCTATAGGTTTGGATAATTAGTTGGGATAGTTGTTAGTTTTTAGTAGTCACCAAGAAACTAACAACTCAAATGCTTTTATTGGGATTTTTTCTGGGTTTAACGGTAGGCATTGGGTTTTGGGCTTGGCAACAGGTTCAACTTAACCGCTACCTGGGGCGCTTACTCCGACCGTTAACCTCGCATTCTGACAATATGGGACTGCTGCTGATTCCTGGGTTGCGGCAGGAAATAGCGATGGTGAAGCAGCAGCGGCAAGATTTGCAGCAGTCGTTGCAAACTTATCAAGACCTGCTAGATTTTGCACCAGTGGGATATTTGCAGGTGGATGAAGAAAATCAACTGCTGTGGTGTAATCGACAGGCGCAGGAAATTTTGTATCTGCAAAGGTGGCAACCAGAACAGGTGCGCTTGTTATTGGAGTTGGTACGGTCTTACGAACTTGACCATTTAATTGAGCAAACTCGTGATTGGCAAAAACCACAGACGGGAGAATGGATATTTCATCCATCTTGTGATGATGCGGCAGAGATGGCAACAATAAAATCTTTGGCTTTGCGGGCTTCTAGCTTGCCTTTACCCAATGGACAAGTGGGAGTCTTTTTAGAAAATCGTCAACCCCTATTAGATATAAATCAAGTACGCGATCGCTCTTTTTCCGATCTAGCACACGAACTCAGAACGCCGCTAACTTCGATTCGTTTAGTTGCAGAAACTTTACAAAATCGGTTGGAACCACCTTTAAATCGCTGGGTTAACCGCCTCATGCAAGAAGTTGACCGGCTGATTAACTTGGTGCAAAGCTGGCTAGACCTCACCCAAATGGAAGCAAACCCAAACCTGCAATTGCAAGCTAAAGCTGTAGAATTGCGATCGCTGATTGCATCTGTTTGGGAAACACTAGAACCCTTAGCACAGCGTCAACATCTGTCTTTTTCTTATTCTGGCCCAGAAAATCTTTGGATTAAGGCAGACAAACCCCGTATTTACCAGGTTTTTCTGAATTTGCTAGACAATAGCATTAAGTACTGTCCTGCTGGTACAAGCATTTACGTTGAAGCTAAAATCTTATCAACAAAGGATAATGATACTGCTTCCCCAATTTTGGAAATAAGTCTTATTGATTCTGGAGTTGGCTTTTCTGAGGCAGATTTACCCCACGTTTTTGAGCGATTTTATCGAGGAGATAAAGCGCGAACCCATTCTCCCCAAGATAGTAACTCCATAGGAGCGATCGTTGGCAATGGATTAGGATTAGCGATCGTTGAGCAAATTCTGATCGCCCACGGTGGTTCAATCAAAGCGATGAACCATCCAGAAACTGGTGGTGCGTGGATGCAACTCCAATTTCCTGAAGTTATGGCGAACTCCCTAAGCCAAGACTATAGTTAGTAATATTCTTCACCTTTAAGACAACAAGTGTGAAAGCCATCGATTATACTCCCAATCCTCAAAGACCACAACTCGCACGCGCCATTAGGCGCTTAGAACGGGATGTATTACGCATGGGTGCCTTGGTAGAACAATCATTTCGCCTCAGCCACCAAGCGTTATTTGCTCGTAACTTAACAGCAGCTGAGGAACTCCCCCGATTAGATAAAAAGATCGATCGCTTTTATAGACAAATCGAATCAGACTGTACGGCGATTATGACGCTACAAGCGCCTACAGCCCCCGATTTGCGCTGCTTGAGTGCCTTTATGCAGTTGGTGCGAGACTTAGAGCGCATTGGCGATTATGCTGAGGATTTAGCTGAGATTGCGATTAAAATTTTTCCTTACGCGCCTCATACGTCAATGCCCGACATTGAAGCTATGTCCCTTCACGCACAGGCGATGCTAGCAACTAGCTTAAAGGCTTTGGGAGATTTCGATGAAGCTGGTGGACGCCGTTTAAAGCATCTGGATGATACTGTAGACGATGCCTACGATCGCGTTTATCAGACTTTAGCCCAACAACGGGATGTGCCTGGTGTAGTCGAGCCAATTATACTGCTGGCACTGGCAATTCGTTGTCTGGAACGCATGGCAGATCATGCTACGAATATCGGTCAAAGGGTAGCATATATTGTCACAGGTCAACGCTCATAATTGACATCCGCCCAAATCCCCGACTTCTACCCTCCAAGTGTCTGCAAGAAGTCGGGGATCTAAATCCAGCGATTTCGTAAGCGCCATTCCACCCTACTATCTTCATAATTATTTGCGCCTACATCCTGACATTAGTATTCAGAAAATACCAAATAATTAAAAATAAGTTAACTAAATATTTTACTAAAAGCTTACCTATTCTTAAACTTACACAATTAAAGTAACGGATAAATAACTAAAAATTTTGGCTCTATCTCATTGATAGATACCTTAAGCAAAAGTTGTTGCTATCAGAAGATTTTGAGTTAGTCCCTAACTCTGATTGAGAAGAATAGACTTTCAGACATCCAGGTAAAATTTGATACAAATTGTTAGAGTTTCTGAATCATTTAAATAGCGAGATTCCCTGATAATTATGTAGTTACCGTTAATGATGTATTCCCCAAGTTCTACTTCAAACTCTTCTGCTGTATCAAATAGCTCTGCCTTCAGTAGACAATTACCTCAGCAGATATTTAACCGTCGGGAAGTAATTCCACCTCACAATGACGTACTTTGGCGCATTGAATACGGTGCAGTTCGTACTTTAACGTGGAGTGAAGATGGAACATTCATCACTCTCGGTTATTGGGGACTAGGGGATCTGATTGGCTATCCTTTGTCTAGAGTCAAGCCCTACCAGATTGAATGTCTCACGGGTGTGGAAATAAGCATTGTGCCACCTCATTTGTGGCATCAGGATATTAATGCTTTGTTGTCTCATATTCAACAAACAGAGGATCTACTAAGCATTGTGCATCGAAAACCAATTTCGCTACGCTTATGGCAGTTTTTAGTCTGGTTAAGTGAAAAATTTGGACGTGACGTAGATAAGGGCAAGCTAATTGATTTAAATGTTACCCATCAAGATATTGCTGAAGTCTTAAATACTACGCGAGTAACAGTTACCCGACTCCTACAGCAGTTAGAGGAAGAAGGAACAGTTTTACGTCACAAACGCCGCATTATTTTGCGCTTACCAAATAAATTAATTAAAAACTATAGTCAGCAGTATGTTAACTAATTGCTTGTAATAATCACAGGATATAGGTATAATCGTTGCTGTGATTGTGTGTGAAATCCACAAAACAGAAGTGCTTAAAGCATTTTCTCATGGCTGGATTCTTGTAGGTGTGAGTGAAATTAAAAACATGACAAAACGATTCTGGAATCTTTTTAAAGTTAGTCCGGTTGTATTGGCTGCTACATTTTTCGTTGCTAATAGTGCCTTAGCTGGTGAAGTCAACGAACAGATAACAAATGTTGGCCAGTTATCTGAAACTCAAGAGTCTAACGACATGAGTCAGGTAACATCAGTTTCTCAGTTTTCGGATGTGCAGCCTACAGATTGGGCGTTCCAAGCTTTACAATCTCTAGTTGAGCGCTACGGCTGTATTGCAGGTTATCCTAACAGTACCTATCGTGGGAACCGTGCTTTAACCCGTTATGAATTTGCCGCAGGCTTGAATGCTTGTCTAGACAGAGTTAACGAACTGATTGCTACCGCTACTGCCGATTTGGTCAGCAAACAAGATTTAGCTACTTTACAGCGCTTACAAGAAGAATATTCTGCTGAACTAGCAACTCTGCGCGGTCGTGTTGATGGACTAGAAGCCCGCACTTCTGAGTTGGAAGCTAATCAGTTTTCCACTACCACCAAGTTGGTTGGAGAAGCAATTTTCGCCGTATCTGATGTTTTTGGCGACACTAGAGCAGTTCCTGGTGGTGCTCCTACTCAAGACTTGAATTATAACACCACTTTTAGCGATCGCGTTCGTTTGAACTTGTTGAGCAATTTCACTGGTACAGACCAGTTGCAAATCCGCTTGACTGCTAACAATACCATTTCTAATGTTGGTACTGCTGCAACCAACACTGGTACTGGTACTAACATGAGCCGCTTGTCTTTTGATGGAGATAACGGCAACGCTATTTTTGTTGATAAAATCAACTACGCTTTCAACTTTTCTGACGCGGTGCGTGTCAAAGTTGACGCTACTGGTGGTGAATTATGGGAAAACGTAAACGCCTTCAACCCTGATTTTGCAAGCTCTGCTAGAGGTGCGCTCTCTCGCTATGGACGTTTTAGCCCCATTTACCGTCAAGGTCAAAATTCTGCTGCTCTGACTGTTACTTTAAATCCTAACAAAGCTATCAGTTTGAGTGGTGCTTATTTAGCACCTGCAAGTGGTGCTGGTAATATCTTTGGTGCTAATAATCCCGGTTTTAATAATGGGCTGTTCGATGGTGATAACACCATCTTCGGTCAATTAACTTTTAAACCCAGCAAAGCCTTCAATATTGGTCTGACCTACGCCCATAGTTACTTCGCTGGTAATGCAGCTAACAGTCTCTTCCAAGGAACAGGTAGCGCTTTTGCCAATAATCCCTTTGGAGTTGGTACTCGCACTGAATCCAATAACTACGGTGTAGAAGCTAGCTTCCAACTTGGCTCTACCTTAACTATTAGTGGTTGGGGGGGTTATACAACTGCTGATGCTCTGACTGGTGCTAATGCAGGTACAGACGCAAATGTTTGGTACTGGGCTGGATCGCTTGCTTTGAAAGACTTTGGTGGAGAAGGCAATGTTTTGGGTGTGATCTTTGGTCAACCACCCAAAGTTACTGGTGGTAGCATCAAAAATGTCGCCGGCAATACTACCTTCGACGACAGTACTTCTTATCACTTAGAGGGTCTTTACAAGTACAGGGTTTCCGATAATATTCAGGTAACACCTGGCTTGTTGGTAATCTTCAATCCAGAGCACAACGACGCTAACGACACTGAATACGTAGGTACTCTACGTACTACCTTCACCTTCTAAAATTGGCAAAGTTCAGAATTAGATAAACAAAACCCCACTTTTAGGTGGGGTTTTGTTTAGAAAGAAAATTAGCTATGTAGGATTGTAATCTGGCTGATTGGATATATCATCTTTTGGGGGGCGATCGCTACTCCAAGCCCACCACACAGAACCACAGTGACAGTAGTAGAACTCTTGCCATTTGCGACGACGGTCTTCTGTAAGTACAGGTGATCGCCGATTTAGCCAAACTTTTTCAGCTTCTAGGCTACTTGAGTGGCAGTTAGGACAGCAAAAATTGTATGCATGTATTGCCTTATTTGTCCATTCAGGTGGGAGGGTAGCAAAAGCGTCCATGTAGTTACAAATATAGTCTTAATGGCAAGCCAAAACTTTGAGGTTTTGAATTTGGCAGCAAACGAATATTATAAAATCCCGCCACACTATCAAACTGCTTCATCAATATTTTTATGGCTCGATCTGAATTTATTCAAGACTGGCAGAGCATCTCATAAATCAAAGGTTAACATGAAAACTTTATTTTTTACACACCTAGTTCCTATGCACATTATGGCTAATAATTAAATTTATGGAGCCAAATGTTGAAATTCGTCGTTTGTTAGATGTGATGCCTGCTTCGGGTCGGATGACGACAAAAATCGTTAGTAAGCCAGAGCAAGCAAAAGTGATTGATGCTTCCTTTCCCCAACCCTGGAACCAAGCGCGACCTATATATATTAATTTTGATTTGTGGCGTCGTTTACCAAAGCCGCAACGAGACTTGCTGCTGTTGCAAATGGTTAGCTGGTTGACGGGGGTGAAGTGGTTTAAACCCGACATTTATCAAGGTGTGGTGTTAGCTGGGCTGTTAGGCGGATTCTTGGAAGCAGCACAGTCAGATGTAGTCGGCGTTGCTGTAGCTGGGGGATTAAGTGCGATCGCTGCTTGGAGGATCTGGCGCACTAATAAATCTCAAGAGTCAGAGTTAAATGCCGATGCAGCCGCAATTAAGATCGCACAACGGCGCGGTTATTCAGAAGTTGAAGCAGCACAGCATCTGTTATCTGCAATTGAAGCGGTAGCCAAAATTGAAGGGCGTTCCAGTTTCAATTTTACTGAGTTGATTCGTTGCCAAAACTTACGAGCGATCGCAGGTTTATCACCAGTAGGTGTACCAGAAAGTTATGATAAGTAGAATAAATGTCTCTGCTGCCCATTTGTAGCAACATTTAAAGTCAAAGGTGTTTATATGAATTTTTGAAAGCGATCAATCAAAAACCTCTAAATTTCAGATGAGGTTTTGGTCTTGTCTCAGCATCATTTCTCGCTTTTTAGAATTCTAGTAAGCTTTCAGTAACAACTGTGGCTTTGTGCATTTAGACCAAGACTTCTAGTGTTTAGGCAAGAAAATGCAATCCATCAGGCTCAAACTGGCTGCAATCCATAAGGCTATTCTACACTGGAATAAGAGATGTGTGTTTAACTTACTTAGATATCAAAAACTGGGAAGTTTTATCATACCTTCTCGGTGTTGCTGATGAGGTGATTACCTCGTGTGGTAAAACTTAACTTAAATTCTGTCAGTTACTAACGGAGTTGATAGGAATGGGTACCTTAATTTTTATTGGCTTGATAGGGGTTTACGGAGGCGGGGCTTGGAAGTTTTGGAATGGGTTTGGACGGACTAATTTTAATCCAACTTTCACCAATCGGATTGGTTTATCTTTGCTATGGCCAGCTTTGTTTATTACAAATCAATCTTATCGTCGAAACTTTAGAAAGGCGTTGAAGGGCTAGGGATTACTATTAAACCTAACGTCATCCGATCTGACGGTGGCATATATCTCAAATAAATATAAGCCTACAACCTCCCTTCCCTGATAGGGAAAGGAGGTTGCTGCTTTTAGGAAGGAGAGGAATTAGGGAGGGATAAATGCGTTAACTGTTGGTAAAGTATTTCAGCTGATGAATTTACGAATTATTTGTGATTGGTTAATAGATGGATTGCTCCACCTACAGCTGCACCATCAACAGCATTGCCAAGGGTATCTCTCTTATCGCCAGTAATTACACCAGTCAATGCACTAGCCCCAGCACCGACTCCGACATCTTGAACAGCGTTCCGGTGACGACGATTACGAGTGTTTCTCAGACCATTTGCACCATTAACGGCTGCGCCAGTCACACCACCCTTAACAGCATTGCCTAATACATTACCATTTCCCCTAACAGCTCCTGTTACTACATTGGTAACAGCCCCAATACCTGCATCTCTTAGTACTTGGTCATCAGCAGCAGCAGGTTTTGCGGGAACTAAGGTAACACCAGCTAAACTGGCAGCCATCAGGCTAGGTAGAAGTGTGCGCTTTAGGATATTATTCATTGTCTTACCTTCTCAAAACACCAAACAATTGGTTAAAAACCAAAGTTACTGAAGTCGCATAAAATCTGATTTTATTATCTAAACAGCAGCAACTATTTATTGTTTGAGAACATATATATAATCGCATTTGTAAAGTCATAACAGCATCTACTGAAAGCATGAATGTAGATTCAGTCCATAGAGGGTCTTACTGATTGATTAAACTATACAAGTAATTACACCTTGACAAAACGAATTCAATATGAAATATAGATTTTTTCCATATTAGCAAGGGATTTCTAATGAGAAATCACGTAGTGTTTACCCTATCTATCTAAAGATAGTTGCTAAAATAATTAAACTAACTCGTCGGGGTTAATATTTAATTCTCTCAGTTTAGTAGCCAAACGTTGCGTAGGCGTAGCCCGTCGTAGACATCGCTCCCATCCTGTTTGTAGCAAATTACCCTGATTATCCCACCAGCGCAACCAGGATAATTATAAATTTTGATAGCGGTCTTGCCAAGAAAATGTTAAGCAAAGCTAGAAAAACCGAGATTCGGTGGAATATCTTGAATTCGCCCAGGCCCGATCGCTCGTAATGCTTCTTTGAGTAAAATATCCCCAGTATACAAAGCACGTCCGACAATTACGCCAGTCACGCCTTGAGGTTCTAACGCCAACAAACTCAACAAGTCGGTGAGAGAACTTACTCCGCCAGAAGCAATTATCGGAATGGAAATTGCTGCTGCAAGTTCTCGCAAAGCTTCTAAATTTGGCCCTGTGAGTGTACCATCCCGGTGGATATCTGTGTAAATTATGGCGGCTGCACCCAATTCTTGCATTTGTACAGCCAGTTGAGTTGCTAAAACTTCTGAGGTTTCTAACCAGCCGCGAGTTGCTACTTTGCCATTACGGGCATCAATACCGATAATAATCTGTTCGGGAAATTCTTGGCAGAGTTGTTGCACTAACTGGGGTTGTTCTACGGCGATAGTGCCGAGAATCGCCCACTGTATGCCTAGATTGAATACTTGTTGCACGCTGGTGCGATCGCGCAATCCTCCACCAATTTCAATGGGTACTGACACTGCTTGAGCGATCGCTTCAATTGCCCCCAGGTTTACTACTTTACCTGCTTTAGCACCGTCTAAATCAACTATATGCAATCTAGTAGCACCTTCATCTACCCACTGTTTGGCAACATCAGCGGGATTTTCGCTAAAAACTTGCGAGCGATCGTAGTCTCCCTGATACAGTCGCACACAACGACCTTCTAGTAAATCAATCGCTGGAATTACGTCCATCTAACTCTTCCTTATTGCAATCAAAACGCTATCTATCGCTGAATTTACTATTTTTCATTTTTCATTTTTAATTGCCTTACAGCTTGCCCAAAACCCAGCACAAGCAAGATGTTAGAAAGCGTCAAAAATAGTTCTGCACTACCGTGCAACCAATCCACATTGGCTAAAGACTTACCATAATGCAATACAGCATAAATTCCCGCCGGGATGGTAATCGCAACAAAAACGAGAGTACCGTAAAATCCATACAGCGCCAAACGCGGCATTTGCGGACTGCGGCTGATAAACCACAAGAAACCCAAATAGGGAAACAGTGAAAGTGCAAACAGGGTTTCTTTAGAAATCATTGCTCTGATTTAATAGGTTTTGGTTCAACAGTGTTGACAGATTGGGTAGAACGCCAAATCAAATACGCTGCTGCCCAAAGTGTAAAATTACCAACTAAAGTCATGGTAGCTTGAAGCGTTACCAGCCATTCCAGTGATTCGGCGTTCTCGAAATAATGCCAGGTACAGGCACACATCGCGCTGACTAAAGCTGGTAACATGGCAAGGGATAATCCCCACCAGCTGCGGTTATTAGTGAGTTCGCCGTAAGTCCAGATTAACCAAATGGCGACAATCCACTCAATAACGCTAGAAACATGAATAATCCAGGTGGGAATCGAAAGGGCGTGCATACAGTTAGGAGTGGGGAATAGCACTGTCAAGGTGATATGTAGCTTGAATTTTATATTTGTTTAAACAAAATCTTTACTTGTTCTTTTAAAATTTTAAAAATTCCGAGTTCAGAGGTTCAACGTCCGAGTTCAGAGGTTCAACGTCCGAGTTCAGAAGCTCAACGTTCGAGTTCAAAGGTTCAACTTCCGAGTTCAGAAGCTCAACGTCCGAGTTCAAAGGTTCAACTTCCGAGTTCAGAAGCTCAACGTCCGAGTTCAAAGGTTCAACTTCCGAGTTCAGAAGCTCAACGTCCGAGTTCAGAAGCTCAACGTCCGAGTTCAGAAGCTCAACGTTCGAGTTCAAAGGTTCAACGTCCGAGTTGAGAAGCTCAACGTTAGATATCTGAGGGAGTTCTAACTATCTTCTGCACTATGCAAAATAGAATTTGAGAATGAGTTTACCATCTGTATCGGGGACAGAGATTCATTTAACAATAGCTATTAATCCAAAATCCAAAATCCAAAATCTAAAATGGTCAAGATGCGGGCATTATTATCTGGGTATTACGGTAAAGGTAATGGTGGTGACGAAGCTTTGTTAGCAACGCTTTTGCAAATGTTACCACCTGATGTAACGCCTGTGGTGCTTTCTGGTAATCCAGAGGAAACGCGCGATCGCTACAATGTAGAAACCTATGATCGCATGGCTCCCTTAGCTGTACTACAAGCTTTACGCTCTTGTGATGCCTTGATTTGGGGCGGCGGGAGTCTCATTCAAGATGTTACTAGCACTATCAGCCCATTTTATTATGGGGGACTGATGGCATTAGCGCAGAAAATGGGTTTGAAAACTGTTGCTTGGGCGCAGGGTATTGGCCCTTTGGTGCGTCCGCAAACTCGTTGGTTGGCAAAGCAAACCTTTGGTAATTGTACCAAAATTAGTGTCCGCGATCGCGCCAGTGCGGCTTTATTATCTGATTGGCAAATTCCTTGTATTATAGCTCCTGACCCAGTTTGGGCATTGGAATCTAAACCAGTACCTGGACTTTGGGATTTACCTGCGCCAAGAGTTGCGGTAACGTTGCGATCGCATCCCCAACTTACAGAAACACGTTTAGCAAACTTAACTCGTGCTTTGGTTGACTTTCAAAAAGCTACGCAGGCTTTTATTTTATTACTACCGTTTCAAAAAAGTGAAGATTTAAGTATTGCCGAAGCCATTCAACCACACATTAAAGATGTTAGCAAAATTTTGTGTCTGGAAGATCCGCAACTTTTAAAAGGTGTGTTTCGCGGTGTGGAGATGGCAATTGGGATGCGTCTGCACAGTTTAATTATGGCTGCATCTGTTGGTTGTCGCTGTTTTGCTCTCAGTTATGACCCCAAAGTAAATCGCCTCATGGAAGACTTAGAAATGCCTGGTTGGGATTTGACGAGTTTACCCGATGATCCCAATTTGATTAGTCTGACTTGGATGGAGCATTACGCCAATGGCGATCCCTTATCACCTGAGCAAATACAATCTTTAGTAGATAGGGCATTAATGCACCGCGAGTTATTGAGCCACGCTTTATGTAATAAGTAAGATTAAGTAATTTATACCACAGAAAATACATAATTTCTCGAATTTATACACTGTATAAAATAATTATATTGTATATCAACGTAAATACCTTTTTTCAGCCTTTTATTGATGATTATTTTGGCAGGAAGGGAGTAATTGTCAAAATTTTGTAAGGGAATTATGAAAATACTTAAGTAGTCCTTATCAAAATTGATTTGGACGATATTATTTAGGAAATGCAAAAATCTTTATTGAGATAATTATAATGATCAGCTTTGGCTTTTGGAACCTGATTATACTAATTTTAGTTGCTTGGGTTCTTAAAAATAATTGGCGATTAGATGATGAACAGGCAGCCTGGAAAAATTCTTTATTCTTAAAATCTTCTGTGATTCAACAGTTGATAAAATTTTTTCGTAAACCAATTGTTAACTTTATCGTCCAAGCAGGTGTTGTATTAGTCGTTACAAGATTTCTCTGTTATACAGGTTGGCTAGTTTATTTCCTAAATCAACCACATCCACCCTTATGGGATTTTAAATCGTATTATGTGGCGAGTAAATTGGCTCATCAGCATTTGAGTCCCTTTAATGTCGAGATTTTTAACCAAAGTTTCTGTACCATAACTAAGGTGTGTGGATTTATTCCACCGTTTGTCTATCCACCTAATATTATTCCTCTTATCTGGTTTCTCGGTGATTTTTCGCTTAATAATGCATTTAAAATCTCGATTGTGATGCATATATTAGCTATCGGTTTGGCCTTATGGGGAGCAAATATCCTGCTGGAGTCGAAGTCGCGAGCTTTTAAAACTATTTGCACAATCTCGGTTGCCTTAATTTATGGCTTAGTTCGCGATTTTCAAGTTGGTAATATTGCTATTTTTATTGCAGTTCTGATCTTATGGATGTTTATCTGGGCTAGAAAAAATCAAGATATTCCAGCAGGAATTTGCTTGGGACTTGCCCTTTGTAAACCAACATTAGCTGCATTATTCATTTTGTATTTTATACTTAAAAAACGGTTTTCTCTAGTTTTTGTATCTGTTGTCACAGTCACTTTATTAGCACTTTTAGGTCTAGCTTTGACGGGCAATTCTTTGACACAATTCCTGTCAGATACCACTCAGGGATTTTCACTCTGGCTAAAAGATCCATCAGTTAACCCTTATATTTCAATCAGTCGCCTCGATTTGATGGTTGTAGGTCCAAGATTATTCCCTAATAACCCATTCTTTGCCAAGCTTTTGTCAAATATAATTGTTCTGATACTCGTTAGTTGTGTCGGTTGGTATTTGTATCTACAGCAATCTCTTACAGCTTGGTCAAAAAAAATCTATTTAGCAGAAATAGTATTAGTTTCTTGCTTGAGTATTAGCATCAACTATTCACAGGAAACTAGTTCTGTGATGTTAATACCTGCGGCTGTTTTTTTGCTAAATGATTTGCTGTATCAGATCAGACATTGTAAATTCTCTAGGAAAAGAATGTCTGTTTGGTTAGCAGGAGTTTGCTGTGTTGCAATGCAAACAGCAGTTATTCATGGCTGGCTCATCCACTCTCTAGCAAAGCACTGGAAGGTGAAAGCAGGGGAATTGCCATACTTTATGAAAGTAACTATTTTCGCCCTACCGAGTTATGCCGTTTTAGGAATCACTGTAAGTATTTTAGTTTTAGCAATTAGTTCCCTTCGTCAAAAACAGATTATAAAATTTGAATCATTTAATCGGGTGTCAATATAATTCGTAATTGATAATTCATAGTTCGTAATTGCAATCAGTACTTGTGTACACTCCATTAATTGTTGACCACTGAATCACGGACTTCAGTGCTTGCTCTATAACCATTTAATTACGAATTACGTAGCTTGCTTCTCGTCGGAGGCGAGTATTACGAATTAGTAATTATTTGGTTATATTGATGCTAAAGTTGAAAACCAGTTTTACCTTTTACCGCTAACAATACCTGACCATTGAACTTTTTTCTCTTTTTCCCGACGATAAGAAAAGAAATGCTCTGGAGTTTGGAAAGTACAATAAGGTGCGATCGCAATTTGTTCTGCACTAATTCCCATATTTTCCAGTTGTAAGGTATTCACTCGCCGCACATCCAGCCGTACCTTTCCAGGATTGGGGTCTTTCAGTAAGGGTGAATTTGGTAGTTCATCCAATGCAGTTATAATTTTTTCTTCGTCATTATGTGATATAATGCTAGTCCCAATTTCCGCAGCTACTTCGATAGAGACTTGGTAAACTTCACCAGCGATCGCCGGGCCCATTGCAATGCGTAAATCATCGAGTTTACTGCCTTGAGATTGTAATCGAGCGATCGCTAAGGGCACAATCTTTTTAGCAGTCCCCCGCCAGCCTGCGTGTAATGCTGCCACCCGTCCAGTTTGCACATCCCCAATTAGTACGGGTGTACAATCTGCGCTAGCGACCCAAACCGCTTGTAGAGGCTGTTCGCTGATTAAACCATCTGCTGATGCAAAATCCTCCTCAGCAGAGCTTAAGAAGCTTTCAACTTCTTGGGGGGTGAGAACAGTATTGCCATGAACCTGCTTTAAGCGATAGACTGATGCCTCTGGTTGCAATACTTCTGTGATAACTTGTGGCGATCGCGGCCAAAACTGCTGGGTAAAGAAGCCGTGATGCCAACGTTCCAGAATACTACAAGTTAGATAGGGCAGTCCTTCCCAATTGTGCCAGTGCCAAGTGTGCATCTTCAACCAAACCTAAACAGAAATCACTCATTAGCCAATCAATGCTAACTTGAACAACGGAATTTGGGTTAACTGCTGTGGGATTTAATCTGCAAAACTTGGAAACAGCCTTGCAAGCAGGGCGTAAGCATACATATTTACCATTTTCCCTTCATTTTTTTGAAAGCGTCTCCTCAACCAACCAAACCCTTTGGAACTTACTCAACCAAGGGGCTATTTCAGGAACAGTAGTAATCGCAACTGTGCAATCTGCTGGGCGGGGACAATGGGGCCGCCAGTGGATTTCTCCGGCTGGGGGATTATATGTTTCCGTGGCGATTTCTTTCGACCATAAAATAGAGGCTACTGACAGCTATCAGCTAACTTTTGCCACTGCTTGGGGAATTGCGTCGCAATTGCGCCAATGCGGTATAGATGTTGGGATAAAATGGCCCAATGATTTAGTTTTAAATGGTCGCAAACTAGGCGGCATTTTGACAGAAACAAAAGTCAACAAAGGACAAATCACCCAAGCAGTAATTGGTGTTGGTATTAACTGGACAAACCCAGTACCAGAAACTGGAATCAATCTGGAATCGTGGCAAGCTTCCCAAGATAGTAGACCAATTTCTTGTCTGGAAACGTTAACCTCTAGAGTCTTGCTAGGAATAGAATCCGGTATGGAGTGCCTTGAACAAGAAGGAGTAAATATACTCTTGTCTCACTATCTAGACTTGCTTACAAACATCGGCGATCGGGTGTACATCAATAATCTTTCAGGTACAGTAGTTGGGGTGACTCTTCAAGGAAATTTACGAGTTGATTTAGAAACACATGATACAAAGGAATTAATTACACCGGAAATTTATATTGAACCCGGTACAATCAGTTTGGGATACCATAAATCTTCCGTTTAAATTTGAGGTTTGTTCAAAATTTCGCTCTTTGGGCAAGACAAACCACTAGCATCATCTCTTCCTTGCTAATTACACACAACTGAGAGAACAAATGACGCAGCGCAATAATTCTGCCCATCATCGTTTGCATTACCTATGGCAGCAAGGTCTAACAAAAAAACGTTTTGCCTCAACGCTACCAGCTCAGAGCCTCTGTTGGCTGAGTAGCGTTAGCCTCCT
Organism: Nostoc sp.; assembly: GCF_036918245.1. Taxonomy (GTDB): domain Bacteria; phylum Cyanobacteriota; class Cyanobacteriia; order Cyanobacteriales; family Nostocaceae; genus Nostoc. Next base: position 190,442 of record NZ_JBALEF010000070.1, read on the forward strand.
TAGCGGTGGCTTCGTGTTTGCCCAAACGGAAGCACAAATAGACAACATCGTTCCTACTGTTGAAAGTTCTCAGCCAACAGCCGTTAAAAATCCAGTTAACACTTCGGCTTCTCTTCGAGACGCTACGCGAACGCTCAGTGTTAAAAAACAGGCTGTTGCACCGGAAGCCCCTCAAGCGCAAGTGGAATTTTCCCAACGGCGAGCCAAACTCAGACAGAGACTAGGCAAGAAGCCAGAGGTTGCTCAATCAAAAGAGCCAGTTAGGCAGTCAATACCCAAAATCGAAGCTGCCCAAGCTGTTGTGATTATCAGACAGCCAAAGCCTAAAGTAGAAGCCTCTCAGGTTACTCCTATAAGGGTGAGACAGGAAAAACCCAATACCCCTGCCCGCTATGCACCTGAAAAACTTCCAGTAGTTGCTCAACCATCAAATAACTCCAACAGCCCTGTCAGTGCAACAGCCGAGAAAACCAAAGATTATAATAACGCCTATATCGATCCTAATAGTTATGACAGTGGTGCAACAGCTACTTATCAAGCACCAAACTCTGTAATTGTTACAGAACGCTCCAGTGGTTGTCGAGCCATTTTGCCATCAGGGCAAAGTGTATTAGGCGGCGTTTGCGCCAAAGTACCCCAAAGGAGTGTAGCTAATTCTAATGGTAAACTAGCACCTAATTGGCTCAGAAGAAGCCAAAATGCCCAATTACCAGTAGTTCCACCCGTGCGGCAGATTGCAACTACCGGCAACACCAGTAGATGGCGTGCTGCTCAAAGTGGTTCTGGCGGTGTCACCAAGAGCGCATTTCGCCCGAATCGGTTTATCCCAACTCCCAGCGAGTTCAGCCCCACAAGAGTGAGTGCATCTCCCATTGCACCGAGTGGTGGAACTTTACCGCCACCAATGGCAGATGGCAACATTGCACCCCGCCCCAGCAACGTAGCTTACGACTTCTCACTAACATCAGTATTGCCACAAATCCCTTACATGGGGAGAGTCGCCTATAGTGGTACGGGAATGATGTATCCACTATCTATTCCCGCTCCCATTACTTCTTTGTTTGGTTGGCGAATTCATCCAATCACAGGTAATCAACGCTTCCATGCTGGTACAGACTTAGGTGCGCCTACGGGAACGCCAGTTTTGGCAGCTGCTGCTGGTCAAGTGGAAACTGCTAACTGGTTGGGTGGTTATGGTTTAACCGTTACCCTGAATCACAAATCAGCTGAGCAAACTCTCTACGGTCACATGTCAGAAATCTTTGTTCAACCTGGTCAGTGGGTACAACCTGGAACTGTCATCGGGCGAGTTGGCAGCACCGGGAACTCCACAGGTCCTCACTTGCACTTTGAAGTCCGTCACCTAACACCGAACGGGTGGGTTGCTACTGACCCAGGCGTGGAATTACAAAGTGCCCTCAGCCAGTTAGTGCGAGGCTTGCAAACCGCCCAGGTAAGCCAGCAACCAGGCAGCTGAGATTGAGGACTGGGGACTGGGAAAGAAGCAAGGGAGCAGGGAAAAAGGGAGAAAAATTTTCCCCTCTGCGCCCCGCCCCTCTGCCTCTTTTCAATGCCCAATGCCCAATTACAAATACCCGTGTTCTGCTAAGAATGCGGGTGTAATGCCATCTATACTATTTTCATCAGAGGGTGTAGCGTGTGGGTTGCCAGAATAAAGGAATTTTTCGACGTATTTGCCGAGAATATCCCCTTCTAGATTCACCAAACTCCCAGCAACCAAATAGCGAATATTTGTCTCGCTGTATGTGAGGGGAATTACCGCTACTTTGAATTGGGAGAGTTCTGGCTCATAAGCGGCGACTGTGAGGCTGATACCATTGACGGCAATGCTACCTTTAGGGACAATGTACCGTGCGATCGCTTCGGATGCAATAAAGGTCATTTCCCAAGAATTAGCCGTTTGTTCCGCCACTAGCAATCGACCGATGCCGTCTACATGACCCATCACAAAATGACCGCCAACTTTGCTGCCTACCTTTAGCGACGCTTCTAAATTGACATATCTCTGTTGCGTTTGCTCACCTAAGAGAGTGGTGCGGCGTAGAGTTTCCGGTGAAGCAGTGACAATAAACCCGTCTTTTAAAACTTGTTCCACTGTCAGGCAAACACCATCTACAGCAACACTGTCACCATAAGCCAAATCTTGCATAATTACTTCACCCGACTGGCTTACACAAGTAATTTGCCAAGAATCGCCCCCTAAGGGTTCCATCGTTCCTAATGCTTGGATTAATCCTGTAAACACGGCTTTTTTGTCAAACTAACTCTATTTATTGCCTAATTTTGCCTGGAATCAATTGGTAATTGTCACATAAATCTCGAACATCCAAGTATATTTTCTGACTTTTTTTCGCATAGGAATATTAACACATTAGCATCCTTCACAGGGCATACTTGGGTAAGAAGGTTATTGTCTAAGAAGACCAATTTGACTTACTCTGGTTTTCACCACAAGTTCGGAGTTTAATAGAAGCAATTATAGAGAACGAATGCTTATGTTTATTACTGTCACCAAACCGCCTAAAAAGGGGTGCTATTTATTACATGGCATCCAAGGCTCTCAAAGCATTGTAGAGGCTTAGGCAATGATTGAAATGAAAGTCGCTGGCATAGCATTAGATGCCATAACCCGCAGCCCGATTGTCCTTTTGAAAGATTCTTCAGATCGGCGGGCTTTGCCAATTTACATTGGTCAGGAACAGGCTAGGGCAATTATGGGCGCACTGGAGAATCAGAAGCCTCCCAGACCCTTAACCCACGACCTGATTGTGAATCTTCTAGAGACTTGGAACATGACTCTAGAAAAGGTGATTATTCATTCCCTGCAAAAGGATACATTTTATGCAGCTTTAATTGTCCAGCAAGGCGAAGTCAAAAAAGAAATTGACGCGCGTCCTAGCGATGCGATCGCCATTGCCCTCCGTACAAATACTCCCATTTGGGTAATGGAAGAAGTGATTGCCGATGCTTCTATCCCTGTTGATCGCGATGCAGATGAAGCCGAACAGCAAGCCTTCCGTGAATTTATTTCTAATCTCCGTCCAGAAGATTTGATCAAGCGCTTTGGTAATGGCGACAGCTAGGAAAGTGCTGAGTACTGAGTGCTGTTAGCGGGGCATTGAACCAGTGCTGAGAAAGAATAGAGAATCTAGAGAATAAAATAATTTCTTTATTCTTTCTTTTTCACTTTGTCATTCTTGTAGAGAAACTATTAATCGTATTTCTACTCAGGACTCACTACTCAGGACTCAATTTATGAAATACCGACGCTTTGGAAAAACGAATCTGCGCCTCTCGGTTTTTTCTTTGGGAACGATGCGCTACCTGGCTGATTTTGAAAATGCTCACCAGACTATCGAAGAAGCCTTAGCGTTAGGAATTAATCATCTAGAAACCGCCAGAGGTTACGGCAAAAGTGAGGAGTATCTTGGTAGGGTGCTAAAAGCTGGGTTGTCAGTACCCCGAACGAGGCTTTATGTCACTACCAAAATTTCAGCTACAGCAGATGCTGACACCATGCGTCGGTGTATCGACGAATCTCTAGAACGATTACAACTAGATTATTTAGATTGCTTAGGAGTTCATGGTTTGAACACTTGGCAACATTTGGAGTGGGTGCAAGCTAAAAATGGCTGTATGCAAGCAGTGGAGGAAGCTGTTGCTGATGGCCGAGTGCGACACGTTGGTTTTTCCACCCACGGGCCATTAGAAGTAATTCAGGCAGCAATTAATACAGATTTATTTGAATTTGTCAATCTGCACTATTACTATTTTTTTCAACGGCACGCACCAGCGATTCAACTAGCTACCGAAAAGGATATGGGCATTTTCATTATTTCTCCTGCTGATAAGGGAGGACGCCTCTACACCCCACCCCAAACCCTAAAAGACTTATGTAATCCGTATTTACCTTTAGAATTAAACTATCGATTTTTACTTTCAGATACTCGTATTACTACTTTGAGTATAGGGCCAGCTAACCCAGAGGAATTAAGGGAACCTTTGCAAATTGCTGACCATGATGGAAAGTTAAAATTAGCAGAAATTTCCGCTTTCCAGCGTTTAGAAAATCACCAAAAACTTGCTTTGGAAACTGATAATTGTAGCCAGTGTTATGCTTGTTTGCCCTGTCCAGAGAATATCAATATTCCAGAGGTATTGCGGTTACGTAATCTCGCAGTAGCATACGACATGAAAGACTATGGACAATATCGTTACGGAATGTTTGAAAATGCCGGTCACTGGTTCCCTGGAATGAAAGGCAACCGTTGTACAGAATGTGGTGACTGTTTGCCTCGCTGTCCAGAAAAGTTAGATATTCCAGCTTTGTTAGAAGATACTCACCAAAAATTAAGTGGGAAAGCAGGTAGGAGATTGTGGGGATAAAAATATAAACAGGAGTCAAAATTCAGAATTCAGAATATCAGTCTCGTAATTCTGACTTCTGTCCCCTGAGTTCTGAGTTCTTTATTGGTAAAATTAATAAAGATTTAATAGAGTCAGGAAGATCCGCCCAAGCTGGGGTATCTCGCCAAAAAAAGATGAAAATTAAAAAAAAAGAAATATCCTACGCCAATCACTGACGGTTTTCCGCTACAGTGGACGGGCTGTAAGCTTAGTATGGACTACTAGCCGATCGCTTACTATTTTTCTGGCTAGTTTAACTTTAGTGGCTGGTCTTTTACCGGCGGCGATATCCTACATCAGTAAATTAATTGTTGATGCAGTGGTGTTTGCCTCTCAAGCCAACCCACAAAACAATGGTTTTGTCAATATTAATCCCTCACTATTTTATGTAGGATTAGAAGCGATCGCTGTAATTTTACTAGCAGGTAGTCAGCGGGGAATCATCATTTGTCAGTCGTTACTACGGGCGCTAATGGGTCAGCGAGTGAATGTACTCATCTTAGAAAAGGCGCTGACACTGGATCTTAGGCAGTTTGAAGATTCAGAATTTTATGACAAATTGACTAATGCCCGACGAGAAGCATCGGTTCGTCCCCTTTCCCTAGTAAACCGCACATTTGGGTTGGTGCAAAATGCCCTATCCCTAGTCACCTACGGGATTTTGCTAGTAAATTTCTCAGTTTGGGCAGTAGTAGTACTGATTTTGGCAGCTATGCCTGTATTTATTGCGGAAACAAAGTTTGCTGGGGAAGGCTTTCGCTTATTTAGTTGGCGTGCGGCAGAAACTCGTCAACAGCACTACTTAGAAAATCTACTAGCAAGAGAAGATTTTGTCACAGAAGTCAAACTCTATCAGTTGGGAGAAATGTTGCTAGGACGTTATCGTAGCCTGTTCGATCAACTCTATGGCGAAGACCGTGATTTAACTCTGCGGCGAGGATTGTGGGGATATCTGCTGAGTTTAGTCAGTACTGGGGCTTTTTACCTAGCTTATGCTTGGATTGTGCTGGAAACAGTGCTAGGAAAGATTTCTTTGGGAGATATGACAATGTATCTCACCGTTTTTCGCCAAGGACAGTCTACTTTTTCTAATGCCCTTACTTCTATTGGAGGGATGTATGAGGACAACCTATATTTATCAAATCTCTACGATTTTCTGGAAGAAGAAGTACCAAAATCTTGGGGTAATGCAACCATTGGTTTAAATCCCCAAGATGGTATCCGTTTTGAGAATGTCTCATTTACTTATCCGGGAAGTTCCAAGCCAGCATTGAGAAACATTTCGCTGCATCTGAAACCCAGAGAGAAACTGGCGATTGTGGGTGAAAACGGTTCCGGTAAGACTACTTTAATCAAACTACTTACCCGACTTTACACCCCGGACTCTGGGCGAATTTTCTTAGATGGCTTGGACTTGCAGGAATGGGATGTGGATGTGCTGCGTCGTCGGATTGGTGTGATTTTTCAGAACTTTGTCCGCTACCAGTTCACTGTGGGGGAGAATATTGGCGTGGGCGATGTAGAACATCTCGAAAATAAAACACAATGGAAAACTGCTGCCCAAAAAGGCATGGCCCAATCTTTTATTGACCAATTACCTCAAACCTTTCAGACTCAACTTGGTCGTTGGTTTAAGGGAGGACAAGAACTTTCTGGGGGACAGTGGCAGAAAATTGCTCTCTCTCGTGCTTTTATGCGATCGCAAGCAGATATCTTAGTGTTAGATGAACCAACATCAGCAATAGATGCCCAAGCTGAGTTTGAGATTTTCAATCATTTTCGCGCTATTACTCAAAATCAGATGGTACTTTTGATTTCCCATCGCTTTTCGACGGTACGGATGGCTGACAAAATCCTAGTTATAGAAAACGGGGAAGTTATAGAACAGGGAACTCACGAAGAATTGTTACAGCTAGGAGGACGTTATGCCAAGTTGTTTCTGTTACAAGCAGCTGGTTATCAATAGGAAAGAAAGCTAACAGACTTTGTGAATTGAGATAGCGATCGCTCACCTTGTACAAAGCACATAAACCTCTATCCAACCACGTTAAACTGTTCGGTAAACATGGGTCAAATCTCTTCAGTGCGTAGACGCTCCGTATTGTTAAACATTGTTACCCAATAAAACTATGCAAATAACACAACAGCGATACTATACCCCAGAGGAATATTTAGAACTAGAAGAAGTTGCTGACTACAAAAGTGAATACATTGACGGGCAAATAATTCCTATGGCGGGTGGGACAATAAATCACAATCAAATAGCACTCAACTTAAGTACTGAGTTGAATTTTGCTTTTAAAAAGCAGAACTACCTGGTTTTCATGAGTGATGTTCGTCTATGGATACCCCAAAAGCGAACCTATACCTATCCAGATGTGATGATTCTGGCGGGGGAACCGGAGTTTTTTAACAACCGAAAGGATATAATTCTGAACCCACAAATTATTGTTGAGGTTTTGTCTAAATCTACCAAAGGGTACGATCGCGAAGATAAATTTCAGGCTTACCGAACTATTTCTACCTTTCAAGAATATCTGTTAATTGACCAAACTCAGATTCATGTAGAGCAATTTTCTAAAATAGGGAAAAAGCAATGGACGCTTCGTGAATATGATGAAGAAGATGAAGCGATCGCACTTGTAACCGTACCATTTGAGATTTCCCTACAAGATTTATACAACAAGGTGAAGTTTGAGCCTGTTGAGTCGGAAAAGGAAAGTGCTGATGTTGAAGGATTGGGGTAAGGTGCGATTACCCTACTTGTGCAAAGCATCTTAAAAAGATTTAAGCCACTTTTAACGGTTTCTGAGGAAAAGTAATTGGCTCTGGCAAAGCTTTTCCTTGCTCTTTATACCATTCAATCATAGACTCAATTACCTCTTGCCCATGTTTAGCGGCTTCTTCATAAGTTTTACCATGAGTGTGGAATTGCTGCCAAGGAAATTCTGGTAAGTGTACCAAGTAGCAATTATCCTCGTCTGACCATTGAATTACCATACTGTAGCGATCGTTCATTATTCTTCCTCTATTTCTCCTAGTTGCTTCAAAACACGATTAACTTACTGTTCTGTAAGCTTTTTAGAAGCTATATTTAAGTCATACAGGTTCTAAAATAATATCTGTAATCAAAAAATTTCAGAAGTATCAAAAGCAAAATAAGATGGTTCACAAGATTGCCTTGTTTAATCACAAAGGTGGTGTCAGTAAGACCACAACGACTTTTAACTTAGGTTGGATGCTTGCTTCAAAGGGTAAGAAAGTTATCCTTGTAGATACTGATCCTCAATGTAATCTAACAGGAATAGCTCTAAAAGAAGAAACTGAAGATGACGAAGCAAGAATAGAAAACATCTACAACACACATTCAAATATCAAAACTGGCTTGGCTCCTGCTTTTGAGTCACAGCCACGGGCTATTGAAGCTGTAGATTGTATTCCGATAGAAGGACAAGAAGGTTTGTTTTTATTACCTGGTCATGTTGGCTTTGCTGAATACGAAGTAACATTAGGTATCGCGCAGGAACTCAGTGGCTCAATTCAGACACTCAAAAACTTGCCAGGTGCTATTTCTGATCTTTTAGAAAAAACTGCTAAGAAATTTAATGCTGACTATATTCTGATTGATATGAGTCCAAGTTTAGGAGCAATTAATCAGAACTTACTAATGACAAGTGACTTTTTCTTAGTGCCTACAACTGCTGATTTTTTCTCTGTAATGGCAATTGATTCTCTGTCTAGAATTTTATCCAAGTGGTGTGGTTGGGCAAGGATGGCAAGCGCAAACCCTATATTAAAGGAAGCTGCTTATCCATTTCCAGAATTTACTTTGAAATTTTTAGGAACCATAGTTCAAAACTATAGAATTATTAGGGGTAAAGAAACAGCAGCATTTCAAACGTGGATAGAAAAAATAGAGAATACAGTTACTGATAAACTAGTACCAGTTCTAGAGCAAAATAATCTGTTAGTATCCAAGCAAGTCTATACCGAGCAAGGTATAAATGGTAGTCTTACACTGACAAAAATTTCTAATTTTAACAGTTTAATTGCTATATCACAAGAACACTGTACACCAGTTTATGCACTTACAACGGAGCAATTAGGACAGACTGGTATAGTACGCGAAAGAAATCAAAAAAAGCAAAAAGACTTTGAAAAAACTTTTTCTGACTTAGCAGATAAAATTATTGCACTCTCATCCAGTTATGCAGTCAGCGCTTGACCAATTTCGCATTAGTATCCAACGTGTTCAGGATTTGATTGCTCTTCATAATTCAGTTAAATCTCAAGCTACTGCTGCCCTGGATCTTTCAGACATTTTACGAGCTGCCCTAGTTCTAACAGTGAGTGCCTTGGATTACTATATCCATGAGGTTGTCACACTGGGTATGCTGGAAATTCATCGAGGACAGCGTGCTGAACCAGTATCTTCAGCTAATACCACTCAATCAGCGTTTTCCCGTTTTCAAGTTTCCTTGGGAAGCGCTCGTGAGGATAGAAGAATAGCCATAGATATCGCCTCTTGGATAGAGAGTGACATAGAGCAGATTTATGGAGCTAACTTTTTACAGCAGTCTCATACTATTTCTGGTTTAATTCCAGTTATATCAAATAGTATTTTGAACAGATTAAATAATACTTTATGGTTAGAAGACGAGATTCGAGAACGTCTAAGTTATCAAAGCTTTCAACAGCCTGACAAAATAGCTGATGCAATTAGACAGATTTCGGATAAAAAATTGTGGGATGAGGTTGCTAGTAAAATGAGTAAACCTTCTAAAGATATTAAGCAACAACTTACTTTAATTGTGGATCGCAGAAACAAAATTGCTCACGAAGCAGATATAGATCCTACCCTCAACATAGGTAATCGCTGGTATATCGACGAATCAATGGTTGGTGATACAGTTAATTTTCTTGAGCAGGTTGTAGAGAGTATTCATCAAATTTTGTAGCTGTAGGTAGATTAATGGTAGATATTGTTAACTAACTAATTGAGCAAGAGAGGCAGGTAGGAAATTTTTATAGAACGATGAAGACAGCAATCGCCCCATTTCCCACCAACTTAGATAAAATCACTATGGTGCTAGTTAACTACTCCTGACAACTTGTAGAAATTCCCTTAGCACAGGTGTCATATCTTCTTCCCGCCACACTATGGCGGTTTCTACTAATGGTGTTTTCTCCTCTAGAGTACGATAAACTACACCAGTTCTCTGAAGATTTTGCAATGAAGACGGTGCGATCGCAATCCCCATTCCTGCTGAAACCAATCCGATAATCGTCTGCATCTGAATCGCTTCTTGAGTCACTTTTGGGCTGAAGTTTCCTTGCTGACAAAGACTTACAATTTGGTCGTAAAGTCCGGGCCCCAAATGGCGAGGGAACATGATAAAGTTTTCGTTTACTAGCGATCGCACTGAAATCTTTTCTTGTTCAGCTAAGGGATGAGTTTTTAACATAGCCACAATTAAAGCTTCTTGCTGAATACATTCTTGATTGAGTGTGTTGTCTTCTAAAGGTGGATGGGCAAAACCTACATGAATGCGGCGATCCTGTAGCGCTTGCTCTTGCTGAGTTGTGGTTAATTCCTGCAATAGCAACTTTACTTCTGGAAACTGTTCTTGGAACCGCCGCAAAATTACAGGAAGCAAATCATAAGTTGCCAAACTGGTAAACCCAATTCGCAGTAGTCCCTTTTCACCTCTTCCCGTTTTTTGGGTTTGCTCAATTCCTCTTTGGAGTTGAGCTAAAAGTTGATAAGCCTCTTGCAAAAAAACTTGTCCTGCTTCTGTTAGTTGTACCTGTCGTTTGGTTTTGCGGTGAAATAGTTCCACCCCCAATTGCGCTTCTAGTTGGTGAATTTGCTGGCTTAAGGGTGGTTGAGCGATGTGCAGTCGCTCGGCGGCTCTACTGAAGTGCAGTTCTTCAGCTACAGCAATAAAGTAGCGCAGGTGTCGCAATTCCATTTTTTTGATATTTTATAAGTTTCAATTTTCTATAAAGAGACGCAAATAGCGCAGATTTTTTAGATAATTTGTAACAAAAACTAGAGGTGCAATTGCTAGAATTAATACTGATTTGCGCATAAATTTTATTGATAATCACAATCAAAAATGCATGGCTCACTATAATCATTCCGGGAAAACAATTTGTTAATTTTAATATAAAACTGTATCAGTTTCTATGTTATATTTATTCGGTTTTAAAAGTATTAATTGAAGTTTTTACGTATATTTTCAAAAACATAGAATGCTATGTATAAATTATTTAAACTTGGCTTTAGCTTTCAAATTTGATTACAAATCATGCCACCATGCTTGATCTAGCAATATATTACATTCAAAATAAAAAAAGTATTAAACTTTAAGCGGGTTAGTGCTATATCCTTCACTGCTAAGATTTGAAAAATAGTAATTATTGCTTCTTTAATAATGAGCAAGAGTTATTCAAAAAATATCATTCATAAGACCGAACGAGCATCTATTTTCCTTATCTTCAATGCCCCGCCCCATACCCCATAACCCATGCCCAATACCCTAATTGCATACTTCTATGGGATTAGAAGTATCCACACAAACCCAAACAACTACCCCTAGCAGGTTAAACTAGGTCTGGTAACAACTGCTCCACGTTCCTTATGAGGCTTTTATGGGAGCTAACCTCAAACAGATTGCCAACTATTTAGACAACCTTGGTTGGGACTACCGTTTTGATGATGAAGAAGACCGAATTATAACAGGTGTGGAGGCTGATAACTTAGAAGATTTCCTAATAGTTGTCCAACTGGATGAAGAAGGAAAATTTTTTCGGGTATTTGCCCCTCAAGTTCTGGGAGGAATCCAAGACCATCCTCACAAGGCAGCTATCCTCCAGACAATGCTTGCCATTTCCTGGGAAACTAAAATGTTGCAGTGGGAATATGACCCATCCGATGGCGAAATCCGTGCCATTATTGAGTTTCCTTTAGAAGACTCGATTCTCACAGAAAGACAATTTCACCGTTGTCTGAGTGGATTAATTCAGATTGTGGATGGCATAGCAATACCTCGCCTGACAGAAGTGATGGCAACAGGCCTCGATCCGGGGAATATAGAACTTGGGGAAAGACTATTACTCAGTATCCAAGAAGAAGCCCCAGGATTGTTAGATTTACTAGAAAAAGCAATGGAAGCGCGAAAAAAGCGAGGAAGTTTTCCTAGTGAGTGAGACGGATCATCACTTAAATAGCTATACTCCAAAGTGATACCCTCACTATATACTGAAATTTTCTGGGGCTGGATATTATGACATCCTATGCAACCTCCTCTGCCAAAGCGGAAATGAGCGAACTCCGGCGGTTGAAAGCCTTACTACCACCAGAACTACAAAGCTGGGTCACGGTTGAAGGCACAACTGAGGTCAATCCACCCCTGGTTCGCTGCGAAGAAATTGGTAAAGACCAGGTAGAAATTCAAATTGATTTGGTGAAATGGGATGCCCTCGCAATGGATCAGCGTAATCTGCTGTTCTGGCATGAGGTTGCTCGCGTTCAAAATGACACAATTCCTAAAGATGGTTGGGAAATGGCAGCACTAGCCATCGGTTTAGGTGGTGCTGTAGGGGAATTGTGGGTACAAGATGGATTGCTGCTGGTGTTAGCTTTGTCGCTTTGTGGCGTGTCAGGCTGGCGACTGTACCAAAAGAATAATGGGGAAAAGCAACTAAGAGAATTGCTCAATGCTGATGAGAAAGCGATCGCTTTAGCAACTCGTTTTGGTTATAGCCTGCCCAATGCTTACAAGAGTCTCGGTAGCGCCTTGAAAACCCTGATTGATAATACTCCTAGTAAGCGCCAACGGTCGAGATACGAAGCAAGACTCTCTGCCCTCAAACGCAGTGCTAATAAGGCAAAAGCTAAATCCAAAACTCCAGATGAGGGCGCACTATAGCAACCATAAATTAGGTTGGGTGGGTATTAACTATCCCCAAAAAACCTAAATCAACGTGAGTTTGACGAACCTCTCCCTGCCTTGAACTAAAGTTCAAGTTTCTCTCCGAGTCAGGGAGGCAAGATTTTACCTAATAAAACCTCTTAGTGGTCTTTTGACTTGGCTCATTAGACTGCCTAGTAAGGGGGCTGCTGCCTCCCTAATTAGCGGCAACAGCCCAATTACCATTTCATAAAATCTTACTTTTTTCTTGACTACATCTTTATCAAACTGAAATTTTACAACTGGTTCAGCATTTTATGCGTCTGGGGGATCACGCGCACGTGCTTGACAAACCCTTTCATCAAAGCTTGCCACATCAAAACTTGATCGCTCGAAGGCGCAAGTACAGGTACTGGAGAAAATTGTTCTGGTACTGCCAAAGGCGTAACAGGTTGTAAAAATACTGAGATATCTGGACTAACCTCTGCCACCAACAAAGCTGAACGTTCCAACTCGGCGGGATCTGTGTTTTGAGACACAATTATCTTGACAAAAACATTTAAATATGAGTCATAACATAACTGGAGAAATTTACTATGTTCTTGCCAATGACTTTCGCCGCTAACACTGGGCAATTTGAAATCCATACCTACAGAGTCTAAGTATGGGATAATCATTGCTAGTTGTTCTGTGCGATGTCCGCCGGTTTCTAAGTATATAGGTAGACCAGTTATAGCTCGCACTTGGGGTAGAAACTGCGTTAGAAATGAGGCATGAAGAAGTGGTTCGCCGCCAGTTAAGCTAATGCTATCGTGTAGACAAGGTAGATTTTGCTGTTCCACCCATTCGATTAATATGGGTAATGGGACGGGGTTAGAGTGGATTTCAAAGTCGCGCAATCCAGGCGATCGCTCTATCCGACAAGTTGTAGGTGCACTCCAAGTGTGGGCACTATCACAAAAGTGACAGCGCAAATCACACAAAGCAAAACGAATAAATATCTGACGTGTCCCGACATTTAGTCCTTCCCCTTGAATGGCAGAAAAGACCTCAATCAGGCGTGCGGTAGGTGTAACCGTATTTTTAGCAATCATTTGATTAGAGCAACGCGATCGCGCTGCGTCGGCACAACAGCAAGGATGTTTTTTGGCTTCTTGTTCTATTGTGAATCGTCGCTAGCGATCTCCAATCTCAGCCCCAGTAAATAGCAGTTAGTCCTGATTACCACTAATTCCGATATTAGGTTAAGTAATTTTGTAGGACAAAGTAATGTTTGGCAGATTACATTATACATGGCAACGAAAGTGCAGAGCTTCATGACTAGCCAACCGACAGAGGTCGATTTTCCAGTTAATTCCCTAAACGACATTGCTATAGTGCAGGTGCCGACGCGGTTGAGCGTGCTGGAGGCTTTAGGCTTTAAGCAAACCTGCCAAGGCTTAATTGGGCCCAATTCACATCCCAAGCAAATCATTATTGACTTTCACCAAACTACTTTTATCGATAGTAGTGGTTTAGGTGCCCTGGTAAGTAATTTTAAATATGCTCAGGTCAAGGGTATTACATTAACACTGCGGAATGTAACACCTCAAGTCATGGCAGTTCTAAAACTCACAGGGTTAGATCAGGTTTTTCCTCTAGAGCTTGTGGAGGATAGGCCGTTAATAGAACAAGATGACATACTAGATAATCGGAAGACAACTTCCCGTAAAGTAGAGCAGTTACCCACTACTCACCCTTCTATGGCATCTTGGATGAAACGGTTCTTAGATATTGTTGGGTCAGTGACTGGTTTATTAATTACAGGAATTTTGTTTATTCCGATTGCGATCGCTATTCAAATTAACGATCCCGGGCCCATTTTCTTTAGTCAAATTCGTTGTGGCTGGATGGGTAAGCGGTTTAAGATTTGGAAATTCCGCTCTATGTGTGTGGATGCGGAAGCGAAGAAATCCCAAGTTAAAAACCAAGTGCAAGGTGCTTTTTTCAAGAATGAGAATGACCCCAGAATTACTAAGGTAGGGCGCTTGTTACGGCGAACTAGTCTTGATGAATTACCCCAATTTTGGAACGTCCTCAAAGGAGAGATGAGTTTAGTAGGCACTCGACCACCTACACCTGATGAAGTGGAACGCTATGAAGTACCAGAGTGGCAACGTTTAGATGTAAAACCCGGTATGACTGGCGAATGGCAAGTAAATGGACGTTCTACAGTCCGTAGTTTTGAAGATGTAATTCGTCTGGATTTGCAGTATCAAAAAAATTGGAGTTTAGTGTACGATTTAAAGCTAATTTTCAAAACTATAGCTATTCTGTTTAATAGAAACAGTGGTGCTGTTTAGCTAATTATCCTTATTCACAATTTTTTGAGAACTCGTAACTATCACGATATTCTTAAATACACCCAAGCCCATTATGAGCTTGGGTAAATTTTAGGTTCACTTATAACACCATGCAAGTGTCAGCCAATTTTGTATTTTAGATTTTATACTGATCCCACAGATGAATCCTCTTGATTAAAACAAAAGATATTTATGTATTTTTTATCCACTATTAAAATCAGGGTTTGAAAGCAATTTTGGATTTTGAATCATTCAATCCAAAATCCAAAATTCAAAATTTGGTAATCCTGTGTATGAGATTATCCCATCGCCTTCTGAACACTAACTACTTCAACCTGCTGCACCTCTGGCAACAAACGCTTCACACCTTGCTTAACAAACTCCTGCAAAAAACCAATCTGCTGATTTTGCTGAAATACTTTTTGCAAAGTTTGCCGCAAATTATCCAAATTTAAACCAGTTCCAGAATCTATCGCTATTTCCTGCTGTTGGAAATACTCAACTAGACTTAACCCTGCGACTCTAGTCAGATAAGCTGCACTTACTCCCTGCACTACGCCACCAGCAACAAAGGTAAGGGCATTACTTTTCAGAACAGTACTAATAGCCTTTGTAGAAAGTTCAACTAAACCCAATTTCAGCATCAAACTTCCCATTGTTCCAGCTACGGTTTGTGCCTGTTCTAGGGAAAATTTTTGCTGATAGATATTACCCAAATCCATTACCATTTGAGCATTAATTGCCGCAGTTGCCAAAATATCAAAGGCTGGTACTGGATTAGCAAAGGCAGCGGCAGCAGCTATCCACTGATATTGTTCAATAATTGGAGTGGCACGATCGCGTCTGGTTCCATTGAGCCAATTTTTAGCCTCAGCTTTCAACAATCCGGCTTTTCTGATGGTTGTCACCCAAACTAACCGTTGTCTTTGCTGTGCTAAAACTTCACCCAACTGCTGAGTTAACTGCTGGATATCTGCTGCTGGTTGTTCCATCCACTCTTGCACAGAACCATCAGCCTCATGCTTTCGAACTTTGATGGCAATGGGAGAGGCCGCAGTTGCAACTACATTTCCCTGCATCCGCTGTTTCAATTGACTAAGGATGTTGGCGCTTTCATCAGTTAAATACTGGTCTTGTTTATTGAAAACCAGCATAGTAGGCTGATTTGCTGCCTTTAGCTGCTGTAAGGTTTGAAATTCTGAGTCTGTCAAATCACCGTTTGTCAGAAATAGAACAAAATCAGATTTTGCTACTTCTGCCAAAATAGCCGCATCTGAATTTTCACCCACTTCTCTAAATAAAGGTGCTGTCTCTTGTAGAGACACGAAATTTTGTGTCTCTAGATTTTGTAGCACTTGAATTAAAGTGCTTTTACCCACAGATTTACCGCCAGTCACAGCTACTTGAATTTGTTGTCTGTCTGATTCCAGCAACAATTGGGCAACTTGTTTTCTGAGTGTCTCTAAAGCTGGATGATTTTCTGCTTCTTGTGCTAGTTGGTTAATTACAGTTTCAGTTTTAGCGATCGCACTTTCCACAGTCGCTCGATCAACCACGATACCATCTAGCTGCTTTAAACTGTCTTTGGGGCGATTTTGCTGGAATAACCACAAACCACCACCTACAGCTAAAGCACTCAACAAACCAAACTCACCCACCTGCACTATAGAATCGTGCCAACTGTCCAACATCCACAGAGAAAAGGACAGTCCCAATCCTCCCACTAAAATTGGTCGCTGCAACTTCACAACCATGATTCTCCGCGCCTTTTAGATGGCTATTTATTCCAGAATAGATCAAAATAAAACAAAACCCTGCAATCTTTACTGATTGTAGGGTTTTTGTTTTATCTTTTATTTGGTGGCGGGAAGTGGATTTGAACCACTGACCTTCGGGTTATGAGCCCGACGAGCTACCAGGCTGCTCTATCCCGCGTCGCTCTTAACTTCTATACTATAACCTATAGTCAAGAGTTTGGCAACTACAAAAATGATAATTCTCCAATTACTTCTAAACGCTTGTATTTTCCCAAGGTGACAAACTTTTCTGAGAGGCTTTCGGCAGCGCTGGGACTAATCCACCCCATTTGCTGGAGTAAGTGAATAGCAACGGCATATTTTGCCCGTTTCGCCCCATCCATGACTTTGATTGCCAATCCCAAGCCTTCACCGAGTCTACCAATGCACTGCACTCCTTCGGCACCAGTTTTACTGACTAGTTCTCCTGGAGTTAAGCGCATCAGTTCGGTATCAAATTCTCCATCTCCTGCTACCATTGCGGGGTGATGAGTCATGGCACGGACGATGCGCTCCATATCCAAGTTGGTACTAGAGGCCAACAGTGCATACAAAGATGCCATGTGACCGAGTTGCATCAGATAAGTTGGTGCGCCACAGTCGTCATGAGCGCTGATAAATTCTGCTGCTGGCATTCGCAGCAACTCTGCTACTTTGCCCAAAATTAACTGCTGTATTGGGTGCTTGCGATCCAAGTAGTTATTCAAGGGCCAATGGCGTTGCTGACAAACAGCTAACATTCCCGCATGTTTTCCAGAGCAATTGTATTCCAGAGGACTCCGTTTGCCTTCAGGAATTGGACACTGGAGTATAGTCGGGTCAAGATCCGCCCGCCAAAGGATGTTAAATACCTGTCGGACTTGATCTATTCTTCCTTTATGGGAACTTGTGATAATTGCTAAGTCGCGATCGCTGAGTTGATAGCGTTCCAGTGTACCTGTGGTGGTGACAGCTAGTGCCTGAAACGGTTTGAGGGCTGAACGGATAAATGCAGCAGTTTCAGAATTTCCGGCAACGGTTAGAACCCGTCCTCGTTCGTCGCAGACAACAGCTTGGACTATATGCCTGGATTCAATAATACCTTCCCGCAGCAACCGGACTTCCAGTGCTGCGGCTTGAGTTCGTTTTCCCATTGTCATGGGTTTATATTTATCACCTTTTTTAATTAAATTAGTCATTGGTCATTGGTCATTAGTCATTAACTAAGGACTAATGACCAATGACCAATAACTCTTTAAAACAAATGCCAACCTATAGTACCAATAACGTACATTCCCGCCAAGCCAGCAAAGGTAAATTGTAACCGCCGCAGAATGGGTTTAATTTCGTATGCAACAATTAAGCGATCGCGGTTAAGGACTTCCTGTGGCTTTGTCCAAGTTTGACCATCGTACCAGCCGGACTCTTCATAAAATACTGTGGGACTACAAAGGCGATCGCACACGTAGAACCAGCCTAAGTACAACCTCACTAGTATAAGCACTAACCCAACACTTGCTCCGGCTGCACCACAGAGAATAAAATGTGCAATATACTTGTGAGGGGGAAAACTTGCCGCAGCTATGGGCCCTGCAAAAAGCCAAGATAAACCCCAAATCCAAAGGAGTTTCGTGATATACTCGCGCCAATCTAAAGTGGTATCACGAAACAGCCAGGAAGTTTTTAATTCTTCGTATTCATTGAGCGGTTGTTGGTCTGTAGGAACTGGGCAATTAGAAACCGAAGACCTAATCATGTTGGCTTACCCTCACCCTCATCAGATTCTGGAAGGGAAATACGTTCTGCATGAATCCAGAACGCTTCTAAATTATAAAACTCCCGTTCTTTGGGCATCATGATGTGAACAATCACATCACCATAGTCTTGTAGTACCCAACTCCCCTCGATTTTGCCTTCTGTCCTTAAGGGACGGCGTTGCAACTCAGTTTCGACTTTTCCTTCAATTGCTTGAGCGATCGCCCTGACCTGTACCTTAGAATAGCCAGTCATCATTACAAAGTAATCAGCTAGGTAAGATACCTCTGCTACTTTGAGCAATAAAATCTCACCTGCTTTGCGGTCTGATGCCGCAATCGCGATCGTTGCAGCTAATTTTTCGCTCGCCTCTTCGGTTTGGCCGTGGCTTATTACCGCACTCTTCGTCAGTGGGACAGATTGCAATGGGAAATTTCCTTGGAAATAATCAGTCATTAAACCTCAGGTGCTTTCTTCCTTTTGAAACAATTGTTGACATTTACTTACAAACAACAAACAATTGATCTGACAAATGTGTCAATAGGTTTTTTTGAATACTAACAAAAAAACAGGTGTCTATGGGCCTAGTTTGATAATTGGCTGTTTAGATTTCGATATCCGCAACAGCTGATTGCTGATGGTTATTGTGCAGCGATAAATCAACCAATAGCTTTCCGGCAGGAATTGACAGCGAAAATAATCGCAGATTCATCAAACAGCATAGCAATGTAAAGCTAGTAATTCGCAGTTAACTATACATCTACGCTTTATACTGTCTGTCTGCTAAAAATTACGATACAACACAGCATATTAATGACTGGTGTAGCAAAAGTACGATTCTTATACGTATTTTATTAAGTGCTATTAAATACCTTTTTTTCGATTGCCAGGGGTTGAATGAAGTGAAACCGTGAGATTTTTAGTTCAACAATCCACCTGAAAACGTGCTTGTCTATCGCTGTATTTTGATTAGTAAAATTAGTTACCCTCAATATCTTCTGTTACTTATATATGAGGGCATAATTGCAATTTATACAGATGCAACATAACTTTGCTGCAAAGATTAAACTTCTTGTTTCGTAACTATGCCTGTAGACTGAATTGTTCTACGTTCAGCTATCAATGAGTAACACAAGGACTCATACTGATTTAAAGCTTGCTCAAAAGCATATTGCTCAACGGCATATTGGCGACTTTTGTAACCCAGAGTTTTGACTTTTTCGGGGTTTTGGTACAAATCTAAAATTGCCATCGCTAAAGCTTGGGGATCTTCTGGAGGAACGATAACTCCGCCGCCACTTTGCCTAATGGCTCTTGCTGCCGTACCATTGTCGGGGACAGAGGCAATTAAGGCCCCTCCACTAGCAAGTAGCACTTGAATTTTTGACGGCATATTGAAGGATACAACATTTTTCTTTTGCACCACTAAACCAACATCCGCAGCTGCCAACATTTGTGGCAAATCTTTGCGGGGTTGAAATGGCAGTAGCAACACATTATCTGCGCCGCAGTCTAGACATTCCTGTTGCAATCGCTGTAAACCTTTTGCCTCTCCAACGATGACAAAGACAATATCTGGGATATGGCGCAAGACAGAAGCAGCTTTGACGACGCTTTCTAAACCTTGTGTTAAGGCAATGTTACCAGAATACAATACTACAAATTTGCCGTTGAGATTATGTGCTGCGCGGAAAGGGTTATCTTCTTTAGGCAAAGGGCGGATAAAATTTACATCAACCCAGTTGGGAATTTGCACAATTTTGTCAGCTTCTACGCCCTTAGATCGCAAATTGTCTACAAACCCATCGGCGATGACGCTAATTCTACTGGCACTGCGGTAGGCAAATTTTTCCAATAATGTAAACAACCGGATAAGTAATTTATTTTTCAGCAGACCGACATGGACGGCTGCTTCTGGTAATATATCTTGTAGATTTAAGATTACAGGACACGCACGTAACCATCCTAAAAGCGCAACTGGTACACAGCTTGGCAAGGATGGCGATGTTGAGAGGATCACATCTGGGCGCCAACCGATGAGAGCGGGTACAAAACTAGTGACGACGAAACTAGCATCTAGTAACACCCTATCTAATAGGTTTGGTTGTGGACGAATCCAAACGTAATTGCGTTGAATTTGAACGCCATTTTTGTATTCGTTGACATACCACTTGCCCCGATATTCCTGGTAAATTTGCCGCTCAGGGTAGTTGGGCATAGCAGTAACTACACGCACTTCATGCCCACGTTTCACTAGTCCCTCTGCTAATTCAGTCATCAGTGGGGCAATACCAATCGGTTCTGGATAGTAGTTGTAGGAGTAAATTAAAATCCGCATAAAAATTTAGTCTGAAGTACCCCGGTTTTTTATTTAGTGACAAATATTTGTCTGGAATATCATTTGGGTTTGGAAACCCTATATTTAATTGTGACTCCAGACTCTTTTTCTGTCAGGTATTTTCCTTAAAGATTGAGTAAACTTTGAGATGTAATACTTAGGGGAACTGTAAAAAATTTTTACTATTTAAGCAGTTTTCCAATTGTGATTTTTTAATTGGTACTTACGTAGAAACCCTAAGTATATTAGGTTTTGCCAACCCTTAAATCCAAATTGGGATAGTTAGTATTAGCTCTCCGTATAAGTTACGGACATAACCCATTTTCCTAGAATCTGAATATTAATAAGATTTTTTGATTGTACTAGTCATGCAATGAGCGATCGCCCTTATATTTTCTCTTTTTTTGCTGGCTCAGGTTTCCTAGATTTAGGTTTTGAAACCAGTGGTTTTAATATTGTTTATGTTAATGAAATCTTCACCCCATTCATCGCCGCCTATCGTCATTCACGAGAAGTTCTGAAAATGCGATCGCCTGAATATGGATATCATCACGGTGAAGCAGCGGATGTAACAAAACTTATTGTCGGAAAAGAAGCACAACACCTTCAAGAATTAGTCAAAGACTGCCGCAAATCTCATAATATAATTGGTTTCATCGGCGGCCCTCCCTGTCCTGATTTTTCTATTGGTGGAAAAAATAGAGGACGTTTAGGAGATAATGGCAAGCTTTCTGCTTCTTATGTTGAATTAATTTGCCGCAATCTTCCTGATTTCTTTTTATTTGAGAATGTTAAGGGGTTGTGGAGAACGACAAAGCACCGCTTGTTTTTTGAATCGCTCAAGCAACGATTACAGGAAGAAGGCTATATATTAACAGAGCGGTTAATTAATACTATTGAATATGGTGTACCCCAGGATAGAGAAAGAATTATTCTAATAGGCTTCAAAAATAGTTTTCTTAAGGATGTAGAAATAAAAGTCGGTACTGAAAAGTTACTAAATGATAGGTATTTTCCTTGGAAAAATCAGATTTTATATCCTCAAGAAAATGTTTTCGCTTACCCTTGGCGTAAGTGCGATCCATTCCAAGAAAATTCCATCATCCCTTGTCCTGATGGCATCCCTCAAGAATTAACAGTTGAATACTGGTTTAGAAAAAATAATGTACTTAAGCACCCCAATGCTGAAAACTGTTTTCAACCAAGAGCAGGTATCACAAAATTTGCTGCTATTGATGAAGGAGATGATTCTAAAAAGTCTTTCAAGCGTCTGCACAGATGGCGTTACTCTCCGACAGCTTGCTATGGAAATAATGAAGTACATTTGCATCCCTATCAAATCCGGCGAATATCTGTGGCGGAAGCTTTAGCCATACAATCCTTGCCTGCAAGTTTTTTACTTCCAGAGAATATGTCTCTTACAAATATGTTTAAAACTATTGGCAATGGCGTACCATATTTGGCATCGAAGGCGCTAGCTAAAACTATTTTTGACTTCTTAGTAACTAAAGAATACCATTCTAAAAATGAAATCAAACAATTGGAGTTACCATTGATTTTTAGTTAAATTGCTATAGAACTCAGTAATGTTCAATAGCCGCTGCAACTAACGACACTAAATCTGCTTTCCTAGTATATGGGTATGTACCATCTACTAGATGAAAAGTCTGTTCTAGCGCCACACCATGAGGTGCAATTGCCGTACTAAATATTTTTCTATCAGCAGGGGTTAATTCACTGACAACCATGTAATATTTCCAATTTTGCTGTAATACATAAGCAATAGCTTTAATCATAGCTGCTTCAAACAAAGGCTGATAAAGCCTATCTGGACGATTTGAAGTTTTGAGAGAAACTGCTGCTTTAACTTCTTCTATATGTAGTTTTCCCTTCAAAAAATTATAGAGTACTAAACTATCTGGATTTATTGCTTGTTGCTGTAAAAGCGAGTTAATTATGGGCGCAATTCCTTGATTTTCAATAACAACTATAATATAGTCTGGACTAGGCATAAAAATTTTGTCTTTAAATGGTTTAATTTTTGACAAAGAATTATTTATATTAACAAAATTATCTTTGGTAAATAAGTTTAAAAAGTTTGAATATGCTTCATTTATTCCTTCTAATTGTAATTTTGAATTAGGCATAGAAAAAGCCGCAATACACATGCCAGTTTCTTTATTAATATCATAGATAATTTCAGACAATAAGCTAGTTGCTATTAACTCGTTCCATCCTCCTATCGCCTTGTTGAGAGCGCCGACTTGCGGATTTTGTGAGTAATTTTCTCTAAAAGCTTTAATTGTTTCGTTTTTGATCCAGTCTAAAATCTCACTAACCGATAAGTTTTGAGCTAATTTAGTCACTATCTCAGAAGATAAATTTCTGTAGATAGCTCTGCTGTTGATGCGAAATTTGCCATTTGATATTTCTGTAAACCATACCGCGTCATTAAGCATTTTCCTGTTTTTCCAGAGAAGTAAGGTAAAATCTTTTTGGCAAATAAATATTCTTGCCAAAAAGATTTTACCTTCCTAACCTTATTAACACTTAATGTCAACTTAAATACTTACAGTAATTCCGGGATATCTGTAAAGCTGATATTCAAGACAAGTCAGCAGTTAGTTTTCAGGATAAACTCGTAATAAATGTGGTTTAATATATATATAAGAAATGTTTTAATTTTTTATATAGTTTAATAATCAATCACTGGCAGAAGACACGATGGCAGCAGACTATCCAGACATTGATATTGCGCCATTTATCGATCACTCCCTGTTAATGCCAACGGCTACTCCAGAGCAGGTTGAGCAATGGTGTGAAGAAGCATATAGATTCAACTTTGCGGCGGTTTGTCTGTTCCCTGCTCATGTAAAGCAAGCAGTCGAACTCCTCCACGGTAAAAACCCGAAAGTTTGTACAGTGATAGGCTTTCCTTCTGGTGCAACAACTTCAGCAGTGAAACTGTATGAAGCTCAAGAAGCGGTAGATAGTGGGGCCACTGAATTGGATATGGTCATGAACTTGGGCTGGTTAAAAGCTGGCAAAACTGAAAAAGTCCACCGAGAGATTGCTGAAATTTGTGAAGAGACTGGGCAAACGGTCAAGGTAATTTTGGAAACTAA
This sequence comes from Nostoc sp., assembly GCF_036918245.1. Classification (GTDB taxonomy): domain Bacteria; phylum Cyanobacteriota; class Cyanobacteriia; order Cyanobacteriales; family Nostocaceae; genus Nostoc. The sequence continues at coordinate 214,121 of NZ_JBALEF010000070.1, forward strand.
CCTGTTGACAGATGCGGAGAAAAAAATAGCTGCTGAAATAGCTATGGAGGCAGGAGCAGCATTCTTAAAAACTAGTACAGGTTGGAATGGTGGTGCAACTGTGGCAGATGTGCGACTTTTGCAAGAATTGGCAAAAGAAAGGGTAGGAATTAAAGCTTCAGGTGGTATTCACACTATCAATCAAGCCCTAGACTTAATTGTAGCGGGTGCTACTAGATTAGGCACATCTCGCGGTATGGATTTGATCCGCCAGCGCGATAACCTGGGAAAGCGTGAATAGTCATTTGTCATTTGTCCTAAGCTAATGACCCTTGAGCAATGATTAATAACTACTGATGACTAATGAGTAGAACCTACAAAGCAACTGGTATTAATCTTAAAACCCAGGCGCTAGGAGAATCGGATAAAATAGTGACGATTTTGACACGAGAATTCGGTCTAATTAGAGCCGTGGCTCCAGGGTCACGTAAGCACAACTCCAGCCTGGGCGGTAGGAGTGGAATGTTCGTTGTAAATGAACTATTGATTGCCAAAGGGCGATCGCTTGATAAAATTACCCAAGCACAGACGTTAAAAACTTATCCTGGTTTAGCTAAAGATTTGGGAAAACTGGCTGCCAGTCAATATTTAGCAGAAATAGTTCTGTGTGAAGCTTTAAGCGAACAACCCCAAGAAGAACTTTATGATTTGTTCAATGAACATCTCCATCGCTTAGAGGCGGTGTCTAGTGCTAATCTATCTGGTGTTTTGGCTCATCTGGCTCATGGTGTATTTCACCTTTTAGCCTTAGCAGGACTGACGCCACAAGTGCAAATCTGCTGCCTATCTCAACGTTCCCTTAAGCCAGACTTCACAGACCCCAACTGGCAGGTAGGATTTAGCATCCCTGCGGGTGGAACGGTTTCCTTAGAAGCTAGGGAACGTTTACGAAGAGAGGGGGAGAGGGAGATGAGGGCAGAGGGGCAGAGGAGCAGAGGAGCAGGGGAGCAGGGGGAGATTAATAACCAATACCCAATACCCAATGCCCCATCCGCAATGACGCCAGTTGCTTCAACGGATAGCGCAGCGTTAGCGAGTACTCGAGCGTCGGGAACCTCCGCAACGCACTGGCTTCCCAATGCCCAAACAGTTGTTGTGCATCGGCAAGAAATACCTGTGATTTCTAGTCGTTTGGGTGCTATGGAACTAGCTTTGCTTCAACAGCTGTCACAACCAGAGATAATGCAAATTGATGGTGCTAGAGACTATGACTGGTTATCTGTTGAGCAGATTTTGCGCCAGTATGCTCAGTATCAATTAGGTCGCCCTATTCGCTCTGCTACTTTAATCGACTCTTATTTTGCTGCCAACCATGATGCAACCGTCTGATTTGGATAAAAAAATCCTGCCTTTGTCACCAAGCCTCGCCAAAAAACAGAGTAGGGTATCAGATCCTACAGTCAGGAATCACTTGAGTGCTATTCCCAAGTGTACACCTAGTCAAATAAATGGCCAAGAAATGTCCCCAAAAGACGTTTCTCAAAACGATCAAAATTGGACAGCGGAGATCCCAAAAACTGATCTTCCAAGCCAATCAGAAACACAATCTGAGGACAAATTAACCACTGCTGAGGTAGATAGCAATGGCGTTCGGAATGGGCAAAATTTGCCAATAGCCACTATTCCAGAAAAAGAATTACCAAAATTAGATGCCTCTGGTTCAGGTGGAGAAGCTATTGCAGGGAATGTAAAACAGCTAGGATTTTTACCTGTATTAAAAAATCCTAATTTTTTGGCTCTTTGGGGCGGTCAAGTTTTCTCTCAACTAGCAGATAAAGTTTATTTGGTGCTGATGATTGCCTTGATTAATACTCAGTTTCAAGGAAGCAATCAGAGTATTAGTGGTTGGGTATCAGTCTTGATGATGGCTTTTACTATTCCAGCCGTATTGTTTGGTTCCGTTGCTGGTGTGTTTGTCGATCGCTGGTCGAAAAAGGCTGTGCTGGTGGCAACAAATATTTGGCGTGGCATCCTGGTTTTGTCAATTCCCTTCCTGCTGTGGTTGACTCATGACTGGAAACCCATAGGAGTGCTGCCAGTGGGTTTTTTGATCATTCTGGGTGTGACTTTTTTAGTTTCGACTTTGACACAGTTTTTTGCACCGGCGGAACAGGCGGCAATTCCCTTAATCGTAGAAGAACAGGATTTACTCTCGGCAAATTCGCTTTATACGACAACGATGATGGCATCGGTGATTGTTGGGTTTGCTGTTGGAGAACCATTGTTAGCGATCGCTGATGGACTTTGGCTGCAAATTGGTGGTAGTGGTAGTTTGGGCAAAGAACTTTTAGTTGGTGGCAGTTATGCGATCGCTGGACTAATTTTGTTCCTCTTGGCAACTAAGGAAAAACACCACCCCGATGATACAGAATTCCCTCACGTATTCTCTGACTTGCGAGACGGTTTTGCCTATCTCAAAGCAAATCAGCGCGTCCGCAATGCTTTGCTTCAACTGATTATCTTGTTTTCTGTTTTTGCAGCATTAACTGTTCTAGCCGTTCGGATGGCGGAAATAATTCCCAATATGAAAGCCTCCCAGTTCGGCTTTTTACTAGCAGCTGGCGGTGTTGGCATCGCTGCTGGAGCAACAATTCTCGGTCAATTTGGTCAACGCTTCTCCTATACTCAGCTAAGTCTGTGTGGTTGTATGGGTATGGCAGCATCCCTGATTGGTCTATCAGTATTTACAACCCAATTATGGCTAGTCCTATTACTGGTGGCGCTATTAGGTATCTTTGGGGCCTTAGTGGGTATTCCCATGCAAACTGCAATCCAAACAGAAACACCTCCAGAAATGCGTGGTAAAGTTTTTGGCTTGCAGAACAATGTAATTAATATTGCCCTCTCCTTACCTTTAGCATTAGCTGGTGTCGCAGAAACCTTTCTGGGATTACAGGTAGTTTTTTTGGGATTAGCTGCGATCGTCTTTTCGGGAGGTATATTAACTTGGTATAACTCACACAAGTAGTTATCAGCTAACAGGAGTTATTATTCATTACTTTGATGTAATTAATAATTTACTTAAAGCTTTTGTGTTCATGGTAAACTGTTGCCAGTGAAAATTTATCACATACTTGCCGGATATCAATATGACATTAGTCAGAATAAGTTGTTTAAATATCAGAAATTAACAGCTTATAACTAAAATAAATAAAGCCATAAATTCACTGGTTTAATCAGCTGACAATAAGCTTTTTAAACTAGTAGAAACTTGTGGAAATTTTTAATAAATAAAGAAACCAGCAAGTATAGTTAGATAAAAGAAAAATCACAAAGGACACACAATTAATAGATTTAACCCGCTTTTGTTACAGCTAAATAAAGAATGCGTATAGCCTGGATTGGAAAAAAATCACCATTTTGCGGCAATGTCACCTACAGTCGAGAAATTACAAATGCCTTGCTAGATAGGGGACATCAAGTTAGCTTTCTTCACTTCGCCCAGGAAGAGTCTGAACCTGATAATTGGCCAAATCTTCGAGAGGTTTCCCTACCTTTCATTTACAAGTCCCAGGTTTATACAATTCCCACTTTTAAAGCCACCAAAGTTTTAACCGATTCACTGCGGGAAATCAAACCAGATGTAGTCCATGCTTCCTTGACATTATCTCCTCTAGACTTTTTTCTACCGGAAATCTGTGAGGAACTGAGGTTGCCCCTAGTTGCCACTTTTCACACACCATTTGCTGGCAAGGGGGCAAAGCTGGTATCGGGAACACAACTTTTGGCTTATCAGCTCTACGCGCCTTTTTTAGTTAACTACGATCGCGTGATTGTATTTTCCCAAATTCAGCGAGAATTATTGGCAGGGATGGGCGTAAGGGAAGAAAATATTGCCGTAATTCCCAATGGTGTTGATACCGCCAAGTATTCTCCAGGATTTTCTCAAATTAAAGCAGAATTTAAAGCAGAACGCTTATTTGTTTATCAGGGTCGCATAGCCCCAGAGAAAAATGTCGAAGCTCTCCTCCGCGCTTGGAAGCAGTCGGCAATGGCGCCTGGTAGTAAGTTGCTAATTGTTGGCGACGGCCCTTTGAAGTCTTCCTTAGAGCCGTTTTTTGGTTCAGAATACGGCATCATCTGGTTAGGTTTTGTTGCTGATGAAGACCGACGCATCGAAATTTTGCGGGGCGCAGATGTATTTGTTTTGCCTTCATTGGTAGAGGGTTTATCCCTATCTCTGTTAGAAGGAATGTCGTGTGGGTTAGCTTGTTTAGCAACAGATGTGGGTGCAGATGGAGAAGTATTGGAAAAGGGCGCAGGTGTAGTTATTAGTACCAAAACAGCGCGATCGCAATTGAGAACGCTGTTGCCAGTGTTACAAGACCATCCAGAGTTAACAACCTTACTGGGGCAAAAAGCAAGACAGCGTGTATTAGACCGCTATACCCTTAGTAAAAATATTACTCTGCTGGAAGAACTTTATAAAGAAGTTTTAGCACAGCGACCTCTACCATTAAGTCGTAGAGCGTAGGGAAAGGGAAAAAGTGCGATCGCACTGGAAATTATCAGATGACAATGAGTGCGATCGAGCAACAATTTTAGGCAGCATTGGCTAGTATTCTAGTTATGCTATTATTATTTGTGAGCTATGAATACAGATATCTGACTAAAGAAAGTTAACGAAATCAAGTATGACGCAAGTCAGATAACGTTGATAAATATCCCTGACTTAGAGCAGCTAGAAGATGGAAAGTGCTGCCGAACATATATATATTGCTTCACAAATCCGTTACCTGAACAAAACGTTATCGACCAAATTGCAAATAGTTTGGAGAAGAGATTCATCTTTTCAAAGGAAGTATATGAGATTCCTGAAGATGTTGAAATTTGTGCATCTATTTTCATGGAGCGTTTACAAGATAACGAAGCCAGAGTTCGTGTTTTGACAGATCAACCGGAAGAAGATTGCGTTTACATCTTTGGGATATACACTCTGCCACGCAAAATTGAGGAAAGGTTTGGAATTGTACAGTCGATTCAGGGGGAACAGCGAGAGACTTGGATTACTGACAGACGGTAGTGTAGAACTTTTGCTTGATTGTTCTTCTGGGAGTCGCTGGATATCTTCTGACTTAACTTATGAGTGCTGTGTATCTTTTTTTTCTGGGCAATTATCGGCAAAAATTAATAAATTAGTTAACATTAAATAATAAATAACAGTAAATTCAAGCTACAAAATCAAAAAATGACTGCAATCATCGACATAAAAACATTATATGAATCCAACTACCTGCAATGGTTAGAAGAGACTATTAAATGTCTCAAAAATCGACAATTAGCAGACGTTGACTATGAAAACTTAATAGAAGAATTGGAAGATTTGGCTAAAAATGAAAAAAGGCGAGTAAGAAGTTTATTGGAACAGATTATTAGACATTTATTACTTTATCAATATTGGGATTTAGAAATGCTAATCATTCGACTGCGGAAATTATTAGTTTTCGGAACCAAGTAAATGAAGATTTAAGTGCCAATTTACGCAATTATTTAGAGGAAAATTTCAGCATAATTTATAGCAATGGCTTAGATTATGTTAAAGCTAAAACAAATTTAACCAATTTACCTGAATTATGTCCTTATACCTTAGAGCAAATTTTGGATAAAAATTGGTTGCCTTAATCTTAAATTTTGATTTTTTACACAAAACATATTCATATTTTAACTCAGCAACACCATAAAATTAAGTCGCTGAATTATCCACTAAAGACCATCCTAAACTGGTTGGCTGTTCATAAACCCGCTTTAAAGTATTCACATCCCTAACAGAAATAGGCGACGGTTGACGAACTTGGGAAAAGTATAGGGCATCCGTTTGTAGCGGACTATGACCCCAAATTCCCAGCGCATGACCGAATTCGTGGCGGGCTGCTGCAATAAGATACTCACCTGTTTGAGTAGGACTTAGCAAGATGGTGAAGCCGTGGGATAAAACTTTGTTGCTGGTGTATAACTCGTAAGTAGTTTGTGCCGAGCGCGCACGGGGTATATTACTACCAGGGGAAATTTGTAGAGGTGGCGCTTTTCGCACAATCGTAATATTAGCACTTTCTGGCTGTTCGACTACTGTTAAAGGTAAATAAGTACTCCATTCCTGTACACCCTCCAAGACACCATTAACCCATGCTTGAGCTTGTTTTTCACTGATGGCTTTTGGTGGTTCTACGTAAACGCTAATGGGAAATTGTGACCAAATTAAATAACCTACTTGGGTTGTTGTGACTTGGGAAAAGTAGTCACCACTGTTAGTGCTATCTTGCCACTGTGCAAGTTTGGGCGGTAAGGGATGGGATTTTAGGGGAGATGGTGGAGAGAGAGAGATTATTAAGTCTGAATATGCATATTTTGGTGTAATTGTAAACCCATTAATCGACTGAAGATTAATAAAAACGATTAACAGCCCTGTGCCAATAAATAAGGCAAGAGCTGTAATTAGCCGTCGTGAAATTAAATTTATTAGGGTGTTAAATATCGGGTGTTGGGTTCTTTTCCCCATTTACCTATCCTTATTTAGGCAGCCAACCAGCACTTAAAACTACTGTCAAACCGAGAAAAATTACTGTCAATGCCCAAGTAATTCGGTTTAAGGTATTTTCTGCGCTTTTGGTACTGCTAAATAGCTGGGCTTGTCCGCCAATGGCCCCAATGCCATCACCTTTGGGGCTATGCAGCAAAACTAAGATAATCAAACCAGTGGCTGAAAAAGCCCAAATGCCTTGCACGATATTATTAATTGTCATGGTAGGAATCTCATTTATAACAAGTTTTAAAAAACAGAATTCAGAATTCAGAAGTTAGGAGTCTTTAGTAAACTCCTAACTCAGTACTCAGCAATCTTTTACAGCCCTACTTGCACGGGAGTGCGAGGACGTTGCAGCTCGTATTCTGCTGTTTTCAGCAGCGATCGCCCGGTCATTTCTGGTGGCTGAGGCAGCTGTAAAATCTCTAGAATTGTGGGGGCGATGTCGGATAGCTTGCCATCGCTTCGCAGTTCGACATTTGTACCATATCCAGGGATTTTGACTTTTTCTCCTTCCACCAAGATGAAGGGGACTGGGTTAGTGGTGTGGGCTGTCCAGGGATTACCCCCATTATCTAGCATATACTCAGCGTTGCCGTGGTCGGCAGTAATAATTGTTGTACCGCCGGCTTTGATAACGCTCTCTAGTAGGCGTCCCAAACAGCGATCAACTGTTTCAACTGCTGTAATGGTAGCTTCGATTTGACCAGTATGCCCTACCATGTCTGGGTTGGCATAGTTAATCACAACTAGAGAATATATACTCTTTTGAATCGCAGCGATCGCTACATTTGTAACTGCTGCTGCTGACATCGCTGGGGCATGATCGTAAGTCGCTACCATCGGGCTGCTTACCAGTTCCCGATCTTCTCCGACAAAAGGTTCCTCCAGACCCCCATTAAAGAAATAGGTGACGTGGGCGTATTTTTCTGTTTCAGCGGTGCGGAACTGATTCAAACTATGATTGGCTATGACTTCTCCCAGAATGTTACTGAGATTCTGCGGCTCAAAGGCTACAGCCACGGGTAAGTCTGAATCGTACTGCGTAAAGGTGACAAAAGATAGCGGTGTGATTTGCCGTCTTTCAAAACCTTTAAATGTGGGACTGACCAAAGCTTGAGTCAGTTGTCTAGAGCGATCGGGGCGGAAGTTGAAAAATATCACCCCATCCCCTGGTTCTATTGCGCCTGGAGCAATTCGGATTGGGTTGACAAATTCATCTTTTATCCCTTGGTCGTAAGATGCTTGCAAGACTTCCACAGCCTTGAGACCATTACCAACACTATCTTGTATCATCATGTCGTAGGCGCGTTTGACGCGATCCCAGCGGTGATCGCGATCCATCGCGTAGTAGCGACCGCTGAGGGTGACTATGCGCCCAATGCCTGTGCGGTCTATATAATCTTGCAGCAGCGCGATCGTTCTTACACCGTCAGTTGGGGCGGTGTCACGACCATCGGTGATAGCGTGAATACAAACTTCTGGAATTCGCTGGTTTTTGGCTAAGTCAAGTAGTCCGAATAGATGGGTGATATGCGAATGTACCCCTCCCTCAGAACAAAGCCCGACTAGATGCAGCTTGCTATTCCGAGAACGAACTTCCTGGCAAATTTTGACAAGTGCTGGGTTTAAAGCAATAGAACCGTCTTCGACTGCATCGGAGATGCGTACAAGTTCTTGCGGTACCACTCGCCCAGCACCAATGTTCAAATGACCAACTTCCGAGTTGCCCATTTGACCCTCTGGCAACCCTACGGCTTTTCCTGAAGTGTGGATGAGGGTGTGCGGGTAAGCTGCCCATAAACTGTCCACGATTGGAGTTTTAGCAGCAACAATAGCGTTTCCTCGCCTTTCCTCGCAGTAGCCCCATCCGTCTAAAATGACTAGCACCACAGGAGCAACAGGTGCTTTGGTCATAGTAAAATTGCCCTTTACTTTTTGTAATAACCGAATGATACCACTGCTAATCCACGCTGCAAGTGAATTTTTGCTTATTAACTTCTTTTCTGAAGGACTTGCAGTCTTTTGAAATATGTTTTAAATTTTAGTAATTTTCCTGTGATGTTTTTAAACGCTAATAACGAGTGATTACTTAGTAGTAGCGTTTGAGCACTACTACTAAGGTGTTATCCACTCCTTTATTTCCTTTTTGTGGAAGCTTTTGCAGCTTTCTTAGCCGCTTTTTGGGCTTCTATTGCAGCTAACTTTGCTTGTTCTTTTTCTTCGGCAATTTTCTGGAGATAGTAATGATAATCTCCTAAGTAAACGCGGAATTCTCCATCACGAATTTCAACGATTTTATTTGCTACTTGAGAAATAAAGTAGCGGTCATGAGAGACTACAATTGCCGTGCCATCATAATTTTGAAGCGCTTCTTCCAGCATTTCTTTAGCTGGAATATCTAGGTGGTTTGTCGGCTCATCTAAAATTAGTAAGTTCGCGGGACGTAAGAGCATTTTTGCCAACGCCAAACGAGCTTTTTCTCCTCCACTTAATGCCCCTACTGCTTTAAATACAGTATCACCAGTGAATAAGAAGCGTCCCAAAAGTGTGCGGACTTCTTGATTATCCCAGTCGGGAACTTCATCATGGATAGTTTCCATGACAGTTTTCTTCAAATCTAAGGCTTCAGCTTGATTTTGCTCAAAGTAACCGGGAATAACGTTATGATCGCCTAATTGAACACTACCTTCTGTAGGTGGTTCCATACCCATAATTACACGCAGAAGAGTAGATTTGCCAGCACCGTTGGGGCCAAGAAAAGCAATGCGATCGCCTCTTTCAATTAGGAGATTTGCTGCTAAAAACAAGATTTTATCACCATAAAGATGAGTTAAATCTTTAATATCTACTACCTCGCGTCCACTGCGGGGTGCCGGCGGAAAACGGAAATGTAGAGTTCTTACCCCTGCAATGGGTGCTTCAATGCGCTCGATTTTGTCGAGTTGCTTTTCCCGGCTTTTTGCCTGAGTACTGCGGGTAGCACTGGCGCGAAATCTATCAACAAAGGTTTGCTGTTTCTCTAATTCTTTTTGTTGGCGTTCGTAGGCACTAAGTTGTGCTGATTGACTTTCAGCTTTTTGTGACAAATATGCCGAGTAGTTACCAAGGTAGGTACTGGAAACGCCACGTTCAGTTTCCACAATTTGGGTGCAGAGGCGGTCAAGGAACTCTCGGTCATGGGAGACTATTACCATCGGCGTAACTAGCCCTCTGAGGTAATTTTCTAACCACTCAATGGTTTCTAAATCCAGGTGGTTAGTCGGTTCATCCAGCAGCAACAAGTCGGGTTTTTGCAGGAGAATTTTACCCAAACTCATCCGCATTTGCCAACCACCACTGAAGGCACTGACGAGGCGATCGCCATCTTCTAGCCCAAACCCCATTTCTGGTAAAATTTTCCCGATGCGTGCATCTAAGTTGTAGCCATCCAAGGCTTCAAATTTGCGCTGCAAGCGATCCAACTTGTCGATCAGTCGATCCAGTTCCTCTGGGGTAGCCGTTTCCATCTCTCGTGGTATATGCGCCAGAGATAACTGTACTTCGTTGGCTTCTTTGAAGACAGTCCAAAATTCTTCTCTAACGGTGCGGGTGGGGTCTACTTCAAACTCTTGGTTGAGGTAGGCTATATGTAAGCTATTGGGACGGATAATTTCGCCGGCGGTAGGTTCAATTTCCCCAGAGATGATTTTGAGTTGGGTAGATTTTCCAGCACCATTGACACCGACTAAGCCAATGCGATCGCCTGGTTTAACTTCCCAGTTGATATCTTTGAGAACTTCGCCTGTGGGATAAATTTTACTTATATGTTCTAGTCGCAGCATTAAGTTTCTCTCAGGTAGGGAGTGGGTGGTTGAGGACGAAGTACTAACACCGCCTCTAATATTAACAAAAATTAACTATAAATTCGTCGTGAGAAAGTCTGGAAGCCGCAAACCAAATTTGGCTTGAGCCACGGATAAAATTTACCACATCTATCTCAAGGCTGGCTTTGTGTTACTTGTCTAACTTCTTCGACACTCAAATCTAACGCCTCTGCTACTTGTTCTACAGTCAACCCTGCTGCCAGCATTGCTGGGACTGCTTTTAGTTTCCCTTTAATCTCACCTCTAACCTCACCTTGTTCAATACCTTGTTCAACACCTTCCTGAAAGGCTTCCTGATAAAATTTGGTTTGCTTTAACTCGCTTAAGCCAAACATTTCCTCCATCTCCTCCCTACTCATTGCAGGAAACTTGTAAGCCAAAATAGTCTCTATAAATTGTAATAATTGCTGCTGTTTTGGTGGTGAACTTATCTCTGACTGGTTGAGTCGATGGGGAGTATTATCTCCCGCACCTCTCAGTTAAATCTGGGCGTGCGACTTTCACCGCACCCAGCTTCCGATGTTCTTAGCTTGCGCTTTTGCTCATGTGTTTGTAATCGTGGCAACTCTCATGAATTGCTTCAAGATTGTTTTTCTTCCAGTTGGCATGATTTCCGTCGATGTGATGTAGATGAATCTGTTCTTCATCGATGAACTTTAAGCCGCAGGATGCACATTTATGGTTTTGCTTCTTAAGAGCAATAGATGTTTCGCCGTCGTAGAGCTTACTTTTGCGTTCGCTCCAGTAGGCTGTATCTCCGTCGTAAGGTGATTTAGTTCCCTTGACAGAAATGTGTTTGTTTTCGGAGTAAGGGACTGCTGGAAATGCCTTGTCTAGTAATTTCTTGCTAGAGTAGCGGTTTTGCTTGGTTTCCTTGTTAAATACCTTGTAAGCTCTTTTTTCGATGTAATATAACGAGTTTTTAGACCCGTCCATCTTGCAGAACTTATGGTAATTTCTCCAACCTCTAACTACTGGGGCTAATTTTTCAGCCTTTGTGGTAGCACCATAATTCGAGTTGTTGACGATGTGTTTTACTTTCTTACGGAATGCTTTGAAGTTGTCCACTGAGGGAATGCTTCTGAATTTTCCGTTTTTCTGGACTTTAAAGTGCCAGCCCAGGAAATCAAACCCATCTGTCGCGGCGGTAACTTTGGTTTTCTTTTGGCTTACATTCATTCCGCGTTTGCGGAGGAACTCGCTGATTCTTTCAAGTATCTCTGTCGCATCATCTTCGGGTCGGAGTATAATAACCATGTCATCCGCGTATCGGATTGATGGCTCGACGATTTTTTCTGCCGATGTTTTAGGTGTAATCCTTTTACCCTCACAATATTGAGAGTGGTATCTGTGTATACCCTCAATCCCGTTGAGCGCAATGTTAGCTAATAAAGGACTAACCACTCCCCCTTGAGGTGTTCCCTGTTCGGGGAATTCTGGGTTTACTCCTGTTTTTAAACATCGAAAAATTCCGAGTTTTAAGCCTTTGGGGGAGATGAGTTCGTCCATTATTGCTGAGTGGTTAATCAGGTCGTTGCACTTTTCAATATCGAGTTCAATTACTCGTTTTTCTATTCCATTGCAAAAGGATCTAAGGTTTTCAAAGATGTATTTTTGTGCATCGTGGGCAGAGCGCCCAGTTCTAAACCCGTAACTTCTGGCGTGGAAAGTGGCAACGCGCAAGCTGGTTCGAGTGCATATTTTGCTAGGCATTGCCAAGCTCTATCCGTGATGGTAGGTATTTTAAGTATTCTGGTAGTCCCGTCCTTTTTGGGGATAGGGATTTCCCGTAGTCCTTGATGCTTCCAATTTCCACTATTCATTTTCAGTAGTTCTTCAAGGTTGAAGCGTTCTTCAAATGAGAGGGATTTCTTCCCATCAATACCAGCCGTCTTTTTGCCAGCATTTAGCTGAGATACTTGTCTTATTGCAAGAAATCGAGCCGAGGTGGATTTAAGAATAAGCTTTTGGAGCGACCGAGCTTTCCGCTTGTCTCCAACTTGAACAGCTTTAAATACACGCTTTTGAAGGCGGAAAAGATTTCGGCGGAATTTCTTCCACGGTAAAGCTCTCCAAGATTCACTAGTTTTATAACTGTGTCTAATCATTTTCTCTTCTAGAGTTTGTATTTTCTGAACACCTCAGACCAATTACGGTCTGTCCTACCCGAATTGTGGGGATTCCTCCGCTCGTCTGGGCTACTTGGGGTTCGACCGCCCCTAGACCGACAACTCGTTTTTATTCGTTCCCTCGGAGAGATTGATGAGCCACTGCGTTGCGGGGGTTCCCCCCGTTGTAGCATGTGGCGTTGTTCCGTTAGGTGTGGTCAATTCAACCACTGGATTCCCAGGACTCTTACCGCTATAGAGCTAAGATGCGGCGGGAATTAATTCTCCAGTGAAGTCAGGGTTTTTAGTGTTACGCCCTGCTCAAGACTAGGTTGCTTTTATAGACCCGGTTTCACCGTAGGAACTCCCTATTAGCGCCAGTGTCAACCCGCAACGGTCGTCTGATTGCGCCCAGTTAAGAGCTTCACTCTATAAGAACCGAGCTTATTCGGTGTGAGCAGGTGAGGAGTCAATTCTGAGTCTGAATGGCAAGACTTGCACTTGCATCTGACCGAGAGTTCAGCCCCTAGTGACAGTGATCTGCTGTCGGGCTGGATTAGTTATTTTCGGGATGATTACCGTGATTCTCTAATCAACGAATCGCACTAGTTCTGTCTATCAACTCCCTTGCTTTAGCGATCGCTATATCGTCGGTTGCAATTACTAATTTAGCAGTTGCAATGCCAATTGGAAGCGATACACCTTCACCTAATTCATCCAAATAAATGTGCCTGACGCGCCCACTTGTGAAAAACTCACGGTAATGTTTGATATTGCCTATATCTACATTCCTATTTGGGTATAAAACCACAGCACCCCAATCATTTAATGGTTAATTCTGACTGAGATATAAACATATTTCTGCAATTAGCCGTGAATAAACTTCCCCATCAGCTTGAAATTGCACTTCAATAAAGTAAATCGGGTTCTCACTTCCTTGTGTAGGCAGAAATACACCATCGATTCTGAAAGCTGTTTGTTTGATTTCAACTGATGAAAATTGATAAAGGCTAGCTTCTTGGGGCGGATTACCAATAAGTTCAAAGAAGATATCAGGGAATTCTTGAAACAGCCGATAAAAAATGATGTCTGTTTTCACAATTTTATATCATTTGAAGATTTTGATTTGCTGTTCATGTGTTACTTGATTTTTCAGAACCATCTCGCACTTCCAGCAACCGCTCTTTTGCCAGCCCTAATATACGTGATAAGGGCGCTAACAAACTATCATCAAATGTTTCTCCAGCATAAATATTATTCAGTTCTGTGGGAGATAATTTAAAGGTGTCGCAGAATTTAGCAAACTCCTGGTTACTCAAGTCAAGCTCTTTTTGTCTATCATCAAGTAAAACTGCGATCGCTCTAGTTCCATGTTTGGGGCGCTCACTAGTTTTTACATATTTTTCCATTAAATAATTGACTTTTCTGGTATCGCCTCCCATTTTTTTAATTAAATCAGTACAAGCCCTTTTCAGCGCTTTTTTTAAAACTTCTTCTTCATTTAGAAACTTAATAATTTCGCTAGCATATTCTGGTTTAAAAAATCCTACCAAATCACCTTTATGGTAAACTGGGATATAAGGCTCATTTGATTCAAAATGCCAATCTAACGGTTCGTTGCGTAGAGACATAGATACCTCTCTAAATCATCTAAGATTTCACCATTTTAAAACCATTTATTCTTTAACTGCCAGTGGTGATATTGGGAGCATCTTACTTTTGTAAAAATACCATAGGCGATTAGAAATCGCAGCTATACAGACAAAACCCACCTGCGTGGGTTTCAACTTTTTGGAGTCCACGCAGTCGGACTTAGTTTGTTTAGCTGTTATGTATTTCTACCAGAACCTCGAACTCAACTAAAATTAGCGATTGCCTTGCTCATCACCAAGTAGCTAAAGGCTTACCAGAGAAGGGGTTGGTAGTGTTATGAGGCTGTTGTTAGATATTCAACCATAATGGGCATACTGTAAATATCAAGTAAGTAAGCATCGAAACAGGGTAAACAGTATGTTGACGATAACGTGGCAAGAAGAGATTGCATTATTGAAACAAGATTTGAGAAAGGAAATAAAAAAAATCTCTGGTCATTCTGAAATTAATATACCTAATCATATTTGCATTAATAACCTAAAATCCAAGTTAGATCGATTAGATGAAATAGAAAAAATTCTTAGTATAGAAAAATATAAAGTTGCCTTTATAGGTACTATTGCTCAATGAAAAACAACGGCTATCTGCCATCTTTTTAACTTAATAAGTGACTTCACAGTTTCCAATAATAGTGGTAGTAAAAATGAGAATGGAACCGGGACAAAAGAGTTGCTGTCAACGGGAGCAGGTAGAACTACTATATGTGAAGTGATTATCAAACCATCTGAAAAAACTTACATAGAGATAGAGCCTTATACAGTTGATGAGATGGAAAATCTTATTTATGAATTCTGCGAATATATTGCAAACAAAGATAATCCTAAAACAGATCAGAGAATAATTATTTCTAAAGAAATTGAAAGAGCTATTAGGAATATTATAGAAATAAAGTTACGTTCTAAAACTATTTATGTTGGTAAGAAACCTAAAAAGGAAACAATTGATTCAGCTAAGGATGAATTTGATAAATTAGGATTAGATGAACTAAAAAAACTTGCGTTTAATAATGCCAAGCTTGAATCTCGAACTACGAATACAATTGAATTTAATAATCAGAATAATGAGCAAGAGTGGATAAAAAATACCTTTGCTGCTATTAATGCTGCTGAGTTAAAAGAATTTGCTATTCCGAGAAAAATATATCTCTATGTGAGCCATGATGTTTTATCTGGTTCAAACTTGTCTCAGTTTGATTCAGTCGTTGATACCAAAGGACTTGATGAAAACCCAATTCGTAAAGACTTGCAGAAATATATTGAAAATCAGGATACTATCTGTCTCTTTGTAACTCCTTTTGCCGCTGCCCCAGAAGCTAATATTACTAAATTAATAGGTTATCATCTTACATCTAAATCCAAAGACTTTAATCATAGATTCGTAACTTTGGTATTGCCTCACAAAGATGAACCTGAAAAAGTTAATGAATGTGACGGAGATTATGATACAGGAATTCAAATCAAAACAGATGAAATTCAAGCTACATTCGAGAAGTTGAACTTAGATTTCTTGATAGAAAATATCTTATTCTATGATGCTTTGAGGTACTATCATAATGATATATACAGTGAAGAAAATATACAGGCAGATAAAGATTACTTTATCGAAGGTATAGCGGGTGTAGTAGAACGTAGACAAAATATTTTATTGGGCGAAATAAAGAATATTCAAGAAAGTTTTACAAGAATAAAAAGCGGTGATGGTTTAACAGTATCAGAAATAGAAGCAATTAAAAATGCTATTCAGAAGATAAAGGCTTTAGAAAATCTGAGTCAGAGAGTACCTAGTTTTGTTTATAAAGACGAAGGACAAGATAAAGGTTTTGTTACTAAATATATTGAATACTATTGTGAAGTTTATAAAGCATGGAATACTAAAGATGCTATTCATAGAAACTTTGGTTTCTACGAGCCAAGAAATATAGATATATATTATGATATGAGGGTTTTTGCTGAGGGAATAAATGAAAATTAAATGTTAAAAAAGTTTACCAAAAAACCAAAACAGGAATTAGAAAATATCCTGAATGACCTGACATGTGCGAATGAATCTTTAAAGACATTTAGCCCTGAATTAGTTGTACAATTTAACTCATTGTATGACGATTTTATAAGTGAAGTAGGAAAAGAAATTCCGAAGGAAGCTAAAAGGAAACTATCACCTCAAAGTGAAGATTCTAAATTCTGGGAGGCTCTAATTAATGAAATAGGTAAGGTAAGACCTCCAGGTGAAAACTATACAGATAATGTATGTCAGACCTTGAAGCACGAACTTGAGAAAGAGAAAACTTTAAACACATTTTTAGAGATTCAAGCAGGAAAGTATTGGAAAAAGTTAGTTATTAAACTATTAAGTTTTTTCGGAGAAAAATAGACAGATAGCAATTTAAAATTGCATAGTAAATACAAAGGATGCAATATTTTTGCGTCCTTAAAATCCCTTTTTTAATAAATCAAGCTTATTATATATGAATAACTTAAATGAAGAAATATCTATAAAATTAAATATATACAAAAAAAATTATACGGAATATACAAAATGTTTGGTTAGAGGAAGAGAAATTGTTATTGATGGAAGACCAGAAGAAAAAATTAGACAATTGTTTATCTACTTTTTGGTAAATGGAAGTGGTTTATTTCCAAATGAGATTGATATCAAAGTTGAATCTAACAATCATGATATAGAACTGTATAAAACTGTCAAAAATAAAGATTTTAAACCATATCAGCCTCCTCTGATGATTGTGGAGGTAAAGCGAGAAGAAGAAGACTTACGGAATCATGAGGGACAGATTGAAAGATATCTAAAAAAATCTTGTTCAGAAATAGGTATTCTATTTATAGCAACCGCCAAGGCGGTTAGGACACCAAACGCAAGACATCTTCAATCGCATCTCGTAAACAATCAAACTGATCGAGTTTTTTGCGGATTCGACTCTTTAACCAAGACCAGCATTGCTCAATCTTGTTGAGGTCTGG
>NZ_JBALEF010000071.1:0-284899 GCF_036918245.1 Nostoc sp.
GAAATACTGAAATACTCTATTCGATTATTACTTCACTACTTGAAGTATCGTTTTATCCTGGTGTTCAATTGATTCATACCGCACTCAGCAACGCCGATAATTTTAGTAAATTGAAAAGTTTTCCCCCAAAAGCCGCCCGATAATAGAAGTTGACTTGTGATTAAATCATTAAATAGTCAAGCGATCGCTAATAACTCCAAAGACTCAATCCGCTAGGAATTGCCCAAATTACTGAATTTCTTTATACCGCGAATTACCAGCCAAGCTCCTCCAGAAGAGATCAATAACAAGGGTGTTAACCAATCACCCCAACGCACATATAAAGTCTGTGTCTGTCGTCGATAAATTGTTTCAGCATGAGTTTCGTAGGTATTATATCCAGACATCCATAAGGTTTTGCCATGAGGATCTACAAAGGCTGAATATCCAGTATTAGTTGCTCGTGCTGACCAGCGATCGGTTTCAATAGCCCGCATGATATCCTGTGCATGATGCTGAAATGGCATGGATGCAGTGTAATGGGCATCGTTAGAAGAACTGAGAATAAACTGCCCACCCGCCGCCGCTTGACGGCTAAATTGTTCAGGAAAAGCAGATTCATAACATATACTAGCGATCGCTCGACCAAAAGGAGTGTCAAATAGCTGATTTGCTGAACCAGCAACTTGGTGTGCATCCAAAGGCGATAAGCGTTGAACTAACCCACCTAAAATTCCTTCAAAGGGAATATATTCTCCCAAAGGTACTAGTTTGGACTTATCGTAGCGGCTGACAATTTCACCTTTAGCATTGAAAGTAAACAAGCTAATTGTATAACTATCTCCCCGTTCGCCAAAAGCCCCAATCCAAGCAACTACGCCTTTTTCTTTCACAGCTGCGACTAAGGCAGTTGCTAGCAAATTACGCTGGAAAATAGGTAAGGCTCCTTCTGGGGTCAGGACTGCATCTACACCTTGATCTGCTAAAGTTAGATATCCACTGGTGTAATTTTCTTGAGCGCGACGAAACCCTTCAGAACTTCGTAAAAGTCGGTTCGGGATATTACCCTGAACAATCCCCACTTTCAAGGCTGCTTCTGGTACTTGGGCGATAGGACGGCTGTATAAGATAAAACCGATGAGGTGTAAGGTAATTAATAATCCTGTGGCGGTAACTAAATATTTATTAACGAACCGCAAAGGCACAGGGGACACAGAGGAAATTCTCTCTGCGCTCTCTGCCTCTTTGCGGTTCATCCATCCTTCAGCAATTAGGCCATTAACAGCAACTATTGCCGCTGTTACAGTATTAGGCCCAGACAGTTGACCCAGATGTACAATTACGAGATTATGCGGACTTTGTGTGTAAGCAAGGGAACTCCACCACAAAGGACCAGCACTCCACAGACTTTCTAAACCGCACCAGACGGCTGTACCAATCAGTATACGTAGCCACGGTTTTTGTCCGGCTAGGCGAACCATGACAGCCGCCCAAATAGCAACGAATACCCCTCCCAAGAGGCTGATAAATCCCCAACAAAAAAGGGTGATTGCCAAACTTGGCAACCACGGAACGCCCAACCAAGTCATGGGATGAATTCCCGTAATCCAAGATAGGGCGACACCATGATAACCGATACCCCAGAAGAAAGCAGGGGGGAATTGGTTTTTGCCTTTGGCTGAAGTGACAACTACCACCCATAAGGGGACTAGGGCAATCCAAGCCAAGAACCATGCACCTACAGGGGCAACGGTTAGCCCCATTAAAATGCCGCTAGCGAATGCAATGAAATAAGGGAGTAAGGCGGTTAACCTCTCCCCCTGCTTTTTATTCTGCTTCTTCTGCATCGCCAGCATCAGGTGGAACTATTGCCACTCCAGTAATGGCGTCGTCTTCGTCTAGACGCTGCACTCTGACTCCAGTCGCCGATCGCGATTGGATCGAAATCGCATTCACTGCTTGACGGATGATAATACCGCGATTTGTCACCATCATAATTTCATCAGCATCATTGTTGACAATGCGTAGGGTTGCCAACTTATCTTTGTTTTTGCGGTTTTTGAACTTGGTTGCCATTAAACCCTGACCAGCACGATTTTGCAGGCGGAATTGGGCAACTGGTACGCGCTTACCATATCCTCCCATTGTAATTACCAACACCCAAGGGCCAATAATGCCACTGCTAGGCACTTCAGCGGACTCTTCATTAATTTCGGTAATTTCGATATCTTCTGTTTCGATTGTTTCGATTGTTTCGATATCTTCAATTTCGGCTTCTGTAACATCCAAAGTTTCAAGAATTGCTGCGGGCAGAATATCCATACCCACGAGTTCATCTTTATTTTTGAGTTTCATGGCTTTCACCCCACGAGTTGCCCTACTTAAAGGACGCAGTTGTTCGTGGTTGCACCGGAAGTTAATCGCCATCCCGTTACGAGAACCAATAATTACACTGTCCTCTACTCTAGCGCGTCGCACCCAGCGCAGTTGGTCGCCTTCGTCTAAGGAAATGGCAATCAAGCCATTGGCGCGAATGTGACTAAAGGCTGCCAATTCGGTTTTCTTGATATTGCCGCCCTTAGTGAGCATGACCAGATATTCTTCGTTGCTAAACTCGTCAACCGGTACAATCGAGGTGATTTTTTCCTCTTTGGGAATCGGTAGCATTTGAACAATTGGTGTCCCGCGACTGGTACGCGAACTCGCTGGAATTTGATAAGCTCTCAAGCAATAAACAACACCACGCTCACTAAAGAATAAAATACTGTCGTGATCGCAGCAAGTCAAAAAATGCTCAATGGTATCATCATCTTTCACCTTGGCTGCGGCTTTGCCTCTGGTAGCACGGCTTTGCGCTTCAAAGGTGTTGACTGGCATCCGTTTGATGTAGCCTTGTTCTGTAACCAAAATAATCGCTTTTTCATTGGCAATTAGGTCACGGTCATCTAATTCCCCTTCCCCTGGTAAAATCACCGTGCGGCGGGGTGTGGCAAAGCTAGTTTTGAGTTGCGTGACTTCGGTTTCAATGATTTCCAGCACTCTCTCCCGACGGGCCAAAATATCCTGCAAGTCGGTAATCTTCGCTTGTAATTCTTCGTGTTCTAAACGAATTTTGTCTGCTTCTAAAGCAGTCAAGCGCCGCAATTGCATTTGCAAAATCGCATCTGCTTGCACTTCTGAGAGTCCGTAAGTTGTGATTAATTCGCCTTTGGCTGTGGGTGCATCGGGAGCATGACGAATTAAGACAATAATTGGATCTAAATGAGACAGGGCAATTAATAATCCTTGGAGGAGATGGTCGCGTTCCTCGGCTTTCCGCAGTTCGTAGCGGGTGCGTCTGGCAATGGATTCTATGCGGAAATCTAAGAAGACGGTTAAGAACTGCTTGAGGGTGAGTACTTGGGGTTCGCTATCCACCAACGCCAGCATATTCGCGCCGAAGTTGGCTTGCAGCGGCGTTTGCTTGTAGAGGTTGTTTAGCACAACACGGGGATAAGCATCACGCTTGAGTTCGATCACAATTCGCATCCCGTCGCGATCGCTTTCATCCCGGATATCTGCAATCCCTTCTAGACGCTTCTCGTTCACCATTTCGGCGATTTTTTCAATCAGCGCCGCTTTGTTGGTTTGATAGGGCAATTCGGTGATGATAATTGCTTCTCTATCTGGGCGTCCCCGTTGTTCAACGGTTTCAATGTTAGCTACACCACGCATGGTAATGGAACCACGTCCGGTAGTGTAAGCTTCTCGAATGGCTGATGTTCCTAAAATCTGCGCCCCAGTCGGAAAGTCTGGGCCGTGGACATACTGCATTAATTCCAGGTCGGTGATTTCTGGATTGTGGATTACTGCCACCAAAGCATCAATCAATTCGCCCAAGTTGTGGGGGGGAATGTTGGTGGCCATGCCCACTGCAATTCCAGAGGAACCGTTAAGCAATAACTGGGGAATTCGTGCTGGTAAAACTGTGGGTTCTTGCTGAGAACCGTCGAAGTTATCGGCAAAGTCTACAGTTTCTAATTCGATGTCGTGGAGTAGACCAGCGCTAGTTAAAGCTTGCAACCGACATTCGGTGTACCGCATGGCGGCTGGCGGATCGTTGTCTACCGAACCAAAGTTACCATGCCCGTTAACTAGGGGCGATCGCATGGAAAAATCCTGCGCCATCCGCACCAAGGCATCATATACTGCCGTGTCACCGTGGGGGTGATATTTACCCAATACTTCACCCACTACACGGGCGCATTTCTTAAAAGGGCGATCGTGGAGCAGACCTAGCTCGTGCATTGCGTAAAGAATGCGACGATGCACAGGTTTTAGACCATCCCTGGCATCTGGCAGCGCCCGACCCACTATCACGCTCATGGCGTATTCCAGATAAGACTGCGACATTTCGTTTCGCAAGTCTGTCGGGATAATCCTCTCCTGTGAGGTTGTCATAACCTAAAAATCTCCAAAAATCGTAGATTTTAGCTTTTTTACTGAACAAAGCGCAAAATTATTCTAAATTGCTCTTGAATAATTGCTATAATTTGATACAATTCTATCACATTATTGCTTTTTTATGCCTGTGCAGCTAACTCAGGCGCTTGTTTGATCCGTAGCTTCTCTCTGGGATTTGAGTTGAGATGCGATCAGAGGAACTTTAAGGGCAAGAAAAAATCCAATCAAACTGGCAAAAAGGTTTGGCGTAAAGGGACTCAAGTTAGTCAGTTTTGACAGTAGCGAAGTCGTACTTATAGGTGTGCGCGTTACGGCTGCGTTGACAGCCGCCATTGTACAAATCATGGCAAGGGCAGGATCGAGTCCTGGAATTAAGACTGCTACTGCTTTACCAATGCAATCACCAGTGAAAAATAGGGGAATGATGAATCCACTGCGCCACCTACCTGTTACCGTAATGCTAATGGCAGCCATTTTCCCAAGAGCTAGAGTTAAGAGAAAAACAGCACCAAAGTTAGCAGTCAGGACTGAATCTAACTCTTCATCTCCAAAATAACGCGTCAGGGGTAATAAAACTGCTAAACTGCCAAGTCCAACTCCTGCTAGTGTTGTGCGTACATAAATGGGGAAAGGAATCAGGGCAAAGACGCGATCGCAACTGCGAAAAATGCCCATAAAAATCCATCCTGCCACTGCCCCGATAATTCCAAACACGATCGCGATCGCAAAATCATCATTCCTTAGTTTAGTGAATCATTTTTAGTCTACAAAGAGCGATATTTTTGACGGGCTATAAAAAAGGGCGTACATCTATCTGTACGCCCCTAAAATATTTATCTGCACGCACCCTTTCCTGTCCTTGGAACCGTAATATTTCTCTCACCGGAAGGATAATTTTTCTGCTCATGTGCTATAAGTCGTATTTCCACGTTAGGCAATCGCAGCCCTTATTGGGAGACTAGAAGCATAACATTTCCGAAAGTCCAAATTGGAAGTATAAGCTTTCTGCAGGACATTGCAGCGTTATAAGCAAGGTAACGTTACACAGAAACACAGGAAAGCTGTCTCCGTAATTAGGTTCTAAAACAAAATGCTAAGGAAACTACAACGATTGCCTCAACTAATAACCCAACAATCTATTCCAGTCGAATTAATTCAGGCTAAGGCTTATGAGATATGGGCAACTCGTGAACGCAAGGGAGAAAACGGTAGTTCTGAAGATGATTGGTCTAATGCAATAGAATTTCTAAATAAACAATGGTGGTTTGTCAGTTCATGGAAGATAAACAGACAATATCAAGAATTAAAAGTCTTTGCTACAACTTCAATAAAAAATGCCATATCCTTTAAAACTTTAAGTCAAGCAGTAAACGCTTCAGTACTGATTGGTGCAATTACATTTATCGCTGGTGAACAGCAACGTCGTGATTTACAAGTCTATCAAGCATGGCAAGTCATTACTGCTGCACATGGACAGCCTGGCAGCGGTGGAAGAGTGCAGGCATTAGAATTTCTCAGCAGTGAACCAAGAAAAATTCCTTGGTTTTGGTTACGCTGGCAGAGAGAAAGTTTGTCTGGCTTAGAAGTACCAACGGCTTATTTGGTTCCTTCTCGTAAAGATATTGAAGATTTTGAGAAAAAGGGTGGTATTCAACTCTTAGAGGCAGACTTGAACAATGCCAATCTACAAGGGGCGGACTTAGAATACGCTAATTTACAAAGGGCACTCCTGATAGAAACAAATTTAAAAGAGGCAATTCTGTTCAAAGCCAATCTGAAGGGGGCAATCCTGTTTAAAGCTAATCTACAGAAGGCACTCCTGTTCAAATCTAATTTACAGGAGGCAAACCTATCCCAAGCTAATCTACAGGAAGCAAAGCTGATAGCAGCTAATTTGCAGAGGGCAGACCTAAGCCAAGCCAATTTACAAGAGGCAAACCTGAGCCAAGCCAAACTGCAAGAAGCTAAATATACAGATAAAAGTACTAGTGCTAAAACGTGTGAATCTTATTCAAAAGACTACCCATGTCCTACTATCTTCCCCCTCAATTTTGACCCGGAAGCAGCAGGGATGACTTTGCTAAAGTGATAATCAATCTTTTCAGTTGCAAGCTAGCAAAAATCATAAGCATCGCACCTCTGTACAAATTTCATCACTACCCTCCTTGCCATGTTTCAAAATTAATAATTTTGTCAAATCTAAAAAATTGTCAGCATAATATTTCCGAAGTGCATTGCAAGCAGAAGCTTTCCGTGACGGAAAAGTTATGCTTGCAGTGACATTTCCCTCTTTAACGAGAGTAAGGATTATTGAAGGTTTCCCAAGCAGCAATAGCCGCCTTTTGCAGACGAAAGCTGAAGTCTACTACGTCTTTCATCAATAAGTGCCAGTTTCTCTCAGCTTCATCTTGAATTACCGCCCAAGAGTTTTCTAAGCGATCGCGTTCCATCAGTTTCCTTCCTTCAATTAATTCCCGTGCTTGACGCACGACTTTCAAATAGGTTTCACGGGTGAGAGTACCTGCTGAATCAGCCTCAGCTTGAGCGCGTCTTTTTAGCGCCTCAATTAACGCTTTGGTTTCGCGTTTCACCTCATCAGTTTCACCAGCCATTTCGGTTTCCACTAATTTGTCGGTTTCAGAACTTATTTTTACAATTACTCTGGATTCAGTAGATTCGATATTGTTAGAATTCATACTTAAAACATCCTTAATTGCAAAGTTTACTCTCCAATAAAAATTGCACCCTATCTTAATAGTCATTAGTCATTTATTTTACAAAGGACAAATGACAAATGACTAATGACAAATTAATAAGTTTTTGTTGGCAGTTGTTGCTCTAATTTTAGTAATGCAGCAACTCGCATTTCTGTCGCCGGGTGACTGGAAAATAAGTTACCCAAAAATTGTCCAGAGATGGAATTGATAATTAATAACGGCTCATAAGCTGGATTGGCATTTAAAGGCATTTGCTTTGCTGAAGCTTCTAAGCGTTGCAATGCCCTAGCTAAGGCGCGGGGATTACCAGTTAATCTAGCAGAACCTGCATCAGCGGAAAATTCTCGTGTGCGCGAAATTCCTAGCTGAATGATTGTCGCAGCCACTGGCGCAAGCATGACTGTTAATAAAACACCTAAAGGATTTCCACTTCTGTTGTCATCTCGTGAACCACCGCCAAACCATAGGCTGTAACTAACCATTTGGGCTAGGAATGAGATCGCACCAGCCACAGTAGCAGCAACAGCTTGTGTGAGAGTGTCACGATTAATAATATGGGTTAGCTCGTGGGCGATAACACCTTCGAGTTCATCATCTGGCAATATATTTAGAATACCTTCAGTGACAGCCACAGCAGCGTGTTCTGGATCGCGCCCTGTAGCGAAGGCGTTAGCACCTT
Source organism: Nostoc sp. (assembly GCF_036918245.1). Taxonomy (GTDB): domain Bacteria; phylum Cyanobacteriota; class Cyanobacteriia; order Cyanobacteriales; family Nostocaceae; genus Nostoc. The sequence continues at coordinate 7,819 of NZ_JBALEF010000071.1, forward strand.
GGCTTGGAACGATATAAACTTTAGGCATGGGAATGTTAGCGCGATCGCTCAATCTCTGCACCATCCGATAAAGTCCTGGTGCTTCACTTTCACTTACAGCTTGCGCCTGGTATACTGCTAGGGCAATTTTATCTGATTGATACCAAGAAAACAGGTTGGTTGCTGCTGCCAAGCCAATCCCGATAATCAAGCCACTATAACCGCCAATTACCCAGTAACTAATTGCAATCAAAAGACCACTTAATGCAGCTAGCAAAGCAGTCGTTTTCAATTGATTTGTCATATTTTTGCTCTCCTGCTAATGCTGTGTAAATTTTTGAGAAAACAGCATTACTTCAGCTACATTTTGATTTTATCCAGCTAAACTTAGATATATGGTATAGAAAACCTATCAGATAAGTACGGTTTTCCTGCTTAAGTTTTAGTAATACTAATTTAGTAATAGAATTAATACGTATAGATACTAAAAACGCATCTATCTATAGGAATAAATTGTTTATCTAGTCAGAAATTACGAGTGTGATGCTTAGATTGGGTTATGCGTACACCATTAGTTAAGAGCCATTTCCTTATGAAGGTTCTGAGTCTATTCCTTGTGCTTGATATACTTGTTCGGTAAATAGCTGAAAATCTAATTCGCACGCCTTCAAAGCTTCAGTAGCTTGTGAATATTTTGGGGCATCAAACAAATCGCGATCGCGAATTTTTGGCAACCAAGAACGCAGTTTCGTTAGTTCTGCCTCATTCTCTTGCAGTTCTGCAAAAGAGAGATTACTTATTCTCCGTTCCTCGCTCAATTCGCTATTGAAATCTCGACATTGCCCTAAAAACTCTTGATATTTTTGGTCTACCTGCTGTTGAAAGCGCTCTAGGAACATAGCATTTTGCTCAGGTTCATCAATGCAAATGGTGAATAAATCTGCTTCACCACCACCTGCTGTAATGTCTGCTTTCAATTCTTTCAAATGGCTCTGCAAGTCTTCTCGCTGTGGTAGCAAGCACACCGACTGCTGTAGATAAAGTGCGCCCAATCCCTTAAGTTTACGCCAAACATACACCCGTTGCGTTGAAGGCTGTGCAGGTACTTTGTACACCAATAGATTCCAAGATTTTCTATCCATAGACGCATTGTAACAAGTGTTGCCTTCAATCTAATATTTCTATCCGAGTTTATAAAACATCTGTTGAATTAAGAAAATTATGATGAATCTGAACTATAAAGTTGGGAGCATTGACCAAATAATTACTAATTCGTAATGACGCTCGATGACTCGCTAACACTGCGCTAAGGTAATTCGTAATTATTAAAAGGGTACAAGCCCCCACTAAATTTTTAATTTAGTGGTCAACAAGACACTGGAGGGTTCAAAATTTCTGATGATGGCAGCATATAATACCGCCAATGATACACATTATTTATCTATATCGTAGAATACCAAAGATATTGACCCACAGTAAAAATGGTATTATTAATCAAATCATTAACGGCGATGGAGCTCGCCAAAACCGCCTTTCCAGTGCGATAAACTCTCTTATGGAAGGCTGATGGCTCCTACTTTCCTTGCTAACTGCGGGAGAGTAGGGCTTGGCTAAATGCATTACCTGACTCTCCTGTAGAAAGTATCTGTCTACAAATCGCACCTCAAGGAGTCATGGGATGAAACACTTTCGTCAGTTTGAACCATTTATTGCCTTGCCTCATCTAATCAAGTGGTTGCCCATCTCCTTTGTAGTTGGCATTCTTGCTGGAACTGCTTCTGCGGCTCTTTTAGCATCATTGGAATGGGCAACTGATTGGCGGGAATCACATCGGTGGATTATCGCCTTGCTTCCTCTTGGTGGCTTCTTGAGTGGTTGGATTTATCATCAATTTGGTCAGACTGTAGAAGCCGGAAATAATCTTTTACTAGAAGAAATTCATAACCCCAAAAATATTATTCCCTTCCGTATGGCTCCTCTTGTTTTACTAGGAACAGACCTTACCCATTTTTTTGGTGGTTCAGCCGGTCGTGAAGGTACAGCATTACAAATGGGTGCTTCTTTGGCAGACCAGTTAACTAAAATATTGCGTTTTCAAGGAGCTAATCGGCGAATTTTGTTAACAGCAGGTATCAGTGGGGGATTTGCTTCAGTTTTCGGCACTCCCTTAGCTGGAACTGTATTTGGTCTAGAAGTTTTAGCGATTGGTAAAATTCATTACGATGCTCTTTTTCCTTCTTTAATTGCTGCGATCGTTGGAAATCAAGTCACCTTACTATTAGGTTTACATCATACAGCATACCGACACCCTCCCTCTATACCGACGCTTACAATTTGGGGATTGATTTCTGCCATTATTGCAGGTGCAATTTTTGGAATTGTAGCGAGATTATTTGCTAAAGTAACTCACCAAATTAGTCACTTCTTTAAAGCAAAAATATCTTATCCTGCACTGCGTCCTTTTATCGGCGGTGCAATAATAGCAGCAATTGTCGGGTTGAGTGGTACAACTAAATACATTGGGCTTGGTATCCCTACTATTGTTGATTCTTTTTTCACTCAGCTACCTCCTTGGGATTTTGCAGCCAAATTGGGTTTGACTGCTCTAACTTTAGGAGCAGGTTTTAAGGGTGGGGAAGTGACACCTTTATTTTTTATTGGTGCAACTTTAGGTAATGCTTTATCGTTGCTTTTAGCATTACCTGCACCACTGTTAGCAGGGATGGGATTTGTGGGTGTATTTGCGGGTGCAGCAAATACACCTTTGGCATCCACCTTAATGGGAATTGAATTATTTGGTCTGAAATCGGGGGTATTTATTGCTATTGCCTGTATAGTGAGCTATTTATTTTCAGGTCATTCAGGAATTTACTCTGCACAGCGTATTGGGTTGAGTAAATACTCTGCTGTATATTTAGAAGAAGGGGTGACTTTGGCTAATTATGGACGAGAAAAAGTTGAGAAAAAAGTTGATTTACTTGATGATGGTGAAGAAGAAAGAAGTAATTCTGAGAAATAACTTTTTGATGTAATTAATTGATAATTGAGAGTTGTTAAGCGATAAGAGGTTTGACAAATGAATAATCATGGATTCAGCAAATTAGTTGCCTTTCTAAATCAATTGGAACAAGAGAGAATTAGTTACACTTTAGCCCATCATCAGGATGAGACTATTATGGTGAATGTGGCGGTGGCTGGTGAACGATGGGAAGTGGAATTTTTTGAGGATGGTTCGGTTGAGGTAGAACGATTTGTTAGTAGTGGATAGATTAATGGGGAAGAAGTTTTTAGTGAATTATTTGCTATGTATTCTGAGCCAGAAAATAATTCTGCCAAACATACTCAAAATGCTAATTTGGCAAGCACGACGTGAAGGCGATCGCGCTTTGTCTAACCTGTAAAATCGAACCTTGAATTTAACTGCTCATCTAAAGGCTAATCATTATTTGTATATGTGATTGCTGGGGAACGAAGTTCGTGTCCGACTATGGCAGAGTAGAGACGGCGTATAACGTCTTCAAATTGCTTCCAATTCTTCCAAAGCTTGAAAACTTCCTACTTGCCAACTACGTTCTACGGCAGAAGGGATAATCTGAGTAATAGCTATATCCTCAAAATCAGGGCTGGTGTTAGATTTTATATATTTCCCCTCTTTCAGCAAATAAATAGAAAGGGTTCCACTGTCGTAAACCCATAATTCTGGGACTCCAATGGCTTCATAAGCATCAAGAGTAGTTTTTGGTGTGACATCAGTCTCAATCGCTAAATCTGGTGGTGGATCATCAGCTTGTAAGCGGCGATGACCAATCATCCGTTGATAATTTTGAATATAAAAGCAAGCATCAGGTTCAACTCCTGCTACACCTTGCTGTTTAAAAGTAGTGGAACCAAAAGGTTGGTATCTGATATCTTTAGCCTTCAGCAATATTTTGACAATATCAGAAATTAAATCTTTGGGTATTTCATGTTCTGGTAAAGGAGCCATAATTTCTAAAGTACTCTGGCTGTAGGCAATTCGTGTGGTTCTTTTTTCTCCCAATTCTTGTAAAATAGATTCAAATTCTTCCCAGCTAACATCTGGAATTGTCACTGTGCTACCAGGTGCTAACTGCATCTGGCTAACAGCTTTGAAAACGGGGATAGCAGTAGTCATAACCAAAATATTAGTAAGCTGAATCTCAATAATTATGTATCAGGTTGCGGTGGATAATACAGCCCACCGTAACCTTTAGACTAATAGAATGAGTTTAACAAAAGCGATCGCCTACACCTTAAAATTCTCGGTAATCCGCTTCATCGCTTCTTCCACATTCTCACGGCTGTTAAACGCCGAAATGCGGAAGTAACCTTCACCCGCAGCACCAAAGCCAGAACCAGGTGTTCCGACAACGTTGACAGTTTGCAGCAACTTATCAAAGAATTCCCAACTGGATAAACCATTAGGCGTTTTTACCCAAACATAAGGTGCATTCACGCCGCCATACACCGCTAATCCTGCGGCTGTGAGTTTCTCGCGGATAATTTTGGCGTTTTCTAGATAGAAACTAACCAATCCCTTGATTTGTGCCTGTCCTTCTTCAGAGTAAACCGCTTCGGCTCCCCGTTGGACGATGTAAGAAACACCGTTGAATTTGGTAGACTGGCGACGATTCCAGAGTTTCCATAGTTCGACATCGGAACCATCGGCGGCTTTTGCTGTGAGTGTCTTCGGTACTACAGTTAACGCGCAACGGGTTCCTGTAAAACCTGCATTCTTAGAGAAAGACCGAAATTCGATCGCAATTTCTCTTGCACCTTCAATTTCATAAATTGAGTGGGGAATCGATGCATCGGTAATGTAGGCTTCGTAGGCTGCATCAAAGAAAATAATCGAGTTATTAGCTTTGGCATAGTCTACCCATGCTTTGAGATATTCCTTGGTAGCAGTTGCGCCAGTGGGGTTATTAGGAAAGCAGAGATAAATTAGATCGACTTTCTTTGAGGGAATCTCGGCGGTGAAGTTGTTATCTGCTGTAATTGGCAGATAGACCAAACCCTCAAATTCGCCTTTATCGTTGGCATCCCCAGTATTTCCCACCATAACGTTAGTGTCTACATACACGGGATAAACTGGGTCAGTAACGGCAATTAGATTGTCATGACCAAAGATTTCCAGAATGTTGCCTGTGTCGCATTTGGAACCGTCGGAGATAAAGATTTCCGAAGCATCTATGTCGGCTCCCCGTGCTTGGAAATCATGAGTAGCAATTTTTTCCCGCAACCAAGTGTAGCCTTGCTCTGGCCCGTAGCCTTTGAAGGTATTGCGATCGCCCATTTCTTCCACAGCTTTAATCATCGCTGTGCGGCAAGCCTCCGGCAGAGGTTCGGTAACATCGCCAATGCCCAGCCGGATGATTTTAGCATTACTGTTCGCTTCTGCAAAGGCATTCACCCGCCGAGCAATTTCTGGAAACAGATAACCCGCTTTCAGTTTCAGGTAGTTGTCGTTAATAGTTGCCATATAGAGATTATGAAAAACGCCCTCAAACAGCTTACTGCTAATTTATGAGGGCGATAACTTTGTTGTGGAGATGAGGAGTGAGAACTTGCAACAAGTCTTCCTCTTGTCCTCTTTTTGATGCCGAATGCCCAACTAGACATTTATCGGCTGTTTATTATCGGCTGACGTGTAACTGTTGCGATCGCTAATTCCGAACTGCGTGATTGATTCTTGACCTGTAATCAATCTTGCTCCGCGATTACGGGTAAAGTAATTCCATCCCCACTGAATTATAACTACTAATTTGTTGTTAAATTCAATTAAGAAGTAGATGTGAATCAACAGCCAAAACATCCATGCAACGAAACCTTTCAGCTTGATAAAGCCCAAATCTACCACAGCAGAATTGTGCCCAATCATTGCCAAACTACCATGATCGGTATAAGCAAAGGGTGGCAAATTGTTACCTACAAGCCGCTTTTGGACTAGTTCTGCTACATATTCACCTTGCTGCTTCGCTACAGGTGCAACACCAGGTAGCGGTTTACCATTTTGATGAGAAAAATTTGCTAAATCGCCAACTACAAAAATATTCGGATGTCCTTTAATACTCAAGTCAGGTTCAACGATAATCCGTCCAGCGCGATCGCATTCGGCATCTGTGTGTTCTGCTAACACTTTTCCCATTGCGGAAGCTTTCACACCTGCTGCCCATAATACCGTTTTTGAGGCAATCTCTTTAACTTCATCGCCTTGTTTGAGGGTAACAATATCATTTTCAATATTTGTTACTAATGTTTTTGTCTGCACAACCACCCCCAAGCGCGTCAGGGATGCTTCCGCTTCTTGTGATAACTCTGGTGCAAAAGGTGGCAAAATCCGCTCCAAACCTTCTAATAGCAAAATCTTGGCTTCTGAGGTGTCGATATTGCGGAAATCTTCTTTGAGAGTTTGATTTGCCAATTCTGCGATCGCACCAGCTAACTCTACACCAGTAGGGCCACCACCCACAATTACAAAAGTTAACCAAGCGCGGCGTTTTTCTGGATCGGTTTCTTTTTCTGCGGCTTCAAACGCCGAAAAAATCCGGCTACGCATTTCTATCGCATCTTCTACTGTTTTCAAGCCTGGGGCGAATTCTTCCCAGTTATCTTTGCCAAAGTAGGAATGCTTCGCACCTGTGGCGACAATTAACGTATCGTAAGCTATTGCTTCGTCGCCCACAATCACTTTTTGCGCTTCTGGATCGATATTATTCACCTCTCCCAGCAGTACTTTCGTATTCTTGCTCTTGCTGAGGACAGAACGCAACGGTGAGGATATATCAGCAGGAGATAGCGCACCTGTGGCGACTTGATATAAAAGGGGTTGAAATAGATGAAAGTTACGTTTATCAATCAGAGTAACCTTTACTGCTGCCTTGGCGAGTGTTTTTGCTGCATAAAGTCCACCAAAACCACCGCCAACAATAACTACTTGATGGGGTGGACTATTGTCAAGTGAATTTACCATAAGAAATATTATCGTGTACGCCGACTATTGTAACTATTCTTAACAAATTTGTATCAAAATTGTCATCAGATATTTTGTATTGCTCTTTACATTTAAAAAAGTATTAAAGTAATCAAGACTACAGGATAAAGAAAATTTTTAGGCGAAAGGTACAGACAATAGGAGTTTGGAATATTTGAGTCCCTCTTTACCTGTGTAGATTTATCAAAGGTAGATGTAAGATTTATGCAAGTTTAGTCAGAACTAGTTGACTCTGGTGTTTGTGTCAAACGTGGTGAATGAGTTCGCCGCCAACGGTTAAAGCCATAGACAAGAGCAGCAAAAATTAACAAATAGGGACTGTAGACAATTAACCAAATACCCAGCTTGAGTAAGCCAACGGAAAATGCCCTCAAAGAATGGGTAGAGTTGTTCCAAGTTTCCTGAACTTGCAAACCGAAGGCAGGTTGGGGACTGGTGCTAGAAACTGCTGCTTCTAGGTTCAGCGTAATAGTGGAATAAGCAACTTGATTTTGTAAGCTTTTGAGTTGGGCATCAATTTGTTCTATTGTTTGTCGGACATTACTCAGTTCTTGAGCAACACTAAGCACATCTCTGACAGAAGCTGCCCGATCCATAATTTTTTGCAAATTGGCTTCAGTTTTTTGCAAATTAGTTAATCTGGCTTGAAAATCCACTAGGCGATCGCCTACATCTTCGGCAGTGATATTACGACTATTAACAGTGCCTAATTTAGCTAGTTGTTCTAGGGTAGGTTCTAGCCGATTCTCTGGTATCCGCAATTGGATTGTTGCTGTGTAACGCGGGTTGTCGTTTTTGGGTTGTTGTTGTTTCAACCCGATTAAATCCCCTTGCTGTTGATTGATAATTTGCGAAACGGCATCAATAGTCCGATCTACAGAGTTGACAGTCAAAGAGATTGCTGCTTTTTTGATAAGTTGGGGACGAGAACGGGCTATTGGTGCAGCTTCCGCCTTTTGGGAAAGACTGCTTTCACGAGCAGGTAATTGATTTACCGCGCCATTGGCTGCAATTGGAGGTAAAGCCTGATTTCCTGACTGATGGGAAGAGGCGCAACTGGTGAAAATCACCCCTCCCAATAACGCACTTATAAATAAAGCAGATGTGCGCGGTAATTTACTCGAAGCGTACATAATCTACCCCCAGATAGATGAAGTTAACCCCAGTATTACTGAAGTAAAACTCCATGTCTGTATTGTTACGATTTATGTAACAGGGATAAAGTTTTGTCCAAAGTCCAATTATTCTTCAATTGATGTTTTTTGCTGAGAGAAACTTGCTAATTCGGATGCTAAAGTCTCTTCTAATACATCTATAATTGCGTGTGGATCAGTAGGGGACTTCATCATTTCAGCCTCCGGGTCAGAGCGATTTTTGACATTAGGAATATCCTGGCGTAATTCCTCAACCAAAGCAATGAGTTTAGCGATTTTCTGCTCAGAGAGCAGATTGAGTTGAAGAATAAGCTGCGTCCGTTGCTCTGCTAACTTTTCTTGTCGCTCTTGTTTAATCAATACCCCTGTTGTCACCAACAATGAACCCGCAGTCAGTGAAAATTGTAACCAAGGAAATGGAAGAGGATCAAATCTTGGTATGCCCAAACGTCGTGGTAAGACATTGGGTGTTACCCACAGAATAATCCCAAGCAGGATGCTATACAGGAATACAGGACGACCGAAAAAAGTAGTTACCGTTTCTACAACCCGCTGGTGTTGTGGTACGTCTTTTTCAGAACGTCTGTGCAATGCGATGATAGTCTCGATATTTTTACTAATAGATTCCGGTAATGGGGCAGTGGGCAGAATGTTTTGACGACGTGTTTCGCACGATCCTTGCGGTGAATCTTTTGGATTTGGTTTATCTTGGGAGAGCATTGGTAGTCTGACTTGATGAATGATTACTTCAATTTACTAACTCAATTTAAACCGCAATTCGACTTTTATATGCTTGATTAATCAATCAAGTTTGAACAAAAATTGGAGGTAATAAGGTTATAGTGTCTACTGGAACCCTTAGTGCAGGTAAGTTTCAAGGTGACAACCTTTACCCAGAGTATCTTTCTGACATTTCTGACGGCTAAAAATTTTAATGCAATGTGAAACTTATGAATCTAGCTTTTATAACGCTTTGAGCAATATTGTGAGAAATCCGGGTTACAGTTCATCTGTGGTTACTCAATTTGGGGTACAATCTTAAGCCTGCCAATAAATGACGATGCTTGCTGACAGGAGATGCTTCTATGGCCCGGATGTATTATGACGAAGATGCCAATTTAGACCTTTTGGCTGGAAAAACTATTGCTATTATCGGCTATGGTTCCCAAGGTCATGCCCACGCTCTCAATCTCAAAGATAGTGGTTTGAATGTGATTGTGGGACTATATCCGGGTAGCAAGTCAGTCGCAAAAGCTGAAGCAGCTGGGTTAACTGTGAAAAATGTTGCAGATGCTGCTAATGCTGCTGATTTCATCATGATTTTGTTACCTGATGAAGTCCAAAAAACGATTTACAAAAACGAGATTGAACCCAATCTAGAAGAAGGAAATGTGTTAGCTTTTGCCCACGGTTTCAATATTCACTTTGGGCAAATTGTACCACCTGCTAACGTAGATGTGGTGATGGTAGCCCCCAAAGGTCCAGGGCATATAGTACGGCGGACTTATGAACAGGGTGAAGGCGTACCAGCGCTGTTTGCAGTTTATCAAGATGCTAGTGGTCAAGCGCGCGATCGCGCGCTGTCTTATGCTAAAGGTATTGGTGGTACTCGCGCTGGTGTTCTCGAAACTACTTTCCGTGAAGAAACCGAAACAGATTTATTTGGCGAACAAGCGGTATTGTGCGGTGGCTTGAGTGCTTTAATCAAAGCTGGATTTGAAACTTTGGTAGAAGCTGGTTATCAACCAGAATTGGCTTATTTTGAATGTCTGCATGAAGTCAAATTGATTGTTGACTTAGTTGTGGAAGGAGGTTTAGCGAAAATGCGCGACAGCATTTCTAATACCGCTGAATATGGCGATTATACGCGTGGACCGCGGATTGTTACCGAACAAACCAAAGCTGAAATGCAGAAGATTCTCAGCGAAATTCAATCTGGGCAATTTGCACGAGAATTCGTTCTAGAAAACCAAGCTGGTAAACCAGGATTTACCGCCATGCGTCGCAAAGAATCTGAACACAAAATTGAGGAAGTTGGTAAAGATTTACGCGCTATGTTTAGCTGGTTGAAAAAGGCTTAACAAAAGAATGTAGAGACGCTAAACTGTACTTTGTCCCGCAGTGTTAACGCGTCTCTACAATAGTTGATACTCCCACTACTTTGAAAAACTATAGTTATCAAAATAAATGTGGTTTAGCAAACATCATTTACTTTGAGTTTTTAGATAATCTGCAATGTGCTCTCCATAAGTATCACGTAACATTTGTTCCCGGAATTTGAATCCTAATGTTTTCCCTCGACAGGATAGAGATTCGCACAAGCACCGGGAGATAGCAATTGATTCATATTCAGTGGTTTCGTAGTCCCAGGTAATCTCCTCACCTGCTTCGATATCGCCCAAAGCAACGAAGTCATATCCTCCAAACTGATTGTTTCTTACCCCAGTATTTGGATCACAAGAATGGTTAATGACGACAGCAGGCTCGTTTAGATTGACATACAAATTAAAATCCATCTGAAAGGAATAAATTGTTCGTTCGGGAACTTCTTCAATTGGGATACCCACCACGACAGTTTCCCCTTGGGCAAATTTTTTGCTAGCAAAGACTCCTCGTCCTTTTGCTGTTTCCTGAATCGTGATATGAGAATTGAGCTTGACAGCTGAAATCGACTCTATTGTAGTCATAGATAAAGATCCACTGGATTTAAATTTCTTGCGGCTTCCAAGTTTCAAACTTGGCTTAGTTAAATTTCACTTTTGAGGTAAGAGTCCGTTAACTGCTCTGTACCTCAACTTTTGCTTCCGGCTCAATCTTTTGAGGGCTTTGACTGAGAAGCAGAGCAACTAAGACAAGAATCGCGCCAATTAGACCGCGTATTCCCAGATGTTCTCCAAGTAGCCAAAACGAGAAAATTGTCGCAAACAATGGCTCAAGTGTAAAAAGTAAAGCAGCTTCTTCAGAGGAAACCCATTGCTGTGCCAATGTTTGAAGCCAGATGACAGCAGCCGTAGCCAACAGCCCTAAGTAGAGAATCGCTCCCCAGTGCTGGCGAATTATCTCAAATTGGTTAAAGATTTGTGTGTTACTCCAGAGTACCCCTACCGTTGCAATGAACAAAAGTTGAACACTAGTAAGTGTTAAAGTCGGGTGACGGGAGGCGACTCGCTCTAGGAAAAGTATGTAGGCTGCATAGACAAAAGCATCAACGAACATTAATAGATCGCCAATTCCTAGTTCTCCCCCTTCCCAAAACATCACACCAATACCGATCACAGCAACTCCAGCGGCTAAGAAAGTTTTCAACGGTACGCGCTGACCACTCAGCCATCCTAGCAGCGGGACGATCAGGGCGTTCAAACTGCCAATGAATGCCGCTCGATTTGCTGGTATGGTCTTGAGTGCAATTGTTTCGATACCTAAGAAAAAGAACAGCAAAAGCCCTAACAATATGCCATCACGAACTAAAAGTGCATTAAGATTACGTAAATTTACGGTAAAAATCCCTGCCGCTATGACAAAGCGGCTGGCAATCAATGCACTTGGTGAAAGGCTAGTAACAATGTCTTTAATCAATGGAAAAGTTGTAGCGCTAATTACATTAACAAGGATAAGTAGCATTATTCCTTTTAAATGCAAGGAATTTTTCGTTTCCATTAAACTAATTGATTAAATAATGTTTCTTTACATCCATAGAGAATGCGATCGCATAAATAATGTTGGTTTTGTTCCGTCCTATCCGTACCTTCAGAATCTAGGCTTTTTAGTTGGCGAAGTTCTAGTAACCCAATTTTCATAATTTCATATCTTTATTCCACATTGCAATTAAAAAGTCAAGAAAGTTCGTATTAATCTAATCCAAACTGTATCATTTACTGTGTTATGTTCGGTGTCTGTAATTATCAAAAATCCGGGAATAATAAAAATTCTATCATTAAGTGGTTGACGATAAGATAATTTCAAATGTAAGGAAGTATCTCAATGGGGCGTTTGATAACATCATTGTTTGTCACTTTAGGAAGCATCCCAAAGACAAAATTTAATTGATTGCCTAATTTGCCCAAATCTGCTATTAATGCCGTAATTGCTCAACTCTAGATATTTGCATGAGAACTTTGAGAGCTATTGACTAATAGTCTCTGCCAATTAGTTGTATATATACGACTTCTGGGTTAAATGAGGTACAACAACTCCACCACCAACCCACTAAGAGCAAGCCAGGAGGGGACTATGATGTGTTTTATATGATTAGGAAACGCTATAATATCATGATTTTTTTAGTTGAATTATGTTTTTTCAGTATCATTACTCATAGATGACTTAATAGTTATATACTCGATAAAACTCACAGGAAACATAATTCCCGGCTTCTTGGTAGGAGGATTCAGTGTGTTGAATACTCTGTCCCAGAATCCCTGAATGCCATAGTTTCCATTAAAGCAAGTGTGATGAAGATCGTGGAAATCTGATGGAATGAAAAATATTGACAAAGAACTATGACCTTCTAAGTTGTAAGCATTACCTATAACGCTCCATGCACACAGTTGAGTAATGTCATATCCAAATATAAAAATAGGTAAAACATCAGCGATCGCAACAATAATATATTCAACCAAACTTTTGTGTCCAGCAACAAAACTTGATGAGTCACGAAACTCATGATGTTTAAGATGGATTTTCTGCAAGAATCTTGTGTGCAAGAGCCGATGAGCAACATAAAAACAGAAATCGGCAGCAACTATTCTCATCAAAAACCATCCAAGATTTAGGAGTAAGCTATTTCCTCTATGAACCTCTGGAGCTAGATATAGAATTATGAGTGCTGATAGAAAAGCTTTAATTTCTCCTGTTATAATACCTTTGATAGTAAAGGAAGGAAATTCTTGATTTTTGACTTTCTTGACCCTTGCAGTCAGCTTATTTCTTAAAATATCGTTACTTTTGATTCCTTTTTCAATGAGAATGCCAATACTATAAAATGAGATAGAACCAAGGAGCCAATACAACAGCACCTGCGTTATAAAGTCGATATCGATATTGTTTAACAGCAAATAAAATACCTGCTGAACAATTGTACAACTAATAGCGATCTTGAGATAGAATTCGATCTCAGAACAGAAATTCAAAATCTTTTGCATCTCTGTAACCTTATAGTATGTGACTGAGGTATATTCTGTTAACTTTTGATATCTTGAATAATCCGAAAACCAGCGTGCTGATAAAAATTTGGACGGAACCAGTTGCGGTAATATTTTAAAGCTTCTGTACCATTAGTTATCCAACATCCTCCTAACATCATTTGATGTTTATCATCAAAAAAGATGGCAGAATTATCTTCATAAAGAAAATGAGGTTGATATCCTGCAAGAGGGTTTAGGTTATTACTCAACCATTCCCAAACATTCCCACGTAAATCATACAATCCCGAAGAACTTTTGGCTGTTTCTAACATCCCAACAGGACTAGGTGAGCCAAATTTTAAATTGAGATTATAATTTTCGACATCATCTAATAAACTATTACCATAAGTTGCTAAATGGTATTCTGGTTCACTCATTAAACGAGTATCTTTCCCTTGCCAACGACAATAAGCCATTGCTTCATAATAATTGACTTCCACGGGCCAATCTAGAGGGAGGTCAATTTCATCAAACATGGCTCGATATTTGTAGCTACCATTTTCATGTAACCAAAATTTAGGATATTGAATATTGTATCGAGTTTTCCAATTCCAAGATTCTTCATCCCAATAGTCTTGATTTTCGTAACCATTAGCTTTTACAAAATAAATAAAATCGGCATTGGTAATCAGATATTTGCTGGCGAAAAAGGGTGCAACTTCAACAGTGCGATCGCCATAATCAATATCCCATCCATAAGTAGAGTCATCTAAGGCTTTACCGAGTTTTACTACCCCACCAGCAACTTCTATCATTTCGTTCTGATGAGTGTAACCATTAAAAGGGGCATATTGCCAATTTTGAGGACGTTTCACTCTCTCAATTGGTAGTTGGCGAATTAACATCGAAGAAGTTTCAATGTGAATACGTTGGTGTTCAATCCCCATCATTAAAGCCCAAAGAGGATGATTAGGATGAATTGGCAGAGTAATAGGGGTTGTCTTAATTAATTCGGAAATTACGGAATATGCTTGTTCTCGATATTCCCAAGTTTGCGCAACTTGCGGCCATTGCAGATGAGCGATCGCTTCATTCAACTCCTCTGGTATTTCTGGATCAACTCCAATTTCAAACAAAATCTCATACTCTGGATTGAGGCGTTTTTCTAATAACCCCACCTGAATTAATTTATTGATGTAGAAAATAGCTGAATGTCCCAGATAAAAAATTAGAGGATTTCTCAAAGGGTCAGGATTGAGATAAAATGTCTCTTCCCCAACTAGACTTTTCAATAACATATCTTCCAGTTGCCAAGCATTCTCAAAGTAATCGAGGATAACTTGGTTATTACAACTATTAAGTTTTGGAGGTTTAGCAGATTGCAGACTATTCATGGTTAAATTGTTATTATAGAACAATAAAACAAATTAATTATCTATCTAGAAAGCCGATTTGGTTCCTGAATTTACTTGCGTAGGTAGGGAATAATAAGACTCTTAAATATGACAGATTTATTATTTAATAGCAATACTTATTGTTCAATAATTAGTTTTTCGTATAGTACCAAAGCTTTATCGATTTAGTGGTCTTAGTATGGTAGATTTGATTAATCTAATATTAGTTGAATAATAATTCAACTATCAGCTAACAAGTAATTCAGTAAGAATAAATATAACTATATTATTAAAGGTAAAAACTATTTAAACTCTTACCAATGAAAAATTACAACCCTCTCTAGACAGTTTTATTTGTCTTGACTTACTTAGAGTTAAATTAAAAATAATTTTAGGTGAGTAGCGATCGCAAAACTAACAATATTCATTTTCTAGTTTCCCATAGAGAACTAAACTATATTGAATTATGAGTTATTCCGGCTCTCGCTCGATGTATTGGAACTAGATTTATCCACCTTTGATACTTATTAACGTAATATCGTTAACCGAATACGGTTGACAAACTGGTTGCTCAAGGATATTTATTAGTTGACGTAAGTGGCTACAGCATCAAACCCTAGTAATGCACTGCTTCTTAACGACATGGTACGGATAGCTTGCTTCTGTGTAGGTGGGTAAAGTAATGACTACAACTTTGCAAGACGCATCTCCAATTATCATTGCACACCGAGGTGCTAGCGGCTATCGTCCCGAACATACTTTAGCTGCTTATGAGTTAGCGATCGCACTTGGGGCTGATTATATTGAACCTGATTTAGTTTCCACCAAAGATGGTATTTTAATTGCTCGTCACGAAAATGAGATTTCTGAAACCACCAACGTTGCAAGCCATGTAGAATTTGCTCATCTTCAAACCACTAAAATAATTGATGGCGAATCAAAAACTGGCTGGTTTACTGAAGACTTTACCCTAACAGAACTGAAAACACTACGAGCTAAAGAGCGAATTCCCCAACTGCGATCGCAAAATACCGCCTATGATGGACTCTTAGAAATTCCCACGCTGCAAGAAATCATCGATTTAGTCAAGGTTAAAAGTGGCGAAATTAATCGGGCGATTGGCATTTACCCAGAAACTAAGCACCCAACTTACTTTAAATCTATTGGGTTAGCCCTAGAAGCACCCCTACTTACAACTTTAACAGCTAACGGTTATCAGGGAGCTAACGCACCTGTTTTTATTCAGTCTTTTGAAATGGCTAATTTACAAGATTTATCCACAAAGACTGATTTACCTCTAGTGCAATTGCTGAATAACAGTGGTAAACCTAATGATTTTGTCGTTAGTGGCTGCGAACGCACCTATACAGATTTAGTCACAGCATCAGGTTTAGCAGAAATTGCTGAATATGCACAAGCGGTAGGAATTCATAAAAATTTACTGGTTCCTAGAGACAACAATGGTAAATTGCGATCGCCTACATCTTTAGTGATAGATGCTCATGCGGCTGGTTTGCTAGTTCATGTCTGGACTTTCCGCAATGAAGACTGTTTTTTGCCATTGGATTTTCAAGGAAATCCTCAAGGTGAATATGAACTATTTTTCAACTTAGGTGTTGATGGCGTATTTAGCGACTACCCAGATACAGCAGCTTACCACCCTACTGTTCAGTGGTAATTTAGTAGGGTAATAGAAAATCACGGCAAAGTAACATGGTTTTACTCAAGTGGAAATCCTGTCTAACAGCAATAACCTTCAGCGCAATCAGTCTTACTGCATCCAAGTCGGCATTGGCGGTATCTTTATACTCAGTTACTGACTTAGGCAGTCTTACAGGAAAAGCCTACAGTTACGCTACAGACATTAATGACTCAGGTGAAGTAGCGATTAATTCTTTGGACGGTTCTTTTTTTTACAGTAATGGTTCACTCCAAAAAATTAGTCCCTTGCCTGGTGATAATGTACTTGCAGTGACTGGTATAAATAACTTGGGGCAAGTAGTTGGTAATTCCATCGGTAAGACTGACAGTGATAATAACGTCTTTATTTACAGTGATGGAACAACGCGAAATACCGGTCTTAAAGGCATTCCTTATGCTATCAATAACTCAGGTGAGGTAGTTGGGGGTACAACTGGTGGCGGTATATTCCCAAAACTTGCCTTTCCCTTCGGAGCCGCTTTCCAGTACAACAATGGTACGACGACTATTATTAACAGTAACTTAAATGAAAATTATGTTGCCTATGGCATAAATAATTTAAGTCAGGTAGTTGGCATTTTCGGTTCTTCCGGTCGAGCCTTTTTATCCGACAACGGTATAATCACTAATCTCGGTACCCTCCCTGGTGACGGGTACAGTCAAGCAAACGATATTAATGATTCAGGACAGGTAGTTGGTAGTTCGGGACTCACTGGCGTAAATGATACTCGTGCTTTTCTCTACAGTTCCAGCACGGGACTCCAAGACCTCGGTAGGTTACGTCCTACAGATTTGTTTAGTACTGGTTTGGGGATCAATAATTTGGGTCAAGTAGTCGGGTTTTCTGGCACTAGCAATAACTTTTTTGCCGCAGATGGCAATGGTTTACGGGCTTTTCTTTATAGTGATAACACTCTCTACGATTTAAATGACTTGATTGCTCCTGGTTCAGACGCTGGCTTTACCTTGACAGCAGCATCTGCCATTAATAGTAATGGACAAATTGTCGGTCGTGGTGCAGTTAATGGTGAATTACACGCCTTCCTCTTGACGCCAACCTCATCTGTCTCTGTAGCTGAACCAACTTCAGGCGTTCCTATTTTGTCGTTTGGTGCTGTTGTAATTTTATTTGCAACGTTCAAGCGCAAACCTCACTCTAGCAATGCAGCCATACAACAAACAAGTTAATGCCATAACTTCAGGCAGACAAAATGATTGCTTGGAAATATGCATTTATAAAAATACTTGTCGAAAATCTTTGAGATATGTCTCTAGGCTGCGCTTAGAGACACATCGTACTTTAGGCAAGGGATAACATCACTGCTAAGTTGTTCTCGATTTTCACAAACTAGTCATCACCTGAGCTAATTGATTAGATAAATCAATTACAGACTCCTGGCATTTTTTAAATAAAACTCCAGCTAAAAAATAATAATCGCCAGAATAAAATGCCATCTGATTTTTTTGGAGTTTTTCGATGTGGTTTTTTACCTTGGGATCGGAGCTATAGTAGCCGAACTGCAAAGGTAACACCATGAAGTTTTGAACATAATAACCATTTTGTTTTGCTAGGTTCAACGTATTGATTGGATTAGAAAAGCTAGATATTAAAACCAATACATTTTCATAATCTAACGATAAAAGCTTGTTGGTAACTGTAGCTCCATCTACACCCCCAAATAATAGTGGCATATAAATATCGTTATCTGGTGCGGGAAGATAGGGTGGATTGGCTACAAGATACTGAGCATCGTGTTGAGAAGAATTAAACAAAGATGAATTATGGATGATGTATTTATTAGTGAGATTGTATTCATCAATGGTTGAATTTGCGACTTTCCATGCAGAAGTATTTAATTCAAATCCCTGGATGACTCCATCAAACTTGTTTCTCAATAAGGAATTAATTACAGGGCTGCCATCTCCTGAACCAAACTCCACAATAGATTCAGAATTTTGACAATTTCTGATCACAAAGCTTTCTAAGCAGTTGGAGTAGAAATTAGATTCTTCAGGGCAAAAAAAGATATCTTTCATTTGACTGCACTTCCAAGTGTATGGTATAATCAATCTAATGGGAGGTTATTTATTACCTTGTATTCAGGCAATAAAAACTGTTTTTTTAGCAACCCTTTGCTAAAAAAATGTATTTGCAGGTGAATTAGCAATAAAATGACTTAAATAATGTCGAATTAAAACGCTAAGAATAACCTGCTGTTTATAATTTTTTGGATTGAGCAAAGCGAGTAAAGCGGCTTATTCTGCTTCGCGTATTGATCGCATAACAGCACCAGCGGCGCGATCGCCCATTCGTTTCTCTTGGTCATAGCCAAGCAGCAGTTCCCACGCATCATTGGGATATCGTTCTGCCAAAGACAAAGCTACATCATCTAACATCCAACGACCGTGGCGTTCATCTTCCCTGATGTGCAGTTCCCAATAACCCATCGCCGCCTCTGATAGTTCCAATCTTTGCGCCGCCGCTAGATAGTTTTTGTAAGCCGCAGGGCCAGCCACTTCAAAATATGTCAACGCGCCACTGTAACGTAGGAAATAGCGTTTGCGATCGGTAGTCAGAAAGTTATGATTATCGCAAGCTAAGACTTCCCAAGGCACTAAATCGAAGTATCCTTCCGGTTCAGTGTTCATTCCAAACTCAGCCAGCATTTGAGCAAAAAATGTCGAGTGCTTACGGGCTAAACGACCATTGCCGTACTCTTCTAGTAGTACTCGCACCAGCGTACACTGCACTTCATTAGCAGCACCACCCAATACGTAGCAAAGACGACTACCTTCAACCAAACCATCAAAGGAGCCAATCGCTAGCAAGTGACGATAGCCAGCTTCAGTCATTTCCTCACGAATGTAGCGGCTATTCTCCGACAAAGGTGGATTTAAATCGGTAGATGCACGCTCAATTAAAGCTTGTTTTACATCCAATTGTTGCAATGCAGCCACATCGATTTGTGCTACTTCCCACTGTTGCCAAGCAGCTTCAATTTTGTCACGACAGGAGTATAAATACAGCGATCGCTCATTGGTATAATGCCGCAAATCGTCGTACCAAAACAGCTTTAGCCGATTAATTCGATAAAGTATCCGTTGGAGAAAACGGTGAGCCTGTTCATCAGAGCGATCGTTTCCATAAGCAGCGCCAATTGCCATAGAGAGCGTCTGTTCAAACTCACTGGCTATTGAAGGTTTTGCATCCAGTTGACGATCCAAATCCTCCATTGCTAGCAGTTCTATAAATTGCTCCTCAGCACGGTCGTACTTGCTAATTGTTTTTTCTTCAGTTTGCGTACTATTTTTCGCAGCCCCAGCATTAGGAAATATGACTAAATTGCTTTGCATGGAATCTTCGGTAGCTTTAGAAAAGTGAAAAATTATTTTCACCTCTAATACTTAAGTTTTCACACAAGTAGCTTTCTCTACATCTTTCCCTGGTTATAAAGAAAGATTAAGTTTCAAAAGAAAGGGGCATTGGGTATTGGGTATTGGGCATTGGGCATTGGGCATGGGGAATATAGGGGATGAGTCTTTAAGACTCGTGAACGAGTCTTTTTTACTCGTGAATGAGTCTTTTTTACTCGTGAACGAGTCTTTAATACTCGTCAATGAGTCTTTTTTACTCGTGAACGAGTCTTTGATACTCGTGAATGAGTCTTTGATACTCGTGAACGAGTCTTTGATACTCGTGAATGAGTCTTTGATACTCGTGAACGAGTCTTTGAACTCCACTCCACTGCTCCCTCTACTTCCTCATCCTCCTCATCCCCCTCCCTGCGGGAAGCTAAAGCTACATCTCCCCTAGTTTTCTTCTGTACGAACGCGAATAGCATGTCGCAGACAGACGCTGCGCCAACAATTTTGAATTTTGAATTTTGAATTGATTTTTCCCCGCTGCCTACGGCACTTGCGTGCGTTGCTCGATCGCTTTACTAGGCGGAATCTGCTCAAGAGGAATCAGTGCTTCGATCACCGACTTCACAATTGGCGCGGCGACAGTAGAACCATAAGCACTTTCTCCTTTTGGCTCATCCACCAGTGCAAACACTACATAACGAGGAGATTCCACGGGTAAAATAGCCACAAAACTGGTCATTCTAGCACCCTTGATGTATCCGCCATTGGGACTAGCTTTTTGGGCTGTACCAGTTTTACCAGCAATGCGATATCCCGGAATTTGTGCCAGCTTACCGCTGCCTTGAGTAACAACAGTTTCCATCATTTCCACAACCTTTTGAGTTGTTGCGGTTGAAAAAATTTGGCGGGGGATGGTGTGAGTGGGTGAATCATGCATCTGCCCTTTGCTATCAATCAACCCGCGAACTACATGGGGTGTAACTAACTTACCGCCATTAGCTAAAGCACCGTGCATTTGTACTAGCTGTAACGGTGTCATGGAAAAGCCTTGTCCAAAGGAAGTAGTAGCTGCTTCAATCGGCGAAGCGATAAATTCTTCTTGACTTTTGAGCCGTCCCCCAACTTCAAAAGGTAAATCTGTATCAACTTTTTGTCCTAGTCCTAAACGTTCTAACCAGTTGTAGTAGATTGAAGGCTTTAAACGTTGGATAATTTGCACCATGCCAATATTGCTAGAATATTGCAAAATCTGAGCGATGCTGATTCGCCCATTACCATTATTCATGGCATTTTTGATGGTGTAATTAGCGACTCGAATAGAACCAGAGTCATTAAACATATCATCTGGTTTGATGATGCCATTTTCTAGAGCGATCGCCACATTCAAAGGCTTAAAAGTCGATCCCGGTTCATAAAGATCCGCTACTGTCCAGTTTTTAAATAGCGAGATATCAGATTTAGCATATTCATTCGGATTATAAGTAGGCTGAGAAACCAAGGCGAGCAAAGAACCATCCAATGCATCCATGACAATTACTGCCCCACGTTTAGCGTCAAACTTCTGCATCTGTTGTTTGAGCGCAATCCGAGCAATTCGTTGCAGACGGCTATCGATAGTGAGTTGTAATCGCAAATCGTCAAAATGCAAAAAACCTTCGGGCGCCCGGTCCGGCATCAAGGTTCCATTTCCCGACCGACTGAGCCGCACCGTTTGCACAGGACGTTCTAGCAACTTCTCTTGAGAATATTCCACACCAGCTTGACCACGGCGGTCAACGTTCACATAGCCCACCACATCAGCAACCAAATCGTCTGGTGGGTAAAATCGGGAGTATTTTTGAGTCCACTCCAGGCCATTTAAGCGCAAAGAGATGACGCGATCGATAATTTCTTCTGGTAAGGCTGGCGCAAGTATAATTCCGCTTCTTTTGCTTTGAAAAGTTTTCACCAATTCAGCAGTATCTTTTGCCAAAATTGGGGCAAGTCGCTCTGCCATATCTTCATTAGACTTATCAAACAGCTTGGGATGAGCGTACAAAGTATATACAGGGCGGTCAATAGCCAACAGATCGCTATTGCGATCTACCACTGGGCGACGGGGCATAAAAGGTCGCACATTCAGCATTTGCTGGTTGCGTGCTTGCTCAGTTAACTTTGGCCCCTTGACAATTTGTAGATTATACAAGTTAATAGCCAACCCCAACCCTGATGCCATTAATACACCCCAGACGATGAACAGTCGGGACTTAGTGTTGGATGTTTGGTCTTGCATACTAGAGGCTAATTTTCCCAAAAGCCCTCGTTTATCACCCTTGTGTCGCCCTGTAAATTTTGGATTCCGAAACTTTCTGAATTTTGTTTTGCTTGGTGACTTCTGCATTGGGTTCTGACGAATTACGATTAGTATCCCAGTGGCGAGAGTGTTTGCGGTTGCGTTTCAGAATTTGGCGTTGTGTTAGGCGATGCTGGCTTAGGACTCTGAGATGCTGGAGGCAAGAAAATGATTCCTTCTGGAGTTGGCGATACCAGCCCTGCTGTTGGTTGTTCTGCTTCATTAGCCATTTTATTTTTCAGCGTCGCGTTGGTTGTCGTTAGCAGCCGTTCATGACGTTGGAGGTTTTGCAATCTGCGATATGACTGACCCCAAAGCTCTTGAGAATAGACTGTCCAAGCATAAACAGCAAGTGTCGATGCTACTAACAAGAACGCTACAACTGACGAATAACGATGAAAGGTATACAAGCGCAGCAACCACAAAGGTGCGGCTCCAGAATTAGGCATTGTGGGAAGACCAAGAAAACCTACCCCCAGAGTCTTTTGGTTCGCATTTAACTGCTCATTGAGATTTGGTAATTGTTGTCTACCCAACTGTTTCACTGATTTGGCTATAACTGCCTCATTTGTGGGAGAAACCGCTAATTTTTTGGAAGAACGCTGTTGTTTTTGAGAGGATACTGGTGTAGAAGCGCTGCGTGCTGCTGACTCCATACGCGCAGAGCGTCGCCTTCCTAAAGAAAGGATAGAATCTCGCCAGAACCAATTACCCCTTGTAGAAACAGTAGATTTACGAGCAACTACCATAAATTTTTAAATTTTTTAGATGGAAAATACTGCACTTTAGATTGATTGTCTGTTTTGCTAAGGTTAAAATCACCTTCTGTGCAACAAGCACACATAACAGACTATACCCTTTTAACTTTTCTGATAGGTAGCTGTATCAATGTTTGCATCCCCTAGATATGCAATGTTTGCAATCAGCGATTAGAAACTGGACAGCTTACCTTTTAGGTATCGCACCTAAAGTATGGCAACGTCACGTAGCCAGATGCAATACTCTGTGAAAAAAATGAAATTTTTTGCTATCATAGCTTCATTTGCTAAATAAGTTGGTAATTTTCGTTTTGCTCCTGAGTTAAGAGAAACTAATCAGGATACGTAATTCCAAAAACAATACCCCAAAGGATTGTTTTTTTTAAGTATCTAATCTCGCAGAATTTAAAAAAAGCAATAAATACGGTATCGTATTCAACAGGCGAAAAATTGTTCTAGCCACAATTGGTGAAAGAGGAGTTATGAAAACAAAAATCTTTGGTTTTGCTCTAATGTTAAGTCTGGCTGCAATTCTTGGGGCCTGTGAAGGTGGTGGTGATGGTGCTGGTACTGCTACTCCAGCTGCTACAGGTGAACCAACTGATGCACCTGTTAAGACTACTCCTGCCGCTACCCCCGCAGCGACTCCCGCAACTACTCCCGCAGCGACTCCTAAATAAGGCATCTTAAACTTTAGTTTAAATCGCGCCCAGAACTACTTAGTGACAGCATTCCTCACTACATAGCTCGAAACATCCTCGAATTAATTGGGTTCACGAAAAAACCTCATTTTTATGCTGGTTTATCAGAGCCTAGAGTTTGCTCGAAATATCAACGAAGTAGGGCAGGAAGTAGAGGACACTGGTAAAGAGGGTTATGTCCTCTACCAAGTGTCCTCTGAAATTCCCGCCCGCTCAAACCTTGTTCTCAGTCCAAGGCAGTTGAGTGAATATAAGCTATTTTGTAGGCAGATACTTCCCTCATTTAGCATTTTAAATTACTTATACTACTGAGTTTTGAGAGGGTAAAATAATTTATCGCGATCGCTGGCAATTGCTCTTGAGCATTCCTGTAGTCTATTCCGTATCAGGAAAGACCTGGTTATCTCCCTTGATATTGCCAGATTTTTATTGGGAAAATTTGGGCATGAGAAAAACAGATTTTCATCCTGCGTTGTGAACGTAGTTCGGGAGATGAGGAGAGTTAAAACGAGAAAATCTCTAAAATTACTGAGCTTAATTGTAATTACTGTAACTTCGATTGTCTTAAGTAGCTATTGGAAATCGGCAGCAATAGCATTACCGCCACCAGAGGATATACCAGAAGAAATATTACGGACAAAGATTATTATAGAAGCGCGATCGCCTATTGACGGAAGATTCCTAACAGCTGCCGAGTATGTCCAATTGCAAGCCCAGCTGCAAGAAGTTCCGCCACCAAAACTAGACCCTAAAATTCGAGAACAGATTTTCTTGCTTCGCTTACGTAAAACATTATTGCAGTTTTTCCCATTTTTAAATTTTTGATAAATTACTTCAGAGTTAAAAGTCAAGAGCTTTTTCCAATGCCCCGGTATCGCTAACGGAACTGTTCTGCCCAATGCCTTATGCCCAATGCCTCATGCCCGATACCCCATTCTGATGTAGGATAACGGTGGCGACAAAATTGCAAATAAATGTAAAGAATATATATAGATGTTAAAAAAGTAGATTTAGTCAATCACGTTATTTCACTTAGGTAGCTTCATGTCCATGACCACGATCGCCCCTGAACAGGTTAACAGCATCGTTTGGAATCAGCATAACGATCCCTTTGAAATACTAGGTTCTCATCCCATAGAGCAAGACGGCAAAACTGTCTGGGCTGTGCGAGCCTACCTACCAAATGCAAGTGCAGCGTGGGTCGTTCTTCCTGAACAACGTAAAGAATACCCAATGCAAACAGTGCATCATCCTCACTTTTTTGAATGCACCATTGAAACTGCCGAACTGGCAAACTACCAGTTACGGATTAAAGAAGGAGAACACGAGCGTGTCATCTATGACCCTTACGCTTTCCGTTCTCCCAACTTGACAGACTTTGACTTGCATTTGTTTAGTGAAGGCAACCATCACCGGATATATGAAAAACTGGGAGCGCACCCCACGGAAATAGGCGGCGTTAAGGGCGTTTATTTTGCTGTTTGGGCACCTAACGCTCGTAATGTTTCATTGCTGGGAGATTTCAACCTCTGGGATGGGCGTAAACATCAGATGCGTAAAGGTCGCACTGGAATTTGGGAATTATTTATTCCTGAAATCGGTGTAGGAGAGCATTACAAATATGAAATCAAAAATTTTGAAGGACACATTTACGAAAAATCCGATCCTTACGGTTTCCAGCAAGAACTTCGCCCGAAAACTGCATCCATTGTCACTGATTTAGATGCTTATAGTTGGAGTGATGAAAACTGGATGGAAAAGCGGCGTCGCATTGACCCCCTAACTCAGCCAGTTTCAGTTTACGAAGTGCATTTAGGCTCTTGGTTACACGCTTCGAGTGCAGAACCAGCTAAACTTCCCAATGGTGAAACTGAACCAGTAGTTGTCGTTTCTGGACTAAAGCCGGGCGCACGCTTCCTTACCTACCGAGAACTAGCTGACCGACTCATTCCTTATGTCAAAGAATTAGGATACACCCACATAGAAATGTTGCCCATTGCGGAACATCCCTTTGATGGTTCTTGGGGTTATCAAGTAACTGGTTACTATGCCCCTACCTCGCGTTTTGGCAGACCCGAAGATTTGATGTATTTTATTGACAAATGTCACGAAAATGATATAGGGGTAATTGTAGATTGGGTTCCTGGTCACTTCCCCAAAGATGGACATGGTTTAGCTTTCTTTGATGGTAGCCACCTATACGAACACGCAGACCCCCGCAAAGGCGAACATAAAGGATGGGGTACTTTGGTGTTCAATTACGGTCGCCATGAAGTTAGTAATTTCTTAGCAGCAAATGCCCTCTTCTGGTTTGACAAGTACCACATTGACGGGGTTCGTGTCGATGCTGTTGCCTCGATGCTCTATAACGACTATTGCCGCGAACCAGGAGAATGGCTGCCCAATCAGTACGGTGGCAGAGAAAACCTAGAAGCAGCAGATTTTCTACGTCAGGTAAATCACATTATCTTTAGCTATTTCCCCGGTGCTCTCTCAATTGCTGAAGAATCCACTTCCTGGCCAATGGTATCTTGGCCCACCTATACAGGCGGACTGGGTTTTAACTTGAAGTGGGATATGGGCTGGATGCACGATATGCTGGATTACTTCAGCATGGACCCTTGGTTCCGCCAGTTCCACCAAAACAATATCACCTTTAGTATGTGGTACAACCACACCGAGAACTTCATGCTGGCCCTGTCTCACGATGAAGTCGTGCATGGCAAGAGCAATATCATCGGCAAAATGCCGGGAGATACATGGCAAAAGTTAGCTAATGTGCGTTGTTTATTTACCTATATGTTTGCTCACCCAGGCAAGAAAACCATGTTTATGAGCATGGAGTTTGGGCAATGGAGTGAGTGGAATGATTGGACAGATTTGGAGTGGCATTTATTGCAACATGAAGCCCACCAACAGTTAAAAACGTTTTTCCACGATTTGAATTATCTTTACCGTTCTGAACCAGTTTTGTACACCCAGGATTTTGCCCAACCGGGGTTTGAGTGGATTGACTGTAGCGATAACCGCCATAGTGTAGTTGCCTTCATGCGTCGTGACAAGGATTCTGATGATTTTGCGATCGTCGTTTGCAATTTTACACCACAACCCCATTCTCACTACCGTATCGGTGTACCGCAAAAGGGATTTTATACTGAGTTGTTTAATAGTGATGCCCGTCAGTATGGTGGCAGCAATATGGGCAACTTAGGTGGTAAATGGACGGATGAGTGGTCTTTGCACAGTCATCCTTATTCACTGGATTTATGTTTGCCACCTTTGGGTGTGTTGATTCTCAAGTTGGATAAGAAGAAGACTGCTGAGGTAGTTGGATAACAGTTAAGGGTGGGTGATGCCCCACCCTACACCTAAGGAATCGCCTATTCACTAGCTAATCAACCCAGTTCTCTAATAGACTCTGGTGCAATTAAATATGCGTTATTCATAATCCTTGTAGAGACGTAGCAATGCTACGTCTCTACATTTTTTTCACAATTTTTCAACTAGCGATCGCTCTGCATTTACCCGTGGAATTATACTTAGCATTCAGGGAAAGTGCACTACTGAAGGCTGACAGTAGCTAGTTGCTAAGTAATAATAAATCCATCTGTCGATAGATACACTTTAGATGATGTATTTAATCAACTCCTCTTGCTACGATCCCCCCTGTTCTAATCAGACAAAGTTTCGTGCCACTATCGCCCGATTCAGGTACTGAGTAGCGGAAAATTTGGTAAAACTTATTTAGCTTTAGATATGGCTCAAAAGCCAAAAAAAATTTTGTATAGTACAAATGTATGATTTGTTAGCCCTAATTCTAGATATTTTATAATAATTCTAATGACACAGATTAAGCCGGAAGTAAAGCGCACAGAAGAATTGCGCCAGTTATTGCAACAAGCAAGCTTCGCTTATTACGTCCTAGATGCTCCAATCATGGAGGATGCAGTCTATGACCAGCTATATCGAGAATTGCAACAACTAGAAACTCAATATCCAGAATTGACAGCACCCGATAGTCCGACTCAGCGGGTGGGTGAGCTTAGACATACACAGTTTACCTCGGTGCGGCACAATATCCCCTTGTACAGTCTGGAGAATGCATTCAATATTGATGAGTTGCAAGGGTGGGATCGGCGTTGGCGGCGACAAGTACCGAAAATAGATTCAGTGGAATATGTCACTGAACTTAAAATTGATGGTTCTGCTTTGGCTCTTACCTACCAAAATGGCATTCTAGTTAGAGGGACAACTAGGGGTGATGGGGTAACGGGTGAAGATATCACTCAAAATGTGCGGACAATTCGCTCAATTCCCTTACGTTTGAATTTTGAAGGGTTAGAAATTCTAGAAAGGGTGGAAGTGCGAGGCGAGGCGTTTTTGCCGTTGGAAGTATTTAAACAAATCAACGAGGAAAGGCAAAAAGCAAGCGAGCAATTATTTGCCAATCCCCGCAATGCCGCAGCTGGTACACTCAGGCAACTAGACTCTCGCATTGTGGCTAAACGGCGGTTAGATTTCTTTGGCTACACCCTGCACATTCCTGGTAGAGATGACACCAGTATTGCGAATACCCAATGGGAAGCTTTGGAGTTGTTAGAAAAGATGGGTTTTCGAGTCAACCCCAACCATAAACTCTGTGCTTCGATCGCAGAAGTGGCAAAATATTATGAATACTGGGATACGGAACGGCTGAATTTACCCTACATGACTGATGGGGTAGTAGTGAAGCTGAATTCTTTTAAACTTCAGGAACAGCTAGGGTTTACGCAGAAATTCCCCCGCTGGGCGATCGCTTTGAAGTACCCAGCCGAAGAAGCGCCTACCCGTGTGGAAAATATTGCTGTAAATGTGGGGCGAACGGGGGCGTTAACGCCATTAGCAGAGATGCGCCCGGTGCAACTGGCCGGAACAACGGTTTCCCGCGCGACTTTACATAATAGCGATCGCATTACTCAATTAGACATCCGCATTGGCGATACTGTGATTGTCCGCAAAGCTGGAGAAAT
The DNA here is from genome assembly GCF_036918245.1 of Nostoc sp. Lineage (GTDB taxonomy): Bacteria > Cyanobacteriota > Cyanobacteriia > Cyanobacteriales > Nostocaceae > Nostoc. Next base: position 36,345 of record NZ_JBALEF010000071.1, read on the forward strand.
CATTCCAGAAGTGCTGAGGGTAATCAAAGAACTCCGTCCCGCTGACACCGAACCCTTCGTTATGCCTACCCATTGCCCAGTCTGCGGTCAATTAGTGGTGCGAGAATCAGGTGAGGCGGTGACTCGGTGCGTCAATGCTTCCTGTGCGGCGATTCTCAAAGGTTCCATTGAACATTGGGTAAGTCGTAATGCCTTGGATATTAAAGGTATGGGGGAAAAGCTGGTGTATCAACTCGTTGATAAAGGTTTCGTGCATTCCGTTGCCGATTTATATGAGTTGACAGCAGAGAAATTATCTGCATTGGAAAGGATGGGGAAAAAGTTGGCAGAGAAATTGCTCGATGCGATCGCTCAGTCAAAAAATCAACCTTGGTCAAGGGTCTTGTATGGTTTAGGCATCCGTCACGTTGGCAGTGTAAATGCCCAATTGTTGACTCAGAAGTATTTCACTGTAGACCAGTTAGCTACAGCAAAGCAATCAGATATTGAAGGCATTTATGGTATTGGTGCTGAAATTGCCCAATCTGTGTACCAGTGGTTTCGGATTGATGCTAACCAAAGATTGATAGAACGCTTGCAAGCAGAAGGATTGCAATTAACTGCCACAGAGGAAACAAAAATAGATGGTAATCAAAAGTTCGCAGGTAAAACTTTTGTAATTACAGGTACATTGCCAACCTTAAAACGAGATGAAGCGAAGGCTTTGATTCAAAAATCTGGGGGAAAAGTAACTGATTCAGTGAGTAAAAAAACAGATTATTTAGTATTAGGAGAAGATGCAGGTTCCAAGTTAGAAAAAGCAATTTTTTTGGGAATTACGCAGTTAAGTGAGGCGCAATTCTTAGAGATGATTGAAGGTTGAAACAAGGTATCTCTTCTGCAAATAATTTAGGATTTCTATATCACAATACAGTTCATAGCATCTCAAAACCCTGATGTAGAGACGCGATTTATCGCCTCTTAAAAGACCAATCATCTACTAAGAGGGGGGCAAGTTATTCGGGTCAATACCCTGAGATTGCAAATAAGCAATCAGTCGTTCTTTTTGCTGGCGTTCTTGTTCAGCACGTTGACGTTCTTGTTCAGCACGTTGACGTTCTTGTTCAATCTGTTCTACAGCCCACGGTAACAAATTACCAGCTTGATCCCACCAGCGCAACCAATACCCAGTGCGACCTTCTTTTGTTCCTTGCCAAGTTCCTAAAAATAAGCCCATTAGATCAATCCAATGACGACCATTTTCGTCAGGTTGCTTTAACTCATAGCGCTTATTTTCCAGTTGATAATATTCTAATAAACCGCCATAAGGTTCAAAAATAACGTAGATGGGAATCTGCAAAATTTGCTCGTAGAAAAACCATTTTCCTGGTGGATAAGTTCGCTTAACTGAATATTCTCCACCCTCAGTATCGGATAAAAATTCGATAGCGATCGCCGGAATATCTCCTTCTAAATTGGGTGTATAACTTTTGCGGTTAGCCACCACTTCATTAACCGACGGCACATAAACCCAGTCTGGTGCTTTGGTAATAAATTGCTGGTTGATAGTGGCACAAAGACCAAAGTTTGAAGCTATCAACATCTGAGGTTGAATGAATCCACTGATTTCTAGGCTTTCACGCAAAGCACCAGCCAAAAGTGGCTGACCGGTATTCTCCACTGGTTCATCCTCTAGTTGAAAATCTTTGGGCAAGGCTTCCCAAGAGATTACCAGTTCTGTTGGTGATTTGGCTTGGCTGAGTTGGGTTGCCATAAACACAGGATGAATTTATTTTTGATCTTATCGCTTCCCGGAAGGGGAATGGGAAAAAATTTGTTTAACCCCAATGCCCAATGCCCACTATGAATTAGAATAAATCTGAATATATCAAAATATTAAGATAATCCAGATAAAATTTTTGTTTTGTTAACAAAAACAATGCAGTTGAATCGAAGTAATTTCCTCAGATTTCTGCTCCAGTCAGAGCCAGGAAAACCAGCAATATCTAACGGCTTACGAGCTGCATTAGCGTTGGGGGTTCCCATGCTAATTGGGCAACTGATCAATCAAAGAGAAAGCGGATTATTAGTTGGTTTAATGGCTCACTTTGTCAACTTAGCGAATGTTGGTGGCACTTACCAAATCAAAGCTAAGGCGATGGCACAGGCTACTTTGGGAATAACTGTTTCAGTATTTGTGGGTACTCTAGTCACTAAAGTTCCAGTACTAGCTGTAGTGCTGACATTTCTCTGGGGACTTGCTTCCGGTTTTGCATCGCTGTACGGCAATGCTGGTGCCAATGTCGGCCTAGTGGTAGGGATATCATTTATTACCACGATCGCACAGCCAGGAAACTTGGAAGTTGCACTCATGCGATCGCTGCTATGTCTAATTGCAGGTGGATGGGCGATGCTACTTTCCTTAGTAATGTGGCCTTTTAGACCTTATGACCCAATACGGATAGCTTTGGCTGACTGCTTCAGTGCAATCGCCAACTACATTCAGGCATTTGTAGGTAAAGTAGCAACATCTGAAAATATTCTCGAAATTAGAAAAGCATTAGAAACAGCACGCACTACTTTAGGTAGATTACGGATTGGACAGTCGTCTCGGAGTTGGATAAATGAGCCGTTTTTGCTGCTAATTCAGGATGGCGATCGCTTGCTTGGTTTAGTTGTTGCCTTAACAGAATTACTAGAAACTCACTTCCAACAACAGCAATATCATACAGTCCAGCAATTAGTAGACGATGCACTCGAACAAATATCAGTCATTCTTCAAGCCATAGCGAAAGTCATCTCTCGCAAGCCTGCTAGCATCGACTTGGGAAATCTCAAGCGCATCTATGAAGCACTAAAAGAACAAGAAAGTCTGCAAAGAAAAGCAATTGCTGGGAGTGAAACAGACTACACAACCCTCGTTGCTCTCAGTAACCTAGTGCTAACGATCGAAAAGCTGATCAAGCAACTGCAATACACGGCTCAGACAGCTAAATCTCTGGCAGATCGTAGCAAAATGAGTCAACGAGATGTAGATAGACTTCTTTTATTTGAAGACGAACAGCGATCGCTCTTAAGTTTACTCAAAGAAAACCTTACCTTAGACTCAGCAATCTTTCGCCATGCTCTCCGCATTGGTGTGAGTCTAACTGTAGGCGTGATATTATACAGTGTTACGAATTTACCAATGGGCTATTGGGTAACGCTGACAATTATATTAGTCCTGAAACCAAACTTGGGTGCAACTTTCAAACGGTTTTTCCAGCGAGTTGGTGGGACAATCTTGGGAGCTGTCTTAGCTGCTGTCTTACTTGCAACCATCACGAGTAAGCCTGTATTAGACATCATCATTCTGCTGACAGTATTTTTTGGCGTTTCCTTGATCGGTTTCAACTATGGGTATTCAGTGGTTTTCTTCTCAATCTTTGTCTTATTGATTATCGATATTGGTCATCCTATTAGTTGGCAATTTGCTGGCTTTCGGGTGTTGAATACATTAATTGGGGCGGGACTGGCTTTTGCGAGTCATTACTTTATATGGCCAAACTGGGAACGCGATCGTTTACCCAGTCAACTCGCCACAGCGCTGCGAGAGTGTCACAAATACTTTCGGGATGTGATGGCTGTTTACCAGGGGACAAAAGAGCGTGACTCTAGCATTATCAGTCAACGGCGACAAACTGGACTGGCAATTGGCAATGCTCAAGCCTCCTTCCAAGGATTGCTGCGCGAACCCCAAATGCACCAAGAATTAGTAGAACCAGTAATGACGCTGCTGTTGTACATGGGACGTTTTGCTAACGCCGTGACAGTTTTGGCAGTACATCTCGAACATTTCCGAAAAACAGTGCCACTCCCGGAATTAGAAACCTTTGTCTGCCAAATTTCCCTACTCTTAGAACAGTTAGCTGATTCGGTACAGCAGGAAATTACCCCACCGCCCTTACCTGATTTGGAAGAAACGCTGCAAAAAATCCAGCCGCACCTACAAGCACTGCGTACAGCCCGGATAGAAGAGTTAGCCGTCAATCAAGGACATACACCGATTCGTCAGGCAGTCATTGATTACAGCATATTAGATTTGGAGATCGATCAGATCGTTCGGCGGTTGACTGCTATGCACTCAGCGATGGTACGGCTAATATCAGGTAAATAAAAATAATATTGGGTTTCATTGCCTCAACCCAACCTATAAAAACAGCGCTCGCACTGAAGTAATCAGGGAATATCAAGCTTTAACGACAATTGGGAAACCCAAATCACTTCTTCAAGCAGCGTATAAAAAATCAGATAGGGAAAACGTTGAATAGCATAACGTTAATATAAGTGGTCATAGCAGTCAAGTGTTCGGTAGAAAAAGACGATAGGATTCGCTGTCCATCAAAATTCTAAAACCTAGCCACATCAGCACGAAGGGGAAAATCTTGCCAGCATAACGGCTGAGTACCAAGGCGATACCGGGTTGATGAGTCAAAGTATAGGACATAAATAGCCAGCAGCAAACAATGAAATAGCAAACTGGTACGATCACGGCCAGATTTTGAATGCTGCTGCTGGCAAACAGGGGTATATAGATCCCAAGATTGTTGCCGCCGTTAGAAATTGTTACCGCAGAGACGCGATAGGTTTGGGGATCGCGGATTAAGTCCCAAAGCGATCGCTTTCTGGAATCAAATCCTTTAAATTTAGAGTTTCTTTTCAGATTAGCTGACTTATCTTCGGCTGAATCATCCTTATTCAGGTTGAACAAATTGTTCAAGCCAATGAGTATCGGCAGAATTCCCAGTAAACCAGTCCAAGTTGACGGAATTGCTAGACCGAGTAAGAAACCAAGGAAACTTACTGTCACTAATACCGTGAACCCGATAATTTCGCCAACCACAATATGCTGAGGACGAAAAGTCCGATTAACCTCACTGAAGAAAGCAGTTAGATAAATATTGTCGTCAAACGTTGTTGCCACAGCAGTAGCTAGCCCGATCTTAATTGTTGCAATTAACCAATCCATCACCATTCCTCACTCAACACCTATCTGATAAACGAAACTAGCGATCGCTCAACCTTTGTAATCAGTCCCACAATATCCAGAAATATTAATCTGAGAACGCAAGTTTCGCGCATCGGGCGTGACTCGACTTCTTATTTCTTCAACTTAGTTATAATACAAGAATTACGTAGCAAAACTACTCATAGTGGCGATTGTGCATTATGCTACGCTTCTCTGAAATGCCTTACCCTATACATATAAAATATTTGCGTAAGTCCTAATAATATATAATAGGAATTACGCATTGACAAGAAATACTAAATAGGTGTTATTTCAAAAACCATACTGTTGGAGCAATTCATGAATTCCCCCCTACAGTGTGGGTGTATTTATCATCAAAAAATGATGAATAAAAGCCTGAAAAAATCTATTTTGTCAAACGCATACCACGATTAATTTGTACAGTGCGTAAGTCATATATAATAAATAGCCCCAAAAAGTCTAACATTCTGGCTGTATTCTCGTATATAAGGCGCCATTCATTTCCAGCATCAACAAAGGAGTCATTATGATTAGCCGTTTGATTGACCTTGTGCGTAGATGCACAGGTCAAAACATCTTAGGGTGGTTCAGATCAGCCACTCGTAGATCGGCTACCTATAGGTTTGCAGTTCGGTTTTGCCTCGGATTTGTCTCGATTTTGGTTTTGACTCTAATTTTTGACGGTCATGCTGTTGCCACTTCTGAATCTGGCAATCAGCTCTCCACTCTCATGAATCAGTTTAAACTACCCAAAAGCTCCATAATCCAGTTACTGGAAACCGTGGGACTTTTTATGGGGGGGATAATTTTCTGTGTCGTTTTGGATCGCTGGTTTTCTAACCGTTCCGATCGCTCTAGCAATACGCCCTTAGCAGAGCAAGCGCGGCGGCTCAAGCAACTCAAAATAGGATATCCAGAAGGGATGACCAATCTGGAAGTTCTGCGTGCTCAAGGCTTGCTAGAAACGCGTCTGCGACCTTATGGGCTGATTGTCACCTGGACAAGCTTTTTATCAGCCTCTTCTCTGATAGAAGCACTCAGCAACGGGACGATTGACTTTTGCGGTGGCGGCGGCACGGCCAGCATCTTCTCTCAAGCAGCAGATCATGTATTTGTGCGAGTGGCTAAGGAAAAATATACCGCTCCCAAAGGTCAAGCGATTCTAGTACCGGAAGATTCGCCGATTCAGACGCTAGCTGACCTAAAAGGTAAAAAGATCGCTTTTGACAAAGGCTCAAGCGCCCATTATGTACTTGTGCGATCGCTGGCAAAAGTCGGCCTCGATTTTAGTGATATTGAGCCAGTTTATCTGACACAACCGGAGGCGTTACCCCGATTCTGCCGGGGTGAAATCGATGCTTGGGTGATTTGGGTTCCCTACACAGCTACTCTTGCCCGAAGCGCTTACCCAGGACGATCGATTGCAGATTTAGAGAGCATATTTGGTGACAAAGGCTCTGTGGAAGTTCCGACCTATTACTACGCGATTCCAGAGCTGGTACGCGACTATCCTGACCTGCTCAAGGTGATTTTAGAAGAGGTAAACGAAGCTGGAGCTTGGGCTAAGAGACAGGAATTAGAAGCGGTTCAACGAATGGCAGAACACCATGAAATCGATCCATCTATCGTTGGAACTTTACAGCAACGTAGCGCCGAACGCGCCATCATCCCGATCGACGACCAATCGCTGACTGCTCTACAGCATCAGGCAAATATATTTAGAGATTTAAATCTGATTCCTGAGCGGGTGAATGTGAAAGATGGAACCTATAGCTTGCAGACTAAGCAAAACTGGACTTATTAATCTGACACTGACATATTTATACAGCTTTGCCTAAGATAGTTACGTTTTTAAACGCAGAGGGACGCGTTCGCAAAGCGTCTCGCAGAGAAGGAAAGCGCAGAGGTACGCAGAATTTTTTTTAAGCGAATTCTATACTTGCTTGTTCGGTGAGAGAGTTTATCTGAGCCGAATGCTTGCTTTAGAAACCTAAATTTAAAGTTCTTGACGTGTCGGACGGATGATGATTTCATTCACATCAACATCACCGGGTTGCTCAATGGCGTATGCGTTGGCGTAGCCTCTCTCAAAGAGAATCGCACGAGCAATGGCATCTGCATCAATGGCGATCGCATAAAGTTGATTAATTCCCGCTGCTGTGTCTTTATCAGTAATCGTGGTGGTCAACTCAGTAGCAACGGCTCCTGGTGATGATTATCACTTTGTTTTGAATCTCAGACATATTTATTCCTGGGGATTATTGAGTATGGATCGTGAAACATCGGGTGCTGTTTCAGATGAACTCAGCATTATTCAACCATATCAACTAATTTGTATACTCGATCAACGTTTTTGTCCTGGCAACGTCACTACTAATCCGAACCACTATCATCACACCGTTTGAGTTCTGTCCCGTTAAAACTTCAGTTGGTGAGTTGAGACCATCTCATAAACTTAACCTTTATCTACATACCAAGAGGTATTGCTTCAGCGTTATTTGCCGCTTTTGCAAGTAAGTCACGGACTTCTTCATCCGTAGTTTGAGGAAAGCTTTCGTACCAAAGACCAACGCTCTGGAAAGGGCTGGGTCTGGAGATGCAAACGATTTCGTCTACCTCAGTTTCTAACTCTTGGCAAGTTTCAGGTGCAGCTACAGGCACAGCAATCACAATCTGAGCAGGTTGCTGTTTTCGCACAGTTACAACAGCAGCCCACATGGTTGCACCCGTGGCTAAACCATCATCTACCAAGATAACTGTACGTCCTTGTAAATCTCTTAAAGGGCGATTTCCCCGATAAAGCCGTTCTCGCCGCTCTAACTCCCGTTCTTCTTGCGCTGCCACTCTGGCAATTACTTCATCGGATATCTTCACCAGGCTGATAATATATTTATTGACTATCCGCACACCACCAGAAGCGATCGCTCCCATTGCTAGTTCTTCTTGATCGGGCACACCCAATTTACGTACCACTAAAACATCTAATGGAGCATTTAACGTTTTGGCAACTTCAAAAGCAACGGGTACACCACCCCTTGGTAGCCCTAATACCAGAACATCTGGGTTGTTAGCATAAGCGGTTAACTCCTTAGCCAAAACTTGACCCGCAAACCTCCGATCTTTAAATAGCATGGTGTGATATTCCTAATTGGTTTCCAAAAAATCAAATAAATATTTACATACGTTTGTTATTGGCTATCAACCTCAAACAATGGGGCAATTGAGCAAATTCCAAAATTGTTGTTATAGTTCAAGATGTTCTGAATCGATCTTAGAAAGCTAAATATTCCCTGTCCTCCACTAACGGAGCGACATCTTCTATCTACAGTTCTATCAAACGGATGAGTTAGCTTTAATGCAACAAGATTTCTGCATCTGGCGCTGAGACTATTTTACTACTCCACACTCAATATCCGTCCCCAAATGGCTTGTTGAGAAGACACGGTGACGCGGTGAACTCTCGCTGTAGGGGGTTTACTGCTGTAGGTAACTGGTGTTAGCGTGAAGCAAAGTTATAGTACGACCACAGGAGAAGGGTGACATGGAAAACCTAATGTTTAAGTAGGGGTGCATTTGAAAACTGCTATAAGTTTTGCCACTTGCTAACATTTACTGTTAAACTTTTACTGATTATTTTTTTTACTGTACATTAATAACAAATTACTTAATTGCTAGCAGATGCAAAAATCTCTGAAAATCCAGTGATAATTCAATTGTTAATTCTTTGCGTGTCCCCTGTTACTGAGGTTGTGTTGATATTATCTTTACATTATCCCTAAATTGTGAATATGAGATAATGCACCATCTGCTTGTTCGTTATATAATGCTTAATATTACAGACAAAAGTCATCAAATTTACCCAATTAACACTTTTGAATAAAAATTAATCGGGTAGAATTACTGAATATGTTTGAAAATCAAAAGAAGGGTGTTTTTAATGATCGGCTTAACTAATTCAGAAAACGGCACAATTAGCAGCACAGCAGCCACTAAGAGACTGGCAAGGGCGATGATGGTTTCTGGTGGAGAGTTTTCGCTATTATTGGCGTGTTGTAACTGTGTTCAAAGGCAGCAGAAAGTGCTGAATTTGTTAACAGAATTTTCATCAGCAGATATCCACGAAATTTTGCTCTCACCTACGGTTGACAAGTTATACACAGCTATTACAAGTGAAATTGGTACTACTCAACCCGAAGCTTTGATGGTAAGGGGCTTAGAATCTGTAGTGGCAATTAACCAACTGATTATTAGTACCAATATCATGCGAGATGAGTTTCGGAAACAGTTTCAGTTCCCCTTGGTGTTGTGGGTCAATGATGAAATTCTGCGTAAGCTAGTCTGGCTAGCACCCGATTTCAAAGACTGGGCGGCTAGTACTATTAGATTTGATGTACCGAATAATCAGTTAATTGAATCTGAACAACAACCCATCAGTGCCTAATATTGCCTGAAATTACTTTCAAAATCTTATATACGCTAGGTTGAGCCGAGTAAAACCGAAGCTGATGTTCTGTCACATTCTTTTCTAAAATTACTTTTATTGAACCCTCCTTTACCAAAGTGAGATAAAAATCTTTGGAAGCTATTTTCCAAATTAGAAGATGGTATGGGTATGGGGTGTGTTATCGCCTTAGTACACGTCACCCTAAAAAAAGTGTGGAGATTAAGCTGCGATCGCCAGGTTTGTTTGAATCGTATAATTAAAATCTTGAATTTGTTAAGCTAAAATTTTAATCGTTGCTAATTATTGGATTTGTTATTATTGAACCTAGGTTTTCCTCAAGGGAGATATCCTATAGGAGTGAAAAAGAATATAGAGACATAGCAGTGCTACATCTCTCCAAGGATTGTGGATAACGCATATTTAATTTCCCCAGATGTCTAATCAATCCTGCGACTAGGTAACTTAGTCCCGCACCTCTGACAAAATCCAGCATTTACATTATGGAAAGCTAAACCACAACCTGAACAAACTATTTCTACCTGATTAGCAGTTTTCACCACTTGCTTAATTAAATCTCCCACTTGCCAAGGAATCAATGCAATTCCGGTAAAAATCATCAATACTGTTAGCAAGCGTCCTAATTCTGAAATTGGAATAACATCACCAAATCCTACAGTTGTCATTGTGACAACAGAGAAATAGAATGCATCCAAAAATGTACCGTAATTTTCAGGATTAACCGGATGCTCGACTTGATAAATTAAGCCAGAGTAAATAAAAACAATTGCAAATAACGTAAATAATATTCGCGCAAAAATCATCCCATCTTCACTGCTGATACTAGCGAATAAAAACTTTCTATCTATAAATCTAATTAATCGTAAAATCCGAAACCATCGTAATAGGCGGATAAAGCTAATATCCACCATACCTAGAAAAAATGGCAGAATTGCCATTAAGTCAATAATCGAATAAAAGCTAAAAATATACTTAATTTTGTTTTCTGCACTCCACAGGCGGAGTAAATATTCCACAGCGAAGATGATGACGATCGCAGTATCAGCTACATTTAACTGAAACCGCATATAATCAGGAATATTATATGTTTCTGCCACAAAAATTCCTGATGATATTAGCACAAAAGAGGCAAGTGTTAAATTAATCGCTTTACCTATTGGTGTTTCTAGGTCTTCTAAGTAAAATTCTGTTTCTTGTCTGCTCAGTAACATATTCGACCATTAATACATCTTAATTCCCAGTTATAACATTAGAAATACGATATTATTAACCATTATCCTTATGTTAACCTCAGCTTATATGAACCCAGAATTTTTTATGCGTTTAGCATTGGCAGAAGCAAAAGAAGGCGATGCACCCTACGGTGCAGTGATTATTAAAGATAACGAAGTCGTTGCAGTAGCTCATAATACTGTGAGTAGAGACAACGATCCATCAGCCCATGCAGAAATCAATGCTATTCGTAGTTTAACAGCTAAACTGAAAAACCCCTCTTTAGAAGGTTATAGCATATATACAACTGGCGAACCTTGTCCGATGTGTGCAACTGCTTGTGTTTGGAGTGGTTTATCAGAGATTGTATATGGTGCTTCCATTCAAGATTTAATTACTGTAAATCAATCACAAATTAATATATCTTGCGAAGAGGTAATCGATAAGTCATTTAGGAAAATAAAAGTTACAAAAGACGTTTTAAAAAATGAATGTTTGGAATTATTTAAATAAGCTATCAAAAAACTTATTTTTAGTAGGAGTAGTCCTTTCAAAGTAACTCGATAATTTTCATTTTTTCTCCTTGGTCTACGAACACTTGAATCGAGTTTGAAAACTTTCTCAAGCAAGTGTTATACTCTGTACTTCTGTGGTTTAAAAGTCATTTATCTAACCAATATTAATTTACTTCTGTCAATGCCTAAGTCCTAAAATATTTGTATATATTCCATAGTTTTCTGGGTCATAGCAGCAAAAAATTATTCTTTGTGGACGACCATTCTTTTGTAGCTGTTCATCGCATATTTTCACTGCCACCTCAGCTGCTAAAGTTTTAGGATATTTATAAATGCCAGTACTGATGCAAGGAAATGCCAAACTATTAAACTCTTTATCTGCGGCAATTTGCATACATTTATAATAACACTGAGTTAGAAGTTCGGGTTCTCCGTGATTACCTCCTCGCCATACTGGTCCTACGGTATGAATGATGAAGCTTGCAGGCAAGCGATATCCTTTGGTTAGTTTAGCATCACCAATCTTACATCCTCCAAGTGACCTACACTCATCAACTAGGTCTGATCCAGATGCCTTGTGTATAGCTCCATCTACGCCACTACCCCCAAGCAAACTAGTATTTGCAGCATTGACGATGGCATCAACTTCTAACTTTGTGATATCACTCAAAATCACTTCCATAAAACAATTAAGCCCAATCAAGACTAATCTATATACTACAAACGTATTATGTAGATGTCCATTATACAGTTTTAGCTTCAAGCTTAACGATCAGTCTGCTTAAAGTGATGAGCGATCGCAAATAATGATAGGTTTGCAATTCTTAGCGATCGCCTGCTTTTTCCTGATTTATTCAATCACTTTTTGTCTACTTTATCAATGCGTATATAATTTTCTCATTTATATAAGTATCTCGGTGAAGAATTACGTTAGCGACATAGGAGCGTCATGACGAATTATTTAACTTGGTTCATTCAAATAGGATAAATATGTATTTGCCCAAATTGCAGCTTGAGTGCGATCGCGCAAATTTAATCTGTTTAAAATATTCGTAACATGATTTTTCACCGTCCCCTCAGAAATGTAGAGTTCCTGAGCAATTTCTCGGTTACTAGCGCCTGTAGCAATTAACCGCAAAACCTCTTTTTCTCTAGGAGTAAGTTCAGTTAAACTAGATGGTACAGGCGGGGACTGGGTTGATGCAACATGAGAAAATTGAGTCAACAGTTTTTTAACTATACCTGGGCCTAATTGCGTATATCCTTTATGAACGGCACGAATAGCAACAGCTAATTCTTCTGATGGTGTATCTTTCAATAAATAACCCATAGCCCCATTCTTTAAAGCTGCTGACACATATTCATCATCATCAAAAGTCGTTAGTACTAAAATCTTAGTTTTGGCAAAACGTTTTTGAATTTCCTGCGTGGCTGCAACTCCATCCATAATTGGCATTCTGATATCTAGCAATATGACATCTGGCTGAAATTGTGCAACAAAATTAATTGCCTGTTCACCGTTTTCTGCTTCTCCAACTATTTCTAAATCTGGTTCTAGTTCCAATAACGCTCTTAATCCTTGACGAATTAAACTTTGGTCATCTACCAGCAACACTTTAATCATTATGTTAACCTTGTTAATGGAATATTAACTGTAATTTTGCAACCAGAGCCAAGAGCGCTATTAATATTAAACTTACCTCCAAGTGCTAAAGTGCGATCGCGCATACTATGAAGTCCAAAACCAGTAGTATTTTGCCCGACATCAAAACCTTTACCATTATCCTGAATTATCAATCGCAAATTGCCTTTAGTCGTAGTGAGTTCCAATTTAACCTCTGTGGCATCCGCATATTTAGATATATTAGTTAAAGATTCTTGAGTAATCCGGTAAATAGCAGTATTTATTTCAGGTGGTAGAGAATATTCCAGGTTGATTTGATAAATTGGTAATATCCCATTAAAGCGATGAAAATTTTCTGAAAGACTAGCGATCGCATCTTCTAAAGATTGTTCTTGTAAGGGATTAGAACGCATAGTAGAAACAGATTGGCGAACATCTTTTAGCGCCTTGGAACCTAATTCCTTTGCAGTTGCAAGAAATGTTTCAGCCTTACCTGGGTTAGATTGCCATAGTTTTAAAGCAGTTTCTAATTGTAGATTTAAAGCAGTCAGAGAGTGTCCTAATGAATCATGAATTTCACGGGCAATGCGGTTACGTTCTTCTAAGGTAGCTTGATTTTCAATTTGCATGGCATATTGACGGAGTTTTTCGTTAGCAAGAGCTAGCTTTTCTCGACTTTGCCGTTCAGACAAAACTGCATTCATCAACAACAACACAAAAACCAAACTTAAGCCAAATACTAGCGACGAATTCAAAATCAAAAATCGATATCGCTCTTGTGCCTGCGGCGATGCTTGAAAATTGAATAACTGATATTTTAGTTGTGTAGTAACTAAAAATAAGGCAAATGACAAACTTGTAACGAATAAACGCCCATTTAACTGAAAAATTAAACAACTGCGAGTCACTAAAATTATATAGAGAAAAGGGAAAAGCCGAGCAAATCTTTCTCCAAAAAGTCCAATTATTAAAATTAATAAAAATTCAATAGCTGTATATATTACCTTAGTTGTCTGGTTATTTCTGGGTAATCTTAAGCCCATTAACGCAAAAACAACCAGACTATAAATTGATAGTTCTGGCAATATACTACAAACTGACAAGTCTGGAAATGCACCACAAATTGATAGTTCTAGAGGCTTAGGACGAAAACGCCGTAACGGAGGTGGTATCATAGCTGTCAATGCCGTGATCGCTAGTAATGTCCACTCCAGATAAAGCAGAGACGGAAAAGGATGTTTCTTAATTTCAATTGGACGACTCATTAGTCGCATTGCTCCAGTTATAATTTATAAATTAGAAGTTAATAATTCCGAAAATTTGAGTAGATATTTTACAGCTAAAATTTTTCGCTTAGTGAGAAATCGAAAGTAAATTGAAAGAAGAAAACAGTTAGTTAATCAGCTAAATAATGACTTATAAAATCATCATAATCAAAATTTCATAATTTATAACTCCTAACTTCTAACTTCTAACTCTTAACTATCTATTGTCAATCATGACTAAAGTCATGGGTAAAACCATGACTTTCTCCTCATGTAACTACTGAAGATAAGTTCTTATGATGGTGGCATCCAACCAGGAAAAACCCACCAGACAAGTAATGAAACTCAAAGCATTATCGCTAGTTGCTTCCGCCATCGCTCTCACTTTAACTGCAACCTCCTTTGCTGTTCACGCTCAAACAGCCTCTCCTTCACCCGTGTTACTTGCACAAACTCCACAAAAAGAAAGAGGCCCTTGGAAAGATTTGGGTCTAACAGATGCCCAAAAAGACCAAATTCAGACGATTCGCCGCGATAGCCGCACCAAATTTGAAGCAGTTTTGACACCAGAACAAAAAGCAAAATTAGAGGCAGCGAAACAAGCACATCGGGCTGAGTGGCAAGCGCGTAAGGCTCAGGGGCAAACAGGTCAAGATCAACGGCAACCCGGTCAACGTCGAGGAAAGGGTGGTTTTGCTGACTTAAATCTAACTGAAGCACAAAAAACCCAAATGCGACAAATCCGCGAGTCTGAGAAACAACAGATTCAAGCAGTCTTAACCCCGGAACAGCGTCAAAAATTAGAGCAATTCCGTCAAAATGCTCCTTCACGCCGTCAACAAGGCAATCCTCAATAATCATCTTTCAAAAAATAATAATTCTGGGGTGGGCAGTGCCGCTCATCTCAATCCCAAAATAGATTATGATGCAACCCTTTGCCGCTTCCCTAAATCCCGCTCCTCGTCTATAACAGGTTTTAGATGTACTTGATCGCATCGCTGAAGCGCAGAGGCGAGATTGGCAACCAGAATTACCTTGGCACTTACCTTTGACTGATGTCCAGGTATTGTTTTCCATAGTTAAAAATTAATAGACTTCTTGCAGAAGATGCGGAAAGGGGAAAAACTTTATCCCCTTTCCCTTTCCCTCTTTATTCCCCTGCCCAATTTAGTAGACTTTCAAGCTAGTTTTGAGTTATGAGTTAATTCAAAACTCCTAGCTTGATTAAGATGTCCAAAGAATTCGCAATTGGTAGTAAAGTCCGTGTTGTGGCGCTACCAGCCTACGTCAAAACTGCTGAACCTATGCCCATGCTGCGCCCTCCCAATGTAATTCACATTGGTGAAGAAGGTATAGTCATTGACCGCAGACCCGGTGGATATTGGGGTATTCGCTTTACTAGGGGGGTGTTTCTGCTAGATAGTCAATATATCGAAAGCACAGATACCCCTCCCGAATCTCACTTAGAATAAGATTTCTCGCAACCAATAATTGTAAACTTGTGTAAAGTTGTGATTCTGGTTTACACCATGATTTCCCGCCGTACTTTTTTAAGCATATTATTTGCCAGCTGTATTTCTATCATCAGCTGGCTGAATTTTACTCCTGTTGCTAATGCTCTTGGTGGTAAACTTCCGGCAATTAATCAACCAGCACCAGAGTTTACTTTGCCAACCAATACAGGTGATGGCAAAATTTCCCTCTCTGACTTGCGCGGTAAATGGCTAGTCCTGTACTTTTATCCTAAAGACTTCACCTCTGGTTGTACTATAGAGGCTCGTCGTTTTCAGCAAGACTTACCCCAATACCTCGAAAAAAATACCCAAATTATTGGCATTAGTGCCGATGATATTGATTCTCACGCCAAATTTTGCGATTCAGAGGGACTCAAATTCCCCCTGCTGGCTGACACTGATGGCTCAGTCAGCAAAGCTTACGGTTCGTGGCTCGGCTTTTTATCTATGCGCCACAGTTTCATCATCGATCCTCAAGGCGTCTTGCGCGAGACTTTTGTCAAAGTCAACCCAACTATTCACAGTTCAGAAGTGCTGGCACGATTAGAAAAATTACAGTCCACAGCTTCTTAAACTTCAATTAATCAGATATAGTGGTTCTCGTTTGCGTGAGGTACACCCGTAGGGGCACGGCAGTGCTGTGCCCCTACACCCCACGATATAATTAATGTTGTACCGCATCTGAATGGGAACCGCTATAAGGGGCTTAAGCCCCTTATTTTAACTCACAATAAACCCATATTTTCTGAGTACAGTTTTGACTTCACTGCCAGATAAAAACTGGACAAATTCTTTGGCAGCAGAAAGATTTTTACTGCTTTTAATTATTGCTACCGGATAGACAATCGGTGAGTGAAATTTATCATCAGCAGCGACTACGACTTTTACCTTGTTGGAAATTTTGGCATCAGTGGCATAAACTAAACCTGCTTCGGCATTACCACTTTCTACTGCTGCTAAAACTTGACGCACATTGTTAGCAAAGACAAATTTCGACTTGAGGCGATCGTAAAGTTTCAATTTCTTCAAGACTTGCTCGCCATATTGACCGGCAGGTACGCTTCTGGGTTCACCGATCGCAATTTTTTTAATCTTACTATCTGTTAAATTATAGAAGCTATTGATGCCAACAACATCCTGAGCCACAATCAAGACTAGACGGTTATTTGCCAGGTTAGTACGGCTACCTGGTAGCAATAGTCCTTTTTCTTCCAAGGCATCCACTTGCTTTTTGCCAGCAGAAATAAAGATATCCGCTGGCGCACCTTGCTCAATCTGTTGCTGCAACGCACCAGAAGCCCCAAAGTTATAACTAATATTGATATTTGATTTATTTTGTTGGTACAAAGGCTTAATTTCTTCCAGCGCCTCTTTTAAGCTGGCAGCTGCGGACACGAGTATGCTGTTGTTCGATTGTGCTATTACAGGAGAAGGAGTAATCAGTGGTAAACCAAATGCTAGCAGCAAGCCAGCGATCGCTATACCCAGGAAACCAAAAATTTGTCTTCTTTTCATAGAAAAGGCGTTTGAAGGGTTTCTTCCATAAAATTGATGCTAGGTAAAATAGTAGCAAAGATACCAACATATAACCAACTATATCAGTAAAAATATGCCTAGAAAAGAACAAGGGTGGGTAACATTCCAAACTTCAGAAGAGGAGCGAAAGATTTTGGAAGAGTTTTGTGGCCAGTCTCAGCGAACTAAAACCGAGATTCTCCGAGAACTGGTACGTGGTCTTAATCAACACTCTTCACCATCTAACTTGCTATCAACCATAAATGCAGATGAGGAAGAAATCTACACTCAAATACCTGAGATAGAAATTAGTTTTCAAAAGAAACCACTCAAAGTTAGCTCTCGCAATATTCTCAAGGGTGTTGTTAAGCGAGTTGTTACTGGA
This sequence comes from Nostoc sp., assembly GCF_036918245.1. Classification (GTDB taxonomy): domain Bacteria; phylum Cyanobacteriota; class Cyanobacteriia; order Cyanobacteriales; family Nostocaceae; genus Nostoc. The sequence continues at coordinate 53,845 of NZ_JBALEF010000071.1, forward strand.
GCCGTTAATAGTGAAGTAACGCTAGAGATTGTTCATAAAGTTGAGTTAACTTCAATTATTACCAGAGTATCGGTAGAAGAGTTGGATTTGTCTGAAGGGAAAGAAGCTTATGCTGTTATTAAGTCCAACGATATAGTTATCGCCAGAGAATAGGCTGTGGTGATGTCTCTGAACTATTGCTTGGGGTGGGTGTAGACATCACTATTCACTCAAAAGAAACAATCGAAATGTTCTCATGAATCATTCAAAGTTGCTGTAAAAATTACTTAATGCTACACAAATAAATTTATATTTTGCTAAATACTTCAGTAGGTAAACTAGGCTACGAACAGCGCAGCCCTTGTTTACCACTCTGTAACTTATGAAAGCGCTGGTACTGCTTCTAATTTCTCAGCTTTGTTCTTCAATACAGTTGGTAGTTCGCTGTTGAACGCCTCACCTTCAACTACTTGCGATCGGAAACCATCGGGCCCAACTGGAACATCGCCCGTGATGGTGGTGCGATAGAGGACGCGCTCGACCTCCAGATGATCCAAGTCTTGAGGGGCCAAATGGGAGGTGGCGCGGTTGTCCCAAAACGCAATGTCACCGTTATTCCAGCGGAAGCGGGTAGTGTAGGCGGGCTTGGTGATCTGGTTGAAGAATAACTCAAGCAGCAGATCGCTCTCTTGTCGTGATACGTCAATAATGTGCGAGGTGAAGCCAGGATTGACGTACAATGCGCGTTCACCAGTCTCAGGATGAACCCTTACTACTGGGTGGATTGAAACCAGGGGATTGGCTGCGATGCGCTGGGCAATCTTGCTGTTGCTGGGGAAATTCAAACGCGCATTGAAGCGATGTTCGGCTTTTAATGTGTCTGCCAAGGCCCGTAGGGGTGCTGACAGACCCTCGTAGGCTGCGACTAGATTTGTCCATTGTGTGTCACCACCGAAGCTAGGGACATTAACCGCACGCAAAATTGACGCCGCAGGTGGGTTGACAACTGCTGTGACATCGGTATGCCAACGGCTCTCGTAGCTGGAACGGCGCAGACCATTGCGCCGCTCGTAACGACTGCGGTCAATGGGCAGGATTTCTGAGAAGCCTTCAATCGGCTCATCTTCGTGGGGATGTGCGTAAGTCACTTCGCCGAAACGAGCCGTGAATGCAATCTGTGCCGCATGATCGATGTTTTGACCGCGAAAGAACACGACTTTCCACTTCAATAGTGCTTGACGAATTTCTTTGACTGCATCATCGTGCAGAGGACGCGACAGGTCTACGCCGCTGATTTCGGCACCGATGAAACCTGCTACCTGTTTGACTTCAATGTGTTTATTGCTCATGTCAATTCTCCATAATTTGATCGATAGGGCGGTGTTCGCAAGCGATCACAATTTAAATTATCATACTATAACTCGATCAATTTACAGTAGTATTTGCTCACAGTATTTTAGACTGCTGGAACAACGGTCGATTTAATCCAAGCAAGGGCAAGTTAAAATTTGCAACACAGATTAAGAAGCAAGCTACGTAATTAAATGGGTATAGAGCAAGCACTAAATTTTTGCTGCAAGTGCCTTTTTTGGAACTTACAACGATTCCACAATAGCCTCTCTGTATTCTTCGCTACTCATAGGCGTATTTATAATACTTTTATATAAAATTTATAAAATCTTTTTATTTGTAACACCAGTATTTGATTGATTAATTTCTACTATAGAATGAAAAAAAAATTATATTTGCTATAAGTATAGTTTTGCCCAAAGCTGCAAAATAAATACTGGTTAAAAGGAAAATAATACCTTGTATTTATTTTTTCATTTGTAAATTATATAAATAAATCCTAATTTTAGTCTCCTCTCCTATTTGAAGATACTAATTTTAATTTTTCGTTAGCACCAGGCTAATAACAAATTATGATATGCCTTTTTACCAACGTTGATTAAGGCTTTTAGGAGATTAAAAACTACATGAAAAAGCAATTATCACAGAAATGGACTATTTCTAAATATTGGTTACGTTTTTTAATTATCATCCTATTAGTAATAGGCGTATTTTTTCGCTTCGTCAATATTGACAAAAAAATTTATTGGGGTGATGAAGTTTTTTCATCATTACGCATATCTGGCTATACGCAGTCAGAAATGAAAACGCAATTAGGTAATGGTCGTTTGATTGGCATAGAAGATTTACATAGATACCAGTATCCTAATTCTGAAAAAAATGTAATTGATACAATTAAAGGGCTTATTTTAGAAGACTCGCAGATTTTGCCACTATACATCTTGATTACCCGGTTTTGGGTAGAGTGCTTTGGCAATTCTATCGCAGCGATCAGAAGTTTTTCGGCATTTATTAGTCTGCTTACCTTTCCTTGTCTTTATTGGCTATGTCAAGAATTATTTGAATCTTCACTAGTAGGGTGGATAGCCATCGGGTTAGTAGCCATTTCACCTATTCATATCGTGTATGCACAAGAAGCGCGATCGTATAGTTTAGGGATAGTAGCCATATTAATATCGAGCGTAGCACTGCTACGAGCCATGCGCCTTCAAACAAATGTTAGTTGGTACATTTATGTAGCAACATTATCAATAGGGTTCTATACTCATCTAGTTTTTACCTTTGTTGCTTTTGCACAGGGAATTTATGTAGTTGTAATCGAAGGTTTCCGATTGAGTAAAATATCGATTTACTACGTGCTATCATTGCTTGCGGGGTTTATAACTTTTGTACCTTGGATTTGGATTATTATTACCAATCCTCAGCCAGAAGCAGTCACTTGGGCGAATACTAAACAAACATTATTGATGTCAGCTACAAGGTGGGCTGGTATCTTTAGTCGTGCGTTTCTTGATTTAGGTATTAGTCCTAACGAACCGGGGAAACTTAAGTTTGTCTTAATTCCTTTTATTTTAATTATTTTAGCTTTAATCAGCTACTCAATTTATTTTGTGTGTCGAAAAACCTCTAAAAAAGTTTGGTTATTTGTCTTAAGTTTGATTGGATCTGTAGGGCTTCCTTTACTGATAACAGATTTCGTCTTTCAAAAGCGATTTGCTACTAGTCGATATACACTTCCTTCAGTTTTAGGTATACAGTTAGCTGTTGCTTACCTATTTACCACTAAGATTGCGTTTATTTATACTCAAGCTTGGCAAAAAAAGTTTTGGTCACTTGTAGCGTTTATGGTAATTATGGGCGGAGTTGTATCTTGTATGGTTCACTCTCAAGCGCAGATTTGGTGGAACCAATTCCCTGAAAAATACCAAGAATATCCTAAAATTGCTAATATTGTTAATCAAGGGAAGAAACCGCTTTTAATTAGTGATGAGGATAACCTTTTTCCACCGCTACAAGTACTTAGTAAATTAATCGACCCAAAAGTGCAATTTCAAATTGTAGGAAAAAATCAGTTACCAGAGATTACTAATGGCTTTACCGACATATTTTTGTTCTTGTTCGAGCCATCTGACTTTTTAAAAGCTGGAATTGAAAAAGTTTATAACTCAAAGTTACAGCAGGTAAACCACTATCTCTGGAAAATAACAAAACCTAATTAAACCAAGTACACGGGTATATCTAGGGGTTGGGAGACTGCAAGGTGGAAAATAAAAGCAGACATGGCATTTGAATATCACTTGTAGGTTAAAAATCAATATGCTTGGGTTAAGGGTTATTGGTGTAGATAATTGGTCTTGAAAGACGCGATAAATCGCGTCTCTACATTAGGGTTTTGGACTTATCTGAACTGTATTGGGTTAAAAATTAATATCAATTAGCCTTATAAGTGGCACAGTTAGAGCAAAAATATACTTTAATTAAACAAATAATTTAAGTATATACTTGTACTGCTGCCGCTTATGTCATCGCCCCTTGAGCGCCCGCTAAAAATTGAAATCAGACTGCCATCTTCCCATCCTGAATTATTAGAAGGACTGGATATATGGCTGCGTTTAGGTCTAATATCTGATGCCCAAGTCAGGCAGTTATGTCGAGAGTTTCTGGTGTGTGCGGTGGTGTTGCAACCCCAGGCTGAAGCTCAAACAAAGGTAGTATTTGCAACTTCCGACCCCGTGCAGCAGTTGCCCATAGCAGCTTTACAATCTAGTAGCGGTAAACAACCACAACAAAAACCAGCTAAACCCAACTTTATCAGCACAATGTTGCAGTCCTTGGGGGCAGAACTGAGTGTGCGTTGGCTACTTTTTCTAGGGGTTTTCCTGGTAGTGGTATCGTCTGGGGTACTGGCTGCTAGTCAATGGGCGAGGTTTCCTGCTTCTGGACAGTACGGGGTTTTATTTGCTTATACTTTGAGTTTTTGGGGATTAAGCTTTTGGGCAACTAGGCAAAATAACCTCAGATTGACGGCTCAGACATTGCTGATTGCCACTCTTTTGTTAGTGCCAGTGAATTTTTGGGCAATGGATAGCTTTCGGTTGTGGCAAAATCCTGTGGATTGGATTGTAGTTGCGATCGCCTGTCCTACCCTGACTGCTATAACTGTTTTACTCTCCAAAAATCGGACTATTTTTACCAATTTACATACTGACAAATTACCTCTGGTAAATATTCTGGGGCTGAGTTATCTGCATTGGGGTTGGCAATTAAGAGGATTTCCCTTAATTGCTGTTTATCTGGCAACGATCGCCACAACTATCATTACCGTTTATCACAATCTTTTCCAACAGCCTCATACTGTCAGCGACGATCGCCGTGGGGTAAGTATTAGTTTACCTGCTACTGTAATTATTTATTCTTTAATAGTATTGTTGGTGCGGGCAATTTTTGTTACCAAGGTAGATGTCACACTATTGGGGTTAGCTATTGGTATTTGCGGCTGGTTGATGACTTGGTTAGCACAGCAGGGAAGGAGAGCAGGGGGGCAGGGGAGCAGGGGAGCAGGGGAAGCGGGGGAAGCGGGGGAAGTAGGGGAAGTAACATTAATATACTCCTCATCTCCCTTATCTCCCTCATCTCTTTTACTCTGGGAAAGACTTGGGGGCGTTTTACTCTTTCTGGGTTGGGTAGTATCGGTAGTAAATTATCCTTGGCAAGCAATAGCTGTCAGTGGTTTGGGTTTGTGGTTTGTGGGGAGTCGCTTGCGGCGGTACAGTTTAAAGCGAGACTTTGCAGCGGTTTTCGTCATCGGCTTAGAGACGATTTTGCTAGGTTGGCGATTAGTACCTGATCACTTACAGAAATTAGCGATCGCAACTAGTACCCAACTCACCAATTCTCAAAATCAACCTTGGGCGCTACTGGGTATAGCTTTATTTCCCTACGTAATTTTGATGGTGGCGCTTACAGATAGTTTGTATCGCAGCCAAAAGCGAGAATTAGCTAAATTTGGCGAACTGCTCACCCTGTTATTTGGAGCTTTTTTAACAACGATCGCTATAGTAAATCCCACATTGCGATCGCTAAATCTGCTATTCTCTACCGCCACTCTCGCATTCGTTACTCAACGGCGCTCCCCCTCATCCCTTCCCCTGGTATACCTAACTCACATCATGGGGGTGCTGACGTTTTGCTTTACCATTAATTGGTTATTCCCCAGCCTGACTCAACAAGCTTGGGCAAGTATTTTATTGGCTCTCATGGTTGCAGAATGGCGATTTAGCTTGGAGGAAGGACTATGGCAACGTAGTGCATGGGATATCGGTTTAGGATTAGCCGCAGCTAGTTTTTTCCTTTTGTGGATGAATGCAGAATCATCTTGGTATGGCATCGCTGATAACCGATCTGATTGGGGAGTTTTATGGCTAGTTACGCCTTTAGCTCTCACAGGTGTTGCCAATGCCACAATTATGGAGCGGCGGATTACTAGCCGTTATTTGAGTGTCTTGGCTGTGATAGTTGCCCAGCTAGTGACTTTACAACTACCAGGAATCAGATTAATCAGTTTGGCTGTAGGTGCTGGATTGATGTTTGCAAATACGCACTATTTGCGAAACCAAGTATCTGCGGTAATTACAGAAGGATTTGTTTTAAGTTTCATTGGAGCGTTGCTGTGGACGGGTGTACCTGGTTTACCTCGCCTAGCGGTAGCAGGTTGGTTTATTGTCGGAGCGATCGCAACTTTAAGTCTATGGTTAGCGCGGACTGTTTTGAACCGACGCGGTAACGAATTAGCAGTTATCTATGCAGCCGCTAGCGATAAATGGGCGATCGCCTTATGTGGTTTGGAATTGTTAGGTTTGACACTGCACTCAGTGCTGATTTACCAAGGGTTTACTACTTCAGGATTTTTGTTCTTAATTGCCACTGCGATCGCCCTGGCAGCTATTGTTTATCGCAGTTGGCGAGAACCGACAAATTGGGCATTTTATGGGATTGGTTGGTGTTTGGAATTGTTGATTAGCCAGGTGCTAGGGTTGGGGGAAGGCTCAATTATTAGAATTGCAATCGCAAACATCACCTTGGGTTTAATTACTCAACTTGTCGGCGAGTGGTGGCGACGACGACATCAATTAGAAAGGTTTCCTAGCAGTCTGCACATTTTGCCATTAATTTATGGTGCATTTAGTGTATTGCTGCGTTTGAACACCTTCACCGAGTGGACAGGTTTGTATTCCTTGGGTGTAGCTTTAATTATTATTGGCGTGGGGCGACGGCGCGAAAACTTCAAACCCTTGCTGTATTTAGGAATTATTGGCGTATCAATTTCTGCTTATGAACTTTTGTTCTATCAAATGTCACAAGCTTCAGGAGGAGCATTAGGTGATGGATTAATTGCCATGTCTGCCCTTGGTGCAAGTATCATGTATGCTTACCGCATTCTGTCGCCTTGGCTTGTCAGCTACTTCCGCCTAACTCCCCAAGAATTGAAAAGAATTGCCCATATTCACTGGGTTTGGAGTAGCTGTTTATTAATGGCTGCCATTCCTCTTCCTATTGGAGTTAACCGTTTGGTGGGATTGGGAACTGGAGTATTTTTGATTCGTTATGCTGTCTTTCAGGGACGAAATTCACGCACTTCACCCAGTTTCTTCGGAGGAATTACAATCGCCGAGATGTGGGTTTACCTTGGCTTATTAGAGGTAGCCGGCATGAGGATTTATTGGCGAGAGACAGCAGTAGGGCGATTTTGGGCTGGGCCATTAGTTCCTTGGAATGGTGCGATCGCTTGTGTGGTAGCCTACTTTCTGTACATCCTACCTTGGGAAAGTTGGGGTTGGTCTAAAAGACCTTGGCAACAAGCTGCATACATCACACCACTGATAATTTTATGGGAAACCAGACTGCAAACTTACCCCATTACTTTAGTACTCGCAGCTGGATTCTACATCTTTTTAGCAAAAGTGGGTGAAAACATCCGTTTCACCTATATTAGTATGGCGTTGATTGATTGGGCACTTTATCGCTGGTTTGATTCTTTACGCCTGACTGATACTTTATGGTATGTAACGCCAATTGGGTTATCACTGCTTTATATTGCTCAAGTAGATACCCAACTGAAGCTACCAGAGTACAAAACATCTCGTCATCTTCTGAGAGTGCTAGGGAGTGGTTTAATTTGTGGGTGGGCAATTTTATTTGATCAAAATACAGCTTGGATACCGGGAATCTTCAGTCTCATCGCCATTTTTGCTGGATTAGCTTTACGAGTACGAGCTTTTCTCTACATTGGTACAGCCACTTTTTTAATTACTACAATCTATCAATCGGTAATTTTCAGCTTGCAGTACTCTTTTTTAAAATGGGTTGTTGGCTTGTTAGTTGGCATCTTACTAATTTATATCGCCGCCAACTTTGAAACCCGTCGCGCTCAAATAACTTCCTTAATTCGTAGCGCCATTGATGAATTTCAATCATGGGAATAGGAGTATTACCGCAAGGCGGAATTCAAAATTCAAAATTCAAGCAGGAATACACCGTAAACGTTTCATTGATTTTGAATGGTGAGACAGTCGCTCAAAGGGGGTTCCCCCCATGAGGAACTGCCGTTAGCGAACCTGCGTACTCTGTAAGAGTTGCAAGCTACGCGCAGCGTCTCGTAGAGAGCGTCACCCGTTAGCGCAGCGTTAGCGAGTCCTCGAGCGTCAGGGGTGGTTTATTTACGCGCCCGTTGTACTAGGTATTAAAAATTTCTAATTCCTAATTTGTAATCGCGTACTTCGGAATACGCAATTGACTATAGCGATCACCTTTGGGCAACGTTTGCCAATTTTAATGAATTGATCGCTTCATTAAACGCTTTTCGGTAGACTGCATCATTACTACTACCGTTATTCGTTTTGGCAAAGCTAATCAAAATCATATTGTTATCTCTAGGGTTTTTGAAAATGATATTTTCATGCTCATAAAGTCCACGATAGGTAAAGAATAGTCCTTTATGTCCAGCGATTGTTCGCTGCTGAAAGTTTTTTGCGTCTACAATCCAGTCTTTCTGCTGAATCCATTGTTGTAAAGAAAGTTGCTGAGGATTGCGATGCACCGATATAGTGACGTTGGGTGGATAGTCTCCTTCGTATACACTTACACTACTGATCTTTTGATAGTCCTGTTTTGTCCAGATGGCGATCCAGCCTACCGCCGAGGTATCGCCCGATTGAGGTGATTGAGAAACAACGACAAACTGAGTTGGAGAATAGCTGAATTTAAAGCCGTAGCGATCAGTATAGACAGCTTGATTGTTTATGCCCGATGTCGAAGCAGGATTCGCTTGATTCGCTTGGCTGATTCTTAAAAAACTAAGTGACGTTAGTGTTGCGATTCCCATAACTAAAATTGCGGTAGATGACAGTAAACGATATTGCTTTAAGTGTTTGAAATTCATAATTCTCTGTAAACCATCAATGTGAAACTTAGGATTACATATAGATTCAAGTTTGAATCAGTTAATTCCGCAATGTGACCAAAACCAGGAAGGCACTCATGCAATAAAAAAAAGGATACAAGCCCCTTAATTTATTAATGTCAGAAAAGAAAAGATGCGTTTCGAGATACATAGTGCGATCGCTCATCCCCGTAGGTTGGGTTGACGTAAGGAAACCCAACATTCATTAGCTCAAACAAAGTGCGATCGCTTGTGTGGTAGCCTACTTTCTGTACATCCTACCTTGGGAAAGTTGGGGTTGGTCTAAAAGACCTTGGCAACAAGCTGCATACATCACACCACTGATAATTTTATGGGAAACCAGACTGCAAACTTACCCCATTACTTTAGTACTCGCAGCTGGATTCTACATCTTTTTAGCAAAAGTGGGTGAAAACATCCGTTTCACCTATATTAGTATGGCGTTGATTGATTGGGCACTTTATCGCTGGTTTGATTCTTTACGCCTGACTGATACTTTATGGTATGTAACGCCAATTGGGTTATCACTGCTTTATATTGCTCAAGTAGATACCCAACTGAAGCTACCAGAGTACAAAACATCTCGTCATCTTCTGAGAGTGCTAGGGAGTGGTTTAATTTGTGGGTGGGCAATTTTATTTGATCAAAATACAGCTTGGATACCGGGAATCTTCAGTCTCATCGCCATTTTTGCTGGATTAGCTTTACGAGTACGAGCTTTTCTCTACATTGGTACAGCCACTTTTTTAATTACTACAATCTATCAATCGGTAATTTTCAGCTTGCAGTACTCTTTTTTAAAATGGGTTGTTGGCTTGTTAGTTGGCATCTTACTAATTTATATCGCCGCCAACTTTGAAACCCGTCGCGCTCAAATAACTTCCTTAATTCGTAGCGCCATTGATGAATTTCAATCATGGGAGTAGGGCGGCGTTGTTGATTGCGGTATGAATTAAGTAGATACAGGAATAGAACGCAACAAGTTAAGTTATCGGTTGATTTGGTGCGTTAAACTCACTTTGTTAACGCACCCTACAAGATCAGGCGCTCGCATTGCAGTTTTAGATGGGTTTGAGCTTCAGATAGATTTCCTTAACTTGCTCTTGACAGCGCTTAATAATTTTTCCTTCCCCTTCTTCTCCCCAAGAAAAGTTATTGCGAATATACTCTATTGTTACTTCACCTAATGTAGCACTGTACTTATAGTTAAGATAGCCTACACCACCTATGCTTCCCAGAAATCCCACAAGTACGCCAATTCCGCCAACAGGAGTCAGTACAGTTGAAGCCATATCTGCTGCAAACACTATTCCAACTGTACCCACAAAACTTGCCCCAATAACCTTACCACAAGTCCCAAAAACGTTTTTGGTTATTTTTATTGCCTCGGACTTGCTTTGCTTTTTTCCCATAATGACACAGATCGTAAACACCATACTTACCAGGAGTGGGGGATGAACGAGAAACGTGGCAAATGGTACTACTCCAGCCAATGCAGCAACACTACTGAAGACACCGATGAACCTCCGTGCAAGTTTTAACCTAGTATCAAAAATACGATTGTTAATGCTATCAGTCAATGAAACGGCACGTTGGGCTGGATCTAGAATATTCATTAATGCACCCAAAGTCCCAGCACTCTCATGTAAGCGATCAAGCAGTTGAGGTAATTCCTGTCGGATCATTTCATCACACTTTTGGTCAAAAAGCATGGCACTACCATAAACAATATCCTCTGGAGACTTCACAAATTTGCCCATCTTTTCTGAAATCCGAGAGCGGATAATCTCTTGATCTTTCTTGGGTTTATTGTTTTCAACCATATCCCACTTGTTCACAAATACAATCTTGGGAATGTCAGGTGAATTCTTCTGGACTAAATCGAACAATTCTATTTCATCTTGATAAGGCTCACCATCAATCACAAAAATATGTCCATGAGCTTTCTTTGCTTCTTCAACTGCTAATTTTTCGTTCAACGCTTCACCCATTACCCCAGGCACATCTACTATATTCCAAGGTTCTTTTTTATAGGGAGTTGGTATAGTAGTTTTATCATGTTCAACACCAACTTCAGCGACATCAGCATTCATTAATGAATTGATAATTGCTGACTTACCAACAGAGGTTTTGCCAAATAGGGCTACCCAAATTAAGCCAGTTTTTAAACGTTCTAGAAGTTCGTTGATTTCCTTAAATTCGTTTTCAATCTCTTGACGCTCCTTATCATTAAGTTTTTTACCAAATTGCCCCTTCAGATTTTCCAGTGCTTCCTGTAGTTCAGTTTGAACTTGAGAAATTTCATCACGAATTTCTTGATTGCTAACCATATTCTAAAAAATCTCCTTTATTTTATTAATTAATTGAGGTAATTCCTGTCGGCTCATTTCATCACGCTTTTGATCAAAAAGCATGGCACTACCATAAACAATATCCTCTGGAAACTTCACAAATTTGCTCATCTTTTCTGAGATCCGAGAGTGTATAGTCTCTTGATCTTTCTTAGGTTTATTGTTTTTAACAACATCCCACTTGTTCACAAATACAATCTTGGGAATATCAGGTGAATGTTCATGAACTAAATTAAATAATTCTATTTCATCTTGATAAGGCTCACCATCAATCACAAAAATCTGTCCATCAGCTTGTTGAGCTTTTTTAATTGCTAGTTGTTCATAATCTTTGTTGCCAATTATTCCAGGCAAATCAACCAAAATTAAAGGTGATTGGAAACAGATAGTAAGTAAATTACCTTGCTCAGAAGTTTCAGCTATATCAGCACCAATCAATGAATTGAGAATTGCCGACTTACCAACAGAGGTTTTGCCAAATAGAGCTATGATCTTATCTTTGATCTCAAATACCGTGCTTGAAAGTAGCCGAGAAAACTCTACAGAACCTTTACTAGTGTTAGCTTCAATTGGTTCTACAAATGTCACAACACTAATTAATTCAGTTTGATCGTTAAAATCAGCTAAATTAACTTGGTGTAGATCAATAGACCTAGCCTCTATTTTTGTACCTTGTATCTCTGCTTCAATATTTTGCTCTCGTAGCAACTTCTTGAGATCATCATTTGATAAAGATAATTTACCAGCTATCTTGCCTTTAATTTGTGTCAATGCTCCTGCGTCAGCATTTATCTCAGCAGCAGGATCAAATTTCCAGTGATTCTCACTTTCATCTTTAGTGAAAATCTTATTTAGTTCTTTGGTCAGAATGTTAGGTTTTAAATCATCCTGATTATATGTTGATTGCCATTTAGTTTCGTCAAAATTTTTTGAAGATTCAGATTGATTCCAATAAGTTAATAGTTTTTCCAATAGTCCAGCTTCAAAATCCTCTGGTTTTTCAATAACAGCATTAAAAGAAACTTCTGTGTTAATTCCCTCAAGTAGCTTTCTTAAGTCGTCACGATGTACATAAGCTACATTACCCAAACCATTTAATTCTACATATAGTTTGCTATTCTTTAGTTTCTGGAGTGAGAACTTGACTGTATTTTGCTGTGATTTTCGAGCAGACACAGAGAATTCATAATCAAGAGTCATTGAAGATAAACTATTTTCAATTTTAAAAGCAGTCTCTTTATCTGGAGATTGAATTTTGATGGTAAATTCTTGTGATGGTTGAGCAAATTGAAAATTATCTTTGATAATTTTAGCTTCGGGTGTCAACTCTTTTAAATCAGGAATATTAATTTTAATATAGGGAATTTGCAGAGCAAAAATGCTTGAACGTTGAATTTCTCGCGCTTGTTGTGGTGGATACAGATTACATACAGCTTGATGTGCAAGTTTTCCAGCTTCATCGTTGTCTAACTGTATTGTCAAGCTAGTTCTCCAAGAACTTTCATTCCATTGCTCACTTTTGACTAATAGCTGATTATTGCTGATTTCTGGAATAAAAAGCGGATCGTAGCGAAATTGCCAAGTTTGTGGGTTGTCAGGGCGATTTTTTGTTGCTTCCCAAATGCGTTTTCTTTGTTTATTAAAATCAAAAGCCGCTATCTCTGTTGCGGAGAAAACAAAATCAGAAAAATTCATATTTAGCTACCGTTCGCTATTGTTAAAATGCCTGTTATTTCCTTCTACACGCCCCAAGTAGTCGATTTCGGAATTTTTCGAGCGCGTTAGAGGCTTTTTTTCCTAACTCAATGCCTACCATGAAACTAATCTCAAACACGAGAATCCTTTCACCGCCTCTTCTACCTCCTTTTCAAGGGCAGATATTTAGGTTTGCGAGAAATTATTGAGAAAATTCTCAATTATTAAACATAGTTTTAAGGTTTCTGCATACAGCCATGCATTCACCAAATCAGCAGCAGTTAGCGTCGGGTAATCTTCTAACAAATAGGCTTCACTTGCCCCTTGATGGCGCAGGCTAACCAACAGCCAAACCGGAATCCGAGTCTGCCAAATACAGGCATCGCCCCCCATCACGCCTGGTGTTTTCTCAATGCCAATCAACCCATTGCCCAGACATGTCGCCAAAATCTGAATTGCCTGTGCCTTTTCTTCCAAAGACAGGGCTAAAAGTTGAGGTTGTAGCTCTTTGAGTGTCATTGTGGGCATCAAGCTGAATACTTGAGATGATGTGTTCTCTCTTATAGGTAAAAACCAACGAACAAACAAACAGCGTGTATGCTCTTTAAGCTAAGGGTTGAACTAATTAGACAGGCGATCGCCCAAATTCAAGATACCTGTAAAATTAAGCAAGAGCGATAGTTTCGCCAAAGCCTTCTAGTAGTCTGTCAAGTTTAAATTGATGAGTAAGCAAGTTTGTAGTAAAGACTTTAGTCATTAATTTTCTCAGCACTAAAGTCCTTACTACAAACCCTCAAAATTAGCTTGACAAAGTACTAGCTATCTTGTTGCAAAGGAGCCACTACGGTCAATTAATTATAACCTCTAATTGCACTTTCAATTTAGGTATTAAACCGATCGCCAATATCTTGAAGTTGCTTAACTAGATTGCCGATTGCAGCTACATCGCCGCCTGAAATGGCGTTTGAAACAGCGTTACCTAATTAGGTTATAAGACTTAAAACATCGAAAAACTTTATGCCATGTCAAATTCCTAAACCAACAATATTTCCAATAATATCAATTGTCTTACCAAAAATATTTAAGAAACCTACAGTATCATTTATTTCCTGAATTTCTTGATTTATCGCTTTAATGCCATCTTCAAAACCTTTTTCATTTTGCTCCAATTTGTTGACTAAAATAGTAGCAAGATTGTTCTTGACTGTGTTGACATAACTCTTCCATTGACTACGATACTTGTTAAATTTTTTTTTCTGTTCTGGATCGGTAAATTTACTTTCAATACCAGCTTGATCTAAATTTTCATCTATATCACTGATCTTTTTAAAAAATGCTAATTTTTTATTATTATCGATATTAAATGCTATCTCTGACATAAAATTACTTTTCCTTTGGTTTATTAGTTATTTTTGATTTCTTCGGCTAGATTAACTAGGGAGTTTATCTCAGATAAAAGTTCATTAGCGCGTGCAATAGTAAACTTATCTTCTAGGAGTAACTTAAAAGCTTCTTGGAAGTCTTTGGCTGATTCACTAGCATCATTCAAAGCTTCTATCGAAAGTGTCATCGTCAATATATTCCGCCGTCTTTCTATCCATGCGTCAGGATCGCTAATTGGATCGGCAGCCGTATAAGGTCTGAAGAGTAAACGATCTTCCTGATTATTTTGAATGCTTTTTAAATCTTTTGTTAGTTCAATAGTAAGAAATTTAAGCACTAATTCCTGAATAGCAAGCTCTCGATAAATCGTTTCTTTCCTCTGTTCTAATTCTTTTCTCAATGCACCTTTAATTTTATTACTCAATATTATTTTAGGAATTTCAGATAAAGCAGAGCCACTTGTCCCCGAGACAAGAGAATTACCTTGAATATTAGTGCTGACATTATTTAATTGAGTGAAAATATCCTCAGTAACTTCTTGTGCTTGTATTGGAGCATCCGAGGTTGCTAGATTTTCTAAAGCAATAAAGTAGCGTTTGAGTAGATCGGTATGTTGGCGCATTCGTCCAATTAATATAAGCCATTCCTTATCTTGTTTAGTAGTTTTGAAATACATTTCTTCACGATCTTTTACTGTCTCTTCTGCGCCGTGACGCAGCAAACTTTCCGAATTTGCATCAACAGCATAATTTCCTGATGCAACTAATAAAGTATCTAGTGCAATTGCATATTCTTGTCCAGCGTTGGCAAATTTTTTATATTCTCTTAGAGAAGCACCACAGGCAACTAATGAAGCTCCAATCAAAGAGATGATTGATGCTTTAATAACAAATTTAGATTTGATAGTAATCTCCTTTTTAAACATAAAACATGAATTAAAAAAATAAGGATTATAAATGTAATCAAAAACCCGGAATTTTATATGAACCTATCCCACTAATAATATTGTGCTGCAAAGCTTAAGTTGATTGAGAACTAAAAACCGAAAACCAAGGTTTTCAGACATCCTTTACGGCAAGAATTAATATTTTTTAGAATAGTGGGATAGGTTCATATTTTTTATGATACTCGGTATATGGAACGGATACTATCGTTGCCGATGCCAACGTTCCGAACATCTGAAATTCTTAGGGCTTGATTACTTGCAGAAAGTTGAACTGGCCAGCCTTTATAATTTACTTCTGGATAAAAATTCCAAACACCTTGATATATTACTAATGCGGTAGTTTGGTTAGCAGCACCACCTAGATCAGGTTGTGAAATGTCTGTAGCATACATTGCTCCACCATTAAAGTTAACATTGTCATAAAGTTCTACAGCAGCCATAATTTCCATCCTCCGAAAAAATTATTGAATATCAAGCTTCTTGTGTTTCTGACTTTTTGCTTTTCTATAAACCATAATAGTTTGAATTTTATCTATAGGAAATCTATATAACTAATATTTTTTCATATAAAGCTCATATAAAAACTCATCCTAATCTAAGTTCAAGCCTTATATTCCATATTTATTGCTTATGATAAAAAACACTTGGGTTAGCCAAATTTAGGATAATTTAATTGATACATTATCGAATGGCACTAAGAAAAACTGAAACACTTGTGTTTAAGGAGTTTGCAATTGCTTTCGTAATTCGTGCCGGGGTTTCGTCATCAAGGGGTAAATTTTTGGGCGACGTTTGCGGATTTGTGCTTCACTTATATCGGGGCGATGTCTGACGACAAGCCGCAAGAGAGCGGCAACGCCAAAGGCGAACGCGTCTACGCTCACAGTCTTGTGAGTAATAACTTTAAGTAAAGTACAATAAATTTGAAGACGTTTTGTTGAAGTTGCGGCTAACAATTCGGGAATAAAGTTATTTAAATGATGGCGAGTACCTTGCAATGATAGGCGTAACGGAGGACTACCGTAAGTAGTACCTGCCCACCGCACCATAAATATATGGATAGACCACAAAGCGATCGCTTTGTGCAAAATCTTGGTAAATTCCTGCAAGATTGGATAATTTATTTGTTGGAAGTCCCTAATACATCAAAAAATATTGCTCCAGGGTTGACGTTTCGGTGTTTCGCGCAGTCTGTAGGAACTTCCGCCTTCCCTGTAAGAGCTTCCGGCTTGACGTTTCGGTGTTTCGCGCAGGCTGTAGGAACTTCCGCCTTCCCTGTAAGAGCTTCCGTCTTGACGTTTCGGTGTTTCGCGCAGTCTGTAGCAACTTCCGGCTTGACGTTTCGGTGTTTCGCGCAGTCTGTAGCAACTTCCGTCTTCCCTGTAGGAACTTCCGCTTTTGCTGTAGCAATTTCTGCCTTAAATTTACTAAGTCTTGAGTGAGAAAAAAGTAAGAGCGGGTTGACTAGACTTCTTGCATGAATCAATGAGCTTTCACCCTAAATCCCTCTCCCAAAATTGGGAGAGGGACTTTGAAATTGGCTCCTCTTCTCCCAAAATTGAGAAAAGGGGGTTGGGGGATGTCGCAAGTTTGTGCAAGATGTCTATTCTACAGATTTCTCATACATCCAAATTTTTCATAAACTCGCCCTTAGTAAATAGCTATGAGTATCAGATGGCTGGGGGTACTCGTAAAAGCGATGTCTACGACGGGCTATGCCTACGCAAGCGTACTGTGCGCCAAGGTGTTGTTTTGACTACCAGCTAAGAGCAAAACTTTTATCAATACAGTTTACATAACAGTTAAAAAGATAAAGAGGATGAGGAAAATTAGGAAGATAGGGAATACAAAGATTTCACCCACTCCCATTCCTGCGTCAAACCCTCTTTTAGGGAGACTTGCGGTTGATATCCGAGAATTTTCTGGGCTTTAGATACATCAGCACCAGTGTGGCGCGCGTCTCCCATCGCTTTTTCTATGTGGTTTCTTTTGATTGGCTTCCCAACAATTTCTTCAATCGAATCTAAGACTTCTGCTAAAACCACGCTGCTACCACCACCGATATTAAAGATTTCTCCCACTGCTTGGGGTGCGGTAGCGGCGGCTAAATTAGCGGCGACAATATCACTAACAAACGTAAACTCCCGCGTTTGCTGGCCATCGCCGTAAATAGGAATCGCCTCATCGTGCAAAATGGATTGAAAAAACTTATGAAATGCCATATCTGGGCGCTGTTTGGGGCCATAAACTGTGAAATAGCGCAATGTCACACAGGGCACACCAAAGTTCTTGTAATACAGTTCACACAAAAATTCT
Organism: Nostoc sp.; assembly: GCF_036918245.1. GTDB lineage: Bacteria > Cyanobacteriota > Cyanobacteriia > Cyanobacteriales > Nostocaceae > Nostoc. The sequence continues at coordinate 71,324 of NZ_JBALEF010000071.1, forward strand.
GCTGCTAGCTTCGTAATACCGTAAGGAGAAACCGGTTGAGGACAAATTCTCTCGTGGGTAGGCAATGTTTCTGCATCACCATATACACTAGATGAAGAGGCAAACACTAATCTTTTTAGGTGTTTAGCATCTTTAGCTGCTTCCAGCAAAACTTGTGTAGCGTTAACATTTCGTTCTGTATAGCCTCGAAAAGCTTTACCCCAACTTGCTCTGACCCCTGCTTGTGCCGCTTGATGGTAAATTACATCAACATCTTTTAGGAGTTTTTGCCAATCTAAAAACTGCATATCTCCTTCAATTAATGCAAAACCAGGTAAACGATACAAGTGTGCAACATTGTTTCGCTTTAACATAGGATCGTAATAATCATTGAATTCATCAATCCCGATCACTTCGTTTCCTTGTTTTAGCAATGTTTCTGCAAGATGAGAACCAATAAAGCCTGCGACTCCAGTAACGATAATTTTAGCCATGTTGCTGATTTTTTATATCCTGATTAACCGCTATATTCACAAGTTAATAATTATAATCAAAAATTGATGATTAATTGAGGATTTTTTCATAGATACTTTTAGTTATATCAGCAGAAAAGATAATTAAACTAATACACTTCGGCTGAAAATATGTTATTAACTTGATTTAGTAATTGCTAACAATAAAAATTAAAACTTTACTAATTAGTGAAATTTAATTTTTAGAATAAATGCAGTTGGAATTCAATAGCTAAAATAGGTCAGCAAATGGAATAATTAAAGTGATGCATAAATAAAACAACCCCACCCCGCCTGCCTACGGTGTATACACAAATCTGAAATAGTTTACTCACCTGGTTTTTCGCGTCAGTTTTACCCCACCCTAACCCTCCCCGATGCATTGGGGAGGGAATTAGATTCCTGTTTCCCCCCAATAAACCTACGGTGTACACACAAGTCCTTCTGACCCCCTCTAACTCCCCCTTGGCAAGGGGGAGAACCGGATATTTCCCCCATTGGCAAGGGGGAGAACCGGATATTTCCCCCATTGGCAAGGGGGGATTAAGGGGGGTAAATCCGGGGTTTGGGCTTTATTAGCAAGATGTGTGTACACCGTAGCCCAATAAACGGGGAGATTAAGGGGGGTAATTTGACTTGTGCGTACACCGGCCGAGGAGGGGCTGGGAGTGGGGTGTTAGGGGAATTTTGCAAGAGGTATACTAAATCATCAGAGACTTGCACAAGTGTGAGAATTGATGAAAAAATTGATCCGCGAGAGTCGAATCAGGTATTCTCATTTTGCAAGGGACGCACGAGGAAATCAGTGAAAGTTTTAGTTGTTGGTAATGGAGGGCGCGAACACGCTCTGACATGGAAACTGTTGCAATCTAAGCAAATTGAGCAAGTTATCTGTGTACCAGGAAATGGCGGCACGGCAAGTATGGAAGGTTGCCAGAACTTGCCTTTAGCAGTAGATGATTTTGAGGGCATGAGCCGATATGCTCTAGAACATGGCATAACTCTGGTAATAGTTGGGCCAGAAGTCCCCCTATCTAAGGGAATCACAGATTACCTCCAAGAAAAAGGATTGATGGTATTTGGCCCAGTCAGAGCGGGAGCGCAAATTGAGGCGAGTAAAGCTTGGGCAAAAGCCCTGATGCAAGAAGCAGGGATTCCGACGGCACGGGCTGCGGTATTTACGGAGGCTGCGGCAGCAAAATTTTACGTTAAATCTCAGGGAGCGCCAATTGTTGTTAAAGCTGATGGCTTGGCGGCTGGTAAGGGTGTAACGGTAGCTGAAACAGTTGCACAGGCAGAAAGTGCCGTTGATGCAATTTTTCAAGGACAATTTGGCAGTGCTGGTAAATTTGTCGTCATTGAAGAATGTTTGATTGGGCAAGAGGTATCAGTTTTAGCGTTGACCGATGGGGTAACAATTAGACCCTTGTTGCCAGCTCAAGATCATAAGCGAATTGGTGACGGCGATACAGGAGAAAATACTGGCGGAATGGGAGCATACAGCCCCGCACCCATTGCTACACCAGAGTTGATGGCACGCATTCAAACAGAAGTATTAGAAAGAGCGATCGCCACCTTACGAGCTAAAAGCATTGATTACCGAGGGGTGCTGTATGCTGGGTTAATGATTGCACCCGATGGCGACTTGAAGGTTTTGGAATTTAACTGTCGCTTTGGCGATCCCGAAACCCAAGTGATTTTGCCACTGTTAGAAACACCCCTAGAAGAGTTGATTCTAGCCTGTGTACAGCAGCGCTTAAGTGAATTGCCGCCCATTGCTTGGAAAGGAGGAGCATCTGCCACTGTCGTTGCCGCTTCCGGTGGTTATCCAGGAGAATATCAGAAGGGCCAGGTGATTACTGGCATTGAAGAGGCAGAAGCAACAGGAGCAACTGTATTTCATGCAGGTACAAAGTTGAACCAGCAACAAGAAATAGTCACAGATGGAGGTCGAGTATTAAATGTGACTGGAATCGGAGAAAATTTTGAGCAAGCGATCGCCCAAGCCTACGCTAGTATCAAACATATTCAGTTTCAGGGGATGTATTACCGGAGAGATATTGGGCATAGAGTTAGGAGTTAGGAGTTTGGAGTTATTCACTATGCCCAATGCCCAATGCCCAATGCCCCATTCCCTTTTTCCCTAACATATTTGTCAAATTAACTGTTAATTTTTTAGTTGTTGGGCTTTATAAAAAGACTACTAACAACTTTATTTAAGATGCTAACTCTGTTAAAAACAATTCGACATGCGATCGCAAGTTGGTGGTCGGAGTTCACCCTCCAGACTAAACTGCTGGCTGTGGCCACAATGGTAGTTTCATTGGTGATGAGTGGTTTGACCTTCTGGGCTGTAAATACAATTCAGCAGGATGCGCGGATGAATGACACCCGCTTTGGTCGTGATTTAGGGCTGCTGCTTGCTGCCAACGTTGCCCCCTTGATCGCGGACAATAATCTCACAGAGGTTGCCCAATTTTCCCAACGCTTCTATAGCAGCACCTCTAGCGTGCGTTATATGCTTTATGCCGATGAAAACGGGGAAATCTTTTTTGGCATTCCTTTTTGGGAAGCTGAGGTAGAAAACTCCCTTACTATTAAACGGCGGATACAACTGCCAGAAGATTACCCAGGTGATGGGGAAAAGCCGATGGTGCGGCAACACACAACCCCAGATGGGATAGTTACCGATGTATTTATTCCCCTGATTGTCAATAAAAAATACTTAGGTGTATTAGCGATCGGGATCAACCCCAATCAGACCGCTGTTATCTCCACCAATTTTACCCGCGATGTCACCATTGCCGTTTTTATCACAATTTGGGTAATGGTGATTTTGGCAGGAGTGATTAACGCCTTGACCATCACCAAGCCCATTAAAGAACTACTAGTTGGGGTGAAGCAAATTACTACCGGGAATTTTAAGCAGCGGATTAATTTACCTTTAGGCGGCGAACTAGGGGAATTAATTTTAAGCTTTAATGAGATGGCAGAGCGATTAGAGCGCTATGAAGAACAGAATATTGAAGAACTGACCGCAGAAAAAGCCAAGCTAGAAACCCTAGTTTCCACGATCGCAGATGGTGCCGTGTTGATTGATAACAACATGCAGGTGATTTTAGTCAACCCCACAGCAGAGCGAATTTTTGGCTGGGAAGCCGCTAATGTCGTAGGTTGCAATGTCTTACATCACTTGCCAGCATCAGTACAAATCGAAATCACCCGTCCTTTGTACGAAATGGCAGCAGGCGAATGCGAAAGCGCCGAATTCCGAATTTTTATTAACCAACCCATCCCACGAACGATCCGCATTCTCTTGACTACAGTACTCAACCTGCAAAGGGAAAGCATCAAAGGTATTGCGATTACTATTCAAGATATAACCCGTGAGGTCGAACTAAACGATGCAAAAAGTCAATTTATCAGCAACGTTTCTCACGAACTGCGAACGCCTCTATTCAACATTAAAACTTATATTGAAACCCTGCACGACTACGGCGAAGACTTAGCTTTACAAGAACGGCAAGAGTTTCTGCAAACAGTCAACCATGAAACCGATCGCCTAACCCGCCTAGTTAACGATGTTTTGGACTTGTCAAAACTCGAATCTGGTCGCAGCTACAGCTTCGATGGCGTAGATTTAGCCCAAGCGATCGAGCAAACCCTGCGTACTTACCAACTCAATGCAAAAGATAAAGGTGTTGAACTGGTTCAGGAAGTTGACCCTAATTTGCCGCTAGTATTAGGTAATTACGATCTGTTAGTACAAGTGTTTGGCAACCTGATTGGTAATGCCCTTAAATTCACCAAAGCCGGTGGTCAAGTAGCAATCCGCGCCTACCAACTAGATTTCAAACCCAGTCACACCGAATCTGCACCAGTGCGGATTGAAATTTCCGATACTGGAATTGGCATCGCCACAGAAGATCAACACTCAATTTTTGAACGCTTCTTCCGCGTAGAAAACCGAGTTCACACCCTAGAAGGCACAGGTTTAGGTTTATCGATTGTTAGAAATATCATCGACAGACATCGTAGTAAAGTCCATCTAGTCAGTGAAGTCGGCATTGGCACCACTTTTTGGTTCGACTTAGCTACCTTTGAAGAAAAAGCGCCACTGATACAAGTTGAACCTATTGCAGAAGCATCCAAAATCACCACAGTTTGAAAATTGCGGAAGCATCCAAAATCATCACAGCCTGAAGATTAGACCTCTTGCACAAATGCAAAATTCGCCCTCATCCCCCAACCCCTTCTCCCAAAATTGGGAGAAGGGGAGCCAAATTCAAAGTCCCTCTCCCAAGCTTGGGAGAGGGATTTAGGGTGAGGGCTTTTGATTCATGCAAGCAGTCTATTAGGGATTGGGCATGGTTTGTTATTTTTGACCATTCCCTCAATACGAGCAAGAAATTCAAATAGCCGATAATTCAGATGCATGAACCCGGATTTTTTTGATACATCATCAATTCCAATTTAGCTGGGGAGACAATTTAAATATAAAATCGTAACTATTTAGGTCTGTATTAGACTCAACACAGAAGCGTTATATTCCCCACTCCCTAGAAAACCCAAATCAAGACCTTAATATCACAAACAACAAACAGACCAATAATAAACCTAATAGCAACAGCAAAGCCTGATTGCGTTTGACCCAACTTTTCACAGTTACAGCAAAACTGTTAGTGTAACGCTGCTGTTCCAACTCTAACTTTGTCTCTTCAATATTTTGGTAGAGGGTACAGTCTTTGGCGTAGGGACGTTTAGGAAAATTGCAAGTATCATCAGCGTGATAGGTGCAGGTGTCGCACAGATACCCATCCCCAGCGGTGCGGTGCAATGGAATACCGGGATGACCGTAAGCTTTAAGTGTCGTCCGGCAATAGGGACAACTAATAGCTTGACTATCAACAAGTTGATGGCAGTGGGGACAAGATACAGTAGCCAAAACCTTTAGCGCAAATAGGTAAACACTTTGATTCTAGCCATTTACAGGGATAATGGGGAAATACATATTTAGCCTGTTAATTTTGAATATGGCTAGCTCTCAAAATTGGTTACTTTATCAGCAGAAGTACTAATTTTCTGATGGCCTTTTATATTTTTTAAGTGATTTATATCACTCAACATAATTAAGGTTATGCCATAATCTAGCAAATATCAGGTTTTGTCCCAAGCCCAATAATTATTTAGAGGTAGAAAAATATTGCCTTTTAATCCTGAGCTGTGCCGTAACGAAAGCGAAGTTGAAAGCAAACTCATAGTGCAATATTTGCTACCACAGCTAGGTTATACTCCTGACACCTGGCATCAAGAAGTTGCCGTTGGTAGCATCCGCTTAGATTTCTTAGCATTTGCCGCACAAGTGATTCCCTTTGTCTTAGATGCCAACTCACCACTGAGTGTCGTCATGGAGGCAAAACATCCCAAACAAAATTTAAATAATCATCTCCCCCGACTCAGGCATTATTTAACCAGCTTAAATGTCAGGTATGGATTGCTGACTAATGGCAAAGAGATTAGAATTTATCAAAAATCGCAATATGATATTCAGCTATTATTTCAATGTTCTGGGAAGGAAGTTGAGATCAAGTTAGATGAAATTAAATTTTTTATTGGTAGAGATAGCCTGAAAGAAGGACAGTTAGTAAATAAACCAGAAGTTCAAATAGAAAATAATTTAAATTTGGAAATCAAGAGGCAACATTTAATGAAAACGATTGCAATTTATCACAATAAAGGCGGCGTTGGCAAGACTACTGTTGCAGTCAATCTTGCAGCAGCATTGAGTAAAAAAGGTAAAAGAGTACTTTTGATTGATATAGATTCCCAGGCAAATACTACTTTTGCTACAGGATTAATCAAATTTCAATTTGAAGAAGATGATAACTTAAGAGAGCGAAACGTATATCATTTATTAGAATCAGGAGATTTTAACTTTATTCCAGAAGTAGTGCGTACATCTGATTATTTCAACAATCCAGAAATTGATGTTATTCCTTCACATATTACATTAATTGAATATCAAGATAAACTGAATAAAATATTAGCTAGTAGGAGCAGACTAGTAACAAAACTAAAAAGGGTAGAAAATAACTATGATATTGTAATTATTGATACTCCTCCTTCTAGAGATTTGTATGCTGAAGTTGCACTGATTGCTAGTGATTACCTGATAATTCCATCCGATTTGAAACCATTTGCTAACCAAGGTTTACCAACGGTCAAAAATTTTGTTAATCAAATTAATGAATCCAGAGAAATTATGGGTAAACCACCCATTAATATAATGGGGGTTCTTGCTTCTAAAATATCAACAAATGCTAAATTTTTACAATACAATTTTACTAAACAGAGAGAAGTAATTTCAGAGCGCTATCAACTGCCACTTATGGAAGCTGTAATTTATGACAGAACAGCATTATCAGAGTGTATGAATCAGACTATCTCAGTTGGAGATTTAGAATATCCTGACCCTAAGTCTGTTATTAAATTTGCCGAATTAAAAACTTCTGCTCAAATTTCTGCTGAGGAATTTAATGTATTAGCAGATGAAGTTATCCGAAAAATGGGAGTTTATTAATGATTAATTTTTCTTTGGTGGATGTAGAAAGTATTGCTTCTAATGAACCTCGTTCAAATTTTGCAGAAGCTGATTTAGAGAACCTTGCAGACATAATTATAGAAACAGGAGGAATTATCAGACCATTAGTTCTGAAGGTAACAGGGGTAGAAAGCTATACGGTAGTTGATGGACATTTTGAATATTATGCTGCTGTCAGGGCAAGAGAAAAAAATCCTCGACAAGGTGAAATGGTTAATGCTTGTGTCATTGCCCCAAAAGTAGAGGATTTAGTAGAAAAGCAAGTTGTATCTCTCAAAGGAATTGATTCTTCTACCAAACCAGTAATACCAAAGCCTGAAACAACAAAATTAGAACCACGTTTAGCAAATTTAGAATTACGTCTTGAGAAGCAATTTAATGAGTTTAAGTCAGAATTTATACAAGAAAGACAGAGAATAGATAGTCAGTTCAAGCAACTTGAGAACCTTATTCCCCAAAAGGGTGAACAGAGTAATCCGCTTACTTTATTGAACACTTTAGATAAAGACGAGTTATCTATAAAGTTACAACGCTCTAGGATTTCTGGGGCGGAAAAACTTGCGAAAGCTATAGAAGATGCTCGACATAAGAAGCCAAAGCAAGAGTTTGAAGATTATCGTGATGTAGTACAATCTGTTAAGAACTTGGGTGATAAAACAATTTTGACTATTATTGATGAGTGGTCAAGAACTTAGTACTTAGCTAGTAGGTTGGGTTGAACGAAGTGAAACCCAACAATTAACACTTAATGTTGGGTTTCGTTCCTCAACCCAACCTACACAGCTTTTCCAAATAACGTCAAAAGTCAGTTGCACAATATGTCAATTTCTAACCCTGCATCTGTCGTAGTGCATTAAATGCCTTACCTCGCCAGCCAACTGGTAACAACGATAATCCTAAACCAGTCCAAGCTTTAGCAGTCGAAAAAGATTGTCCTGCTAAAACTAGCTCTCTGCCTTTCTGCGTTTCACCCTTTTCAATTAAACGCAAACCTAATAATAATTGCGTTTCAGTTAAACGATTTTTTCTGACTTTCTCTAATTTTTCAGACTCAAACTTATAACTTTCTAAATACTGAATTTTATCAAACAAATAAGGAATAGCTCGATTAATACCTTGCTGCTCTGCATGAGAGCGGTATTCCATCAATAATTCTGGTAAGTAATAGCCTTTTTTTCCAGCCAAAGCCAGACGCACAAATAAATCATTATCCTCACAATTTTGCAGATTTGGCTGCATATATCCTAATTCTTGCAATGTTTTACGGCGAAATAATGTCGCCCCAACTTGAAAACTTTGCTGAATAAATGCAACTTCCAACAAATTATTTACAACACCTGCGGGTAAATTCTTCCTACCCCAGCGATGAGAATTTTCTTGAGTTTTTGCCTCATCTCGCACATTGTTAATATCAATTATCCAATGGTCTGTACCAACAAAATCAATGCTAGAGTCTTCAGCAAGAATAGCTGCTGTACTTGCGATAAAATCGGGTGTTAGCCTGTCGTCATCATCAAATTTAATAAAATATTCACCACTGGCAGCATCAAAGCCAGAGCGCATATTATTACTTTTACCAATATTTTGCTGATGACGGATATATTTAATCCGGTTGTCTGTGTACTGTGACATCAATTCAGGCGTACCATCGCTAGAACCGTCATCACAAATAATTAGCTCAAAGTCTTGCTCAGATTGGTTAAGTACACTGTCAATTGCGAAAGGCAGTAAATTAACTCGATTAAACGTGGGAATGGAAACACTAACTTTAGGCATTTTTGCAAGATGAGAGTGGACATTGCTCACTAACTAAACGCTTAATGAGCAAGGCTGGGCAAAAGCTAAGTGTAGGAAATAGTTTGATTAATTTTATTCAAAAGTTTTTTGATAAATCGATTGCTTCTAGCCGCTATGGTGGGTGGCTTTAATCGCTTCGGTTTTTTCTCTGGTTGCTTCAGAAAGCGATAGTGTAAAAATTCATTTTTGTAACGAATATCAACATCTTCACCTTTACACAAGCGGGCAAATCCAATAGCAGAATAGCCCATATAGTGAAGGCGATGAATTGGTTTTAATCCCTGTTGATTATAAAGAACATTATCAATATTCACAAATGGATTTGCATTAGCACAGTTGCCAGTTCTATCTTCGCCATCGGGACTGAGTGTAAAGTTAAATAGTGGTCGCGCAATTCTGAAAGTCATGTAACTAAATAAATCTGCGTCACACCACCAAGCGATTTCGTTAATCCATTCGACTTCTTTATCTTCTATCAATCGCTTTTTGAGTATTTTTAATTCTTCAATGCCTAAAATACCCTTTTTTGAACCAAAAAAACTAGAACAGTGTATTTCTCGTCTGATTTCAGATTCAGGCAAAGACATTTTTTGTTCTAACTTTGGCAAGTTGAAAGCTGCAACTGAAGTTTGTTTTGCGTGTTCCCAGTCATCAAACACAAAGTCGTATTGGTCTAGTTTTTCTAATACCTTATCCAGCTTATTCATTGCCAAACTATCAGCATCATAAAATACAAATCTTTCAAACTCTCCATCAAAAACAGACATTTTTCTGATTAAATTATTTTTTTTGTTCCATTCGATAGAATTTTTCTTTTTTCGGCTATTTCTTGGATAAGCGTTCCAAACTTGAATGGCAAAATCCTCCCATTTTTTGATCGAGCTTTTATCGTCAAACAGGGTGACATTAGGTCGAGAACGTATTTCCTGCTTAACTCGGTTTAAGCGGTCATCATAGGGAATAATACAAATAGGAATATCTGAACTAACATTCACCTCAATGCTGTTTAGCAAAGCTACTAGTTGGTCAAATACCACGTCATTAGCAAGTGTATAAATCCCAAAATTATCCATTGTAATAAATTATTTTGATCTTTGATTTACTGAGTAAAGCCAATTCTCTGTGAAGCTGCACATCATTTCGACCCCTCCCAACCTTCCCGAACTTGCGGGAAGTGCCGCAGATGGTGGGGTTATTTCTACACATCTTTATACAGAATTGGTCTAATGCGAATAATACGATCGCTATTTTTTGACCTATTATTCTCAAATAATAATATACACATTTTTAACTTTATGCTGAAAATAAGGAGCAAGCTATTTTGGTTAGTTTGGATGATACTAACATTACCCACCTACTTAGAAGTGCCTAAAACCTAGCTGTTAAACAATTGCCTCCTAGAGAATAATCTCAGCAACCCGGCGGTTCCCACACCCCAAGCACCATTAACTAATAAACCTGTGACTATTCCCACAACTTTCCAACCGCCAGCGATGGGTTGACCCTTGAGTGGTGCAACCACAAACCAAGCCACTAGCGTCGGAGCAATTGCACCAAATACTAAGGCTGCTAACCAATAGTTTTTATCATGTCGAAAACGAGGTGCAATTACTACCCAAGTCAGTCCCCAAATGCCTCCCCAGAAAGCATTTGACCAAATTTGCGGGATTCCTAATGGTTGTGTTGGTGCAGTTGAATAAGGGGTGCGAGGTGTAAAATTCACTGCATATAGCAGCGCCAACATACCTTGATGAAATAGCAAAACAGACACAAAGCCTGCAATAAATCCTAATGCAAATCGAGATAAGGCAGCTTTTTGAGTCATTGCTTATACAAAAAGGTACTTAAGTACTCTACCAAATATATGACAAGTGGAAAAGCCAATCTTGCCGATTGAGAAGTAGATACCTGACATAAACCTGAATTTTTCATTCATCCAAAGCATTTCCGATCAACCAAGCGCCTGCTGCGATCGCACTCAACAAAATCGCCAACGTTAGGGATGTAATCTCCCCACTCTTAGCCAACATAGCACTCAACAGAATCGAAGAAGTAACGGACGGAATGTTTAAGGGTAGAGATAACCAAATCACTTGCTTAAGGTACGCAGATGATTTAGTCTTCATCTGCAAAACCATCCACCGCCATTGCCACCAGCACCAGCCTATCCACAGAGAAGCTCGTGTAGCTCGAAATCGCAATGATGCGAAACTAGAAATCGACTAGGATCTGTATGCGGTGAAAGCCGCACGTACAGTTCTGAAGGAGAGGTGTCCCGTGGTAACACGGGCATCGACTCTAACTGGGGTGCGCGAAGCGTCAGAAATCTTGCTCTGTGGGGATGTAGAAACCCCGCCCACGGGCGTAGTAGGGCGGGGTAGTTCATTACAGAGTTTTAGCTTTAACCCAACCGTATTGAGTTATATCTAAACAAGGGATTGTTTGAACTTTGCCAATGCTGTTAGAATGCATCAATGTCAAAAAAGCAACATTTCTTAAACAAAAAACCCGGTTGGTCTTTGGATGAGCGAGATCCAAAGTTCATAGAATCTCTGATGCCGCTGTTTGGCTTTTTGTATCAGTACTATTTCCAAGTTCAAACTAGTGGCTGGGATAATATTCCACCCCAAGAAAAAGTCTTACTTGTTGGTTCGCACAATGGGGGACTCGCGGCCCCTGATATGTCAATGATGATGTACGACTGGTTCCGAAGATTTGGTGTAGAGAAACCAGTTTATGGTTTGATGCATCCCAAGGTTTGGCAAGTTAGCCCGCCACTAGCGCAACTGGTCGCTAAGGCTGGAGCAATCTTCGCTCATCCAAAAATGGCTTACACTGCCTTACGCTCTGGAGCGAGTCTACTAGTTTATCCCGGTGGAGCCGAAGATCTCTTCCGACCGAATTATTTACGTAACAAAATCTACTTGGCGGGGCGACAAGGATTTATCAAGTTAGCGTTACGGGAAAATGTGCCGATTGTGCCTATGATTTCCTGGGGCGCTCACGATACACTCATTATAATTGCTGACTGCTACAAAGTTGTGCAGCAACTCCATGAGTGGGGAATGCCTTGGCTATTAGGTATCGATCCAGAAGTTTTTCCAATCTATCTCGGACTGCCTTGGGGATTAGCAATTGGCCCGTTGCCCAATATTCCATTGCCAGTGCCCATCTACACGCGGGTTTGTCCGCCAATTGTATTTGAACGCTACGGCCCTGAAGCAGCTAGCGATCGCTACTATATCAATGAATGTTATGAATTAGTTGTTAGTCAAATGCAGCAAGAGTTAGATAACTTAGTACAGCTAACTGCTAAGAACAATTCTCTTTGAATAGTTATGAGTTAGAAGTTTTGAATCTTTAATTTATCACTCTTAACTCATAACTCCTAACTGTTTTCCTAGCCGCCGCTGACTGGTGGAATCAACACAACCTCATCCCCATCTTGTAGTAGGGTATCTGGTTCGACAAATATCAAATTAATCCCAAAACGGGTTATATCACGCCATTGTGAGAGTTCAGGGTGTTCAGCTATGAGGCGATCGCATACTGCTTTGACTGGCATACTATTAGGAAATTCCAGCACTAGTTCCGAAACCCTAAAGGCTTCTTGATAAGCAGCGAACAATTTGACGGTAACGGTGATTACAGATTTAGACATAGAACATACTTTGGCAGTACGAGCAAGAGTTTTAATATTGCCAATAATGTAAACAAATGTTAAAGATAACTTATGTATGTTTTGCTTCGCCGCCCCTTGTGCGTGAAACAAATCTAAGTATACGCTGTTAAGACTTGCTCTAAGCGTACTCCTACGCAGAAGCAAGCTACGCGGTAGCATCTCTAAGAGTTGCCATGCCGTTGGCGTACTCTTGCAAGTGTCGCAGACAAGCCTCTCGTACCACTTTGTGGAAGCAAGAACTACGCGTAGCGTCTCCCTTTGTGAGAAGAGAAGGCTTTACGGTGCGCTATCGTCAATCTAAAATTGCAAATCTAAAATCCCAAATTGTTTGACTATTCAGCATTGAGGATTTTTGGTACTTTAAAAAATTCACCTTCCTGTTCAGGTGCACTGTTGAGAATACTTTCCCGGTCAGGATAGGGTTGCAATTCATCCTCTCGTGTGATATTGCTGACATCAATTGCGCGTGTTGTTGGCAGCACATTACTAACATCAAGTTCATTCAATTGTTCGATATAGTCCAGAATACTTCCCAACTGGGTAGTGAATTGTTCCTCTTCTTCTGGAGTCAATTCTAAACGAGCAAGATTAGCTACTTTGTGAACTTGTTCTTGGTCAATCATCTTTTTTTAGTTAGGAGTTAGAGACGCGATTAATCGTGTCTGTACAGAAGTGAGGAGTAGAGACGCGATTAATTATCGCGTCTGCACAGGAGTTAGGATTGATTGATTAATAATTCCTAACTCATCACTTTTAGAAGAATACGTCAATTTGCGATCGCTTGGTGGTTTTCAGCCAGTTTTGGGCTTCGACGTAGTTATTGGGAGCCATGCGAATAGCACGAATCCAATAGTCTGCTGCTTGGTCAAAAAGCGCTTCGCCAGCCTCGTTATCTCCAGCTTCTTTCTGCTTTTCACCTTGGTAGTGATAAATCACAGCGATGTTGTTCAAGGCTTGGGGCATACGTGGGTTTAACTCAATTCCCTTGTGATATAGTTCTAAAGCCTTATCGTGGTCGCCATTGCTGGCATAAATTAGCCCCATATTGTAGAAAATATAGCCGCGATCGTTGGTATCTTCCTCTAGTGTTAGAGCTTCTTCATAGTATTCCAACGCCTCAGCATATTCCCCTTCCGCTTGGGCCGACATACCATCTCGATAATAAACAAACGCTTCTTTAGCTTTTTTGTTGGTTGGCAGGATCTTTAGAATGATATCCGCCATCACAGTAAAGGATTTGTCAATAAAATTATCGTTTTTTTGTGTTCTTGGCATATTTCTCTCTGGATATTGGGCATTGGGGCATTGGGCATGGGGCATTGGGCATTGGGCAGAGACAATGGAGGTAAACTTGTTCCCCTTGTCCCCCTATTCCCCTGCCCCTCATCTCTCTCATCTCCCCAATCCCCTAGTTCACTCAATAGTTAATTTAACTGATTTGCGGGGGCATTCTTCTCGCTGAGGGGTACGATACATTCTGAACTATTATGTCGAGAGTTGTTTACCAAGGTGCTAACTGGATATGCAATCATTGCTGGCGCTGGATAGGGACGCAATAGCTGCTGTAGGGTTTGGGCCGTTTCCACTTGGGAATCTAGCCATAAATCGTAATCTTCTGGCTCCAGAATCACTGGCATCCGCTCGTGGATGGGTTGGAGTAATTCGTTAGCTGCCGTTGTCAAAATTGTACAAGAGATTATTTCTTCGTTAGCAGGCGTTCCCGCTTCGGGTTGCCGGAGGCATCGCCATCTCTCCCACAAACCTGCAAAACCGAAGGGTTGCCCATCTTGAAGACGAAAATAAAATGGCTGCTTCTTACCTTGTTGGCGTTGCCACTCATAAAAGCCATCAGCTAGCACTAAACAGCGTCTGTGCTTAAAAGCCGAACGAAAAGCAGGTTTTTCGGCAACAGTTTCTGCCCTAGCATTAATCAGCTTTGCCCCCATTCCTGCATCTTTCGCCCATGACGGAATTAATCCCCAATGCAAATGCTTAAATTCCCGATTTTCGCTTTCGGGATTTTGTAACACTGTCGCCACCATTTGCGTAGGTGCAATGTTATATTCGGCTGCTAAATCAGGAACTGACTCGATATGGAAAACTTCAGATAATCCTGCTGCCGACTGGTTTAGAGTAAATCTTCCACACATAGTTTTATTTTCGACCATTAACTAAATTAAACATCTCAATCTAGAAATAAATAATATTTTTTTTTATTTTATCGAATAATTTTCTGTAGTACGTTCAGATACTAAATACAAAAAAAATATCCGGTTTTGGGAAAATCTTTTGGTAAGATATTGTATTTTGAACCCTCACTTATCAACATATTACTAACTGTATTTTAACATGGAACTACTGCATCTGTACGATTTTTTACCTTCTGGTCATGGTTATAAGATACGTCTTTTATTGACACAACTAGGTATGCCTTTTAAGAGGATAGAGCTTAACATCTTAAAAGGTGAGACTCGAACACCAGAATTTTTAAGTAAAAATCCTAACGGTAAGATACCTGTTCTAGAAATCGAGCCAGGGAAATATTTAGCAGAATCAAATGCCATATTGGTTTATCTGAGTGAAGGTACAGAGTTTTTACCTTATGACCGCTTTTTACGAGCGCAGGTGCTGCAATGGTTATGTTTTGAACAATATAGCCATGAGCCTTTTATTGCTACATCAAGATTTTGGATTTCTATTTTAGGTAAAACTAAAGAATATAGTGAAGCTATCAAACAAAAACGTGAACCAGGCTATGCAGCACTTAACTTGATGGATAAACACTTAACTTCTCAAGATTTTTTTGTGGGAGAACGTTATACGATTGCTGATATTGCCTTGTTCGCTTACACTCATGTAGCTGATGAAAGTGGGTTTGATTTAACACAATATCCTGCTATCCAAGCTTGGATAGAAAAAGTCAAAACTCAACCCAGGTATATCAGTATTACAGAGGCATAAAAATTAGATTTTGCAAGTTTATATCTCTCGTTTATTGTCTATAGTAGAGAATGTCCTGGGTGGAATGTAGCTCACATTCAGAAGGCAGCAAAATCTTCAAAAAAGATATTATTAAGCAGCAGTTAGGTATTCGGATCAATTTCCATCAGCTTTTGCCGAGAGGAGAAACCTGACTTAATTCTGATATGAGACTTGGGTACATCAAATTTATCTGCTAGTAGTTTAATTAACTCTTCATTAGCCTTACCATCAACTGGGGGCGATTTTAAATAAACAGTTAGACTGCCATCAGGTTGTTCTTCAATTTTTTGCTGTTTTGAATTAGGTTTAACCTTGACTTTTTTTTGCATAACCTATTCCGTGTAATTGTCGCAGCCACAACCAGCCTAAAACAGAACCCAATACATAATGAGGAAAATCCCACCAAACAAAAGTCGTACCAAGTAACAATTTACCTATCAAGGTGGCGCGAATTTGCTCTAGTAGTGGCGGATGCCAAAGTTGCAAGAATTCTAGTATACAGGTGATGACAAAAACCCATATAGGAATTTGGATTACCGCTGCCCGACTTCTGAAAAACCAAAATGCGAACAGACACCAAAATATTTCGTAAAATACAGCTGCTCCGTAATCATTAAACCAGTTATGGGCAGGCCCATTATAATACTTAAACAAAAATCCTATCGGTACAACGATGAGTGCAGAAATAATAATAAATATTGTTTGGTTACGGTATCGAAGCATTTTCTATAGACTAGAGACTATGCAAGATTTTAGCAGCGGAATGACTATAAGTCTCGGCTGGGTACTAGGGAAGAAAATATAAGTAAGATTTGGTTGAGGTCTGAATCTCCATTCAAATTTTCAAGAGTCCACAATTTACGCGCTCTGGTTTGGCTTCAGTCCCCTTTCAATCCTACATGGGCTATTGCTCCAAATACAGATTTGGGATGTATTGATCTGGAGGAAGCAATATATGACTAAATATTCATATTTATCATCCTACAGCTTGGTGCATGAGTTTTTATCTGAAATTAGTACTTTTCTATTACTTTCGTTAGTACACAATCTCAAACATGTGTTTGAGATCGGCTTTTCTCCATCGACATTTGTTTAGATGGTTTTTGTGGGTATGCGTAGACTAGCAAAAACCGCAGAGATCGCTAATTTCCAAA
Source organism: Nostoc sp. (assembly GCF_036918245.1). Classification (GTDB taxonomy): domain Bacteria; phylum Cyanobacteriota; class Cyanobacteriia; order Cyanobacteriales; family Nostocaceae; genus Nostoc. The sequence goes on from NZ_JBALEF010000071.1 coordinate 88,031, forward strand.
AAAGTATATAAAATTTATGTAAAGCTCAAGTGTTATTAAGCATAAAAATCTTCTGGAGAGACATCAATTTAACTTATCTATTTAAAAATTATTTTTTTAATATATAAATGGTTTGTTGTAATAAAATACAATATTTTTTTAACAAAAATAAATGATATCGAAACCTAACTTAATGATAAACCCATCAAGCTAAAAAAACTGGCAACATTAACCAAATAAATCAGTAGATTTTAAAAAAGATTTAATTTAAGGTTTACAAACATATATCAATGTATTATGAATCGGATCTATTAAGTATTTTGAAGATTTAGTAAAGAAGTTTGTGTAACCTTGTGCCTCATGATAATTAAATAATTACAGCATGGATTCAAAAAGTTGGAAAAAAACCAAAATATTTGATCTAATTACTTAATCATTTGCGTAATCAATTTAATGGATTGTCAGGAAATAAATTATCTGATTTTTTAGGTATGTGTTTCGTTCGTAACCGAGGGCTGGCTTTTCGGATCAGCCCACAGGAAGTAATTGGATATTTTTTCTTGAGAAGCTCCTAACTAAATAGTTAATGTTTTTAACATAAAATTACGCAAATTACAAGTAATCTACATTTAACTGATAAATAGTTTTTTGATTGATGCTGAACTTACATATTTAGTGAGAAATTTAGGAGAGATAATATGGCTTTCGGTACTACAAATCCTGACACGATAAATGGGAGTTCGGGAAATGACACCATAGTTGGTTGGGCTAGTGGTGGTAATGCCAATAGTACCTCCGGTAACGATATCTTGAATGGTTTGGCTGGTAACGATTCCCTCGCAGGTGGGACGGCAAACGACAGTCTCAGCGGTGGAGATGGCAATGATACACTTGATGGGGGCACAGGAAACGACACTTTAAAAGGTGGTGCAGGCAGTGACACCTTCAAAGGCAGTCAGGGTAACGACAACATTGATGGTGGAGATGGCATTGATACCGCAGATTACAGTCAATTAGGTCAAAGTATTACCTTGTCAGGTGTTGGAACCATTCAAAAAGCTGGGGGATTGGGAAAAGACCAACTCTTTAAAGTAGAAAAGGTTATTGCTAATGCTAAGGTTGCCAACAATACCATAGATGCATCCCAATCTTTGGCTGGGGTATTTATCACCGCTAACCTGCAAACCCAAAGTTTAGCTGCCAATAACGTTCCTGGTTTGGGAACATTGTCATTTACCGCTGTCAACTTTGATAATGTCATCGGTACAAATGGAAATGACAGCATTGCTGGCGACAACCAAAATAACCAATTATCCGGCAATAATGGCAATGACACACTTAATGGCGGTTTAGGTATTGACACTTTGAATGGGGGAGCAGGTGACGATACTTACATCGTTGACACTACTCTTGATACCATTACAGAGGCTGTGAATTCAGGCATAGATACTGTCCGGTCTTCTGTAAACTACACACTAGGAGCCAATCTGGAGAACCTGAGGCTGAGAGAAGGTGGCAACATTACTGGGACAGGTAACAGTCTTAACAACTTTCTTTTTGGTAATACTTCTAATAACACTCTAAATGGAAGAGTAGGTGATGATACGCTAGACGGTAGTAATGGCGATGATATCCTCAATGGTGAGGACGGTAATGATAGCCTACAAGGCGGGCCGGGTAATGAAATACTCAATGGGGGATCTGGAAACGATATCCTCATTGGTACTTTTCCTGGTAGTCCGCTTCCACCTGGATTAGGGGAAACTGATACCTTAACTGGCGGGCCTGGAGCAGATAGATTTATCCTGGGGGACGCTGTAAATATTTTCTACGATGATAACAACAGCGTAAATCCTGGTTTTGGGGACTACGCTACTATTATTGACTTCGACTCTAGCCAAGATCGAATTGAACTCAAAGGATCTTTACAGGACTACCGCCTGCAAGTTGTTGGAAGCAACACACGAATCTTCTCAAACAAACCGGAAGCAGAACCAGATGAGATCATAGGTATTGCGTTGGGGAAAAACAATCTCAAACTTGATAGTGATGACTTCCTTTTCTTTTAGGGGGAAAATGCTGGAGAAGGTACAAACAACACACTGGCTACCGCTGAAGGATTAGGTTCCTTATCATCAGGCTCAAACATTAATGTTTCAACCCAGATTGCTACAGTTCAACTGGGGGACGGTTCCGATTTCGACTTTTTTAAGTTTTCTTTAGCAAATCCAGGAACTGTCACTATTAAGACAGTGACATCGGGAGATACAGTTCTCGGACTGTTTGATGATAATGGGATTGAGAATTTACTGGAAACGACCGACGATAGTGGCGGTAGCAATTCGTCATTAATTACCAGTTCCCTGGGTGCAGGTACGTACTACCTGGACTTTAGACTAAATGAGGAATGAACAAGAAAAAAAGGGGAGTCTGATTGAACACAGACCCCCTTTTGGCAGAAGCGTCAGAGTTGAACTACCTACCCTCACCTGCCAATATGAAATTTGCCAAACTCCAGGAATTTCGTCAAGCAGCATACAAACATTTAGGTAAAGCAGATGATGTTACTTTTGAATTAACAGATGCAATATTGCTAACTCGTAACGCCTACAGTTTGGCAGACTTATCGCTATCACCAATATTTAGACGTAAATGGCCAAGCATCTATGAAGCATTACAAGATAGCAGACCACATCGGCAGAAATTGATGCAGTTATACATCAAAATAGACTTTTACCCAATATAGACATCACTATTTTGCATGAATTTTGATTCCCTAAACAGACCAATTGCGTCAACGGGTTCAAGATAAATTAGCACAATTATCTTTTGAGTCAATCTCCTCTTTAACAAGTTATGACTTCATCCTTGAAGCTCTGTTTCATCAAGCTTTACTCTATATGGGTTCATAGAGAATTGGTATCAGTAATCTAAAGTTTCCACAAGAAATACAATAAGAAAGGTGCAGCAATGAGAATAGCTAAAAGTTTGACCACTAGAGAGCGAAACATTGACTATTGCTATTTGAGCATGAAAAAATAAGTACTACTAGCGTACTCTCTCTCAAAGAACCTTCTAATAATGTCCGTTGCAAACCTGATACTTTAATAAAGTATCGACTTAAATAAAATACTAATAATTAGACCAACTATTCCAGCAATAAAATCAGCACAAAATAAGTAGAAAAACAATTCAAAACTTGCTTGAATATTTTGGGTATATCTGAAATAAAATATTGCCCAAATCGCTCCAAGCATTCCTAATCAGAGCAGGTTTTCTGGATGTTGGTCAAAGGGAACTTTACTGCTGCTAATCTACCAGAAAGTACAAGTAATGAAGAAGATAATGCTTGGCTACAGCTTGCTCAAAGTATCCCAGCCCAAGACCATAGTCAGACAGAAGAAGCTTTGAAGGAGATTGCTAATTTTTGGATGGCGGAAGATGAAGATGAGTGGATGAATTTTCATCCTCCTAGTTATCCAGACTTTGAAACACCTGTCTGTGCAGTCGCGGCTTTAGCTCGTCATTATGGCTTTACACCCATTTCCATAACTCCTGAGCAATATAGCTTTTTGGAAGCTGGTCTAGCTATACCTGAACCTTCACAGTCACGATGATGGATGAATACCTGCCAGGGATTATGTCTGTCATCTATGGTAATGTATCGCCAGAAGAAGCGATCGCTCAAGTTGAAAAGTAAGCTATTTATAGTAAAGATATTGATGAAAGCGATACCCCCCACTTAGCACTAACATTGGAATTAAAGGGCTTCTTGTGGACAGGGGATAAAAAACTCAAAGAGGGATTGAAACGCAAAAACTTTAACCAGTTCTTTGAAACCAGCAGCTTGTAGGGTAGTCAACATGAGCGCCCCGAAATATAAGGGATGCTCATGCCATCCCACAAAACTAGCAAAATCATCCCGCAAATATGTAACGTCTTATTTTTTTGCTAATCCCTAAGCAGAAGTCATAGTAACAATTGCCACTATGACTTCTACTGCGGTTGAGTATTTCTGAGTCTTAATTTAAATTCCCAACTAAACCTTTGCTTGCAAAGATTTGAGTAACTCGGTATTCACACCCGACTCACGAGTCAGGGCTATTTTGCCAGTGCGGGCGATTTCTTTCAAACCAAATTTTTGCAACACTTGCACGATCGCTACCATTTTACCTGGATCTCCCACAACTTCTAAGGTGAGAGAATCTTCCGCCACATCCACGACTCGCGCCCGGAAAATCTGAGACAATTCGATTACTTCTGAGCGATTGCTGCTACTAGCATTCACCTTCAAAAGCATCAATTCTCGCTCTACACAAGGGGTTTCGGTAATATCCTGGACTTTTAGGACATTGACTAACTTATACAGTTGCTTAGTAAGTTGCTCGATAATGCGATCGTCACCAGGTACAACCATTGTAATTCGGGAGACTCCTCCTTGTTCAGCAGGACCAACAGCAAGGCTTTCAATATTAAAGCCGCGACGCGCAAATAAACTAGAAATGCGGGAAAGAACACCCGCCTCATCTTCTACAAGAACTGAAAGGGTATGTTTCATCTTCGCCAACAGAGGCTAGAGCAGGAATTGAGTAATGCAGACACTAGCAAAGGGCAACGCTAGACCTACTACCGCACTAAATTTTCAGTGCGACCTCCTATTGTAAACTTAACAGCTGCACTCATTGCATTCTCAATCGAGAAATTGTTTAGAAATCATACTGCAAGCAAGAATTTGATTGAATGTATATCTTTTTGTTGGTAGATGCAGCATTTTTGTAAAGCTTTTATACTCAGATTTGATAAGCCTCTAATAGGAGAAAATTTTTTATGGGTTGGTTAAAAAGATTGTTTGGAATGGAAAAACCTCAAAATGCAGAAGTAAATCCGGCTCCACAGGCTGTACAGCAAGCTCCTAGTAGTGATGTCGCTAGTGCTACGCAATCAATACCCCCAGAACGTCTAGGATTAAGCGGAGAATATGACCAAAGTGGTTTAGCAAAGCGGGTTGCGTTGGCATTTGATCAAGACCCCCAACTCGACGATGTTAATACCCTTTGGGTTGCTCAGACGGGTAGCACTGTGGTGTTGAAAGGTAAAGTCCCCAGTCAAGAAATTCTCAACAAAATGATTTCTGTGGCGGGTTCTGTAAATGGTGCTACAGATGTTGACACTAACCAGGCGACGATTGGCTAGGTACTGCTGATGCGATCGCTCCCATTGCATAATATTTAGGAAACAACCAATGGTTGGCGATCGCCAACCCATCTTTCAATCCAATCTAAAATCGCTTGGTTAACTTGTTCTGGACATTCATCATGTGGACAATGCCCGACACCCTCCATATTCAGCAGTTCCAACTTTTCATTATATTGGGCAAATTGGCTAGCCAGGGCTGGCGGAACAAATCGGTCTTTTTGTCCCCAAATTAAAAGCATGGGAATTGTTAAGGTTGGTAAAACTGTCTTGACACTGGGACTAAAATTAATTCCGATCGCAGCTTTAAACAAAGCACTAAACGCCCTCGCAGAACCCTGATCTTGGGGAGGCCCTGCTAAAATTTCGATCAGTTCATCGGTAATCGCTTCTGGATTAGCGTAGGCGAGACTAGCCCAGCGACGCAGCACCCCAGGACGGCGCACGAAGTTAAACACAGGTTTAAGTATCAACGGCGAAGCAACAACATTTTTAATTGCTGTGACGAGTGGACGCAGTACAGGAGGAATTGCTTCTTGTTCTAATGACGGGTCGGGTAAACTCATCATCACCATACCCCGCACCATATCGGGGTGAGTGGCGGCGGCGGCCATCGAAATCAGTGAACCGTTGGAATTGCCTATTAATATCGCTGGTTGACGGATAAATGTTTTCCAGAAATCGTAAACCTGCTCAACCCAAAGTTCGATGCTGTAATTAGCTGCGGCTTTTTCAGAAGCGCCAAAACCCAACATATCTATGGCGTAAACTGTGTGATGCTCACCCAACACCTCTAAATTATGTCGCCAATGACCAATGGAAGCGCCAAAGCCATGTAACAGAATTAGGGGTGTTGTATTGTGGTGATTTTGGCTAGGGCGAATGTAAGTGTAGCGGGTTTGCCAGCCACGCCAAATCCAATCTCTTTGATTACCAACCCGTTCCTGCCAGTGTACCGTAGTGGTCACACTTACCTCCAATTTATCAGCGCTGAAATACCATTATAAGAAAAATACCTTTTGGGCATTGGGCATTGGGCATTGGGCATTGGGCATTGGGCATTGGGCATTGGGCATTGGGCATTGGGCATTAGACCTCTTGCAAAAGTCCCTAACACCCCTCCCCGCAAGCGGGGAGGGGAGACAAAGCGTAGCTTTGGCGGGGTGGGGTTCTTATTTTGGATTTATGCAAGAGGTCTATTGAAAAGAGGCACAGAGGCGGGGTGCTGTTCTTGCTGAGGGGAAAACTCTTGTTCCTATTCCCCATTCCCCATTCCCCATGCCCCATTCCCTATTCCCTATTTACCTAACAAATTGGGGCATAATTTCGGCAGCGGTGAATATTCCATAGATGCCGCGTTGGTGCAATTGTCTACCAGCTTTGAGATAGCCGAAAGCAGGACCGCAGACATTTGCAGCCATACTGGTTTCATCTCCGAGAGTAAATGTATGGGTAGAAATCTTCCCTTCAAAGGTACGTCCTGTTACCTTCACATTGGTGCTGAGGGGCTTTTTGGGATTGCGGGTATCGACTACACCACCAACTGTAACGCGATCGCGCCCCACTATCCCCGCTACTTCTAACATCACATCATCAGCGTGTTCCATATTTTTTAAGGTCAGCACGCCGTTAGTTTTATCTAGTAGTGCTTCTACTTCGGCGTCAGTCATCGCCCTAGCAACTTCTACTGTGTAACCAGGCATGTGGCCGATATCTTCCCGAACAGTGGCGCGGTAAGCTTCCCAGTTCGCAATTCCCACCCCAAAGGTAATTTCAACTTGATGAATTTCGGCATAGCTTTGGGCGGCTAAAGCTGCTGCTGCTGTTAATAGTCCAGGGGTAGCACCACATCCTGTCATATAGGTAATCCCGGCGGCTTGCAGTTCCTCCTTCATCGCTAGGAGTTGTTCTACAGCAGTGGTGCGTTTAATCGCATCTACTAGTACCCCACGCCAACCAGATTTGATAAATTCTTTGGCGACAGTGGGAATAAAGTCATTAGGCAGGTTGGGTAAAGCCAAAAAATACCCATCTACTTCAGCTATTTCGATTAAATCCTGAATACTTTGATTTGTTAATGTACCAATTGGCTCTAAGTAACCCACCGAACCTTGGGACTGATAGGTTGCAATGGATTCTTCAGTATTTAAACCGTCAGCAGCATAAGCGTAGCCTTTATGATCTGCTGCTGCAACTAAAATCATTTCTCGTTTGCCAGCAACTACCTTAGCGGCTGCTTGTCCGAGTCCGCCGAAACCCAATACTCCCACACGTATCGCTGGCGAAATATTTAGAGAATTTTTGATTTTTTCAGAATTCATAGTTAATTCGTTAAGTTGAATCAAAAGCCTTGAGTATTCCGCATCTCAGCTTCCGGCTGGTAACTGGTGGCTGATGGCTGATAACTCAAAGCTATAGAGATTAATTATGATTCATTATCCTGGGTTCTTTAGCCTGATATTGCAGATATTTATCTCTGAGCGATCGCTTTTGAGTTTTTTGACTGAAAATATACCAGATTTAAAGCAATGGTCGCAACTGGCAACCGAGAGGAAGGCTTAAGAATACTGGCTAAACTTGATGTTCTGACAGAATAGAGTTTATCGGGCGATGATGCAAACACTCATCGGAGCGATCGCTTAAAGTGATATGAAGTTGTTAGGATTTTGAGTATTATGAAGCGTATTTGCACTATGTTTAATATTTTTACAATAACTTCATTATCTGCTTTTATATTTGCTAGCACCACTAATTTATTGCTAGTACAGACAGTCATAGCTAAACCAGTACAGACAAAGCCAGTCAATCAACCAATACCATTCAACTCAAAAGTACGAATATATCCTGCAAATAATAGCTTACCAGCAAGCCGTTTGATGACGATTGAAAGCGTTATCAAAAAGTCTAGTAAGATGCAAATAACAGAAGCAAAACTTACAATATATGACGAATTTGCAGCCAAAACAGGAGAATACAAATCATCGATTTCTAACAACCGAATGGTGTGGATAGTAACTGGTTTTGTCCAAGGAGAGTTGAGAATGTCTAAAGGTAGAAGTGTCTGTACTAATAACGCTAAACTTGTGGAAGTAACGGATGCAGAAACTGGCGATTCTTTTGGTAGAAGTATTTACTGTCCTCCAAACAACCAGATAAATTTTATGTAGTAAAGTTGACTTAGAATCAAAACAACTTGCTTTCAGGAGATTGACTTTCATGACATATATCTCCCCAAAAACCCTCACATTTGAAGATTTTATCTCCCAATACCAAGACAATCCCCGCTATGAACTAGCAGATGGAGAACTAATTGACATGGAACCCACTGGCCCGCATGAAACGGTGAGTGGCAAACTTGCAACCCAAATTGGCATCTATAATCATCATTATTGTATTGATTTCTGTAGCAGATACACTACATAATTATTAAAGGTCGCGGATGCTTTGAGGCTGACAAGATAATATTTTTAATCTCTAATTCCATTTGATTTGCATTCTCTCATATCGCTTTTAGTCTAAACTCCAGTCATTTCACCTTATATGTGTTTCTTTAGAGTGATTAAGTTGCACTCTGTGCTAGCTAGATTAGGTATTAGAAATAACTAACAGCTATCTAGTTTTAATCAAGGAGATTATTGATATGGTTGAGAGTAAGCAAGCTTTAGACAAACAGGTTGAAAATGCTAACCGCACGACAACGGGTCAATCCTATGCTGGTTCAACTAGTACAAACATAGATGCTGGAGTATCTGAAATCGAGTATGCTAACCGTACAACAGCAGGTCAATCTTATGCTGGTTCAACTGACACAACCATAGATGCTGGAGTATCTAGACCTGCAAATGCTCCTACAATTACGCCTCAATCCGATGTTCGTCCAGCAAACGGAGGTAGCAATCCTACATTAAATAGAGCACTGATAGGAGGACTCATTGGTGTTACGTTAGGCTCATTAGCTGGCGCTTTCGCTGGTAAAAGAATAGGTAAAGGCTTTAACCACACTATAAAAGGTATAGGAGACGCATCAAAGATTATTGGTGATGGTCTTGGTCAAACAGCAAAAGGTCTAGGAGACGCGGCAAAGAGTGTCGCTGAGGGTACTATCCAAGCTGTTGTAGGTGGTACAATCGACACCGTAGAAGGGGTTGCTGACGTAGCCAAGCAAACGACTGTAGGAACACTAGACGCATTGCAGAGTACAGCAAAAGGTGTTAATCAAGCTGTACAAGTTGCTGGAGACACAGTAAAGGATACAGCACAAAATGTCGCTGAGGGAATTAAGCAAACCACGGTAGCAACACTAGACACAGTACAAAGTACAGCCGAGGGTCTTAATCAAGCTGTACAAGGTGCTACGGACAAGGCAAAAGATACAGCAGAAAATGTCGCTGACGTAGCCAAGGAAACCACTGTAGGAACACTAGACTCAGTAGAGAGTACAGCAGAAGGTGTTAATGAAGCTGTACAAAGTGCTGCGGACAAAGCAAAGGATACAGCAGAAAATGCTAGACCATCTGAAAATCAGAGCAATCAATATAAGCGGAGATAGTTGCAATTAACCCGTAAATCAAGAATGATGAAATTGGTATAGGAGATATAGACCGTACCTCGACCTTGTATATTCCAGATTCAGACCAGACAAAGGGGGTTTTTGGAAAGTCGCTTATGTCTATAAATGAATGAATACCAATAGCTTCTGTTAAAGAAGACTCCTTTTCAGAAAAAATTGCTCGGCTTTAGTGACTCTTAGAAACAGGCGCATAGGATTGCAAACCAATAATTTTCTGAGTTTGTAGCTGAGAGAAGTCTAATAAAGTAGTTTTTAAAGATTAAGGATAAGCAATAGTTGCTTTTTTCAAAGGACATATAGCGTTTCCTAAGCAGATGAAGTACACCCAAATCTTTTTTATCAAGGGTAGTAGCTTTTAAAAGGTACCTCACTAGATCGGGAACCGCTATATACTTATTCCTTCTACTTTAAGGACTACCTGCAAACATAGAAAGTTCATGAATTATTAGTTACTAGACAACTTACGTTTTTCCAACTTAAACTCCGCGAGACTAGGAAAAAAACGTCTAGGTATTGTTTTTCTGTCTTATTACAAAAGAGAAGATTATTATGAATGCAAATCAACAGTTTTCAGAGCAGCCTGAAGGAAATATTGATATCCCTACAGATCAAGCCAATAATTATACAGCAGGTCAAAGCACGAATAATAATTTAGCTAAAGTAGCATTTGGAGCGCTCATTGGTGCTACATTGGGTGCAGTAGCTGCGGCTTTAACTATTAAGGGTACAACCGAAAAAGTTGACAAAACTGTAAAAAGTGTAGGAAATGCAGTAAAGGGTGCCACCGGGAGTTTTAATCAAACTGTAAAAAATGTAGGAAACGCAATAAAGACTGTAGCTGACAGTGTTAACGAAACTGTAAAAGATGTAGGAGATGCTGTTAAAGATACAGCTTTGGACGTTAACAGCATTGCAATAGATACAGTGGATGCTGTTAAAGGTACAGCTGTAGGCGTTAACGATACTATAAAAAATACAGTGGATATTGTTAAGGGTGCAGCTGAAGGTGTTAAAGACACTGTAAAAGGTACAGTGGACGTAGACAAGAGTGCAGTTGAGGATGACACTCCATCTGCTAGTCAGAACGCTAATATACCTAATAACCAGACAACCTACATTTTGGTTCCACTAGACAAAAAGCAGTAACAGGCAAATTCTGCCTTCATCATCAGCACTAAACTTCTCTTGTACAGAAGCGATCGCACTATCCTAAGTATCAAAGCTGTCAATAAACCCCTTGTCAAACGGTTACGACAAGTAATCTATTCCTACGGAATAACTGGAGTTTAGACTAAATCAGTCATGTTCAAGAAAAAAAGGGAGTCTGATTGAATACAGTCTCCCTTTTGGCAGAAGCACCAGAATTGAACTACCATTACTCGCCTGCCAATGACAACTTTGCCTGTCAGCAGTAATTTTAACGCTCATAAATTTCTAATGGTAAATTATCTGGGTCTTTGAAGAAAGTAAATTTCTTGCCTGTAATTTCATCAACTCTGATATTTTCTACCTCTAACCCTTTGGATTTTAAATAAAAAACAGTTTCTTCTACATCATCAACTTGAAAAGCAAGATGTCTTAAACCACAAGACTCTGGTTTACTAGGCCGTTCTGGAGGGTTTGGAAAAGAGAATAGTTCTATTTGAGTATTTTCTGTAACTTGTAAATCTAATTTATAAGAATTTCTGGCGGCGCGAAAAGTCTCTTGAATAATCGAAAAGCCTAAAACTTCTACATAAAAATTTTTTGAGCGATCGTAATCAGAACAAATAATCGCTACATGATGAATGCCAGTGGTTTTCATGTGTACTTCTCAAGCTACCAATCATTTACCGTTAGCACTTTTAGCAGAATTTTACTAGTACACTATAGCGGAAGTTTACCCACCTTTAAACCAAAGTTTAACTTGAGAAATTACATTTAATATGAATTTTAGTTTGAATGCAATACACTTTGACCTCACTTCCATTCCTCTCTCCTAAAAGGGGAGAGGCTTTGAATCTTACTCCCCAACGCTAGTAGGGAAGGGGCTAGGGGTTAAGTCTATATTCTATGCAATTGAGAACCGCTATATAAAATTGGGCGCAAGTAAGAAACTAAAATAAGCAATAGCATAAAGCAATATACTGCAAAAGTCCCTAACACCCCACCCCCAACCCCTCCCCGCTCTTCGGGAGGGGAGACGAAGCGTAGCTTTGGCGGGGTGGGGTTCTTATTTTTGATTTATGCAAGAGGTCTATTATTCATGTGGGTGAAATTGCGATGTCTGAAGCTGAAGATGCAGAAATCATCTGTTGCCTGATGTCTAACTTTTCGCGTATTTAACTAAAATTTATATTTAATCAGCAAAAAGGCTTATTGCTTTCTCAAAACTTCATATTCAATAAGCAAAAAGGCATATTGTTTACTCAAAATGCTTGATTGTTTACTCAAAATGCCTGATTGCTTTCTCATTTCGGTAGATTCAGCAAGTAAAAAGAGATATTGTTTTCTCAAACTCCAGTTTGCTTTCTCATTTCGGTAGATTTAGCAAGTAAAAAGAGATATTGTTTTCTCAAACTCCAGTTTGCTTTCTCATTTCGGTAGATTTAGCAAGCAAAAGGAGATATTGCTTTCTCAAACCCCAGTTTGCTTATTTATTTAAGTAATTCACGTATTGATTTTGGTGTATGGTTGAGCCGAAAGCTTGCGATGTCTACGATGGTCACTGAGCTTGTCGAAGTGCGGGCTATGACGCTCGTTCGCGCCAGCGTGCCGTAGGCAAGACTCGCTAACGCTTCTCTACGAGACGCTGCGCGAACGCTATTCGGCGTCGCGATCAGTTGATTCAGCAAGAATTTTTCAACGGCTTACTGCTGATGCTGGCTTATTGGTTAAATATAAGCGATTGACAAGGGTTTGAAGCGGTGAACCAGTCATTGAAAACTAAGGCTAAACACATTGATTGAACCACGACTACTCAATTGAATGCACAAGTTTAGCCTGAATCCTCAGATATGAATGATCAAGGATTTGACGAGGCATAAATGAGAATTAATGCCTAAATAATGTTAATCAGGGATTTGTTTATAAAACAATACAGTTCAGTTAAGGCTTGATCCTCCCTAACCCTCCGATAAATTGGAGGGAACTAGAGCAAGCCTTTTTAAGGGGAGTGCGATTGGTGCATTTACGCGCACGTAGTTTTGGCTCTTGGGGCTTCGTGTGCAGATCCAAACATGAAGCCAATAACCTTAATTGTTGTTAAGCAAACGCTCAAACTCCGCTCTGACAACTAGGTAACACTCGCAGGTGATATCTTCTAGAGCTAAGCGGTCAAGGATAGTCATTTGCCCGCGACTATAGTTAATTAGTCCCGCTTTCTGAAGAATAGAGGCATTGAGGCTAACAGTGGAGCGATTCACACCTAGCATTATGCTGAGAAATTCTTGAGTCAGTGAAAAAGTGTCTGTCTCTACTCGGTCGAGAGTCATCAGCAGCCAACGGCACATTCGCTGTTCTATTGAGTGCAGGCGGTTACACGCAGCTGATTGGGCAATTTGATTAAACAGCGCTTGTATATATCGTTGTACAATCTGGTACAACGAACTACCTACGGTGACATGAGTTTTAAATGCATCTGCTCTCATCCTTAAGCCAGAGCCAGCAACTTGGATAAAACACTCGCCCGGAATCTTATCGGCTCCCAGGAATACTGGAAGACCCACCATTCCTTCATTGCCCACCGTAGCCACTTCGATTGCCGAACCGTCCATCATCACTGTGAGCATAGAGGCTACGCCATAGTTGAGAAAATAGACGTGCTCAATTGGTTGGTTAGGTAAATAAAGTTCTTGCCTCAACTCTAGAGAGACAACCTCCATATAAGGAGCAAGACGAGAGTATTCCTCAGGGGGTAGGGCAGCTAAAAGTTGGTTTTTCACAAGTGCAGAATGCTTGATACACAGATAGTAAAAGGCTGTTTAAGCCAGTGTTATCTGTATTAAATAAGCGGTAGCAATCAAGAACCTCTGACAAAAGATTTATCTTTTGTAAATATTATATGTTGCCTAAACAACATATAATAATTGTATGTTAGTTATATAACATAGCAGTGTGACTTGTGAAGCTGCTTCAATAGTAATTAGACAATCGCTACTGAGCGCTAAGCACTTGTAAAGAAAAAATGGCGTTACAACAACGACACCGAATTTTGTCACACTTCCCCAATGTTGCCTATAACATAGTGGCGATTGGAGCTTCTGCGGGGGGGCAAAAGCCAATCATCGAAATTTTGTCGGCTTTACCAGCAAATTTCGCGGCGGCGATTATTGTAGTTCAGCACATGAATCCTCTCTACCATAGTCGTCTGGCACATATCCTCAGCCGCTACACAGCCTTGCGGGTAGAGCAGGCAAAATCAGGGCAAATAATGCGTCCAGGGACAGTTTATACTTATGTTCCAGATCGGCACGTAGTAGTCGATGCTAACGGTAGTCTGTCTCTATTAGAGTCGCCAAAGATGAACTTTGTTCGCCCTTCAGTAGATAAACTATTCATGTCGGTAGGACTTAATTACGGAATTCGAGGGATTGGTGTTGTCCTAAGTGGGTGTGGCAGAGATGGTGCTTTAGGAGTGATGGCAATGAAAAAGTATGGCGGCATGACGATTGCTCAAGATGAAACTACTTCGGGGTACTTCGATATGCCTTCGGCTGCTATTGACACCGGGAAAGTAGATTTTGTTCTGACTCCAGAGGCGATTGCCAATAGCTTGTGCAGCCTGGTAATGATGGAATTAGTAGTATAAAGAGTAATTATATTAATTACAGCAGTTTTCATGTATTTGAACCACATCTGTTGTAGGGGCGCAAGGCCTTGCGCCCCTACCGCGTGGTCTATTTACCTGAAAATAGCTGTAAATAGGCAGTTTTGGCTGCTGTTTGCAGCATTGTGGCTGCACTAGCGCGATCGCCTTGTTGCAATTTCGCCTCGGCTAACTGGGTTTGGCGATACTTTGCTTTACTTGAGGTCGGGAATTACCTGAATCAGTCCAGTCTGGAAGGCTTTGTTGTAGGTGATTACAGTTAAACTTTCGAGTTCAGCCTGAGCCATAATCATGCGATCAAAGGGATCTCGGTGGGCAATCGGTAGGCTTCCGGCTCTGAGTGCATGGGCTGTGGTGATGGCAAGTTCAATAAATTTAGCCTGATGCAATCTAGTGAATATTGCTCAACAAGTTGTTTGGCTTCGGGTAGTTTACCCATCCGGTATTTAGTGGCAATTTCCCAAGCAGAAGCACTGCTGACAATAGACCTATTGCAAAAGTCCCTAACACCCCACCCCCAACCCCTCCCCGCTCTTCGGGAGGGGAGACAAAGCGTAGCTTTGGCGGGGTGGGGTTCTTATTTTTGATTTATGCAAGAGGTCTAATAATGCGATGATCTGGGTTGCGAATGATGTCTCGGCAGTCGGTGTGGAGTTTTGGGTCGTCAAAGAGCCACCACAGCAGGATATGGGTGTCGATGAGGTAGCTCATTCCCATTGCTGGAGTTCATCTTCTGGTAGTGGTTCAAAGAAAGCATCGCCGAGTTGTCCTTTTAATAAACCAGGGGTGCGGGGTTGTGTACGTTCTTGACTTAAACCTAGCCGAAAGTAGTGAATTAGATCATAAAGTTCTGCTAGTTTGTCTTCAGGGATGTCTTGCAATTCTTGGACAATCTTCTGGATCAGCATAAGTCAAACTCTTCGCTGGTTGTTAATCGATAAGTTAACGTGAATTCGACGGCTTATATAGTGTCCGCTTAATTAGCTCAATCAAAAAGACCTCTCCCTGATTTTACTACGCAAAATCGTCCCTCTCCGACTCGGAGAGGGACAGCCTTGAACTTTAGTTCAAGGCAGGGAGAGGTTTATCGATCTCACGTTAAATTAGGAATATGCGACTACTTTGTTGCTCAATTGAGGAATAAAATATTTTTTATCACTTTGCGTCTTGGCGCGAAACTTGCATACCCGTTAATCAGCAAGGCTGAATTTTTACTATTCCTGTAAAACAGTCTTTGATACAATCCTAGTTTTCTTGAGGTCTGCTTCGGAAAGTTCTTCTCCAGCTTGCAAGCGAGTGGCAGAAGTTTGCAACACTGTCGCTGCCCCTTTATCTCCAATTTGTAAGGCGGTTTTAGCAGCCGTTTGCAACATCGTTGCTGCACCAGTGCGATCGCCTTGTTGCAATTTCGCCTCAGCTAACTGGGTTTGGCGATACTTCGCTAATGCTAAAATTGACTGTTGCACCTGGGGATTAGAATCTGGTTGATACGCCCGCACCACATCTGCATACACTGGCACCAGAGGCGAAAGTAAACCTTGTTCATTAACTAACGGGTCATCGTAACGGATTTGTAGATGAGCGATCGCTTGTTTACCTTCTGGCAATTGTCCCAGATAAATGTTTGCCAAAACTACCCGTTCTACATCCTGCATCAAATCTCCCAAACGCACAGCAAAGCTACCATCAGCATCGGGTTCTACTGGTAACTCAATTGTGTCTGGGGCAACTTGGGCAATAGGTTTAAGTTCTGCTAATCGCACATTGGGCACTAGAGATAACAGCAAGTAGGCATTAGTTAGCCCAATCGATTTAATCCGCCCAAACAGCCGACTAAACTGCTCCACAGCTTGTTCAGGATGTTCAATATGGGCTAGAGTGCCACCACCGACATCGGCAATGTTTTCTAGCAAATCCTGATTCCAGCTATTACCAAATCCAAAAGTATTGATAGTCAGGTTCAGCTTGGCAGCCTTTTGCGCCAGTTTAAGACAGCGCTTGTTGTCATCTCGCCCAATATCCCATTTCCAAATCCGCAAACCGCTTTCACCATGTCCATCCGTCAGCAGAAACGCCTGGGAAACAGCGCCTCTTGTACCCTTCATCAGTTCTGTAATTCCCAATTCCAAACCATCAGCGATCGCAGTACCACCGCTAGCGCTGAGTTTGCTTTTTATTTGAGATTTGATGCTTTCGGGGTCTTCAATCGCTTGGTTAGGGATAATGACTTCCGCAGAACCAGAAAAAGCCACAACCGAGATGCGATCGCCTACTTTCAACCTGTCTATTAATCCTTCCACCGCCTGGATCACCGTTTTAATTGGTTGTCCATGCATGGAACCACTTCTATCCAAAATCAAGCAGAGATTCAGGGGGAGATTTTGGTCAAGCTCACCAGCGATTGCAAAAATCGTCATTGCTAGTTGACGTTGGCTACTTGTTTGAGCCAGATCAACATTATTGTCATTTAACGCCGAGAGCAATTTAACTTTCATCTAAACCTGAGTTTACTGGGGAGGGGTATCTTGCAAAACTGTTTTAGAGACAATTCTGGTTTTCTTGCGATCGCTTTCGGATAAATCTCCACCAGATTGTAGCTGGGTGGCAGAAGTTTGCAACACCGTCGCCGCCCCAGTATCTCCCATTTGCAAGGCAGTTTTCGCAGCCGTTTGTAACATCGTCGCCGCACCAGTGCGATCGCCCTGTTGCAATTTCGTTTCCGCTAGCTGGGTTTGGCGATACTTAGCTAATGCTAAAATAGAATGCTGCACCTGGGGATTCGGGTCTGCTTGATAATTTTTGACTACATGGGCATAAACTGGGATACTTGGTGTAACTAAACCTACTTTGTTGGCGGCAGGGTCATCGTAGCGGACTTGCAGATTAGCGATCGCTTGTTCACCTGTTGGCAATTGTCCCAAATAAATATTAGCTAAGATTACCCGTTCTGCATCTTTCATTAAATCTCCCAACCGCACAGCGAAACGTCCATCAACTTCTTGTTGCAGTGGTAACTCAATTGTGTCTGGAGAAACTTGGGCGACGGGTTTGAGTTCTGCTAGCCGGACATTGGGCATTAGGGAAAATAAGAGATAAGCATTAGTCAATCCCACAGTTTGAATGCGGCTGAACAGGCGATTAAACTCTTCCACTGCCTGTTCGGGTTTTTGAATATAAGATAAAGTACCTAAGCCAGCATCGGCAATTTTTTCTAAAACATCTTGGTTCCAGTTGTCACCAAATCCCAAAGTATTTAAAGTCAAATTATAGCTAGCAGCCAATTGGGCAAATTTCAAACAGCGATTGTTATCACCGTGTTCATTTTCCCCATCAGTTAACAAAAAGGCTTGGGAAACAGTATCTTTTTTCCCCTTTGCTAACTCCTCAATCCCCAAACGCAGTCCTTCATCAATCGCAGTTCCCCCATCGGCAGCTAGGCGATTAATTTGCTGTTTGATCTTCTCTGGATTTTCGATACTTTGACTGGGTACTAAGACTTTGGCACGGTGATCGAAAACTACCACACTGAGGCGATCGCCCGGATTGAGTCTATCTACCAGACGAATTGCTGCTTTTTTCACCGTTTCTAGCGATCGCCCGTTCATCGAACCACTATGATCGAGAATTAAGCATAAATTCAAGGGTACATGGCGGTCTTGAGTCTCTGCGATCGCCGAAATCGAAATTCCCAACTGACGTTGACTGTTCAGTTGATTTGCGTCCAAATTACCATCATTCAAGGCAGGCTGCAAATTAACCTTCATAACTCAGAGTCCCTATTCAGGATATACATACATACTAAAAAATAACTTCAAAGCACCACTTTAGCTCTACGGAAAACCTATCCAATACAAATACACTAATATAATCAGAATATCTTAGAAGCCAAGCATTGGCAGATGCGAAGCCGCCTTTAGCATTAGGGAGAAATCCGCACCTTAAGGAAGACTGGCATCGCGCTAGGATGTATTACAGTTAACGGCATAGTTTCAGGCGATCAGTTGCTATGGACATTTCCCCAATTAAGGCTGTTCAAGCCCCATATTACGGCGATAACTTTTACCGGACACCACCGCCAGATTTACCTTCCCTCTTATTGAAGGAGCGAATTGTCTACATTGGGATGCCACTGGTACCTGCTGTCACGGAATTAATCGTAGCCGAATTGCTGTTTTTGCAATCCGACGACCCCGAAAAACCGATAAAAATCTATATCAACTCCACCGGCACTTCCGGTTACAGTGGCGAACCGATTGGCTTTGAAACCGAAGCCTTCGCCATTTATGACACCATGAAATATATCAAGCCTCCGATCCACACCATCTGCGTCGGTTCCGCGATGGGTATGTCAGCGATGCTCCTCAGTGCTGGTACAAAAGGTTGCCGCGCTAGTTTGCCTCACTCCTCGATTATCCTGCATCAGCCTAAGAGCTACGCCCAAGGTCAAGCAACGGATATTCAAATTCGCGCTAGGGAAGTTTTGGTAAATAAAGGGGCGTTAGTTGATATCTTGCATCAAACCACTGGACAGACCCCAGAAAAAATTATTAAAGACATGGATCGGCTGTTATATCTGACACCCTACGAAGCAAAGGAATACGGGCTGATTGACCGAGTTTTTGAGAAAGAAGAACTCGCAAATCCCCCACTCCCTGCCAGTGTCCTTTAATTTGTCTTTTGTCATTCGTCTTTTATCTTTTGTTAATAACCAAAAATTATTAATGACCAATGACCAATGACTAATGACCAATGACTAATGAGTAATGACTAATTAAAAACGGAGTAAATTATGCCTATAGGCGTTCCTAAAGTTCCTTACCGGATGCCCGGTGGACAATATACAGATTGGATTAGCATCTACGATCGCCTTTACCGGGAACGGATTATATTCTTGGGGCGAGATATTGATGATGAAATTGCCAATCAAATTATCGCGGTAATGCTGTATCTGGACTCAGATGATCCAGGTAAAGATATTTATTTATACATCAATTCCCCCGGTGGGATGGTTACATCTGGCATGGCTATTTTTGACACCATGCAACATATCAAATCAGATGTAGTGACTATTTGCGTGGGTTTAGCTGCTTCAATGGGGTCTTTCCTGCTGGCAGCTGGCACCAAAGGCAAACGCATAGCATTGCCTCACTCACGGATTATGATTCACCAGCCTTCAGGTGGTACCCGTGGACAAGCAACCGATATCGAAATTGAAGCTAGAGAGATTCTGCGGATTCGTCACCAGCTCAATGGGATTTATGCTGATAAAACAGGTCAGACCATAGAAAAAATTGAAAAAGATATGGATCGTGACTTTTTCATGTCTGCTGAAGAGGCAAAACAATACGGTTTAATTGACCGCGTGATTGAAGACCGAACCTCCGTAGTAACTGGGGAGTAGGAAGGCAGGGGGCAGGGAGCAGGGGAGCAGGGGAGCAGCACTTCGGCTACGCTCAGTGACCGAGGAGAAGTTGCAGTAAGTTTACCCCTCTGCCCCTGTGCACCCCTGCCTCTTGTACCCAATGCCCTTCCCTGAACAAACTGTCAACATTGAACTTTAAAATAGAAAATTAGCCTTTATCATTAATAGTCCGGGCTTGAAGCTGATATTGACAGATAATAGCCAATAGCTAAATATTCGATAGCTG
This sequence comes from Nostoc sp., assembly GCF_036918245.1. Taxonomy (GTDB): domain Bacteria; phylum Cyanobacteriota; class Cyanobacteriia; order Cyanobacteriales; family Nostocaceae; genus Nostoc. The sequence continues at coordinate 108,228 of NZ_JBALEF010000071.1, forward strand.
ATAGCTCAAGATGGATCTTGGAGATTGCTACCGTTTGCTAGGTTTAAGATCGGGAGCTTCTTTTGCTGACATCAAAGCGTCTTACCGACGACTGGCGCAGCAATATCATCCCGATATCAACCCAGATGACAACAAAGCCAAAGATAAGTTTATTGCCTTGACAGAGGCTTACAAACTCCTGCTGACGGTAGTACTACCAGAGGAAATTGGCGCACATTCAAGTCAGGTGTCAACGTCTGGATGTGACGACGCCAAGGCAACGCAACGGCAAAAAACACCAGTAACAACGGTGACAAGCCAAGAATCAGGGAAACCAAAGCCGCCGAATCTGTTGGAAATAGAAGAACGGCTGAAGTGGAAGACTTATGAGCAATTGCAGCGATTTTTGCAAGAAAGACGATTTCCGCAAGCGATCGCCCTGGCGGAAGCTTTAGCAGAACGTTTGTCAACAGATGCAGAAGTTCGTCAATGGCTAGCGATCGCCTATCAAATTTGGGGACGGGCGCTAATTTCCGAAAAACAACTACTCAAAGCCAGAATTTATCTCAAAAAAGCCTTGAAAACAGACCCACATAATAAAAGTCTTTGGTATGAAGTCCAGCGTGATTTCCAGCGCTTGGAGCAAATTTTTTAAAGATTCAAAATTAGCCTTTTCAAGACGGATAAAATTTTTGGACAAGAATTCTTCTTATTTTTGTGTTACCTGCGACTAATGCAGTTAAATAAATTCCCAAAAAAATGCTGATTCACCTTGAAAGGACTGGTTCTGAGTATAAAACTTTTACCAAAAACCTTGATTTTAGGATTCTGTTAGAAAATAAACGCTTCAATTATCGCTTTATTTACAGTTGAAAAATAAGCTCTTATTTTTCTTTTTCCAGAGTGATTAAAGAGGGTTAATTACTTGAGATTTTTGTTACATATTTGGAAATTTTTCTGCCTATTTACTATAAACAATTAATCTAGTAAGTAAATATAAAATTGAATTTGGAAATCACTCATGGGGATCAGAACAATCACCAGGGTTGTCAGCCTATTCATCTCCACATCGCTAGCATTTGCGACCGCCGCTCAGGCTGCGCCGTTCAACAGTCCGGGCTATCCAAACTACCCTTATGAAGGTCGCTACCCGGAGTCCACGCCCTGCCGTTACAACCTCCAGCAGAGTAAGAAGGCAACCTGGGCTGGAAGCAACATAACGCTGAAGTACTTCTACAGCGGCCAATGCGGTTCATTCGCGCGAATCGACAACGCACCGCCCTACTGCAAGGTCTACCTCGATCGCACTCGGAGCAGTAACCCCAACCCCAGCAGCTGGGACTATGTTGGCGAGACCGTCGATCCGGGCATTAACTTTGCCTACACGAAGGTCGGCAGTAACCTCAGTGGCCGCCTCTCCCGCGCTGCTTTAGTCTGCGGCACTGGAACCGTCGTGACCCGCACTAACTGGTACTGAGCGTGACTTTTCACCGGATGTGGAAAGGAGAGAGCGGTTTGTGAATTGCTACAGTTCGGAAGTTGGAAAGTCTGACCGGAGGTTTCCTTTGATCGGACTTTCTACAAAATCTAAAATTGGTACGATCATCGCTGCCATCCGCGCAGCACTGCTCCCAAGGTAGCGATTCCCTCGACAATCTTCTTAGTTGGTTGAAAGCTAAAAGCTAACCTGATGGCATCATCTCCCTGTCCATTAGCGTAGCAGCGAGTTCCTGGCAGAAAGCTGATGCCCTGTTCATTGGCAGCAGTTAGGAGTGCTTTGGCGCTGATGTCTGGCGGCAATTTACACCAAACGAAAAAGCCACCACCTGGTCGCAAAGCAACTACATCACTAGGAAACTCTTGAGCGATCGCTTCTAACAACAAATTACACTTATGCTTGTACCAGGCGATTAGCTCCTGAATATGATAATCTAGTTTGCCTGTAGCACAGTAGCGGCCAACCACATGGCTGACAAATGGCCCCACAGGTCCTTCACTTTTGAACATTGCCAACCGCTCAATAATTGCTGGATCGCCACAAGCCCAGCCTAATCTGATACCAGGCGCAATGATTTTCGAGAAAGTATTCACGTATAACACCCACCCTTCCTTATCAAGGCTTGCCAACGATGGCACAGCTTCGCCTTGGAAGCGCAAATCGCTGTAAGCATCGTCTTCCACGACCAACACGCCATACTCAGCCGCTAACGCTACCAGTTTTTCGCGGCGAGATAACGGCATAGTAGCGCCTGTAGGATTATGAAAAGTGGGAATCGTGTAAATAAACCGGGGTCGAATGCCCTGTTTCTTCAAGTCGCTCAAAGTTTCTTCTAACGCATCCACATCCATTCCCAATTCGTCTACAGGAATGGTAATTAGGCGTGCGCCAGCCTGGACAAATCTATTAACTACTTCCAAAAAGGTTGGCCCTTCCACAATTACGACATCACCAGGTTCAACAAACACATCTGGTAGCAAACGCAAAATCTGACCGGAACCGTAGCCAACGATCAGGCGATCGCGATCAGCAGGGATTCCTTGAGCTTGCAAGCGGAGGATTATTTGTTCATAAAGTTGGGCTGAAGGGGGCCCGTAATTGAGAGCGATCGGAGCTTCTTCTGCCAGTACAGCAGCACTTGCAGCAGACAAGTCAGCATGGGGAAAGAGAATTGGGTCAGCGAGACCATAGGCAAAGCTGACGGTGATGATTTTGGTTAACTCTGTACCATAGGTTGGTGGTGCTAGCTTTCTAGCTCGTTCGGCGAACAAATCAGCAATTTGGTAAGCAGAAGTGGTAGAAGCCATAAGCAATTCAAAATTGGGAGTCAGAATATAGAACACACACAAAGGCAATTAGCGAAAAGTCATACGTATGTATTCTTTCTTATAACATCATGACAAGTATCGTAAATATTGAATTACTAGAACAAAATTACTATGGTGAAATTAATTAACTTCAAGTGGCAGCAGCTAATTCTAAGCTTAAGCTGCCTACTACTGATTATTGCCTGTCAGAGTTTATATCCCGCTACTAACCCAGACGCTAAACCTCTCAAGGTGGCCACAGACCCCACCTTTGTCCCTTTTGAATTTCAAACAGCTGACAGTAAGTTAGAAGGTTTTGATATTGATTTGATGAATGCGTTGGCGTCACCCGCCGCAGGCATCGCTAAAGTAGCAGGTTTTGCAGTCCAGTTTGAAAGTCTGCCCTTTGATGGCATGATCTCGACCTTACAAGCTAAAAGAGTTGATGCAGCAATTAGTGGAATCACAATTACCGCAGAACGCCTGAAAACAATTGCTTTTTCACGACCTTATTTTAAAGCCGGACTTGCGATTACTGTCCGCGAAGACAATCAAAATATTAAAGACTTCAATAGTCTCAAAGGCAAAAAAATTGCTGTCCAAATTGGTTCCACTGGGGCAGATTTTGCCAAAACCATCTCCAACGCCAAAATTAGTACTTTTAATTCTGGGCCAGAATTTTTCCAAGACTTACTCAATGGCAATGTTGATGCTGTGGTTAGTGATGCTTTCGCAACTTTGTATGCGATTAAAAATGGCAAACTCAAAGGCATCAGAGTTGTTGCTGATTTGCTCACTGAAGAATACTACGGGATTGCTATGCCCAAGAATTCCCCCCATTTGGATGCAATTAACAAAGGTATAGCGACTTTGTTATCCAATGGCAATTACAAGCAAATTTATCAAAAATGGTTTGACACTGAACCTCCACAATTGCCAAACTCTTGACAATTGGGCATTGGGCATTGGGGAAACCCTTCTCCCCTGCTTCTTCCTCATCCCCATCATCTTCTCCATTAGATATCTTGCAAAATTCCCTAACACCCCACACGCCAGATGCTCCACTTGGGGAAACCCCAGACGCTCGCAGACTCGCTAACGCTGCGCTATCGCCCTTGGCGTCTCCCCTTGGGAGAAGACCGCACTGGCTCCCCTTAATCCCCTCCCCGATGCTTTGGGGAGGGGAGACAAAGCGTAGCTTTGGCAGGATGGGGTTGTTATTTGTGCAAGAGGTCTATGCCCCATGCCCCATTCCCCATTCGCCATTCACCATTTATAAGGAATTACCTGCCAATATATGAAATATTTATCTAATATGCGTCACAATTAATACTGCCACCAAAATTCATTGATAAACTACAATCTACTGTAGTCAGGGACAGCCAATTGTGGCACCTTGGATCTTAATGGCTAGAAGCACCTTGGAACGAACGGGAATAAAGGAATTTCCACTATGCTGATTTGCCCTCAGTGTAAATTTGAAAACCCCAATAGCAATAAATTCTGTCAAAACTGTGGCACGTCCCTGACTCACAAGGTCTGTCCTGAATGCAGTACCGATGATGTACCAGTGAATGCACTACGTTGTCATAACTGTGACACAGAATGTGGAACAGTGTTTTGGGCAATTATTGCTAAAGAAACGACTGGGGAAGCTTTGAGAGTAGAAGGGGATGTAGGAGATGTTGGAGGTGAGGGAGATGAGCAAGCAATACCCTCCTCATCTCCTACATCACCTAGTTCTGAAATTACATTAGGTTCCTATTTAGACTCCCAAGAGCGCTATCAATTGTTAGATACGCCACTTGCCCAGACGGAAACTGCCATTATTACTGATGTGGGTGTGAGAGTTCTAGACTGTCAGCCGTATCAAATATCACCCATTGAGGCAATACTAGCAAGTCAGGAATCAGATTTGCTAACGCCATCAGTAGAAGCGAGTGAGATTCCTCGCCTTGCTAAACTTTATATTGCTTTACAATCCCAAGGTGAGCGGGGGATACCGCCGATTCATGATGCATGGCAGCAAGGTGATATACAGGTATTAATAATCGAAAACCGCTCGGATTGGCAGCATTTACTCGACCTGTGGCAAGAAGAAACAACCAGTTCGTTAAAAATTTTACACTGGTGTTATGAAATGACCCAACTTTGGGCAGTATTGGAACCAGTAAATTGTCGTCAAAGCCTTTTAGATTTGTCGAATTTGCGATTGGATGAAGACCAAACGTTGGCGCTACAAAGGTTGTATGTGGAATCATCGAATTCTCAGCCCGCCACGGAGTCGCCAGAAGATGCCCAAGCCCAAACATCTGCCATTCCAGAGGAGCCGTTAACTATCCAAGCTTTGGGACGGGTTTGGCAAGCACTATTTAGACAGTCGCAACGGACTCAATTTGGCTCTGTAGTCCAGATGTTGGGGGATTTAGAGTTAGGTAAGATTCAGACGATCGCCCAATTGCGATCGCGTTTGGAGGAAATTTCTGTTGAACTGGAAGCACTAGGAAGCGCAACTTTGCCCCCAATAAAGGAGAAAAATACTGCTGTGTCCATCATCCCGCAATTAGATGAGTTAGAAGATATCATTAGCAAAACTGATGATATGCCAACTGTTGTGCTGGCGATGCAGTTAAGTAGCTTAGAAGATGCAGGGCGCACAGATGTAGGGCGTCAACGTCATCATAACGAAGACAACTTTGGTATTGAAACCAAAATTCAGAAACTGGAGTTCCCCAAAAGTCGAGTCTTAGAAGGGCATGGTTTGTATATTCTTTGTGATGGTATGGGTGGACACGCTGGCGGCGAGATAGCCAGCGAGTTAGCAGTCAACACCCTACGGCAATACTTTCAAGAACACTGGATTGCCAACCAGCTGCCAACAGAAGATAGCATTCGGGAGGCAGTGTATTTAGCTAATGAGGCGATTTACAAGCTCAATCAACAAGATGCCCGTTCTGGAGTTGGGCGTATGGGTACAACTTTAGTAATGCTTTTAATTCAAGATACTCAAGCAGCAGTTGCTCATGTGGGAGATAGCCGTCTCTATCGCCTGACGCGTAAGCAGGGACTGGAACAAGTCACAGTAGATCACGAAGTTGGGCAACGGGAAATTAACCGAGGAGTGGAAGCAAGCATAGCTTACGCCCGTCCAGATGCCTACCAACTTACCCAAGCCTTGGGACCTCGTGATGAAAACTCGATTAATCCCGACGTAGGCTTTTTCGACATCAATGAAGATACTCTTCTGCTGTTGGCATCGGACGGTCTATCAGATAATGATTTACTAGAAACCCATTGGCAGACTCACTTAGAACCCTTACTTAGTTCTGGCGTTAACTTAGAACGGGGCGTTACAGATTTAATTGATTTGGCAAATCAACACAACGGTCACGACAATATTACTGGTATACTTGTTCGGGCAAAAGTACGCCCAAATCTGGAAAGTTAATCATAACTGGGCATAGGGCATCCCTTCGGCTTAGCTCAGGGCAAGTGGGCATGGGGAATAAGAAGAAAGAACAATCACCAATTCCCAATGGGAGCAATGCGAATTAGCTCAAAGCTGTATAAATCAAGGGTTAAAGCCTAATTTACGTATAAGTTTAATGCCCAATGCCCAATCCCCAATGCCCAATGCCCCATTCCCTAATCCATTTACCTTGTAGGTTGTATTGTGGTTAGTCTGACCCTGTTAGAACCGCAACAGAAAACTCCCCTTCAGCAGTGGTGCTTTGAGAACTCCTCCATAATTCGGATTGGTCGAGCGGCAGATAATCACGTTGTTTTAACTGATAGTTTAGTTTCGCGGCATCATCTAGAACTGAGAAAAGTCGGTGACGCTAGCAATGGCGATGCTTGGCAGCTGATTAGTCAGGGTACAAATGGGACTTTTCTCAACGGTATCCTTGTACTTCAGAGTCCGTTACCAGATAATTCCCTTTTGCAATTGGCACAGGGAGGTCCAATACTGCAATTCCAAATTCAGGAGGTAACAGTACTGGAAACTGGTTTGCGATCGCCACAAATGCAAGGGACAGAAGAAAACGCCGCCGAGACACTTTACTCAGCCAAAAATCTGGCAAATTCATTCTCCACTTGCACGCACGAAGGCAACTCCCCAAACAATTTGTTTTGCATCCACTGCGGTCAACCTCTCTCAGTCCAGCAGAGAATTCGCCATTATCAGGTGTTGCAAACTCTCGGACAAGGAGGTATGGGTACTACCTATCTCGCTTGGGATGAGGCTGGTGTGATTGCGGGTATGCCACAACTGCTGGTGTTGAAGCAAATGAATGCTGATATGCTGAAAATTGTCAAAGCTCAAGAGTTATTTGAGCGGGAGGCGCACACTCTCAAATCCCTTAACCATCCTGGAATTCCCAAGTATTATGACTTCTTTGTAGAAGGCGGAAAAAAATACTTGGCAATGGAACTAATCCACGGACAAGATTTAGAAAAACGTGTCTATACCACTGGCCCAGTGACACCAAACCAAGCGATCGCTTGGATGATCCAAACCTGCGATATTTTAGACTATCTTCATAGCCAAGAGCCTCCACTGATTCACCGCGATATTAAACCTGCCAATTTAATGGTGCGAAGTTCAGTAAATCGCATCGTGGTGCTAGATTTTGGCGCAGTTAAGGAAATTGGCACAGCGCCCGGTACTCGAATTGGTGCAGAAGGTTACTGCGCTCCTGAACAAGAACGAGGACAACCTTTAACTCAATCTGATTTGTATGCAATTGGGCCAACGTTGATTTTTTTGCTCACAGGCGAAAACCCTTTCAAGTATTACCGCCAACGAGGGCGAAACTTCAGGTTTGATGTGGCAAAAGTTCCCACCATTAGTTCCCAATTAAGAAATGTGATTGATCGCGTTACAGAACCATTGCCACGCGATCGCTATCAAAATGCAAAGGAATTGGCTGCGGCTTTAGGTGCTTGCAAAGTTTAGAGAGTCGGGAGTATGTAAAGACGCGATTAATCGCGTCTAGGGAGTGGTGAATATTAAAAATTCCTATCCCTTATCCCCTATTCCCTACTCCTCATCCCAAGTTTCTACAGCTAGCAATTCACTAACTGGGTCTTGCATACTAAAGCCAAAGTCAAGGAGTTCCTGTTTCCAGTGCTGCCATTCATTACCATAGAGCAGAGCGATTTTCCAGATGCTATCGCTTGGCTTGATAATATTCGATTCTATGAGTGATTGCACGTTGCGCTGCAATTTCACCATTGGGTGAATCACTTGCTGAGTCATAACCTCGATTGAATTCTGATTTTGTGGGTAAATGCTTAATTAAAACTGCTTCCCATTCTGCAATTGTTGCCGGCCCGTAGAGTGGTGTAATTTGGTAAAGCTAGTCTTAACTTTCTAACTATACCATAACAAACTCTACTAAGTTACTGGTAAATTCGGTTTTGTACGGTAATTACCACCAGAAAATCCCAATTTTACCAAGCATTCCTTAAACTTTTTGCAGAAGCCAGACAAAAGTTTTGGGAGAAGGAGTAAGGGATGTTTATGTTTCCCCTTTTTCCTTTAACCTTTGCCCCTTTTGTTTTTCCTCTTTACCTCTATCTTTTTTCCGCAAGAGTGCAACACTACCTTCCGTAAGATATCTATTGTGGACTTCGAGCAGAATAATTAGTCCTCAGGGAAGTTCCACTAAGTAGTGTGACTGAGGACTACTGGGAAAATTCTATTTGTTTAAATTAGGAAAAATATGCTTGCTTGTTGAAGAAGCTATAGGATACGAGCTAGTTTGAAAGTTTTTGACTGACAGGGAAATTTGCAATTGAGTAGGAATGTGTACTCTTTCTGTTGATTTAAATGTTATTTACGATATCGCAAACATCTGGCTTTAGGCAAAATAATTGCAAATCTTTATATACTTTTTATGTTTTGCTCAGAGAATAAGGCTTGTTAGGGCACAGAGTAGGGTTTTGCTTTGAGGTATAGGAGCGATCGCATGGCAAAATTGTTGGTACAGCATGGGTTTAACATAAAGTTCCCCCGTCTTCAGAGTCAGCATTTGAAGTTTGTGTAAAAAATTTTTAGCGAGGATGTTAGTTTCTGTTGAGCAGATGGGTATCCTCAGAACGGAGGCTTGCTGATACCTAAGTATTTACCGCAGCAAGTATGTGAAGCATGGCTGGTTCAGACGAAGAATACCTAGTTACTCGCAAAAAGCAGATTCAGCGGCGACAAAAGATTGTCACGATAGTGTCGATGTTCTCGTTTTTTGGTTCTACGGTATTTGCAGTTATTCCAGCAATCCAACAGGCTACTCAACCTAAGCCAGCAACTGCGTCTGCTTCTCCTGAGTCAGGATTACAGCAACAGGCGCGGGGCTACGAGTTGGTTTTACAACGGGAACCAGAAAACCAACTTGCTTTAGAAAAACTGTCTTTGGTGCGGTTGCAATTGAAGGATGCTAAAGGTGCGATGGAACTTTTGGAGAAGCTGGTGAAGTTACACCCCGATCGGCAAGATTACAAAGTTGTATTAGAGCAGATTAAAAAGCAAGAGGGAAATAGCGATCGCGTTAAGTAAATAAATAAGCTTATTTCCTTAATTGCTAAGGTAAGAATTAAGTAATAAAACGATTATCTATTGAATCGATATTAAAAAACTATTCAAAATGTGAGGTTAACAGATATGGAAACACCTGTTGAGAAGTATGGGATACCAAGTGTCAGTACCTTTGAGTATACAAAAATAATAGGTTTAGAAAATATAGAATTCGGTAGGAATATCATAATTGATGATTTTGTATTTATATATGCTAAAAAACGAATCAAGATAGGTAACAACGTGCATATTGCATCATTCACTTCAATAACAGGAGGTGAGTGTTTTACAATGGAGGATTTTTCAGGTTTATCTTCTGGTGTAAGAATTTTTACTGGATCAGAAGATTTTCAAGAATGTGGTTTTGGTAATCCTACAATTGACGAAAAGTATAGAAACACAAAAAGAGCGCCCATACATATAGGAAAATTTTGTGTCATCGGTGCAAATAGCGTCATTTTGCCAGGCGTTACTGTTGGCGAAGGGGCTACAGTCGGAGCAGGCTCAGTTGTCACAAAAAACCTAGATCCTTGGGGAATATATGTTGGTAATCGCAAAATAGGCGATCGAAATAAATCAGGAGTTATTGAAAACTACAACAAATTTTTATTAGAAAATATAATTTCTACAAATTAACTCAATATATTATCAATATGGTTTTGATAAAAAAACACCTTAGTGATTTAGCCATTTTTGATGGCAGACCAACATTCACTGAAAAATTACACGTTGGTCGTCCTAATATTGGAAACCGCGAACACTTACTTAATCGCATCAATGACATCTTAGATAGAAGATGGCTAACAAACAACGGCCTTTATGTACAAGAATTTGAGCAACGTATTGCTGAATTTGTCGGAGTAAAGCATTGTATTGCTAGCTGTAACGCTACAGTAGCATTAGAAATAGCTATCCGCGCTGCGGGTTTAAAAGGCGAAGTTATTGTCCCTTCTTTTACCTTTATTGCAACTGCACACGCTCTACAATGGCAAGAAATTACCCCTGTATTTTGTGATATCGACCCTGAAACCCACAACATAAATCCAAAGCAAATAGAGCAATTAATAACTCCACGTACTACAGGTATTATTGGCGTTCATTTGTGGGGCCGTCCTTGTAATGTGGAGGCTTTAAGTAAAATTGCTCATACCCACAACTTAAAATTAATGTTTGATGCAGCTCATGCTTTCGGTTGTTCACATCAAGGACGTATGATTGGTAGCTTTGGAGATGCCGAAGTTTTTAGTTTTCATGCTACTAAATTTTTGAACACATTTGAGGGCGGAGCAATTGTGACTAATAATGATGAATTAGCCGCAAAAATTCGCCTCATGACTAACTTTGGTTTTGCCGGTCTTGATAACGTTATCTATATTGGTACAAATGGGAAAATGCACGAGACATCAGCGGCAATGGGGTTGACAGGACTTGAAAGCTTAGAAGATTTTGTTGCTATCAATTATCGTAATTACCAACAATATGAACAAGAATTGCAGAGGATTCCTGGACTAAAGCTTATTACTTATGACAAAACACAAAAATGTAATTATCAGTATATTATTTTAGAAATTGATGAAAAGGATTTTGGTATAAGCCGAGATTATTTAGTTGAAATATTACAGTCTGAAAATGTTATTGCTCGCAGGTACTTCTATCCAGGTTGCCATAATATGGAACCTTATCGTTCTTATTTTCCTCATAATAAGCTATTGCTACCTGAAACTGAAAAACTTGTAAAACGAGTACTCTGCCTACCAACAGGCACGGCATTAAAACCAGAAGATATTAGCAAAATTTGTCAAATTATCAAGTTAGTCGTCGCAAATAGTTGCGAGCTTTCCAAAGTCCAATTTTATTCACATATCTAAAATTTATCATCTTAGAGGTAAAAGGATGAAAGTAAGTATTTTAATGATTACCTATAATCATGAAATTTATATTGCCCAGGCAATCGAAAGTATTTTAATGCAGCAAACTAATTTTGAATACGAAGTTGTTATAGGGGAAGATTGTTCTACAGATAATACACGCCAAATTATTATTGATTATCAAAAGAATTATCCCGAAAAAATTCGGTTGTTATTGCCTGATAAAAATATTGGTATGCACAAAAACTTTATCAATACGTTGCAAGCTTGCCAAGGTCAGTATATCGCACTTTTAGAAGGTGATGATTACTGGACTTCTAGTGAAAAACTACAAAAACAAGTAGATTTTTTAGATAAAAACCTAGACTTTTCTATATGTTTTCACAATGTATTAGTCTTTTGGCAAGATAATAGTTACTCACCTGCAATTTTTTTACACAATCAGCCAAAAACATCTACTATAGAAAATTTGTTAATAAACAATTTTATTTCCACTCCTTCAGTCATGTATCGTGCTGGTTTAGTACAAAAGTTTCCCGATTGGTTTTATGAACAAAGTATGGGAGATTGGACTTTCCATATTTTAAATGCACAGCATGGAAAAATCGGATATATTGATGAAGTGATGTCAGCATATAGGGTTCATGCAAAAGGAGTATGGTCTGGTAAAAGCCGAGAATACCAAATAAAAGAAACTATTAGAATGCTTGATACTATAAAATATGATTTTAATTCTCAATATCAAGCAATTATAAATACATCAATAAAATTCTACTCTCAACAACTAGCTAATGTCTTAAAGGATGAAGACTTAATTAATTCTTCATCCGTTGATTTGAAAGAATATTTGCAGTTAAGAAATACCAACTTAATTATTGTTCCAGATTGGAATCAGTCGGATGAATTATTATATAAAAATTTAGCTAATCTTATTAAAGGATTAAATAGTCATATTAATAAGCATGAAATAACTTTACTGATATGTACTAATAATATCAGCGAAGAAAATGCAAGCTTGTATATATCCACTATCGTTATGAATCTTTATATGGAGGAAGAAATAGAAATAAGTGAGGAAGTACAAATTTCTTTTACCGGAAATCTAAGTCAAATTAAATGGCGAAATATCCTACCTCTTCTTACAGGAAAAATAATTTTCAGTGGAGAAGACGAACAAGCAATTTATTCATCTGGATTAGAAAGAATTCCGGCTCTTAATTGGGAAGAATTTAGTGCTAAACATTTAATTTTATCTACTTTTGATAAACCTTATAAATTGAATATCGGGTGCGGACATATTAAATTTGATAATTGGATAAATATAGATATAGATAAAGATAAAAAAGCTGTTGATTTAGTTTGTAACGCGGCACAAAAACTTCCTTTTGATGATGATTCCTGTGCATTGATATATAATGAGCATTTTTTAGAGCATTTGACAGTTGAAGAAGCTATATTTTTTCTGCGTGAGTGTTATCGGGTTTTACAGCCAGGGGGAATATTACGTATAGCTATGCCTTCTTTAGAGTATGTTGTGCAGAAATACAATTCTGAAGAGTGGCAAAATCAAGAATGGTTGAATTGGCCAGAATTCAAGTTTATTAAAACTCGTGCTGAAATGCTAAATATTTCTTTTCGTTGGTGGGGTCATCAGTGGCTTTACGATAGAGAAGAGTTAAATCGTAGACTTTTTGAAACAGGTTATACCAATATCAAAGATGTTGCATGGGGATTGAGTGAGATACCTGAACTAAGGAATCGTGAAACTAGAGCAGATTCATTGCTTATATATGAAGCTCAATTAGCAGATAAGAATGAATTAAATAAATCACAGCAACAAACTATTTACAAGAAAAATAATTTATTACAAGGAGAGCCATTAGTTAGTATTTGTATTCCTACTTACAATGGAAAGGACTTTATAGCAGAAGCAATCAACAGTGTTTTATCTCAAACATATAGAAATATAGAAATTATTGTTTCAGATGATAATTCAAATGACCAGACTCTAGAAATAGTCAATAGTTTAAAAAATATATCTGAGATATTATTTTTTGTTATTAAGCATGAAAGATATGGATTAGCTAATAATTGGAATTATTGTATTTCTCAAGCTAAAGGAAAATATGTAAAATTTTTATTTCAAGATGATTTATTAGAACCAAATGCTATTGAAGAAATGGTTTATTTGGCTGAACAAGATGAAGAGATAGGTTTAGTTTTTTCGCCAAGAAAACTTTTTACTAATACTCACGATTCCGTCTATGATTCAAATTTTTTAATGCATCATGAAGCTAAGGATATACACAAAGCTTGGTCAAGACTGAAGCTGATTCAATCAGGACAACAACTTTTGCAAGACTCAAATATACTTGATAGCCCAATTAATAAAGTTGGAGAGCCTAGTACAGTCTTAATTAGAAAAGATGTTTTTGAAAAAGTAGGATTATTTAATTCTGAGTTTTGTCAACTTGTAGATTTAGAAATGTGGCTTAGAATTATGAGTCAATACAAAATCGGTTTTGTTGACAAAGTTTTATCTCACTTTAGGATACATCTACAACAACAAACTCGTCGAAATGCTGCTTTAAAGGATGCTATTTTATTAGATTACCAAAAACTATTTCAGAGAATTTATAGTGATAAACGATATCCTGAAGCAACGAGACAACAAGCTCTTTATAGATATGCAGCTTTGAGTGAAGAAAATGCACAATTGCAGGAGTTGCGAAAACAAATAGCAGAAGAATGTCTGAATGCTTCAGATAAGCAGATAACAGATATGTATCTGGGTCTGCTAGGTAAAACACATAAAATGTTAGTGAATAGTAGCATCAAATATGAAAGTCTGACTGATGAAGAACAGATTTTTACTAATGATATTGTTACAAGTATATCTCAAGGTTTTGATCGGTCAAAAGCAATTCAGAGTTTACTAGCAGCTATGCTGTATTGCCGTGCTGACCAGTTACCATTACAGTATGACCTCTCTCACATACCCCGTTGGTTAGTTCAGGACTATTTACAATTCCTATTTTCTTCCCCAGTTCACTTTCAAGAACCGTGTGAGGCAGATAATTACTATTACTATATGCAGGAATCTATTAATTATTTACACACATCAATATTACAAAATTCTGATTCTCAGTTATGGGATAAAACCGTTAGTAATTTTGCGTCTATTTCTAATTTTATTCCCCTATATTTTAATGAGCATAATCTGAAAGACATCTATGTTAAACGTGCAGAAATTATAGAATTTTTACTAAAAATTAAGGGTTATGAGGTAGATTACGAGTTTGTTGATAGACCTATAACCAGAAAAAAAATTCGCTTGGGTGTCCTAGCTGCACATTTTCTACCTGGTTCTGAAACATTTGCTTACCTGCCTGTTTATGAGTATATCAGTAGAGATTTTGAAGTAATTTTGTATTCTCTTAATCAAGCTGGTCATCAATTAGAGCAATATTGCCAAAGCTGTGCAAACTCCTTTAAACTACTACCGCAAAATTTAGCAGAACAGGTAAATATTATTCGTGCTGATGATCTCGATATATTATTTATTGCTACCAATGTGACGGCAGTAACCAATCAAATCTGCTTCTTATCAATACATCGGTTAGCTAGAATACAAGTCACAAGTGGCGGATCTGTTGTAACAACAGGAATGCGGCATATAGATTATTACATTTCTGGTACACTAACCGATTCATCAGCAACGGCAGAACAGCAATATCAAGAAAAGTTGGTGAAACTTGAAGGAACTGCTCATTGCTTTAGTTATGGTAATGAAGAAGAAAATGTAACTGTCAAAGTTGAGCGAGAAAGTTTGGGTATATCTGAAGAAACAGTTATTTTTATCTCTGGTGCTAACTTCTTTAAAATCATCCCTGAACTAATTGATGCTTGGGCAAAAATAATTTCTAGAGTTCCTAACTCTGTTTTAGTGCTTCTGCCATTTGGCCCGAATTGGTCAAACAGTTATCCTAAAAAAGCTTTTGTGAATCACTTAAATAAAGTATTTTCAAAGTATGGAATATCAGCAGAACAACTGATAGTCTTAGATCCTCAGCCAGTACCAAATCGCGAAGAAGTTAAAGAATACTTCAAAATTGCCGATGTTTATCTAGATTCTTTTCCATTTGCGGGAACAACTTCTTTGATAGAACCATTACAGGTTAATTTACCAGTAATTGCTAGACGGGGAACTAGCTTTCGCTCTGCAATGGGGGCTGCAATAGTGCAAGCATTAGATATACCTGATTTAGTTGCAGATAGTGAAGAGTCTTATATAGAGTTAGCGATCGCACTCGGAACCGATCCTGAATTACGCCAACAAAAGAGCACCCAAATCAAGGAAAAAATGCAAGCTAATCCTAGTTTTCTAGATAGCCGCGCTTACTCAGCTAAAATAGGCAGCCTCTTCCAACAACTATTTAGTAAATATCTTGCAGATACCCTGAGTCAAAATTTCCGCTTAGGAGATATCAACTTAATCATTTTCCCAGACTGGTTACAGCCAGAAGACCTACTGTATCAAGATTTAGCGAGTGTCATTTCTACTCTCACTACTCACCCAGATAAAAGCCACATAACTCTCCTAATTAATACTCACAATATTTCTGAAGAAGAAGCCGATATGCTTTTATCGTCTTTGACCATGAATTTGCTCATGGAAGATGATGTAGATATAACTGAGGGGCCAGAAATTTCTTTGCTAGGTAAGTTAAGTGATGCACAATGGAAAACTCTTTTGCCTAGAATTGATACTCGAATTGCTTTAACAACAGATAATCAATCTGCGATCGCACAAGCGAAAGCAGAATATCTCCCCTTTTGCGATGTAGATAGCTTGAGCGCATCTAAATTAGAGATGACACCTCTCTAACCCACTGCATATTCTGTAAACTTCCTCATGAAAGGAGACTGAAACCCTAACACAATGTCCTCTTTAGGAACTCCCATAGTAACTAAATTTGCTGCAATATCATCTTCTGTACCATTCCACTGAAGCCAAATTTTTTCACCCTTAATATCAATATGGATGATGCAACTATGTACCCAATCTTGACCTTCCCAGCCTACATGGACTACCTGGTAATGGTCACGTTCTATATCAAAAATATTCTCAACGTCTATATTACCATCAGAGGGTTTTTGCTCACTATACTCCTGTAATATCTGCTGTACTATCTGGCGATAGTGGGCTAGTTTATCCATTTGAAAATAACCTCTTGCTCTACATCATAAATAATCATTTTGACTTGATTCTCTTCAATCATGGCTTGGGGGAAATCAAGTTGAAAAATGTTTTATAAGTTGTCAAAGGTACTGCTAAATACAAAACACGCTCTGGCTGTCGTCGCCTTAATGCGCCTCTATAGTTGATAAACTGTTCCAATGCTGTATGAAATTCTGAGATTGCAGATGATTTCTCCAAAAAACTTTTAACTTCAACAGCAATTTTTTCTCCTTCTCGTTCTGCACCAATGAGTTTTTCAGCAGCTAAATCAATAGAGACATTCACACCACCCACGCTAATTGAGAGGGGGTCATGAGTAATCTGCCAACCATCCTTCTGCAAAGCTTTTTTGACAACTTCATGAAAGACATTTTTAGCAGACATATTTATCCACAATTGTATTTCTTATTTTTATATTACCTCTTAAGCCCGCCATGCAACATAGGCAAGCACCTCATAGATATAGGCTTCCTTAAAGTTACAATAATCTGTGGTTTATTTACCTAGAAATTGCTGTAAGAGGTTATTTTGAGCGCTCAAGCGCTCACTACGAGCTTATTTTCCCTGAATATAGCTCTGCCACATCTGCTCGTAAGCCTTTTCCATCTCACGGGTAAACTGTTTGCCATTCCACAGTGGTGCTGTTTGTCGCGATGCTTTCAGTTTCAGAGCAACTTGCTGGCGTAAAGCCTCATCTTTCCCCAAGCGCACACCCCATTCTATATACTCTTCATCTGTCCAGGCAATACCTTCTGTGATACCCGCATTCATCATCATGGTGTAGCTGTTACGCGCTGCAAATTGTTCACCAACTCTTGTCACTAAAGGGATACCCATCCACAATGTTTCTAAAGTTGTTGTCGCTCCATTGTAGGGAAATGTATCTAATACAATATCAGCAATGCCTAAATTAGCACGATGAACTGACTCTAAATAAACTTGTGGTAAAAATCGTAACCGAGAACAATCTACACCTTCTTCTTCGGCAATTTGGTAAAAGAAGCGTTTAATTGTATCCTCCTCAGCAGGCCCCTTAATCAAAAAATAGCTATTAGGTACTTGTTTAATAATTTGCATTTGCCATTTTGTGGTTTCTGGATGACGTTTATATCCTCTTTGGGCACTGAGATATACAACGGCATCCATAGGAATATCCAAGTCATCGCGGCGGAGAGTTGGTACACCCACTTCAAAGCCATCTACTGCTATGTAAGTTTGGGGTAATCGCCAAATTTTTTCTGTATAGTAATCTTGTGCATTATCTGGCAGTACATAAGGATCTGCGATAAAGTAATCAATTGCAGGTATGCCTGATGCATCCCACCCCAGCCAAGTAACTTGAATTGGGGCTGGCTTGAGTGCCATCACTTCACTGGTAATATCTAAAGTGATGCTATCAAGGTCAATTAAAATATCAATTTCATCTTGATATATCTGGTCAGCAATTTCTAGACCATCTATGCCTAATTTATGAGCATTGCCTGCTTTTTCTACATACCAATCCCGGAGAAAATCATCTACTAATTTATAGTTCACAAAATAGGTATGAATATCAAATTTATCTCGATCATGATGTTCAAATAACCAGCGAGCTAGCCAACCAACAGAATGATTTCTTAAAGCATAAGATATATAACCAACTTTTATTTTCTTCGTAGAATAATATAAGTTTTTTCTATTGATATTTTTGTGACAATAGATTTTTCCTTCTGATTGGGCAAAAGCTTTAATATAAAAGTCAAAAATTTCAGCTACCTGATTATGAACAGCTCGAAATTCAGCAGGAGCATCTTTAATATGAGGTATTGCAAAGGCTGGCGTAAGTAACCGTAATATTCTTCCTTCTTCTAAAGGAATTGGTTGAGCTTTAATAAACTGTTTATATACAGTTTCTAATTCTTGGCAAGTTGTACATATCTCTTGCCAATATCCCCCTGCTGACATTAGACCCCTTAACAACAGATGGAGCGCAAAAATTTTATCAGCTAAACCTTCTGATAGGGAATAACATAACCTAGCTGTTTCTATCCCTTGAGAATAATTACGAGCATCTTGATAAAAAGTTGCTAAATGCCGCAAAATTTCTACATTATCTGGTTCTAATTGTAAATGCAATTTTAGCACAGATGCTGCTAGTAAAGGCTGCCGCAAAGTATGACCAAGTTGAATAGCAGCAGGGAGCAGTATACAGAAGCATTGATGAGTATCAGAGAAATAAGGAAGACTAGCTTCTATTAAATTTAAATTAATTGGATGTAAGGGAACAGTACTTAAAAAATCTTTTAAAACTTGGATTAATAATTCGGAATTAACTTCTATATTTTCTTTTGCATTTAAGCTTTCAATTAATCCCCATTCATTTAAATCATTAATTTCTTCAAATTTTTCTAATTTGATAGAAAGAAGAAGAATTTGAAGCAAATTATTGATATCACTAGGATTAATTTCTCGTATATGCTGACGAATTAACCAAGCTACAGAATATTTTCCCAGTCTTGCACGTCTTTCAGCTTCTATTTGCAAAACTTGAAATAGTTCATCTGTCCACATTTGTAACTGTTCTTCATCTGCCTCTGTCATTGGCAGCATCCAAGTCATTTGAGCTTCTGCTTCTTGCCCTTGTAATAGGAATAGTAACCCTAAATGCCAATAATAAGAAATAGCATTTGGTTCTATGGCTATTGCTTGTTCATATAACTGTGCTGCTTGTGAATATTTTTCTTGAATGAAGTATTGTTCCGCTTGGTTTTGCCAATTATATATATCAGTAATCATTGTAATTCTCTGAGAAAATTTTATGAGAAATATACTTATGAACAACTCACATAACAGAAATAAAGTGGATAGAAGCATCTACCCACTTTGGAAAACATCTAGTTGAGAGAAAATTTATATACCGTCTGTCATTGGTTAATTACTTAGCTAAAGATACGAAGTCGGTGCCAGCGTTGGGACAAACAGGTGCTCCAGCGGTGTAGGCAACTGTAGCGGTATCTGCATTTTTACCACCGTTAACCATAGCATTTTTACCTTCACACAAAATAGCCACGGTAGTAGCTTCACTGGTAGCAGCTTGGTTTGTCACCTCTACAATACCAATATAGCTTTTGAGAGGTGCAGTGGTAACTCTTACTTTTGCTTGGTTGCTTACTACACTAGTACTGCCTGACAGCAAGACAGCCGAGTATTCGTAATTTACGGTTTGTGTTGCAATACCAAGACCTAAAGCACCAATTGAATCTGTAAATGTAGTATTTTCTAAGTAATAAGCTTGCTGCGCGCGGTTCATGGAACCTGTATAAGTTTTAGCTTCTGACTGCTTGGCTTTGTTAGCTTGGTTCAAGAAAGAAGGCAGAGCGATCGCAGACAAAATACCGATAATGATAATTACTACTAGTAATTCAATAAGTGTAAAACCCTCATCTCCTTTCTTTTTGGCGAGGATGTGTTGGAGAAACTTGGCTTTTAATTCGGTTTTCATAAGTGTTTACCCTGGGGTAGGAAGTGCTTGGGTGTTCTAGATGTAACTTACCCAACTGCGATCGCTTTCCTATCACCTCCAGAAAAAAAGTTTGGGGAGATGTCGCTTTTAGATTTAATCTCAACCATTAGGTCTGGAACTAACTCTACAAAGTTGCGCTTGGTTTTCTTCAGTCGTTCAGCTTTAACAAAAGACACGTCAGGCGATCGCAGGTTTCTTTTTTCGAGTTGTCCTCTTTTATATTCATTCGTTTGCGATCGCTTACCACCTGGCGTAGCCAATCATAATTTTTTATGCTATATTAAGCGTAGTCGTTATGAGTTCGGATATTTTCATGACTAACTCTACAGTAGAAAACTTAGTAATTATCGGTTCTGGGCCAGCAGGGTACACATCTGCCATTTATGCCGGACGCGCTAACCTGAAACCCGTTGTATTTGAAGGTTTCCAAGCCGGGGGTTTACCTGGTGGGCAACTAATGACAACGACGGAAGTTGAGAATTTTCCGGGATTTCCTAAAGGAATTACCGGGCCGGAACTGATGGATCAGATGAAGGCGCAGGCGGAGCGCTGGGGAGCTGAACTATATACTGAAGATGTTATATCAGTTGACTTGAGTCAGCGTCCTTTTACAGTGCGATCGCAAGAAAGGGAAATTAAAACCAATAGCATCGTCATTGCTACTGGTGCAACTGCAAAGCGTTTGGGTTTACCCAATGAACATGAATTTTGGAGTCGGGGTATTTCCGCTTGTGCGATTTGCGATGGTGCAACACCGATTTTTCACGGTGCAGAATTGGCTGTAATTGGTGCTGGCGACTCGGCGGCGGAAGAGTCAATTTACCTTACCAAGTATGGTTCTAAGGTGAATATGTTGGTACGCACCGATAAAATGCGGGCTTCTAAAGCCATGCAAGACCGCGTTTTGAGTAACCCAAAAATCCAAGTCCATTGGAACACAGAAGCCGTGGATATCTTCGGTAATGGTCACATGGAAGGGGTGAAAGTCCGAAATACTAAAACTGGTGAAGAGAGCCAACTGCACGCTAAAGGTTTATTCTACGCAGTTGGTCACAGTCCCAATACTTCTCTATTTAAAGGACAATTAGAACTGGATGAGATAGGTTACGTTGTCACCAAGCACGGTACAGTGGAAACCAGTGTAGAAGGCGTTTTTGCTGCTGGCGACGTACAAGATCATGAGTTTCGGCAAGCAATTACGGCTGCGGGTACTGGTTGTATGGCGGCGATGTTGGCAGAACGTTGGTTGTCATCCACTGGCTTGATTCAAGAATTTCATCAACAGCAAGAAACAGCAGATAATGAATTAGAACATCAGCCAGCTGCGAAGAAAACCGAAGCCGAGGAAGAAGCTGGATTTAATTTGGATGGGACGCGCCATGAGGGAGGTTATGCTTTACGGAAATTGTTCCATGAAAGCGATCGCTTACTCCTTGTTAAATACGTCTCTCCTGGTTGTGGCCCTTGTCATACCCTGAAGCCAATTTTAAATAAAGTGGTGGATGAATTTGACAGCAAAATTCACTTTGTGGAAATTGACATCGACAAAGACCGAGATATTGCTGAAAATGCTGGTGTGACAGGAACGCCAACGGTTCAACTGTTCAAAAATAAGGAACTAGTAAAGGAAGTCAAAGGCGTGAAGCAAAAGAGTGAATACCGCCAGTTGATTGAGAGCAATCTGTAAGAGAATGGGGAGTGGGGAATGGGGGACAGTTACTAATGTCCAATACTCACCCCCCTACATCGCAAACTAACCTGTTAAATAAAGAGACAGAAATAATCGTTGTATTTACCAAGGTTTGCGCCTGATTAAAATCAGAATCACCCGTAATCAAAAAATCTGCTTCTGCTGCAATAGCACAAGCTAGAAACTTTTCATCTTTTCTATCTGTGGGAAAATTAACTTCCAATTTGACATCAATTAGTGTTATAAATGTATCGATAATTTCAACCCATTCACATATCACTTCATCCGTCAACTACTTAAACTTTCTGCGACTTAATACCTCCTTATATTCCACAACAATTTCTTCAGAAGCTATCCATTACCAATCAGGATTATCAAAAATAAACTGAAGAACATCCCTTGGTACTCTACCCTTAAGGACAGCAGAAACTAAAATAGTAGTATCAATAAAAACTTTCATTCTCCGCGTTGATAAGCTTCAATTTCTGTTTCAATTTCTGCTTCTGTAATATCTTGCACTCCTGGTAAAGACTGTGTTTTGTCAAATAAATCTTTCAGCTTTTTACTGATTTTCGCTCTTGGGTTATCCTCAGCTAATATAATTATTTCTACTCTCTGTCCGACCTGAAAAGGTAAATCAGATAATATTAATTGACTTGGATCTGTAATGGTGATGTATTTTTTATAAGCGTTCATAATTCCTCCATTAACTTGGTCTTTGTCTACTGGAAATGATTAACCTCTGCGGTGACACTGGCTGATAATTTATCTCTAGCAAAAATAAGGCATAATCTCACCTCTTACTCAGTCTAGCTCTGTAACCACCACTCAAGAAATTGGACTTTTATCCAGGATGTTTACGCAATCCCCTGTCTAATATGTAAAATGGTCAGCGTATCTTGCTTGATCCAGGCGATCGCTTTATGGCCATTACAAAACGGCGGCTACCGACATTTTTACAGTTTGGCAAAAGTCTCAATCTTTCCCAAAAACTCATGCTCATCGGGTTAGCCATTACCCTATTTTTTGTCTTCCTGGCATTCTTCGCTCCTGTATTCCAGGCTTGGGGATGGCTACAAAACCCCAAAGATTTTCTTTCTAATCCAATTCATGAACCACCCTCAGCTAAACATTGGTTTGGTACTAGTCGCCTGGGTTATGATGTCTTCTCCCGAACATTGTTCGGCGCTCAAGCTGCTTTGCAGGTGGTGATTTTGGCAACAGCACTGAGTATGATTATCGGTGTGCCTTTGGGGATGCTCAGTGGTTATCTCGGCGGGAAGTTGGATAAAGTGTTGCTATTTATTATGGACAGCATCTACACTCTACCGGGGCTACTGCTGTCTGTGACACTGGCGTTTGTGGTGGGGCGTGGGATATTAAATGCAGCGATCGCTATTAGCATTGCCTACATACCCCAATATTACCGGGTTGTTCGCAACCACACCGTGAGCGTGAAAACTGAAGTGTTCATCGAAGCTGCTCAAGCAATGGGCGCTTCCACTTGGGTTGTGCTTTCTCGTTATCTGTTTTTCAACGTCATTCAAAGCGTACCCGTCCTATTTACACTCAATGCCGCTGATGCGATTTTGGTGTTGGGGGGTTTAGGCTTTTTGGGGCTAGGACTTCCCGAAGAAGTGGCAGAATGGGGACATGATTTAAAACAAGCCCTAGAAGCTCTACCTACTGGCATTTGGTGGACTACCCTTTTCCCTGGTTTAACGATGACATTCATGGTGGTAGGGTTATCACTACTTGGTGAGGGGTTAAATGAATTTGTCAATCCCCGATTACGGAGAGAAAATAGAATCCGACAGTAATCATTGGTCATTAGTTTTGGACAAATGACAAAGGACAAATGACAAATAACAATACAGAGATTTGTATGAAAGATAATCTAACATTAATTGCTGCCGCTACTGGCGGGTTTATCCTTTCCGTTGCTCTTGCTGGTATCTTAAGAGGTGCGCCAATTACAGCTTGGCAAGAGCAATCGAGTTTCCGTAGCACGACTTTTGCTAATTTACAGAAATCGGAGTTGAAAGCTGCGCGTCTTCTCCCAAGCGGAGACACTATGCGAACAGATCGGGGTTGAAAACGACTCGCGCCCAATAATAGGGAATAGCTGTTCACCAATTACCAATGCCCCATGCCCAAGGACAAATGACAAATGACAAATGACAAATGACAAATGACAAAATTCAAGTAATTGGCATTGATGTCGGGGGAACAGCAATTAAGCTGGGGCGTTTTGCAGATGATGGTACTTGTCTGCAATCTCTGACTGTGGCAGCTCCCCAACCAACAACGCCGGAGGCTGTGCTGGCGGTGCTGATAGATGCGATCGCTCAAATCGATCCAGATAATCAAGCTGTTGCTATTGGTGTTGGTACTCCTGGCCCATCTGATGCCGCAGGACGCATTGCCAAAATCGCTATTAACTTACCTGGATGGATCGATGTGCCTTTAGCAGACTGGTTGGAAGCTAAAACTGGCAAACCGACTGCGATCGCTAACGATGCCAACTGCGCTCTTTTGGGAGAAGCTTGGCTAGGAGCCGGTCGCCACTTTCAAAATCTGATTCTGCTAACTTTAGGTACTGGGGTTGGTGGCGCAATTATCCTTGATGGCAAACTATTTATTGGACATCAAGGAGCCGCTGGAGAGTTGGGTTTAATTTCATTAAATCCTGATGGCCCAATTTGTAATAGTGGCAATCGAGGCTCTTTGGAACAATATGCCTGTGCTACTGCAATTCGCCGCCGCACTCTCAAAGAACCCGTCGAATTGGGTTTTCTTGCTCAACAAGGAGATCCCGCAGCATTGACTTTTTGGCAAGAATATGGTATAAACTTGGGAATTGGTTTGACGAGTTTGATTTATGTACTCACACCGCAAGCGATCGTGATTGGTGGCGGTATCAGTGGCAGCTTTGAGTTTTTCTTACCAGGTGTAAAGGCAGAAATTGAGAAGCGAGTTCAGCCTTTATCACGAGCGGGTTTACAAATATTGCCAGCAGAGTTAGGCAATTTTGCCGGGATAGTAGGTGCAGCAAAGTTGGCATGGCAACACTATTCAAGATTTTAAATTATGGTTCAAACAATCCCAGCTAGAGACATCAGTCTTTACGAATTAGAAGAAAAATTTGGTTTACAACTTGCCACAGACACCAATTTCTTTACAGAATGGACAGAAAATTTACCAACTCTGACTGATGGTGAAAAGCAAGCGATCGCGCGAGTAAAAAGCAACTATTTAAACTTGAATAAGCACCGTCTGATGTCAGAAGAGGCGGTAAAGATGGTAGTACTGTCTCCTTTACTCGATTTAGCTGGGTTTTATCAACTTCCTTTTGAGATTGAAACCGAGACTTCTGTTGAGATTTCTGCTGAAGACGAGAGCTTTATCGTTAAAGGAAACATTGATGTTCTTGTCATCCAAAAACATTTTTGGGTACTTGTGATCGAATCTAAAAGCAGTAAATTTGATGTGATGACAGCCCTACCTCAAGCACTAGCTTATATGCTTGATCGTCCAAATCCTGCACAACCGACTTTTGGTTTACTAATCAACGGTAGGGAATTTGTTTTTGTCAAATTGATTCAACAAGAACATCCGTGGTATGCACGATCTTATGCGCTCTCAATTGAACGTGATTTAGAACTACACCAAGTACTCAGTATATTGAAGCGCCTTGGAGAATTAATCGTGCTTTTACCCCCTGAATGACCAAATTGTGAACCATAACCTGAGCAAAAGTTAAGGGCATCTCAAGGGTTCTAGCCAAATTTGTATCAAATTGTGTTACTTCACTTGAAATGCTGAATCTATATGCAGTACACAAGCGATTTACACCAGCAACTGATAAAAACTAATCTCTAGCAAACTAACGAGCAAACCATTAATTTTATTAGTCAGGCATAGAGTTACGTCTAGTGGAATACTGCGCCAGAAAGCAATGCAGCAAAGGCAGCGCTCCAATTCGTTAGTGGATTGCCTTTCTCGTTATAGACTTCAAAGGTTTTGCCTTGAGCAGTTTTGTTGTGTAATGCTTGCATATAGACTTCTGCGATCGTTTCATGCGCCACCTGCCCCTCAGCTAGATCGCGCTGCTCCAGGCCAACACCCCGACTACCAGAAAACAGACTGGTTAGGTTTCTAAAGCAACCTAACTGATTCAACCAATACTTAATGTAACCGTCCCCTCCATCTACATCTAATATCGCTCCTGTCGTAAATCCATTCTTGATAAAGTAGGAAACTGCTTGACCAATTTCATCAGGTTTTCCAACCCGCCCAACAGGTAACTCTCCGCCCATTTGCTTAAAAAAATCTGCTTTCTGCTCAGGAGTCATCCAATTATAAACCGGAGTGTCAAACAGACCGGGAGAGAGAATATTCACACGTAGAGGAGCAAGCTCTTTTGCCATCGTGAATGCCATTGCTTGAATTGCGCCATTCACCGCAGCCACCCCAGTTGTACCGGGGATTGCTGAACGGCTTGCACCACCGATGACAAACGTGATCGAACCATCAGCACGAAGTTTGCCTAAAGCCGCTTGAGTACACAAGAAAAAACCGTAAAACTTTTGCTCGAATGCAACTTTTAGATCCTCTAGTTTCAGATCACGAAAATTGCCCCACACTGCTTTCCCGCTACCAACTAATGCTAAATGGTCGAGAGAACCTACTTGCTCAAAGAAGGATGCAACCGAGGCAGCATCTGTGAAATCAAGTGGAAATCCCGTACAGTCCCCCGCAACTTCAGAGAGTGCCTTGTTGATCGTGTCTTGAGAACGACCAGAAATGATGACGCGATACCCTTCACTGCTGAGTACCTGTGCAGTTGCCAGCCCCATACCTGATGTTCCACCAATTACAACAACGGTTTAGCTCACAATCAAATCTCCTCTTTTTCAAGAAAAACTCTGTCATTCAGCTTAATCTTGAACACCAGCAGATAGCCTTCAAACTACCGTCTCAACCGATCTCCAAAACTGTCGGCATTTTATCAAAAATCACAGGAGTTTCGATATTGTTCTCTACGTTGTGTTCTCCTTGAAGTAACTCAAATCTCTTGTCTATGCTTGAGATCAAACCCTTGCGTATTCAGACGAAATCAAAATCAACTGTAAAATCCACATTTCACGCTTCAAAATGTAATATTTGAATACTTCAATAACTCTTACGCAAAATCATTTATATTATTAAGTATTAACATTGATCCTTTATAGGCTTTTGGCGTAGGCGTTGCCCAGAAACGCTATTCTCTAAGTGTGCCTTTATCTCTTAAATGACCAAATTGTGAACCATAGCCTGACCAAAAGTTAACCCAATCTCAAGGTTATAGCCAAACACCACTTAGTAATTCCAGTACTGATCAAAATACAATAACCCACGACACATAAGAGCAAACAGATCCCAGCAGTAACAAAAAGTTGGGCAGACCTTACTAATTAATACTAAGACAAAGAATATCCTGTTGCTTTCTGAACGTATTTCACAACTTTTTCATAAGATTCCGGATTACTCACAGGATTAATGATGATGGGGATAGTGCCATCTGGCAACCAAAAAGTTATCCTGCCGTTCGGTTCATGACAAAAAGAACTGATACAGTTAAGATTAATTACATATTCATTTTTTTCGTAAATTATTTTCACCCAGTGGGCACAATCTAATTCTAATCCTGTCACACATTCTAAATAATTGAGAATTTTTTGATAGTCTTCCAGGTTACTTTGTGGGTTAATTACTATGGGAATAGCACTATCGGGTAGCCAAAAAGTAACTCTGCCATTCAGTTCATAACAAAAAGCATGGACACGTTCAAAATTTACTACATATTCTTTCCTTTCGTAAAGGATTTTCACCCAGTACGCCACAACATCTCCTCAAGTCCGAAATTTACGAATGATGCACCCTGTATGTCCAAATCTGCTGAAGCCTTAAGTTAATGTTGTAATTAATTTTGTTAGCGCAGCGTTAGCGAGTCTTCTCCCAAGGGGAGACGCTAAGAGCGAACGAGCGTCATTATGAATTGTTATGACACCTCCAATGGCGTTGGTGTACTAGATGTCGAAAGAGAAAGAGCGATCGCTGTTTGAATGAACCCTTTAAATAAGGGATGAGGTGTACTGGGGCGTGATTGAAATTCTGGATGAAATTGACAAGCAAGAAAGAATGGGTGCTTGGGTAATTCCACAATTTCAACTAAACGTCCATCGGGAGAAGTACCACTAATCACATAGCCAGACTTTAACAACAAATCGCGGTAAGCATTGTTGAACTCATAGCGGTGTCGATGTCGTTCATAAATCACATCTTCTTGATAAAGCTTAAAAGCTAAAGTATCAGGGAGAACACGACAAGGGTATAGTCCTAAGCGCATTGTACCCCCTAAATCCACTACTTCCTGCTGTTCTGGCAATAAATTAATTACCGGATCAATTGTGTAAGGGTCAAATTCAGCACTATTAGCACCTGTTAATCCCCCTACGTGCCTGGCCCATTCAATCACGGAACATTGCATTCCCAGGCATAAACCCAAGAAGGGAATTTGGCGATCGCGGGCGTATTTAATCGCGGCAATTTTGCCATCGACTCCCCGAACCCCGAAACCTCCTGGTACAACTATGCCATCGACACCCTCAAGAGAATTTTCGGCTGCTTCAGTTTCCAAATCTTCTGAGTTCACCCAACGCAGACGCAGTTTGCCATAGGTGGAGATTGCTGCATGGTTCAGCGCTTCCACTACAGATAGATAGGCATCACTTAACTGCACATATTTACCAACAATGGCAATTTCTACCTCGTGCTTGGGACTATGTAAACGTTTTACCAGGGTTTGCCACTGCGTCAAATCTGGTTTACGTTGTTCCATTTGCAGTAAGTTCAGCACTTGTTCTGCCATTCCTTCCCGTTCTAGATTCAGCGGTACTTCATAGATACTTTTGGCATCTTGGGAAGTGATGACGCATTCTTCCGGTACATCGCAAGATCCCGACAATTTCTGCTTTAATCCCTTGGGTAAGGGGCGATCGCTCCGACAAACTAAAATATCTGGTTGAATGCCAATGGATCTCAGTTCCTTAACTGAATGCTGTGTTGGCTTAGTTTTCATTTCACCCGCAGAGGCAATCCACGGCACCAGCGTGACGTGCATATACAGCACATTCTGCCGTCCCACCTCTTTACGGAACTGGCGAATTGCTTCCAAAAACGGCAGTGATTCAATATCTCCCACCGTCCCGCCAATTTCTGTAATTACTACAGCAGGATTTGTACTTTTAGCAACTCGCAGAATCCGCTCTTTAATTTCATTGGTAATATGAGGAATTACCTGTACAGTACCGCCATTGTAATCTCCGCGCCGCTCTTTATTGATAACTGCCTGGTAAATCGAGCCAGTAGTCACACAATTTAAGCGCGACATCGATGTATCGGTAAAGCGTTCGTAATGCCCCAAGTCTAAATCTGTCTCCGCACCATCTTGGGTAACGAATACTTCCCCATGCTGAAAGGGACTCATCGTCCCAGGATCGATATTGATATAAGGGTCGAGTTTGAGAATCGACACCGAATATTCGCGCGACTTGAGCAAACGCCCTAGACTTGCTGCTACAATGCCCTTACCAATACTGGAAACTACGCCTCCAGTAACAAAGATAAACTTAGTCATAGTAGTTTGAATTTCTAACAACTTCTAAAAATACATCCCGTCATTGTGCCACAGTTGTTGTGGTGTCATCTTCTGTGATTTGCTGTGAAAAACCTCTTAGGATTAGTAATATTAGGCTGTATTCTCACCTCCTCGGTAGCATTGGCAGAGCCATCTCTTATAGTCGTTTTTCCCCAGACAAACTACCAGACAAGTGCCCAAAAAATCTTCTTTCTGGGCACTGCACCACCAGATGGTCAGGTTTTGATCAATAGTAAGCCAATTACTCGCAGCAAAGCTGGTCATTTTTCCCCTAGTTTCCCCTTGCAGTTGGGGGAAAATCTTTTTACTGTGCGTCGCCAGAATCAAGAACTTAAGATTAAGGTGATCAGGCTTAACGCTAGCCCTGAACTACCACAGGGGGTAGCCTTTGCGAAAGATTCCCTGACTCCCGCAGTTGACATTGCCAGATTACCGGGAGAAGTAATTTGTTTTGGTGCGATCGCACCCCCTAACGCTAATGTCTCTGTAACCCTGGCTAATCAAACTATTGCTCTTTCACCCCAACCTCAACAGGCACAACTACCAAGTAATTTGGCAGCTTTGACAGGGCAAAATCAGCCTCATGCCCAGTCTAGCGTAGGCAATTATCAAGGTTGCACCACAGTGGCAACAGCCGCCGATCTGGGAAAACCTCAATTTCAACTGATGCTTGACGGCAAGACGATAACTCAATCAGGATCTGGTAAGATTGAAATCCTCTCAAGAGCACAGTTGCCAGTTTCTGAGGTTACAGTAGAGTCAGGTGTTGCTCGTACTGGCCCTAGCACCGATTATTCTCGACTCACACCACTACCCAAAGGCACGCGCGCAACAGTTACAGGTAGGGAAGGTGAATGGTTGCGCCTAGATTATGGCGCTTGGATTAATAGTAAAGAAACCCGCATTCTACCTGGTGCAGTTCCGCCACAAACAATAATTCGCAGTGTCGGATACCGTCAACTCCCTGGTGCGACAGAGATAGTTTTCCCCTTACAAGTTCCCGTACCTGTGAGCGTGCAACAAAGCGAGGGTGCTTTCGCTCTCACTCTCTACAATACCACTGCCCAAACGGACATAATTCGCCTGGATGATGACCCCCTAATTTATCGCCTAGACTGGCAACAGGAAGCCCCAGGACAAGTAAAATACACCTTTAACCTCAAAAAAGCTCAACAGTGGGGATACAAGCTGAGATACGACGGTACAACCCTGGTTTTGGCTTTGCGTCATCCGCCTAAAATCGGGAACACAAGACGCAAGCTTTTAGCTAATTTCAAGATTGTACTAGATCCAGGGCATGGCGGTAAAGAATCTGGTGCCAGTGGCCCAACTGGATATTTAGAAAAAGATGTGAATTTGGTGGTATCTAAGTTGCTGCGCGACGAGTTGGTGAAAGAAGGAGCAACGGTAGTGATGACACGGGAGGATGATAAGGAGGTTTCCCTAGTAGAACGTCAGGCAATTATCAGTCAAGAAGAACCATGCATTTCTATTTCCATACATCACAATTCTTTACCCGATGATGGTGATGCCGAAAAAATCAAGGGATTTGCCGCTTTTTGGTATCAACCCCAAGCCCATAACCTCGCAATGTTTTTACACAACTATGTAGTTAAAAAAATCGGTAGACCTTCTTATGGTGTGTTTTGGGATAACCTGGCGCTGACACGTCCGACAGCTGCACCATCGGTATTGTTGGAATTGGGTTTTATGAGCAATCCTGATGAATTTGAGCAGATAGTGAACCCAGAGGAACAGAAGAAAATGGCTGATGCGATCGCTCAAGGGATTACTGAGTGGTTTATGAGTATTAAATAAATTTGCAGATACAACATTAGTTCCTCATTGTATTTGGTGGAGTGCGATCGCCTCCGGCGGGGCGTAGCCCATCGCTCTTTTTAAGCTAGTTCCTACTCAATGTTGCGATCAGTCTTTGTTCAAGCTTTTTGACTTTTGTAGTGTATTGCCAAACATAGCACCAAGTGCTATATGATAAGCAAAGGCAATGACCATAGCATGATAATCTATAAAACCCGATGGTTTGACCGTTGGGCACGCAAAGAGGGTTTAAACGACCTTAGTCTCTGTGCGGCTGTAAACGAAATGACGGCAGGACTTTACGAAGCCGATCTAGGAGGCGGACTGTTCAAAAAGCGGATTGCCCGCTCTGGACAAGGTAAGTGTGGTGGCTTCCGCACACTGGTAGCGACCAACAAGGGAAATTGCTGGTTTTTTGTTTTCGGCTTCCCGAAAAACGAGCGCAGTAACATTAACAAAAAAGAAGAAGAAGCATTAAAAAAGCTGGCATCGGTGCTGTTATCTTACACGCTAGAGGATCTCGAAAAGGCCAAGCTGGAAGATGAATTGATGGAGGTAATTTGCAATGGCGAAGAAGAAATCAGCGATTCTTGAAGCCGTTCACGAAACGGCTACGGGGCTGCACAAGGCTGGACTGATGGATCAAACTACATTGCGTGAATTCGACACTCTGTGCTTGTCTGAGATTGAACCGCTAGAACCTAAGCAAATTAAGGAAATACGGGAATCATCTCATGTCAGCCAGGCAGTATTTGCTGCGATTTTGAATACAAGTCTATCAACGGTTCAAAAGTGGGAAATCGGTCAGAAACGTCCCAGTGGCACTGCTCTTAAGCTGTTGCACCTAGTTAAAAAACGGGGATTGAATAGCGTGATTGATTAAGGGTTATTTTTGAGGAAAGTGACGCTATCTTGATGATTTAAATGAGTTTCCTGAAGAAGTACAAGATGTAATGGGTTATGCTCTGGATTTGGCACAACATGGTGAAAGCATCCTGATGCAAAACCTTTACATGGATTTTCAGGGGCTGGTGTTTTAGAAATTGTAGATAATTTTGAATATTCTTCGGTAGCGTCAATATTCAGTAATCGCTATTCTTTAGCTAGTTCCTGCTCAATGTTGCGATAAGTGTTTAATATCATGAGAAAGTTTAATTTTCATTTTTTTACTGGTATGTTAGATGAACCTTTACATCTACAAAAAATTATCTTCCCTTTGAGATAAATTCAAAGTAACATTAGTTTTATGACCTAGTAGCGTGAACGCTAGACAATTGCGCTTCTGCATAAATATACTGCCCCAAGGCATTAGCTTGCCTAGAGGATGCCGCTAAACAGGCATTAATCTTTGCTTCTTTAAGCAGACGTTGAACGTCATCCCAGAAGAATTCACCGCCACCACCAGTAATAATCACATCAGTTACACGCTCTGGCAACCAAGCGAGGACATGGGAGCAAACTTCATGGGAAAACATTTCTGTGAGGTTAGGAAGGAAATCATCTAAGTTGGTGGGTTTATTAGCACCTTTAGGAAAATAGAAGCGATGGCCTCTAGGTTTATTCGCAACAGCAATGAAGGTTAAAGATTGACTATCAGCGCCTTCTATTTCGGCAGCTAGCAGTTCATAAAAAAAGTTCATACCAAAGTCTTCACTCTTAGAAGCATCTCTAACAAACCGGAAGTTATCTATCATAATCATATTAATGTTTTGATAACCAATATCAACAATAGCCCCGGGAATTTTTGTCAAATCAGGAACATTTAGATGGTTTCTAGGTTGAGATTCAGACCAGAGCCAACTACCATAACCTTCCGCCATTACCCATACTTTAGAAATATTCAAACATACGGATTCACCACGGAAGTTTATTTTATGTGGGCCAGCAATCAAACTAATTAACTGTGCTTTCTCCATCTCAAATTGTTTTAAGGAAAAGAAAGGTAAACCTATCGCTACGGATATTTCATCTTGAAGTTTAAAATAGGCAGCACTTGCCAAAACTTTGATCAATGCAGATTCAAGTTTAGATTGTCCAACACCGAGATTTGCACCAAACTCAGCTGCTAATTGACCAACAGCATAACCACTACCTTGATGTTCCATCCATAAATCCATTAATGGGTCAGTAGCTCTAGGTTCAAAAAGACCCCCACGAATTTGTTCAAATGAGATTTGCTTCACGTTGGCAGGAATAAACACCACATTATTAGGTTCGCAGCTCACACAAGTCTTTGTGCTGCTTCTGCCTAAATCAACACTGAGAATAGCTTTACTGCCAGCATCGCTGGATTTTATAGTGTTGATTTTTTTAGTTGCTGCTATTGCTGTTAAAAGGCTTGCATAGTAATCATTAGGAACAATAATTAGCTCCTCTTTTAATTGGTAGAGAACTTGGTTAGTTTGTTCCACTGCTGCTTGAAACCTGTTTAAAGCATCTGTTGTAGGTTCTCTATCAATCTCCCACATTAAGGAAATGAGATTTTGTTGCAGTCGTACTGCTAAACGCAAACAGTCTTTTTCTACTTCATCTAATGCGTGTTGGCGAGTTAAATCATTAATCTGCCTTTTGCTCTGATCAGCAAATTCATAATATTTCTTCTCTAAATTGGCGTATTTGTCTGTTAATTCATTTGCAACTTGTCTGTGATGCTTGCCTGCTTGTCTGTCCTTTTCTCCAGCAGCATGAGCAGTAAAAGCACCTGCGACAGCACCAACTGCCGCCCCTAAAGCACCAAACAGAAGAGGAATTATAAAAATCATACAATTTTTGACTAATTCTCTAGGAATGAGGAGGAAGGTAAAGAAGTTGAGAATCAGGCAGTAACTTACTATCAGTTGATGCTAGTCCTAAAGACTGAGCAATAGCTACTGATTCACGTAACCGTTGCATAGCCCCTTCTATTCCCGGTGCAATTGGACGATTTGTAATTTCTTGATTAATTACTTGCGCTTCGGCCAAAAACTCTAGATTTTTATGGTGTTCATAAATCAGTTCATTTTCAATTGCTTCTAATCTTTCTAATTCTTGCTCAGTTAAAGATTCATAATAGATTTTCACGGTCTGTTTATGGTCATCAAGGATTTTGAAAAACTCGTAAACCATACCCCCAGTTCCAACAACAGCTAAAACTGGTGCAGCTGCGGTTAAAGCGATCGCAATTGGTGGACAAGCTGCTGCTACTGTTGTGGTTACAAACGCTGTCACACCCCCAACTGTGCCGCCTTTTACGGTATCTTTCAATGTTTCTATAGCGGCTTCTTGTGCAGAAATTTCACCCCGAACTACGCGTAGCGCGTTGGTTAGCAACGAAAATGGTGCTGTCGTCGCTACACCAATGGCTGCTCCAAAGGGCGCGGCTTTAACACCTGCTTTGACTGCACCTGTTAGGTTGTCAAAATGCCATTTAGCATCTAGTCTCATTTGCTCCTGGGAAGTCATGGGTTTATCGCCATGGGCTAAATTATCTTTGGCATTTTCCCACTTGATATTTTTGGGATCATTTGAGCCGCCTTTGCTATGCGGTTTGATATGACTAGCGTGCTTATCTAATAGGTATTTTTGGGTATTAACATCAGGCGATTTGCCATCAATCCCTGCTCTTTGAGATGGAGGGATTTTATCTAACATTTCTTGGGCTTGCACTCTGGTTCTGATCGGATCGCCAGGTCGAATCCCACCTTTATATAATCTACGGGCTGCACTTAAGGATAAATCTTGTAATTGGGCATGTTGAACGTTAATGTTAGCAGCAGCATTAAAAGCGGAATTACGCTCTTGTTCGTCAGACATGGGTAAACCAATCTAGTGTGATGTATTAACTTATTTTCTTATGGTTCCCATTTGAACACAGATGCGATCGCACCACTGCCAAACCCAAAAGATGGAACAATGCAGAAGATAGTAAAAACAGCCCTCAAGTTATTGAAAGATGCCTTGGCGTAGCCCGTCGTAGACATCGCTGATTTGCCTTCTACTCAAAAGCTAGTTGAAGTCTGTGGTAAGCTTTTGCCCGTGATTACTAAGTTTTTCGGCTTACCATAACTTAGTAAATATTACTCTACTTCTGGATCGATACCCATTGCCCTGAGCCGTTCTGTTAATTGTGCAGCTTTTCGTTCAGCTTGCTCGGCTCTTCGTTCTGCTTGCTGGGCTTTTTGTCTTTGTAACTCGGCTTCTTCTTGACCAATCAGTAACAGATTTCCCTCTAAATCCCACCAGCGCAACCAAAATTGCTCAGGATTATTCAAGTAACTTCCCTGCCATAACCCTAGTTCCATTCCTAAAGGAGTAATTGGGTAGTGGCCTCGCTCATTAGGCTGCATTTTATGGTAAGAAAAATCTACCAGATGATAAACTTCCAGTTTGTCATTACTAATTTCATAAATGGCATAGTAGGGAATTCGGATTATTCGCTCATATACCCAGAATTTACCTGGTTTTGCGCCTTCCCGACTACCAGCTAGAGGTAAAGGAGTGACATCTCGTTCTTCATCGCCATTACCACTAGCTAGTTCTATAGCAATCAATGGCGGTATGTATTCCCGCCACAAAACATAAGAGCGACGGTTTTTGCCATCTAGCCTTGGTGGTACACCAGGGACATAAAACCAATCCGGTGCTGCTGCTCCTTTTTCTGGTGGATCGGTTTCTCGCCAGTAAATACCACAATCTTGACCAATACAATACTGTCCATCTGGATGTAAGCGTTGCAAAGCTTGAGCAATTGAGTCTGTCAAAATGACGGTTTGGGGATGCTCTTGAAAATTTTTCACAAACGTACCATCAGACTCTGGTAGTTGAGTGTGATCGGGAAACTGGGGCGGTATGGCAATATCAGCAAGTGTTTCACTCATACTTTGAAAAGTATTGCAGCTCTTTGTTTATTACTTGACGCTTCCCATAAAGTGTTACTAACTAGTATAACACCTTGCTCTGTCTTGATTTCAGTGCTTTTACCCTGCCAGAACCCCTTTGATTGCGGATAGAAATATATGAAATCTTATATTTTGAAACTGTATGTATTTTAAAATAGGCGGCATGGTGGGAGCGATCGCTATTTTATTGAGTAATGGCAGTGCGATTGCTAAAGATGTTGACGCAGCCATCGCTCAAGATGCAGAAAGATATATCACTGTCGGGCATGATAAATTAGGAAACAGCGTAGCTCTGGATACAAAAACTATTAAGGGCACGATATACAAGCTTTACGGTATCTATGGAGATGGCATCTTCGAGACTACCTTTGATGCATCGTGCAAAGAATCGCGGCTGTTTCGCAATCGCATTGCGATTTACGGGCCAGAAGGACAGCTACTTGAAGAGGATAAAGAAAAAGGAGAAATCCCTTTTGTAGCAAGTTCTTCACCAGGCAAAGGTATGAAAATTGTTTGTCAAAAGATTGGTGCGAGTGGTTGGTAGTTGCTCAATATTTTATGAGTAGGGAATGGGGAATAAGCAATGCACAATGCCCAATGCCCAATGCCCAATTCCCAGCTAAAAAATACTAAGGACAAAACAACGTGTCACGCGTATCTCGTCCTGTAATAGGATTAGTTCCTTTAGCAAGTTTGCACAATTTTTTTTGCTCATCGGGACGCAGCAGCGTATCGGTAAAATCTGCCCCATCAATGATTGCACCATCAAATCTGGCATTAGCAGCAAAAGCACCCTCCAACAGTGCATTTGTTAAATTTGCTCTGACTAAACGAGCTGAGTCTAAAGTGGAATTTCTCAAATCAGAACCCTCCAAATTCGCAGACTCCAAATTTGCTGCAAAGAAACTGACACCGTTCAAATTAGCATGGCTGAAGTTGCTCTGGCGAAGATTAGCTTTGGTAAAGCTGGAGTCTGTTAAATCACGTCCTGAGAAATCAGCCTCGACCAAAATTTCTTTATTATATTCAAGTGCCAAAGCTGTTGGAGTAAAACCGACCGTTGCAATGATGCCAACTATTCCCCAGAGGAATAAGCTGAGTATACTTGCCCAAATCCGGGCGCTTAACTTAGAATTCATTCTATTTTTAGCCAATGGCGAACCCTCCTCCATTTCATTATCCTTGAGTCAGAGATGTTAGCGCAAAAATCCTTTAAAAATATTTTTATGAATACTAATTCAAGTTCATACGACGATTTGAACGTTGCCTTCACACGACTTCAGGCTATCCAATGGGATACGTTAGGAATGGGGGAGAAAGACGAAAAACTTACAGAACTGATGTTAGAATTTCTGTCGCGGGTCAGACAATGGGCAAAGTTTTTGCAGAGCGAACAGAAGCATATTTTTCAAAATCTTGCTCTTCAGATTCGCCCTGACATGGAACTCCCATCTTCCCTAATCCAATGGCTGGAGGAGTTATACAACAGCGACCGGATACCAACTAGGCGTGGTAGTGCCTATGTTCTGCTAGGGGTACGTAATTACTTATTTTGGTGTCGTCTACGGGAATTTGATGCAGTCCCGGCGAATGGTCTTCCTGACCCTTATGAGCCGTTCATCACCTTTTTGGAATGTGGTGGTGGCATATATGTCGAACATCACTCTTTTATGGATATTTACCCAAATTATGTTTACTTCAATTTGACTGTTGGGAATGCCACGCCAGCAAGTGAAGAATAAGCACATCATGGGAGTATGATTTCGTGGAACTACTAGAAACTCTTATTTTCCTGTTGAATTAAATAACCGAG
Source organism: Nostoc sp. (assembly GCF_036918245.1). Lineage (GTDB taxonomy): Bacteria > Cyanobacteriota > Cyanobacteriia > Cyanobacteriales > Nostocaceae > Nostoc. The sequence goes on from NZ_JBALEF010000071.1 coordinate 146,098, forward strand.
AATACTAAAGTTTATATGCATTGTCCAAATAGTGGTCAATTAGGAGAAGAACTAGTAGCCCAATGGTTGCAATCTACTGGTTGGATAATTCTTCATCGTCGATTTTCTAGTCGCTGGGGGGAAATTGATATCATCGCTGAATATGCTAAAAAAGTAGAGGAAGCAGGGGAGCAGGGAAGCAGGAAAGAAGTAGGAAAGCTTAGGACTCAGCACTCAATATTGGCATTTGTGGAAGTTAAAACCCGTAGTTCAGGTAGTTGGGATACAGGGGGAAGAAGTGCAATCACTCCACAAAAGCAAGCAAAAATCTGTCGGACAGCTGAAATGTTTTTAGCCCAGTACCCTGAAAAGGCAGATTATTCTTGCCGATTTGATGTTGCTATTGTCTACTGTCAAAGGATATCAAAAAATCTGACTGGAGTCACAGCAAATCAGGAAGCTCTAGCTACTTCATCAGTACCCGGATATAAGTTTAAGCTGCAAGAATACATTCTGGCAGCTTTTGACTCTTCAATTGATAATGGTTAATTGGTAATAGATAAAATATCTTAATTACCAATGACCAATAATTTTGTAGTGACGTTACAACCAAATAGTGTTACGCCAAAGTTTCTGGACAATAACCTAAGCCCCGGACAAACTGTTGCCGGAACGCTTCAATTTCGTCTCTTTCTGGGCTACCATGAGAAACGATCGCTACCTGATAACGACGCATCACATCCACAGGACACTGTCCCGCTTCCAAACTCCAAAGTGCCATTTGCACCCTCATTGGCGGTTCGTAGCTAATTCCTAATTCATTTAGAAAAGCACGAAAGTCGCCATCTTCTTGGGGCGAAACTTGACCTCTGAGTTTGATCCTAACCACCCAGCCATCAATTTGATGAATTACGGTGACGAACGAAACTGGTGTCTGGGGTCTAGCGTGGAGGTTTTGAACGACCCTCAGGGTTAGACTGGCATTTGCCAGATAGTACAAGTATTCCATGTTTGTTGGTGCTTGGGATCAAAGCCAATCCTACATATCTATATTCGTCAATCAGTGCCTGTTCCCGGTAGGGTAAAAGCCCCCGTTTTTAGATGGGGAGGTTTACCCAATTTTTATGTTAATTTTTCCGTGTTACTTAATAGTAACAATCTTATAGCCTAGCGACAAAACTGAGCGAAGATACCTTAAAGTTCCTTTAGAAGGGAAAACTTAACCCAGCCTTTTTAAGAGAGTATAAATACTAAATAAAGCAAAAACTAGTACAAGCCAATTTGAAAGATACTTCTAGCCCACAAGAAAAAGATTTGGAATTAGATTGCTCGGTAGCTGGCTATGATTACAAACTACCTCCAGAACTCATTGCCCAAAACCCAGCAGTTCCTAGAGATAGCTCACGGTTACTGGTGATTAATTCTCCTACTACAGGCATCAAAACAGCATCCCTACACCACATTTTCCATGATTTACCTGCACTATTGCGCTCTGGTGATTTGTTGGTTATGAACAATACAAGGGTCATTCCAGCGCGGCTTTATGGTTATAAATCCACTGGTGCGAAAATTCAGGTGTTGCTGTTGGAAGAACAGCAGCATAACTGTTGGTTAGCTTTAGTTAAGCCAGGAAAAAGCTTCAAACAGGGAGCGAAGATTATTTTTGAACCAAGGCAATTGGGGATTGAGGATTGTAAAGATTCTTCCCTAGTCCCCAGTCCCCAGCTAACGGCTACGGTTCTAGAAACAGACGCAGCAACCGGGGGGCGTTTGTTGCAATTTGATGTACCAGAGGGAAAGACTTTGGTGCAACTGTTAGAGATTTTTGGTGAAGTACCACTACCACCGTACATCACTACCTCAGAAGCAGCTGATGAGCAGTATCAGACAGTTTATGCTAAACAGCCAGGAGCGATCGCAGCTCCGACGGCAGGATTACACTTTACCCCAGAATTATTACAACAGTTGCGCGATCGCCAAATTAATCAAGCTTTTGTGACGCTACACGTTGGTGTCGGCACATTTCGCCCTGTGGAAGTAGAGGACGTAACTACTCATCAGATGCATGAAGAATGGATTGAAGTTCCCGCCGCCACAGTAGAGCAAATCCGCGCCACTAAAGCAGCTGGCGGTCGAATTATTGCTGTGGGAACAACGGCAGTACGGGCTTTAGAAGGGGCGGCTAAATCGGGAAATTTACAACCATTTTGCGGCAAAACAGACTTGTTTATTTATCCCGGCTACCAATGGCGGGTGGTTGATGGTTTAATTACGAATTTTCACTTACCGCGTTCCAGTTTGTTGATGTTGGTAAGTGCCCTAATTGGCAGACAACGATTATTGAATATATACAACGAAGCGATCGCTTTTGGATATCGTTTTTATTCATTCGGTGATGCCATGCTAATTTTGCCGTCAGCTGTGGGAGTGGGGAGTTAGGAGTACAGACGCGATTAATCGCGTCTGTACAAGAGTTAGAAGTTAGGAGTTAAAAGTTGGAAATTTGGAATTTTTTCTTTGGTGGTGGGTACTCTGACTTATGAGGAGTTAAAAATAAGTACAGGTCTGCTATTAATGTCTGAAAAATACCTATTTTCTCATTGGTTAAATTTATTTTGTCAGGTGACACTCGGTGGCTGTTCTGCATTTTGGATTTTGGCTGCACCGACAATTACTAATTTCCCAGTTAGCAAGCTGCTGGCAGAAACTGCAATTTCTCAGGATCTCGAAGCAGCTAGCTTTTTCCAGCAGGGAGTCACGCGCTATAACCACCAAGACTTACAAGGTGCAGAATATGCCTTTCGCCAAGCGTTGCAGCGAGATCCTAACCTTGGGGTAGCACGGAATTATCTGGGTAATATATTTATGGAGCAAAATCGCCTGGATATAGCTTTACAAGAATATACGGAGGCGATTAAAGTTAATCCCAATTTTAGCGAAGCTTATTACAACTTAGGGTTAGTGTTGCACCGACAAGGAGAAAAAGATGCAGCAATTACGGCTTATCGCCAGAGCTTAGTGATAGATTCAACAAGGGTGGCAGCGCTGTATAATCTGGGTTTGTTGCTGTATGAACAAGGAAAGTTAGAGGAAGCGATCGCTGCATACCAAAAAGCAATTAATTTAGATAGCAGCAACGCCAAAGCTTATCTTAACTTAGCGATCGCCTTGCAACAACAAGGTCAAATCGAGCCTGCGATCGCCAGTTATCGCCAAGCTTTGAAGCTAGATCCTAAAAATGCTATAGCCTACAGCAACATGGCAAATTTGCTAGCAATGCATGGTCAAGCTTCTAAGGCTATTTCTGTTTATCGGCAAGCTATTCGCCTAAATCCGAAAAGTGCCTCAGCTTACTATAACTTAGGAGTAACTTTATATAATCAGGGCGAGTTCAAAAAAGCCAGTGGAGTCTTGAAACGCGCTCACAATGAATATCGTCAGCAAGGCAACATTGAACAAGCCCAGAAAATTGAGCAGCTAGTGCAGCAAATTGCTCAGAAAAGTGGGCAACAGCAACCTCAAACCAGTCAAACAGCTACTCCTTCTCAGAGTTCAGATTCTACCAGTAATCTAGTACAAACATCTGAGCCAGAGATCCCAAATCAATCAGGAACGCCCGCGAACCCTGTCTCAGTTGAACCACAATCTACTTCAACCACTGCTGGAGAATAACAATTCAAAATTCAAAATTCAAAATTAATATTCTGACCTTATTTAAAAACATACATGGTAGCCTACCACCAGTATGTTTTTTTTTGAATTCTACTTCGTCTCAATACTACTTTTTTCATGAGTGCAACACTTTACCAGCAAATTCAGCAGTTCTACGATGCTTCCTCTGGTCTGTGGGAACAGATTTGGGGGGAACACATGCACCACGGCTACTACGGGGCTGATGGTAGCCAGAAAAAAGACCGCCGTCAAGCTCAAATTGATTTAATCGAAGAACTGCTCAATTGGGCAGGGGTACAAGCAGCAGAAAATATCCTCGATGTGGGTTGTGGCATTGGTGGCAGTTCTTTATATCTAGCAGAAAAGTTTAATGCTAAGGCTACAGGAATTACTTTGAGTCCTGTGCAAGCTGCCAGAGCAACAGAACGCGCAATGGAAGCGAATTTGAGTCTGAGAACTCAGTTTCAGGTAGCCAATGCTCAAGCAATGCCTTTTGCTGACAATTCTTTTGATTTGGTTTGGTCGCTGGAAAGCGGTGAACACATGCCAGATAAAACTAAGTTTCTCCAGGAATGTTATCGGGTGTTGAAACCTGGTGGGAAGTTAATTATGGTGACTTGGTGTCATCGACCGACTGATAAGTTACCACTGACGGCAGATGAGGAAAAGCATTTGCAGGATATTTATCGGGTGTATTGTTTGCCTTATGTGATTTCTTTACCAGAGTATGAAGCGATCGCACGTCAACTTCCATTAAACAATATTCGCACCGCCGATTGGTCAACCGCCGTCGCCCCCTTTTGGAATGTAGTAATTGATTCGGCGTTCACTCCCCAAGCACTTTGGGGCTTACTCAATGCCGGTTGGACTACCATTCAAGGGGCATTATCACTGGGGTTGATGCGTCGCGGTTATGAGTGCGGGTTAGTTCGGTTTGGTTTATTGTGTGGTAAGAAGTAGAAACGTTCTTTGGGAAAAGACCGCGCTGTTTCACCACAGCGCGATCGCACTACAATTTCAGAAATTCAATGATGGCTAATGTCTACCTTCAGAAACCTTACTTTACTGTGAAATTGCCTATAATGCCACCAGCTTCGAGCGAACACTTAAAAAGTGTACCTGTTTCGCTATTCCCATCAGGCCCATCAAATACAGAAAGATTACCAAGATTCAGGGTTTGCCAAACTTTTGGCCCAGAAGTAGTATTAACTAAAGAACTAAACGCGGCACCGTTTCCAACACCATTAATCGAAACTGCTTGACACGAGCTATTATTTCCATTAATTCTGACTGACGTTGGGTGAGAACCTGGTGACAGTTGTAGGGTTCCTATTACTTGAACACTGTAATTACAGTTATTGATAATTCCCCCATAACTCGAAGTGCTTAAACATGAATTGTCTTGGGGAAAGGAATTCTTCATAGTAGCTCCTGGCGCCGTTACTGCCAAAGCTTGGTTCGCCACTAAGCTTATGACTCCAGCCAACATACTCACCAAATAACCTCTTATAAACCGCATTATTGTTAACTCCATTTTTGTAACTTATTTCAGTTTCATAATTGAATTTACCTAAGAATTAAGCACGTTTTTGACAAAGTTATTCTGTCGTTACAATATTTTTTCATAACTTTTTCATATAATATTTAAGCTATCAAAGACTTTGAAAATAATGATAATCAAAAAGAGGCAGAGGAGTGTGACTGAAAATCACATTCTCTTCCTTTCGATCACATGATTATCATTTTCACTAAGCTTAATTTGAGTATTTTAACTCATTGACAAAAGACGCTTTTAATTAAAAAATCACGAATGCACTTGTAGAGACGTTGTATTGCAACATCTCTACATACTAGTAAATTCCACTAATAACCTTAACTAAGCGGTAAGGAATAACAGTTACAGAGAGTTCTTGCCTAAGTGATAGCAAAGTTTAAGGGAATTTAGCGTGATTTTATTCAACGACTGTTACTGAAGCCCCTTCGTTTGATGGAGGGATACCGGGTAATTCAAGACAGTATCCAGCACCATACACTGTCTTGATATAGCGGGGATGGCGAGGATCTGGTTCTAGCTTGGTTCTCAAGTGGCGAATATGGACTCGAATCGTTTCTATGTCATCATCAGGATCGTAGCCCCAAACTTCTCTGAGGATTTCGCTGGGAGAAACTGTTTGACCGTGGCGTTGCAGCAAGCAGTGAAGTAGCTCAAATTCCAAGTGAGTCAATTTCACCGTCTCATTGAACCATATTGCCTCAAATCTTTCGGGAACCAGGGTTAATGAGCCATAGTTGAGAATCTCACTGTGCTTTGCGGCTTGGGGAATCCGGTCAGTACGCCGCAAAAGTGCCCGCACCCGCGCCAGCAGTTCTTCAACTTCAAAAGGTTTGGTGAGGTAGTCATCTGCGCCAGCATTGAAGCCTTCCACCTTATCCTGAGTTTGGCTCAAAGCCGTCAACATTAACACGGGAATCTCAGAGGTGCGATCGTCTCGGCGCAGGCGTTGGCAAACAGTAAACCCATCTACTCTGGGCAACATTAAATCGAGCATGATCAAGTCTGGTTGTAGCTGGAGAGCCAGCGCTTGACCTTTGATGCCGTCTTCAGCTTGACTAACATCGTAGCCAGCCATTTCCAAGTTGACGGCAACTAGTTCTGAAATCGCTGGGTCATCGTCTATGACAAGAATCCTCGGCATTCTTAAAAAATTATTACTACTTATTAAGGATAATTAACAACCTTTGATAGATACAAAGATTTTTGAATCGATTATGAAAAAGGTTTTAAATCTTACATAAATATTAAGATTAAATGACTGTGAAATCAAGACTCAATTACACGAAATCTTATAGTCTATGATGTGTTATACTCCCCCTTACAATCCGTCTTGGTTTTTACAAAACGGTGTGACGATGACTGTATACACCGCTTTGTGGGGAAAACGCTACTGGGAAATTACTGTTCAAGACCCAGAACCGTCTTATCACGAAAAAATCTTCATTGGTGGCCAAGGTGTGCCAATTTTTGGCTTGGTTGCTATCCCGGAAAATGCTCATAGCACGATTATCGGGACTTATGGCATTACTGGAGAGTTAAAAACAGAATGGTTTTTAAGGGTGCTAGGACGTAAAGCCTACGCTCAAGGCTATGCTGTGGTGTTATTTGATTGGCGGGCCCACGGCAAAACTGCCAAATTATCCCCGACTCTGACTTCTGATGGTTTGTATGAGGGGGAAGATTTTGTTCGCATCGCCGCCGCTGCTAAGGCAATGGGATGTCCGGGGAAATTTTGGTTTACAGGGTATTCTTTAGGAGGGCAATTGGCGCTATGGGCGGTGAAGGTGGCTGGTGAGGTGATTAGGGAGCATGGAGATTTAGGATTAGAAGATAGCGATATTGGCGGTGGTATGGTGATTTGCCCTAGTTTGGATTCGGAGCGATCGCTATCTTATCTGGTTACAAAGCCCTTCGGCAGATATTTGGAAGCAGGGATTGCCCAAAATTTAAAAAAACTAGCGTGGCGAATTTATGATGCTCATCCTGGAAGCCTTAATCCAGAAGCGATTGAACGGGCGAACAGCATTTGGGGTTTTGATAATGAACTGGTAATTAAGCAACTAGGTTTTCCTTCTGTAGAAGCATATTACCAAGCTAGTAGTGCTTTACAAGTATTGCCGCAAATCTCGAAACCGACTTTGATTCTATATGCTGCTGATGACCCACTTTTTGACCCAGCGATTATACCGGAATTAGAAGAAGCTTGCGATCGCAATCCTGTAATAGATTTGTTACTCACTGAATACGGCGGCCATGTTGGCTATTTGAGTAGTAAAGAGTGCCAACGTCAAGTACAAGATTCTGATCTTTGGTGGGCATGGAATCGGGTTTTACAATGGTTAGAGCAACAACGAACAGAGTAATAGGCGAGAAAATATTCTAGTTGCTAGGATACTCGACGGATGTAGTCGTATTGCTTGGAAGCCCAAATATAGAGAGGATGGCATTGACCCAGAAGCTACCACAATATTATTGGTAAACCAGCAATAACAGAAGCAATACCTGTCCAGAGAGTAAAGCGCTCAATATCTAACTCATCCAAAGCAACACTCATTTGCCTAATTGCTAATAGCAGTGCTGCTAGTAGCAGTATAAAGAAGGCAAAGTACTCCAAATTAATAATCATTCATCCTCACTATGTTCTACAAAAAAGTAGTTGTAATAGGTTTTTAACAAGCTTTGGCAAGGTTTTTTTGTTCCAGATTTAACACTTTCTGAGAAAAACTATTTACTACTGAAGAGATATCTACTTCAGAGCACTTGCAGACATTGGTCGTAGTTCCTTTGAGTAATGCTGTAATAGCTAATGTTGTAGCCAAAATAAAATTTGCGATTCTCTGTCAAAGGTTTTAAAGCATTCTCTCTCAGGAGATTTAACGTGGAGTTGAGGAGCGTACATCTAGAGCAATAAATTATAATATTTAGCGGGCAGAAGCAATTGCGGCTACCTGTATTTATGTTTACAGGTAGACTTAATCTCTAACAAAACCTATGGCAGATTCTAGGAAAAACACACGCAGTTGTATATAGTAGTGCTAAAGCGTCAAACCAGATCCACCCATAATAATTGTCGTAATTAAAGAAACTATTAGAGTACAATTCCCTTGACTTTTTGACTCAATGACCGCTTCTAATGATATTTGGCTACCTGCACCGACGGATTTAACTTTGCTACCGGATGAGATTCATGTCTGGCGCATAGACCTTGAGCAACCAGAAACACAACTGCAAGGTTTAGCAGCGACTCTTTCCAGTGACGAAACTGCTCGTGCTGAACGGTTCTATTTTCAGGAACATCGACAGCGTTTCATTGCTGGTCGTGGTATTCTGCGAACTATATTAGGTAACTATTTGGGTATCCAGCCCTTACAAGTGGAGTTTAATTATCAACAGCGCGGCAAACCAGTATTAGCAGATAGATTTGCCGATAGTGGACTGGCGTTTAACTTGTCTCATTCCCAAGGGTTGGGTTTGTGTGCGGTGAATTGTACCTGCCAAATTGGTGTAGACCTAGAATATATTCGCCCGATGTCTGATCTGGAAGCTCTTGCCAAACGGTTCTTTTTAGCGAGAGAATATGAAATGTTGCGATCGCTATCTCACAACCAACAGCAAGAGGTATTTTTCCGTTACTGGACTTGTAAGGAAGCTTATTTAAAGGCAACTGGAGACGGACTATCCCAGTTAGAGCAAATCGAAGTATCGCTGACTCTCACAGAACCAGCCAAGTTACAGATAACTGAAGACTGGAGTCTTTTTGAACTAGTACCTGCTAACAATTATGTTGCTGCTGTTGCGGTAGAGAATTTTGGCTGGATTTTAAAGTGTTGGCAGTATTAATGTTAGTCATTTGTCATTTGTCATTAGTTTTTCTTCCCAATGCCCCATGCCCAATGCCCCTACTTATCTTCCTGCATATTTCTGACAATTTTTGTCACCAGCTTTCTAGGTACAAATCTGACGCTTTTTGCAAGTAGTTTATTGATAAAACCAGGAATAACAATGGTTTTGCCCTTCATTAAGGCGTGAAAACCAATTTCGGCTACTGTTCGTGCATCCATCATCTTCTTACCCTTGAGCAACTTAGAGTCAGCCATCCCAGTTCTTTCATGAAAGGCTGATGCGGTTGAGCCTGGGCAAAGAACTGTCACAGTGACACCAGTACCTTCTAATTCATTAGCGATCGCTTCTGAAAAAGATAAGATATAAGCTTTAGTAGCAAAATAAACCGCCATCAAAGGCCCTGGTTGAAAGGCAGCAGCTGAGGCGACGTTTAAGATTTTACCTTCACCTTGCTTTACCATGTGCTTCACGAATAGCTTGGTTAAATGGGTAAGACACACCAAATTTACCTGTAGCATTTCCAATTCCGTTGCTAGGTCAGTTTCGTGAAATAATCCATAAATCCCAAATCCGGCATTATTTACCAGGACATCAACATTTATATCGGCTTTTTGCAACTCTGTAAAAATTTCTTCAGGAGCCGTTGATATAGATAAATCCTTAACAATAGGTTTGACAAAAATTCCAAATTCTTCTTGGAATTTAACAGCAATTTCTACTAGCTTTGGCCCATTTCTGTCTACTAAGACCAGATTATAATCATGAGCAGCAAAAATACACGCTAATTCGTAGCCAATTCCACCAGCTGACCCAGTAATAAGAGCAGTTTGTCTGCTCTGTCCTTGATGTGTTGTGTTCATGTAAGAATGTTGGTGAATTCAATTTGATGAAGCTGCGTTGCATTTACAGTCGTTCTCGTTCTACAATTAAGTATGCGTAATATCTCAACTGACGAGAAATGTCTTGAGTTATTACCCTTTCAAATGCTTGTGTGATGCCTTGGATATATGTAGCAGTCCAAACGCAAATTTAGGATTTATGCATCGAATAAGTTGGGCATTAAAAAAGTTCAGTTATTTCAAACTCCTAGCGCTGGCTTTTAATTACTGACAAAAGCCAGCAGTTAGAATCAAACTTTCATACCCGATACTAACCATTCTATCCTCAATTACTTCTGTCAAGAGGTGAATACTAAAAATTTACATGATTGAGCATAAAAAAACAGGGCAATTATATTGCCTCTGTTAGTCTATGAGTTGTTCCTGGCATCTAAAAGATTGGCTATTCAGTAGTACTGAGTTTTAAAAAACATCGACTAAATAAAATTATTTTGTAGGGGAGCCAGTGCGTTGCGGTGAATCCAGCGCTGTAGGCGACTGGTGTTAGCGTAGCGGTAGCGACGTAGGAGCGTCACCCAAAGGGAGGTTCCCGACGCTCGATAGCGTAGCAGTAGCGAGTACTCAAGCGTCCGTAGGAGCGTCTGACTTGCTAACGCTGCGCTATCCGTTGTCGCAACTGGCGTTGTGTTACGGCTTCTGTAACGCACCGAAAATATCTGGGACGGTGCGTTAAGTTGCTAACATATCCTACGCAACTTTTGAGTTTCTAAGCGATATTTAAGAAACCGCTTTGAATCAAGTAGGCGGTATAAGTCATAAACAATTGAGAGTCAATCGGGGGACAAACAATAGAACTACCTGCTAGTGCATTGAGAGTATCTTGGCAGCTAATATGGGGTCTTCTAGCTTGCAAGTACAAATCAGGAATAGTCAGTTGTTCATCAGACCAACGTTCCAGTAAAAAGGGTCGCAGAGTATACAAAGGATTGTCTACAGAAGACACATTATTGATTAACTCTGATTGCCATTTTTCGTAAGAAATCATCTCAACTGAATAACCAAAAGAGCGTATCCACTCAACTAGCATTTTCAAAGCAGCAGGTTGGGGATGTTGTAAATTGAAAGCTTTGCCTATCGATTCTTTTTGCCGTGATAAATAAACAATGGCTTTACTTACATAGTCCACAGGAGACATATCTAACATATAATCTACATCCGGGAAACTTCCCATTTGTAGACAGCCCTTGGTCATCAAATTGATAAAGTCATGTGTGTTACAAATGCCTGTTTTGCTATCACCAGAAATCAGTGGTGGTCTGTGAATAGTTATAGGAAGTCCACGATCATGAGCAATTTTAACTAACTTTTCAGCTACCCATTTAGTTTGTGAGTAACCAAGATAAATACCTTCCCAATGATTGAATTCATCCTGTTCTTTAACAACCTTGCCAGCATAAGCAGTGGATTCAAAAACAGCAACACTAGAAACATAATGTACAGGCTTGACTTTAATTTGACAAGCCAATCTCAAAACTTCTTGAGTACCTAAAACATTAGCTGCTTTCAGTGCGGAGTATGGAAAAACATAATTCAACAAAGCACCACTATGATAGATGGTATCAATATTAGCAGCTAAAATTTGAAACTGTTCAGAGCCAACACCTAACAAGGGCTGAGATAAATCACCGACAATCGGAATAATTCTTGAGTTAAATTCTTCTTGCCAAATTGCATATTGTTGCAGATTTTTTTGGAGTTTGCTTTTGCCTTCTTCAGGATTAGCAGCACGCACTAAGCAATAGATATCCGCATTGGTTTCTTGTAGCAATTCCCGGATGACAAAAGCTCCTAAAAAGCCTGTTCCTCCAGTTAAAAAGATATTCTTGGGTTCACCCAAAGGCAGATTAGATGCAGCACCGGGGTGGATGGTAGGGTCAAGAACAGCCTCAGCAGCTAAATCTAGAACAGCGGGAGCAGCGTTGGCATTAGAAGCTGTCACCCCTGTATCTTGAACTGGTGAACCATCTTGCACTTCTTCAGCTAAACGCTGTGAAAGAGCTTCAATATTTGGGTAATGCCACAGCAGCAATGGAGATGGTTGAAATCCGAGCAACTTTTCTAAGTTACTTACTAGAATCATTGCTTGGGCTGAATCCAACCCATAATTTTCTAAATGTTCTTTGACATCTATTTCATCAGTTGCTACTCCTAGCAATTTAGCTAAATTAGATACCAAAAATGTTTCAATATCGTCTGCTGTGAAAGACTGTTTTATAGTCATTTTTAAATCTCCAACAATGATGTAGAACGAACAGGGTGATACTGACTGTAATAATCGGAAGCTTGCAATCCTTGAATTTTCAAATTTTGGACACGATACAAAAAGGCTGCACCAGTCATAATTTGATTAGCAACATCAACTACCTGACGATTATTTGATTCAGACAGGTAGGAACCGCGTACCCAGTCATTGAAACCGCCCATTGCCGGGCCACACCAAATTTGATAATCGACTTCTCTACCTTTTTCACCAGAACTAGACCAGCGAGAAGATAATCCTAGATACCAGCGGAAAATCAACGCCATTTTCAGTTTAGGATTATTGACTGCTTTCCCAAGTTTCTCAGGATTCTTTTGGGACAAATAAGCCGCAGTTCCTTCCCATACTTCAGCAATAGTTTTGCGAAAAACTTGTTTTTCTAATTTCTCTCTTTCTGCCAAAGGAATCTCTTCAATGGAATTATAAGCGCGATAGAGTTCAAATAATTTCTGCGCTCGCATGGGGAACATCGTACCCCGTTTGAGAACTTGCAATTTGACTCCCATTTCAAACATATCTGCTGCTGGGGCCATAATCATATCAGCCATTTCAGCTTGGGCTAGTAACTTTTTGGTATGTTCACAAGCCCCAGATTCAACGCATGACTGATTAATGGAACCGGTCATTATATAAGCAGCACCCATCATAAAGGCTGCTAATGCTGATTGTGGTGTGCCAATTCCCCCTGCAACGCCGATTCTAATCGGTGTTTGGTAATGATATTGTGCTTGAATTTCATCTCGCAAGGCAATAATAGAAGGTAACACACAAACCAGAGGACGATTATCTGTATGACCTCCAGAATCAGCCTCAACGGTAATATCATCAGCCATTGGAACTTTGGCTGCAAGGGTTGCTTGTAACTCAGTAATTAACCCTTGTTCCAGGAGTTCTTTGATTATTCTGGCCGGTGCTGGTTGCAGAAATTTAGTAGCAACTTCTCGGCGAGAAATTTTGGCAATGATTTTATTTTTGATTTCAATTTGATTGGCGCTATTCAATCCCAATCCAGCAACACGGTAATAAACAATGTTGGGGGTCAAGTCGAGAAATGCAGATGCTTCTACTGTTCTCACTTGATATTTGAGGTATAAATCCACAGCTCGCCGTTCAATTGCAGGTTCATTGGGACTGTGAATTAAATTAAATGCATAAGGCCCTTGAGGTAAAGCTTGTTGAATGCGATTTATGGCTACTTCTAAACGTTCTGGAATTAAACCACCTGCACCAAAGGAACTCAAAATTTGCTCTTTTCCGAGTGCAATCACCATTTCTTCAGAAGCTATTCCGCCAGCCATTGCGCCGGTGACGTAGGCATATTTCACTCCATAAGAGGAGAGAAAATTGGGATCTCCAAATTGTTGAATGCGGATTGGTGCTGCAAATGTAAGTAGTTCTACTTGTGCTGTTGTGCCATTATCACCAGGGGATAAATACCCCTCATTTGTGACACCGATTTTTCCGGCAACTTTCACGATGTAGCAGGGTTTATTTAACACCATCAATTTATCTTTGATGGTTTGTTTCTCGAAAGATACAGTTTCTAAAGAACCTTTCCAAACCTGGTTTTTGTTATAAGACCAGGAAGAGAAATTAAGGCCATTATCGTGTTTACTTAGTACCGTATCTACGGTTGTCACGGCAGTTATCCCTCGGATTACAATTATTAAATAAGGGGAGTGGGGAATAGGGAGTGGGGAAGAAATATTTTTCTTTTACCAGTTCACCTTTCCCCTTACCCAAGGTCATTGATGGTTGAAGTATGTAGACTTATGTCAAGATTCGTCGTTAAGCAAATTTTGGGCGCAAGCTAGTTGCAATTGAATTATTTCGCTCATTTGCTGACTGTAATCTTGTCTAGCTTGCAAGAAGGCAGTGTGTGCTTTAGTTATCTTTGAATTATTAGCATTGAGCTTTTGATACTGAGTCTTATTTAAATCGAACATGCTGATGATGCTACTAATTTTTTGAGTGATGATAGGTGGCGAAGAAAGAGAAATTTGCTGCCCAATTGCGCTTGACTCAGAAGATTGTAATTGTTCTCTCGGTTCAAAAACGTTATCAATGATATTTTTCGCTTTTACTTCTTCTGGCTGAGGCAATATGTTAGGGGAGTAATTCTCTTCTTGGGTTATTTGGTTGGAAGTGTTAAGAAAATCTGTGATTTCAGATTGTTGAACATCAGGTATATTTAGATGCTGTATTTTGAAGCGATCGCTCCTAATATCTCCAGCAAAATCTTCAACAAGTTTACGATTTTCGTCGCTTAAAATTGTAGCAGCGATCGCTTTTCCACCCAAGGTAACTGTTCTCAATGTTGCTTTATTTGAATTAGCAGTGTCTTGGGCTTTGCTGTACAACGGTGACAAATCCACGTTCACCTGATGACTAAGTAGTTTTGCTAATGCTTTGACCATTGAAGCATGATCATCCATCCCTCTACGATTCAGAGATACTGTGATGTGTTCTTTGTTGCCGAGAATTTTATCAATCCATCGTGAACAGACACTACCTGCGCCCGCTTCTAAAAATATTCGGACACCATCACCGTAGACACGGTTAACTAATTGCGGAAAATCAAGTTCTTGGCACAATCCTTTGGCGATGTTGTGAGCAATGGCGTCGCTTTCAAGTGCGATCGGTTGATAATCGGCGGCAGAATAAAATACAATACCAGGAAGAGTTTGCGATGGTAAGGTGTTTACCTTCTTAATTTCTTCGTACTGCGATCGCATCGCTTCACAATGGATCACATGGTCGAAGGGAGCGGGGAAAGAATTGCAACCTAGAGTTTGAATCAATCGCTTACAGGCTGCATCTTCACCAGCAATTAATACTTCTTCTGGTGTGTTGATTTGAGTTAAATAGACGCGATTCTCATGTTTGAGGCATTCTCTAACTTGCGATGGAGTAGCCATGAGAACATAAGTATTCCAAAAATTGTTGTTTGGTGAATCTGTTAATCCCCAATATTCACGCACAGCATTTTTTGGCCCAGATAACTTATCGCCAAATAGAGGTGATGAGTTTAAGGTGTTACTTCCACCCTCAAAATCACTCCAAACTCCTTGGGCAACCATCATGCTAGTTTCACCTAAGCTATACCCAAATACACATTGCGGCTTGACTTGAAAATCATCTCGGAAAATTGCCGTCATGTATCTAGCAAAGGCAATTTCACTTTCAAACATTCCCAGTGAGTCATCTAATAATTGCTTTTCGAGAGTTTCTAGTTGCCTAGTTGTCAATTTAGGTAAACTTCTGGGATAAACCAACTTTTCTACATCGGCAGCCCGGTTATAGAGATTGTTACTTTTTAAATCCTCGAAGACTTTCGGAAATAACCGGAAGACGCTGCGACCAATACCGATATAAGAATTGACTGCTGCGGGGTAAACGTAAGCAACTGCTCCGGTTTTACCCAATGGTTTTGCTGTGAAATAACTTCCTAGTGGTGTTTGCCAATCTGTGCCGTTTTCAAAGGCATTATTTACACCTTTGCGGGCAGATTCAATTTCTTTGAGTAAATCTTTTTTGTTACGTCCTGTGATTGATAAGACGTATTTAGCCTCAGAATGCTGTTCAAAATTAGCAAATGTCTCGCTGGCGGTAGCTGATAAAGAAGAACTAGCTTCAATGGATTTTTGGAGATGGTTAAGTAAATCTGGTATGGTGGAGCGATCGCTAACTGCAATCGGGAACAGATGAAAAGGCATTTGTTGCAAATATCTGTTGTCGCGCTCCTCTTGGCTAGGTTCCTCCGATAAGATTAAATGGGCGTAACTGCCATCTATACCCATACTATTAATTGCTGCTATTCTGCGTGTGCCGCCTTTATCGACAAACCAAGGTCTTGATTCCATCGCTACATAGAAAGGACTACCTTCCCATACTTGCGGTGTTTTGACACCAGACCATTTGGGTGTGGCGGGAATATACCTGTAATAAAGACACAGAGCAGTTTTGATTAAGCTAGCAATTCCCGATGCTGTATAGGTGTGGCCGATATTGGCTTTGACGCTGCCCAATGCACAATGCAAACCATTGCCCACTTTCGGATAAGCTTGCAGTAAACCTGTGATTTCGGCTTCATCCTCCTGGGGAACGCCACTACCGAAGACTTCTACATAGTTAACCTCTGTAGGTTGAATCTCTGCCATCTGGAAAGCTTGTTTGCAGACATTGCTGATGGCTGAAGCATCAGGTTTTACCAAAGCATTACTTATGGTAGAATTACCTTGTGCGAAACTCATGGCATCAATTACTGCATAGATGCGTTCATTGTCTTCTTTAGCAGTTTCGTAACGTTTGAGGACAACTGCACCAGCACCTTCGCCAACCGTCCAGCCATTAGCTTGTTGGTCATAACCCAACGTATTGACACCCGTATTAATTGGTGCAAATTGGCTGCGGAACAAGACATTTTCCACACCACCGGCTAAATCCACTGCACCCACAACCACCGCATCAACTTCTCCCGTAGCGAGTAGCATTTGTGCAACTTCCAACGCCTTGAGGGCAGAATTTTCGCCAGCCGTCATGGTGAATGCAGGACCAGTAAAATTCCACAAAGCCGAAATTCGACTTGCCATGATGTTGGCGATGTGACTGACATATTCGCCGATTTCTACTGGTTGGTGAATGCTATCTTTGACGATGGTTTCTAGTTGGGAAAGCTGTTCATCAGGTAAAGAAATTCCTTGATTGAGTAAGCCATCCTTAACTTGCCAAGATAGATTCCATCTTTGCTGTAGCTGATGCACAGAAAACTCTGTCTCAGCAGCGATAATAACCGCCACATTGCCACCCTCCTGTAGTTTCGCATCTTTCACGGCGCGATCGGCAACCTTCAAGAGTAATAATTGTTGTGGGTTTAACTTCTCTATTTCATTCGGTGGGATTTTGGACGATAAAGTATCGATTTCAAAATCTTTGATGTATGCCCCTATTGGTGCTTTTCCATCTGTTAAACCGTACTCTTTCAGGACATTCTCTTGATTTTCTATACCATGCCATCTTTGAGGCGGTAGGGAAGTAAAATGCTGTGTTCCATCATAAATACTGCGTTCAAAAGCATCCAAGCCATTGCAATTACCAAAAAAGGCATCCATGCCGACGATGGCGACTTTTACAGGTGGAACAGGCGCAATTGAATCAACTGATTGTGCTGTATTTCCTTGTTCTAAAATCAGATGAGAATTAGTGCCGCCAAAACCAAAAGCACTGATGGCTACCCGTTTAATTGGTGCATTATTATTAGGCCATGCTGTAGCTGTTCTAACAATTTTATCAACGGAGATTGTACTATTTTCGGAAGGTAAAGGTTCAGTAACATTAATAGTTGGTGGAATTACGCCATGAGACATACTCAAAATCACTTTAGTCAAGCCAACCATGCCAGCAGCAGTTAGCAAATGACCAGTATTTGCCTTGACTGAACCTACTAGAGGTGCAGCATGATTTTTACCAAAAAATGTTTCTATAGAATTGACTTCAGTTGAATCTCCCAGTAATGTGCCAGTAACATGACACTCTAAATAATCGATAGATTTTGGATTAGTTTTTGCCTCATTATAGGCTCGCTCAAAAGCTAAGATTTGTCCTTTAGAATTAGGACTGAGTAAGTGTTTACCCTTGCCATCATTTGAAAGTCCATTACCGCAGATAGTGGCGATAATATGATCACCATCTCTGATGGCATCAGAATATCTTTTCAGCATCACCATCCCAACACCATCGGCGGGGATTAGTCCTCTTGAGGACTTATCTAAGGGGCGGCTGATGCCGTTTTCTGGATACCCTTGAACACCGGAAAATAACATCCGCACGAATAGGGGATCTGCACAACTTATCGCTCCAGCTAACATGACATCAGCTTTGTGTGACCATAAGTAATGAGATGCTACTTTAATAGCATAAAATGATGATGAACAAGCAGCATCCAGACAGAAATTAATCTGGGATAGAGATAGAGCTTGAGCAATTATAGATGCTGGTAAGCCAGATATCATGGCATTGTACAAAGATGCTTTAGTTGCAGTTGAGACAGCTAAATCAAAGTCTTCATACTGTAAAAGTTCTCTGACAGCAGGTGCGATCGCTTTCTGGTAAAGGGGAGAGAATAATTGATTAGATAACTTCGTAGGAAGCGAAAGATTACCTAAAATTACACCACATTTAGAGAGAACAGTTTGATTACCCCAATAACCACTATGCACAATTGCTTGTTTAGCAGCATACAACGACCATTTAAAGGTATTATCTAAACCAGCAACAAATTCTGATGGTAGATTGTATTCACCAGGGTCAAACTGAAAGTTACGGATGTATCCTCCCTGGAGAGAATAGGTTTTATCTGGTGTGCCTTTAACTGGATTGTGAAAGATTGTCGGATCTACTCCGATTTCTTCGACTGTTGCAGAGGATGTCGAATCTTTTTGATTAACAATATTCTGCCAGAATTCTTCGGGGTTTTTAGCATCGGGAAATAGACATGATAATCCGATGATCGCTATTTTTTCCACTAGTTATATCCTTAAGGTTTGGGTATTAGGCAAGAGATATTTAAAACGCAGGATTTACGCTGTTCCCCAAACTTTAAAAAGGCGGTTGCTGAAGAAATAGCTCACGTATGGGACAAAAGAGGCGCAGAGAGAAGAAGTTGAAGATTACTAGCTTCTGAGTGATTTCATCGACCAAATAATTGCGTGGGCACCGAGCATACGCGAATATATTTGTCCTTGACGGTCATGTATGATAAAGTCAGCGATCGCACTAGTTGCTGTTTTCGCTTTCACTTCACAAGAAACGTAAAAAGGTTTGTTATGTGGTGTAGCTGCAAACTGTTCATATTTTTCCACCTTACCAGGTAAACAACCTTCTTGATAAAAGTGCTGTGTCCAAATCCATAACCCGTGCATACTCAAGTCAATCGTATAAGGATTGATCCATTGCACTGGAAATTGTCCTTGTTGCTTGTCGCTGATTTCTTGCCAAAAACATTCTGTAGTGATTTTTTCAGGGCTAATGTTTAAGACTTTTTGGACTTCTTGAAAAGCAGGGCCATGAAATAATGTACTTCCTCCATTTTGGTAAAGGGCTTTTCCTGTAGCGGTGATGATATTATCCTGTTCAAGATTAATTGATTCATAAGGGTGGCAAATGGGGATTTCTTGCCGGAGATTGAGTTGAGCGCTAAAATGATAATGAATTTTTCCTTCTGGGTTTTTACTCCAGATTTTCGCTTTAACTTCGATGTTTTCAAAGCTAACCTTGGAAATTTCTTCTATTTCTAAAATATGTTCCTTTGCTAAAGATTCATTGAAAGTAATTCCCTTCAATATTTTAAAGTTTTTGTGATAGAACAATCTGTAACCTGGATAAAGTTGTTCACAGGCATTGATCATCCATGACATTGCACAAGTTGCTGGTAAAACTGGAGAACCAGCAATAGTATGATCCAGCAAAAAGGGATTAGCTGCTAGTGTCATTTGGCGACGAATATGATGGGTTCGCAGTTGAGAATCTAGTTCTGTCGCAACTGGAATCATTGTGCTACCAATCACAACTTGTGCAGTTGGATCAGTGGCGCTATTTATTTCTTGAACGAGCATTTGTGCTCCAACTGCAATCGGAATTATTTCAATTTTGCGCTCTTGAAAAACTTTCTTTAATTCCGGTGTCACCATACCACTATCCCAAGCTCCCCAATTAATCGCAACTACATGGCATGAGGGATAGTTTTGCTTGATTAGATGGGCTGATTTATTGAGAATTTCATTAGCGATCGCATAATCAGACTGTCCAATATTTCCATGAAATCCTGTTACAGAAGAAAACAAAACTAAATGCTGAAGTTGACTAGGGTTAATGCAAGTAAGTAGATTTTCTAATCCTTGCACTTTAGCGGTGTAAACTTTTTCAAAATCCTGTTCTGTTTTCTTTTCAATTAACTTATCGGCTAAATTCCCAGCCCCGTGGATGATTCCTGTTATTGGGCCCATACGTTGTACAGAAGTGGCAAGTTTTTCCTGTAAAGCCTGCGTATCTGTGACATCAACACTGATATATTCTGCTTTAGCTCCTGTTTTTTGAATTGCTGCTAAAGTCTTTTTAATTTCGCGGCTGGAGGTAATTTTGTTATATATCTTTTGCACGCTCATGGGTGTGGGCTTTTCTCCTTGGGAAAGAAGATTTTCCATGATGCGTTTTTTCAATGCTGATTCATCACAATCTTGAGCAAAATCTGGCTCGGTTTCTAAAAGTTCGGAGCGACCGAGAAGGATAAATTTGCAGGGTTGCTGTTGGGCTAATCTGATAGTACACTCAGCCGTAATCCCTTTTGCACCGCCGCTCACGACAAAGACAGATGATGGACTAAGCTGGGCTGTTTGGGTCATAAATCCTCGTAAATACCTGTATAAATTGGTTTTTTTGATATACGAACCGCAAAGGGCGCAAAGGACGCAAAGTAAGAGAAATAGGCAATATTCTTGTAGTAGCAAGGAAGTAAAAAACATCCTAGTAGCAGTCCTAAAAAATTGTGAAATTCTCTGTTTATTTCTTTTCTTTGCGCTCTTTGCGTCCTTTGCGGTTCGTTCAAAACAGGAATTTTCACAACTCAAATAAGACTGCTATATCAAAGAACTAATTAATCGGCGATAATGGTGACTCGTCCTTGTGAGCCGTAGCCAACTTCACTAATATAAAGATTGGGGTCGTGAAGCTCGGCAATGATGTTTTGTACTGACTGTTTAGCATCAAGTCTGGGACTGAGGTCGATCGCACGGGTAAATACCTTTGGCCATTCCCATCTCAGAGTTTTGGTTAATCCGAATAAGCCAGCGCCGATCGCCCCAAAGTTGACTTTGTACTCTAAGCCGAAGGCTCCATCGAGATGAGCAACTGTGCAAAAACAACTACGTCCATGATGCGCGGCTTCGTTTAGGGAAGGTTTGAGGTGTTTCGCCATCAAAAATACCTGTTTGACGATCGCCTTTTCTTGTTCGTTATAAGAAATACTCCCGGTGTGATTTCCTACAAACAGTGGATGGAGATGGATGAAGGCCCCAATCGCCCCGCAGTGAGATGCGATCGCTTGCAATTGTTGTTGGAGATGTTCTTCATTCAAGTTTGCTAAGGTAACGCGGGTTACTCCTGTGGGTAAGGGCGCTTGTTGGGCGATCAGCGATTGGGGGAAGCTGATAACTACTACTTTCCAGCCTTTCTCGATTAGGGATTCAGTTAATTTATAAGTGGTGAGGGAACCATCATCGGTAATTAAAGCGATGTGTCCCTCTGGTAACGTGAAATCCAAATAATCGGGCTGTGGTAGGCTTTTGAGTTTGACGGGATGGCGCTGGATATTATGCTCTAATTCTGGTGGCTGTTGTTGGACAAACTCAGGCTCAGATTTTTTTTTTTCGCCTCCAGCTAACTGCTGTAGGTAATCGACTATTTGACCGATGGTGCGGAGGTCTCCGAGTTCTTCGATATTCGGTTTGGGTAAGTTGGGGTACATTTCTTGCATCGCCCCTAAGATTTCTACCCGTTTGATGGAGTCAATCCCTAAGTCGGCTTCCATGTCCATTTCCAATTCCAGCATCTCGACTGGATAGCCGGTCTTATCACTGGTGATGGCTAACAGGGTTTCACCTAAGTTTGCAAATTCATCACTTGTAACGGCTTCTGGTTCTGGGGTGAATGCGACAACTAGGCTTGGTTCTGGTGAAGTTACTACCTCAACTACGCTTGTCTCAGGTGAAGTGACTACCTCAACTACAGGTGCAGTCTCTACTAGAATCTCGGTTGCTTGTTGTACTTCGTGAACTGCAATTTCTACAGTAATACTTTTAGAAGCGTGGGATTGCAGATACTCTACAACTTGACCGATGGTGCGTTTTTCTGCTAGTTCTTCTAAATTGGGCTTGGGTAAGTTGGGGTACATTTCTTGTAGCGCCCCTAAAATTTCTACCCGTTTGATGGAGTCAATCCCTAAGTCCGCCTCCATATCCATATCCATTTCCAGCATCTCTACTGGGTAGCCGGTCTTATCGCTGGTGATGGCTAAGAGGTTTTTATCCAAGTCAACAATATCGATGGTTGCGCCAGATACAGGTGCAGCAGTTGTGGATGCTGGTTCTGGGGTGAATGCAACAACTTCATTGACTGGGGGTGAGCTAATTTTGACTACAACCTCGGCTTGAGGTTCTACTACTGGGATAGGTGGCGCGACTACAGGCTCTACTGTCTCGACAGTGGGGAAGTGGGGAGTGGGAAGTGGGGAGTAGGAAGTTGCAACTACAGGCTCTACAGCAGGCGGCAGAGGTTCTTGGGTAACATTTAAGCCATTTTTAGCTATAGGCTCAGTTACAGGCAAAGGCTGGCTTTCTACTATCTTGGTAGTAGGAGGTACTGGTGCATCAGTAACAGTTGTTTCTATTGTGAACGGAGTGAAATTGCTCAGTTTCTCTGTTAGTTGGGTTGCTCCCTCACCAGAGATGATTTGAGAATACTCTTGCTGTATGAGTTGGAAAAAGTTTTTGGTATATTCCAACTGTTCTTGAAGATATTGCTCATGGATGCGTAGGGTTTCACCTTGTTGGGAGTGAAACTGCATCATGCTGCGCTCTAGGCTTTCCATGACAACTAGCTTCATTTTGGCAGTTTCGGCTGTTGATTTACTTTCACTCAACAAAGAATTCTGCTGCTGCATCAGTTGGAAAAATGCCTTAGCGTATTCCATTTGATGGTTGAGATAAGTACCGTGAACTTGTAAATTCTCGGCTTGATTTTCCTGGAACTGTGTCAGAAGGTATTCTAAACTTTCTAAAAGTTGTTGGTAATTTGTAAGTTTTTCTGGCGTTGGTTGCATCTTAGATTCCTGGGCTGGCTGTGAAAGGGTCACAGGATTCATTTGTTGCTCTGGTTGGGTGATGATATTAGAACTCACACCGTTGATTGTTGCGGTGGATTTTTTATGTCCGTTAGTCTCGATCGCAGCGAGAGTTGGAGTCACACCTGGGCTGCTAAATAAGGGAGCCGCATCAGGATATTCGGGGGTAGGTAATGTGACTTTATGCCCATCCTGCAAAGCTAGAGCGAAGGCATTTTTCGTTTTTTCGGATCTGTAGTTTATCCCGTTTAAACGGACATTTAATGTCTTCTTCGTCTCAATTGGGGGGATAGTTTGGGGAAGTTGGTAAGGATCGAGGTTATTCAAAGCCAAACCAATCACTCGCAATTGCACAACTGCTTCCCGCAAAGAGCGATCGCTATTCTTTTGGGTGCTGGGGTTCAAAGATACGGTAATATGTGGGCGATCGCCAAGGATATCTTTGACTAAGTTGGTGAGAATTTTCCTCGGCCCAAATTCCACAAAGCAAGTACCACCCGCCGCATAGATATTTTCAATTTCCTGTTTAAACAGCACTGAGTTGGAAAGGTGCGTTTCCAGGATTTTTTGAATACCTTGGGGTTCCTTGGGATACTGCTTACTGGTAACGTTGCTGTAAACAGGGATTTTGGGACTTTGGAACTTGACTGACTTGGTAGCGATCGCAAAGGATTTCTGAGCAAAGGCGATTAGCGGTGTATGGAAAGCTGCTGAAACAGGTAACAATACAGCTGTATATCCTTTCTCGTGTAAAGCCTCTCTAACTCTCACTATTTCTGCGGTGGGGCCAGCCAAAACAAATTGAGTCGGAGAATTTTGATTAGCGATCGCAACTTGGGGAAAATGTCTCAACACTACTTCGACTTTGCTGATGTCTTCTTTGACAGCCAGCATACTACCCGCATCATGATCCGGGTCTTCAGGAGCCGCCATTGCTTGACCCCTAGCTTTCACTAAAAACAAGTAATCTTCAGTACTCAAAACTCCCGCAGCCCACAAAGCTGTTAGTTCACCAAAGCTATGTCCCGCCACAAAATCTGACTTAAACCCAGCTTGTTGCAGGATGCTGTACATCCCTGCACTCAACACCCCGATGGCTGGTTGAGCATATTCTGTGCGTTGTAAGGCAGCAATTTGGACATTTTTTTCTGCCTCTCCAAACACAGGATGAGGAAAAACTATCTCTGAAAGCGGCTGCAAATTATCTTTGATTAACAGGCTATCCATATAACCATGAAGACGGCGCATCAAAGGGAAATTCATTACCAGTTCCCGGCCCATCTCCAAGTATTGCGAACCTTGACCAGAAAATAGAGAGACAACTTTTCCGCCCAACTCCATACCAGAGGAACGGTAATAAATCCCTTGGGGATGTTCCCAAGATGCTGCTGACCCTTTGAGTTTCAGCCAGTCAATGCTAGTTTGCAAGAACTTGCAAGCTTCTTCCAGATTCTCGGCTACGAACCCAAACCTGGGAGCAGAGAGGGGAATCTGTGGTGATTTGCATTCCTTGACTAATTGTGCATAGTGTGTAGATGCATCTGGCGATCGCAACTTACCTAAAATCTCTTCCGATTTGCTCAACAATTGCTCTACTGTAGGAGCAAACAACAGCACTTCACTAGCACCACTGTGTAAGCGGTAAGCGTGGTTTTGGTCGGCTTCATATTCTTCCAAAACGACGTGATAGTTGGTTCCACCAAAACCAAAGGAACTTACACCTGCGCGTCTGGGTGCTTCCCCTTCTGGACGAATCCAAGGTCTGGTTTCGGTATTCAAATAAAAGGATGAATTTTTAATGTTGAGTTTGGGGTTCGGCTCGGTAATGTTAATTGTGGGCGGTAATACTTTGTGATGTAAAGCCAAAGCAGTTTTAATCAAACTCGCCGCACCCGCAGCCGCTTTTGTGTGTCCGATTTGTGATTTCACACTACCCAAAGCGATGTGCTGCTTTTTGTCATCATGTCCATCAAAGAAGTCTTTTAAAGAACCGAATTCTGTCGGATCTCCAGCCATTGTACCGGTACCATGTGCTTCCATCAAACCAACAGTGGCGGGAGAAAAGCCAGCATCTTCATAAGCACGTTCTAAGGCTTTAACTTGACCTTCTTTGCGGGGAGCATAAATGCTCTTGTAACGCCCATCACTGGAAGTACCAATACCTTTAATTACGGCATATATTTTATCATTGTCCCGTTCAGCATCTTCCAGGCGTTTAAGGACAATCATCCCGATACCTTCACCTAGCATCATCCCATCGGATTTAGCATCGAAAGGTTTGACACTCTCACTAGGAGAAACAGCCGGTGTTTTGCTGAAAGATATGAAAGCCATGATGGTGTTGTCAGTATCAACACCACCAGTCAACATCATGTCAGAACGATGCTCAATTAGTTCGCTAATTGCCATCTTTAAAGCACCGAAGGAACTAGCGCAAGCGGCATCAACTACGCAGTTCATCCCGCCAAAGTTGAGGCGATTGGCAATTCTACCTGCGACTACGTTAGCTAACATTCCAGGGAAAGCATTCTCATCCCATTTCACGTAGGCGCTTTTGATTTTATCGACGATTTTTTGCGTATCCTCGTCAGATAAACCACTGCTTTTAAGTGCTTTTTCCCAAATCGGATATTCCAACCTGGCAGAAAGTGGCATTCCTAACTGCTTGGCCATAGCCACGCCTAAGATTACCCCAACCATCTCGCGGTCAAACTCACGTTTTTCGCCATAACCTGCATCTTCCATCGCTTCTTTCGCAACCACTAAACTTAATAGTTGCGATACATCTGTGACTTCTAAAATGCTGGGTGGTATGCCGAATTCCATCGGGTTAAAATCTACCTCTGGAAGAAACCCACCTCTTTTACAATAGGTTTTATCTTCAGTAGTTCTGGGATTCGGATCGTAATAATCTTCAACACTCCAGTGAGTAGAAGGAACATCAGTAATACAGTCAATTTTGTTGACTATATTTTGCCAGTATTCCCGTAAGTTTCTGGCTTGAGGCAATAGAGAGGCCATTCCAACAATGGCTATAGGATTGTGTTGTAATTGTCTGTTAATTTTGTTGATTGACACTGATTTATCTGATTTATCTGACTTCATGTTTTTTTCCTCTATAGACCTCATTACAGCCTTTTCACAATTATTGATAAGGCTCTCTAACTCCGCTAAGGCAGTATCAATTGAATAAGCAGACATAGGGCATAGTTAGTACTGTGGATTGTGTAGCTACAGTAATTTCTGTTGCCTACTAAATAATCAAAATCTCTCGTCTTGTAAAGCAGCTAGCTATCCTATCTGTGCTAAATGCTTTTCTCCAAATCGACACTACACGACACATACTGCCCCGATAAAGCCTTAGATTTATAGGCGATTTTGGCACACTGCGATCGCGAAAAAATGTTATACAACGCTAGACTCTTGATATTGTGGCAATAGGTCGATGACGTTGTTAAAACTGGTAAAATAGTCTTGGAGTGTAATAGCTGCTTGACCAGTGAATTCAATCCATTTGTAATAGTAGAGATTTTGAGCAATGGTATCCTACTGGAGCGAGGAAAACTGAGGAGTAGCTAAGGAAACAGAAACTTTTTTTCACCCTAAACCGTTTGATTATCTAGCCTAAACACAGCAACATAGCTGGTGTTAATAACAACGTTCTGTATCTCAATCAATGTCATAGCTAGTTTCAACGTCCGGGATAATATATTTTATGGTATTTGACCCAGTAAAGTTGACAAGTTCGTTACAGAAAAGACACCGCCTTTAATCCGAGTTTATGCAAGTTGGAAAAGTAATTAAACGATCACAAGGTTATGACAAAGCAGTTATCTTTAGTTATTTTTAATTTAAAAATCTCAATGAAATAACTAGTTTGTCTTACCACTTTAAAGCATTGAATTAATAAAAAGACTAACATACTTTACAGAAACTAAATCATTCCTTTAAAGTTATTTTATAAATAACCACATACTCTTACTGATATCAATTTTGAATAAAATTCAGCATCAAAGTAGAATTCATGACTACATAAATATTTTCTTGATTAAGTTAACACTACAAATCTATTGTCTAGTAAGTAACAATTCAATGAATACATAGATAAGTTCAATAACCATAAGTATTATTGCTCAAAAAAACATCAGAATTGGGTCAAAGTTTTTGGTTATTTTTTAATATAAGTCAATTGAAGAAGCAAAGTAGTTATTTATAAAGCAAATATTAATTTTAAGTATGTTGCTTGATAAACATAATATGAGTTAAATGAATCTTCAGTAAAAAGTAAACTGAAGCAAAGCTCAGGTTTTGCATCTCATCTACCACTGACCTGCTCTGCAATCAATTACAGGACTAATAGCTTAAGTAGGAGTAATTGATGAATTGCCACTACTAGAAACCGCTATAGCGCTTCTCGTTTGCGTGAGTGCCCCTACACCCCGCGATATAATGTTGTACCGCATCTGAATGAGAACAGCTATATAAGAATGTCTTATATTACACAACCTTGATAATAATAATCTGTTAGTAATATCAAATCTGCTTAATAAATAACTATTTATCGGTATTCAATTGCTAGACAATAGATTAGTGAACGGTACATTTTTTCAGCACCTAATCCTACTGTGATGAAATAATTTTAGTGAGAGAATCAGGACTTATGCAAATTCAATTAGTTGACAATAATCAATTTTTAGTCCATACTTAATAACAAGTTTATCTAGGTTTTGATCTCATTTTCATTAGCGCTTCGTTGTTCTTAACAGTTAAGTTTTCTGACTAGCGCTATTGTATTTTACGCTACGGGATTAGATGACAAAATAGGATATAACTTAGGAAGCTTTGAAATAACACGCCATTAATTTTCACGCCACAATAGTAAGTTTGGGCGTTAAAAGCGTACAACAATTCATATAAAACCAATTTAGATCCATCCACTTAATTTAAGGTAGAAACGCTAGAGGAAAAGCCCTCTTGGTAATTTGCGGATGAGTCTATTCTAATCGACTAAATCTAACCAGGATATTCTCTAAAAAAGCAGAATTGGAATGAAAATATGGCAGTAAATAAAGAAAGTCGATTATTCACAAAACCCGTAGGCCGATCGCAAGTAATTTTAGCAGCTTCTCTCACTTTAGCGGCTGGATTAATCACTTTCTATAGCTTGGCACCCTATTGGTCTAAACCGAAAGTTGTGACATCGCCAGCGAATCCTCCCAAAGCTGCCACGCCTGCGAAAGTTGCTGTGACAGCCTTGGGACGTTTGGAGCCAGAAGGCGAAATTACTTCTTTGACTGCTCCTGCTTCTAATAATGGGGTACGAGTAGATAGACTGTTGGTGAAAGAAGGAGATGCAGTTAAAGCAGGGCAATTATTGGCCTATCTAGAAAATTATGGTCGTTCTAGAACCGCATTGCAACAGGCTTTAGACCAGCTGCAAGTTGCCAAAGCCAAATTAGCGCAGGTGAAATCTGGAGCTAAAACTGGAGATGTTGATGCTCAAAAGGCTGCGATCGCCCGTTTAGAGCCACAATATAAAGGGGACGTTGCTACCCAACAGGCGACAATTGACCGCATCCAGGCTGAAGTAGACAACGCTCAAGCTGAGAACGATCGCTATCAGCAATTATATAAACAAGGTGCGATCGCGGCTTCTGTAGCAGATACCAAAGCTTTGCAACTAAAGACTACACAACAGCAGTTAACAGAAGCTCAAGCCACTCTCAAGCGGACTCAAGACACATTCCAAGAACAACGCAAGCAAGCACAAGCGCAACTCACCAGTATTAGCGAAGTGCGTAGTGTAGATGTTCAAGTTGCACAAACCGAAGTCAACAGTGCAACAACTTCTGTTCAACAAGCAAAAGCCGACTTGGATTTAAGTTACATTAAATCTCCCATAAATGGCAAAATTTTGAAAATTCACGCCAAAACCGGAGAAGTAATCAGCACCAGCAGAGGATTTGCTGAAATAGGTAAGACATCTCAAATGTATGTGATTGCAGAGGTGTATCAAACCGATGTTCAAAAAGTGCGTGTAGGACAAAAAGCCACAATTACCAGCACTGCATTTACTGGAACAATAAAAGGAACTGTAAAAGAGATTGGTTGGCAAGTTGACAAGCAAAACATCTTTAGCCTAAACCCTGGTTCCGATACAGACCGCAGAATAGTTGAAGTGAAAATCTCCATCGATAATCCCGCAGATAGTCAAAAGGTCGCTCGTTTAACTAATTTACAAGTGGATGTCGCCATTCATATTTAGTTATAGGGCATAGGTCATTCACAAATGAAAAATGACAAATGACAAATAATAAATAAATCCATGATTTTCAAAATTCCTTTAGCATGGCTACAGCTAGCCCAGCAAAAAGTTCGTTTATTAGTAGCTGTAGCCGGAATTGGTTTTATTGTGCTGCTAATGTTTGTGCAACTTGGTTTTCAGGATGCCCTCTATTCCAGTGCAACCGCAGTCCATCAGAATCTTAAAGGAGATTTATTTTTAGTTAGTTCGCAATATAAATCTTTGACCTCAAATCAAAGTTTTTCACGGACTCGTTTGTACCAATCTCTGGGGTTTGATGGCGTAGAGTCAGTTAGCCCCATGTATTTGCAATTTGCCAAACTGAAAAATCCGGCAACTGGTGAGAAATATTCAATATACGTTATTGGTTTTGATCCGGGTAGACCTGTGATGAACATCCCAGAAGTTGAGAAAAATTTAGATAAACTCAAAACTCCTGATGTCATGCTTTTTGACCGGGGTTCTCGCCCAGAGTTTGGCCCAATAGCTGAAAAATTTAATGCGGGAGAGACTGCACAGACAATTGAAATATTTCCCTTCAATTCATTAATTGGTTATAGAGTTAGAATTGGTGGCTTATTCACATTAGGGCCTTCCTTTGGTGTAGACGGAAATTTACTTGTTAGTGACTCCACTTTCTTGAGGATAAATCCCAATACTCGTCCGGCAGATATGATAGATATTGGTTTGATTTCCCTCAAACCTGGTACTAATGCAGAAACAGTACTGAAAAATTTACAAGCAAGTTTGCCTAATGATGTCCAAGTTTTTACCCGCCAAGGCTTTATTGATTTTGAAAAAAAATATTGGGCTGTCAGAACACCCATTGGTTTTATTCTTAACTTGATGTTAACAATGGCTGCCGTTGTTGGTGTAGTTATTGTTTATCAAATTCTTTACAGCAATATTGCTACACAGTTCGTTGCTTACGCCACTTTAAAAGCCATAGGTTATGCCAATAGCTATTTACTAAATGTGGTATTTCAGCAAGCTTTGATTTTGGCAATCTTAGGTTATATCCCAGGATTTATTACTTCTGTTTTGTTATATAGTTTTGCCGCCGAAGCAACTAAACTACCAATACTTATGACTACTAATAATGCAGTGATTGTCTTAACTTCAACAGTTTTAATGTGTATCACATCAGGAGCGCTTGCTATCAATAAACTCCGCTCTGCAGATCCAGGAGACATTTTCTAACTGATTCCTGGCAGCAAAATGACTTGATTTTTTTGCCACGTTCTAGACTGATATCTGAATATTAGTACAGCTTATATACAGAAAAATTCTGCTTCTACCAATTTTAGATTAGAAGTATTTACCAATATTTGAATTTGGTATTACTTAAAGTCTTTTATCTAACAACTCAAATTCACCTATTTAACAATAATTTCGATTTTATGAACCTCAAAGACAAAACTCTCCTAATTACCGGGATTAATGAATTTGTCGGTTTGCGTACAGCCGAGTTAGCCATAGCGCAAGGGATGAAGGTTCGTGGACTACAAAGTTGTACAGAACAGAACAAACGATTACAGAATTTAGGTGTAGAGGTAATTATTGGTAGTATCACCGATTCTACTATTGCTCAAAAGGCTTGTCAGGGAGTAGATATCGTTTTACATACAGAGCAAATTGCCGAAGAAACTGGTGCAATTAAGCATTTTCGTGATGTTAATGTTGGCGGTACTGTCAACATGGCTAAAGCCGCTAAACAAGCTGATGTAAAAACATTTGTACATCTTTCCAGTGTGATGGTTTACGGTTTCAACTATCCTAATGGTGTTACAGAATCCGGGCCACTATCTGGCGAAAATAATCCTTACTGTCAAACTAAAATAGAAGCTGAAACCGCAGTTTTAGAACTGAATAATCCTCCAGATTTTGGCATCATCGTTATTCGAGCCGGAGATGTTTACGGACCAGGAAGTATCCCTTGGATAGTCAGACCAATTCTGATGATGCGCCAAAAATTATTTGCTTGCGCCAATGATGCTAAAGGAGTGATTAATCATGTATATATAGATAACCTGATTGATAGCATCTTTCTGGCAATAGAAAAAGAAATCTACGGTGAAATATTTAATATTACCGATGGACAAGAAACTTCGTGGAAAGAGTATTTTATGCGTTTAGCAGCAATGGAAGATTTACAAGCACCCCTTTCATTATCGAAAGATGAAATCAAGTTGTTTCTAAAGCTGCGTGTTCAAGGACAAAAGCTTTTTCGGAAAAAAGTTGATATTCTACCAGAGTCTATAGATTTTATGACTCGTCCTTACGCTTGTTCCATTGCCAAAGCCCAAAATCTGTTAAATTACAAACCAGTAGTTGACCTAGAATTAGGAATGCAGCAAACACATGAATGGCTGCAAAAAACAGATATTCAAAGCTTGATGAAATAGTTCACAGATTTTTGGAAATTCAGGAGTCACGAGTCAGAATTCAAAATGATTGCAAAATGAATAAGCTAGAAGACACTGGATTTACTTGAAATCATTAAGCTTGGTATCAAAGTATTCTTAATTCTGACTTCTGGATTCTGAATTTTGAATTTTTATGTTGCATCTACCTAACTACGATTAAGCATAAACTAATCCACAGATTTTCCGAATTCTTGTTTTCTATGAGTAACAATCAGCCACGATTGAGCATCGGATTACCTGTATACAATGGTGAAAAATTTATCAAAGAAGCCATAGATTCACTCTTGGCTCAGACCTTTGAAGATTTTGAGCTAATTATTTCAGATAATGCATCTACAGATAAAACTGAGGAAATTTGTAGAGCTTATGCCGAGCAAGACCAGCGTATTTGTTACTACCGCAATGACAAGAATATCGGTTGTGCTGGTAACTTTAATCGCGTCTTGAAACTGTCTTCAGGTGAGTATTTTAAATGGGCAGCCCATGACGATCTACATTCTCCAGATTTTATCAAGAAGTGTGTTGAGGTACTTGACCAAGATCCGACCATAATCTTGTGTCACTCCCAGGCATATTTCATTGATGAACAGGGGAATTTTCTCCAAAATTACGATATCAAAGTCAAGGCAGATGCACTAAAACCACACGAGCGTTTTCACGAGTTACTGACCAAGCATTTATGTAATCAATGTTACGGGGTAATTCGTGCTAGTGTTTTGAAAAAGATACCGCCTATGGGTGGTTATGGTAATGCAGATGGAATTCTCTTGTTAAGACTTGGTATTCTCGGTAGGTTTTATGAAATCCCTGAATACCTGTTTTTCTTCAGAAGTCATCCGCAACAATCAATGAGTATGTTTTTCCCCAATTATTTGTTGTTAACAAATTCAAACCAAAAATCATTCTTGAGTATGCTGCCTGATTTTTATGGGTATACAGTGTGGTTTGATTCAGCAAAGAAAGGACAAATTTTATTCCCACATTGGAGAATAATCTGGGAGTATATACTCTCTATATGGCGTAGTCCCTTGAGTTTGAATGAGCGGCTATGTTGTCATAGAAGTCTACAACAGCAGTTAAAAGGGACAGAACATCTTTTGCTGAAAGATTTGCTAAGTGTGCTGCAAGTACTTTGGAAAGGTTGGAAAACAGCATCCATTAAAGAAGATCAAGTCATACTTTGAAAGAATCATTTCATAAATAAAAGCTGGCTAAGGCAGCTTTATATCAACACCAAAATCACCTATTCTGACTACAAAATTATGCTGAAACTATCTCAACTATCTCATGTTTTGCTTGCTACTTTAGTGAGCATCAGCTTTGCTAAAATAGTGAATGCAGAGCCAACTACAACACTTAATGTTGTAGTAAATGGAATACATCACCAAAAAGGTGAGATTTGCTTCCGAGTTTATGCAAATGACAAAGGATTTCCTATGAGTAGTACTAGTGAAGCTCAAAGTGGCTGCGCTAAAATTACTGGCACTTCTGTAAAAAAAGAATTCTCCGGTTTGAAACCTGGAACTTATGCTGTCGCTGTGGTTGACGATCAAAATGGCGATCGCAAACTCAATAAAGACTTTTTCGGTATTCCCAAAGAAGGTTTTGGGATTTCCAAAAATCCAACTGTATCCATACAAACAGGTACACCAAAGTTCCGTGATGCCAGTTTTGTTGTAAACAAAAATACAACAGTTAACATCATTATGAAATATTCGCTTGATTCGTAAAGCTTACAGGGTACAGACTGTTCCCTGTACCCTAATTACCAATTCTTCAGAATTACGGTTTAGATCACACCTACATATAAACAAGCCGATATTCTACCGGAGATTAAAAATTTAATGGAAGATTTGGCAATATTTCTGTCTAAGTCTTTGATGGGTTGGCTGGTTATTCAGGTGTGTTTTACGCTTGTCTTTATATGGTATCTGCGCTCGTCTAAAAAGAACTTATTACCAGATGATCAGTTGCCCAAAACAGCAGTGATTCTTTGCTTACGCGGAGCTGATCCGTTTTTGCCTAGATGTTTGCGATCGCTCCTAAATCAAAACTATCCACAGTATGATTTAAAATTAATCGTTGATAGTCACGAAGATCCGGCTTGGAAAATTGCTAGTGAAACCATCACTGAGCAAGAAGCGACTAATGTTCAAATCAGCCCTTTGAGAATAGTACGCAACAATTGTAGTCTCAAATGCAGTTCTTTAATCCAAGCTATCCGTGAGTTGGACGATTCTTATAAGGTGGTTGCTTTAGTAGATGCTGATACTATAGTTCATTTGAATTGGCTGCGAGAATTAGTCAGTCCTCTAGGTGATGCGAAAGTCGGGGCAACAACCGGCAATCGTTGGTACGTACCAACTGGTAAGTATTGGGGTTCTTTAGTGCGGTACGTCGGCAATGTGTCCACAGTAGTACAAATGTTTATCTTCCAGATTCCTTGGGGTGGAACTTTGGCTGTGAAAACAGAAGTGCTTCGCCAAACAGAACTGCTAGATAAATGGGGACAAGCTTTAGGCGAAGATTTTATGATGCACAATATCCTGAAAAAACATGGTTTTCAGGTAAAGTTTGTGCCTTCGCTGCTAATAGTCAATCGTGAAGAGACTGATTTATTCAACTTAATAGATTATCTCAAGCGCCTTATCCTTTTTTCTCGACTGTATCATCCCCGTTGGTTGGCTCTTGTTAGTGAAGCTGTTTCTAGCATTTTGTTTCCGACTCTACTGCTCGTGTTAGTTCTAGAGTCGCTGTTAGAGGCAAAATGGGAAGCTGCGGCTATGTTGTTAGTCTGCTATGGAGTTTACACTGTCGGATTACTCTTGATAATGCTGGTGTTGGAATTAGAGATACAGCGAGTGGTTCGCTCTAATGACCAGGCGATTGCCAAATTATCAGCTGCTACAATCATCAAAATGTTGATTGGGATTCCGCTGACACAGTGGGTTTATGGGTTAGCGATGCTATCATCCCTGTGGACATCAACAGTTACCTGGCGCGGTGTCAGCTATCGCGTTAAAGGGCCTTGGAATGTCCGCTTAGTGGAATATCGCCCTTATCAATGGTTGGATCAGCCGATTAATAGCAAGGTTTCTCTTTGAATTAAATCGCTAAATATCAACTAGGGCATGAAAGTTATTACACTAAACATTCCCTAGTCTTCAAATTGTATTATCTTATATTTAGTAGAACTATGTTAGCTAGAACCCTTGTAAAAAGATACGTTTTTACTTGTTGAATACCAAAATGGATTTGCATTAATGGCAAGGGTTTAGACAAATGTATTAAGGGGAATTTTGACTTAGCATTTTGGATGTTTTGATAGTTTCAATCCAGATTTATAAACATCCACTTCAAAATCGAAAATTTCAGCTATTTGACGATGCGCAAATCCTTAGTCTAACTGTATTACTGGGAATTTATGAGCCAAATAATCAGGATGTTCATGAAACATAAGCTGCGTAAATCCTAAGTTAAAAACCAGCAATTTTGTGAAATATTCCCCTTTATTATGACTAAGCAAAAACTTCGCATTGCACTGTTTACAGGATTGTACGCTCCTTTCTTAACTGGTGTTTCCGTTGCAGTTCACCAACGAGTTCGTTGGTTGCTAGAGCAGGGACATGAGGTTTTTTTAATCCATCCGCAAATCAACGATCGCTACCCCAAAAATGTCGGCGATCGCCCGATGCCAGGTTTAGAGGAAATTCAGTCTTTCCCCAATTTCTCTGCTTACGCATTCCCTACAGAACCACTGGTATTCTACAAGTCTCTTCCTCAACCGTTGAATTATCGGCATTGGAGTGATACCAAGTTGCTGGAGAAATTCCAGCCTGACATTATCGTGGTTGAAGAAGCAGCGCAAATGAGAGGTTTATACTCATTTTTCTTGCAAGGTTATGGTCGCTCTGTCGGCACTCAATACGCAAAACGAACAGGCACGCCAATAATATCACTCTTCCATACAGATATCGTTGCCTATATCAAATATTACTTTGGAGATCGCTTCTTTAATTTGGTTCGTCCCATTATTCCCGTTTTGGTCAAGCAGTTTAGTGAGTCTTATAACTTCAATTACTTCTCTTCTAAAGAACAACTGACTAAATACGAAGAATTGAAATGCCAACGCGCTGAATACGTCGCTTATCAAGGCATCGATTGCGAAAAATTTCACCCGCGAAATATCTGTTACGATCCAATTCCTAATGATAACCGACCGACTCTGTTGTTTGTCGGACGCATCACACCCGAAAAGAATGTCAACCAATTACTTGATATCTTTCCAGTCATAGCTGCCAAAATTCCTGATGTGCATCTGGTGATTGTTGGTAGTGGCCCGTTAGATGAAGAGATCCGTGAGCGTGCTAAAAAGTTTGGAGCGGGTATTACTGTATGGGGTGAATCTCATGGTACAGAACTTCTGGGTTGGTTTGCTAGAGCAGATATTTTTGTCAACCCCTCCGTCACCGAGAACTTCTGCACGACAAATAACGAAGCATTAGCGTCTGGAACTCCTCTGGTTGCTGTTGTTGCACCCTCAACCTCAGAACAGGTATTTCCTGGTCGTAACGGTTTCCTTGCTCAACCTAACAATCCTACAGATTTCGCCCAAAAAGTGATTGCAATTCTGGAAAATCCCGGTTTGAAAGCAGATATGACTAGACACGCTCGCCCTTCCATACTTGACTTTGATTGGTCGGCATGTATGCAGAAATTTGAACACAAACTTTATCAAATCGTTGAAGGAGCGCAGAAGGTGGAGGTAGGTACAGGCAGTATAAGACCATAACGATAACAAACACGGCGATCGCTAGTATCTTAAGTACTGGCGATCGCTAGCACTGCAACTTTTTGCACCAACGAGTTTTAGGATTAGTAGAAGCTGTGAGTTAATAAAACTTTGAATTTTTCTTTTCCCTACTAGGCTGCACCTTAGATACATCGACCTGCACCTTAGTTGCATCAACCTGCACCTTAGATGTATTGACCCGCAACTTAGTTGTATCAACCTGCAACTTAGATGCATCGACCTGCAACTTAGTTGCATCGACCTGCAAAAATTAAACACCTTGCTGGCGTGACAAGAGTAATAGCCTTGGCGTAGCCCACCGTAGGTATCGCTTGCTGGCTTGACCAAAATCAATCATCTTAAAACTTTGCAATATAATAAATTGTTTAGAAATAACTTGGTGTCTTACCAATATTAAACACATCCGACTCGCACTGCTGTAGTTGCAGTTTCAGTGCGGTTTATTACTCCTAACTTATAGCGGTTTGCAGTTGAGTCCAATACAGACCTAACCCCCAACCCCTTCCCTACTAGGGAAGGGGAGTAAGATTCAAAGCCTCTCTCCTCTTAGGAGAGAGGAATGGAAGTGAGGTCAAAACTGTACTGCACCCAAACGAGAACCGCTATATTTAATACCTGGCTGACATGATGCCTGATGATAGAAGTACTCAGTTTTATTCGTTGAGCGATCGCTTCATTACTCAATCTTAAAGCAGCAGCGCTAACACCTCTTTTTGCCCCTTGCTCAGTTAATTGCATTGATCAATTGTCCGCAGTGGTTCTTTAACCCTCAGCAAGACTAGCTTTACCAACAACACGGCTATAGGCGGCACTGCGACTAACTCAGGTCTTGGCTTGGGTGGGGCGATTTTTATCATCCAGTCCCTCACCAATACCAACGGCAATAACCAAGGAATGCCAACTGTTCTGCCAACTGTTACGGCTGTAAATAATCCTACCTTCAGTGGCAACCGTGCAGCTAGTGATGCCGGGATATCCACCAATAATAATAATGTCTACGGCACAATTACTCCCCTCAACCTGACGGGAACTCCGAATGCAGATGTCGTGACTGGCACAGCTAGAAACAACATCATCAATGGATTAGCTGGTAATGATATCCTGATTGGCGGTGCAGGCAATGATACCCTGATTGGTGGTGCCGGTGCTGATCGCTTCCTTTACAATACGAATGCTCCTTTTGCCCTGACTGCTATTGGTGTAGATACCATTAGTGATTTCAAACACTCCCAAGCTGACAAGATTGTTTTAGATAAGACTACCTTTAATACTCTTGCTTCTACTGTGGGAACAGGTTTTAGTAACGCCAGTGATTTTAAAATAACTTCTTCAGCAGTGACTAGCACGGCGAAAATTGTCTACGACGCTGTCAGTGGGCAGTTGTTCTACAACCCTAATGGCAGCGCGGCTGGTTTTGGCAGTGGTGGTCAATTTGCGACTTTGACTGGTGCGCCAACTTTAACAGCTACTGACTTT
Organism: Nostoc sp.; assembly: GCF_036918245.1. Classification (GTDB taxonomy): domain Bacteria; phylum Cyanobacteriota; class Cyanobacteriia; order Cyanobacteriales; family Nostocaceae; genus Nostoc. The sequence goes on from NZ_JBALEF010000071.1 coordinate 184,219, forward strand.
ATTGTTCAAGCGTAGCAAGAAGTTTAGTATATGGGCTGGGCAACTGTTTGTCTAGCCGACAAGCTTGCTGCTGCAATTAAGTTGCAGGTGGATGCATCTAAGTTGCATCCACCTGCAACTTCAATGCATCAACTTGCAACTTGGATGTATTGGCTTGCAATTAAGTTGCATCGACTTGCAACTTTGATGCACCGACTCGCAACTTTGATGCATCGACATGCAAAAATGAGCTTACCCTTTGCTTAACTTTGTTTGATCTAAAAATCTCACCTTACTGTTAGTTTTAGAGTTGTAATGGGCACATTAAATATGTACCTGACAAGAGTATATTGATATGTCTACCCAAGATACAACACGCCGTTTGCGCCCTCAATTAATTAGTGAAGATGTGACTTCATGGCACGGTTTGCAAACCATCAGTACATACGACACAAACCGTGCTGATGCCTCTGCTGCAAATTTACAGCAAGCTTATCAAGCTATGTTGACACAGCAACAAGCCGAAACCGAGAAACTAGCTTTATACCGTGCTGCTGCTGATGCTGCGCGATTGGCAGAATGGGAATTTCACAATGCGGTATTAGGGATGAAAGAAGTTGTGCGTGGGCAATATGGATTAGATAGCGATCAAGCCCAAGCGGTTGGACTAAAGAAAAAATCAGAGTACAAGCGTCCCAGCCGCAAAAAGTTAGTCGCATCATGAGCAACTGTTGACTAAGCGATGTCTACGACGGGCTACGCCTACGCAAAAGTTAAAAAGGCGGTTAGAAACCGCAACTACACGAGGCTTTACCCACTTCCGTGGGTTACAAAAAGCTTTATTTTCTCTTAGCCCACGCAGGTGGGCTTTGTTTGTGTAGCCGCGAATTCCATTCGCCGTGGCTTTAAGTTGACACCAATGAGCAACGCTGTGTCATTACGAGAAATGTGGTTTTTAAACTGCACCCCGCCACCCGTGGAATATGGGCATAGTAAACAATCCCCACGCCAAACCCGTAATCAACCCAAAAGGCGTGACTACATAATTATTAAAACTCCACAAACCAAAAATCTGTGCTGCCAATTCCAAAGGATAAGCCATCATCAGCACACTTGCAATCGCCACACCACTCCCGCCATACTGACTTAACCAGTAAAATCCTTTACCACCAGTTACGCCATACAGCAGACGAGTAATTAGCAAACCCGTGACAGTGCCGTAGCAACGCATACACACAGCCATAATAAACGGTGGTGCTAAATCTAACCCCATATCTGGTTGCGGACAGACATGATTACCCATGAAATAAATGATGTCCGCAATTCCAGGAAGCAAAGACACTCCAGACGCAGCCAAAAAGGGAGCGATAGGCGGGCCAAAAACCATCCCTACCAACAAGAAATCAGCTATAAAACTGACCCAATTAATCTGCAACTCTTCACTGAAAGCTACTCTTGTCATTTCCCTTTGTCTGCGCCTTTGCGTCTACGTTTTCTTAACCTAGCTTATTTACATAAGGACTTGTCAACTTATCCAACTGCTGAATCAACAGACTGAGGAACAAACCTACATCTGTCACCACACCCACTGATTCTACAGAACCGCGATCGCTTAACTTAGTCACCACAGCTGGATTAATATCTACACATACCATTTTCACACCAGCCGGGGTCATATTTCCCACCCCAATGGAATGCAGCATCGATGACAGCATCAAAATCATCTCTGCACCTTCTAGGAGTTTGGCATATTGCTCCTGTGCTTGAATCAAATCCATTTGGGTATCAGGTAAAGGTCCGTCATCCCGAATCGATCCCGCAAGCACAAAAGGTATATTATTGTGGACACATTCATACATCACGCCACTTTTAATTGCTCCCGCCTCCACAGCTTTCGGAATGCTGCCAAAACGGCGGATACTATTAATTACCTTCAGGTGATGGCGGTGTCCTCCATGCACGGCGACACCCCGCTTCATGTCCACACCCAAGGAAGTGCCCATGATATTTTGCTCAATGTCGTGAACTGCGATCGCATTACCAGCCAGCAATGCCTGTACATATCCTTCCCGAATCAGTTGCGCCAAGTGTTCGCCGCCACCAGTGTGAATTACCACAGGCCCAGCCGTGACAACTACTTTACCACCAGCATCGCGGATTTTACGTAATTCCCAAGCCACTTGTTCAACCACCAATTCCACGCGCCGTTCGCTGGAAACTCCTGCCGACATAAAGCTGAATTCTTGAGTGCTGCGGAGTTCCCGCGATTCAGTTTTCCGGATGGTGCGGATACCTAAAACGTCTACAATTACCTGTTCGCCAACTTTTAAATCGCGGAGTATTTTACACCGAGCAACTAAACCTGTGGGAGTTTGAGTAATGGCGATCGCCCCATCCATCCGCTGATTTTCTACCTTCACCCACTGACCATTAATTCGCACTTCGGTGGGATAAATTGTACTGACGTAGAAATCATCGGGCGCAACACCATCTTGAATTACTGGCTCTAGTTTGGCATCTCGCTCATCATGGGGTAAATCTACTGCACCCAATTCAATCAACCGGGAGATGATTTCTTCCATCACCTCATGGGATGGTGCTGATACTCTCACCTCGGCGGCTGAAGTACTTTGCCGTTGTTCTCCCAAATTGAAATTCAGGACTTTGAAACTTCCCCCAGCATCTATAATCAAATCCAAAGCACGGTTAATTAAGCCAGCATCTAGCAAATGTCCTTCCATGCGAATGACGCGGCTTTCTACCGAGACATTGGCATGAATTTCATCTCTAACTGGTTCTGTCACCCGCAAAGTTAAGCATTTAGCTGCACCACCAGCTTTGAGAAATTCGGTAAGTGGCGTTTCCAGCACTTGGAAACCTGCATCCGCAAGACGGGTTTTCAAAGCATCACTCGTCTTGTTCATAATGACGATGCTATCCACATTCACCGCATTACAAGCGAAGTTGACTGCATCAGCCTCTTCAATTGCGATTCGCTTTTCTGATGCGACTCGCATTTCAATTAAGCGATTGGAGTAAGAATCAAAAGCGCCGGGATAGTATAGCAAATAGCCATTTGCTAAGGGACAAAAACAGGTATCTAGGTGATAGAAACGTTCGTCTATTAATCGTAGAGATAGCACCTCAATATCCAGCCATTTAGCTAGATAAGGGTGAGAATCTAATTCCGAGCGGAAACCGTATCCCGCCCATAACCAGCGTCCTTCCCGATCCAGCAGTGCGTCTCCTGCTCCCTCAAAGGGCAAATCTTTGGGAAGTTCATTGACTGTATAACCATTTCCCTCAAACCATTGCTTGAAGTAAGGTTCCTCTCCCTGACGTTCTTTGTGCAAAAAGCGACTGAGGACGACATTATCGCCCAGAACTAAGCCAGCGTTGGCAGTAAAAACCAAATCAGGCCAGCCTTTTTCAGGTGGTACTAAATCTACAATCGCGTGTTCTTTGAGGATTTGATGTAGTCCCTGCCACTGTTCCACGGCGCGATCGCGCGATGATTTGTGAATATTCCCTTCCATCCAAGGATTAATCACATAGTCCACGTCGTAGTGGTCAGGAGGGCACATTAAAAAGCGAATCCGGGAAGTCATAAAAATCTTACAAGCGTTTTGTATGCTACAAGCTTACTTTGAATACAGACTTTTGTTTTTCTACAAGTAAAATCTGCTACTAGAGCTTCTATCTTTTGATAGTTGAAGACTTTACAAAGGCTTCAACTATCAATTCTATGGTAATAATACCAATTCAAAATTAAGAAAGCCTGATTTAATTTAGGTTTTCAAGAAAGTCGGGCAAGTAAAAACACCAGTTTATAGTATGCTAATAACAAGCAACTAACCATCATAACGGCAGGTACAGTCAAGCGAACGCTCATTTTCCCAGCGTTCGCTTTTAACTTTTTACTAACACCCGTGGCTTCTTGGTAGCAAAAGCCCCCGCAAGTCTTAGTGCAGCAGTGGGGTTTGGGTGAACAAAAAACTCTTCAAACGCAAAGGAAGAGAAGGAAGAAATGCTTAACTCAACTGTATTGTCATATAAATAATTTGCTCCTCCTCTCTCCTGCCTCACTTCGACTACGCTCAGTGACCACCTGCGCCCTGCCTCCCTCAAGCAGTTACTATATAAGACGAATTGATCGCTGCTACACGACCAGCATCTACCAAAGCTTGATACACTATTGCCGCTACCTCACCGCGTGTAGCATCACGGGTAGGATTGAGTTGTTTCAGGTTTGGGTAATTGACGATAATTTCCTTGTCTATAGCTTTTACCACCTCATCTTTGGCATATTCAGGAATCTTGGCTTGGTCATCGAAAACTTTGATAGTTGCCGTACCATCGCTAGATAACCCCAGTCCATTCACCAAAGAGACAATTACTTGCACGCGCTGGATATTTTTGTTGGGACTAAAGGTATTGTCGGGAAAACCAGAGAGAAATAAACCTTGATATGCCTGCTGAATTACCTTGGATGCCCAGAAGTCTGCTGGTACATCTTTGAATTTGATCGCTGCCCGGCTTGGTGGTGGGTTGAAAGCTTTTACCAGTATTGCCGCGTATTGTGCCCGTGTCATCGTCGCATCGGGTTTAAAAGTGCGATCGGGAAAACCATTAACTATCCCCAATTTTACTAATTCCCGAATAAACCCACCTGCCCAATGATTCGCAATATCGGTTAATTCAATAGTTGGCGTTGGCGTTGGAATTGGAGTTGGTGTTGGAGTTGGAGTTGGCGTTGGAATTGGAGTTGGTGTTGGAGTTGGAGTTGGCGTTGGAATTGGTGTTGGAGTTGGTGTTGGAGTTGGAGTTGGCGTTGGAATTGGTGTTGGCGTTGGGGTTGGGGTTTGGGTTGGAGTTGGCGTTGGGGTTGGAGTTGGGGTTGGTGTTGGGGTTGGAACCGAACTATCTGCAAACTCTATGTTTCCGGTAACTTTAGACGCATCTATTTTATTTCCTAGAGAAATCAGCTTGTTGGAACTGACATTTTGCAAATCAAATTTACCGTTATTGCGTAGAGTATTGCCCCCTGGATTATTGATACTGCCGATATCCGGTAGAGCAGTTCCAATCACTGTAATCCCATCATCAGTATTATTTTCACTAACATTATTACGTAATACGGGACGGGCACTACCAGAGATGACAATCCCAGAACGGTTTTCATAAATTCTGTTATCTCGAAGGATGGGTGATGCAGTATCACTAATGGCAATGCCAAAACCTGTTTTGAAGTAGGTATTATTTTCAATTTGACCTTTAGAATTTTTAGCGATCGCAATTCCATTAGCTGCATTCTCACTGAACACATTACCTAAAACAACTGGATTAGCATCGCCTGTAGCAAATACTCCCTCCCGCTTATTGTTGATGAAGGTACTATTAGCAACAGTAGGGGCAGTTGATTCAATCCAGACACCACTACCACGACTAGCCAAATTTGTTACAGTCACTCCTCGGAGTTCAGCTTTATCCAGCAGCACAAAAGTGACATTCTGACCAGCAAAAGTACGGCTCAGATAGCTACCACTTCCTTCAATCAAAATGCCATTGCCTTTATTGGTTTCATTACCCACAACTGTTACGCCAGATGGAATCGTTAACGGAAAGACTTCACCGCTAGCAGCATTGTAATTACCATTTGCCAGTTGAATCTTGGTATTAACAGTAGCTACCTTGAGGGCTTGCGTAATAGTTTTGAAGGGGGCTTGTTGAGTACCTGGGTTGGTATTGCTGCCTGATACTGGATTTACGTAAAAAGTTTGAGCCATATTTATACTTTCATAAAATACATAGCTATCCTAGCGCTAACCATGAAAGTAAGTAGTATTTGATGCATTAAGTAGCTTGAAGTATTTTTCAGTGCAAACTTAGAAAATTATGCAAATACTTTTACAGGGATATACTGTCAGCTCCTGTGGGGAAGTCAAAAGTCAAAAGTCAAAAGTTAAAAGTAAGAACCTCATAAATAAATTTCGGGGCTTGTACCTTTTTGTTTCTGGTCATAAGCTAATTACTGGTTAAAAACAGTTCCAAAGTGCGAGAATAACCAGTAGCCTAAAGCCGATACAGCCAGTACAGCTAAGATGGTAGTAACAATCGATTTGAGATTCGATTGTTTTTCCGGCAAATAATCTCTGACTTTTACCGTTCGTTGAGGGAAGTATAAGCTACCAGCACTTACTCCCTCTTCGACAACTAGGCTTAGACCAAGCCAAACGTATTGGTAATTATAATCATTTGGCCCATTCTTTACACCACCAAAATGTTTAAATAAAGCATCATCGTAATAACTCGTGTCTGTTACTGCTTGGTTATGAAAGGCAACCAAAGGAGGCTGATGCTGTTTGTTGGAGAGCGAAAAGTAAATTCCCTTTTCCTGACTAGCGATATAGTCAAAGTTAGATTTTGGTTGCCAGAATGATGTGTTAACCCAAGACTGGGGCTTAACAATATCGTCATCTACTCCGTGCATAATCCCAATGGGGATATTTAACTGACTACCGATGTCACTGATATTGATTGGCGCAATTGCAAACGGAGAACGAAACAGTTTTAAAATAAAGATGGCTATCCGAGGAATTCCCATCTCCGTACTTGGTGCTGGGTCAGCAGTAATAATTTGTTGGGGAAAAAACTTTTGTTGAGTTTCACCGCAGATATAAACAGGCCAACTCAAGGCTAACAATCCTCCTAGAGAATGACCAAATACGTAGAAATCAAACTCTTGCCCAGCGAATTGGGGGTTAACTTTGCAAAGATGTTGCCAAGATTGCTCGGTTAAAGCGATCGCGTTTTTTATCCACTCTGAAGGTTTATGTGCAAGACTGAAACCAACAGTAGAAATTAGGTGGATCAGATTCTTGCCATATGTGTGATTGAACCAAGTATAAATCAATTTCACGATTAGGATAATTGTTGCTACAGCCAAGGAAGTGCGAAGATAGTCAAATCGCTTCGGTTCGTCTAGATTTGCTTGAATAGTAGGAACCTCTGGTGATGTTTTTTCTTGTTCGGTGCTGAACAAGTCTTCAGGTTGAAACTTATTGAATTTTGAACTTCTATTAGTTGCAATTTTTAAAGCCCTATAAACCCAAAGCGATAAATGAGGTTTTTTTATGTTGGCTTTCTGTATTTTTTCACCGATTATAGAGTTGGGATATTCACTTTTTTGAAAATCTGGAAAGAAGATGTAATAGCCTTTTTTAGCCAATTCTTCTAAGTGAGCTTCATAGAATTGCGGCATACATAAGCCAAAACCGTGCAAATAAGCAATGAACTTAAGTTTGCCTTGGCTGTCCAGATAAGGATTATCAGGTACAAAAACTCTAATAAAATTGGCTTTTATATGGCTGCCACACTGATATATTTTATAGCCATCTTTTTGCTCGTGAGTGCAAATTTCAGGTAAATTAAAACTTGTATTATTTTCCATATATATTATCTACCATTAAATTAATAAATCTCCAGCTATCAGTAAATACTGATTTATTTAGAGGTTTTTCAGATTTTACACAGGCTTAAGAATAGTAGAAAATAAATTATCCAATATTCTTCAGGTGTATTAACGTATCTCCAAGCGAAGCAAGCTATGCATTATGTACTGTTTATAATAAACGTACAGTTTTGAACTTATCTTATTTTTGGTTGGCTAATTTTTGTTTTATATTTTCTGGAGCAATACCTTTCATATAAATTAACCAAGTAAATATAGCTACTCCTGCTTCTGTTCCTAATAAGTCGTGGAGGATATGAAATAAAGCATTGTAAAGTACTTGCGGATCGGTATAAGGATTGCCACCAAACTTATCTAGAAGAAAGACAAAGCTTAAGTTCACTCCTACTGAAAAAATGGGCACAAGAATAATTTTCCAATCTTGGAGAACCTTATAGCCACGATAAGTTAATACGCTAAAAACTAGTGTAAGTGCAATATAGATAGGAACTTTAAAGTTATCGTTGCTTGCTTCATAACCTAAAGGGTACAAAATTGAAACAATTAACAAACTAATTGCAAACACTATGTTGATTAATTTGGTGATTACGGTAGTCTTCTCAATTAATCCATCCGACCACAAAGTAAATGCTGAAATCAAGAAAAAGTAGAACATGAAGTTCAGTATTGTAAAATCGTTTTGATAATACCAACATTGCGTAACGTGCCAGCCAATTTCTGAGGCGATCGCTACCATAATAAAAGCTAAACCTAACTGAGAGGCAAAAATTGTTCTCAGTGGAAATCCTATATTATTTAAACTTTGGTAAAAAATTCTCATCGCTAAAGGGATGAGGCCAAAAGTTAAAACGTGGGTAATAATTAATCCGAGTTTCCAGCCTCCAGTAATGCAGGTTCGAGACTGATCTGTTGTAGACTCCGCAATTCCTGGCAAAATTGTCAAAACGTAAGCAAATCCAGCTAACCCGATGAAGAAGCAGAGGGCGATAAAACCTAACTCTATACTGAATATTTTGCTATTCGTTCTATCTTTAAGTTTGTCCATAAATTGAGTTATTTTGAGAAAATTTCAAACGACTGGTTCTGAATTAATTCTTCGAGTTAGAAGCTGTTTTATTTTTATATATTTCAATGCCACTTTTCTATAATCTTTGTGTGATAATTTCCACAATTAAGAAAGTAGCAACTGACTTATGCAGCCCTCAAAACTCCTTGCCGTGCCTGTGAAGTATGGTTGTTTAGCCCGTTAAGCAAACAAGTCTGTAGCTTAACTCTAGCTTTTGTATACACGTTGACTATCCTTCATAGAACGCATAAGCAAGCGAGTACAATAAACTAGCAACTAAGCAGCGTCTAGTTTATAGCTGATAATGTATAAAAAGCTTTTGCTACTTATAAGATGTCTGATTAGAGAACTTAGATATTAACTTGGGGTAGTCAATACTGTTTCAACAGTCTTATCAGTGTTTTAACTTTCAGTGAAACACTATAAATCTAGTAACTTGCTTTTTACATCAGTATTATTACTTAATATGTAAATAATTAATATTTATTTAAGGTACTTCCAAAAAATAAGATATATAAGCAGTAATAATAATCATTATGATTAAGGAGAGAAAAGCTGCCAACGTCAGCATCTCCCTCCCGCTTTTTGTACCTTTTTCAACCCGTTGAACTCATGTTAATTTCGATGTAGACCGCTCCACTGTTTGCAGGTGATCTATATCTATCTCGTGTGAGCTACAGTAAGGAAGGAAATTTTACCTTGTCTCTCTTATCCCCTTTTAATAAGGCCACTTCCAATCGCGAATTTCCGGCATATCGTCGCCGTACTTATCAATGTATTGCTTATGTTCGATCAGCTTATCTTGCAGATGCTGCTTGACATAAGCTGCCCTATATCCCAATTTTGGTACGCGCTCAATTACGTCCATCACTAAATGGAAGCGATCGAGTTCGTTAAGAACAACCATATCAAAGGGGGTGGTGGTAGTTCCCTCTTCCTTGTAGCCGCGCACATGCATCTGATCGTGGTTAGTGTGACGATAGGTTAAGCGATGAATCAACCAGGGATAGCCATGAAAGGCAAAGATAATGTGTTTATCGGTGGTGAAAATCGTGTCAAAGTCTTTTGCGCTCAAACCGTGGGGATGTTCGCTTTTTGGCTGTAGTGTCATTAAATCGACTACGTTCACCACCCGCACCTTTAAATCAGGGAAGTTCTGGCGCAGAATGTCCACAGCCGCCAAGGTTTCTAAGGTGGGAATATCCCCAGCACAAGCCATTACTACATCTGGATCGCCGTCTTGGTCGTTGCTTGCCCATTCCCAAATACCGATGCCTCTGGTGCAGTGCTTGATAGCAGCATCCATGTCTAGGTATTGCAATGCTGGTTGCTTTCCAGCAACGATGACGTTGACATAGTTGCGGCTTCTGAGACAGTGATCGGTTACTGATAGCAAAGTGTTGGCATCGGGCGGCAAATACACGCGAACGATCTCTGCTTTTTTATTAACTACATGGTCAATAAAACCGGGGTCTTGGTGGGAGAAGCCGTTATGGTCTTGCCGCCAAACGTGGGAGGTGAGTAGGTAATTCAGGGAAGCGATTGGTCTACGCCAGGGAATATGTCTGGTCGTTTTCAGCCATTTGGCGTGCTGATTGAACATCGAGTCAATGATGTGGATGAACGCCTCGTAGCAAGAGAAAAAGCCGTGGCGTCCTGTGAGGAGGTAGCCTTCTAACCATCCTTGACAACAAGTTTCGCTGAGAATTTCCATCACCCGACCGTCGGGGGAAAGGTGGTCATCTTCCGGGAGGATCTGGGCTACCCAATCCCGGTCTGTGACTTCTAACACAGAACTTAAGCGATTCGATACCGTTTCGTCTGGGCCGAGGATGCGGAAGTTGCGCTTATCTTGGTTAAGTTGCATGATATCCCGGAGGAAATTTCCGGCAACTTGGGTAGCTTCAGCGATCGCTTGCCCTGGTTTGAGAACATCTACGGCATACTTTTGAAAGTCAGGCATTTTCAGGTCGCACAGCAAAATACCGCCGTTAGCGTGGGGATTGTCACCCATGCGCCGATGCCCTTTAGGAGCCAGTTCTGCTAGTTCGGGAATGAGTTTACCGTTGCTGTCGAAGAGTTCTTCTGGTTTGTAACTCTTCATCCAATCTTCTAGGAGTTTCAGATGTTCTGGCTGTTTGGCTATATTACCAAAGGGAACTTGGTGCGATCGCCAAGAACCTTCAGTTTTTTTGCCATCCACTTCCTTGGGCCCTGTCCAACCTTTGGGGGTTTTCATGACAATCATTGGCCACTGAGGACGTTCGGTGAAACCATGTACGCGGGCTTCTCTTTGGATACTTTGAATTTCGGCGATCGCTATATCTAGAGTCGCCGCCATCTGCTGATGGACATCTGCGGGATCGTCACCTTCAACAAAGTATGGCTTGTAGCCGTAGCCTACAAATAAGCTTTCTAATTCCTCCTGGCTGATCCGTGCCAGTACTGTTGGATTAGCAATTTTATATCCATTCAAATGCAGAATCGGCAGTACAGCCCCATCATGCACGGGGTTCAGAAATTTGTTGGAATGCCAGCTAGTCGCTAAAGCACCTGTTTCAGCTTCGCCATCACCAACAACAGCAGCAACAATTAAGTCAGGGTTATCAAAGGCAGCACCGAAAGCGTGGACGAGGGAGTAACCTAATTCCCCGCCTTCGTGGATTGAACCAGGAGTTTCCGGTGCAACGTGGCTGGGAATACCACCGGGGAAAGAGAACTGTTTAAAGAGTTTCTGAATTCCCTCAGCATCCTGGGAGATGTTGTGATAATACTCGGTGTAAGTCCCTTCTAGGTAGGTGTTGGCTACCAGTCCAGGGCCTCCATGACCGGGGCCAGCAATGTAGATTGTGTTGAGGTCATATTTTTTAATCACCCGATTCAGGTGAACATAGATAAAGTTCAGCCCTGGCGTTGTTCCCCAGTGCCCCAAAAGTCTGGGTTTAACGTGTTCCAGCTTTAGGGGTTCTTTTAGTAGCGGATTATCCAGTAGATAGATTTGCCCAACAGAAAGATAGTTAGCTGCACGCCAGTAAGCGTTTATCTTATGTAATTCTTCATCGGTTAAAGGCTTTGTCTGTGGAGTCGTTGCTAATGTCATTATTGACACTCCATTCCAAAAGGTTTTTGATGGATTCATCAGTAAGTGATTGTACTTGTTTTCCTGATGATGGCCATCTACCCATGATGAATTTTTCTAGTCTTTGTGAATAAATTCCTTGGCTGTGGAAGATAGAGAGCATTCGCTATTGCTTAGGGTCTTCAAAAAAGATTGTTGCTCGTTAGTTGAATAAAAAAAGTAGCCTGACATTTTTGATGATATTTCTAACTTTATAAAGTTAGTTAAATTTGGTACTCATCAAATAATTTTATCACCATAAAGTCTGAAGACCCGCTTTCAATTATTTATTAAATGCTAATATTGTGAAAGCTACCCACAGAAAAACCATACTAGGAAATGTTTTCATTGTTAGTTTCAGCACAGATACATATAAATCAATTGGACAAGCTACCTGCGCGTTAATATTATATTGAGTATTACTATCCAATTCTTTCAACAACAAGGTTAGACGATTCTTACGAGATTCTAAATAATTAACTAGCTTTCTAGATACAATAAATGCAAGTATTTGGTGAAACACAAAATATAAGCAAATAATTAAAATTACCCATTTTGCTACATTTTTGTTTTCTGCTAACTGTTGAGCAAACCAACCATATCCAACTAAATTTACTCCTGCAAAAAAGATGAACCAGTGTCGATAATGCTCAAATGTTTTATGAACTGATGTTATAATTTCTTGAAATTCCTGTTCTAGCATAAATAACTATTAAATATGAGATTACTAAATTTCTCTTTGTTCTTTCATCACATTTTTCGTTACATTTTGACGGCGCACAGCACCCGCAAGCTTAAAGCAATCGCATGATTCATATTTTGATTCTACAACGCCTATTTTTTTTCTCCTAAGTCTCCTTGACAACCACCAGGAATTTTAAGTTCCCATCCTGGTTTGATATAATTCTCCTTACCTTTCGGAATTTTATCCTGATTTGCTTTCTGAATTTTATGCCACTGACTAGCATCACCATAACAACGTAAAGATATATCGCTTAATGTTTCTTTTCTGTCTTTTTTGTCTTCTACTGTATACAAGGAATCATTAGATTTAATTTTACTAGGCGAGGAAGGTTTTGTGGTTGGAGCCTCAGAAGATGGCTGATTACCAGATTTAATTACACCACATTGCTGTAAAATAAAAATAATAGATAATAAGCTTATAAATATAACTCCTACAATAATTGCTCCTTTTACTAGAATTGTTTTTCTTATTTCTATGTTTTCGATCATTTTTCTTTTTTCTATGTTTTTGATTGTTATTTTTTTATAATTTTGATAACCTAAAAAAAGATTCTCTGGAAGATTATTAACACTTAACTCATAATCACTATAATTTCTATGAAAAGTAAAATGACTAAAATAAGTTTCTTGAAGTTGTATTTTCTCCCAATTATTGGGAGGGTTTGAATCAGTTTCTGTAAATAAAATTGACATTCTATTAATAACATTGTTTGGATTTCTTTGCCGATAATTCCTAAAATTTTGCGATAGACCTTGGTTAATTATTCTAAGGCTTTCTTCGATTATATTTGTTAGCCCTTGCAGCAAATGACGCTGTTTTGTTAGGGGAATAAGAACAAGCTTTTTTCTTTCTAATAGAAAATCAACTAAGTTGCTTCCAAATTTAGTTTGAAATGAGCGCCACTCTCCTGTTCTACACCATACCGCAGTATGTTCACAGTTACTTTTATTTATGAAATACTTAGGAGTTAAATTTTCAAGTATCTTGGCACGTTCTAGAACAATTTCTGGAGAAACATCAAATTTTATGTTTACAATATATGCTTTTTTTGCAATTTCTACCTGTTCTGGAGTGTATGAGCTAGGTATTTGACGATTTTCAATATCTATAGCACCTTCTAAAAAAATACTCCAACTTGTTGCATGAAATTTGTTTTTAGGGTCATTAGAGTTTAAGGATTTTTTTACATCAAAATGATATACAAGGCTTGTATTATGTGCTATTATCCCATAATGGTATAATTCTTTTATTCCCAAACTATTAAAGAAACATGTAGCAACCAAATCTCCAGGATTGAGATGTCTCGCCATAAAAAACCTCTGATTTTTAAAAATTATTAAATAATCAATATTAACTAGGATTTTTACAAACCGACGCAGTATGTATTAAATAACCATGAAATTTATATTTTTATCAAATCTAGTATTAAAACAATCATTGATATTCCTACAATAAAAAAGGTAGCAGCAAAAACATATAGCACTAATGTCAACACATTCAAGTCAGGAAACTCTTTTAGCTCAAGCTCGTTTGCTAGTAACTTAACTTCATTTTTTGTTATTTTAAAAGCACGGATTCCATATATAGCAATATATAAAAAAGAGCCACTCATGAGAGTTGGAAGTAATAAAGCATACTTTATATATTGTTTTTGTGGATTTGAAAAATAAAATGTAAGAATGCCGCCAGTAATTGCGTAAAAGAAGACGTTTGCCTTAAAAGCTGAATCAAGATAATATTTGTAAAGGTCGATCCAAAGAATATATTGTTTCCATAACATTTCTGGATCTTGTCTTTGAAATTTAGTAGTCATATTTTTCTCCTGTTAAAATTAAGTATGAGTACAATTGGTAAAATAGCCGTCCCAGCCAAATTAGCAACACAACTCCATTATAAATTTGAGTATGTCATTTAGCTTATTTGACTTATGATTTCATGTCTGGGAACACACCCATAGTAAAATGAATAAGTATATTTCCTGTCGCCAGCATCCACTGTATTAATGCCAAAACGTATTAGCATAGAGCTCATTTGGTTATAAGTTGAAACTCTGTGAAACCGTTTTTTAATGTCATCTGCGATACTAATGTGCATAGATAGTACAGATATGAGGTTGTATGGAAATAGTATTTACACAACAAAGCTACAATTGTACAAGGTGTGATTTCGGATAAATATTAGTCATTGGTTATGGGAATTTGAAAATAATGCCCAATAATACATTCATATTTTTGCAACATCTCACCTGTTCTTTTACGTTTGCGTATACCATCAGTAGATCACAAATTTTTCTTTTAAGGGAGATCGCATACTGGGAATAGGGCGAACATAAGTACCATAAAGCCGCTCATTTGATAAATAAAACTTATGATTAACAGATGGAAAAAAGTATCGAAAACTACATAATTTTGGAGTGTTCATTTTTCTAGAAAAACTTTGTGATCTACTGATATTTCCTAGATTAATAGATAGAGTGTGTACTCTAATTTTCTCATGTCTTAAGCTTTGCTTCCTGTTGAAGTATCGAGTACAAGGAAACTAGCTAGAGGCAGATTGAGGAATAACCTAATTATTAATTTCCAATAAGCCAGGTGGTGGTGTAATTTCAATGCGACCAGATGGCAAGTCTACCACTGGTGCGATCGCTTCCACAAATGGAATCAAAACAGTCTTTTGCTTTTTGTCATTTGTGATTTGTCCTTTGTCTGTGGTAAAAGATGGGTGTAATTTTACTTCTAACAAATCATTACCAGCAGGGATGATGTCTACCACCGTACCCACGAGTTCGCCAGATACTTGCATGAAGACTTCCAAACCAATTAAATCGAGGACATGATATTCATCTTCGCCTAATTGGGGGCGATCGCTTGCTGGCACCATTAACTTACAACTGCGCAACGCCTCCGCCTGATCGCAATTTTCCACACCAGCTAATTTGATTACATATAAATTTTTATTACTGATATAACGTCCTGTCAATAATTCGATTGGTTGTGGTTCTGTATCACCTGAACACAACAACCAACGTTTTCCCGGCACTTCAAATCTTTCAGGAAAATCTGATACAGGATAAACCCTTAATTCTCCAGATAATCCTTGAGGAGCAACAATCTTACCAATTTCTAGCCAATTATCTTCTAATTTGTCATTTGTCATTTGTCATTGGGGAAAAAATTCTTATAATTCCAAACTCCTAACTCCTAACTTCCCCCGATCAGGCATTCACAGCCGCACGCTTATAAGTTTCTTCAGCCACTTTTGCTAAACGTTGCATGGCAGTGGCGATCTCCTCATCACTGCCGGTGAGGCTGATACGGAAGCATTGGTGCTTGTGCGCCCACTCTTCCTCTAAACCGGGGAAGAAGCTACTTCCTGGGACAATAATCACACCTACTTGCTTAACTTGCTGATAAAATTCCCAATCACTTATGGGTAAATCCTGTAACCACAACCAAGCAAAAATTGCTCCTTCACCGCGATGGAGGAACCAAGGTAAATCCTTGGGCATCGCTTGTTCTAGGCTGGTTTCTAAAACGGTAAATTTATTTTGGTAAAAGGGACGGATAACAGTGTGAGAAATTTCCACTAAAGCACCAGAATTGATTGCAAAAGCTGCGATCGCTTGGCCGTAACGTGAAGAATGGAGACTCATATTTGCCTGGAAACACTCTAGCGCCTCAATCCACTTTTCATCCCCAATGGCAATACCAATCCTTTCTCCTGGTAATCCGGCTTTCGATAAACTCATACAGTGAAGAATATTATCACCAAACACTGGTGTCATTTCAGTAAAGTTCAATGCTGGGAAGGGAGGCGCATAAGCTGAGTCAATTAACACGGGTAGATTATAAGGTGCAGCAAGGGCAACAATCTTTTTCACCTCATCATCCGTGAGGACATTGCCAGTGGGATTACAGGGGCGAGAGAAGAGGACACAACCTGTGTTTTCTGTAATCGACAGTTGGCTGAAGTCGGGGCGATATTTAAATCGGTGGGCAGTTGCATCAATATCAAGAGTCGGTTTGTGGGCGATTAAGGCTTTTGGAACTAAGCAGATACCGCCGTAACCTGTGTAGTCAGGGCTGAGGGGTAAAACGATTTGTTTTAACTCACCGCTGGGGGTGTAGCCACCGAAGGTATTGGCAGCGTAGAAGTAGAGGGTTTGACTACCGGGGGTGATCAGGATATTGCGATCGCTTAAGTTTAACCCGTAGCGTTTGTTAAAATCATTAGCGATCGCTTCAACAAATGGTGCATAGCCTTGACTTGAGCCATAACGGCAAACTACCTCGCCATATTCTGGACTAGCCAAAAGCTGTGCAGTACAATCCCGCCATAATTGCTCTACCTCTGGCAAAATCAACGGATTACCAGCACTCAAATTAATAAAATGCTGCCCTGCACCCGCTCGTAATGTCTCGATAATATCCTTCATGATTGCTCTGACGCCAGTCAGGTTGGACATTTGAGCGCCAATTTGAGTTAGGGCAGGGTTCATAAGCTGTGACAAAATATATTAATTTAGGGGTGGACAAATTATTTGGGGGTTGCTGCTGACATCCAGTTTACATTGTTGTCAAAACAGCTGTTGCCGCCTTTAACTAATCTAGCTAGAGAATGATATTTTAACAAAGTAATATTTATCGTTATAGTGGCGATCGTGCTTAGTAAATACGATGAAGTAATACAAAAGTTTATCATGTGTTCAATGCCTATGAGGGAACCGGGGAGTAAATAAAAGAATAGGAAATAGGGTACAGGTTACAGGGTACAGATTATTCCCTATCACCTGTCACCTCTCCCCTAATCCCAATGCCCAATGCCCAATGCCCAATGACAAATGACAAAACTATATAGGAGCGCTGACATTGGAAGTTAAAGCAGCAGTAGCTTACAGTGCAGGTAAGCCGTTGACGATTGAAACCGTTCAACTATCGGGGCCGCAAGCTGGCGAAGTGTTAGTTGAGGTGAAAGCCAGCGGAGTTTGTCATACCGACGCCTTTACCCTATCTGGTGACGATCCCGAAGGTTTGTTTCCAGCGATTTTGGGACATGAAGGTGCTGGTGTGGTAGTGGAAGTAGGCGCTGGTGTCACCAGTCTCAAACCAGGGGATCATGTGATTCCCCTCTACACTCCCGAATGTCGCCAGTGCGAATATTGTTTGAGTTTCAAAACTAATCTCTGTCAAGCCATTCGCCTAACTCAAGGACGCGGTGTTATGCCCGATGGCACCAGTCGCTTTAGTATCGATAGGCAGATGATTCATCATTATATGGGTACATCCACTTTTGCTAACTATACGGTGCTGCCAGAAATCGCCTTAGCAAAAATTCGGGAAGATGCCCCCTTTGATAAGGTTTGTTACATTGGCTGCGGTGTGACTACTGGTATTGGTGCAGTTATCAATACTGCCAAGGTGGAACCTGGAGCAAATGTTGTGGTTTTTGGTTTGGGTGGTATTGGCTTAAATGTCATCCAAGGAGCGCGGATGGTAGGGGCGAATATGATTGTTGGGGTAGATATTAATCCCAACAAACGCGCCTTGGCACAAAAGTTTGGCATGACGCACTTTGTTAATCCCCAAGAAGTAGAGGGTGATTTAGTTCCCTATCTGGTTGATTTAACAAAAGGCGGTGCTGATTACAGCTTTGAATGTATTGGTAATGTTAAATTGATGCGTCAAGCATTAGAATGCTGCCATAAAGGTTGGGGTGTTAGCGTGATTATTGGTGTTGCTGGTGCTGGACAGGAAATCAGTACTCGTCCTTTTCAACTAGTAACTGGGCGCGTTTGGAAAGGTTCGGCATTTGGTGGCGCTAAAGGACGTACAGATGTGCCAAAAATTGTTGATTGGTATATGGAAGGTAAGATAAATATTGATGATTTAATTACCCATGTGATGCCTATTGAGCAAATTAATGATGCTTTTGAATTAATGCACAAAGGTGAATCAATTCGCAGTGTGGTGACTTTTTAGCTGTTAGATGCAAAGCTTTTTCTCAAAATACAATTAGCTGTAAGAGCGCACAGATGTAATGCGTACTTCAGCCAAAATACGAGAGAAAATCCTTGTTTACAGCCTCTGGCTGTAAATGTTATATTCCCTGACATCTTTGCTCATCGGCGACAGCATCGCCAACGCCGCAGCCGCTCCCAACACCTGCTCGTCAGTCACTTCCAATCCGTAACTAAATTCAGAAATAGCTGGTAGTGGTGTACTAGTTTTGATACAACTGATTTACTTATTGACATAGTATGCTAAATCTAGCATACTAACTATTACATAAGCGAAACGCACCAAAAAGCTTTCAAATGGATTGGAAGCGCTTTAGATGACTTAAAGGATTTCCCTGAAGACGTACAAGACGTAATGGGTTACGCCCTTGATGTAGCACAACATGGGGGTAAGCATCCCGATGCGAAACCCCTGCGCGGTTTTAGAGGAGGCGGGGTTTTAGAGGTTGTAGATGATTTTAGATGGAGATACATACCGAGCAGTGTACACTGTAAAATTTGCGGGGTTTGTCTACTTATTACACGCGTTTCAAAAGAAATCAAAACATGGTATTGCTACATCACAACAAGATATAGATTTAGTAAAAAAGAGGTTAAAAGCCGCTCAGGAAGACTATTCGGAACAAGCTGCTAAACAAAAGGAGTAAATAAGTGAATAAAGAAAATAGCGTTTATACTAGCAGTGGAAATGTATTTGCTGACTTAGGTTTACCTAATTCTGAAGAAAGATTAGTGAAAGCTGAACTAGCACGCAAAATCAGTGAAGCAATCACTTTCCGTAAATTAACACAAGTTCAAGCTGCTGAACTTTTAGGAATTGATCAACCAAAAATTTCAGCATTGGTGAGAGGCAGACTTTCAGGCTTTTCAATTGATAGATTATTTCAATTTTTGAATGATTTAGATAATGATGTAGAGATTGTCATCAAACGAAAACCTGAAGACCGCAAGCAAGCTCGGACAACAGTTGTTTGCTAAGTAATAAATAAAACTCGTGACAGCATATAAGATACCCCTTTAGTTGATTCTAAAGGGATATCTTTAAAAGTTAGCGATAATCTGGTTTTGCATCGTTTTAAGCTTAAGAAGCATATCAAAACGGTAGGGATTTGGCCTCAAAAGAAACAAATCTGCCACTCTCAACTTTTCCCCAGCAATGTTTATATCCTTTTGAGGAAATTTTGAGCGATCGCTTTTATCCCGGTGAGTCTACCACAGATGATTTAATGAATTGACACTCCTCAGTCAAAATTCACGAGTAGTAAAATTTGTCAACTTGATAATACTTCATCAAAGTATCGATCAATTTCTGCTACCAGTATGTCAAAGTCTACAGGCTTGGTTAAGTGGCATTTGAAACCAGCCTGAAGCGCAAGCTGCCGATCCTCTTGGCTACCGTAGCCGGTAAGCGCAATCATAATTGAGCGAGTAAATTTGGAGTCTTTACTCAGTTCCTGTGCAACGGCGAATCCATCCATTTCGGGAAGTCCGATGTCACAAATAATCACATTAGGCTCAAGCTTCTTTGCGGTTTCTACCCCTAAAATTCCATTATTGGCAATGGAAACTTCATGCCCAAAATGCTCAAGTACTGCTTGTAATGATATGGCTGAATCCTCGTTATCTTCGATGACTAAAATCTTCAACGATTTTTTAGCCGCCTCTGTAATCTCTAAGTCGTTGTCCAAGGTTGTAATCTCTTCGCATACAGGGAGAGTGACTTTGAATTCTGCTCCCAGATTAATCCCTCTACTTGAGGCTTCAACATTACCACCATGAAGTTCCACAAGACTTTTTACTACCGAAAGTCCCAAACCTAGCCCGCCCCGCGAACGATCTAAACTGCGATCGGCCTGGGTAAACGGCTCGAAAAGTTCTGGTAATATTGTCGGGTCTATGCCGATGCCTAAGTCTCTTACAGATAAGACCGCTACACTACCTGAGCCATTCTCACCTGGAATAACTGAGAAATCCACCCAGATTGTCCCGTCTGGCTTGGAAAACTTTAAGGCGTTATCAAGAAGGTTCCCAAAGATTTGGAAGAAGCGAGTGGAGTCAACATAAGCCCACACAGGCGTGTTTGGTAGGTCTTGTACTATGTTAAGATTCCATCTCTTTATTGCTTGTGCATGGTCATTAAGACTTTGGCGAACTAATTCCAGCAGATTAACCTTCTCAAGGTTTAATGAAATCTTCCCATAAGTGATGGATGATACGTCAAGTAACTCATCGATTAATTTCGAGAGGTGCTTAATCTGGTGTTGCATCCTTAAAACTGTTTCCCCAACTGCGCCAGTCTCGCCTAGCTTTAACTTGAGTAGCTGAACGCCGTTAGAGATGGGGGCAACGGGATTCCTCAGCTCGTGAGCCAGCATGGCAATAAATTTGTCTTTCAAGGCGTTTTGGTTCGTCAGTTTCTGGAAAAGTTGCACGTTTGCGATCGCAACTGCTGTAGTGTCAGTCAAAATCTCAAGCATTCCGATCTCTTGGGGCGTGGCTAGGTGTCGTGTACTCCAGTAGGCTCCAATCGCACCCAGTGGATCGGAAACCCGAATGGGAACCATCACTAAACTTTTGACAAAAGTCACTTTGTACGCCTCAATAGGAATTCGTGCATCCTGGTAAATATCCTCAATTATGGCTGCTTTTTTATTGAGCATTGCCCAACCGGAGATGCAAGACTTGAGCGGAAAACGCATACCTTTCCAAAGTGGGCCAATGGCGTTTTCATCAACATAGTGGCAACATTCACCATCCCGCAATACAAAAGTTACTCCATCAGCATTAGTGAGATCGCGAGCCGCCAAACGGACAATCTCAATAATTTCCTCAATAGTCCGCACACAAGCCAAATCCTTCACGACCGAAAGCAGCCTGTTGTAAGACGAAATGCTATAGCTCTGATCTGAATTCTGTTCTTGATAGATGGAGATGTCTAATGTATTTTTCATAAAGAACTCCGAACAAAAGGGATGTCTATATAAAAACTCAGCTAAAGTGGGTAGGTTCAATAGACACCTACTCTTAATCGTAATCTTAACTTTAATCTTGAGAGTACAATCTGTTACCGCATTTTTCCTTTTCCTTATATAGTATGAAATTCTTCAAAATTTCTAAGTAAATATTCGCAATTTACTTTTATTTACTAATGCAACTTCTGGTGTTTAATCTACGGCGTTACGTAGCAGCTTAAACTCGTTATTTAGGCGTAGTCTTTGCAAGAGAATCGAAGATACGTCACAATCCTTTGTAGACATTGCCGATCGCAGGCAAATTATTTGGCGATCGCTAAATAATACTCAAATCGCTGCCCAAGTTGTTTAACCGTTAGATTCTGAGTCCAGTACTCCACTAAGGCGTGACCAAATGCCCAGGCGTTGCGATCGGGTGAAGCGGAGTTTTCCAGCAGTAGCGGCCAAAGGGATAGCAATTCAAAGTTGAGTGAGTTGGGGTTCAAGAGCGAGAAAAGTTCATATCCCATTTGCAGTTTGCCAATCACAATCGGCAACTGTTCGACGGGAATTTGCTCCGCCAGCATATACGCCAGGGCTGGAGATCCGGTTGAGAGCGTAGAAACAAACTGAAGGACGGGACTTTTGAGCAATGTCGTCAATCCTTGTGTTGTCGTCATCTGAAAGGTGTAGTGGTCGATGATTTTAGCGGCGGCGACGATGCGGGCTTCTAGATTACGCAAAAAGCGGGCGAGACGGAGTTGCTTGGTAGGTGCGATCGCATCTACTAATCCCAACGATAGCGCCTCTACTCCCCAGGCAACTCGACCCGTTTTGCTATCGCCTGTAACCACAGGCACAACCAGATTACAGAAGTTTCCTAGCAGTTTGGCACGATACTCAGTGGCTTCGCGAATGGCAATTTCCTTGGCGCGATCGCCCCATTCCCAATCATAAGGTGGTTGCCATTCACGGATCGGACGCAGCCGATCTACCTGAGTAACGATCGCGATCGCGGGTAAATCTGCAACTTCTGCTTTGATGTCTTGCAAAAAGTCCACATCCATTTGCAGGGCAGGATCGAGGGCAGGAGTAGCTAACAGCAGCAAATCTGAATTAATGGCATAATCAAGCACCAGATTTCGCAGCTCGGCACGGTTGACTTGTTCGTAACCAGGTGTATCCAAAAGCGTTAGGGTTTCTCCACTTTCAGTCTGCCATTGATAATTCTGAATGCGATCGGTACTGGGTAAAACATCAACAGCTGCAAGATCCGCCTGAAATAGCGTGTTAATCAGGCTACTTTTTCCCGATCCCGTGCGCCCCACCAGCAGAATATTCACGGGTTTTTGCTCAACCGCCTTGGCTGGTTGAGCTTGAGTCAAGATTTCTCGGAGTGTTTGGGTTTTTGCCTTGGGTAAAGTTGGTGGGGAAACTACGGTTGCTGAAACTGGTAATGTGCTACGTCCGTAGAGAGCGATCGCTTGTCGGCATAAGTTTCTCAAAGCAGCTTCTCGGAATAACTGGCTCAAATTCCCCAATAATTGCTGAGTTGCTTGGTTACTGAAACCCTGACTGGCTTGTTTTGCCACCGCCGCCACCGGATTTAAGATCCACTGTGCCCAGTTCCAAACTTTCCAGAATTTCCGAGCCGATGGTTCCAACTTCCGGTAGACCTCATATCCTTGGTATGCTTGTCCAACCGTTACCTGATTCAGGATAGGGGATAACTTTTGCATCCACTGATCCATATCATCCACCGTTCCGCGAATCAGCCCGTAAGCTTGGGGGACGTAAATATTCAGCAGGGGATATTGAATTTGAGGATTGTAGATATGAGCGATCGCTACCACTAAATCCTGACATCGCGTCCAAAAAGTTTGCCAGTCTTCCCAAATCGGGCGATCGCTTTGTGCTGCTTGGAGAATTTCTTGAAGGGCGGCTTCTGCAAGTTTTGTGGTGTCACCTCCCACAGGTAGCCCTACTGTATCCTCTGCTGTTGATTCAAGTTCTTCACGGACTTGAGTTAAAACAGCTTCTACTTGGTTAACAGCTGGTTGAGTCCATTTGACTAGCAGCCAACGCCAACCAACAAATAAAACGGTGAATACACCCCAAATCCAATTAATGCCCCACGCATGAATTTGTGAACCGGCAGACACCAGTAAAAAAATGATGATAAACGCGATCGGAATTGCTAAGACGACCCACTGCCATAGTTTTAATCGCACCATTGCTCCATACCTGCTTTGAAATGTTAGAGAATTCGAGTTTTTGTAAAAATTACTCTTATAAAAAGTCTATCGTCTCCAATGCAGGCAGGATGTTTAATATTCTTGGATTAATGCTAGACTCCTAATTATTAATGATACCTGGCATTTCAAGTGTTTACTGCTACACAGAAGAATTTTGGTCTAAATACAATCGCTCGATTCTAAGTTTCAAAGGCTCAATTAGTGTTACAAGATAAGTAATAATTGTAACTAAAGTATTTTATTGTTGAACAGCTTTGATAGAAGACGGTAACTCGTTTATTCTTCTTAATTATATAGATAATAGCGTCAGCATCAAAAGAGTAGAGATGGCAATTTTATCCACAACTCATTGCGATATTGATTTTTCTACCAACAATTTTGATGCTGCTTCACCCTCACCCACGTTATCAGAATTAACAGATTTAGAAAAACCATCTGCTACATCTTTGATAAAACCAGCTACAGGTACCGCAACTAGTAAACCCAATACTCCGCCAACATTGGTTCCTACAAGCAAAGCAACTAATACCCATATTGGTCTAATGCCAGTAATTTTACCTAATAAACGGGGTGCGATCGCCTGATCGATTAACTGATCGATGACAACAGCTACCGCAAAAACCTTAGCTGCTAGCCAAAAGTCATGTGACGCTATTATTAAAGTTATTAAAACCAGACTGACGACATCACCAAAGGGAATTAAGCTCAAAAGCCCAACTGCCAAACCAAAGAGTAAACCAAACTGGACTTGAAAACCTAAAAACAATAATGTTATTGAAACACCCATCAGCAAAGCCAAAGTTCCCTGACCAATTAAGTAATTTTGGAAGTTTTGCTGAATAGACTGGCTTACCTGTTGGGCAATATTTCTAGGTAATTTCTTAAATATTGCCTCCCAAATTCTTGGGCCATCTAACAACAAGTAAAAAGTTAGTACTACTGTGATCAATGCCTCAGAAATACTATCAATTGTATCTATAATAATACTTAAAAGTTTATCTGAAACAAACTCTAATTCATTAGGTAATTGGTCAGTAATTTGTGCTAATAGCTGACTTAGATTCACATTTAATTTATGTTTAAAAAACCAATCATTGACAATCTGAAGTTTTTCTTCGCTAGAATCAATCCATTGCGGAAAGACTTTAACCATCTCATTAAATTGCTCTAAAACAATGGGCACTAAAGTGATACCTAGAGCCACAACAATTACCAATGCTAATATAAAAACTAATGCTACTGCATAGCTGCGTTTAACTCTCCGCTGTTGGAGAATCGAAACAGGATAGTTTAAAACGAATGCAAGCAAGGTAGCCAAGACAAGAATTGTTACCACAGGTTGAAAGTTTTTAACCAGCAAAAATGCTAGCCAACCATTGAGGAATACTAGAGGAAATAACAGCGTAAAAATTAACCATCTAAGTAATTGATTCAGTGGAAAATTCATAATTAATTTCAAAGCGAAAATTATTCTATTTACTAGATTTAACCGAATAATCAAATCTGCTCAAGAGGACATAGACAATAAAAATCTTCCCCTAGTACAGACGCAATTAATCACGTTTCTCCCAATTCCCCATTCCCTACTCCCTATTGTTGCAATTACTAACTTTCAGCGAAAGCTAAAAATTGCTCCTCATTTATTCGCCCTGCTTGATAGAGAGTATTAGTAATTTCCGAAATAGTTAAAACCGCATGACTGCAATAACCATTTTGCTGTAACCTATCTTTCACCCCCTGTTCATGATCGATAAATACCACAATATCATTAACCTTTAATCCTGCTGATTCCAACTTTCCTGCCCCTTCCATGACACTTTTGCCGCTAATGAGAATATCGTCAACCACTACAACTGTTTCACCAGCATGAAAGTTACCCTCAATTACTCTCCGAGTTCCGTGTGCTTTCACCTCTTTACGCGGGAAAATCATCGGACAATGAAGGCGCAAAGCTAAACCAGTCGCAGTAGGTAATGAACCGTATGGAATACCTGCTAATCTATCAAAATTCAGGTTCTTCAAAATATCCTCATAAGCTGTGAGAACTTGATTAAAAAGTTGGGGATTGGAAATAATTTTGCGTAAGTCGATGTAATAAGGAAATATCGCTCCTGATGCTTGGACAAAACTGCCAAACATAATGCAGTCAATATCATAAAGTTGTAAAATCAAATCTTGGTGGGGATGCTGATTTAGAAAACAAACATCAGGAAACCACACAGAACAAGTAGAATTTTCGTGAATAATTTCAGTTTTGATTTGATTAATTTCTGCACGTAGAGACTGGACTTCCTCTGATAATTGTGTATTTACCAACATATCTTGAGGAACAGGAATCAGTAAACCATCACCATTACTATTCAAGCCAGCTTCTAAAATTTGCTTCAAGTTTTGACCCCCCGCCCAGATGCTACGCGCCATAATAATTCGTTCAGGTGCAACTGCTCGAATAAGTGCTAAAACTTCAGGATTTGTAGTTCCCACTTCCAAACCCAATTGTTCTGGAGTTCCCCAGGTTTTTGATTCTTTTACTACCTGTAAATAAAGGGGCGATTCGTTTGTAGGATATTGCTGTAGAGCTTCTGCACCTGGATTAGAAGTACAGCATAAAATAAACACCGCTTTATCAGGATAGACTAAAAAAGGTGCTACGTGATCTTGTCCTGTATAAGGACTGAGAGTGATTGCATCCACCTGCCATTTTGTAAACACAGTCTGGGCAAAGATGGTACTAGTATTTAAGTCACTGTGTTTGGCATCTAAAATCACTGGGATGTGGGCTGGAATAGCTGCTAAAGTTTTGTACAGCAGTTCTAAACCAGGAATACCTAACGCTTCGTAAAAGCCAAATGTCGGTTTATAAGCACAAACGAAATCAGAAGTTTCCGCAATAATGAATTGTAACCACTTTTCCAAACCAGCGATGAGTTCTTCAGATTCATAACGCCCAGGCATCATCTCTGGATTTGGATCAAGTCCTACAAATAGTAAGCTTTGATTTTCCAAGATATTACGATTCAATTTATCAAAAAAGTTCATTTTTTTAGTTTAAAAAAGAGTTATTAGTCATTGGTCATTGGTCATTGGTCATTGGTCATTATTGTCTGCGTCTTTCTATCTCCATGACCATAGTTTGTTTACTGAAACATTGATTCTGTTAGTTGAGTACCTCCAACTTTTTTCCCTAATTGATAGTGAATCACTGCAAATAAGATAACCATCGGCACTGAGGCAAAGTGAACAATTCGCAATGCTTGCCAATCACCAAATAAATCCACAATCCAGGGAAATTGAGCAGGTTTATACATTCCTATCCCTGTAAATAATGCCAGCAGCAAAATAGGAATAATTGCTGTATAAGCAATCCGATGCCAAGCATAAATTAGGCGTTGGGAATTTGGAGTTTTTTGTAATGCTTTGAAGTCATTAGCACCTACAAAGCGATGTCGCCAGCGTCGGGTAATTAAAATGTAAATTCCATACCACAACAGATTCAGCGAAAATAGCCACATTGCTGCAAAATGCCAGTGTCTCCCTCCTGCAAGCCAACCTCCTAAAGTAAATATCGGAGGAATGTGGAAACCTGCGCGTCCACCAAAAACAGGGTTGGCGTTGTAAATTTGTAGTCCACTGGTGAGCATGATAAATAGACTAATGATGTTACAAGAGTGGAAAATTTTGGCTCCTATTGCTTGAGTGGGTCGCTTTCGAGTTGGAGAGGGAACGGTGGAAGTCATAAATTTTGACTGATAAAATTTGCTGTTTATCTGTCTTGGGTAAATAGCCCAGCAAGTTTGGATGGGTATTACTCACTTTTATTTTCCCATCATTTAGATTCAGTATTTTGACATTGATGGTCTACCATCTACTGTTTTAGCTGTCAGTTTAGGTATGGCTAGGGTTGTCTAAGCTAAATTACGCCTACGCCTAATGTGAATTAAAGTCCAGATACGATTACTAGTAGACCAGTATCAATCCAATACCTAAATCAGCAACGCAGCAGTACAGGATTGCTCTTTTTTGATGGAATGGGGTTTTCTGACGACCCTAGAGTTGTCAAATTATCAGATTTTGGCTGGCGAATGCGAGAGCGTTTTTTATCCAGTATGTATTGGTGATAAACGCGGTTTACTTTTCAGACATCCTTTAAGATTAAAACATCAACAGGTATCAAACATCATTTAAGCAAGGAGAATAAGATGGCTAACACAGATAATCTCACAGGTGTGAGAAATTCTGGTCTTGCGATCGCCGATCCCCTCATTGGTAGCACTACTCAGATATTGGAAGTTACTGGTCAAGGAGAGGTCAGCGTTGCAACTACTTTAACTGATGTAGAATTGGGGATTAAAGTACAGGGAAAAACTGCAACCGAAGTTCAAGAACAAGTTGCTCAACGTTCAACTGCGGTGGTTGATGTACTGCGGAAGCTTGGGGCGCAAGAACTTCAAACTACATCTATTCAACTAAATCCTGTCTATAGCTATAAAGATGATACTCAAACCCTAACCGGCTTTGAAGGCCTCAACACACTTCAGTTTGAGTTACCAACGGTTCAATCTGGGGCAGCAATTGACAAAGCTATTCAAGCAGGCGCAAATGTCATACAGAATATTAGCTTCACTGCCTCAGACGAAGTATTGCAGCAGGCACGCCTGCAAGTTCTGAGCGAAGCTGTTAAAGATGCTAAAGCTCAGGCTCAGGCTGTTTTTAGTACCTTGCAGTTAACCCCTGGACAGATTATTGACATTGATATTAACTCAGATGATAATCCTAGACCATCTTCCTTGGTGTCTAATCTAACAGCAGATAGGGTTTCGGCAACAGCTAGTACAACTCCTATAATTGGTGCTCCTCAAACGATAGAAGCTAGTGTTTCTCTAG
The DNA here is from genome assembly GCF_036918245.1 of Nostoc sp. GTDB lineage: Bacteria > Cyanobacteriota > Cyanobacteriia > Cyanobacteriales > Nostocaceae > Nostoc. The sequence continues at coordinate 212,704 of NZ_JBALEF010000071.1, forward strand.
ATATCGGTTATTCTCCAAATTCAGCAGGGACTCTTGCTTCGGCTACTGATAATCTCACCGGTGTGAGAAATTCTGGTCTTGCGATCGCCGATCCCTTGATTGGTAGCACTGCTCCAAAAACTACTCAGATATTAGAAGTTACTGGTAAAGGAGAAGTCAGCGTTGCCACTACTTTAACTGAGGTGCAATTGGGGATTAAAGTACAGGGAAAAACTGCAACCGAAGTTCAAGAACAAGTTGCTCAACGTTCAACTGCGGTGGTTGATGTACTGCGGAAGCTTGGGGCGCAAGAACTTCAAACTACATCTATTCAACTAAATCCTGTCTATAGCTATAAAGATGATACTCAAACCCTAACCGGCTTTGAAGGCCTCAACACACTTCAGTTTGAGTTACCAACGGTTCAATCTGGGGCAGCAATTGACAAAGCTATTCAAGCAGGCGCAAATGTCATACAGAATATTAGCTTCACTGCCTCAGACGAAGTATTGCAGCAGGCACGCCTGCAAGTTCTGAGCGAAGCTGTTAAAGATGCTAAAGCTCAGGCTCAGGCTGTTTTTAGTACCTTGCAGTTAACCCCTGGACAGATTATTGACATTGATATTAACTCAGATGATAATCCTAGACCATCTCCCTTCGTGTCTAATCTAACAGCAGATAGGGTTTCTACAACTCCTATAATTGGTGGTTCTCAGACGATAAAAGCTAGTGTTTCTCTAGATATCGGTTATTCTCCAAATTCAGCAGTGATTCTCGATCTACCTCTTAATGGATTGCAGCAATTTGCTTAATCAGGACTTATGCAAGTTTCACAAGCACGTGCGCGACTACACCGCGCCACGTGCCATTCTCATCGGTGGTGTAGGTGTTGACTTTTTCCTTTTGGATTCCTTGGAACAACACCAAATAAAATGTGAGCCAATACGGTTCGGTTAAGGTTTTTTGATGAAAATTCTAGATCGCAAAGATGCGATAAATCATCACAAAGACGCGATAAATCGCCGTCAAGACAATAATCAGTCGTTTTGTCTTGACGGCGATTCATCGCGTCTCTTGCCTTAACCTGTGCTGTAATTTAGGTGTTCAAAAGACAATACTAAATCTATCAAACTCAGATATTGTGAATGCATCAACCTGCATTGTGAATGCAAGGGCCGCCTTGTTAATGCATCGACTTACATTACAAATGCGACGGACGCCTTGTTAATGTATCAGCTTGCAAAAATTAACACCTCCTCCCCAAGGTTCATTACCTAAAAGCTAGCGTGTTTTCTAATCGCGGCATAGTGTCTTACTGTTGTATTCATTTCAATGACCAACTCTGTGCCTTGACCTAATTGAGAATTACACTTAAGTTTACCTTGATGTTTTTCAACTATAATTTGCCGACTAATTGATAGCCCTAGTCCTTGACTTTTGCCTACTGGCTTGGTTGTAAAAAATGGTTCAAATATATGTCTTTGGATATGGGGAAGTATACCTTTGCCATTGTCAAAAATGCGAATTATAACTTTGTGTTTTTTTCCTAGTAGTTTGTCATTTACCCAAGGTTCATGATTATTGACCAATGATAAATGACTGCTAACAACTTCTGTATGAATCAAAATTTTTGGAGTAAAAGAATAATCATGCTTCATCCTCTCTTCTAAGGCATCAATGGCATTAGTCAAGATGTTCATGAATACCTGATTGAGTTCACCAGGGTAACACTCGATTAAGGGTAATTCACCAAAGGTTTTAATTACTTTAATCTCTGCTCTATCAGGCTTTTCTTTGAGACGATGTTGCAAAATCCTGAGAACACTATCAAATCCTTCATGCAGGTCAACCTTTTTCATTTGACCTTCGTCAGAGGTGGAAAAATTCTGCAAGGCGAAAACAATTTCTTTAACGCGCTCAGAACCGGCTCGCATTGACCACAGTAATTTTAAAAAATCTGTCTTTACGAAACCAAGGTCAAGGTGTTGCAAATGTAAGGCAATAACTGGGGTAGGCGTAGGATAGTAATATTGGTAAAGTTCAATAATTCTGATTAAGTCTTCAGCGTATTGACTAGCGGGATGGAGATTGCCGGAGATAGAGCTAACGGGGTTGTTAATTTCGTTAGCCATATCCGCCACCAGTTGACCGAGATTAGCCATTTTTTGGTTATGCAATAACTGCTTTTGGGTATATTTGAGTTCTTCGAGGGTAGTTTCTAGCTGCTGTGATTTTTCCCTAACTTGGTCTTCGCTAAACTGGCGTTGAGCAATTTCTGTTTGGAGTTGTTCAAATAGTTGGGATTGTTGAGTAGCGATCGCTTTATCCTGATTAATATCCTTGTGCGTTCCCACCATCCGCACTGGTTTACCGAATTTATCCCACTGAAATACTTTGCCACAAGTCAAAATCCACTTCCACTCCCCGGATTTAGTCAACATTCGCAATTCGACTTCAAACACAGGTATGCATCCTTGGAGATAATCGTGCAATACCTGGCGAATTCTTGGTAAATCCTGTGGATGTACAAGTTGCTCAAAGGATTTATAATTGTTGTCGATTTCGTCTACTTTATATCCCAGGATGCTTTTCCACTGGGGATCGTAATAGGTTTTGTCCGTTATGAGATTCCAATCCCACAACCCCAAGCCACTAACGATTAACGCCATTTGTAAGGCGGCTTGTGAGCATTGACAAGTATCTAAATTTTCTGGAGATAAGTCTTTTTGAGATAAGTCTTTTGCTTCTGGGAAACTCTGAGAATCTTGTACTGAATGTGGAGCTTCCGATTCATGGGTAGCGGGTTCTTGGATATGCATAGCTGCTGGTACGATGAGGAAGATATTCTGTAGCTCTCTCTCTACGCTGTTTTAGCACCCTGACGATTCAGTTATGGACAAATCGCCTAGTTGGTTTATTAGGCTGTAATTTAGATCAGGGATATATCAGCCAATATCATAAATTGGGATGAAATTTAGAAAAAGGTAAACGGATGCGTGTAGCCTCTGTTGCGATCGCAATAGCAATCTTTTAGAAAAAATCGCTAGATTGTGTGCATCTACATTCTAAGATATGTCTAAAAAAAGTAGTTAAAGTCACATACAATTACCTAAAAACCCCGAAAAATTTGTAAAAAAAATTCTATGATTGAATCACGCCAAATAATTTCAGGATGCAAAAAATTGTCAAGGCTTTTTTGTAGCTTTTTTAGTCAGGGCTGGCTGTTATGCATACAAGGCAGTCTACATTGACTTCCAAAGCTTAATGGTGTGAGAAAATATCATACTGAATTAGAGTCAATGAGTAATGACTATAGATGAACTAGTATTGCTACTAAAAGCCAGTCAAGCAACCGGTTTAACGACGCTCCAAGAGTTGATATTGCGTTCTTCGTGGGAAGGAAAAACCTACACCAATATAGCTAGTGAAGCGCACTACGGCGAGGAACGTGTCAATAAAATCGCTGCTCATTTATGGCAAGTACTGAGTAATTTTTGCAAAGAGCCAATACATAAATCCAACTTTCGCCAGACTCTAGAAAATCACCCTCTTAGCGAAGCGCATCAGCAGTTAATTAAAGAATTCAACCGAGCCGCCACAGCGATATCCTTAGAATTTCCTACTGGCCCAGTATCCCTTAATTCCAGATTTTACATCCCTCGCCCACCAATTGAAGAACTCGCTTACGCAGAAATGGCTGAACCTGGGAGTGTAATTTGCATCAAAGCACCTAAAAAGATGGGGAAAAGCTCTCTGGTTTTACGGTTGCTTGCATACGCTAACAAGCAAGGCTTTCGTACCGTAACTTTGGACTTTCAGCAAGCAGACAAAGCAGTATTTGCCAGTTTGGATAAATTTTTGCGCTGGTTCTGTACCAATGTTAGTCAGGAGTTACAGCTAGAACCAAAACTCTATGATTATTGGGATGAAGATATGGGTAGCAAAGTCAGCTGCTCTATATATTTCCAAAAATATTTACTGTCTGCGCTCTCAAGTCCCCTGGTTTTAGTATTAAATGAGGTGGATTGGGTATTTGAGTATCAGGGAATTGCTGGAGAATTGCTACCATTAGTGCGATCGTGGCATGAACAAGCCAAAAGGGTAGAAATTTGGCAAAAATTACGTCTGGTTCTGGTTTATTCAACGGAAATTCTTGTTCCCATAAAACTAACTCAATCGCCATTTAATATTGGTTTGACAATTAATTTACCTCCCTTTACGAAACAGCAGGTGCAGGATTTAGCACAACGTCACGGGTTGGATTGGACAGATGGTAAAGATGCCGATAGTTTGATGGCAATGGTGGGAAGAAATCCTTATTTGGTGCGATTGGCATTGTATCACCTTGTGGGTAAAGGCGGATTAAAAGGGGATTTAGGGCAGTTATTGCAACAAGCACCTACAGAAGCCGGAATTTATAACGAGTATTTAAGGCAGTATGTGTTAGCACTTCGAGATGAGCCAGAATTGGGCGATGCTTTTTATGAAGTAATTAATACTACAAATTATGTGAAATTAGAGCCAAGATTGGCAGATAAATTACAGAGTATAGGGCTAATTAATTTAGAAGGCGATCGCAGTACTCCTGCGTGTGCATTATATCGTTTATATTTCCAACAATATCTCAAAACAAGCGAGCATTTCAACAATACTCATATTGAACTGTTAAAACAAGAACATCAACAGTTGCTCGTTCTGCCTAACTTAGATGAACTGACTTAATTAGTAAATCGCCACTACTTTTAAATCTACCTGCTACTTTAGTTAATGCTGCTGAATAAGCACTTAATCAGGCAAAAATAAAAGGACGCGATCACGTTGTAGTTTAATATAAAAATTAGAATCAAATCACGAGATTGAAATTGATTAATGAGGCGATTCTCTCCAAGATACTCCGCAAGCGCAAGAATAAAGATAGCGATTGACAAGACTTTTTGTTGCCGATGAAACTTCCATCACCAGCTTGGGAATAATAAATCAGGCTTGATAAATATTTGCAATTCATCTCAGCAGATTAAGTGTGTTTGCCATCGACAATTAAAGGAACAATTTGTTAATGAAAGTGAGTTCATCAGCGATTAAGCTAGGTTTTGCAGTTGTTAGTAGCAGTTGTCTCGCAGCAGTGGCGAGCGCTATCAGTGGAGCAAGTGCAATTGCTGCTCAATTCATTACAATTGAAAGTACTGGTACATTATCAGGAACTATCGAACTTCCCAGAAATAATCCCAATCTCAATAACAGTATTACTCGTATTGATACGGATGACACTGGAACTTATTACCGGAACTTAGGTACTAATAATAATCCTAATTATCTTTCTGTATACCAGTCAGATTATTTAAAGGTAGAAACACGCTCTGATGGAAGTCTGCATTACTTTGTTGACTTTAAAGGTATTCCGATTGTCTCGTTTGATGGTGTTCTTACATCGCCGGTTCTTTCTGGTGGTCAGTTGACTACCTTTCTCTACCAGGGACAATTGGCAGGAACCACATTTCAAGGAGTAGTTCAGGATGAATTTAATCTCACAAAAGCTTTCTACACTGGTACTGTCATCGACCCAGACACCGGAAAGCAGTATAAAGGTACTTTTGAAGTGAGTGGATATGGGGAACGATATAGTAATCCCAATGGTAATTTAACTCCCACGGTCTTTGATTTCCAGTCCGATATCCCAGGTTTGCCAGGCGTAACATCCTTGACCGTAACTAATGCTACCTTGGCAAATTTAAGAATCAAAGTACCTATAAATGAAACTTCTATTCCAGAACCCGCTAGCCTTCTTGGAACTCTGATGGTAGCTGGTTTTGGTATCGTTTTGAAAAGAAGAAAAGACATCGGACTTAGGAAGACGTTTTAAAACTGGGAGGTTGTTGTAAGAAAGCTCACAAGGCTTATAGCGGTTGCCTTCAGATGCGGTACAAAATTATATCACCAGGTGTAGGGAACATGCCCATTGGTGTCAATTTAAGCTGAAATACTTACCCAGTATACGTTTTACCCCACCCCCAACCCCTCCCCTTGGTAAGGGGAGGGGAGGTTTTGCGTTAGCAAAGCCGGGGTGGGGTGACTCAGGATTGATTGGTAATTGAGTAATTTTGATATAACGTCATTACAAGGTTTTTACGTTAAGTTGACACTTATGGAACATGCCGTGCCCCTACGCGTGTACCTCACGTAAACGAGAACCGCTATAAACTGAATTATAAACATCAGTGCCTTGTGAGCAAATGATCTTGGAAAATAAGCACTAAAGTCCTTACTACGAACTTGCTTACCCATCAATTTAAAATTGACAAACTATTAGTGTAATTTTAAATATAAGCCGGACTTTTGCAAATCCGGCTGAGTTTAATCAATCATCTATACGCAGTAGCTTGCGGTAAAACGGTTGTGAAAAATCGGTGACGCGATAACGTTTATAGTTGTCCATAAGTTCAATTAAAAAATTAATGAACTCGAAACTAGCCATCATCAGTTCATAACTCAGGTCAGCATTGCCATCAAACTGAATTCGGCAACGGGTTAAGTCTGAGGGTAAAGTAGCAACATTCCAGGAGGCTACAAAGGGGACATGTTCGCTGGCTTCGATCTTCCGATGTCCCTCCAAGACCCCTTTTTGATAAAGACCAATGGCATAGGGTAAGAAATTGCGCCTAGCGCCCTGAACATAAGGTAAGTAAACACTGGCTTGTTGTTGAGTTGCAGGCTGGAGTTGCTCAATAGACATAGTTAAATATTCCTCAACTTAGTTAGCAACTGGGGATATTAGTGGATGTTAGTAGTATTCCCCAAAGATGTGTCTAAAGCACATAGTGGTCAGTGAAGAAGGGAATAGGGTACAGGTTACAGGGTACAGATTATTCCCTATCACCTGTCACCTGTCACCTCTCCCTAATCCCAATACCAATGCCCCATGCCCAATAAATGAAGTTACTACTAAGAAATATTAAAATTTCGGTTACAATGATGCTGCATTAACTGTTATCGAATCTGGGAACGTTAACACTAAAAGTCCCCACTGTAAAGTGGTGGATGCCGTTATTGCAGTTTTTCCTAACAAAAAGCTGCTGCTACCTTGCTATTACTTTACCCAAACCGGAGTTCTCATTGGAGAAAGTCCGACTCTACAAGCTTCCTGCCCAAGTGGCTATCAAAGGAATCAAGCTTCTGTCTAAGAGTAGTAAACGCGGTTAATATGAGGTAATTACGCACAGTGGCGGTGACAACAAAGGTAGTCCCAGCGGCTTTTGGCTTAGGGATAGCGGGTATTGCAGTTTGCCCATTCCGATTAATATCGGGAAAAGTAGCTTAGGGATATTTGTCCGTAAAATTACTAACTGTAGACAAATAGTGGTTTTTGAATCAAGCAACCTAACCTATGCCAGCGAATTCCTGGCCCGAAGAAGATTCTTATCAAGAGCTCGATCCGCTCAACTCCTTGTTATCTGACCTATCAGCAGATGAGGAGTCAGTGTTAGAGACAGATTCTATGTCTCTAACACCCCGGTTTCAAGGTCGTAGAGGCAAAGCAGCTCTAGTCTTGACTATCGTCTGGAGTGGCACGATCGCTCTACATTTAGTTTCTTGGGCTTCCATTTTTATTCTAGGACTGACCACCATTCTAGGATTTCATGCTTTGGTGGTGGTGTTTACTAAATCCCGTCGTTATCCAAAAGAAATACAGGGAGATTTGCCTTCTGTATCTGTGCTGGTGGCTGCGAAAAATGAGGAAGCGGTAATTGCTAAATTAGTCAAAAATCTTTGTAATCTGGAATATCCAGGTGGGCAGTACGAAGTATGGATTATTGACGATCACAGCAGTGATAGCACGCCACGTTTATTAGCAGAACTCGAACAGAAACACGAGCAACTGAAAGTACTAAGGCGTTCAGCAGAAGCTACTGGTGGCAAATCGGGGGCGTTGAATCAGGTATTGCCGCTGACAAAGGGCGACATTATAGCAGTATTTGATGCTGATGCCCAAGTAACACCAGACTTGCTGCAACAGGTAATACCTTTATTTCAAAGAGAAAACGTGGGGGCGGTGCAGGTGCGAAAAGCGATCGCCAACGCTAAACAAAACTTTTGGACTAAGGGTCAAATGGCCGAAATGGCACTTGATACCTGGTTTCAGCAACAGCGAACTGCCCTTGGTGGCATTGGCGAACTGCGGGGCAATGGTCAATTTGTCCGGCGTTCAGCCTTGGAAAGCTGCGGTGGCTGGAATGAAGAAACCATTACCGATGATTTGGATTTGACAATCCGTTTACATTTGGATAAATGGGATATTGAGTGTGTTTTCCATCCAGCGGTACAAGAAGAAGGAGTGACAAGTGCAGTTTCACTCTGGCATCAGCGCAACCGTTGGGCAGAAGGCGGTTATCAGCGCTATTTGGATTATTGGGATTTAATTATCAAAAACCGCATGGGAGGGCGTAAAAGCTGGGATTTACTGATTTTTCTGCTGATTATGTATATCTTACCGACAGCAGCAGTCCCAGATTTATTAATGGCGATCGCTCGTCATCGTCCACCAATGTTAAGTCCGATCACAGGCTTGTCCATTTCTATGTCGATAGTAGGGATGTTTACAGGTCTGAAGCGGGTACGTCAAGATCAAAAATTCCCACTTTCTACATATTTTATGATGCTGGTGCAAACCCTGCGTGGCAGTTTATATATGTTGCACTGGTTAGTCGTCATGAGCAGTACTACTGCCCGGATGTCTGTAAGACCAAAGCGCCTAAAATGGGTGAAAACCTTGCATACAGGGAATGGGGAATAGCCCATTTGGGGAATTCAAAATTTAAAATTCAAAATGCAAAATTATTTTTGGTAATTTTGCATTTTTTGTAGGGACTGACAAAAAATAAATTATCCAAAATTATTTGTACATTTTAGGGGCGCAAGGCCTTGCGCCCCTAAAAAGGGATCTTTTTTTAACTGAAAGTTCTTTATTCATCATCCACGTCTGATTCTTCTACCCACTCAGGTGTAGTTATGGAATCGGAGAATTCTGGGAAATCATCTGCAAAGCGGATAATTTGTCCGTTGAAAAATTCTGCTAGACGTTGAGCTGCGATCGCTACTTCATCAGGTTCCCAATCAGGTGCGGGTGTTTGTTTTGGGGGTAGAGGCAAAGTTTGCATCCCGTTTCCATTTAACCCGTTTCCATTTACCCTATTTCCATTTACACCATTTCCATTTGCCCTATTTCCATTTACCTCATTTCCATCTCTTGCAACCAACTCGGTTTTTTGTGGTGCTGATGGTGGTGGATTAGTTGGCTGTGGTGCCGGCGCTGGAGGCGAAATTTGCTGGTTGTAGCTAGGTGTGGGTGATTGCTGAGGGCGAGTAGAGTCTTTTGGCGGAGCATTTTTTTTGGCTGAGGTAGAGTTTGAAGAAATTCCTTTTTCTATATTTATCTGGATTTCACGCTGGAAAGTCTGCTGGAAAGCTGCCGTAATCATCGGTAGATAAGATTTTCCCTTGTCATACCATGCCTGTTTAATAGCAATTCGAGCCACAACACCGTCGAACTCTGTGAGTTGGCTCATTTGACGCAGCATTTCTTGCCTTGATTTTGGCTGGAGGTTGGCAAGCACTTGTTGCCAAATCTGAGTTAAGTCATATTCTGCTTCGCCAAGAACTTCTGAAGTTACTGGTTCAATATTCACCGATGGCACAGATACAGGTTCTGGGGTTGGTGGTGAAACTGAGTTAGCAGCAGAATTATGATTTGTTTGCGGTTCAACTGGGGGAGATGAAGTGACAGACTGATTTTGGGCAGCCGCTTGATGATTAGGAGATGCAGAATTATGATTTGTTTTCGTTTCAGCTAGAGGTACAGAAGAGACTGGGTGATTTTGGGCAACTGCTGGAGGATAGCTTGGAGATACAGCAGGTGTATTAACTCGCGGCGCGACACTTGAGGCTTGTGGCTGAATATTTGTCGCACTCGGTAACAATCCGAGTAATGTTACTTCCAACCACAAACGCGGCTGGGTGGTGTTTTTAATTTGCACTTCTGATGTTCGCAGGTGTTGCTGTCCTACTAAAATCGCGCTTATATCCAAGTATTGAGCAAATTCAACCAGCGCTGTCCAAGTTTGCTGAGTACAAGCAACCAAATCGTGGCGGTTGGGTGCTGTTTTAGCTATGAGTAAATCGCGGTAAAAAGCAGCGAGATTTTGCAGAATAGTTAGGGGTTCTCGACCACGATCTAAAATGTGGTGAGTACAGTCCAGAACTGCTTCCGGTTTATCTTGAGCGATCGCATTTAAAAGCGCTAACAAGTCCTGTTCGCTTACCGTCCCCACCAAATCCCAAACTCGCTCTGGTGTGACTTCACCCGTTAACAAGCCCAATTGGTCAAGTAGACTTTCGGCATCTCGCAACCCTCCCTGAGAAAGTTGGGCTACCAGGGTGACAGCATCAAGTGAAATATGAATGTTTTCATAAGATGCGATCGCACTTAAATGCTTCACCATCGCTTCTAATTGAATGCGTCTAAAATCAAACCTTTGACAGCGCGAAATAATCGTTGGTAAGACCCGTTGCGGGTCTGTTGTTGCCAACACAAAAACCACGTGTCTCGGTGGTTCTTCTAGTGTCTTAAGTAGCGCGTTAAATGCCTGGGTACTGAGCATGTGGCATTCGTCGATTACATAAACCTTGTAGCGACACTGCACAGGAGCAAACTGGGCTTTTTCAATCAACTCGCGGATATTATCGACACCAGTATTACTGGCGGCGTCGATTTCAATTACGTCTAGGGCGTAGCCTTTGGTGATTCCCTGACAAACCTCACACACGCCGCAGGGTTCAGCCGTAGGCTTATCACCTTTGAGACAATTGAGGGATTTAGCCAGAATCCGGGCACTAGAAGTTTTCCCCGTACCTCTGGGCCCAGTGAATAAATAGGCAGGGGCGATTTTGGATGTGCCGATCGCGTTCGTGAGGGTAGTGGCGATCGCCTCTTGGCCCACCAGTTCAGCAAAACTTTTGGGGCGATATTTGTGGTGCAGGGGTTCGTAAGACATGGAAAAATAGACTTCAATGCCTATCAACGTTAATTAGTAGCACCGAGTCGAGTTGAGGATTCAATTATTTTAAACTCTCGTACCTGGCTTTATTTATCGATGTTGCCATAGCCCAAGACTCAACTAATGCCGTAAATTTTGGCACTCAGGAAAGCAAGCAACCAGAGCTTATCCTCTACTATGATTTCAACATCAATGTATGGGAATTATAGCATATTATTTAGTACATTTGTTCTATTTGAAGAACTGGGGAGCCGAGGAGAATAACTCTTGACAAATGACAAATGACTATACGTTTTATTGACTGAACTAACGCCATAGTCCAGTGCGATCGCTACAATTTTATAGATAAGCAATACTCGATGGTGCAGCAGATGCTCAAGCGGCTATTTCAATGGCTCAAAAAGCTTTTTCAGAGCTTGTTTGGTGGAAAACAGACTACCTCAAAATCTAGGAGGAATGTGGAAAAAGAACCAGCACCACCCTTGAGCGATACGGATCTGGAATTTCTCTTCAACGAACTGTTGCAAGGAGTACATCAAGCACGAGGGGAAGCATGGGCACAGAAGTGGCTGCATAATATTGAACATCGCATCACAACTGAAGACTGGGTTGAGTGGTTAGGGCGCTTTGGCGACAGATTGCTAGCATCTCCTACACCAAATAATGAAATGGCTGCGCGGTTAGTGCAATTGGGTGAGTTGGGCATCGGAGAAATTGGAGATGTTGCCTATAATATCGGGATGCAGTTGTTGACACGCAATGAAGGCGAACCAATTTGGGAATACGAAGGTCCAGATGCTTTTAGCACTACTTTGACTTCTGAAGTAGCTGCCCCAGTATCAGAGTCAGCAGATGCACCAGAGAACCCCCCAGAGGGAGAATACCAAACTGTCACCCTAGAAGAGTTGTTTGTGATGTTGCAGGAGGATGAAAATTTACGTCAGCAGATTGCTCAACAGCTTGCTGTTGAAACAGACGATCCACAAGTGCTTGTCCAGGCATTAATTAGTCAGTTATATCCTGCTGGTCAATCGACTACAGAGCAAACTGAAAATTAACTGCTTGCTAGAGTCAAATTCAAGAGTTAAATCTGGGAATTGTAACGTTGTAATGCTATGCTCTTGAAGATTTGTATATTTTTTGCTAACCTGCTACGGAAGCGCTGTCCGAATCTAATGGATTTTTACGTAATTAATGATTTTTTTAAGACAACGATGGCTACAATCTAGAAAAACAAAATCCAAGAGTGTGGCAGATGCTCAGGCGGATATCGCAGTCGCTTAAAAGGTTTTTAAAGCGCCTCATTGCAAGTAAACAGAATAGTTCTCTTAAGGGTGCGAGAGGACGCAATCTGGTGGGGGTACTACCAGAACTAACCAATGCGGATCTGGAACAATTGTTTATCCAATTGTTAGAAGGCGTGCATCAAGCACGAGGACGACAGTGGGCATTGAGGTATCTGCAACGGATCGAAAATCGCATTCCAACTGAACGTTGGATAGACTGGTTGGTGATGTTTGGTGAAAGCTTGCTAGCTTCACCTACACCAAATCCTCTTTTAGCAACACAGATGGTGCAATTGGGGGAACTTGGTGTTGGCAGAATTGGAGAAGTTGCTTATGACATTGGCATTCGGCTAATGCAAAACTTACCTACAGAAATAGAAGATTATCAGGACAATCAGGCACAAGATGATGTAGAAATCACTCCTGGGCAAGAACTGATCCGCGATTTGGGCGAACAGTTATGGGAGTATGATCAGCCAGATGTAATAGAAAGTACTCCTGGGCAAGAACTGCTCCGCGATTTAGGTGAGCAGTTATGGGAGTATGATGAACCAGATGTGGTAGAAACTACAACCGATGAAGAAATTCTCCCACCTTCTCCTGGTCAAGAGCTAATCCGTAGCTTAGGCGAACAATTATGGGAATATGATCTGCCAGATGTTGAATCAATAACGTCAGCACCCCAAAATGCCTCTTTTGAGGAAAGATTGCCCGAAAACTTAGAGGAACTGGTATGGGAATATGAAAGGGAAGACGCCCAAATCACAATACCAGAAAATATCCCTCTCCCGGCAGCGGAAGATTCAATCAGCTTGTTAACCCAACTTAGGTTCGACGAAGAAGAAGAAGTTGTTCAAATTACAACACCAGCAAATCTCCTTTCCACTAGACAAAGGACTGAATTAGCAACGTCTTCCTCGGTGGAAACCTGGGATAACACTTTGACGAATTTAGAGCCAAATGTGGCTAATACCTTAGATGAGTTGTGGGTGAGGTTGGATCAAAGTACCAATTTAGTCCAGCAACTTGCTTCTGATTTGGCAGTTCAAAGCAGTAATTCCCCTGATATTATTGAGCGACATAGCGATAATCCGATTACTCATGCTCAAGGGTGGTTTTACCAAGGTCTAAGCCAAGCGAAAACAGGCGATTTGTTAGGCGCGATCGCATCTTATGACCAAGCCATTGAAATGCAACCCGAATTCTCAGAATATTGGTTTAATCGAGGCTTAACGCTGTTCCATTTAGAACGTTTTGATCAAGCGATCGCATCTTATGAAACAGCCGTAGAACTGAAACCAGACTTTTACAAAGCTTGGTACAACCGGGGTGGAACTCTCGGAGAATTAGGATATTTTGAAGAAGCGATCGCTTCTTTTGACAAAGCTATAGAAATCAAGCCAAACTACAAAGAAGCGTGGTCTAGCAAGGGTTTGGCACTGCTGAAATTAGGTTGGCTACCAGAAGCTATTGCTAGTTATGACCAAGCCCTGCAACTCGAACCAGAAGACCAGGAAAACTGGTATCACCGAGGCATAGCCCTAGCTGTCAGCGAACAATTTGCCGAGGCGATTATATCTTATGACAGAGCGATAGAAATTGACCCAGAGTACCATGAAGTTTGGATAGATCGGGGTGTAGTGCTGTTTAATTTAGGCAGGTGGTCAGAAGCGATCGCCTCCTGGGATAAAGCCCTGTCAGTTCAAGCCGACTTCTACTTAGCTTGGTACAACCGGGGTATAGCATTAGACAACTTAGGACGTAGACAAGAAGCGATCGCCTCCTATCGGCAAGCGATCGCCATAAAACCCGATTTCCACTTAGCTTGGTATAATCAGGCATTAGCACTATTTTATTTAGAACAATTTGCCGAAGCGATCGCCTGTTATGACAACGCTTTGCAAATTAAACAAGATTATTGGGAAGCTTGGATTGGTCGGGGAACTGCGATCGGTAATTTAGTAGATTCTGAGGTATTGCGGAATTTGTCGAGTAGTCTGATAGCGACAAATCCCACCTTACAACAGGGCGGCTACGAAGGAAAATTAGCCAGCTACGAAGAAGGGTTAAAGCATCTGCGGACAGATACCCATCCAGAAGGTTGGGGTAGATTGCATTTTGCGATCGCTAATACTTACTATGAGCAAGGCAAAAAACATACCAATCCCCGCGATTATTGGCGCAAAGCTGCATCTGAGTACCATCAAGCGCTGTTAACCTTGACACTAGAATATTTTCCCCAGTTGCACTTAGAGGTTTTGCTATCTCTAAGCAAAGTGTTGATGGGTTTGGGACAAACCACACAAATTCAAGAATTGCTGCAACGAGGGACAGATTTATTGCGACAATTACTGAGTGAAGAAACTCGCTCAGACGAAAGTAAAAAACAGCTAGCTCTAAAATTTGCAGGCTTCAATCAATTGGCAGTTGATTTAGCTGTGGAGTCCGGTGATTTAGTAGAAGCTTGGGAAATTGCCGAGCAAGGTAAAAATGCTTGTTTAAACTGGCTGCTTTCTGGTTGGAATGATCATATATACTCGCCTTATTATGGCGCAATTCAACAACTATTCAATCCTACAACAGCAATTATTTACTGGCATATTAGTCCAGTTGCCCTACATACTTTCATTCTCAAAGACCAAGCACCATCACCAATTCTCCTGTTTACACCCATGCAAGATGCTGGAGTAATACCTTTAGGAGAAGACGTTATCCGTCTAAATGAATTGCCTCTACCCGAAGCAGTGCAACGCCTAATTGAATTTGAAATTTGGCTAGAAGATTGGCATCAACAATACCAAGAATATCGTAGTACAGCCCAAGACAAAGAAAGTAAAAGTCAACATTCTTGGCGAGTTGATATGGAAGAGAAACTGTTGCAACTGTATAAAATTCTGAATATTTCCACAATTGCCCAGGAACTCGAAGGCATCACCCAACTGGTCTTAATTCCTCACCGTGACTTGTACAGATTGCCCATTCATACACTTTTTCATCTCTCTTCGCCATCACCAGAAGAGTTACCGAATGTGGAATCAAATTTCAGCGTCACCTATCTACCTAGTGCCAAAATAGGTTTATCAATCAGAACTGAGGATACTTGGCAGTGGCAAAATAAATTATTGCTCAGTGTAGAACATCCTGAAAGTACAGGTTATCCCCCACTGAAATTTGCCAAAATGGAGTCTGAAATTGTTAGCCAGATGTTCAATAATATCCAACGAATTCAGGGAGCAGAAGCTACAAAAAGTATTGTTGAAAATGCCTTATCTGATAATTATAATATCTTGCATTTTACGGGTCATGTCACTAATAATCTAGCTGAACCTAAAAAATCAGAATTAGCATTGGCAGGTGAAGACAGACTTACTCTAGATGAAATCTGCCAACAAAATCTAGATAGTTACAACTTTATTACCCTCTCTACTTGTGAAAATTTCAGTGCTAGTAACTACACTATCAGCAGCGAATATGTGAGTTTAGTTACTGGTTTTGTGAGTCAGGGCGTTCCTCATGTAGTGAGTACTCTTTGGAGTGTAGAATCTTCAGCTAGTGCCTTGGTGATGATCGAGTTTTATCGACGATTACAGCCAAATAAATCAGCAATTACTGCTTTAGCTGAAGCAACACGATGGCTGAAAGAACTAACTGCTGGAGAACTAACGAAATGGTATGAAGATATTTTGAATAATCTGCATCCTCAAGAAGTAAGAATTAAAACTTATTTAGCGACACAACTATATAGAAATAGTAAAATGGCATCAGATAAAAATCTTTATAATCATCCTTACTACTGGGCAGCATTCACGATTATGGGTAAGCCTAGTTAATACTTTGAAACTTCGTCACAAGCAATTTGTGATTTTAGACATTTTATTCCAGTCATACAATTAGCCAGATACTTGTTTTTAGCTTTACTCTCTAAAAGTTCAATAACCTCAGTAAAATAGTTTAATTATATACAAAAATTGTATGAATTCACTGTGGTCTGAAAGTTTCTGACGGGAGTGAAGATTAAGAATAAATATGAAATCAGAAACCAGAAATGTATTACTTAAAGCTTATGCAGAACTACATAAGCTCATTGAAGAGTTATATGAAGCTGATGATAGAGCAATAGAGGACAATGATTTTGACGATGCTAGTTTGTTGGCTAGTCGAGCAGATAGACTTTATGAATAAGTCGAAAATTTAGAAATCATTATCTCAGAATTGGAGTAGAAATGAAAACAATTGAAGAATTAAAGACTCGAATCAAAGAACTCAGTAGTCAAGCTGTAAAATTTAGTAAAAAAGCAACTGAAGTGTGTTTGACTGATCGCGAACAAGCTAAACAATTCAGACAACAAGCTAGGGAAGCTAGTAAGCGTTGTCAGCTATTGATACAAGAATTGAAACGGCAATAGGTTTAAAATAATTCGTACTGAGGGGTTTATTATGCCAGATGTTCGGTTTGATAAATACTATCGTTATGAAGACTTAACACGCATTCTACACAATTATGCAAAGGAATTTCCCCAACTAGTACGCATAGAAAGCATTGGCAAGAGTTACGAAGAACGTGACATCTGGCTATTGACAGTAACTAACTTTGCCACTGGCGCACATCAAGAAAAACCTGCCCTCTGGGTTGATGGCAACATTCACGCCACTGAACTCGCACCATCAAGTGTTTGTCTATATCTCTTGCAAACATTAGTTACAGCTTACGGTACTCACTCAGAAATTACCCGTTGTTTAGATACCCGCACCTTCTACATTTGTCCCCGTGTCAATCCTGATGGTGCTGAGTTGGCATTGGCTGACAAACCAAAATTTATTCGCTCCGGTACTCGTCCTTATCCCCATGATGAGGAAGGCAACGATGGGTTCGTGATGGAAGATATCGATGGCGATGGTCGGATTTTACTGATGCGAATCCCCGATGCTAATGGGGCTTGGAAAGTCTGTCCTATTGAACCTCGCCTGCTGGTGCGGCGCGAACCAACAGAAACAGGTGGTCAGTATTATCGCGTACTACCAGAAGGAAAGATAGAAAATTATGACGGAGTTGAGATTAAAATTCAGCGTTCTAAAGAAGGGCTAGATTTAAACCGGAATTTTCCATTTTTGTGGCGGCAAGAATCTGAGCAATCGGGGGCTGGTTCCTATCCTACATCTGAAACAGAAGTGCGATCGCTTGTTGAGTTTATCACTACACATCCTAATATTACAGGAGCGATCGCCTTTCATACCTTTAGCGGTGTTCTCATCCGTCCCTACACCCACCTCAGCGATGACGAATTCCCCGTCAATGACCTCCGCACCTATCAACGCATTGGTGCAAAAGGTACTGAACTTACTCAATATCCAGCCATCTCCGCCTTTCATGATTTCCGCTATGACCCCAAAGACGTAATTACAGGTACATTCGATGATTGGGCTTATGAATACCAAGGTCTATTTGCCTGGACAGTAGAAGTCTGGAGTCCGCAGCGCCAAGCTGGAATTAATGATTATAAATACATCGATTGGCAGCGAGAACACCCTGTAGAAGATGACTTGAAGTTGCTGCGTTGGAACGATGAAAAACTGGCTTTTAAGGGCTACGTAGATTGGTATCCCTTCGAGCATCCCCAACTCGGCCAGATTGAACTAGGCGGCTGGGATACCATGTACGCTTGGACAAATCCACCCCCTGAGTTTCTGGAGAAAGAAATAGCTCTCTTCCCAGAATGGCTGGTTTGGCATCTATTAATATCTCCTCGTTTAGAGATTTACGAAGCCAGTGTTCACAACTTGGATAAGGATACTTATCGAGTGCAATTGGTTGTGCATAATACAGGCTGGTTGCCCACCAACGTCACCCAAAAAGCCTTAGAAAAAAAGCTGGTGCGGGGTTGTATCTGTGAAATTGAACTGCCTCCTGGGGGAACTTTAGTAACGGGTAAGCTCCGTGAAGAGTTAGGTCAATTAGAAGGACGAGCCTATAAGCCTTCAACTCCCATTAGACGGCACAGCGATCCTACCAAGGATCGGGCAAAGGTGGAATGGGTGGTGCGTGTGCCTCAAGGTAGTACAGTTAAACTGCTAGCTCGTCATGAACGCGCTGGAATCGCTCGCACTGAATTGACATTTCCATAATTTTGATATTTGAGATTGTCAAAAATTACCCTAATACAGCTTTGTCAAAACCGATAATTACTGTTCGCCTAATTACACGCGACGAACTTCCCCAACTTTTGGCTTTATATCATCATCTAAATCCCATCGATGGGCCCTTACCGGCTGATGATGTTTTACAATCTATCTGGGATGGGATTTTACATGATCCCCGTTTGTATTACATTGTGGCTGATGTTGATAACCAGTTAGTAGCAACATGTAATTTAACTATTGTTCCCAACTTGACGCGTGGCGCACGTCCATACGGCATTATTGAAAATGTTGTCACCCATCTCGATTATCGACAACAGGGATTTGGTACATAGGTGCTACATTATGCGTTAGCTTTAGCATGGCAACAACAGTGTTATAAAGTGATGCTTCTGAGTGGCTCAAAACGCGAAGAGACGTTGAAATTCTATGAAAATGCCGGGTTCAAGCGGGGAGTGAAAACTGGATTTGTTGCCCTACCTCCAGAGGAGTTGTAAGGGACTTCCAGAGAATAAAATATACAGTGAATGCTAATGATAATCATTTTAATGGGGATAAAGCGGTTGCCGTCGGCAACCGCTTTATCCCCCCAATAAATATGCAAGATAAATGTCTGCACTCAAGAACTATTGAGTGCAGTGAGCTTAATTGCTCTGCGGTTTCTTTCAACAACTTCTTCAGTGAATCCGTTAATTCTATAGACACCTCTTTCCACTCACAAATTCAATCATCATTAAATTTACTACAAAACGGGGAGGAAGAGGCTGCCGACAGCAGCCTCTTCCTCCCCTTCATAATGATTATCATTTTTATTCGCTGTATATTTTATTTTCTTGAAGTCCCTTAAGAGCCATATTTTGAGTACTCTTGCTTATTAACAAATAGTATCCGACCTTAACCTCTCACAAATGCCTCAAGTTTTGTGTTTTACACAAAAAAACGAATAAGTTTGAAAATTGTATTACAAAGTGAATGGCACGCTTGTTTGTTTGTATTTGTTGAGGCAAGCTGTTCTTGAGCTTAAAAATACTGGAGGAAATAAATAGATAACTGTACTGAAAACCATCAAGTAGTAACAATTACCAAAAATCACTCTTGTTTCCTCAAGCATCTCTAAGTGCCTCCCCATCTCAAGAACAGCTTTTCAAATGTGCCATTGTGTTACGTGCCTTTGAATTAGACTGTCTTTTTTTGAGCAATAGTGTTTGAACACTGAGTAACCCAAATAGCATTAAACCTACAGTAGTGGAGGGTTCAGGAATAGTATTTGCTGAGTTAGAAGACAATGCCAAAGTAACTTTATAGTCTAAAACGTCTCCACCGAACGTATAGCCACCAGATGCAAACCATCCATCCTCAAAATCTATTGAACCTGTACCCGTATTGCCGAAAGTTTCAAAGTCTAAAATTAAACTACCAGTTCCACCGTATTGTGCATCAGCATTGGCATCAGACGGCACTGGAGGATATACCCGAAGGCTAATCTGAAGCGGTTCTAAAGGATCTGAAAAGTTGTCCTTGGAAAAAGTAATAGTATCTCCAACATTTGTCCAATCCCACCGACCATAATCATCGGAATTGTCGTAACTACCGATATAGCCATCTATTGTTAAATTAGTTGCAAGGGTTGTGCCAACTGTTGTACCAGCTTCTGTTGAGTAATTGATGTTGTTTTCGTCGTAACTCAAATTGACTTGCCAAGTATTTTGAGGTTGTCCGCTAAATACCAACGTTGTCGCGTAAGCAGGAGAAGCAATTAATCCTCCTAATGTAATTAAGCTAGAGGCTGCAATTGTAAAAATTTTTTGTAAATTTTTCATAAATTGTTTCCTAACTACAATGAAATCACACTAAACACTAAAAGTATATATGAAGATTCTTAAGTGTACCAAGGTGTTTAATTACACCAATCAAGCAAGGTTTTTACTACTTTCGCTACAACAAAAAACTTTCTCAAATTCCACCACTGTTTTGATTTTCAGTGTACGACACAATGTAGTCAAACACAATAGACATCTTCCAAAAATCCTAGTTTATCTGTAAGTTCCTTTTCATAAAATTATCTTTTGTAAAAAAATAATTCCTAGCCAAAAATCTTGGCGCAATCACGCTCGAAATTTTTGATTGCGATCGCTAATTTCCAGTCTAGTATTTGAAAATTTACCATCAACGACAACTATCTAAAGAGTGAAAGTTTTTCTTCAAAATCCAGCCCTGAGTTAGTTGTATAATCAGGGTAAAAGATTAACAATACACCATATCGCCAAGATTGATTTTATTTCTTAAATATTGCTAAAGATCATGATACATTGAATTTGACGGCATTAACCCTCCTCGGCAATTATAAAGAGACGGCTATTGAAGGCCAATTATTTTACTGCTTGACTGCAATTTTAGAACTGAATAAAATCGCCTAATTGCATTAATTCTCTTTATTGTTGCAACATATTATATTATCACAGGAGCCATGCTTATTTTTAGTGTGCTCTGTGGTTCTTAAAAAAAAATAGGAATTCGATACTATGTGTGGTGCACATGAGGATAAACGTTATGAGATATCAGAGCAGCTACTCATAATGTTCAGCATTTTAATTTTCCAGAGCTAACAGGTTTCATTTCTGGTTTTCATGTCGAGGCGAACCAAATAATCATCTAGATATTTGTATTCACTTAACCTTGCATCCAGTATTTTCCACATAATCAACCCAAGAAATTGAAAAGAGGATATTTCCATGTCTAGTTTGTCTCGTTGGTCATCAACAAAGGTTGCTTTGCTAGTTCTGGGAATGACAGCTGCTACAATAACTCCCATCACAATTTCTGCCCCAGCTTCATCTCAAACTCCTGTTCCATCTGCGACACCATCACCTGAGACACCATCACCTGCAACACCATCACCTGCAACACCATCGCCTACTTCAACAGTTAACCTGTCTGATGTTTCCTCAGATTATTGGGCGCGTCCCTTCATTCAAGCCCTAGCTGAGAATAACGTGATTAGTGGTTTTCCTGATGGCACTTATAGACCAAATCAGCCTGTGACTCGTGCTGAATTTGCTGCTTTGATTCAAAAAGCTTTCAGTAACCAAAACCGAGTTCGGCAATTAAGTGCAGGTGGATTTAGTGATGTTCCTGCTAACTACTGGGCAGCTGCTGCAATTCAAAACGCCTACGAAACTGGATTTTTGGCAGGCTATCCTGGGAATGTGTTTAGACCAAATCAAGAAATTCCTAGAGTGCAGGGGATCGTTGCTTTAAGTAATGGCTTAGGTTTAACTGGTGGCGATACAAGTGCTCTTACTAATTTCTATAACGATGCCTCAGCTATCCCGGAATATGCTGTTAACAGTGTGGCAGCAGCAACAGTAGGTAATCTTGTTGTCAACTACCCGGATGTAAAACAACTCAATCCCCAACAGTCTTTGACTCGTGCTGAAGCAGCAGCACTTTTATATCAAGCTTTAGTTAAACAGGGACGGGTGCAACCCATTGCTAGCAATCTTCCAGCTAGTCAGTACGTTGTAGCTGGAACTCCTGGCGGTACTGATATTGTTTCTCTGGCAGCATCCAGTAGTTCTTTTACAACTCTGACTTCTTTATTAAAGACAGCCGGTCTAGCAGATATTCTTCAACAGCCAGGCCCTTATACAGTCTTCGCTCCCACCAATGACGCATTTGCTGCTTTGCCTCCTGCTACCTTACAACAGTTAGAGCAACCAGAGAACAGAGAAGCATTAGTTAAGATTTTGAGATATCATGTGGTTCCGGGTGCGGTAACTGCTAGTCAACTCTCGGCAGGGGAATTGACAACCGATGAAGGAAGACCTGTAAATGTTAAAATCGATTCCGCAAACAGTCAAGTCTCGGTGAATAATGCCAGAGTTCTCCAGGCGGACGTGAAAGCTAGCAATGGTATTATCCATGCAATTAACCAAGTCCTGATTCCGCCTGATGTTAACATCAGTCAGTTAAATCAGCCACCAACAGGAAATGGGACACCTGATGTTAACGTAGGTAGAAGTACTCGTGGTGGCAGAAGCTATATCGGAGTTGGTGGTAACATTGGTTTGAGTGGCGATGATACAGCTCTGAGCGACACTAACTTTACAGTGATCAGCAAACTTGGTCTAACAAACAATATATCAGTGCGACCATCGGTGATCTTTGGGGACAATACAATATTTCTAGTTCCTGTGACTTTAGATTTTTCTCCCCGCAGAGCAGGTTCAGTGGGTGAAAGAAGCTTTGCTATATCTCCTTACATCGGTGCTGGTGTAGCAATTGAAGCTAATGCTGATACTGATATTGGATTACTGTTAACAGGTGGTGTAGACCTTCCGCTCGGTTCTAAACTTACGCTAACAGGTGGTGTAAATGCTGCTTTTGTGGATGATACTGATGTCGGACTACAGTTAGGAATTGGTTATAACTTCTAAGTAAATAGAAGTAGAACATGCAATAAGGGCGCACAGCTAGTTGTGCGCTCTTGTTGTATTAAGGTCGCTTGATTGCTAAAGTAAGTCCATCGCCGATGGGGACAAGAGAGAGGGTAATGCGTTCGTCATGATGTAACTTCTCGTTGAGCGCCCGGATTGCTTGGGTGCTTTCATCTTGATTCTGCTCCTCGGCTACTTGTCCAGACCATAAAACATTATCAATCGCAATCAATCCACCTGGACGCACTAATTGCAGCGATCGCTCATAATATCTATCATAATTTTCTTTATCAGCATCAATAAAGGCAAAATCAAAAGTCTCGGCTTGCCCAGTTGCCAATAGCTGCTCTAAAGTTTCCAAAGCTGGTGCCAATCGTAAATCGATTTTATCGGCAACCCCAGCTTCTTGCCAATACCGCCGAGCGATCGCAGTAAATTCTTCACTCACATCACAAGCGATAATCTTGCCATCAGCCGGTAAAGCCAAAGCTACAGAAAGTGAGCTATAACCCGTAAATACTCCAACTTCTAGGGTTTTCTTCGCTGCAATCAACTGCACCAGAAGGCTCATAAATTGCCCTTGTTCTGGTGAAATCTGCATTCCACTCCGGGGATGGTTGGCGGTTTCTTGACGCAACTTCCCAAGAATCTTTGATTCCCGCAGCGAAACAGATAAAAGATAATTGTAGAGTTGTTTATCAAGACCTATAGACTGTTTTGACATGATAGATCAGAGAATTGAGAGAAACTACAGTTATACTATCGCTGATAAGTGGAATCTCAGGAATAACATGGTGCGGTTAGTTTTGACAGCAATATTGCTGGTGCTAATGACAGCCTGTGGCAGTATTGGACTGCTACCGACTAGTGATTTAGTGCAAAAAGCGATCGCACTTGGGCTAGAACAAACTCAACAAAAACTTAGCCAACAGTTGGATCTAGATTTTCAAGGATTTGAAATCAAGCGGTTATCAATTACCCAGGAACAACCCCTGACGATTGAAAATTTACCAGCTTTCCACGTTCGGGGAACCTACGACTTGATTGTTAAGCTGCCAAAACGGCGGTTGACGCAACCAAAAAAACCCTTTGATGTTTATCTACAAATTCAGCAAGAAGGTAAAACTTGGCGATTGCTGCTTCCAGAAAAAGGTAGTAAAGATAGTCAATCAATTTGGCGTAGCTATCTCATCCAATAGAGATGGGGAAAAGTTTGAATTGCCTCACTGTTTTCCCAAACTACAGGTTAAATTTTGTGTATGCTGTACCGTCATCTTTTGCAATCATCTACTTGAAACTCTACAAAGAAGTATTCCATTATTTCTCCCTTCTTTTATTATGTGCAACTAGAAAAACCATCACAAATATATTTGTATAATTGAGAACCACTAGCCATAATCGAGGTATAGTTTCATCGGAGACAGGGTAAGATGTATATCAACTTTTTCATCGGTTCCATTATTGGAATTGTGGTTCCGGTGCTGGTGGCTTTTGGCTTACTGCAATGGTTGCACATCCCGACAGGTAACTTTCTTGATTGGGTGATTGGTGGTGCTAGTTTTTGGTGGCTGTTGGTAATTGTTACCGTACCGTGGAATGTGCATTTTCAAGCCAAAGAAGTTTTAGCAGAAGCAGCACAATCAACTGAAAAAGGCATTCCAGTCGATGAGAAACAAGTGAAGTATGTCACAGTATTGGCAAAGCGATCGCTCTGGCTTGCGATTGCTTTACACTTGTTCTCAGCTGTTGGTCTTTATACTCTTGCTGCCACTGGTATTAGTACAGTGGGATATATAAGTTCTGGTGCAGCTTTGTTATTAACAATTCTGCGTCCTGCGATTCGCGCTTATGAGTATTTATATGCGCGGTTAGCGATGATTCGCCAAGAATGGAAGTATCCGCGCGAAGATATTTTTGAACTGCGCGATCGCTTCTCAATATTGGAACAAAAAATCCAGTCTTTGGAAGATCAGCTTAATCCCGAACAACCCTATTCCTTATCCGCAACTCAACAACGTTTTACCGAAGAAACTCGCAGAGATTTAGCTCGAATTGCAGCTAATTTAGAAGAATTACGGGCAACAAATCAAACGGAACATGAGCGTTTGGGGAGAGAAGCCAGAAATGCGATCGCGCAACTTTCCACCGACGGGCAATTTCTCGATCATGTCCGCGAAATTATTCGATTTTTTAAGACCGCTTAATAATTGCTTTAATAGCTATAGCTATAGCAGTTATCGTTTATATAAAGTACATGTTTCAACCTCAACCCCAACGCCTCTCCTTAGTAAGGCTAGGGTGTACACACAAGTCGAATTACCCCCCTGAATCCCCCTGATATTTTGGGGGGAAATAGGAAATTTGGTTCCCTCCCCTTTATAAGGCTAGGGTGTACACACAAGTATGACCAGCATAGGTTTCAACTCTTTTAGTAGTTTCGTAGGGTGCGTTATGGACACGCCGAAATAACAAATGCGATCGCCAAAATAACAAATGAGTCCGCCGAAATAACAAATGCGAACGCCGAAATAACAAATGCGAACGCCGAAATAACAAATGCGAACGCCAAAATAACAAATGCGAACGCCGAAATAACAAATGCGAACGCCGAAATAACAAATGCGAACGCCGAAATAACAAATGCGAACGCCAAAATAACAAATGCGAACGCCGAAGTAACAAATGCGAACGCTGAAATAACAAATGCGAACGCCGAAATAACAAATGAGTCCGCCGAAATAACAAATGCGTAGGCGTAGCCAGCCGTAGGCATCGCCATGATTGCAACAATTTAGCTTTGTTACGCCAGCCTAACGCACTGCAAATCTTTGGTAGATGAAGTTTTTCCGACTTGTGTGTACACTGTAGCCTTTATAAGGGGAGGGTTAGGGTGGGGTAAAACCTTGCTTAATCAGCTATTTCAGACTTGTGTGTAAACCGTAGCCTTACTAAGGAGAGGGAAGTGTTTGCGTCAGCAAATACGGGGTGAGGTTCCGACTGTATATGTTATAACTTTGTACGAATGATAATTAGTGAAGCTCACATAACTTCAGGAGTACTCACGGTGAATCAGATACAACTGACTTTAACTATTGCTTACTTATTAATGACATGCTATTTTTTAACTAATTGGTTAATATTTTCCCTACGTCATCCTGCTTCCAATCCAGAAGATAAATTTTTATCGGTTGTGATGTTTGTGGTTACAACTATCTTCTGGCCTTTGATGATTCCGATGTCTTGTTTAGAAATGATTCAAAAAAAGCAAATAGACTTGAATAAAATGATTCCTGTTCTCTTAGCAATATTTGTATTTAGTATTTCATATTATTTAACCGAATAATTAATAATTCCTCCTCACAAATTGCATCGATATAAACAGAAGCCGGGGGATTGACTTATTACCCTCCGGCTTCTTTGTGCAACACACTACCTTCATTTCTTAGGCAGTTTATTTATTGAATTTGGAATTTATTAACGGCGTCTGCTGCCAAAACCAGTTGAGCGGCGGGGTGCTGAACTACGCCCACTACCAAAACCACTACCAGAATTGCGTCTGGGTGAAGTGGCTCTACCAGAGGGCCGCAACGTACTACCACCAAAACCAGAACCAGAAGGACGGTTATTACCTGTAGTACTACGGGGTGTATTGCGTATATTTGAATTTCCAGGATATGACCTTCTAATTGTCCCTGTATTGCGGAATGTAGTGCGATTTCTCACGGCTGCGGGTTGCGTATTGTAGCGAGTTTGGTAGCTTTGAACTGCTTGGCCATAGCTTCCGCCATATCCACCAAAGCCACTTAATCCTTGTCCTGATTGATAGACAGGGGGTACATAATACTGGGGTCTAAACAACATACTACCAATTGCCTGTCCCGCCAAGCTACCAGCCACAGACCCAGCAAATGGTGCCCAGAAGTTATTTTCTCGACGGACTACAACCGTCTCTTGTTGTCCTGTTTGGGGATTAGTTTTATTCTCGGTAACGTTGTGGACGTACTCAATTTTAAAGTCTTCCGTCAGATATAAAATCGGTTGTCCTTTTTCTACCTTTAGATAGGTTTTC
Source organism: Nostoc sp. (assembly GCF_036918245.1). Taxonomy (GTDB): domain Bacteria; phylum Cyanobacteriota; class Cyanobacteriia; order Cyanobacteriales; family Nostocaceae; genus Nostoc. Next base: position 239,657 of record NZ_JBALEF010000071.1, read on the forward strand.
TTACCCTGCTTAATTTCATCGTCAGTTAACCGTGCCATTTGCAAATTTTCGGTTGCAAAGGTTGGGGGATTATTGTTAAGTAAAAACAGGCTATACTCACCAGTTGCATCGTCATAAGTAGCTTGTTGTATTTGATACTCCCCATCGCTCAATTTTGTATTAGTAGAGGTTTGGCTAACGTTCTTAGCTGGAGGAGTACTTTGGTTTTCGCCTCCACAACCAACAGTTGTGATACACAAACTCAGAGCTAAAAAAACGGCTGTAAATTTACGTACTATGGTCATGATCATTGGATTATTGTCCTATCTCTGAGCTTAACAATTTATCATCTGAGTAGTAAGTACGGACTACCCAACAGATTACAAAGGAATTAATTCTGGGTAATATTGCAACAGTTGATCGCTAGTAAGTTCATCGCCCAACTGTGCTGGTGAGAAATGTACTTGGATTGCCTTCAATCTATGTTTATAATGCAAATTTATCAATGCTTTCAATCCTTCCTTGAGCGCCTGAACGTTAGAAAGATCGGTTTCCAAATCTGGTACTTCTCCTTCATAAGCTACTGTAATCATCACAATGACGTTGCGAGTTACAGGTATAGATAAAGGTTCATTCAATCCAGAGTTAGAGGCATAATCTGGTTCGCTGAGATATCTTTCAGCAGAGTCAGTAAATAATTCATTCACGTAATCCCCGGCTTCACCTTCATCAAAAAATACGTCACCTTCATTGGCAGCAGAAAGCCAATATTCATCATATTGCAGCAGGGTTTGGCTAATTTCTACCAATCCTTCTCCTAAAACTTCTAAGTCGCCATCGGCATCGATCGCATCTCGTCCAGCACTATTTAATACTCCCAAAATTGGTGCTACTTCGCCTCCCCCTAAGTGCAGAAATAGGCGAAACACTACATAGCGAGTCCGACCGATCATTTTATTAAAGGTATCGCGCATTTTTTCCTCCAAAATTTTGTTTTTTGTCAATAGCCATTTGTTTTTTGTCAATAGCCATTTGTCATTTGTCCAATGCCCCATAACTAATGACTAATATAATGAAATCCTTTGACAAAATCTATAATTATATCTAATGAAGGCAATATATTTTTTGTGGACTCACTGGATATATCATCATAAGCTGAAGCATTAAGAGCAGAGCGATTAATAAATCTTTTGCCAAAGTTGGGATGGTCATAAACAATCAAAGTATGGGCGCTGGAATTCGTTAAAACTATTTGGGTTGGGGCTTTACAAAAATTTAATTTTCCGGCTACTTCAATATTTTTTTTCATCTGTTTAATTGTTGTAGCCTGATTTATAGCTTGTTCTAAAAGAGTATTTAATTGTTTCACTATATGAGGCGATTTTAAGTTTTGGTTTGCAACCACTTCACTGTTCATCATTTCCACTATACTGGAAATATTCTTTTGGGTAGATGCTGCATCTAGAAAGGGAAGAATGACAATGTAAGCAGTGATAAATAATGCTTCGTCGCTATCTACATGAAAGGTAAAAATAGTTCTACGACGACCACTTTCAATGCTTGGAGGTTGTTTCAATCCCCGATATTCTTGAGCAATTTGGTAGTAAGCGCCTGCGATCGCAAAATTAGCTTCGTGTTCTAGGGCTGCATCAACAATAATCCGAATTGTTGGCGGTGTTTCGTTAAAAAAATCTCGTGACTCTTCAGAATGGAAGTTTTGGACAATGGAGCGATCGCCAGCTGGGCTAAGATCAACCCATTCACAAGTCATGCCTTCGGTTTTTAAACCAAACCTGGAGGTTGCATAAAGCTTTGCTCCAGTTAAAGTTGCTCCAGTTAAGTCAGCACCGATCCATTCTGCCCTAATTAATTTTGCCTGAGTTAAATTGGCATGTACTAAACTTGTATTTGTTAAATTGGCACTGCTTAAATCTGCGCCGCTCAAATCAGCCCCGCTCAATTTTGCGCCGCTCAAATCAGCCCACCGGAGATTTGCGCCGCTCAAATCAGCCCACCGGAGATTTGCGCCGCTCAAATCAGCCCCGCTTAAATTAGCATGGCTGAGATTGGCTTGTCTGAGTTCAGCATCTCGCAAATTTGCGCCGCTCAAGTCAGAACGACTGAGGTCACTGGCGTTTAAGTTAGCCATCTCTAAGTTGGCTCCGGTCAAGGAAGCGCCTTTCAAGACAGTCTCACTTAAGTTAGCGTGACGGAGATTCGCTTGGCGGAGTGTCGCCTCTCGCAAATCAGCACTGGTGAGATCAGCCTCCAACAAGTCAGCGCGACTGAGGTCAGCGCGAACTAACTCGGCGCGGATTAATGAGGCTCCTCTGAGTTGAGCGCGGCTTAGATCGGCTCGAATCAAATTAGCAACGTTGAGACTGGCGTTGTTGAGGATGGCGCTGCATAGATTCGCGCCACTGAGTCTGGCTACATTCAGCTTGGCATTGCTCAAGTTAGCTTCACTCAGATTCGCACCACTCAGGTTGACTATACTCAAATTAGCATCGCTCAGATTCACGCCACTGAGTTTGACCCCACTCAGGTTGGCTTCTGGGAGGTCAACACCACTAAAGTTTAAGACTCCTGCTGCGTATTGTTCCAGTAATTCCTCTACAGTCATCGATGCTACCCCTTGGATGCCAACTTTAATAGTTGGTAAAGTCATAAAAAACGGAATGTCAAAATCAAAAATGAATATTGGGATTTTAGGATTGGGACTGATTGGTGGATCTTTGGGTTTTGATTTGCGATCGCAAGGACATCATATCTTAGGAGTTAGTCGCCGTGAAGCTACCTGTCAAAAGGCAGTTACCCTTGGCAGTGTTGATGAAGCATCAGTCGATCTGAGCCTGTTAGCAGCCGCAGAAGTTGTATTTATTTGTACACCTCTAGCCCTTATTGTGCCCCAATTTGAACAGTTAATCGCTCATTTGCCTAGCGCTACAGTCGTGACTGATGTGGGTTCGGCGAAAGCACAGATAGTCAAGGATATTACTCCCCTTTGGGATAATTTTATTGGTGGTCATCCAATGGCGGGAAGAACAGACAGTGGGATAGAAGCTGCACAGCGAGATTTATTTGTTGATAAACCTTATGTTCTAACACCGATAACGACAACACCAACTAGTGCAATTACAGTTGTGGAAGAAATTGTGCGATCGCTAGGAGCTAATATCTATTATTGTCAACCAGAACAACATGACCGTGCTGTGAGTTGGATTTCCCATTTACCGGTGATGGTTAGTTCCTCGTTGATTGCTGCTTGTTTGAGCGAAACTGACCCCGATGTTTTGCAATTAGCCCAAAAGTTAGCCAGTTCGGGTTTTCGGGATACCAGTCGTGTGGGTGGCGGGAATCCAGAGTTGGGCGTGATGATGGCGCGGTATAATCGTCAAGCATTGCTGCGATCGCTCCAACAATATCGTCAAAACCTCGATGAGTTGACTAACTTAATTGAGCAAGAAAATTGGGCAGTTTTAGAAGAAAAGTTCAAATCAAGGCAACAGGCACGACCTGATTTTGTTTAATAGTTGTCAGGTGCGTTTAGCTATGGATAACGCACCCATTTTTACATTTAGTGAGTTAATTAATAAAGTTTGTTGGCTGCTTTTTTGTCAAAACAACTCTCCACAGCTACTTAGAAATTCCAACAATAAAATCTTTAAAAATGCTACTCGACAGTCTGATAGTCACCAAACCGATGTACCATACAGATAAATTTACAAAAATCAACAATGGTAGAACGTCCAATCAAGAAATCGGAACGTCAGTCTCAAGAAAGCACTGACAGCAATTCCGAAAATTCGGATTCTGTAACCCCTATTGAATCCAACCCCAAAAGCTCAAAACCGAGCCGCGATCGCTCATCTGACAAAGGGAAAAAAGGATCGTCATATAGGGATGAAGGCAGGCAACCAGTGAATCCTGCACTAGCGCGTGGCCCAAAACCGGTTAAACCTCCAGCCCCCAAAGTTCAAACAGAAGAACTTGAAACAGAATCAGAATCTATCTCTGAGGAGTCTCAAGACTAACATTACAAGTGTTGTTGTGTGTGATGTGGGAGGCTATAAGCATATAAAGACTGGGATTTCTGGCTCCGAAGGCAGCGATCGCGCCCCCCATCACCATTAGATTATTTTTAGCGATCGCATATCTTACAGAGTTCCTGTATGTCAAATGCGCGAATGGGTAGGTGTACAAATTCCACAGCCCCAAAAAAGTGCTTCTATCTCAATACCAGCAAGCATTTCACCCCATTGATCACCCAATTATCATCCGCGCAATCTCTGAAATGCTTACAAAAACTAGGGTGTCAGCCTTTAACCTTTCCCGACACTCTTCCCAAAGGAATTCTCTAATGCTATGATTGCTCCAGAATCGCGCAACCGCACCTTGAAAACTAAATATAGCTTGCCTTTCCGGCTTCCGCTATTGCAATTCATCAAAATCCCTATTAGGGATTGAAACTACCAGATGCGATCGCAAAATCCCCAACGGTGCGAGCGGCAAATTGCAATTCATCAAAATCCCTATTAGGGATTGAAACTATGGCATCCCCTGGTATGAAATTCAATCAGAGCGATTGCAATTCATCAAAATCCCTATTAGGGATTGAAACACTTTCATCTATTATGACAAGGGGATTTTTCCAAATTGCAATTCATCAAAATCCCTATTAGGGATTGAAACAAGGCAACAGCATTAATCCAAGAGATAGATCAGATTGCAATTCATCAAAATCCCTATTAGGGATTGAAACCTTTTACTAAACGGCGGGACGCTTCCCAGTGGTGATTGCAATTCATCAAAATCCCTATTAGGGATTGAAACATTAAGCGATGAAGATCAGGAATGGCTAATGCCTATTGCAATTCATCAAAATCCCTATTAGGGATTGAAACTTGATTCGTCACCCTGGTAAATAAGAACTCGGCGGCATTGCAATTCATCAAAATCCCTATTAGGGATTGAAACTAATTGTTCATCAGTGCTATTCCAGTTGAAGTTCCAATTGCAATTCATCAAAATCCCTATTAGGGATTGAAACAGAGTCCATAGCGCCTTGCTAGTAGCGCATCCATGCAGATTGCAATTCATCAAAATCCCTATTAGGGATTGAAACAGCGTTTCCTAACTTCTTAGCGTGATCAACTGCGAATTGCAATTCATCAAAATCCCTATTAGGGATTGAAACAATTTCAAAACTCACGGTTCCAATGCTTGCTCCAGATTGCAATTCATCAAAATCCCTATTAGGGATTGAAACATCAATGTCATATTCACTTAAGTTGTCAATAATATATTGCAATTCATCAAAATCCCTATTAGGGATTGAAACCTGACATTCTGCTGTATTATTTTTGCAGATACAATTGATTGCAATTCATCAAAATCCCTATTAGGGATTGAAACGGAAAAAGCCAAGTAACGGAGCATTCATAACCAAATTGCAATTCATCAAAATCCCTATTAGGGATTGAAACTGCGATTGATAGTGCTAATGTCGCTATTCAAGGAAGATTACAATTCATCAAAATCCCTATTAGGGATTGAAACTTGTTGAATTTGGCATCGCCAGCCTGAATCAACAGAGCGATCGCGCTTAACATTTACTAATTAAAAGCGATCGCTCCACCACAATATATTACTGTTCTTCACCTTTTTCCTGAAGGAGCGATCGCCAATCTTCAATCGCCTTCTCCGTCCACAGCCAATTTTTAGCTAATTTATCTACCTGGAAATTTTCTCGATCGGACTTGAGAACCGTTTGCCGCAACTTGATCGCTTCATTCAGATACTGTGTTTGCTTACCACTAGATTGACTAAGTGCAGATTTATACAATCCAAGAGCTAAACCAGCATAAGAAGTTAAAGCATCTTGAGGAACTACTGTATTTCTGGATGTTGAATTTGTATTCTGTTCTTTGAGAGCTAAATTCAAAGCCTTGAACCAAGAATCATTGGCTCGATTCAGATTGCCTTCTGTGTAGTAGGCAAATCCCAAAGCGTTATTATACAAAAGTGATTCGGGTTTAGCTTTGGCAGCAGTTTCCCAGTAACGGCGGGCATCATCGACACTATAGTTATTGTCTCCAGTTTGGATAGACTGCCACGCCAATCTTCCCTTGTAAAAATTCACAGATGGATCGTCAGCTTGTTTACTGGGAATTAGTTTTAAGGAAGTTTCAGCCGCAGCTAGTGCGCCCCGATTGAGTAGTTCTTCTACAGCCAATAAGCCACCTTGCAAGTCACCCTGGCTCAATTTTTCCGTAGCAGTAGCGGTGACAATTCCAGTCGCTTCTATTTCTAAATCGATATTCGGCTGCTTTTGAATTGGTCGAGAATCAGGTAGAGACTGAGTAAGAATTTCTGGTATTTTAGGCAGTGCTTGGGGGCGATTTTGCCACCACCAATTTAAACCGATCGCAGCTGCTAACGCACTGATCCCCACAACGCCCACAATTGGCCACAGCTGGCGGCGACGGGTACGATTTCTTGGTGGGGGTGGTTGCGATGCCTGCGGCGGGCTATGCCTACGCGAAAAATTAGAATTTTGCCAATTTTCTTCAAGGTTCCCAGGAGTTGCAGGTGGCTCAGGTGGAACTTCTCCCCACAAATCTGCTGACTCTTCTGAGGAAGTTATTTCCTCTGAAACCTGGCTTTGGTGAAGACTATTTTCGCGAATTTGTTGATCTGGTTCAGTTGCAGCTTTTTGGTTATCTAGCTGACGAAACAAATCCGAAACTATCGCAGAATCTTCTTCATAGCTGGGGTCATCATACTCAATTTCATCAACCAGATCGCCCCAAGTATCTTCACCCAGCCAGTCCAACCCAGAAGAGTCACGCGTCAAACCAGTAGGAATCATGTCTTCCATTCCTAAAGGCATCTCGCTATCATCAGGCATAGCAGGGTACATCGTGGAAGTTGCCCCTAAAAGCGAACTATACTGATTCAGCGACTCCGTATTTGCGGATACCTCAGTTTCCTGACTTAAAAAACCGTCAAATTCTGGCTGGAGATATAAAATCGGTAATGCCCAGTACATCTGGTGAGAACCATAAGCAGAAATTAATCCTTGGCGCACCCGACTTACACACAAATCTACTGGATATCCCTGACTTAAGTTGCGGTAAAACAATTGTGTGAGCGTCAACGCCACTTCATCAGGAATCCGTTCTGACATCGCCAAAACGCTTCTAATTCCGCGCTTCACCAGACTTTCTGCTAAGTTTCGTTCGCCAGTATCTCCAGAGGGATTGGACGCTGCTGTATATGCCCCCAAGCAGGAATTAAACACTGCCATTTGGATATTATTGTTGACGAGCAAACCTGCCAAATCGTCCCCAGTCAAGATTTCCGTTAAGCCAGTTCTGCGACTAACAAGATAAATTTCTCCGCCATTTGCGCCTAAGTTACTATGACCAGAGTAGTGGAGAACGTGGTATCTACCTTGTTCTAGGGCTTGCGTCAGTTCTTCCCGTCCTGGTTGGTCTAATACAGTGAGTTCAATTTCGGGGAAACGATTGCGACCTTCACCAGGTCGTGACGTTTGACGGTGAAGTTCCGCTTGCAGTTTAATCGCTTCCTGTTTCTGTAAGTCAAGACGGACTTGATCTGAGGGAGAAGCAATTACCATCAAGACTCTGACACCACCTTGTTCTAGGGGTGTGGGCATATTTTGCGTAGGCGTAGCCCCCCGCAGGGATCGCAAAGGAGAAGCCCCTAAAATTCCACTTTGGAAACGAGAAAAAGCCACATAAGGCCCAGTAGCCAGAGGGCGATCGCCTGCGTGCATCACTTCCCAAGGCAAACGAGCTAATCTAGTGTCTTTTAGCCCCAAGCGTAAGCGTAGTACTTGTTGATGGTTCTGGGCAATACCTTGGGCAGTAATCCAACTATCTCTGAGAGTGCCTTGAAATAGGGCGTTATAAAATTGTTGACCCAACGCCACCAAATTCACAGAGTTTCTGGCGATATCGCTTTCATGCCCGCCAGAGGTAAATGGATCACCTTGTAACACCGAATTCAACGGGTCATTCATCAAATGCCCAGCAGCCATCAACCAATCAGCTATAGGCCAAGTCACCAATTCTTCTGCCAATGGTACCCCAGGCGCGACTTGTTCCGTCCGCACCAAGTAGTCATTTTGCCCTACTGGGGTTACGGAAATATGGAATTCCTGGGTCACAACTTCTCCTGTCCGCCTCCTAAATCTGGTTTGAAACGCGAAAGTTTCAAGTCGATTTTTCGCTTCCTCTGATAATTTAGATGCATCCCGCCCCTGAATGTTTCTGATTCGGTGTCGTTTTGGTTTTTCTGCCTTTACAACTTTATCCGGATCGGATTACTTGGGTCTAGAACACTTAATTGGTAGATGCACCTTGATCTTCAACTCCCCTAGTTGGCTAACACCCACTGGGGGTTTTTTTATTTTTGGCAAACAACAGCAACTTCTGACGCAGATATTCTCTACCAGAAAATAGTGCTTAATCCTAGAATACTTGATTAATAGATGGATGTCCCTTGATCTTTAACTCCCCTAATTGAGTTAATATCCACTTTTGTTTTTTTGACACACGACAACAATCAATTTTCTAATAAATTTATCCGGAGCATGGTGGTTAAACCTAGAACATTTAAGTGGTAGATGCACCCTGATAACTAGCTCCCCTGGTTGGCTAACGCCCACTGGGGGTTTTTTTATGAAAATTGAGTGCTATTGATTAACCCTGACACACCCATTTTGTTAAGCAGCGCACCGATCGTTTAATTGGTAGGTCTGTCCTGATAACTAACCCCTCTGAGGTTTTTCTTCGCTCGACAAACAGTAACAACTTCAACCTCTGCTAATTTATCCGGTAGCGACCCATTTATTTTAGAAAAGATTATTGGTAGATGCACCCTGATAACTCACTCCCCTGGTTGGTTAACACCCACTGGGGGTTTTTTCTAGTTGCGTCACCGATAACGAACGCGAATGCGTCTCGTAGAGAAATCTTAGCGAGTCTTTTCCTCTCAGAGATGCTACGCGTAGCTTGCTTCTCCATAGGGGTACGAGCTTTACAGCCCATCGTAGACATCGCCTCTAATTTAGTTCATTTTTCCCGGAAGCTACTAGCTGCCCCTAGAAAAGATTATTGGTAGATGCACCCTGATAACTCACTCTCCTAGTAGGTTAACACCCACTGGGGGTTTTTTTATTTAAAAAAATAACTGACCCTGATAACTCACTCCCCTGATAGGTTAACACCCAGTGGGAGTTTTTTCTACTAGTTGCCTTACCAATAGCGATCGCGAATGCGTCTCCTAGAGAAATATCAGCGAGTCTTTTCCTCTCAGAGATGCTACGCGTAGCTTGCTTCTCCATAGAGGTACGAGCGTCACAGCCCGTTGTAGACATCGCCATCAACTCTAATTTAGTTCATTTTTCCCGGAAGATACTGGCTGCCCCTAGAAAAGATTATTGGTAGATGCACCCTGATAACTCACTCTCCTAGTAGGTTAACACCCACTGGGGGTTTTTTTATTTAAAAAATAATTGACCTTTGTACAAATTTATCCGGAGTATGGTCTTCAACCTGAGAACATTTAATTGGTAGATGCACCCTGATAACTAACTCCCCTAGTAGGTTAACACCCACTGGGGGGTTTTTTTCCGTAGACGCGTAGCGGTGAGCCACATAACTGGAGTACATCACTATCACTGTTGCTACTGCTGGTAGACCTTGAGTATCCTCCTGTTGCCAGGATAGAGCAGAAATTACTCACTCAATCCCTGAATCGCTTTCTTTTTATTGTGAGCTAGAGATGCCACTCCAAAATGATTGCTATGATATTTAATCACATTCTTAATTTTTTTTATATATTTTGACGAGTTCCCTTTTAACTTTCACTATTTGTCTGCCTGTCTGCCTCAGCAAATCTTACCTTCTTACTCAGCACAGACTAACAGACTAAATGTCACGCTATCCATGTACAGTGCTCCTGAAGCAATTGAAAACTGCTAGAAGTTCCAATTTTTTAGCTGGCTGGGATTAGACGGTATTTGTGTAGTAAACAGGCGGTCTAAAATTTCTGATTTCTGTTCTGAACTGAAGTTGTCATAAAAATTTTCAACCTTCTCAACTATTCCGAAATTTCTCAAAGCCTCTAAATTAGAATCTGATTTTTCAGTTAGAGATTTTTGTCTATTCTGGGAATAAGTAAGCATATCTACTGTATGATTATTCCTGCGATGCACAAGCTGCATCAATAAATCCATTGCAACAGTTGGCAGAACACAGTAGGTAGAAGTCACAAAAAAATCAAAAGTCATATTTCCTAGACGGATGCGATCGCCATCTTTGAGCTTGATCGGCCTAAAAGCGCGATTACCATTCACAAACGAGCCATTGGTACTGTTGAAATCACTTAAGTAAAAGCCTTGCTCGTCAATATACTGAATAGCAGCGTGGCGACGAGACAGATGATTGTCAGCAATGCAAATACCACTGGTGCGATTACGACCTATCGTCCAGATTTGTTGTGGCTGTCGTAAACTCTGAGTCTGATTGTCACCCAAGTTAGTCATCAAATAAACAGCAGTATTATCCACTACACCATGTACGTAACCCGCCTTGACTCTCCTCAACGACGGTTGAGATAGGTTTTCTAGCTGAAGAATCTCATCTAGAAGGCTGCTGTGGTGTTCATACAACTTGAGGAATACTTGATATAAAGTTAATCGGCGTTCTATTTCCGTTTGTGCAAAGTCAGTCATTATACGTAAACCTTATACTACCTGATTTCGGTTGTGATATACTTCTCAAGCCTACAATCAGGGATAATTGATTTTTTGCTTTTTGCTGCAATCTGAAAAATTTAGTGGTTTAAGATCATTCTATTTTAAAAATTTTAGGTACGAGATTCACTGTTGTTTATAGCCATAAAAAGCATGTAAGTATCTTTATAAAATTATTATGATGCTTTATTGTTTATTGTAAATAATCAATTGTTATTTGTAACAGATAAAAATCATAAAGATTTCATGAATAATTGACAACCATCTACGTATTTTTGCCAGATAGTTGCAGATTTCTTAATATTCGTGATAGTGATGGCTATCGATCAACCTAAACATTATATATATTTGGTTAATTCTGAATGAATCTAAGTTTTTATCAAGAATAATCAGGGCTAATTTTCCCAGATGTGAGAAAAGTTTAGCCTTGTGATTCTTATAAAATAAGTGTTTTAAAATTGTTAATAAAAATGGAGAGCTTAAAAGCAGGGAGTTGAGGCTATTCTGCTAATCTAAAATAATTGATTTCAATAAAAAGGGTTCATCCGTCAGGATAATCTAGAATCTAATATAGGAGAATATTCGGATAGAACTACAGCGACAAGAGAGGCTATTCCCGATGAATTGGGAAACCCCATCCGTCTATAGGTTGGGGTAATTCACGCTTTAAAATCACAACAAACCTCGTTTCCCATTGGGACGCACGGTCATCCAATTTGTTTTTGCTAGTGCTAGCTGCTCATCAGAAATTTTGGCACTGGTGAGATTAGCACCACAGAGATTAGCTCCTCGGAGGTTAGCATTGCTGAGATAAGCATTGCTAAGGTCTGCGCCTCGCAGGTCTGCTCCTTCTAAATCAGCATGATTAAAGTATGCTTTGCTCAAATTAGCATCCTTAAGATTTGCTCGAGTAAGACTGGCTCTGCCAAAGTCACTATTGTGAAGATTAGCTCCCTGAAGATTGGTTTTTTGCAATTGAGCAGAATGGAAATTTGTTTGAGATAAATCAGCACCTTGCAGATTTAGCAAATTTAAATTGTGTAAGGCAAAATCTCGTCTTCCCTTCAGATAAGCTGTTAATAAACCTTGGGTATCTAACTTTCGCCCAACTTTAGAATTTTGAACTTGTGAACCATTGCTGTTGCTAGTGAAAGTCGTTGATTTGGCCATCCCAGAACCCTGGTATAATCCCGCAACTTCCGCTGCCTTGGCTCGTCTAGCACGAATCGCTGCCGCTACCTGTGCCACTCCAGTGCTGGTAGCAGCAGGGTTGTTACATAAAACAGCAGAATTTTCCAGGTGGTTATGTGTTCGCTCTTTAGATCCATTATCAGATTTAATCAGCAAACCCTTTGCTAAACTATCTAAGTATGGTTCTATTTCCAATGCTCTGAGAACTTCTGCCGCTGACTGATAGCGATTACGTACAGACACCTCTAACATTTTTCGCAACACATTGCCCAAGTGATCGCTCACTTGCACAAGTTGCTCCCACATCATCTCGCCAGTGTTGGGATTGTAATCTAAATCTTTAGGAGTTTTGCTAGTCAGTAAATAAATGCATGTTACCCCTAATGCATAAATATCACTGGCGTAAACTGGACGCATAGCCATTTGCTCTGGAGGTGCAAAACCAGGAGTACCAATAGCATACGCAGTTAATGCTGTCTGTCCTGATGGGCCTGTCGCACTTTGGCTAATTTGGTTTTTGACGGCACCAAAGTCGATGAGTACCATTCTCGCATCTTGGGTGCGGCGGATTAAGTTGGCTGGCTTGATATCACGGTGAATCACCTTTTGCTCGTGGATGTATTGCAACAGTGGCAAAATCTCGCTCAAAAATTGCTTAACTCCAGTTTCGCTCAAGATGCCATTAAGTTTGACCTCCTCTTGCAAGGTATCGCCACTGATATATTCTTGAACTAAGTAGAATTGCTCATGATCTTCAAAATAGTCTAACAATCTTGGTACTTGGGGATGATTGCCAATCTTACCTAGAGTTTTGGCTTCTCGCTCAAAGAGTTCTCTGGCCATCTGCAAAACGTGTGGGGCGCTTCCTGATGGGCGTAATTGTTTGATGACGCAACTCGGTTCTCCTGGTAAGCCTTGATCATTGGCTAGGAAGGTCGCTCCAAAGCCACCCTGACCTAATGGTTTGATCACCTGATAGCGATCGCGCAACAGTAGTTGCGAGCCACAAGACTGACACCTTTGGCTATATACCAAATTTTCTGGATTGGAACAGGTAGGATTTAAGCAGTAGCTCATGCACTCTCAACTCGCTGCACGAATAATCACGGGGAGTGTTATACTCCCTTTCAATTATTTAGACATTAATCAACTCTTGCCAGGTAATTTTTGCTGGAAATCCTTTGAAGATTTCCTAAAGTTTAACTGAGATTACCTAAAGCGATCGCTAAACAAGATTATTTATTATACTTAACATTGGCAAATACTGTTTATACTACTTTCTACCAATTCGTAATTACTAATGACGCTCTCTCAAGGCTTGTGGCTGCATCGTGCTGCTATCCCATTGAAAAAGTCAGCTTTAATCTGGTTTGTTTGCATGGGAGAATTGGTATTTAAAGGTATTGGAGGGCAGTGCCCAACGCCAGTTACTATATTGGGGAAACCCCAAGACTGCACTGGCTACTCTACAAAAAATTGCTGTAGAATTTTGGATGCCCAAATTTGGAGGCAATTTAGAATCATCTCCATTAGTCGTTAAGAGATTATTAGCTAGCTTTCATGTTCACACTAATCAGCTGTTCGATAAGTGCAAAAACATCACTCCGGCTGAGTTTCTCTTTACCATTAGCAAGGGCGTCAAGAGTGCCGTTTGCCAAGGTGAAGGGGATTTGACAAAAATCTAAGGCTGGCCCGGTAGGAAGGTCTTTGATATAAGCTTCTGCCAGGGCTAGATTGCGCCGAGCATACTCTTGCATATTTTCTGCACTCCAACCTTCTGGGAAGAATTCTACCCCACGCCCCAAATCTTCAGTATGGTTACGCAAGATATTGACTGCTTGTAAACCCCGACCAAAACCAATCGCCTGGGTACGGTTCGTTTGTGTTCCATCATACCAAGTCCACAAGTCAGAAAGTAACAGTCCCACTGCACCTGCAACTCCAAAGGTATAACGATCTAAATCAGATTCTGTATAAATTTTCCAGTTTTTTTCTGCCCAATAAGCCATCCGGTCTGCCATTGCAGCAGTGGCATCCCAAATTCGAGGTGCAATGGTGTCTGGTGCTAGCAGTGACCATTCTCTAATCCTCAAAGTGACTTCTTCTAATGAATTCTCATACCCACTAAATCCTGCAAAGAAAGCATCTACCGCGAAGCCATCAACTCCTGCCTGTAATGTCAGGCTAATGGTTCTTAATAACTTTGCTTTAGTAGCGTTATCTAGTTCGGGATGATCTTCAATTTCATCAATGGCACGCATACACAAATATGCTGATGCTACTGCTTCTTGTAATCCTGGCGGTAAAACACTAATTGGGATATAAAAAGTTCGGCTAGTTTCTTTAAGGATTTGCAATGCATCTCTACGTAAATTCATGTTTTCACTCCCCACTTGATTTTGGCACCACATGAAGTTTGCAGTTTTTTGATGATACTGGATATAGTTTTGACTAAACCTTAAAAACTATAGACTATAAGATACGCTAGTATTTCATTTAAAAATTGATAGTTTTTGGTGTTGCAATTAACAAAACTCTCAAATTTATCAAAGTTTAGTCTAGTATAGAGGTTTTTGGGTGCAAAAGTGTTTGAAGTGTCGTTTGATATAGCTTTCATAGAATTTTAGTATATATATAAAGAATTATGGTAATATTTGGTTGGATATGACGAAATTTTTCCATAAGCAAACATCCATTTTAGCGATTTGAAAGTGCTTTAAGTCTGCGTTAATCTGACTAACAAAGTGTAATTATTGTATATATAAAGACAATTGAGGAAAAGCTGACAACGGATAACAGCATTTGTACATACCTTTGGATGGGTACAGTGGTTTACCGAAGAGTTAGGGTCAGTTAAATTAGACGACATATAAGGCTGCAATGCCTGAGTTGGACTATACCTAATCGATTGGAGTCAGAACCGCCTTGCTGTTCAAAGTGACATAAAGTGACCAAAACTCAAAACAAGAAGTTCCCGTATATTTACGAGATTGACAATAAAAAAGTTGGCTGTTTGCCCACTCAACACAATATTTGTGAATATTTGACCTCTCATATCATGTCCGCTTGATTGCTTATTAAACCTAAATAACCCCAAAGAGCTTAAGCTACACTTCGTCTCCCCTCGCCGCTTGTCTTGGCTGCACACACAAGTCTTAAAAATCCAAACTTGATGAGGTTTTCCTCGTTCCCATACTCTACATGGGAATGAGATGAATAGTAAATCGAGCTTTTTTCGACTTGTGTACATGCTAGCCCCGCTTACAGAGAGGGGATTTAAGGAGAACCATCAAGAAATTAGTAAGTTTTTAGAGACCCCTCCCAATCTGCTATTACCAAGGGGAGGTGGGAGGTGCCGCAGGCAGTGGGGTTCTTTTGCGTATTCATGAAGAATCGGTATTATAGTCGAGATTATGTTTACAAACAAACCGAACAGTCTGTAAAAACTCAAAAAAATATTGAAGTATTTCTAATTATTAAATTTTCTGAATCCCTTGTTGATACTGTAAATATTTTTTCTGTAATTCCTCTGGAATGGGAATAAGACAATTATTTTGCAGACTGACAAAACCACCCTTCTGACTAGCCACTGCTGCTAACTCATTGTTAGATAAAATTTCGGCTTGCACAGTCCACTTTAAGCGTCCTAAACTACTCAGCCATAAACGTCCAATCACCCGATCAATAATCTTTATCGGACGTTTATATTCAATTTCAGTTCCGGCTAGAATTGGTGTATATCCTTGCTCAATTTGTTGATTGAGTTGCCAATGTTCATCTAAAAACTTTAGACGTAAATCCTCTAGCCATCTGATATACACGATATTACTCACAATTCCCATAAAATCAATGTCGTATGTTTTTACAGGAATTGCTAATACTACTTCTAATGGTCTGTGTAAGTTGTTATTTACTAGCATTATTTCTCTTGATATTTTTTAATACTGCTCGGTCTGTTCAATTAAAGAGAAGTTTCTAAGTATTGATTCAGGTGATTAATTACCCTATGGATATGAATTGAATCTCCATAAAGCTTGCTCATCATTATGCCTCCTTCCAGCGTTGCAATTATGATGGTAGCGATTTCATCAACACTCACTTCCGGGCGAATTTCACCCTTTTCAATTCCTTTTTCAATAATTCCACAAATTAGATGCAGCCAAGAGTTCATCGCTTGTTGAGCGCGTTCTCGCAACGCTGGATGAGCATCATCACTTTCCACAGCAGTATTCAGCAGTGGACACCCTCCCTTGAGCGGTGGATTTTCTGCGAAGCTACTAAACACCCCAATAATTGCTTGCAGACGTTCTACTGCGTGGTGTTTGCTTTGTAATGCAAATCTAGTATGCTGCTTAATGTGAGCGATCGCAAAATCAAAAGCCTGTAGTGCGAGATCATCTTTGCTTTGAAAGTGATTGTAAATTCCTCCTTTCTGCAATCCAGTTACACGCATAATGTCTGACATCGATGAACCTGCATACCCCTGTTGATTAAACAGTTCGGCTGCTTGCTGAAGAATTCTGGTTTTTGTTTCTTCGCCTTTGGACATTACAGCGATTTTGATAGTAGGGAGTTTATTGAATTGAAAATTGCTGTAAATAAAATATTACCGACCGAATGGTTTGATTGAAGGTAGCATGATAGTTACTTGCAAGTCAAGCTTTTTTCAACACTGAGCAAAGAATTAGGCTTTGGCTATAGCCAAAGTTTGCCAATGCAGACTTCACCTGGTTATAGACGCCATTAGTTTTGATGTTACCCCCACCATAATTAATCAGGATTTTGGCATTATCAGGAATTTCAGCAGCAATGTTGGCGATTTGACCTTTGCCAAACAGGATTTTGACTGGATTGCAAAAAACAAAGTTTTCCATGAGTCATTAAACTAGGGAATCGGAATTGACCTTGAGTATTGTAATCACTTTCAGGATGTTGCCTAATTGCAGCATAAATGCGATATATCGTGTCTCTAGAAAGTTTGGAATTATCCCTATGTTTATTAACTTGTAGGTAAATTTTTTAGCAACCAGTCCGTAGGGAGTTTAACTGACTGCGGTGTATTATCCAGATAATTGAACGATATACAACGCGAATACGCTGGACGTTTAATCATGCTTACGAGTAAAATACGGTAAGTGCATCGCCTTACGTGGTTTTTATGTAAAACTGTAGAAAACCTAGTTAGAAGTTGAGTTTAGCAGAGCGACTGACCAATAAGCAGTTATCAAAGTCTGTTTGAGCTAAATGCCAGTTGTCATGCTTACAAAAACTTCCACACAGGTTTTAAGTTGTCCAGGAATCTTTGAGAAAGACAATAACTTGTCATAACTAGCCCTGTCTAGCACTGGGCTATAGTTTGGCTGAGTTGCCGTTCTTTAGCTGCTCGTAGTTAAGTCAGTGAAAAGTTATCAAGGCTTCGTTTGGGGATTTAATCAACCCTTAGCGACGCTGCTCACTTATAGAAGTGGGAGACTTAACAGGACTCTGATAACTGATAACTAATTGTTGAAACCCCCGAAGAGTATGCACTATTTATTACTACCGTTCTTAAGCTTTTTTGTTGGTATCATCGTTGGTTTGACGGGAATTGGTGGAGCGTCTCTCATCACCCCAATGTTGATTTTTATTTTTCAGGTTCCGCCTTCTATCGCTGTGAGTTCTGATGTTGTGGCCGCCACCTTGATGAAAATTGTTGGTAGCGTCAAGCATTGGGAACAGAAAACCCTCGACACAGAAGTTGTCAAATGGCTGGCATTTGGGAGTGTTCCAGGCTCACTGTTCGGAGTGGGGATTTTGCACTTCATTAAACATACAGGTGAGTCTAACCTGGATAATATCTTGTTCCGTTTGCTTGGCGGGATGATTTTGCTAGTCACAGTTTTAGCACTAGTGCAATTGTTGTTATTGACTTTTTTCCCCAAATTTAATTTACCCGAACTGCCAAAATTAGACTTAGAAACTAACTTTGGTCGATTTATGACAATTACTTTGGGAGCAATTTTAGGCTGTTTGGTTGGTCTAACTAGCGTCTCATCAGGTTCAATGTTTGCCCTAGTGCTGATTGGGTTTTTCCGCCTTGATGCACGGAAGTTAGTGGGTACAGATATTTCACACGCAGCGATTTTACTGCTGTTTACAGCCCTTGGTCATCTGAGCTTGGGAACAGTTGATTGGAATTTGGTACTGCCTATATGGCTAGGTTCTGTGCCTGGGGTGTTACTAGGTGCTAAAATCTGCCAAGTAGCTCCCCAGCGCCCACTACGGTTTATCATTTATGCCATTTTGATGATGGTAAGTTGGAAATTAGTTCATCAGGTTTGACACTCTCAGATGGATGTTTGAAAAGTTCTTACTAGGCGCTAAAATCTGCCCATTGTTAGTCACTGACTTTCATACTGTTAATCTAATCAGTTTTTGAAACTGGGTTTAACATAAAGTTTTGCTTCTACTATTTTCCTAATCAATAAAGGTCATAGTCGAATCTAAAAACGTGGAGTTAGTGTTTGTCACTTTCTCTTTCGTTTACCCTCTCTTACAACCCACGTTATGCGGGTGCGCTCGGAAAATATTGAATTTAACACCCACAAAACGGTTATTAACCTGACAATCACTTTTCCCAGCAATACGATCTGTTTATTTCCGTCAACCTTTACTAGTAGGTGTTTCTATAGTTTTTAAATATTCTTAAATTTTTATTGAACTTGTCAAAAAATTTTTAAAAAAGCCATTGATAAATTTGTCACTTAGCCTTATTGTACTTTAATACTCTTGCTGCATCACCGGTAGAAAGATAATTAATTATTGCTAAATCTACTGATTTAGCTGACAAAGACTTTTTAAATCCCATTCACGATGGGATTTAAAAAAAGCCTTTGCTTCTATCATAAAAAGTATTTTGTAGCGCAATCAACATCATTCTTTTAACATAATTTTGGAGAAGGTACATTTTTACCTGCTAAATCGAGAATAAAAACCCTTGGTTAAAGTATTTGTAAATTAGGAAAAAATAAATATGAAATTAGACAAGTTTGTATTAGCACAAAATATGGCTTTCCTAATATCTATTACCCCGGAAAGCAATCTAGCTAAATTACTGGCTTTTTGCCTGACTACAAAGGCTGGGAAAAATACTCCAGGAACAAAAATATTGGAAATGACTTATGACCTAATAGAAAATCCATCTAAGTTGCCTTATTGGACTCAAGACATTATGGGACAAGATTTAGATTACACTACTGAAGAGTGGAAAGCACTGGCAAATATGGGTATTAAGGATGCTAATGATTTTATGGCTACTTTATGGCAGGAATTAGAAAATTTGAGTTTGTAAAAGAAAAAGTATGTCTTTAAATGTTGAACTTTTAGAGCAAAGCTTTGAAAAAGTTAAACCACGCGCTGATGAATTTGCAGCCAGTTTCTACGATAATCTTTTTCAAGCTCACCCAGAAATGAAACCACTGTTTGCTAAAACAGATATGAAAAACCAAGAGAAAAAACTATTAAGCTCTCTGGTTTTGGTAGTAGAAAGAAAATCTCCGTAACCCAGAAGCTTTAGAACCAGTTCTCAAGGCTCTAGGAGCTAGACACGTCGGCTATGGAGCTATTCCCAAATATTATGGACTAGTTATAGAAGCACTACTGGTAACGTTGGAGCAATATCTCCAGCAATATTGGACTCCTGAAGTCAAAAAAGCTTGGCTAGATGCTTTTAGAGCTATTACTGCGTTGATGTTAAAAGGTGCGGGAGAAGAATCTTCACCAAAACCTGTTCAAGCTGAAAAAATAACTGAAACTTTAGCAAAACCTGCAACATTAAAAACCAAAATACAAAAAGAATATCAGCTATTTCAATCCACAGCAGAACCAGAGAAAAAATCTCTGATATCAATTCAGTTAGATGGTGAAGTTTTAAAAGAAATTATCAATGATTTTATCGTTAATTGTCAGCAATTTCAGACCAAAATATCAGAACAGCCATTAAGTGAAGTCCTCAAACAAATTCCCAAGAAACTTATTGATACTTTCTGGATAGCACCAACATGGTTAGTCTGTATAGTTTCAGTAGTCATTTTTACCGTAGTTGTTATAATTGTCGATGATAATTCGCTGCTGGCAAAGGCTTTGGGTGCTGCTGATTCTATCAGTTTGGTGGTGGCGCTAGTTCTATTCATTAAGGAAGCTCCAGATCGCAGAAAACAATTTCATTATCAAGCCTGGAGTACGATTGATGCAGCACACGATGTGAAAGTTAGTTATGCCAGAATTTTGGCACTGCAAGATTTGAATAAGGATGGTGTTTCTTTAAGAGGTTTGGATGCTCCTGGTGCGGAGTTAGTAGATATTAATCTCTCCCATGCCAATCTGAGTAAAGCTAATTTAATGGAAAGCGATTTTACTAATGCCAATCTCAGCTATGCCAATTTAGATAATGCTAATCTCAGTCAGATTAAACTTAGTGGTGCAAATTTAAGTTATGCAAAACTGGGTTTTTCTCGATTGAATCAGGCTAATCTTAGTAGTGCAAATTTGAGTGGCGCTAATTTGATTTGTGCAGATTTGAGTCATACCAATCTGAGTGGTGCAGATTTGAGAGATGCTAGTTTGAGTGGTGCTAATTTTGAGGGAGCTTATCTAACTGGTGCTAATCTCAAGAATGCTAAAGTCAGCGACTCTGAACTGAGTAATGCTTTCCTGGAAGGTGCGATTATGCCTAATGGCTCACGATATAAATCTTCACTTAGCGATCGCTGAAGTTACAATTGGCAGAAATATCTAGATATATTGATTAATTTCTCATCCAACGTAGTAGAGTGAATGTACCTCGCTCATACATAATGAATAGACCCAAGCCAATTAACACAAAAGGTACAACAGCGTTACCGTAGCGACTTAAAATATTAGCAATGGTGGGTTGACGGCTTAAAAAATAAGCGATCGCACACCAAACCCCTACCATGATAAAAAATATACTTAAAATTACTCCCAAACTGGCAAGGTCATGACCAGCGAACAAAGGGATATATATACTAATATTGTCACCACCATTAGCGATCGTTACTGCTGCCACTTTATAGGTTTGGGGATGCAAAATACTCAAAATAAAAGACAATACCGGGTTAGTAGATGTTGGCTGGTTAAAATCACTACTGACTGTCTGAACTGTTATAGTATCTTCTTCTTTATATACTAAGTGGTGAATACCAATACCAATTGGTAGCAATCCTAGCAATCCTATCCATTCTCGGTGTATGACCAATCCACCAAAAAATCCTGGTAAGCTAGCGATGATAATGGCTGAAAAACCCAGATATTGACCAAGTAAGATATGCCGCCGCCGAAAATTAGCATCTACCTGTGAAAAAAATATTAACAAGATAATGATGTCATCTATGTTAGTGGCGATGAAGGCAATTATCCCTTCACTGAAGGCTGTCCCTAGCTGACTCATGCTGGATTTTTAGAACCTACGATTTACCACCATACCAAATTAACCTTTCAAGTAATTGAACTACACGACTCCCGTTCGGCTACGCTCACGGCAAGCCTACTCCCTATTCTCCATCTCAGTCGTAGTCTAAATACCTGAAAACTACTGTCAAATATGAGCGAGTTCGTTACTGAAATTACTACAGGGGCAATTGCATTCATTGCCACTAACATCGATGATATTGTCATTCTATTGTTGTTTTTTTCTCAAAGAAATGTTAACTTTCGCCCCCGGCATATAGTTGCTGGTCAGTTTCTAGGTTTTACAGTTCTATTAATTCTTAGTCTTCCGGGTTTATTTGGGGGATTAGTTTTATCAAAAAACTGGATTGGATTACTTGGTTTACTACCAATGTCTATAGGTATCAGTAGCTTAGTGAATCGGGAAGAAGATTCATCAAAAGAAGTTGTAGCTGCCACAGAAGAAGCTGAAGCATCAACAATTACTAGCTTTTTTTCTCCCCAAGCTTATAGTGTGGCTGCTGTTACAATTGCCAATGGTAGCGATAATATTAGTGTCTACGTGCCTTTATTTGCTAGCTGCAACTTAGAGAGCTTTTTGGTAATTATCGGATTATTTTTTCTCTTGTTAGGAGTTTGGTGCTACGTTGCATACAAATTAATTAACAATAGAGTTATAGCTGATGTATTGACTCACTATGTTAATTATCTTGTGCCTTTCGTTCTGATCGGATTAGGCGTTTTTATTGTATTAAAAAGTGAAGCTTTAAGTCCAATAAAGCTAGCTGCTAGTAGTATCTGTTTAATTATTTTGGTGAAAAATAATGACAGTAACGATGAAATTGGTGAAAATTCTAGTAGATAAACGAGCCAATTTTAGATTTTTATCGAGGAAGGCAGGAGGCAGTGTTTCGACTACGCTCAACAACCGGGCAGGAGGCAGGAGGAAAACGTTTTTGTTTTGCTGAGTATAGTTAAAAAACAAGGAAATAGTCTTAGACTTTTCTTCAATAATACTGCCTGTGCTGTCTAAATACTGTCCATTGGTATTGAAAACAGTTAATCCATCTGGAAAAAGAGGGGTAACGACATTATTTAAAAAGCTTTGAAAATCATTATTATAAACCTGATATAACTTGCTCAATCAGGCTGACGCGAGACTGAGTAGAGGTTAGACCTGTAGAGACGCGAAATTGGATTGGGTTACGCTAACGTCCTGCTGTGCTAATGCGTCTCTAGCAAGGATTTTGGGCTTAACTGATGGGGATTCAGACCCCACCTGAATCAAACTTTACTCAACCACTCATTCTCTTCTGGGTCTTTGAACAGTGAGGTGCTGAGGTAACGTTCGCCGAAGCTAGGCTGGATCATCACGATTAAACGACCTGCATTTTCTGGCCGTTGTGCCACTTGAATAGCCGCGTATAAAGCAGCGCCAGTAGAAATCCCCGATAGCAATCCTTCTTCTTTTGCGAGGCGACGGCTGTAAGCGATCGCTTGTTCATCCGCTACCTGAATCACTTCATCTACCATTTCTGAACGGTAAATTGCTGGGACAAATCCCGCGCCGATACCCTGGATTTTGTGAGGCCCTGATTTACCACCTGCTAATACTGGGCTGCTGCTTGGTTCAACTGCGATCGCTTGGAAACTCGGCTTCCGTTTTTTAATAACTTCTGCAACTCCCGTAATCGTCCCACCAGTACCCACTCCCGCCACAAGAATATCTACCTCTCCATCGGTATCATTCCAAATTTCTTCGGCTGTGGTTTCGGCGTGAACTTTCGTGTTAGCAGGGTTGCGAAACTGCTGCAACATATAAGCATTGGGCGTTTGAGCTACAAGCTGCTCTGCATGAGCGATCGCTCCTCGCATCCCTTCTACCCCTGGCGTTAACTCTAGTTGAGCGCCATAAGCTTTGAGCATGGATCGTCTTTCGTGGCTCATTGTGTCAGGCATCGTTAGAATGAGATGGTAGCCCTTGGCAGCTGCCACCATCGCTAGCGCAATTCCTGTATTTCCAGAAGTCGGCTCTACTAAAACAGTTTTTCCGGGGTGAATCAAGCCTGCTTCTTCCGCCGCTTCCACCATACTCGCGCCAATCCGGTCTTTCACAGAAGATGCTGGATTCATGCTTTCTAGCTTCACGACAATCCGAGCAACCGCTCCTGAAGCTTGGGGAATCTTGTTTAATTGAACTAAAGGAGTTCGGCCGATTAACTCTGTGATATCTTTGGCTATTCGCATGGGGGTACTCCGTCGTGTCTAAATATAATACATTGGACTCTGCTGGGCGCGAGTTTCTCTTTCCTCGCACAAGTCTTGGAGTGTATAACGACCCAAAACTTCAATTGAGGCAGCGTTAGCTTGCTCCCAAACTTCATAAACCAGAGTCTTTTCTAGAGTCGGAGAGTTAGAGGTATCTTTCTCTTTCCGCTCGCCTTCGACCAAAGTGACAATTTCAAGTATTGTAATCTGCCAAGGTTCACGAACTAAAACGAAACCTCCTTTAGAACCGCGTTGACTCTGCACCACACCAGCACGCCGGAGGTTAGTCAAAATTTGTTCCAGATAGCGCTCAGGTATGGGTTGTTTGGCAACGATCTCGCTCATGGTTAGAGGAAGTTTTTTCCCGTGGTGGCTTGCTAGTTCTAAGAGTGCCAGCAGAGCGTATTCCACTTTGGAAGACAGATCCAAGAGAGCGTAGTTTTGGCTATTCAAGACTGTACTCAATATACTACGGTGAATTGAGGGACTTATCGCAGTTTATGCGAAATTAATTTTTTTCAACTGTGGAATGTGATAGCATCCCACTTATTACCCACAAAAACACTATACTCTATCGATTTACCGTAGATTGTAAACTTACACAATTCCTATAAAGGACTCGATCTTTTTCTGGGAATTATCCTGAGTTTCTGTTTTCAGAGCCTCACCTACCAACAAAAATCTCAACAGAGTATGCTACTAACTGATTTGCGAACCATTTTTGAGCGTGACCCAGCAGCCCGTAACTGGCTAGAAGTATTGTTCTGTTACCCTGGACTCCAAGCCTTAATATTTCATCGATTGGCGCACTGGCTGTATAAAATTGGAATTCCCTTTATACCAAGATTCATCTCTCATCTTAGTAGGTTTTTTACCGGAATTGAAATCCATCCTGGGGCATTAATTGGCCAGGGAGTGTTTATTGACCACGGCATGGGAGTAGTGATTGGTGAGACTGCGATCGTGGGCGACTATGCTCTGATTTATCAAGGTGTCACCCTTGGCGGGACTGGGAAAGAAAGCGGCAAACGCCATCCAACTTTAGGCTCTCATGTGGTTGTGGGGGCGGGTGCGAAGGTATTGGGAAATATTAAAATTGGCGATCGCGTCCGTATTGGAGCCGGTTCTGTGGTGCTACGAGATGTCCCCAGTAACACTACTGTAGTGGGGATTCCAGGGCGCGTGACTCGTCAGAACAACTTGACTACCAATGTTCTGGATCATGATAAAGTACGCGACGTAGAAGCTGAAGTAATCCGCGCTTTATTTGAACGCGTCAAGTCTCTAGAGAAACAGTTCGAGCAGTTGTCAGATCAATCAAGTTTGTCTCCAACTGAACTTGGAGACGAACCAACCAACAACCCTAAGAGCAAAAATTCTGATGGGATGATTGAAGATTTTCTTGATGGTGCGGGAATTTAGTTTACGGCATTGAGCATTGGGGAGCCAGCGCCGTGGTGAGGCAGTCCGGTCTTGGGGGTTTCCCCCAGGAGGAACTGCCGAAAGGGTTTCCCGACTTGAGGCGACTGGCGTCATTGGGCATTATTATTCTTCCCTTGCTCCCCTGCCCCTCTGCTCCCCACTCCCCCCTTTTTAATATCCATAGGTTCTTATAACCTGATATAAATGTAATACTACGGTTAATTTATCGGAGAATAGTTTTATATAATATGGTGTCTTTGTACACAAGCCTTTCTAGTTCAAACAGTAACAATACTAAGCAACTTTTTGCCCGTAGGTCATTTCTACCAGAGCATCATAACGACCTTTGGAAGATTGAAACGGGTTTTGTCAGAACTTTTAGCTATCTGGAAGATGGTACAACTGTTGCTCTGGGATTGTGGGGGCCTGGAGATGTCGTTGGTAAGAGATTGTCAAAATTAGAACCTTATCAGATGGAATGCCTAACTAAAGTGGAGGCAACAGTTTTACCTCTAGAGGAGTGGACTGAACTAACAGAAACTCTACTTGCCCATATCCAACAGGCTCAAGAATTGATGATTATTCGTAGCCATAAAAAAGTGGATACTATGCTCATCAAGCTATTGGCATGGTTATCCAAAAAGTTTGGTTCGGAAGTTGAGAAGGGACGTTTAATAGATATGCGTCTGACTCATGAAGACCTGGCGGAAATGCTCGGTTCAACTCGTGTTACGATCACTCGTGTTCTTGGGCAGTTTGAGCAAGAGGGCTTGATCGATCGTCTCTCCCTACATCGAATTGTGTTGCGAGAAGAAGAAATTTGGTACTATGAAATTTAAATTATTTTAGTAAAACCAGCTATCGCCGTCAGCATTCGGCTTGCCGACAATTCTAAGATTCAAGGATTCTAGGTAAGCTAAACCGCTAGAAATTTGTGGCACTGTTCCCCGCAGTTCGATGTCAAAGCATCCTTCTGCATGTGCATTTGGTAGTAACATAGCCTTAGTAATATTAACTACCAAGCCGTAAGTAGAAATTAACTGCGAAATCACGGGCGCTTGCAAATAGCATTTGGGAATATGTATCCGCAGACGAATCTGAGTAACTTGGCTTTTTTCGTAAACTGAAGAAACCAGTGATAATCTGTTGTGAAAATTGGTTTTTTGGTTATTTAGTGCTGCCATTGGATAGTGATGATTTTATTAATTAGCGTAGGCGTAGCCCGTCGTAGACATCGCTATAAACGCTAGACAAATCCAACCAAATCGGTAGTCCCAGTTTTTCTAAATAACTCAGGCTAGAGTAGAGTTGCTTTGTTCTCCCCCACAAATCCAAGTCAAACCAGCCATCATCTTGCGTATCGGGTTGAAGTAGCGCACTGGTGATATTGACTGTTAGTCCATAACGAGAAACTAACTCGGAAATCACTGGTTCTTGGTAATAAGATTTTAAGACGCACAGTTGTAAGCGTAATCGATTGGTCTGACCCTGAGAAATCCATTGCTGGAATTGTTCTTGCCATTTATTTGTCAGCCATGCAGAGTCTTTGGGACTCAGTTTGATAGCTGGATTTGGGAAAGGTAGAGTGTGCTGGTTGGGTTGAATTTGGTTAGCGATCGCTAGTTGCAGCAAATTCACTCCCAATCCTTGCAAGTAAGATAGACTATTTGTCACTTTTTGGGGATTTCCTGAAAGTTCCAAATCAAACCAGCCATCGCTGTCATTGTCGGATGTCAAGGATGCAGCTTTAATATTGACGGTTAAACCATACCGAGAAACCAGTCGAGAAATTACAGGTTGCCTGTTATACCGTTGAGGCACGAGAATTCGACTGTGGACTGAAGCGGATTCTACAGATTTACTCTGAGACATCAGATTAATTTCCAATAGCCATGCCTACGGTGGTCAATGAGCGGTGCCGTACCACATCGTGCAAGCTACGCACAACCTCTGTCTGCGACACGCTGCGCGAACGTAGAGAAGTGCGGGCTGCCCCTACGCAATTTTTTGGTTCGGCAGAGAATTTTGCTGATGCCGTGCCCCCACAACTCAACTGTGCCTGCTTGAATGTCAGCCTCATAGAAATTTTCATATTTCTGGCTTTTATTAAACTACTGTAAGTCTATCGATTTAATGCATTAATGTTATGTAAAAGAAAATCTCACAAAGACCACAAAAAAACAATTAGTAAATTTACGAAATTTGTAGTTATTTTATTTAGATAACTTTGAGGTTAATACGGTTGACATTTTTATAAAAATATATTTTTAGATATATTTTCAAGAGATAGTCCGGTTTAAGCGATCCACGCGCAACTTGAGACTTAGACTGTGGACGACGTTAGATGCTCCAGTTGGAAGGAAAGTTTTCATTTATACTTATTTCCTCCAGTGTAAGAAGTGGAACGGCGTTAATAATTAAAGGTTTATATTAAGCGGCTCTAGCCGTACTTTGAAGACTTTAGCTTTCAAAGTAGAGAAAAAATTTTTTTACATTACTTAACATACTTTAATTTATTCCTGCCTACTTACTTAAATATTTTTAGTACTTCAGCTAATTTTTAATAAAATGAAAAGTCACTGTTGACGCGATCGCAGAAACTTTAAACTTTAAGTTCATATCCTAAAATTGCCTTGCTCTTTACCCTGTTAGGATATTAATCAGTGTAGGATAGTTGCTTAAATTTTAATTATTAAGGTTGATGATTAATATTACTAAATTAAATAAAATTGACTTTCTAGTTTTGATTGCAATTGTGATTATTGGTCTTATACATTTGCCTTTTCCATTTGATGGAGATCAAGCATTTTTTAGGCTAGGTGCTTTGGAGATGCAACAAGGAAAGTTACTATATCGTGATTTTTGGGATGTGAAGCAACCAGGAATTTTTTACTTTTACTTTTTAGCGGGAACTTTATTTGGTTTTAACGAGATTGGCATCCATCTCTTTGAACTTATTTATATGGTGTTTCTGTCTATAGTATTGTTGCTGAGTCTAAAAAGCTATTTTCGGCATCCGATAATCGCCAGTCTAGTACCTTTGTTAACGGTTGGCGTTTACTATACTGTTTCACAGCCTTGGCATCTTACTCAAGTGGAAGCACTGGTTAGTTTTCCTTTATTCATTTGTCTTTGGCTGACTTCTCAATCTTTTAAATATGAAGGAAGACAAAGATTTTTTCTACTTTTACTGTCAGGTTGTGTTGGGGGAATTGTCCTCATTTTTAAATTAATACTTTTGCTAATATTAATTTCATTTTGGCTAACTATTTTGATATATTATGTGATAATAAAACGGGAGCAAATTCAAAAAAGCTTTGTAGAAATAGTTATTCCACTTTTTATGGGGATTACATTTCCTATTTTATTTATTGTTAGCTATTTTGCCTGGTTTAATAGTTTACCAATTTTGTATCAAACATTCTTTTTATATCCACCTCGGATTGTTGCTAATTCCCAATTTGACCCAAGTGGGCTTTTTGCAGGAATAAAATGGTTCTTAAACAGTTTTTACCCTCTACTTTTAGCCGCTACTGTTGCAGTAGATGTATCATTGCGTAAGTCTAAGAATATATTGACTTTGCTACTTGTGATTTGGTGTATTTTTGCTTGGGGTGTGATTGTTCTACAACGTGGGGCATTTTGGGAATACCATTATTTACTATTATTTGTACCTTTAGGTATCTTAGCAACTAAAGGATTAGATGTTTTATGGGAATCTTTCAAAAAATTGAGTTCCCCATTTACTACAATACTGCTGATATTTTTGTTTTTCTTGCCTTTATCGAACACTCTTATAAAAAAGAGTGTTGTTCTGGTTAATAATAACTTTGCTTTAGCTGAAGATACACGATTTAAATATCAGACTGTTTTTAGAGAAAAATATCCATCTCTCCGTTCAGAGGCTGAATTTATCTCCCAACCAGGAAGTCTTCCTGGTAAGATTTATGTAGCTGGTGATCCATCTATTTACTACTTCTCCAATCGGACTCAGGCAACATCACTACGTGGTTGGGCACTCGAATATTTTCTGCCTGAGCAATGGACAAAACTTCTAGAAGAGTTAGATTCATCTAAGCCTCCTTATATCTTTATTGATTATATTCAGCAGCCTACTATCAACAAAAATTTTCCAAGAATGCTAGAATTTCTTGAGGGAAGATACCGTATTTTACGTCAAAATAATAACGGGATTTGGTATATTATTTTGTAGACAAACCACTACAGCAATCCTGAATCATTCATGAAAAACAAGATTCCCGACAACTTTTACGAAGTCGGGGATCTGCGGGTTGCAATACTCTTAAAACCAGATAAATAAACTGTTTGTGTTGCTATAACCCTTACCAATCGTTTGCTTTAGTATCATCCCAGACTTCCAATTCCAAATCGCGGAGATAAGTTAACCCGCTTTGAATTTGTGCATCTGTTCCTTGTAGTTCAAGGTCAAACCAACCATCTCCGACAGCATTGGCTCCCAAAATCGCTGCCGTGATATTCACAATCAGTCCATAGTCAGACACCAGGCGAGAAATAACAGGTTCCTGGTGATAATCTTTAGGAATTCTGAGTCGAATCCGTTTATTGGTAAGTGTATTGTCAGTAGCCATATCTGAATTATTTCAATCCCTAATCGGGATTGGTACAGAACTACTCTTAACCCTAACGGTAATTTCCTGATAGGTACTAGGTAGATCGTACCATCTCCCATGATTTGCTTATATCCTATTCAAAAGATAACTATAATCGCTTGATTTTTCTATTCAACATCTTTAATGCGGGTTTTGCGTTCTAGAATCTCCTTCAGCACCAAGGTTACTACTGCTAGCAACGCTAACAGTACAGCCGCAGAGAAGGCAGCTTCAGTTTCGTATTGTTTGTAAGCGTCTTCTACAAACAGTGGTAGGCTCTGGGTTTGGTCAGCAATGTTGCCAGATACTACTGAAACTGCTCCGAATTCACCCATTGCTCTGGCATTGGTCAAAATTAAACCGTAGAGTAAGCCCCAACGAATACTGGGTAGGGTGACGCGCAAAAATATCTGCCAATCTTTCGCACCTAGAGTTCTAGCAGCTTCTTCTTGATCCTTACCAAACTCTTCTAAAACCGGAATCACTTCCCGCGCCACAAAGGGCATACTCACGAAGGCTGTAGCCAATACCATACCTGGAAAGGCAAAGATAATCTTGATATCATGGGCCTGGAGCCAAGGGCCAAACCAGCCATTGCGTCCGTAAAGTAGCACAATCATTAATCCTGCAACTACGGGCGAAATCGAAAAGGGCAGGTCAATAATGCTCAAAACTATGGCGCGTCCAGGAAATTTATGACGAGCGATCGCCCAAGCTGCACATAGTCCAAACACTGTATTTACAGGCAAAGCAATCACAGCCAACAACAGTGTCAGCCAAGCTGCATGGATAAAAGCTGGTCGCGTCAGGTTGGATAGAAACGGCCCAACACCCTTGCTGAAGGCTTGGATAAAAACGTTAATTGCCGGGACATATTGAACTAGGGCTAAATAGGCGATCGCTATCCCAATCAAAACTATTGGCACCCAACTCTTCTGCTCTTTCGGCTTGGCTGTATCTGATACAGATGCAGATGAGTGAAAACTTGGCTTATCTAGTGTCATACCGCCTTGCCCATGCTTGTAAGAAATTAATTGCCAATAACAATACCAACGAAATTGATAGTAAAACTATGCCAATTACTGTTGCACCAGAATAGTCGTACTGCTCTAACCGTTGGAAAATCAGTACAGGTGCGATCAAATCTTTGAATGGCGTATTGGAAGAGATAATCACAGTCGAACCATACTCTCCAACTGCACGGGAGAAACCCAAGGCAACACCAGTCAAAATTGTGGGAAATAAAGGTGGCAAAATCACTTTCCAGAAGGTCTGCCATTGAGAAGCACCCAGACACCAGGCGGCTTCTTCAATTTCATGTTCCATTTCCTGAAGCACGGGTTGCACAGTTCTCACAATAAAAGGTAGTGAGATAAATATCATTGCTACCGCTACTCCCGTGCGGGTAAAAGACACCTTAATTCCCAGTGGTGCTAGTAATGAACCCAGCCAGCCATTATCACTGTAAACTGTTGCCAGGGTTAGCCCTGCTACCGAAGTTGGTAGTGCAAATGGTAAATCTACTGTGGCGTCAATCAAGCGCTTTAAGGGAAAGTCGTAGCGAACCAGAACCCAAGCAATCAGAGTTCCAAATACGCCATTGAGTAAGGCAGCAAATATTGCCGTAACAAAAGTTACGTTGTATGTTGCTAGTGCGATATCACTGGTTGCGATCGCCCAAAACCTAGATGGAGGTTCTGTAGCTGCTTTCAGGAACATGGCAACTATCGGGATAAACAACATCACCGTCAGATATGCAATAGTGATTCGCCAAGTCCAAGGAACTCGCCCCAATCTCTTCCAGAATGGCGTTTTGCGTTCAACTTCCACAGAAGGAGATACAGTTGTCATAGTGAAAAATTCAAAATTTAAAATTCACAAGGAGCTTTTTGCCAGTGTTCGTAATTGCTAATTCGTAATTCAAGCACAGACCAACTACTTTTAATTCTGGAGAAAGGAAAGTTGTGGGGTCATAATTAGGAATTACGAATTAAGAATTACGAATTATTTTTGGGCTTGAATCTTGTCAAACACGCCCCCATCTGCGAAGAACTTCTTATCAATTGCTTCCCAACCGCCTAAGTCTGCAACTGTACCCAGAGTTTTCAGCTTGGGAAATTTGTCTGTGACTTCCTTGGTTTGAGCTAAAGTCTCATCCACAGGACGGAATCCCAATTTAACAAACTCTTGCTGTGCTTCTGGGCTATAGAGGTATTTCACAAAACCTTCAGCAACTTCGCGGGTTCCGTGCTTATCGACGTTTTTATCTACCACAGCGATCGGATTGTCGATGGATATATTCACATCGGGAACGACATACTCAACCTTCTCGCCCTTTTGCTGTGCCAAAATAACTTCGTTTTCGTAGTTGATTAAGACATCTCCCTGCCCTTGCTTGGCAAATGTATCAGTAGCTTCCCGCGCATCTTTAGGCAAGATTGGCACATTTTTGTAAACTTTAGTCACAAATTCAGTAGCTTTAGCCTCATCGCCACCTGTTTTAATTACAGAATCCCATAGTGCTAAGAAATTCCACTTAGCACCCCCGGAAGTTTTGGGGTTAGCAGTAATTAATTTGACACCATCTTTGGCTAAATCTTGCCAGTTTTTGATGCCTTTAGGATTGCCGGAACGAGTGACTAATGCTGCAACAGATTTGGAGACAATACCATTGTTGGGAACTTCTTTCTCCCATCCTGGCTGAATCAATCCAGCCTTCTCAATCTTTGTGGTGTCTCCAGCTAGTGCCAAGTGAACAACATCTGCTTCCAAACCATCGATAACAGCACGAGTTTGGGAACCAGATCCGCCATAGCTTTGCTTGAAGACGACTGTTTGATTATGATCTTTCTTCCACTGTTCTACAAACTTAGGAATAATTGCTTCGTGAGCTGCTTTAGTAACTGCAAAGGAAACTAGAGTTAATTCAACATTATCTTTGCTTGCAGCCACAGGAGTAGCACTAGCAGCAGGGGTTTCAGAGGCAGAATTATTCCCAGTTCCTCCACCAGAGCAAGCGGCAAGGGCTACACTTAATACAGTACCTACCAAAAAGAGTGATACAAAGCCTTTGAGCGAATTTAGTCTGAACCGATAGGTTCTATGTTCAGCGATCGCTTGTAATCTTTTCAGTGGGCGTTGCCACAAACTCATTTTATTTCCTCCACTAAATCTACAAATAATTGATGGGAATACAGTTATATAATGTTTATAATACTGGATGATTCCATATATCTAGTACAAACACCAAAAAACCTCATATTCTTTATCAAGAATATGGTGATTCTACCAGTTCTGTGAGGAATTATAAATGCTTTTACTTTCAACTATCAAATTGCGTAGGCGCAGCCCGCACTTCGGCAAAGCTCAGTAACGACTGTAGGCATCGCAATCAGCTACCTGATGTATCAAGCAACTTGCTAGGGAATAGCTAATTTTTGAGGACAGTCTATTCTAGTGATTGGCTTGGCTCAACGTAGGGCAACAAAATCAAGTAAGTCCTGAGCATCAAAAACAAAACCCATCTAGAAATTATCTAAATGGGAAAAATCGACCAACTATTTATTATTAACTGAATGCATATTTCAGGGGCAGGCCGTCCTGAAAAACTAGTAATTCCCCTGGTTGGATTTGTGTCCAAACTTCGTTGTCAGTGAGGGGTGTGGTAGCAATGACAGCGACGCGATCGCGTTCAGTAGTCACTTCCCGAAAATCTACGGTCATGTCTTGGTCAATTAAATGAGCAGCAGCAAAGGGCGCTTGACGAACAATGTAGCTGAGTTTAGTTGAGCAATAAGCAAAAAAGTGTTCTCCATCTGACAATAAGTAATTAAATATACCCACTTTCGCAATTACAGCAGTAATTTCTTGCAGCACAGAGTACAGTTCCTTTATATCGGGCTTACCTTTAGGAAAGCGCGATCGCAATGTTTCTAGCATCATACAGAATGCTTTTTCACTATCGGTGTCACCTACGGCTTGATAAAAACCCAAATTTTCTGGATCAAAATCTGGCAAATTACCGTTGTGGGCAAACACCCAATACTGACCCCACAATTCTCTGCGGAAAGGATGGCAATTGTGTAGGGCAATTTCACCCTGAGTAGCTTTGCGGATATGGGCTATGACATGGGTTGAGTGGATGGGATAACTCCGCACAAACTCCGCTATCGGAGAAGCAACAGAAGGTTGGGCATCTAAAAACATTCGACATCCCTTTGGTTGAGTCGATGGGGGATATTATTCCCCGCACCTCTCAGTTAAATCTGGGCGTGCGACTTTCATCGCACCCAGCTTCCGATGTTCTCAGCTTGCGCTTTTGCTCATGTGTTTGTAATCGTGGCAACTCTCGTGAATTGCTTCAAGATTATTTTTCTTCCAGTTGGCATGATTTCCGTCGATGTGGTGCAAGTGTACCTTTTCTTCATCAATGAATTTCAGACCGCAGGAAGCACATCTATGGCTTTGCTTCTTAAGGGCTTTAGAGGTTTCACCGTCGTAGAGCTTACTTTTACGTTCGCTCCAGTAGGCTGTATTACCGTCATAGGGGGATTTTGTTCCTTTGACCATGACGTGATTATTTTCGGAGTAGGAAACTGTTGGGAATGCCTTTTTAACTAACTCCTTGCTGGTGTGGCGTGTTTGCTTGGTTTCCTTGTTAAATACCGCGTATGCTCTGTGATTTAGGAACCAAAGTGAGAGCTTTGACCCGTCCATCTTGCAGAACTTATGGTAATTCCTCCAACCTCTAACTATCGGGGCTAATTTCTCAGCCTTTGTGGTAGCGCCATAATTCGAGTTGTTAACGATGTGTTTTACTTTCTTACGAAATGCTTTGAAGTTATCCACTGAGGGAGTGCTTCTGAGTTTCCCGTTTTCCTGTACTTTAAAGTGCCAGCCGAGGAAATCAAACCCATCTGTCGCGGCGGTAACTTTGGTTTTCTTTTGGCTTACATTCATTCCGCGTTTGCGGAGAAACTCGCTGATTCTTTCAAGTATCTCTATCGCATCATCTTCGGGTCGAAGTATAATAACCATATCATCCGCATATCGAACTGATGGCTCGGCAATTTTTTCTACCGATGTTTTAGGTGTAATCCTTTTACCTTCTCTATATTGAGCGTGGTATCTGTGGATACTCTCAATCCCATTGAGTGCGATGTTGGCTAGTAATGGGCTAACTACTCCCCCTTGAGGTGTGCCCTGTTCGGGGAATTCTGGGTTGACTCCCGCCTTGAGACATCGGAAAATACCGAGTTTTAAGCCTTTGGGGGCAATGAGTTCATCCATTATTGCTGAGTGATTAATCCTGTCGAAGCACTTTTCAATATCGAGTTCTATAACTCGTTTTTCTATTCCATTGGTTCTGGAGCAAAGGTTATTAAAGATGTACTGTTGTGCATCATGGGCAGAGCGCCCAGTTCTGAACCCGTAGCTCCTGGCATGGAAAGTGGCTTCGTGTGCTGATTCTAGTGCATATTTTGCTAGGCATTGCCAAGCTCTATCTGCGATGGTGGGTATCTTAAGTATTCTGGTAGACCCGTCCTTCTTAGGGATGGGGATTTCCCGTAGTCCTTGATGCTTCCAATTTCCACTATTCATTTTCAGTAGTTCTTCAAGGTTGAAGCGTTCTTCAAATGAGAGGGATTTCTTCCCATCAATACCAGCCGTCTTTTTACCAGCATTTAGCTGAGATACTTGTCTTATTGCAAGAAATCGAGCCGAGGTAGATTTTAGAATAAGCTTTTGGAGTAACCGAGCTTTCCGCTTGTTTCCAACTTGAATAGCTTTGTACACGCGCTTCTGAAGGCGGAAAAGATTTCGGCGGAATTTCTTCCACGGTAAAGCTCTCCAAGATTCACTAGTTTTGTAACTGTGTCTAATCATTTTCTCTTCTTTAGTTTGTGTATTCTGAACACCTCAGACCAATTACGGTCTGTCCTACCCGACTTGTGAGGATTCCGCTTCTCGTCTAGCCTACTTGGGGTTCGACTGCCCCAAGACTCCCAAATCGTTTTTATTCGTTCCCTCGGAGAGATTGATGAGCCACTGCGTTGCGGGGGTTCCCCCCGTTGTAGCATGTGGCGTTGTTCCGTTAGATGTAGCCAATTTGACCATTGGATTCCCTGGACTCTTGCCGTTATTTGAAGAAGAATGCGGCGGGAATTAATTCTCCAATAAAGTCAGGGATTTTTTGTGTTACGCCCTGCTTGTTCTTAAGTCACTTTTCTAGGCTCTGTTTCATCATAGGAACTCCCTATTAGCGCCAGTGTCAACCCGTAACGGTTGTCTGATTACGCCCTGTTCCCAGCTTCACTCTACAAGAACCGAGCTTGTTCGGTGTGGGCAGGTAAGGAGTCAATTCTGAGTCTGAATGGTAGGACTTTCACCTACATCTGACCGAGAGTTCAGCCTTTTAGTGACAGTAATCTGCTGTCAGGCTGGCTTAGTTATGTACGGACTGATTACCGTGATTCACTAAGCAACGAATCGCACCCTTCAAAGAAAGCAATGCCCCAACCATCGCTATGGTCATCCGTTTTTCCTCCCCGTGCAGAAAACCCTTCAAAAGAAAAGCAAATATCCGTTGGAACATTGCAATTCATTCCGAGCAGTTGGCACATGGATGTTGCAGCTCTCAATTTTTGACTAAGGCCTCAGGATCAAGATACTTCAGAATGCTGCATGATTCTGGAGCGATCGCTTCAATCTTAGAATTTAAGGCTGAGATATTCCAAATACTCCCCAACAATAAAGAGTCTGTTTCAAGTTAGCAAGATGACACTATGCCAAAAGATCGTAGCGGCGGATATCTGGTGCAGCAGTCACTAAACCTTCTAGTTTAGCTGCTGCCGCTTGGAAATGGGGTGAATCTAGATGAGTATTTAGGGCTTCATGAGAAGTCCACTCTTCTACAAAAGTAAAGTCTGTTGGATCGTCTTGGTTTTGCAAAAGTTTATACTCGATCGCATCTACTTCCTGACGGGTTGGCTCAATGAGCTCCAACAGTACAGCTTTTAGTTCTTCTACTTTGTTAGGCAAAGCAATAATACGGGCAACAATGCGAATAGTTTGGTTTGTCATTTGTCATTTATCATTTGTCATGGGGTAAAACAGTTCTGTTAGCGGATAGCTAGGGTTTAGCCCGTTCTGAGCAATGACGTGAAATTCCCTACTCAGCACTCAGCACTCATTACTCAGCACTATTGTCGGACACAGGGAAAAGACTTTCTCCTTCTCTGCTCCCTGCTGCTCTGGTATTAATATTTATTAAAACATCTGCTGTAAATATTGCTCATAGCCTAGTTGTTCTAGTTTTGCTTGCTTTGCAATTACTGATTCACATAGGGTTTGCCGATATTGTTGCACTTTTTCTAGCAATTCTGGTTGATGAGTTGCGAGGATTTGTACTGCTAAAAGTCCGGCATTTTTGGCATTACCGATCGCTACTGTTGCCACAGGAATACCACCAGGCATCTGTAAAATAGAATACAAAGAATCTACACCTTGTAAGTTCCGAGTGGGTACAGGAACACCGATCACAGGAAGGGGAGTTAAAGACGCTACCATTCCAGGTAGATGGGCAGCACCACCGGCACCTGCAATAATTACCTTAATACCGCGTTGGTGTGCAAGTTGAGCATATTCCACCATACGTTCTGGAGTACGGTGAGCCGAAACGATCGCCACTTCGCTCTCAACACCAAATTCTTCACAAACTGCGATCGCATCTTTCATAGTGGGCAAATCGGAATCGCTGCCCATGATAATACCAACTAGGGGAGTCATAATAATTCAAAATTCAAAATTTAAAATTCAAAATTATTTGAGCTAGCTTATGGAAGCTAGGTAGTGCGGATCATCATCTCATCTATTGGCGTTGTTTGAATTGATTCATTGATGTTAGTTGCATCTAAAATCAGATTTAGCTATCTTCTCGTCAGTGTGATGACCCAAACAACACAAAATCCTGTAGATATTATCAATGTTAGAGTACCTGGTTACAAAGATTTGCAGATGCTCTTGGTTAATCAAGAGGGCATAATTGAGCAAATCTTGCCAATGGGTACAGTAGAGAAGGACATCTGTGCATCCGTGATAGATGTTGCAGGTGACTGGATTTCATTGGGTGGAGTTGATTTGCAAATTAACGGTGCGTTGGGTTTGGCATTTCCTGATTTAACGGCTGAAAATGCTCATGTACTTCAGAAAATAACGCAATTTTTGTGGGATGTCGGGGTAGATGGATTTTTACCGACACTTGTGACAACTTCAGTAGAAAAGATTCAGCGATCGCT
This sequence comes from Nostoc sp., assembly GCF_036918245.1. Taxonomy (GTDB): domain Bacteria; phylum Cyanobacteriota; class Cyanobacteriia; order Cyanobacteriales; family Nostocaceae; genus Nostoc. Next base: position 277,678 of record NZ_JBALEF010000071.1, read on the forward strand.
AGCAGTCATTGCTAATTTTACTCCCCTCTCTGTCAACAAAGAGGGGTTGGGGGTAAGGTCATCTGCCAAGATTCTCGGAGTACATCTAGAAGGCCCATTTTTGAGTTACCAAAAGCGCGGCGCACACCCGCCAGAGTACTTATTACCCTTAACAATTGACGAGGTAAAGCGGGTTTTGGGTGATTATGCCCATGTTGTGAAAGTCATCACCTTAGCGCCAGAGTTAGATCCCACTGGTGAAGTAATTCCATATTTGCGTTCTTTGGGAATTACCGTTAGTTTAGGACATTCTCAGGCAACATCAGCCCTAGCGCAACTTGCTTTTGAACTTGGTGCAACGATGGTAACTCATGCTTTCAACACCATGCCACCATTGCATCACCGCGAACCAGGATTATTAGGGGCAGCAATTACCCATCCTGATGTGATGTGTGGTTTTATTGCTGATGGTGAACACGTTTCGCCCACGATGCTGCAAATTTTACTCCGCGCTAGCTATCAAGAAAAAGGGCTATTTCTTGTGAGTGATGCCCTTTCACCTCTGGGGCTACCCGATGGCGTGTATCCTTGGGACAGTCGGCAAATTGAAGTTCAAAACGGTACAGCACGACTAGCCGATGGCACTTTATCGGGGACGACTTTACCCTTATTAGTGGGAGTGCAGAATTTGGTAAAGTGGGGGATTTGTGATGTGGAGACTGCTATTTTACTAGCTACAGATGCACCTAAACAAGCGATTGGTTTGCCTGGAATTGCCAAGAGTCAACCCGCTAATTTATTGCGCTGGCATTGGGACGAAGCAACAAAAGAACTAGCTTGGCAGCGATTACTGGGCTAAATTTCGTATCCAGGTAAAAGAATCAAGGTGACAGGGTAAGAAGCGTTAATATACTCAGTAAAAATGTACATTTCTGAGATAGACATCATAAACCAATGGATATAGCTCTACTCGTTAAATTTCTCGCTCCCTGTCTGCCATTCCGATTGGTCAGCAAATAAATTAAGAAGCCGAAGATTAGATAAAATCAAGAGAGTACCTACTCTCCAGATTTATCTCCCATAGAACTGTGTTGGTCGAAACTGAAGCAATTTCCCCGTGGCTGTGATACACGCACACTCGACTCACTCGACGCAGCAATGGCTCTTGCTGTCAATTACATTACCGAAGATGATGCCTTCGGTTGGTTCAACTACTGTGGTCTATTTACCTGAAAATTGCTGTAAGATGCCGACAGAAAAGTTTATTTATGATCTATTACGAACCTTGCAAAAGGTCATTAATTGAACTTATACTCTGTTTTATTTGTTCTGTCAGAGAAGTTCTTAATAAATCCAGGTTTATTGTTGAAAAATTGAGTAGTCCTAAAGCATATAATAGGATCAAAATACCAATAATTAAAGCCAAAATTCTCCCAAAACAACCAGGATTGATTTCAATAAAAGCTAATTTAGATTGCCCGATGACAGCAATCGTTATAAAAACAATTCCTACTATTAAAAAGGTGCTGTTTGGAGTTAAATCTGTCATTTCTCGATTAAGATACCTCAGCACTTTTATTGTAGCTATTATTAGTTCAAATTTCTGCCACTGCTATATGCAAAAACATAAAAATTTTGCAACTCAACATTCACCCCAACCTAAGAAGGCTCTAGCTATTACAGTATCGGTGTTGGAAGTCATCGTATGCTATGATTTAGGAAGATATATATTTATTTTGAAATTTATTTAGCAATAAATAGCGTTGATTGTCTGAATGTGTATAAATTATTCTATCTTACTCGGATGTTCAAGGAAAAACCTAGATTCTGCAAGAAGCGAACTAACTGATGTGTCTCTAGCAGAAATTCAGATATCGTGAACTTGCAGTTGATTTAAACTCAATTTTACTTTTTACGATTTTGCTGAGACTATGCAGTGGTAAAACTTTCAGCATTAAAAAGCCAAAATGTCATCACTCGTGTACTAGACGTTAATTTAGTTTATATATTAAACTACACTAAGACGATAGGAATAGTGGTTTTTTATGGAAAACGTCCAAAACGTTAGTCAAGAGCTAAATGTAACAAGAGACACAGCACTAGAGCAATTACAACAGTCTACTCCAGTAGAGTTCAAAAAAGACATTTTCAAAAAACTCAGAGGTGGATTTTTTCTAGTACTAGGATATTTATTATCACCACTATGTTGGTGGAATGACTTACTATTCAATTTGCCAATAGCTTATGGTTTTGGGTATGCATGTAGTTTACTTTCCCCAAAATTGCTTCTACCTTGTTCAATTATCGGATACTGGCTCTCTAATATTGTAGGAATTCTCTTGATGCAATTCGGTTCTAAGGACATTTTTCAAAAAGAGCCTCAAGAGCATAACCTCAAAAAAGAATTGTTCACAGGTTTAATTTCTTCGACAGTTTATACCCTGTTGATTATGCTGTTGATCCAGTTGAAGATTCTTGATTCTCCTATTTTATTCTCCAACAGTTAATTTAGTTTATCACCTTTCTGATAGTATGGGTGTATATCTGTGCGCGCATACTATCATGTAACAGATATAGCAATCCATGCATGAGTTACGAACAAAAAGATCCCCGCATTCTTGAATAATTCGGGAATCTGAGTTTCTGGATGGAGAGCAAATCAGCGAACAAGAAGATCAATTTTTGTCAAACTTTAAAAATTCACTTAAATTCAACAATTTTGGAGCCTCCTTACCTAAAATTAATGGCAGCTTACCATTCCATTTTTCTATTGCTTGCCTTTGCAGAATTTCTGGAGTCAAACCATCACGTAATAATCTGTGTGCCTCAGCCTCTCCTTTGGCTAAATTAACTTTTGCCTCAGCCTCTTTTGTTGCTTTCAGTGCAATAAACTCTGCTCGTTTTGCTTCTTGTTCAGCAATCTGCTTCGCCTCCACCGCTTCACCAAATCGTTCTGAAAAATGCACATGAACTAGAGAAATGTCATCAACTGCAACGTGATAGTTACCCAGTCGTGTGGACAAGGCATCATCTACTCCACTTTTGACTTCTCCTCGTTTAGTAATAATTTCTTCAGCAGTATACTTTGCTATTACTGCTTTTAGTACTTCTTCAACTGCTGGGTTAATAATCCGAATAACTACATTTTGATCATCTCCAATTTCCTGAAAAATGGCATTTGCTTCTTGAGGGATAATATGCCAATTGAGAGCGACATCAGCAAAAACATTTTGTAAGTCTTTGGAAGAAGCCTCAGCATAAATTTCCTGTTTTTGGACTCTAATACTCAACTTTTTCACAGTATTGACTACAGGAATAATTAAGTGAAGTCCTTCTCCTAATATCTGTTTTTGTACTTCGCCAAATTTCATTAATACACCACGTTCTCCTGCATTTACAATCACACAAGGTGTGAGGAAGAGAGTTATCAAAAACAAAAGAGCGGTCAGTTTCCCGGCACTGTTAAAAGTTGTAATTTTTCTCATCTGTGTGAACCATGTATGCATCTTATATAGAGACACATATTTAGGAGTTATAGGCTTCTTTCCGTCATGATTTTAGCTCGACTTTATCCAAAATTAAAAACATTTTCGAGTCAATAGCAACTTCCCATTATTCAGCCGATATACACCAGTAGGTTCGATAATCGGATCGCCTTTTTTCCAGGGACGGAATGTAGTTTCGACACCTCTCACCTCACCAGTAGTGTAGGTAGAAACCAAAACACCAGGACGATTAGTAGTCAAAGCACCAGAACCTGTAATAGTAAAAGAGTTTTCTTGTCGCTTGGTGCCGCGTGAAATGCAACTATTGGCGATGAGTGCGTTGGTATCGATGACTGGGGGTAATTCGGTGAAGCTGTTTTGAATGGAACTGGTATCGGGTGCGTTAATGTTGATTACACCTGAAACGCCTTGCTCAGAACTGGCTGTAATATCACTTTTTTCGGTTGGCTTTGGACGCGACTCGATACCGAAAATACCTTGAGAGTTGATTTCCACATTTCCACCGCTGCCTAGAAAGGCGTTGGCACTAATGTCGCTGTTTTCTTTGGGGATGGCGACAATAAATTTGGAATTTATATTGACATTACCGCCATTACCTGCATCTTTGGCCAAACCAGCAGTTGCAGAAATAGAGCTATTACTACGTAGCAATAGGAGATTATCAACCGTCAAATTAATATTTCCTCCATTAGTTGTTGCAGTTTCAGCAGAGATTTGAGATTGATTTTTCAGTTGCAGAGTGTCAGTTTTAACTGAAATATTTCCTCCTTCTCCCTTCCCAAAACTATCAACTAAAAAAAGTGATTGATTGTTGAGGTCAATAGATCGCCCTGTTATAAAAATACTGCCTCCTTTTCCTTCTGCATTGGTGGTTACAGAACTAATAATTTCGCTGTTGTCAAAGTAAATACTATCGCCTGCATTTAAAGTAATATTACCCGCATCACCTTTGCCAAGTGTGGCGGAAATTAACTTAGTTTCGTTGGTTAATGAAATAAAATTACGAGCGTTTACGGTAATATTACCCGCATCGCCTTGCCCTCGAGTTATTGCATCTAATTGAGCGTTATTACTAAGAGAAAGGGAATCTGCTGTAATTTCAATATTGCCACCTTTACCTACATCATTTGATCCAGTTAGACTGCTAGCAACTCCGCTTGCACCAAATATACCGCTGGACGTTAATTGTACGCCACCATCAAATACTACATTATTGCGGGCATTAATTATGACATTGCCTCCATTGCCGCGTCCATTGGAAACATCTGTTAATAATTGCCCTCCATTAGTAGCAAAAAGAGAACCCGTTGTTATTTGAATATTCCCGCCATTGCCAACTGATTGTTCTAAAGTTGACATTTGTCCTACACTACTAAAGATGCCGCTAGGAAAGCCATGTTCTCCTGCCAATACTCCAAAATCATTAGGAGGAATTTGCTGTATTTTATAGCCATCAATAATAATCTTCTCCTGAGCATTAATGTCTATATTTCCGGCATCGCCTTTTCCAAAAGTGCTAGCATCTATTTGACCGCCTTGAGTGAGAAAAAGGGAATCGGTGGTGATATTAATATTTCCTCCTTTACCTTCTCCTGTTCCGATTACTCTGCTGGCGATAGTGCTATTGTCTAAAGTAATAGTGTCGCGGGCAATAACTGTGATATTCCCTGCATCTCCTTTTCCGCCCGTGCTGCTTTGCAGTTGAGCGTCATTGCTGAAGAAAAGAGAACCAGTACTAATATAAATATTACCGCCTCCACCAACTGCGCCAGAATCTACAACACTGGAAATGCTTAATCTAGGCTGACCCGTACCATTTACTGAGGTGTGATCGCGGGCGTTGATGGTAATATTTCCAGCATCACCTCTACCCTTGGTTGAAGCGTTGATAAATGCACTGTCAGAGATAGAAACTGAACCTGCATTAATTTCTATGTTGCCACCTTTGCCCTCACCTCCTAATTCCACCATATTGAAAATCGCACTGGCTACTTTTCCACTTGCTCCCTCTAGTACAAAGCGATCGCTAGCGTTAATAATTAAGTTACCTGCGTTTCCTTGTCCAAGGGTACTACTATCTAACTGTGCGCCACCAGTGAGAGCAAGGTTGCTTGTCGTAATATTGATGTTGCCTGCATTACCTACGCCTCTTTCTTCTACAGCGCTGACAATACCACTAGATGTTTGTTTAACTGGACTTATATTATCTAAAGAGATATTGCGTGCTTGAATAGTTATATTACCTGTATTTCCTTGACCATTAGTATTAGCAACTATTCTTGAACCACCTGTAGCAATTAACGAGTAAGTGGTAATTATAATGTTTCCACTATTTCCTATACCCTCAGAAAATACAGAGTTATCAATTAAGCTTTCCTCTGCCAGTCGCAGAGTTCCGGTAATATTGAGACTAATATCTCCTGCTGAAATATATGGTTCTGACGACGCGATACCAGCGACTATCCGACTTGCTGCCAAAATGTCTAAATTGTGTGCAGTGACCGCAACATTGCCATTGAGAACATTAACTATAGATTTATTTTTTAGTGATACATCTGCACGGGGGAGGTCTGCGGGAAAATTTAAAGTACCATCAGCATTCAAACCGACAGAACCCATACCTCCGACTGCGCCAATTTCTACTTTTCCACCAGGAGCTGTCAACAATCCGCCATCCATTGTTACATTACCACCTACAAGCACCAAATTCTTACCATTCGCAACCTGTAACCCTAAACTAAAACCTGTGAGTGAATTGAAACTGATAGTTGCATTATTTGGAATCACTGCATTCTGATTAATCTGATTAAACAACAACGCAGAAGGATTCACTGTTAACAATGGCGCTGCTTGGGGATTTGTCGCACTAAAAACCCCTTGATTGTCAAACTGTACCCCGTTCGCAGTTGTCCCCACAAACGAATCTTGCACATCTAAACTAGCATCTTTACCAAACATAATGCCATTGGGATTTATCAAAAATAAATTCGGGCTAGAACTGCTAAGTGTGCCCAGTCTCCCCAATATTTCTGAAGAGTTATTACCTGTTACCCGTGCCAAAATATTCTGAATGTCGGCATTAGGAGTAAAAAAATAAGCCCCTCTACCAGCGCTGATATTAAATTCTTGAAAGCTATGAAAAAGATTGATTTGGCGAGTTGCACCACCAGTAATTACTTCTATCGGTAGTCCCTGAAAGTTGTCTATAACTTGAGAGGACTCACCCCCAAGTGTGTTATCAGGCACGATATTGCTTTGCTGTGCCTGGGTTTTGCTAGTGAGGAGACTTACACTTAAGCAGCCCACCAACCCTGCCAATCCGAACTGCAAACACCTGTTTAATCCGTATTTGATCGTCATTGGGTGCTATTCATATAGATTATTTGAGTATCTAATAAAACTGCACCTTTGGACGATAAACAAGCGAATATTCGTTAATTATGCAGTTTTCTGCAATGAGGCGATGTCTGACAAAGACTGGACGGCGATAAAATAAATATGTCCTAAGCTTAGTGTTTTTATAGTTCGCCAAACTTACGATAAACTGTTAGCGCGATCGCTCTAAAAATGGAGATTACAAGTCCTACAAAAATCAATTTGAATATAGTTATTAATTGCATAGTTTTTTTGTCACACAACCATAACAAAAAGCTCCAAGCCGTGATGTGAGCTTGGAGCTTTTGATTTAGAGAATGAAACCTGGCATCGAGCTATTTTTGCGTAGGGCAACCCCTAAA
>NZ_JBALEF010000072.1:0-56372 GCF_036918245.1 Nostoc sp.
GTTGAGGTACTTGAAAGTCGTGTTGAGGTACTTGAAAGTCGTGTTGAGGTACTTGAAAGTCGTGTTGAGGTACTTGAAAGTCGTGTTGAGGTACTTGAAAGTCGTGTTGAGGTACTCCGAAGTCGTGTTGGAGTACTTCAAACTTTGTCGCACCGCAATCAAGTATAGAGGTGCGGGCTACGCCTACGCTTGACTTTTAAAACAGTCGCTACACATTTTTATTTTTTAGGCAAAACCTACGCAGTATTGCATCAAAATTGCTGCCATTCCCAGAAGCCATAATTCCCGAGGCGATTTGTCGGCATACATCGCTAATGCTGGGAGAAACCAAGCTAAGGGTAGAATCAGGGCGGAGGGTCATAACAGCTAAGAGGGAAAATTATAGATGCCAAAAATATATAGTAAGTCGTGGTTGGATAATGATACAGTAGCTGCCTGGATTTTTCTCACACCAGCACTAATTTTGCTGGGTGTTTTTATTATTTGGCCGATCGCCTATTTGTTCTACCTCAGTTTCACTGCTGGTAGTTTCACCTTAAAAGGTATTTATTGGATAGGCTTAAAAAACTATTGGCGCTTGCTACTCAACCCCGACTTCTGGCAAGTTCTGGGTAACACCTTTTATTTTACGGTTGCCACCATCATTCCCAGTTTAGTTATCTCCTTGGGATTGGCAGTACTATTAAACCGCTCCATTCCCTTGCGGGGCATCCTGCGAAGTGCTTATTTTTTACCCTCAATTATTTCAATTGTGGCAGCGGGTTTGGGATTTCGCTGGCTGTTTCAGACATCAGGGCCAGTTAACGGACTTTTAGTTTTTTTTGGCATTTCAGACATACCCTGGTTAGGAGACACATTTTGGGCAATGCCAGTAATTATTTTAATGAGTATTTGGAAACAACTGGGTTTCAATATGGTGGTTTTTTTAGCAGGGTTGCAAACAATTCCTCCTAGTCGTTATGAAGCAGCAGATTTGGATGGAGCAAATGCTTGGCAACAATTTTGGTATATTACTTTGCCCGGATTGCGCCCGACTGTGATATTTGCAATCATTACTACCGCAATTTTTACATTGCGGAGTTTTGAGCAAATTTATGTGATGACTGGCGGTGGGCCACTGAATTCGACTAATCTGCTGGTTTACTACATTTACCAAGAGGCTTTTGGTCAATTTGATTTTGGTTATGCAGCAGCAGGAGCAACTGTGTTATTAGCAGCAACGTTGGTACTAGTTTATTTGCAACTGCAAACTTGGGGAGAGGAGTAGGGGAGCAGGGGAGCAGGGGGGAATTTTGAAAGTTGCTAAATCATGCCGCAAATATCCAACGCCGAGTTTTCAAGTTTTACTTTTTTTTATATAGACTGCGATACTCCCAAGGATTCACAAATTTAGTATCACTCCAAACACCAAGCCGTTGCTCCTTAGCTTTAGCTTCGGCTTGTTGAACTAAATCTTTACTAGGACACTTATTTAAATAGGGACGATATACTTTTGCTAAACCTTCTTGCACTAATACCTGTTGCACAAAAGTGCCATTTTTTAAACGGACTTCGGCAATTTTACGTCCATAGCGATCGCGATCAGTGATATTCAAAGTTACGCGATCGCCTCCTTGTTGCACCAGTTGTTGCACCCGTTCTTGAGCTTTCACACCCCAAGTAAATTGATTGCGATCGCTAATGCGTTTACTCTGCTTTTCTTTATTAGTATGAGCTATTTCTGGCGCATCTACACAAGCAAAGCGCACGGTAAGATTTTTGCCATCAGCATCTTTGACTACTAAAGTATCGCCATCACTGACTCGCTCAACTGGTTCTCCAGAAGTAGCGATAAAGCGATCGCAGCCCATCAAACCCAAAATTATGATAGTTGCACAAAGCCAAAATCGCACTGGTTTAGTTAATTTCTCCATCCAAACTTCCTAAATTACCTCTGTGGGATGATACTAGCAAAATGAAAAGATATTTTTGTTAACTGTTGATATACTGCCACAGGCAATTCAAAATCCAAAATGGTAAGACCCTCTGGCGGCAACCAAATAGAAAATGCGGATTAGTATAAGAATTGTAACCTTGCAATTGTTAGCGGCAATTTCTGATGAACTTCTTGACTCACATTCTGCATCTAGCTGGTTCAGGTGTCTTTGCGTATTACTCTGCTGCTCAAATTCGTGATTCTAAAACCCGCCCCAACATCCTTGCAGGGTTTCAGTTGGCTGAATCTGGCTCGGTGCCGTTTTTATCTGCACTTAGCGAGCGCGCAGCTGCCGAAGGCGATACATGGCTAGCCGAAAAATTAGCAAAACATGCATCAGATGAAACTAAGCATGGTCAAATTTTTGCCCACGCCTTACAACAGTTGGATAAACAAGTTATAGATTTCAAGCGTCAACCCCAAACTCCATCCACAAAAAAATCACAACAGCAGCGTAGTCCCTTTTTTGCAGCATTCTATGAGGGCTACCCTCAAGAACAGCTCAAACCTGCTGTGATTGATTGGGATATGTTTATGGCTAGCACATACATTCTGGAGTTAGATGCTAGTAAAGACTTTGCGCGAATGGCGAAAGTATTACCTGATAACGAGCCAACCGCTCGTAACTTGAAGTTAGGAATGCTAAGTATTGCCCAAGATGAAACTGGACATGCTGCTTATCTCTACGAAGCGATGATGGGACGGATGTCTGCAACTCAAGTGCAAGAACTCGTAGATATGTGGCGAACCCGCAAGGTAAATGCCTTGTTGGCAATGGTTAGCGGTATCCTCCAGCGTAATGGCGAAACGCGATCGCTAGTCCAGGATAGTGCGCCGTCGGAAATCGATTCTGAGTTGGTAGCTACGTAATTATAGATATCTTAAGTACCTAATGATCAACCTGACAATTCAGGTCATGTGGAAAAGCCCACGAAAGACCTAACCCCTGAGCAAGCTTCCCGACACGGGAAGGGGAAAATTCAAAGTCTCTCTCCAACAAGGAGAGACATTTAGAGAGGTGTTCTGAATACCGTTAAAAGTCAGAATGATCAACTACCCCTGGCTAACGAAAGATTGAGCCAGGGGTTATTAAACTCAACGAGGTTGTCGCCAACCCCGTTGGTCTTCAAAACCGTGCATGAAGTTTTCACCTCACCCGGCTCCTCAGTGATTTGGTGCTTGTCACGCATACCTCATTACCCATTTTTCCGAGACTTTTTCAAGTTTTCTGGTGGGCTTAGGCTTGGCATTATTACAGCCAGATTTTGTGCCAGGACTGCCATCATTGGCTGTCTTTGTATCGTGGCAATGTCTGTGTAAAAGTTGAAGATTTTTATACTCATCCTTTCCACCTTTTGATTTCGGGATGATATGGTCAACTTCCATCACATCGTCTTCGCGGAAAAACATTTCGCAGTGGATACACTTCCCTTTTTGCTTTTTCAGGAGTTTTGAAATCCTATTTGGCATTTCTGGGTTATTACCCATTCTAGAACTCCAGTAAACCAGATTTCCGTTGTATGGTGACGATTCGCCTTTAACTTTCACATGACGCACTATTGGGGTGTCGGCATGGTTTAGTAATCGAAGTGAGGTTGAACCTTCCTTCTTGGTTGCGAATACCCAGTTATCACCGCCTATGGAGTGCCAATATCTTTTTGACACCCATTCCCTACTCTTTTTGGAGTGGCGGCGTTTTGCCCAGGCGCTTAACTTTTGGTACGTGAGGTTATCGACATCTGAGTAAGCAACCTTACTTACCACAGTCGCGTAGTAGTTTGTCCATCCCCTAATAATTGGGTTTAAATGGCTGATTAGTGCCGCTTGCGGTGCTGCCTTGTGAGCTTCAATAACACTAGCGATTTGTTCGTAATGTACCTTTTTCTTCTGCTTGCTTGGGGTGATGATTGTCTTAAATCCCTGCTTCGAGTGATACTTTCCTACGAGTAATAGAGTGCCATTCCACCATCAGTTGTTTAGACTGTGTATTAGACATATTTACTCACTACTTGGGACTTTATCATCCAAATCACCGTAAGTCTGTTTGCATATTCTGGGCATTACCCCAGACATTCGCTTCTGACTTAATCTCTCCTACTCGCTGCATACGGTTAGCACCTACTCAGGTATTCGACCACCTGAGAGCATACGAGAGGTTATCTCGTTCCGAATGACCATACTGTGTACCTTTAGAGTGATACTATTCGCCGGGTTTATTGGAAGTGCTTATTGGTCAATATAGAACTTGCCAACTCCTTATCCGTTGCCTTTTGGCTCCAGCGTAGAAGCCTTATTACGCTGGTTTAGGGTCACGACGATTCAATCTGTATCTTCAAGCCGGGACTTTACTCATGGGTACTTTGCTCGATGCTTACCGACTTAGGCTGTCAGTGAATACACCTTTTCACCCCGCTTCAGGCGTTGATGGCTAATCTCGAACCTGGGGGTGATGCTTTCACCGTTGCACCTACGGGGTAGGATTTGAGGGTTCTAGGATAATAACTCTCACCTACATGGTCATTCAGTTGTCTTGGCGCAGCCTCTCCCTTTGGGAGAAGGTTCTGTACCTTGCGGCTAATCCTCCAGACCCTTATGGGTCTTAGTTTCTAGCCAACGATTCGCACTCTATATTCCTTAGCATAACCTGAGATTTTTGACGGTTCTTAGCTCCAAGTTGCTACATACTACTATTGGCGTAATTCGATTGATGCTCAAGCGACTTGCGTAATTACAGCAGTTTTCATGTATTTGAACCACATCTGTTGTAGGGGCGCAAGGTCTTGCGCCCCTACCGCGTGGTCTATTTACCTGAAAATAGCTGTAAAATCACATATCTAAAACTTCTCAGACATTCTCTAAGAGCGATCGCAATGTAATGACGTTAAATAAGATTTGTCACGTAATTTTTCAATATAGCAGGCAGTTCTTCCTTGCTTATTTCATGCGTGACTACCTTTACGGTTAATTTCTCAGCTTCTTCCTCTGTTATTTCAATATCGTAATCATTCGCATTTAAAAAAGTCACCATAGCAGCAAAAGCAGCGCGTTTGTTACCTTGCTCAAAAGCGTGATTGCAGGCTATGTGAAATAGATATGCAGATGCCTGTTCATAAATTGTGGGATGCAAATACTCTCCCCCAAAAGTTGCTTGAGGTGAGTAAAGAGCAGAGTCCAGCAAGCCTTCATTAATTATGTTTGATGACTCGCCAGTTTCACTGACGAGTGCTTCATGTATAAGGATTACGTCTTCTTTCCCAAGAAATTTAGGATGCTGCAAGTCTCTTGTAAACTGGTTCCCATTTTTTCAATGTTGATAGGAAGATTAACACAGTTTCTGATTCTTGAGGAGTTATGTCTCCTAAATCGAATGCGTTAACCTCCTCTTGGGAGAACGCGTTGACTCCTAACCCTGCTTCAATGAGTGAGTTTAGACTATGTTTTAGGGTTTCTAAGACAACATAGTTGATGTCTTTTTTGGGAGTTTCAGGGCTAACTGCGTTTTTGATTTCCTTATATAGAGCAACAGAAGCTGATGTTATCAGTTCAATTGCTTTTTTCGCGTCTTCTCTCCAGTATAAAACCCAGTATCCGTCGTCTAAAATTTCCTTTAAAAGGAAATTGGATTTGACAAAGTACAGTACTGTTAACTCCCCAACGCTAGCTCTGTCGCGAATTTTTTCAAGCAGTTTGACAAATCTATGAAGTTTTTGTTGAAGTTGAGCTATCTCTTGTCTAAGCTCATCTTGCGAGATCCCTCTGGTACTGACTATTTCAGTTAGTTTGGCGCTGGTTTCATGTTGTGCATTAGGAAAATCCAGGTATTGCTGAAACCGCTCTACTTGTGCTTGAAGTGTTGAGATTGTTTCCTGTGTGAGCATGAAGTGTGGAGCGATTGCCTTGCTGGAAGGCTCTACTTAATTGGATAGCTAGTTACCCAATTATAAAACAAGCGATCGCACTTTGCTGATTACTGTTACAGTAATCAGCAAACATCTGCCTACAGTTGACTGCGGAAGACAGCAAGTATCTATTGTATTTTCATATTCCCACAGCTGCTACACTGATTATGGAAGACCTAAAAAAAGTAATAATCAGATAACTAGCGGTACTACCGAGCAAACCTGAATCAGGTTCTTCCTACAAAAAAACTATGAAAGCTGAAGCAGAAAACCATTTCAGGCTGACTTGTGAAGTAGAAACTACCCTAAAAGTGATTGGCGGACGCTGGAAAGTTTTGATTATTAGAGAATTAATGGCAGGCGTCAAACGCTTTGGTGAGTTGCAACGAGCTTTACCTGGAGTTACGCAAAAGATGCTGACCCAGCAACTCAGAGAAATGGAGGAAGATGGCATTATTCATCGAGAAGTTTATCCCCAAATTCCACCCAAAGTAGAATATTCTCTAACACCTTTAGGAGAAACTTTGCAACCAATTCTCTATGCTATGCACGAATGGGCTGTTCAACATTTAGCTCGAACAAATCACCATTAATATTGAGCATAGATAATAATTAATAATTAGCTACCTTATAATTTTAGCTAGCAGATTTCTCCAAATTATGAATTACGAATTACGAATTATTTTATTCATTACTTCTTAAATATTCAATCGCTGCCTCTAATTTTGAGGGGTAACTTTCAGCAAACCTTTCAAACCAAAGTCCTTCAGACGAAAGTGGATCTACTTTGGCTAACCATTCTTTTGCCTGCACTTTCAAAGTCTCTAGTTGTTTGGCTTTGAGTTGTTCTTGTCTAATTCGTTCTTGTTCTAATTCTTGCTGTCTTTTTAACTCAATAGCAGCATCCTCTTGGGCAAAATCAGCCTTAACTTCTGCCAAAAGATTATCTATGAAAGATGACGACTTTGGCGATGATGGAATAAACGATTTGGGTGTGGCTGATTTTGACTGCTGTTGTGGTTGTACTTCTTTGTATTCGGTTTGGAGTTCAGCTAACAGCTTATCAATGGAATCCATTTTTGCAATTCCTATAAATGTTATAGCTAGTCGTTAATGGCATTGAGTAGCACTTCCGATAGACTCAAATCTTCCATATCTTCCATAGTAATTGTGTCACAGATATCAAACTTAGCACCAGCACTTTGAAGTTCGTCATCTAAGACTTTAAGAAAGCGGGTAGCTTGTTGATCTGTACCAACTTGAATAAAAGAAATGGCTAATTCTTCATCTCGATCAATACGACGAGAAGCTTCAATAATCACCCTCATGACTGCTTTGCGATCGTCCGGCTCACCATCAGTAACTACTAAAATTGTTTCACCATTTGGCTTTGTTTGACCGGCTGCTTTGCGTTGAAGGTAATCATCAGTTGCATGTTTTAACACACTTGCCAAGTCGGTTGTACCAGAGGGATCATTCTCTCGGAAAATTTGTGAGACTTTGCTGGATGTGACATTTTCGTATCGCTTAAATCTACCAGAAAATACATAGATGGTGATACCATCCGGGTCAAATTGCTCACACTTACTAGCTAAAGCTAAAGTAGATTCCTGGGCTGCAACCCATCTAGTTCTACCACCCTTTTGATCTTGGGTTGCCATGCTACCGCTTTTGTCGATAATCAAGGTATAGTCACGATTTTCTAGCATTATTCAATTCTCCAATTAAGAATTAACAGTTATTGGACTTGGGTAAACAACACATTAGTCTGTTATTGCGTTTGTCAATACATCTACAAGACTCATTTCTTCTAAGTCGTCTAAAGTGACGGTATCGCAAATATCAAATTTAGCGCCGACACTTTGTAACTGGTCATCCAAAGCTTTGAGGAACTTAGTTGCTTGGGCATCCGAACCTACTTGAATAATCGAAATTCCTAATTCTTCATCACGTTCCATCTGACGAGTAGCATGAATGATGACTTCAAACACAGCCTTGCGATCGTCTGGTTCACCATCGGTGATGACTAAAATTATCTCTCCATTTGGCTTGGTTTTACCGGCTGCTTTGCGTTGAAAGTAGTTATTGAGCGCATCCTGGAGTACACCTGCTAAGTTTGTTGTGCCAGAAGGGTCATTTTCGAGAAATATCTGGGCAACTTTGGCTGAGGTGACATCATCGTAGCGTTTAAATCTACCAGAAAACACGTAAACGGTGATGCCATCGGGGTCAAACTGTTCGGCCTTTCTGGCCAAAGCGAGAGTAGACTCTTGAGCGATTTCCCATCTACTTCTACCACCCACTTGGTCGGGTGTGGACATACTACCGCTTTTATCAATAATTAATGTATAGTCGCGATCGCTCATCATAATCTTCCTTTGATTGTTACCCTGTGGTTCTAGTCTAATCTACGAATTTGACGATACCGCAAGCATTTTAAGGTTTTGTATCAATTATGCTACCCAAAAAAGCCGCGCCACAGTTGATGAATGCGTTGGCTAGCAAAAACCGCAGGCATCGCCGAACCAAACCTAACCTCTTTGTTCCCCTACGAGAACAAAATCTTACCAATCCCCAGCGATGCTCTGAGCGGCTGGTGAGCAAAGTCGAACCATGTCGAAGTGTCCCCAATTCTCTGTTGCAACTGTAATGACTCTGGGAATAATAAATGCTAGTCATACTGACATACAGAAAGCTAAACAGCTTTTGTTTAGCTAAATTTTAGAGATAAATTCGGGTATGAACCATCCTAGTTTCTTAGATAACCCCGCGTCAAAACAAAATACGCAGCAGCAAAACTTCTCCTTGGCATTTCTGCATCAGACGATCAACGGCATATCCGACCCAATTTTTGTCAAAGACCGTCAACATTGCTGGGTATTACTTAACGATACCTATTGTGATTTCGTCGGTCATAGCCGAGAAGAATTAATTGGTAAGTCAGACTATGATTTTTTTCCGCAAGCAGAAGCTGATGTGTTCCGGGAAAAAGATGAATTAGTTTTCGCCACAAATATTACTAATGAGAACCAGGATATTTTTACTGATGCTCAGGGTATAACCCATCTCATCTCTACAAAAAAGTCTTGCTTTGAGGATGAGACTGGTAATAAATTTCTGGTGGGTAGTATTCGAGACATCATTTTAGAGAATGAAGTCGGTAAAGTTCTAGGTGTGACTCGCAGAGTTACTGATATTACTGATCTTATGGAAACCTGCGAGGCACTTCAGGAAACCCTAGAAGAACTGCGCCAACAAAACGAAGAATTAGCGATCGCTCGTGAAACGGCTGAATTAGAACATCGGCGTTACCAGGATTTGTTTGATCTCGCCCCAAATGCTTACTTAGTGACTGATGTAGGCGGCATCATCAAAGAGGCTAACTATGTAAGCGCAGCCTTACTATCTGTGAGACAAAAGTATCTGGTAGGTAAACCATTCATCCTGTTTATCGCTGAATCAGACCGCCAAACCTTTATGAACCAACTGGCAAATTTGCAGCAGGTGCAGGATTGGGAAGTCTATCTACAGCCACGAAGAGGTACAGCCTTTCCGGCTCGGATCAGGATGGTTGCTATGTATAATTCACAGGGTCAGCAGATCGGCTGGCGTTGGTTGCTTTGCGACATCAGCGAACAGCAAGCTGCACTGCACAATCGCCAGCAAGCAGAGAAAGACCTACACCGCATGAATGCTGTACTCCAAGCTCAACAAGAAGCTTCCATCGACGGAATTCTGATTATTGATGAAAATCTTACAGTTACATCATTTAATCAGAAATTCTCCCAGTTATGGCAAATTCCTGCTGCAATCCTCGAAACATGTGACGATCGCCAACTTCTGGGATGGGTACTAGACAAACTAGTAAATCCAGACGAATTTCTGGCTAAGGTGGAGTATCTTTACCAGCATCCAGAGGAAAGCTGTCGTGATGAAATTTTCCTCAAGTCTGGAAAGATTTTTGAGCGCTATTCTGCACCCGTGCATAAACAGCAAGGGGCTTGTGGTGAGATATCACCTTTAGGAGACTATTACGGTAGGATTTGGTATTATCGCGACATTACCGAATACAAGCAAGCAGAGGCAGAACTCAAGGCTTCAAAGCAAAGACTGGCATTGCTAATTGAACAAACACCTTTAGCCATTATTGAATGGAATACCAAATTTGAGGTTCAGATATGGAATCGGGTAGCAGAAAGAATCTTTGGATACACCGCAGAGGAAATGCTGGGGAATCACTTTGAAATTATAGTACCTGAAAACGCCAGAAAGTACGTAAATGAGATTATCACTGCCCTCTTAACCCAACGTGGAGGAAGTTTTAGTATCAACGAGAACGTCACTAAAGATGGTAGGACGATGGTCTGTGAGTGGTATAACAACCCGTTAGTGGCTCCTGATGGCCAAGTGATTGGCGTTGCCTCAATGGTGTTAGATATCACAGAACGCAAACGAGCTGAAGAGGAACAGCAAAAATTTGTAGCGTTGATTGAAAACAGCAACGACTTTATTGGCATTGCTTCAATGGAAGGGCAAGTTCTCTATGTGAACCCCGGCGGACTCAAGATGGTGGGACTTAGTAGCCTGGAAGCAGCCAAAAGTAAATTCTTGGTTGATTTTTATTCACCAGAAGCTTTTGCAGAGTTTCAGCAACAAATTAATCCTTTGATATTTCAACATGGTTTCTGGCAAGGCGAGTTTCGCTATAAGCATTTTCAAACGGGCATAGAAATTCCCACTGATTGCAGCCTGTTTATGGTTAAACATCCTGAAACAGGAGAGCCTTTCTGTCGGGTAGCTGTTGTTAGAGACATCACAGAACGTAAACAAGCCAAGGAAGCCCTGCTAAAGTCGGAAGCGCAACTAAGACAACAAGCCCAAGAACTTAAAGTTGCACTCTGCGAACTTCAAAACACCCAAACTCACTTAATTCAAACTGAAAAGATGTCTAGCTTGGGTCAACTAGTCGCAGGAGTGGCACACGAAATCAACAACCCGGTAAATTTTATCTATGGCAACCTCACTCCTGCCAAGGAATACACCCAAGATTTACTTTCACTTTTGCAACTCTACCAAAGTCATTATCCCGACCCTGTGCTAGAAATTGAGGATTTTGCAGAACGAATCGAACTGGACTTTTTGAAATCAGATTTGCCACAAATAATCAACTCAATGAAAGTTGGCGCAGACCGCATTCGCGAGATTGTGCTTTCCCTGCGAACGTTTTCGCGCTTGGATGAAGCTGAAATGAAAGCTGTTGATATCCATGAGGGAATCGACAGTACTTTGATGATTTTGCAAAACCGCCTCAAGGGTAATGACCAACGTCCGACAATTGAAATAATCAAAGAATACGGTAAGCTACCGTTGGTTGAATGTTACGCAGGGCAGCTAAATCAAGTATTTATGAATATTTTGTCAAATGCGATCGATGCCTTGGAAGAGTCATTGATCATTTGTCCTATCCCTTGGGAAAATGCCCGAAACATAGAGCAAAGAACTTCCCCACAAATTTGCATTCGCACCCAACTACAGGAGCCAAATCAGGTAACAATTAGGATTACCGATAATGGATTGGGAATACCAGAAGATGTTAAAAAACAACTATTTGACCCCTTCTTTACCACCAAGCCCATCGGTCAAGGTACAGGGATGGGTCTTGCCATTAGCTACCAAATCATTACAGAAAGACATGGCGGTTCCTTAGAATGTATTTCGCAGCTAGGACAAGGCGCTGAGTTTGTAATTAAGATTCCCCTGATCCAGGATACATCAACATAATTCGTAATTGATAATACTCGCCTCTGGCGAGAAGCAAGCTACGTAATTCGTAATTTTAAAAGCTTTATCCCATGAGTAAAAAAAAGTATTTCTGCTGCCAACAGCTACTTTCTCTCTAAAAGTAGTAATTACGAATTACGAATTAGTAATTATCTAAATGCCTCCACTTCTTCAGGAACCTTCATTTGGTCGAGAATTCCCCAAATTTCCTGTAACATCGGCTCTAACCCGGAGCGAGTAACCGCTGAAATCACAAAAACCGGGGCGTAGGAGAGATGATTAAGTTGGGTGGCTAACGCCTCCAAATCGACAGTTTCCCGATCAACTGCATCGATTTTATTCAGTGCCAAAATTTGTGGACGTTCTGCTAAACCCCGTCCATAAGCTTGTAATTCTTCCTTAATTGTGTTGTAGTCTCTAACCACATCATCACTAGTGGCATCAATTAAGTGAAGTAGCACCCGCGTGCGCTCGATATGGCGCAAGAAATCATGTCCCAGCCCTGCCCCGTGAGCTGCTCCCTCAATTAGTCCGGGAATGTCGGCGAAAACAGTACCATCGCCAGTAGGTTTCCGCACTACACCCAAATTTGGAATCAGGGTAGTGAAAGGGTAATCTGCGATTTTTGGACGTGCAGCTGATAAAGATGAAATTAAAGTGGATTTACCAGCATTTGGTAAGCCAATAATCCCCACTTCTGCCAAAAGTTTTAACTCCAGACGTAGCTGCTTTATTTCCCCTGGTAATCCTGGGAGGGCATATTCTGGGGCGCGGTTACGGTTACTCAAGAAATGCTGATTTCCCAGTCCGCCTTTACCACCTTGGGCAATCAGCAAAGTCTGCTTAGGTTCAATTAAATCCCCCAGCAGTTCGCCAGTTTCAGCATCATAAATAGTTGTACCGCAAGGAACTTCAATAATTAAATCTTTTCCTGCTGCCCCAGTGCAGTTATTTGGCCCGCCACGAGTACCCTTTTCTGCCTGAAAGCGATGGTTGTATCTGAAGTCCAACAAAGTTTGTAGGTTTTCTTCGGCAACGAAAAAAACCGAACCACCACGTCCCCCATTACCACCAGAGGGGCCGCCAGTCGGCACGTATTTCTCTCGCCGGAAAGCGACAATACCATCACCGCCCTTACCAGCTTCAATTTCAATTTTTGATTGATCGATAAATTGCATCTTTCTACAGTCCTGTTAGCGGATAGCTAGGGTTTAACCCGTTCTGAATTATGAGTTGCGAGTTATGGGCGAGTTATAAATTATAAGTTGTGAACTACTCCTAGTTGCCTACGGCTGAACTAGGAGCTTCTGTAATCACGGGGGAGTGCCTAAACTTAGACTTTCGCCCAAGACTAGGACTTACCTTCCCTCCTACAGCAGAGACGGCTGAACCTTCCGCCTTTAGCCCTTCTCTACGAGAGGCTGCGCCAACGACTTCGCTCAGGGCAAGCATTCTGATACCCTCTGCTCTAATGTTCGTTGCTGCGTTCCCATCACGATCGTGATGAGTATTGCAATGAGGACAAGTCCATTCACGAATATCCAACGGCATCTCACCAACTGAAGTGAAACAATTAGAACAGAGTTTGGAACTGGGAAACCATCTATCAATCTCGATCAACTTTCCACCTTTGCGTTCTAGCTTGTAGGCTAAGAAGTTGGTGAATTTTCCCCATCCAACATCAGATATCGATGCAGCCAATTTATGATTGCGTACCATGCCTTTGACATGAAGATTTTCTACTATGACAGCTTGGCTATCGCTGACCAACTTATAACTAAGTTTATGCAAAAAATCCTGCCGCGAATTACTAACTCGCTCGTACACCTTGGCAACAACTTTTCTATATTTGTACCGTGAATTACTTCCTTTTTGTTTACGTGCTAATTTTTTCTGCTTGCGTTTAAGGTTTTTCTCATGCTTGGCAAGATGTTTAGGGTTATCGTACTTGGAAACTTTTTCGCCGTCAGTGACAACTGCAAAGTGTTTCAGTCCTAAATCAATACCGTAAATTTTCCCTTCTAAAATAATTGGATTTTCACCCTCTACTTCTTTTAGCAAAGACGCTGTGTGAACAGTCAAGATAGATGCAAGGTATTTACCAGAAGGCGTTTTACTCACAGTAACAGTCTTTATTTTCCCCTCAATGAGTCTATGTATTTTGGCTTTAACTATCCCGATATTGCCAGGGAGTTTGACATTGCCATCTACAATCTTGACATTTTGAGGATACTGGACAGACTGTTTACCGTGCTTGGATTTGAATTTAGGAAACCCCGCACGCTTCTCAAAAAAGTGTTTGTACGCTGTAGTCAAGTTGAGCGTTGTAGCTTGTAAAATTTGGCTATAACAATCCGCTAACCAAATAGTATCTTCTGCTTTTTTGAGTGCAGGAAGAAATGCGTTGAGTGCTACACGGCTAAGTCCTTTGCCTGTTTCTTTATAAGTTTCGATAGATTTATTTAGAGCATAATTCCACCACCAACGCGCACACCCAAAAGTTTGAGTTAATTGAATTTGCTGCTCTTGTGACGGATATAAACGGACTTGCACAACTTTATGTAACACTTCACTTTCATCTCCTTAGTATCTTTACTTTGTCACAAATATATATTTTAAAATCTCATTCCTCACTATTTACTTGTAACTCACACTCCTTACTCCCCTGCTCCTTTTGCTCAAAATATGGCAATATTATAAAGTTGTAGCTAACCGCCTACGTAGAGGTTTAAAGTGGATACCATTGCAATTCCTGCTCTGAATCGGCCAGTGGATGCCACGGTAGAAATTCCCGGTTCTAAAAGTCTTACCAATCGGGCATTGCTTGTCGCTGCTTTGGCACAAGGTGACTCTATTTTAGAAAATGCCTTATTTAGTGAAGACAGCGAGTATTTTGCCAAATGTTTAGAGCAATTGAGTATTCCCATAACTCTGAATCCTAATCTGGCTCAGATTCAGGTTGCAGGAAGGGGAGGCGACATCCCAGCTAAACAGGCAGATTTATTTGTGGGTTTATCAGGTACTACAGCACGATTTATTTCGGCGCTGGTGGCACTGGGTAATGGCGAATATCGGCTAGATGGCGTTCCTCGGATGCGAGAACGACCGATGGGTGACATGCTAACGGTGCTGCAAACGGGTGGAGCAACTGTTAATTTTGAGGGAAACTCTGGGTTTATGCCCTACACCCTCTATAGCCAGGGATTCGCTGGCGGAAATTTTCGCTTGAAAGCCAACCAAACAAGTCAGCAACTTTCGGCATTGCTGATGATTGCGCCTTACGCTCAACAGGATACGATTTTTGAGGTTGAGGGTACATTGGTTTCTCAGTCTTACATCAAAATGACCTGTCGTCTGATGGCAGACTTTGGCGTGGAGGTGATTCAAATCGGCGATAATCAGTTTCAGATTAAAGCAGGTCAACGTTACCAAGCTCGACATTACACAGTAGAACCCGATGCCTCAAATGCTTCTTACTTTTTTGCCGCCGCCGCTGTCACGGGTGGACGGGTGCGGGTAAAACATTTGACCAAACAATCCTGTCAGGGTGATATTCTCTGGCTGAATGTTTTAGAACAGATGGGTTGCCAAATTAAGGATTCGGATGATTACACCGAAGTGACGGGACCGAAGCAATTGCAAGGTATCGACATTGATATGAATGATATATCAGATTTAGTGCAAACATTAGGAGCGATCGCCCCCTTTGCCAGTTCCCCGATTACCATTCGTAACGTGGAACATATTCGATATAAGGAAACTGACCGAATTAAAGCTGTTGTCACAGAGTTGCGGCGGCTAGGAGTTGAAGTTGAAGAATTCGCAGATAGACTAAAAATTCAGCCTGGCCCCATTACCCCGGCGGCGATTGAAACCTATCACGATCATCGAATGGCGATGGCTTTTGCTGTCACTGGCTTGAAGGTTCCAGGGATTGTAATTAAAGATCCTGGTTGTACAGCGAAGACTTTTCCAGATTACTTTACCCGATTCTTTCAAATGTTAGAGCAATAAGAGCTATTTTCGCTAAGGAATAAGAATTAAATAACACACAATTTATGTCCCTGACTTACCTCACCCTCAATCCCTCTCCTTATAAAGGAGAGGGAAGCAAGATAGAGGATGAAGTTTTGCATTTTATTTAATCCACGTTCCTAAACTTACTTTTTCAGTGCCAGAGTTAAGCCATCAGCGATCGCTACTAAACTAAGACTAACTCGCTGGTCTTGATGCAGCTTTTGATTGAAGGCACGAATTCTTTTAGTTCTATTATCTTGCACTTGGGGGTCGGCAACCCTGCCTGACCAGAGAACATTATCGATCGCAATCAATCCCCCTGGACGCACTAATTGCAGCGATCGCTCATAATAGCCATCATAGTTGCTCTTATCTGCATCGATAAAGGCAAAATCAAAAGTTTCTGCTTCTTTTGTTGCCAGTAGCCGATCCAAAGTCTGCAAAGCTGGAGCAATGTGCAGTTGAATTTTATCCGCCACTCCTGCTTGCTGCCAATAGCGCTGAGCGATCGTTGTAAATTCCTCACTAATATCACAGGCTACCACCTTACCGTCTCTCGGTAATGCCAATGCCACCACCAGGGAACTATAACCTGTAAATACCCCAATTTCTAAAGTTTTCTTAGCTCCCAGCAACTGCACCAGTAACGCCAAAAACTGCCCCTGTTCGGGAGCAATCTGCATTCTCCCTATTGGATACTGGGCTGTTTCCTGTCTGAGTTGGGTTAAAATTTCCGGTTCTCGGAGAGAGACTGAGAGTAAATAGTTGTGGAGGTTTTGTTCGAGTCCTAATGTTTTAGTTGTCATGGGCATTGGGCATGGAGAATAGCGAATGAGTTTTCGATACTCGTGGACGAGTCTTTTTTACTCGTGGACGAGTCTTTGATACTCGTGAATGAGTCTTTTTTACTCGTGGATGAGTTTTCGATACTCGTGGACGAGTCTTTTTTACTCGTGGACGAGTCTTTGATACTCGTGGACGAGTCTTTGATACTCGTGGACGAGTCTTTGATACTCGTGGACGAGTCTTTGATACTCGTGAATGAGTCTTTGATACTCGTGGACGAGTGTTTGATATTCGTGGACGAGTCTTTGATACTCGTGAATGATTTTTTTAAAGTCAAAATTATATTTAAATGCAACTCAGTATGATAAGCAAAGCGATCGCTCAGGATATTTTAAATCATGCCAAACCTTAAAGAAGATGATAACGCTCTGCGTGAGGTGTTGACCCAAGCTGTGCATCAAGATGAAAGCTTACTCCACCGATCTACGCCAAAAAGTCATTGATGCCCACAAAAATGAAGAAGGCTCTCAACGACAACTGGCGAAACGATTTAGCGTGAGTTTACAGCTATTTTCAGGTAAATAGACCACGCGGTAGGGGCGCAAGGCCTTGCGCCCCTACAACAGATGTGGTTCAAATACTTGAATTCTGCTGTAAGTTTTGTTCAGAGCCTACTTAGGCGATTCCATTTTTGTGGCACAGTTGAAGTAGCGCTCAGTGATGTTCGTCATATATGCAGGAGGTGGCAAATTACTCTTGTCTCAAACTTATTGCTTGTTATTAACTTGAGGCTGTCTTTGAATCAAATCAACTGTACCACGCCGTAATTCCTCAACAGTTAGTATCTGGTTCAAGCGCATCAATTCTGAGATAGCTGCTGTTTCTGTATCCCGATGGCTGGTTGCAACTGCCAAGACTTGATTGTTTTTGATGTAAAAAGCAATGAATTCCTGTTTTTGCAAATCTCCATCTACAATTATTTCATCCCAACTTTGGGCGTGTCCGATGTAGCGCAACGGAAACTTGAATTGCATTGTCCAGAACAAAGGAAGCCCTCTAAATTTGACTGCTTTCCCTACCATGTTATGAGCTGCAATTCGCCCCTGCTGTGCTGCAACTCGCCAATGTTCAACGCGAATCGATTCGTTTGTACGCCAATCGGGATAACGGGCAATATCACCTGCGGCGTAGATGCCATCAGCTGCACACAAGTATTCATCAACAACAATACTGCTATCTTTAGCATGCAAATCAACACCCTCAAGAAAGTCTGTTGCAGGCTGTACACCAATTCCGAGAACTACTATATCTGCTTGCAAGCGATCGCCATTATCTAAAATTACAGCTTCTACCTTGCCGTTACCTTCAAACTGTACTGCTTTTCTACCCAACTTAAAAGAAACGCCGTTTTCTTCATGGACTTGCTGAAATAGTTTGCCGATTTCCTCGCCAAGGGTTTTCTTAAAAGGTACAGAATCCGGCGAAACAACAGTTACTTGTAAGCCATGCTGACTCAGCCCAGATGCCGTTTCCATGCTGATAAAACTGGAGCCAATGACTACCGCTTGTCCTTTTTGCTTAATTGCTGCCAAAATCCGATCGGCATCATCAAAGCTGCGTAATGTCAAAATGTTTTCCAATTCTGCACCTGGAATATCTAGCTGGCGTGGCTTTCCTCCTGTTGCTACCAGCAAGGCATCATAGGTTAACGAATCACCACTGCTGAAGGCGATCGCTTTTGCCGATGTTTGTACCTGTTCAACTCGCTTATTCAACAGCACTTCAATGGCGTGTTCTTTGAAGAAATCGGGCGATCGCAGGGGCATTTCCTCGGAAGATGTCTTACCAATGAAGTAGTCTTTACTCAGCTTTGTGCGATCGTAGGGCAGCTTATTTTCCTGAGTAATCATCACGATTCGCCCTTGATATCCAGCTACTCGCAAAGCTTCTGCGGCATGGACACCCGCTGCACCTGCGCCTAAGATGACAAATGTCCGCCCATCAACGTTGGGATCGAATTGCGCCATTGCAGGCGATCGCAATCCTTTAGTTTCCTCTG
This sequence comes from Nostoc sp., assembly GCF_036918245.1. GTDB lineage: Bacteria > Cyanobacteriota > Cyanobacteriia > Cyanobacteriales > Nostocaceae > Nostoc. The sequence goes on from NZ_JBALEF010000072.1 coordinate 18,518, forward strand.
GTACACTGACAATGACGTTTTCACCTTCAATGTGTACTTCATAGCAAGCTAAAGCATCCAAGCCAGGTGGCTCTAGTTGGTCGCCAGTCGTCACGTCAAAATAGGCATTGTGCCAAGGGCAAACAACATGATGTCCACTCAACACCCCGTCTGCCAATGGCGCTTTATAATGAGCGCAGTGTGCACCGACGGCATAAAAGTTTCCATCTATACGACTCAGTAAAATTTCTGTTTTGCCGACAGACACCTGTCGCATTTCACCATCATTTAGATCGTTGATATTGGCAACAACTGCTTCTATCTGTTTCATAATTAACTCTTAAATTAAGAATAAGAGTTATACCAATTCTTTAAAATCCTGCAATAGATTTCAACCCGGAAAACCTGATGCAATCTGAGTACAGATGCAAGGTCTTACACCCATTCATTATGAATTGATATAACAACAAACAACTTGCATATTATGTTCAGAACTAGTAGTCTGTCAAACCGACTTTGCTGGGTTTATGGTAAGAAAATCAAGTTCTTTTCTTCCCCTGCTCCCCCTGCTTCCCCTGCTTGCCTTCACCCGTCATTTTGTCGAGTACTACTTTCCCCTACACCCGCTTCGCTCACAAACTAGCAACCGAGCCACCATCTACTCGATAGTTAGAACCAACCACAAAGCTTGATTGCTCAGAGCAAAGGAATGCAATCACAGCCGCTACTTCTTCTGGTTTGCCACGTCGTTTGAGTTCGATATAAGGGCGCTGTTCATCAAGGAAACTGTCAATTGCCTCATCAAAGCTGACATTAAATCTTTTTGCTAATTTTCGTTGAGAGCCTTCTTTATAGATATTCTAACAATCATGTAAATTTTTATTATTATGCAAAAAGCGTAGTTTACCGCACTTCGGCAAGCTCAGTGACCACCGTAGGCATCGCCCAAATATCCTATGTGTTTTTATATTGCATACCAAGTTTTTGTTTGAGTTACTTGCTTAAACCCTTCTAAAATAAAAACTATATGTAGGTAATTTTATTACTAAACTTGTTTCTATTTTGGGAGGTATGATGAGCCGTCCAATAATTCTTGGTATTGTCGGCGACAGCGCTGCTGGTAAAACAACACTAACGCGGGGAATTGCTCAGGCACTCGGCCCAGAAAATGTCACAATCATCTGTACAGATGATTATCACCGTTACGATCGCCAACAACGTGCAGAAATTGGCATCACTGCCCTCCACCCCGACTGCAACCACTTGGATATTATGCAGCAACATCTGTCGCTGCTACGCACAGGACAACCAATTCTTAAGCCAGTTTACAGCCATAAAACAGGCACATTCGAGCCACCACAATATATCAAGCCTAATAAATTCGTCATTATTGAAGGATTACTCGGTTATTCTACCCGTGCTGCTCGTGATTCCTACGATGTTAAAGTTTACCTTGCACCTCCAGAAACACTACGCGCTAAGTGGAAAGTTAAACGAGACACCCAAAAGCGCGGCTACACAGATGAACAGGTATTAGCGGAATTAGAAAAGCGCGAACCAGATTCAGCACAGTTTATCCGTCCGCAACGGCAATGGTCTGATATAGTAATTAGTTTCTATCCACCCACTGATGAAGATGATGAAACCAATGGACACCTGAATGTCCGACTGGTACTGCGTCCGACAATTCCGCATCCAGATTTCACTGCAATTACCAACTCTAGCTATGGTAATTCTGACTCAGCCATCCGCCTGGGGCTAGACAGGGATATGAGTAAGCCGGTAGATGTCTTAGAAGTTGATGGCCATGCAACCTTAGAACAGGTGAATAAGCTAGAGCATATTATTTGTTCTGATATGCCCCATCTACGAAATATTTGCGATCGTGAAAGTAATCCAGAACTGGGTAAAATTGCTGGTACAACTGGAGAAACACTCCAAAGTTATCCTCTGGCTCTGACTCAGTTGATCATTACCTACCACATGCTCAAAGCAACGCAAATTCATCAGTGATCAGCGAAAATGAAGGGGTTTAAAGGGTTTGCGATCGCGTGTCTGGTGTCAGAGGTGGACTGGTTAGCAGGTAATGTAAACGCTGCAATTACAGGATCGTGGTCGCTGACAGGCTTACTAAAGCCAACATTGACATGCACAATGTCAATTTCTGGTTGAGCAACATTGGAAAGATTTTTACTGACTAACAAATGGTCAATAAGTTCAGGATTTCCACGAAATTTAAAACTAAAGCGATCGCTAACAGGTAAACGATCCGTCAGATTCTCAAGAATGTTACCCTTCAAGGCTTTCAGAGGTAGGGAATCTGGTAAATCGTTTAAATCACCCAATACAATTACTTTGGCTAGTGGGTCAACTTGTAGTAGTTGCGCTACGAATTCATTCACGATTTCGGCTTGTTTAACTCGTTTAACATCGCTGGGAGAACCTCCAAGCTTAGAAACAAAGTGATTAGCAATGATAAACAATTTTTGATCGTTAAAAAGAAATTCTGCTATAAGTGGCTTACGGCTTTCATCGAAAGCAGCATTGATGGGGTCAATCCGACCAGGGTTGAGCGAAAGGTCAAGACCATTTGTACCTTGAGTAATAGTCACAGCATCTAATGAACCGCCTCTTTTGGGTAGTTTTGCTAGAGTTATCCGGCTGGGTTGAAATAAGAAACCGACACGAATATTGCCTCCAGGTTCTCCACCATCTTGATCATCGCTAGGCGGAATATCAACAAAGTCGTATGCTGGACTACCAATATTTTTGAGCGCGGCAATCAGTTTTTGGTAAGTCTGATTTGCATTTACAACGTTATCATTGGTTGGCCCGTTATTATCCTGAATTTCAATTAAACTAATGACATCTGGTGCATTCAAATTATTACCGATGATTTTGGCAATATTATCAAAGCGTTGATCTTTTGGGTCTAAATTCTCGACATTAAAAGTTGCAACAGTTAATACATCCTGTGAATTTTCCAAAGATGTTGTTTCACGTTGTGCAACTACAGGTAAAGGAGTTGGCAATTGAGCTATTGAACTAGCTTGCAGTGGACTAATCCATCCAAAGAAGATAAAAGCAATACTCAGTAGCAGCAATTTGATAAATGTCATTGTCTCTTCCAATGAAGGTACTTTCTAGATTAGTCTTCTTATTAATACAGTTCAGTTAAGAAAAGTTTTAGGTTGGGTAAAATTTGCAATCTCTTGGGAAAACTTTCATCTACTCATCAAGAGTCAGAACTATTTCCAAAAAATCCTGTCCAAGAATTAAGTTATACTGCAAAGATTTCAGGGATGATGAGCAACACTAATATAGTATATGTATGTTTATTCCTCTTTCTGATAATTGTCTTGTTTAAGACGTTAGGAAGGCAGATTCAGGCAAATTCCTTCCCAGTAGGTGAACAACAGGCAATCAGAGTTTTATTTATTGGCAACAGCTATACCTATTTCAACGATCTTCCTTGGTTGACACAACAGTTGGCTGCTTCGGCGAAAGAACCTAAAAAATTAGAAACTGAAATGGTTGTGATTGGTGGAGCTACACTCAAAAACCACTGGAAACGTGGTGAAGCACTCAGGCTTTTGAAAGCAAAACGCTGGGATTACGTAGTACTGCAAGAGCAAAGTACTTTACCAATTACCAATCCCAAGGAAATGTATAAGTACGCTACTAGGTTTGATGCCGAGATTAAGCGAGTGAATTCCCAAACAGTCTTTTACTTGACTTGGGCAAAGCAAAATCAACCAGAAACGCAACAGATATTGACTGATTCTTACATGAGCATTGCTAAAGAACTGAAAGCTAAAGTTGCACCTGTGGGAATAGCTTGGCAAAAAATTCAGGAAGCGAATCTGAAATTAAACCTTTACAGTTCCGATCAAAGCCACCCTAGTCCGATTGGATCGTATGTAGCAGCATGTGTATTCTATACAACATTTTATGAGAAGAGTCCTGTCGGATTGAGTCGCCGTATATATAGTAGTAATGCTAGTACACCACAAGAAAGCAACAGAATTGAGTTGGAAAGTTTAGGTGAAACAGATGCCCAAATGATTCAACAATTAGTTGAGTACATCGTCAGAAAGATATAGGAACAGACTGTTGTGTAGTTCAAAAGATAAGAAAAAGTTTTTAGCCTGCATTCAGACTTTTCACTTTGAAATCAACTTGGCTTTAGATAACTTAGTGAAGCTAGTACGCCACGGCGTAAATAGAGCAACCATTTAAAATCCCTTAGAAGACCATTCCATAATACTTTTGACTTTTGACTTCCGCCTTGCGGTACTAGTGTAATCTAGCATGATTACCACGTTAGTTTTTTGGGGTAGGTGGGTAGTATAAATTACCTAAAAACTAATTTGGTATATAGCGATGTTCAAGACTAAATTATCCGAATCGCGTGCTTGGGGGGAACTTAATACCTCAAAGTTCATGGATCGCCATATTGGAGCGATCGCAGCTTTAATTTTAATTAGCTTACTCAGTTCATTGAGTGGAACACCATTTGACCATACCATTTCTAACGGCTGGGAAGCCTTTCTCTGGGGATTGGCAGATCCAGTAATTAGCTTAAATTGTTTAGTTGGTATTGTTGCGATTGGCTTACTCTCATCTATGTTTGTTCGTGGCGCTGCGATCGCTGGATGTTTTGTCTTCGCAACAGTTTTGGGTATTGTAATTCATATATTTCAGCTAAATTTACCAGGCACAGAAATAGCCATCGCCATTTCTACCATTGTTTTTGGTACTATGCTGATGATGCCAAATCAACTAAACTTTCTGGTGCTTGCTCTGGTGGGCATCAGTGCTGGTTTATTTCAGGGTTACGCTAATGCTGAATCTATTGTTGGTGCAGGAATGATACCAGTAGTTGCCTATATACTAAGTATTACTTTAACTCTGTTTGCAGTTGCGATGAGCGCTAGAGAAATTGGTGTTGGGATAGGTATGGGAGAAATAAACCGAATTTTACCCTGGAAAATCAGCCTTGCTGGCTTCGCTTTGTGTGCGATCGGTATCGTGTTTTTGAGCAATTCGCTTATTTAAATCACATCTTTCAATTCAGTGGAATACATTCATTCGTGGGGGCGTACACCTAGCTGTGCGCCCTCACTGCGTTTTCAGACTGGATAAGTAAGCATTCTGGTGAATAAGTTGATGCACCTCTGCGCTAATCTAGAGGCTATATCTAAATAAAAAGTTATGACACCTGAAGAAATTGCGGCTACGCTCACAGAATTATTTGACACATCGGCTGTTGCTACGACTGCTCCTGGATCGTGGCAAGTAGACACTCCTACTTTTCGGCTGTTGGTGCTGCTTTCCGAAGATAATACTTGGCTGCGAGTTTTACTGCCTATTCTCCCCATTCAAGAAGCCCAACCATTTTTAGAACAGTTCCTAGAAGCCAACTTTGATGACACTCAAGAAGTACGTTACGCTTTATATGAAGGAGTAATTTGGGGGGTATTTCAACATCACAGTGGAACTTTAGTGAGTGCAGATTTGTCCAATGCAATCAACCGACTTTTATCTCTCCATCAGGCTAGATTAGATAATGTCTTTAATCAACTAATTGAAAGCCGCATCCGGCAAATTATTCAGGCAGCCAAACAGCAAGGACAATCTCTACAAGCTACTATGCAAACCTTAGAACGCTTTTACGCCGAAGGAATGATGGGCGAAATAAATCAAACTTCACAAGGGCGAGAAGAAGTCCTAACGGCTTGGCGGCGTCAGTTAGAACGTTTATGGAATGAGGGTTGATTTCCATTTTTCAGTTTTCATATTAAACCAATTTACAGATATATATATCTATCATGGATATCATTGAAATCCTCAAAGAAGACTATCAAAGATTCCCAGTCAATCAAACTTACAGCATCTACACTCCAAACGTTTATTTTCAAGATCCATTGAATAAATTTCGTGGTGTTAAACGTTACAAAGCAATGATTAATTTTATCGAAACTTGGTTTTTAAATCCTAAGATGGACTTACATAATATTCAACGTTTAGGAGACACAATAAAAACTGAGTGGACACTCAGTTGGAATACTCCTCTCCCCTGGAAGCCACGGATCTCTATTCCTGGTTGGAGTGAATTAGGTCTGAACTCTGATGGCTTGATTATTTCCCATATCGATTATTGGAATTGTTCACGCCTAGATGTGGTGAAGCAGCATTTTTTCTCTTGAAAAAATCGATGATTAAAATAATATGATGACCGTCAAAATAGCCATAATTTGTAGTGAGGACTTTAGTCCTCTCTAACAAAATGCTACGCGAACAAAATCAGGACTGAAGTCTTGCTATTACACTAGATGTAACAACGAAAGCCATTAATCCTTATGACGGCTTTCAAAAATCCTGAAATCCCTGGTGAATTAACTATACATACAAAAGCAGAAGATATTATCATTCCCCCTAGTGATTTATGGAGTGATGAGCCTCCTTTAAAAAGCGATCTACATCGCGAGCAAATTGAACTACTGTTGGCCTGTCTGAAATGGTGGTGGCGTAACCGTACTGATTTTTATGCTACTGGAAATTTAACGATTTATTTTAGCCCAGAACAGATTACCACGCGAGACTTTAGAGGGCCAGATTTTTTTGTCGTCAAGGATTGTGAAAATCGCCCCCGCAAAAGTTGGGTATTATGGCCAGAACAAGGAAAGTATCCGAATGTGATTATTGAATTACTTTCTAATAGTACTGCCAAGGTTGATAAAGGTCTGAAGTTTGAACTTTACCAAGAGACTTTTCGCACGCCGGAATATTTTTGGTTTCACCCCAATACTTTGGAGTTTCAAGGGTTTCGTTTAGTGGGTGGTAAATCAGGGTAAGCGCATAAAAATATGTGACCAATAACACATAAAAGTTGACATAGTTATGATGTCAACGAAAATTTGAAGTATTAAAGATGTTAAGTAGTAGGCTAATAAAATAGGCATCTATCAGAATTGGGCGAATCAGTCATATGGCACTATCTCTAAAATTCTCAAAAAAAACAGTTAAAAATTTAAATAATACGACATCTTTGGAATAAAACAACCCGCGAAGTTCAGTTTTATTTAACTAGTTTAGACTGTGATGCTATCAAATTAGGTCGAGCGATTCGAGAACATTGGAGTATTGAAAACGGTTTACATTGGACAAAAGAAGTAACATTCAACGAAGATGCTTGTCGTGTTCGTACTGGTCATGCTCCACAAAACTTAGCATTGCTACGACGAATAGCCCTTAATGCTTTAAACCTCGAACAATCATTCAAGCCTAGTAATCGTCAAAAATCCAATCGAGCCGCGATGGATAACAATTATATGCTGACTGTTCTTGCCGCCAGCTTTGTTTCTAGATGATTTTTCTCAATCCGCTTGTCAATAGGGTTTGAGATGCGCTTACCCTGTGTAAGTATGTCCAGTGTGAAGCGGTATCGAAAGCAAATCGAAAAGGCGTCAACTCAAACGCCAAGGTCTTCTTGACGAGTTATTTACGATTCGGCAAAACTACCTATCTAGTGAGCCTGTAATGAAAAAATTAAAGAGGCTGACCCTTTTGAGACAGCCTCTTTGTACAAAGACAATCAACCTTTTTAAAAAGCAGCAGCAAATTCCTTTGCAAAATCTTCCAGCTTTACTTTTCCCATAGCAATTGGCTTATGCAGGTCATAATCCTGCAGTAATGCGCCGCTGTGAATGCTGGCACCCATTTCAACAAAGTTGGCTGCAATATGTGTCGGCATTCCTTTGTTTTCCAAACCGTCTTGCATTTGCTCATTGGTAAAAGTTGCCCATTTTAAATCCGGCTTGCCAATAGCGATGCCTAAGATGTGAGCGGCTTCGTTGGCCGTATGCTCGTCGCTTCCCACATATCGCACTTTCTTGCCAGTAACAGGTGTTTCTATCTCTTGTGCAGCGGCGGTGGCAATATCTCTTGGGTGAACCATTGCAATCCTGTCATCGCCACCATAGTTTGCGCCGATAAAGCCCAGCCCTTTGATCATATCTACAAAGCTGTACAAATTGGTGTAGAAGTAAGTAGGGCGCAGATGAGTAATGGCTATGTCTGACAGCTCATTCAGAATGCTTTCTGTATGGTGAGAACCGAGGATGAATCCGGTGCCATTATCTAAATGCGCGCCCGTACTGCTGAGATGAACAAGACGCTTTACGCCCGACTGTTGAATGGCTTGGGCATAGTTGCTGCCGATTCTCCGGTAATACTCTACCTGATCGGGTTCGGTAAAGTCTGGCGGCACCATAGCAAACACGGCATCGGCACCGGTAAAGGTGGAAACCAGGAAATCAACGTCTTCCAGTGAGCCAATGGCGGCGGTGGCGCCTAAGGCTTCAATATCTTTTTGCTTTTCCGGCTTGCTGCTAATAACCGTAACCGTATGACCTTATTGTACTAACTCCTCTGCCAGTGGCTTGCCGATGTTTCCTAAAGAACCTGTTACTATAACTTTCATAAATATTTCGTTTTTGTTTGCGAGGGTTTCTGAATCGGTTAGTGCTAGTTATTTTGGTGAACTCAATAGTAATTATTAAGATGGCTGTACATTCTTTATAATTTCATTTTTTGAAACTCTTTTCACTAATATAAGTTTTATTAATAATTTAGGTATTATTTAGAACTAATATGTACGATGAATTGAATTGGCGTAGGGGTAGCCCTTGAGAAAAACTTTGCGATTTACTGACATTAGCTTTTGACTAATGACTAAGAACAAATGACAAATGACTAATCGATTGACTTTAGGAACCTAAATATGGGTTGGAGGTCTATAATACAGAACTATCCACAATGGTTAGCCAATATCTTGCTCAATCTCGTTTTAGTCATTGACTTGCAAAAACCACCACGAGTTTCTCACAGATTAAATGGGATTACTATTTAATATTCCTCATAACCACTACTTAAGATACAAGAGCTTTTTATAGAGGATATAGGATGCAGTTCAATCTAGAATTCAAAATTGGTAATAAACCTATTTGAAATTCCTGTTTACTTTTATGTCGGCAAAGCTAAAATTCTTTTTGATTGTGATATTAAGTATCTCTGCCACGGCTGGTGCTGGAGTTTATATTATCCAGCAGCAGCAATCTGCACCGATTGTTGAGACTAGTGATGAGCAAACCCAGCAGGTGGGAGCAATACATCAGTCTCAGGAAGTTGCAGCATTCTCAGAGCGTTCCGATTATCAAACTATACCTTTAGAAAAGCTCAACTCATCTCTTCAAGGTAGTAATCCTACTACCCTCGCCCTGAATGCCTTTGGGGACATAGCAGTGGGAGGATCGCGAGAGATAGAGGTAGTTTATCCGCAACCAAATCAGGCGTTAGTGACGATTACGCAAATCAAGCGGGGTAATAATTCAGTTGGGACGGTTAAATATCGAGCGGAGATGACAACCTTTGGGCGATCGCTTTTTATTAGCTCACCTCCAGTGTGGCAAATTGTTTGGGCTGGCTCCCAGGTAGAATGTTGGGCTGGGAGCCGCTCTCACACTAAGTTAAATCATATCTGTCATTAGTCATTAGTCATTAGTTACTGGTCACAAAACAAATGACAAATGACAAATGACAAATTTAAATGTCGCCGCGAATTTCTTCTACAACGCCATCGCGCAGAACGATTTCGACTTGCATTTTGCTAATCAGGTTATCACCGATTTCTACACGGAAAAAACCTTCCATTTGGAATTGGTTGACTTCCTGATCTTGCTGGAGAAACTGAACTTGCTGGAGGTTTTGCAGCAACTGATTTTTCTGCTCTAAAAATTCACTCTTCTTTTGATTGACTTGGAGTTGAATATTGTCAATTTGTTGCAGGGTCTGGGGGCCAGGTGGTTGCAGACTCTGCTTTTGAATTGCCGCGATCGCTCTTTGTCCTTCAACGTCTAGCTGTTGCAGTTGCTGGTCAAGTTGATTGATTTGGGTTTGCAGCTGCTGTTGTACTTCCTCTTTCCAGAGGGGAGTCACAATAACTTTGACGTTGACGACGCGTTTCAGAAGCAAATTAGATTTGGAGACATCCATAAATATTTCACGTTCACTCTTTACAGTTAGCAGGTGGAATGATCAGGCAAACATGCCGTCAATAATATCGCGATAGCGTTCCGTGACGACATGTCGGCGAACTTTTAGTGTTTGTGTCATCAAGCCATTTTCGATGGAAAACGGTTCCAGGATGAGTTTAAACGTTCCGATGCGGTCATCCGGCCGATAGCCTGGACGATTTTGGACTTCCCGATTTAATTCTTGGCGAAATAAATCCTGGATCATTCTACTCTCGAAGTCAATTTTTTGACTATCTGAGGAAGTCACTTGATCGTTGGGCGTATCCAGCGTTAGATTCTGACTTGCTGCCCATTTTTCTAAGGCTTCGACATTGGGGACAATTAAGGCTCCCAGGCTGCGCTGATCTTGACCGATGAGCATAATTTGATCGATGTATGGCGATCGCAAACACACATCTTCGATCGGCTGTGGCTCGATGTTTTCCCCGTTAGTTAATACAATCGTATCTTTAGCCCTGCCAGTCAGCACTAAGTCGTCTTGTGGTGTCAGCCAACCCAAATCGCCACTATCAAACCAACCTTCAGCGTCAATTGCTTTCGCTGTCGCTTCGGGATTTTGGTAATAGCCTTGCATAATCTGCGGGCCTCTCAACAATACTAAGCCTCGCTTCTCTATTGGTAAAGGCGCTTTTGTCTCAGGATCGACGATTTTAGCTTCTGTAGCCGGAAGTGGTAGCCCTGATGCACCAATCAAATTCCGCCAAGGACGCCGCACGTGGGTGACAGGAGAAGTTTCTGTCAAGCCATAGCCTTGCAAAATCTGCACACCAATAATTTCAAAGAAATTATCTATGTGTCTGGGAAGCGCACCACCACCGCTAATCATCTGCTTAACTTGTCCTCCTGTGGCTTCCCGAACTTTGGCATAAACCAGTCGTTCTCCCAAGGCATGGAGGGGCAATAAAGCTGATGCTTGTATTTTAGCTGCTAATCGTTCGACGGTTGAGGCATGAAGATTATTTAAACTCAACCCTTGAGCAACTCGCCGCGCTTTGATATATTTCTCGCTAATACCCAATAAAGAGTTAATTAGGCGTTGCTTGTTCCCTGGTTGTTCCCGAAACTGCTTTTGCACTCCTTCATAAATCGATTCCCACAGGCGGGGTACACCCACCATGTAGTTGGGTTTAAATTGTCTCAAATCCCCTTTTACGGAGCGCAAATTCGTATAAACTTGGGTGCAACCTTGAGATAGTAGGTAGTATTCAACGGTTCGTTCGTAGCTGTGCCACGAAGGTAGGATACTGAGAACAATATCGCCAGCGTTTGGTTGCAATACTGTCCCAAATGTTGTTACTTGGTGCATCAAATTGTTATAAGACAGCATTACACCCTTGGGTTTACCTGTGGTGCCAGAGGTGTAAATTAGAGTTGCCAGAGCGTCACGATTTTGCTTGACTGGCACAAAATTATGACTTTTCCCAACTTCGAGTAACTGCGAAAAGTTCAGCACCTTTAAGGTTGCGTCTGTTGGTGGTGCTTCATCGGAAAGTAAGATTACCACTTGAATTGGTAAATCTTTGAGGCGGTCTTGTAGTTTTTTAAGTGTTTTTAAATCCTCTACTACGATCGCTGTACTGCCGCTATTAGCGATGATAAACAGCAGTTCTTCTTTATCAGCTTGGGCACTACGCACCGCATCAACGCCTCCAGCAGTCATTATGCCTTGATCGGCAATAAACCACCGAGGACTATTGTCAGCAATTAGGGAAATGCGATCGCCTACCTTTACTCCCAACGCCTGTAACCCAGCAGCAAATAGTTGCATTTGCTCTGCCAACTGGGTATAAGTAATCACTACTTCTGGTTTAGCGTGAGGATTACGCAGGGCGACAACATCACCAAATCGTTGAGCTGCCAAAGGCCAAATTTCTGGTAGCGATTCCACATTTGTGTAATCTACCAACCGCTTTAATGCCTGCCGTTCTCGCTCACTGATGTTAGATAAAAAAGAAGACGCGGTTTGGGTTGTTGACATAACACCTTACTTAAAGATTTTAAACTGATCGTTTTCCAGCTTATTTTGTTATTACGCTACAATATCCAGCCTTATTATCCACATACCCTTCTGTGTATGATAATTCCAGGAATTCCACGTTTATATTTACAAAAATTTATGTTAAAGTTAATTTACATAGAGTGCAAGCAATGATTGTGTTTGCATCTAAGAACAGCAATCGCCTATGTTTCACAGGAGATGATTACCTATGAATTTTATCGACGCCATAATGCTAACGCTGCTCAATATTGCTGCTTGCATAGCGTTACCTAAAATTTTAGCTATCCTTTTGGCTGATAAAACCAAACTTACTGAAGCGTTGGCAAATGGTTCCAAATTACAAACAGCCAAAATTGAACTTACCAGTTTTCCTTATTGTACAGCTTACCAATTGACAGGTAGCCAATTTTGTAAATTCAGTCCTGATTTTTGTGCCAAGTGTTCTCCGAATTGATAGACTGTTTGTCAATAAAAATTCCTCAGTGCTCCCGACAACCAAGTAATTCAATTAACTCTTCAACACATATTCATTCTAATTTCGACAGCTTCAGATCCCTGACTTATTCAAGAAGTCGGGGATATTTTTGTTCGTAACTCCTGCAAAGATTACTAAACCTAGTCCATATTCATATTTACTTGGTTACACTTGTTTCTGTACCAGATTCTGTAACAGGCTCTTTAGGAAACTTGCAGCGTTCTGCTTCAGCATCAAACACTAAACCAGCCGGATACGGCATTAGTTGATAACCATAAGGCGCGTACTGATAGAAGGTATTAAAGTTTTCAGGCTTTACATAGCGTTAAATAAGAAAATTTAATTAAATTTACATTGCGTAATATAGCTTAATTTATTCTTGCCTACTTAGTTAGATTCAAGCAATTTTCTAGCTAAGTCAGTATAATTACTAATTGAACTAAAGCTACATATATAACTAATATAACAATTATTAAATCTATTACATGACAGTCAAGCAACTTGTAATGCCCAAGCAGTAAGAAGTTTGTCAGTTTATTTAGAAACTTCACAAACTTTTAGTAGGCTATCAAGTCAACTATGCTGGGTAGATAAGTTTGTAGTCAGGACTTTAGTCCTTGTGTTAATCACTTAAGTGCTTACTACGTAGCAGGCAAAGTTAGCTTAATGGATTACTAGAGTTCATGTCATTAATTCTGATAGGTAAGGGCTACGAGCTCCTCGGCTTCTTGAAGAAGTCGGGGATTTTGTAACCCCGCAAAATTAATGAGACAGATTCTAGTAAGCTGTCAATTAATAAATGATAGGTGGGGAGAGTATTGGCAAAAGCTTAATGAAATGGGAGAAGAAAGTAATGAATTGCTAGAGAAGTATTTAACGAGTTAACCATTAAATTAAATAAGATTACAATATTTCGTGCCAACTTTTTTGATGGTCAACACATTAAACTATTAGTTACAAATAACAGGTTTTACTATGAATCAGAAACAGATCGCAGAGTTTTCTCTCAAAGATGGCACGAAGTTTTTAGCTGAAGTTGATGAGCTAGAAAATAGCAATGCTCTTGTACGTGTTGCTAGACCAGACACAGGGCAAATGGTAGTTGAAGCTAAAAATAAATTTGAGGATGTATTAGATCAAATACAACCTGTCGCTTCAGCAATTATCACCAAATTGAGTCAGCTTAATACACCTGCTAGTGAGGTAGAGGTTAAGTTTGGTATTAAGTTAAATGCAGCAGTGGGTGCAATTTTTACTTCTGTAAGTGGTGAAGCCAACTACGAAATTACCTTGAAATGGAAGCAAGACAAGGCATAGTATGGTAACGAATACAGATAATTATATTCAAACTTTTAGGTCAGCGATCGCCCGGATTTTTCATGCCAATGGTGTGGTAGTTGGTGTAGGTTTTTTAGTCTCTGGGCGAACTCGAAATTACATGCTAACATGCGCTCACGTTGTTACTTCAGCTCTATCTTTACCAGAAGATATAGTTGAAGCTCCTAGTAATGATATTTATTTAGATTTCCCCCTAATTGCATCAGGACAACAACTAAAAGCTAAAGTTATTTTTTGGCAACCCGTTATTAGCAATGCATCAACCTCTGAGCCTGAAGATATTGCCGGGTTGCAAATCGAAGGGGAGTTGCCTACAGAAGCCCAACCTATCCAGCTAATAAGAGCTAGCAATATTTGGCAGCATCCTTTCCGCATATTCGGTTTTCCTAACGGACATAATGATGGCGTTTGGGCCACAGGTGTGTTGCGAGACGGCCAAGGTAAGGGATGGGTGCAACTGGAAGATAGTAAGGTAACTGGCTACAGGGTAGAGCCAGGTTTTAGTGGTGCGCCTATATGGGATGAAACCCTTGTAGGAGTAGTTGGGATGGCAGTAGCAGCAGAGAAGCGGCGAGAAGATATCAAAACTGCTTTCATGATTCCTGCGGATGTATTGATTGAAGCATGGGATGAAATCGGCTTGTCGATTTCGTCAAATGCACATACCCAGACTATTCCTAGCAGAGTTCAACAACTCAAAATCAAAACTTTGCAACAACGCTTTGACGTTCTAAGTAGTGATTATGAGACGGCTTACAATCAACTTAACTATACACTTAGTGCGAGCGATCGCAATATCATTCAACGCCAAATAAATACCATCCTACAAGAACTTGAGCAAGTAGAAAGTCAACTTAGTGTCATAAATTAAACCATTAATTTAATATTTAAATGCAATGAACAATTCTTCAAATTTACGAAATAACCATCTAGAGCAGTTAATAGTTCATTTAAAAACTGAAATTGAAAGTATCAGCAAACAAATAGTACGGACGCTTAATGATGTAGATAAAAATATATTGCAAAGGCAACTTGACGATAAATTTGATGAAATAGAAAAAGCTGAATCAGAGTTAAACCAACTAAATCGACAATCTGTAGAGCTTAAGCCTGATAATATTCCATTCACTAATCGAGATGCTGCAATTAATGAGATTACAACAATTAATTATCCTCCTTATCGTTTGGTAACTGCTCCTGAAGGTTACGGCAAAACAGAATTTCTCAAAAAGGTACAGGGACGTTTTCAAGAATTACAATGGTGTTGTGCTTATGCTTCTATGTCTAGTTATGAAAGTATTGAAGACTTAGAAAAACGATTAGCAAGTTCTCTCAACTTGACAATCCCAGAAGGACATGATTTAAGTTGGGGAGAACGTTTAGGCTCATTATTGCATAGAAATTGGGCTAAATGGCAGTCACAGGGCAAAAAAGGTATTGTGCTGCTAATCGATCTGGATGGCAGTGCCCCACAAAAGCAACGTTTAAATGAACTTTTTAATGACTTTAAGGAATTTGCATGGAGAATTGAAAAATGTTTGAAAGAATTACAGTTCTTTAAAGATAATTCCCGGAGACTTCGAGTTGTGATTGCAGCTCGCTGTCTGATCGATCTCCCATTAGATCGGACTTTTCCTAAACTAATACTCTCTCCTTTTAACTGGGAAGTGATTCAGGATACAGCAACAAAATATCTTAAGCCTATAGAGATGACTTCTGAAAGTCTTGCTTTACTCGCAGGACACTTACTCTATTTAACAGGTGGACATCCAGGAGGAATTGCTGAAGCATTAAAAGTTTATCGAGATGGTTGTTACACAGTTAGTTGGCTTTTAAATAGTTATGGCAACCAATTATGGGAAAAAAACCTCAAAAAATGTAGAGATCAGATTAAAGAAAGCTTGACAAAAGAAAATAATCATCTATACGAATCTATTGAAAAATTAAGTATATTTCCTATACTCAATGGGACTTGGATATTAAAGGAAGCTGTTCGGAGATTTAAGTTACCTTTTAGTGATGATAGTTTTAAATTAAATGCTGAACTGACAAAGACATCTATTTTTACTCGTGATAAAACGATTATCAAAGATGGAATGACACGGCGGCTGTTAGTTATTGGTCTTCTCCGAGAAACCTCGCCTGATAACTTTCAACAGCTTTGTAGCGAAGCGGCTCAAATCTGCTGGGAATATATTCACGAACTGAAATCAAAGAATAATTCTGCTGTTGCGGGTACTTGGTCTATGCAGTATTTTTTTCAAAGTCTTCAAAAACATGCTGGATTTATCAATTTTGGCCCTAATAGTCTGGCTTATCGACAAGAACTTCGTAATGATTTCTTTGACAAAACAGTTGAAGAAACTCTGGGAATATTCCGCAATACAGATCGAGAGCAATTCCATGAATTTATTTATACGCTGAAATCTGAAGTAGAAAACGACTGGGAATTTCAGTTTGTTGTCAATTACTATCTACACAATGATGAATATAATGACATACCCTATAGATATTTAATTCAGAAGCTTGATGAAGCCATTCAAAATAACTAACTAGGTAATAGATGTGTACTGATTTTTGCAACAATTAAATAGGAGTCTATTATGTCTGAACTAAATAAATTAGAGTTTGTTGGTCGTGCAGAACATCTAAATCGAATTATTTCCCTTGTTCAGGAGTCTAATAAACTGCGTGTAGTTTTAGTAGAAGGTAGAGGTGGAATTGGCAAAACTTGGTTGCTTCATGCATTAAAATCCCGTCTAAACCAAGTTCAAATTGGAACAAGTGAAATTATTGATTGCGATATCCCTGTTTTTAAAGATGCAGAAGATTTATACACTCAAATCGCCAAACAATTATACGATTATACATATAAAGAATGGTTGCTCCGGTTACGACAACTGCGAGAAGATGAAAACCGCCTCAGTCAAATTGCATACGAACAAGAACGCAGACAACTTGAAAAGTTCTTGGTCGATGAAATTAATCAAAAATCCAGCCAGCAGAGATTGGTATTTTTAATTGATACAGTTGAGAAGTTAGCACAAGCAGAGATCCGAGAGCAAGTTTGGGAGTGTATTGGCAATTTATGTCATCAATTAGAGAATGCCGTATTTATTTTAGCAGGTCGCCCTAGTATTGCTCATCAAATTCTAGAAAAATCATTCAAAGAAGAAGAATTAACTTATTTAGAATTAAATGAATTCACTCAGGAGGATGTACAAATATACATTCGTTGCAAGGAGGAGCAGCTTCACTTTACTCTCGGACAAGAATTAGTTAAAAAAATCATAGTTCTTTCTGGTGGTAGCCCGATCATGATTGAATTTGGAGTAGAGTATGCTTATCGGGAAGTAATACCAGATTGGTTAGAGAGTGAAGATATAGAAACTATTCCCAGTAGGTTAGAAAAAACTGGTGGATTTGAAGCTGAGATGGTTCGACATATTACACAGCTTCGGACATCAATGGATCGGTTAACTCTGTTGCTTTCACGTATCTACCCATTAGATAGCTCTGATATTGCTAATTTATTAGAACTATCTACAGAAGATGCTCAAAGATTATTTATTGATGCACAAAGCTACTTTTTTATCAAACCAGTAATCGGTGGTTCTCAAATATCATTACATGATATTGTGCGAGATTTGGTTGAGAAATATGTATGGGCCGATATTGACCCTAATTTGGAATGGAGAAAACGAGATAGTCGGATTGCTGCCAAATATTTTGAGTAAAAAGATTATGATTTAGGCCCACAAAAAAGGATATTGGAGGTTCAACGTTACTCTGATGATTCTCATAAAGTTGCTAATATCGAGTTTCTAATTGAAGAAGTTAAGCAACTGCGAGAATTCAATACTACGCGATGGCTTTGGAATGCTTTATATGCCGATCCGACAATCGGCTTTGAAAATTGGCACGAAGTTACTGATAGGATACGCCGCCAATCGAAAAAATTTGGCTTTGTAAATCAATTGTTGGCGATTGCCAAACAGTTTGAAACAGAGCTAAATCCCGATCAAAAATTTAAATTGATTATTTTTGAATCAAAGATTGTTCACGCTCTTAAAGATAAGAGGACAAAAGAAAATGAACTAGTAAAGCTGGAGGGAATGCTATCCGATCAATCTTCTAATTCTTCTCATCAAGCAGATATTTACAATGTCTTGGGAATGCTAAATACTAAGTTACACCTTTATGCAGAAGCTTTAAAATATCAACAAGAGTGTTTATCCTTAGTTCAAGGCAAAAAGCTATCATACGCTATTCCTGCTGTAGCTAACCTAGTTGGTTATCTGCATCGACAACTCAACAACTTTCAGGAAGCTGAGAAATATTACAAACTAGGTTGGGAGGCTGCTATGGAAATTGATACTCCTGACAAAGGCTTAACTCAAGTTATGGCTAGCATTCAGAATAACTTGGGATTTTTGTACGGACAACAAAAAGATTACGTAAAGGCTGAACAGTGTTTTAAGGCTGCTATTGATATGTGGTCGAGTGTTGAGAGTGAACGCGAAATAGCCAACGCCGAAATTGCCTCTGCTACTATTTTGGTAGATAATGGTAATTATGTTAAAGCTAAACAACTACTTGAACGAGCGTTAAGCCGTTGTGACAATGAAGAAAACGATAATCAAATATTGTGTAGGGCATACTTTCAGTTAGGCTTAAATCAGTGGTTTAGTGCTGAGGTAGTAAATGAAGCTGTTTGGGATGTGACACAGGTGCAGTGGGATCTCAATGTGCTAAGTCTTGCTCAAAATGCTTTAGAAAAAAGCCTGAAACTGGCAGAGAAATACGGACTTGAAGAGGAATTACCTGGAATTTTGCACCAAATTGCTAGTGTCTATTGGCACCTTGGGTTTCAAACAGGCGATCGCACGCTACAAGACCAAGCTTTAAAACTCAATGATCGCTCTTATCAGACTAGTTTAGAGTACAATGACATGCGGTATGCCATCGATAGCTTAGTAGGTAAAGCAGAGTTTGATTATTATGCAAAAGCCTACCAGCATATTTCTGATTATGCACAAGAACTTAGCGATCGCTTTCAATCATATCAAAATATCCATACACTATACTTTGGCCGCATGTTACGGATAGAAGGTGATGTTGCATTTCAACAAGCTAACTACAACTTTGCTTTCAGTAAATATGCTCAAGGAATACCCCAAATCTTTCAACATGGAGGTTTCGGGCCGTATTCGATCAAACATGAGCTAAATCTGCTCCAAAAGAAAATTGAACGGTTGCCTATAGAACTTTCTAAAACTCTGATTCAACAACTAAAATCTCAGTGGAAAGATCATAAAGCTCTCAAGGAATGGTGCGATCAACAAATGTTCCTGACTAGAATACGTGCCACAAAACAGCCATCTTCTCATGCTTAGTAAAAAAATTGATCGGCCCCAAATTTTAGTTTCTCTTAATTCTACCTACGTACCAACTGGGCAATGCGACTGTGATGGAGGGGATTGTGCCTGTGACTTATCCCCTTTAGCAGAATTAAGCTCAGATATCCGATTCTCTCTGGGGATATTGGACACAGAGTTTGTGAGAGTTCCTAACTCGCAGATGATGAATTTAGATGATACTTATTCTATCTGTTATGGTACTTATCATAAAGTAGCAGTTCTGAATCAATCAGCGATATTTTTACTCGAACAATTTACAAATCCTCAGAAATTAGATGATATTGCAATAGAGCATCCTGACATTGACCCAATAGACTTACAGGTAGCCATTCAGGAATTATATCAAGCACGTTTAATTGCACCGAATAATTATTCATCATTTAACTTAAATGAAATACCAGAAACTTTAACAGCATGGTTGCATATCACCGATCGTTGTAACTTAAGATGCGATTACTGCTACCTTCCGCATATAGCAAAGGATATGTCAATAGATATAGGTAAAGCAGCTATTGAATCTACATTTCGCTCTGCAACCTTAAATAATTACCACCGCGTCAAACTGAAATATGCAGGAGGAGAAGCATTACTCTGCTCTCCTTTAATTAAGGATCTCCATTTGTACGCTCAATTCCTTAGCACAGAAAGAGACATTATATTAGATGGAGTAGTTCTCAGTAATGGAACATTGATTACGCCTGAGATTATTGAGATGCTACAAATCTTGAATCTGCGTCTAATGATTTCACTAGATGGATTATCAAATTTCCACAACATCCAACGTTCTTATGCAAGCGGAAAGGGATCGTTTGAAGATGTTGAACGAGGTATTAAGATTGCCTTGCAAAATGGTTTAATACCAGATATTTCCATCACAGTTAGTGGGCGTAATGCAGAAGGATTACCCGATCTTCTGGAATGGATCTTAGAATATAATCTACCCTTTAGTTTAAATTTCTATCGAGAAAACGAACTGTCAGCTTCTTATGAAGACTTGCAACTAGAAGAATTTCGGCTAATTGAGGGAATGTTGGCAGCTTTCAAAGTTATCGAATTGAAATTACCTAATCGAAGCTTACTAGGTTCATTGATTGATCGTGCTAATTTAGCATCTCCTCATAAACGAACTTGTGGAGTTGGGCAAAGCTATCTCGTATTTGATTACAAAGGGCAAATTGCTAAATGCCAGATGCAGCTACATAAAACTATATCTTCATCTAAAACTCAAGATCCTTTAACTCTTGTGCGACAAGATAAAACCGGTATTCAGAATTTGTCAGTTGAAGAAAAAGAAGGCTGTCGTACATGTGAGTGGAAATATTGGTGTACAGGTGGTTGTTCTCTGGCAACGTTTAAAGCTACAGGTCGTTACGATATTCAATCTCCAAATTGCAATATTTACAAAGCTCTTTATCCTGAAGCTCTCAGATTAGAAGCGTTACGCCTAATTAAATATAGTTCCCCAACTAAGTCATAACTAATTATACGGACATGATATAACTTGACTTTTTAAGATTTTGGTAGATGTACAGTGAAGAAATTGTATTTAAATCCATTTCTTTAGGCTCATCTTCATCCTCATTAGTATTTTTAAATAGGACTGTAAATGCACCAGCACCTAACCTATCTTGAGGAAATATCCGATAACAAGGCATCATAGTTAAATGCGATTGATATTTGGCTAAATTACTAATTTTTATCGCTTCAAACTTGGGAAACCGTTCTAAAAACCATTCACAAACTTGCTCATTTTCTTCAGGTGAATATGTGCAAGTCATATAAGCAAGATAGCCTTGCGGTGAAACAATTTTAGCAGAATTAGCTATAATACGCTTTTGCCGATTTGCACTCTTATTAATAGCAGTTGGGTGAAAACATCCAGGTGCTTTTTCACCTTTAGCAAGTAAAGATTGCCCAGTACACGGAGCATCTACTATTACTAGATTGCTAGAGCCAGGAAACATTTCGGCAAATATGCTCGAATCTCGATTAACCACTGCACTAGGGCTAATCTGGCAACGCTTCAAATTAGAAATTAGCATTCCTAGACGTTTGCCAATTACTTCATTACTGATGAGTAATTCAGGTTTTAAAGCTCTCCAAGCGAAGATACTTTTACCTCCTGGTGCAGCACACATATCAAAAACTAAACGCACTGACTCAGGAATAGCTAACAAAGTAGTAGCTGCAAACACCGAAGAAAAATCTAAACAATAGAAATATCCTTTTTCATGCAAGGGATGCTGACCAGGTTTTTCTCCCAGAGATAAGCGGTCTATAAATTGTGGTTGCCAAGAGATTGGTGTTTCCACTGCCAAAGGTGAAATATCTGGCTTTTCTTGACACCAAAGAATACTAGGTGAAAAAGGTTGAGGATTCATTAAAGCCTCGATAAATTTTTCTTGCTCATCTAGATGAGTGAACAAACGCCGCGAGACTTTAAGTAATAAATTAGAAGGTTTTTCCATGAAGATGATGAATTATCAATTACGAATTACGAATTACGAATTACGAATTAGTACGTTGTATCTGAATCAAAATCAAACTGTTACACAAGAACAATGTAATTAAGGCTTTTGGCTTCATACTCAAAATATAATGACCGCCATTGGGATCGCAATGGCCAAGCTACCCCACTGCACCGGAGAAGGTCATGTTCTTAGATAGTTTTCCGCAAAAATTACGCAAAGAAGCACAATTATGGAGGGATGAAGGATTAATTAGTTCTTCGCAGTATGAGCAGATAGCAGAACGTTATCAATTTAAAAACCTGGAAGCTGCTGCACGCGATCGCAATAAAGCGATCGCGATCGCTATCGGTAGCATACTTTTATGCTTAGGCATAATTACCTTTGTATCAGGAAACTGGCAGGGAGGATCGCGAGAAATCAAATTTATTCTAATGATGAGTTTGTTTTTTGCGATCGCCATCACTGGATTTTACAGCTGGAGACCACCTGAAGGAAAGAAGCCAGAACGAAGCAAACGCCTACTAGGAGAGGGGTTGTTAATTTTAAGCGCCTTCATCTTCGGTGCAAATTTACTGCTGATGGCCCAGATGTTCAATATTGCAGGTTCTGCTTCCCAACTGTTTCTCGCTTGGGGATTCGGTGTTGTGGTCATGGCTTTCAGTTTGTGCTTAAATTCTTTAGGAATTCTATCAATTGTCCTCGTAGAAATCGGCTACTGGACTGGACTAGAAGACTTATGGTACGCTTCAGGTGAGTTAACTTGGTCGCGGCTAGTAGTGCAGCATCTGCCTTTGTTGGCATGGCTGGTATTTGTACCTTTAGCTTACTTATGTCGATCCCGTTGGATTTTTGGTCTAGCAGCCTTTGTTTTTGCTAGTTCCTTACAAGCTAACCTTAATCCTCTGCCACTGCTGAATTATGCTGATATAGCCCCTTGGGTGGCATCTTTTGCTTTTGCACTCCCACCTGCATTATTCTGGAGTTATGATGATTTACTGTTTCCAACCATAAATTACAGATTGTTTCAATCTCTAGCGCGTAATTTAGCGTTGGTATGCTTCGGCATTGTCTTTTACGTTCTGTCTTTTCGTTGGGTCTGGGAATCTCCAGATTATAGTTATAATCAGCCAACGAATTTGACAAACTTATTCGAGTCTCTGCCGATCATCGATTTAGGGATTCTCAGTGGCTTGGCGGTATTGCAATGGTTGTTTCTACTGCGCCAAAGAAATAACCCTCCCCGCCGCGAGGTGATTTTTACAACTGCTGTCATTAGTACATTTCTTGTCTTTATTGCAATAGTACCTTTTTGGCATCAAACTATCAGTCGGATTGATGAACTTGGCATTTTTATTTTCAATGTACTTCTTGCAACATTAGCCTGGGGACTAATTCAAGAAGGATTGAAATTAAGCAACAGAAGCTCCTTTTGGGGCGGTATGCTGTTAGTAACACTGCAAATTATCAGTCGCGTGCAGGAGTACGACACCGACTTACTTTTTAAG
This sequence comes from Nostoc sp., assembly GCF_036918245.1. Classification (GTDB taxonomy): domain Bacteria; phylum Cyanobacteriota; class Cyanobacteriia; order Cyanobacteriales; family Nostocaceae; genus Nostoc. The sequence continues at coordinate 41,802 of NZ_JBALEF010000072.1, forward strand.
TCGCTGGTCTATGTCCTGTGCGGTTCTGCTTTAATTAGTGCTGGACTCTGGTTTGAACGCCGCCTAACTGGTGGCTCTAGCTCTACAAGTAAAAAGTAGGGCAAATTCAGAATGGGCTAAACCCTAGCTATCCGCTAACAGAATTCAGAAATCTGCCGATCATCAAAATCTCTGTGCATCAAAATTTTTAAGTTTCTCTGCGTCAGTCCTAATCTCGTTACTTTTAACCTCCTCAAGACCTCTGCTTTTTAGGACTACGCTCATGACTAATACTTCTTCTGAATCTAAAAATAAACCCTTGTCTCCCGAAGCCGAATTTTCCAATAAGGTGACTTTTCGGGATTACTTGATTGCTACTGAACAAAAATCGAATAAGCCTTTACCTTTTTGGCGGTTACTTGCTCCCCTGGCGCTGCAAACAGGGCTAATTATGGCAGTACCAGCCCAAGCAGTTTATACAGACGTAACAGGTAAGACGGTGATTTTACAAACCGTACCTGTAGACCCTAACAATGTAATAGAAGGTAACACCTTAGCGTTAGATTACAACATATCCCGTACCTCAAATTTGAGCAGACTACCTGGCTGGCAAACATTAGTCAGCAAAGGTCGTGGAAGCGGCAGAAGATTGCCTGAAGGAACCAATATTTACGTAACTTTGCAAGAGCAATTATCTTCTGGTCGCGGTGTTCCGAGAGCTTGGAGACCGTTACGAGTAAGTAGCGATCGCCCTACAACTCTTAGAGCCAACCAAGCAGCCTTAAAAGGTGTTTATCAGGATGGCTCTGTTAACTACGGCTTGGAAACATATTACATCCCAGAAAACCAACGGCAGCAGATTCAGAACGACTTACAAGCCCAACGCGCCCGCAGAGGACAAGTACCACCTATTGTGGTAAAAGCGAAAGTAGATCCACAAGGTAAGGCAGTGCCACTTAGTATGTGGGTGCGCGATCGCAACTATCGTTTTTAAACTGTTGGGCAAATAAACAGTGCATGTTTACACCACGCCAGGTTTGTCTTTGAAGTTCTGAGCGCCGACTTACGACGCTCAGAATTTTCTGTTTGTCATTAGACATTTGGTGATAAAGAATGTAGAGACATAGAAATGCTATGTGCAACTATGCAAGTATTACGAACCAATCAAGTCGGTGGTTGGCAACCTAATATTACACGCATTGCACCAACAGTACTGTTGGGACAAATTAAGATTCCCTTCACCAATATTTCACCACTTTCAATTCTTTTAAATCGCACTTTAGCGTCCTTAGTAGTTCCGAGGCTAAAAGATTGGTTAGTTGTTGTTGTACTGTTGATAATTTATAGTATTCTTGCTCTACCTTATGGTTGGAAATTTGGATTTTTACAGATGGAACTTTAATCTGCAAAATGGATTGATAAATACTTATTAATATTGCGTTGTTTCTTTTTACCTGCGATTGTTGGAGAACTCTTGTTTCGCGTTTTCTTGCTTCCTAATCCTAGCGAAATCACCAATTGGTTTCAAGGGGCTTTGTGGGCAATAGTGAATTTATTATTATTTGTTTTGTATCATCCATTGAATGCTAAAACATTTTATAAAGCTGGAATTGCCACATTTTATAATCATGTTTTTCTTTTTTTAGCTAGATTTTTGGGAGTTATATGTACTGTTGCATATAACCTAACAGGATCTTTATTTGCGATCGTTTTAATTCACTGAATTGTAGTAGTTTGGTTAATTGTTTTTGGAGAAATCAGAAAATTAGATAATAATCAAAAAATTCAGAACACTAAGGTTTAAGCAGGCAGGGGGCAGGAGGCAGGAGGCAGAAGTCAATAATGCTCGATTAAGGCTAAAACTTGATGCCTGTATTTAGCACGACTAAATCTAGGACAACCTTCCTCAGCCCCGTTTTTACAACAACCGCAGAACTTTTTATTAGCGATCGCGCTAGAAATATACCAGTATTCAGCAACACACTGCTAAGGCACAATCAGCACTGGGCAAGGGGAAAGGTTAATCACGCGAGTAGTAACACTATCATCCGCTCCCTCTTCAGTCAAACCTAGCCCCCGACAGCCCATGATAATTAAATCTGCCCCAATTTCATCAGCGACATCGCAGATCGTAAAAGCTGGTTTGCCTCGCCTTTCTAGGGTTTCAGATTGAATTCCTTGCCCAGAAAATAAAGATTGGGCATTTTCCAGCAGTTTCGCAACTACCTCTGGCGACACCATCGGATCGTCTGCGCTGGGCGCGTCTGGAAGCGGTTCTTCTACCACAGACAGCAGCACCAAGCGACTGCTGTACTTTTTGACTACGTTGGTAACAACATCAGCAGCTTCCCGCGTTTCCCGGCTTTGATCGATAGGAAATAATACTGTCTTAAATATATCTGTCACTTGGGTACCCCTGACTCCGGTAAAATCTTGATGGTTCTACTTTCAAAACAATAACAAAAAGGCAATCAGGAGAGTTTGGTGTGTCCAAAAAAAGTTTAGCAAGTTTATCTTCGGCTGATATCTCTGGGAAACGTGCCTTAGTGCGGGTTGACTTTAATGTGCCTGTGGACGATCAAGGCAACATTACCGACGATACTCGCATTCGCGCTGCTCTACCAACCATTCAAGATTTGACGCAGAAGGGAGCTAAGGTCATTCTCACTAGCCATTTTGGCCGTCCCAAGGGTGTGGATGACAAATTACGCCTAACTCCCGTTGCCAAGCGTCTGTCTGAGTTACTGGGGCAAGAAGTCATTAAAACTGATGACTCCATTGGCGATGAAGTTGCAGCTAAAGTTGGCGCGTTGCAAAATGGTCAAGTGCTGTTACTCGAAAATGTCCGTTTTTACAAAGAAGAAGAGAAAAACGACCCAGAATTTGCGAAAAAATTGGCAGCTAATGCTGATTTTTATGTAAATGATGCTTTTGGTACTGCACACCGCGCTCATGCTTCTACTGAAGGTGTAACTAAATTCCTCAGCCCTTCTGTAGCTGGATATTTGGTTGAGAAGGAATTGCAATATCTGCAAAATGCCATTGAAAATCCCCAACGTCCTTTAGCGGCAATTATTGGTGGTTCCAAAGTTTCCAGCAAAATTGGCGTGATTGAAACACTGCTGGAGAAGTGCGACAAGCTGATCATCGGTGGTGGGATGATTTTCACCTTCTACAAAGCCCGTGGTTTGAACGTTGGTAAGTCTTTGGTAGAAGAAGACAAGCTAGAACTAGCGAAGTCTTTGGAAGCTAAGGCTAAAGAACGGGGCGTTGCTTTATTGCTTCCCACAGATGTGGTATTGGCAGATAATTTTGCTCCTGATGCCAATTCTCAAACCGTTAGCATTGAGAATATCCCCGATGGTTGGATGGGTTTGGATATTGGGCCAGATTCGGTGAAATTTTTCCAAGATGCCCTTGCAGATACCAAAACGGTAATTTGGAACGGGCCGATGGGTGTGTTTGAGTTTGATAAGTTTGCGGCAGGTACAGAAGCTATCGCTCATACCCTCGCCGAAATCGGTAAAACTGGTACAACTACCATCATTGGCGGTGGCGACTCAGTAGCGGCTGTGGAAAAGGTTGGTTTAGCCGACCAAATGAGCCACATCTCCACCGGCGGCGGCGCTAGCTTGGAGTTACTTGAAGGCAAGGTATTGCCTGGAATTGCAGCTTTAGATGATGCTTAATACAGACGTTACAGCAATTTTCAGGTAATTAAACCATCGTTAGGGGCGCACATCTGTCATTGGTGTCAACTTAACGTGAAACCCGCTTGGTGAGAACGTTTTACCCTCACCCCCAGCCCCTCTCCCCTAAGTAGAGGGGAGCCTGAGATTTAATTCCCCTTCTCCCTTGGGAGAAGGGGTTAGGGGATGAGGGCGTGAGATGATGTATAAAACACCTACCTGATATAGCTTTCAGCTTAAGTTGACACCAATGCACAGATGTGCACCCCTACTGTAGATAGGAGAAAAAACTGTGGAAACAAAATGGCTGGAATGGGCACAAAAGTTACAAGCGATCGCTCAAAATGGTTTGACTTATTCTGAAAACCCTTTTGATATCGAACGTTACAAACAATTACGAGCGATCGCCACGGAAATCATGGCGAGTTACTCAAATGTAGAACACAGCTATGTCCTCGATTTATTTAGCCGTGAATTAGGATATGCAACTCCCAAAGTTGATGTACGAGGAGCAATTTTTCGTGATGATACTATATTGTTAGTCAAGGAACGAGTAGACGGCTGTTGGACTTTACCTGGTGGATGGGCTGATGTTGGTGAGTCGCCTAGTGAAGTAGTTGTGAAAGAAGTATATGAAGAATCGGGATATCAAGCACGCGCTATCAAACTTCTAGCAGTCTATGACAGAAACAAACAGGGACATCCACCATTACCGTTTTATGTCTACAAGCTGTTTTTTCATTGTGAACTTATCGGTGGTTCTCCATCATCAAGTATTGAAACTGAAGAAGTAGGTTTTTTCCCTGAAGGTGCGTTACCAGAACTTTCTCTCGGACGTGTGACACCAGTACAAATAAATCGACTTTTTCAACATTATCGCCAACCAGATTTACCGACAGACTTTGATTAGTAGCCCCTTGAATATTTAATATACTTTGCCAACTTTTTTAGGTAAGATACTACTACACAAATTTACTATATACACTAATTAACTATATAGTTTGCTTCGATAGTTTGCTGCCAAAATAAATGCATAGCAATGACTCAAATTACTCAACAACCACACCTAATCCAGCACCATTCAAGACTCGGAATTGAAGTCCTGCGCGGTTGCAATCTTAACTGCCTCACAAATCTAGAGTCGCGTGAATTAAAAGAATCACTTTGGAAACATGGCGTTGTAGTCGTCAGACAGCAGCAGCTTACCGCACAACAATTAAAAGAATTTGCCAAGCAGACTTTTGGTGATTTTATGTTTGGCGGCCCTCCTAAAACATTAGATCCCGATATTAGTCCAGACTTACAAAGCCAATATGTTTATATATTGGGCAATCCGAAGGGGCCAGTTCCCAATCCAGCCGATAAATATGCGTGGCAATGGCATCATGATAAAGATGGTCTCCCCAGTACAGAGGGACTGGATATGAACGCACTATATGTTGTGATGCTTTATGGAATACAAGTGCCGCAAGGTGTAGATGGGCAACCTCACACTACCGAGTTCCTTGATATGGTAGAAGCGTACAATAACCTAGATCCTCAACATCAGCAGCAGTTAGAGCAGATGTCGATGTATCACTCGCCACCAGTGTTTTTTAAAAAACCCAATGTAGATACTGATATACCGAAGAAACTGCATCCCATTGTGTCCACTCACAAAGTCACTGGTAAAAAAGGATTATATTTAGGTTCGGACACTGCGATCGCACTTGGTATGGAAGATCGACCAGAGTCAGCAAAACGTTTTTGGGAAGATTTGTTTGCGACTGTTCTAGACTGCACGCCAGTCTACTCCCATGTTTGGCAGCCAGGAGATATTGTTTTTTGGGACAACTCACAGGTAATGCACAGAGGCACACCATACAATTCAACGAAGCACCAGCGAATTGCGTTGCGTTTAGGTGTAGTAGAGACAAGTTGAAAGACACTACTACAATAGACCTCTTGCACAAATGCAAAATTCGCCCTCATCCCCCAACCCCTTCTCCCAAAATTGGGAGAAGGGGAGCCAATTTCAAAGTCCCTCTCCCAAGCTTGGGAGAGGGATTTAGGGTGAAAGCTCATTGATTCATGCAAGAGGGTTTGTAGTAAGCACTTTAGTGCTTAGAAAATTAAGGAATAAAGTGCTTACTACGAACTTGCTTACCTATCAATTTAAACTTGACAGACTACTAAGGCGTTGTCTCAGGAGTTGGTATTGGTGTAGGTTCAGGTGTGGAGGTTTCTATAGGCGTGGGTATTGGCGTTGGCGTTGGCGTGGGGGCTAGTGTCGGCGTGGATGTTACCGTGGGCGTTGCTGTTGGAAATGGGAGAGGAGTGGGATTTTCCGCTGTAATAGTGAGTTGATAATCTACTGGTTTCGTTGCTGTGGAAACTACGACAAACTCATAAAATCCATTTTCTGGTAATTTAGTTGACAAACTACGCTTGGTAGAATCTTCTAAAAATTGGATTTTGCCTGAGGGTGAATAGACTGATAACAAAACTTGGGAATTTCCTTGTAGCTTCAAGTCCAGAGATTGCTCTTTGGCAAGTCCAGCAATGAATACTTTACCATCACCAGGTTGAAGAGTACCGTTGACTGTTTTGCCAGTAGCGCCCGGATCAAAGACAAGTTTCTGGAAAGCGCTACGGTCGAGGATAGCACTGAGTTTATCGCTAACAAAACCGTACCAAACTTGTCCAATGGGCTGATTTCGGAAATCTTTACCACGCTGCTGTGGGAATACATTTAAGAAAGCAGCATTTGCCAAATCATACAAAGAACGACTACCAACGTTAATTTTGTTGACTTCAACTTTCCAGCGATCGCGTTCAGCAGTTGTGTAAGTTCCCAGTTTTTGGCGTGCATCATTACTCAATGGTGCAAGCTTTTCTAGCAATTCCGAAGCTGTTTTATCCCATTCTGCACGCAAACTTTCATCTTCAGGGCCATTACCGAGAGTACGTTCCCGTAAACTGGGATTTCTGTCCCAAAAAACTTGATTTACCAAGTTCACGTAGAAGTTAGAGTCGATACCCAATTGTTGACGGCGATCGCTTAATCTTTCTTTGCGTTCTCTTTCTGCTGACGAATATTGCGCTAGAGGATCGGTTGGTTGTTCGCTAGTTGGAGTAGGGCTGGCTGTAGGGTTAGGTTGGACTTCCCCGATATCTCGCCTGCCATTCAATCCCCACCAAATTAATCCCACACTACCAGCGACTAGTGCCGCTACTAGGAAGGTTTTTGTTGGCGTCCACCAGGAGGAAGAGGGGGAAGATGAGGGATATGAGGGATATGTAGCTTTAGCTTCGGTAGGAGTTGGGGAAGGTGGGGAGACGGCGACAGTGGCGGATGTGGGTTGTGGTGGAGTGGGATATTGAGTTGGGGGATAGTTAGCCGAGGGCGGGTTCAGGGCTTGGAGTACTTGACGGGCTGATTGATAGCGATCGCTTGGTCTAGGAGATAGCATTTTATCTAATACCTGTACCAAATTTTGACTCAGATTAACTTCCCGTCGCCATTGCCAACTCAGAGTATAAGTATCAATTAATTCTTGGGGTTGTTTTCCTGTCAGTAAAACCAACATTGTTGCAGCCATTGCATACAAGTCGCTGTGGGGAGAGACTAACCCTGTTTGCATTTGTTCTGGGGGCGCAAATCCGATTTTACCCAATAAGGTTGGCGCTGGCGGAGGTGCAACCATACCAGGTTGGTAATATTCGGAAGCCACGGTTGCTACTACTTGTTTGACACCGCCAAAATCAATTAAAACTGGCAGTTTGTCAACAGTGCGAAGCATTAAATTATCTGGGGAAATATCTCGGTGAATTACTCCTAGAGAGTGAATGTATTCCAACACTGGCAAAATTGAAAGAAACAATTGGCGTATTTCCGTCTCTGTAAAGCGCAGACCCTGTTGTATTCGGGCATTTAACAAAGAATTGTAAGTTTCCCCTTCTACATAATCTTGCACCAAAAACAGATATTCTTTGCCTCCTAAATTTAGCCGCAGCAGTTCCCGGAAGCGGGGAATTTGAGGATGTTGCAGTTTATAAAGAACACTCGCTTCTCTTTCAAAGAGTTCTTCAGCTTTTTGGACAACGTAAGCGGTTTGAACTTGGGGGGAAAATTCTTTTAAAACACAAAGTTCGCGGAAACGGTTGACATCTTCAGCTAAATAAGTGCGTCCGAAGCCACCTTGGCCAATTTGACGCACTATCACATAGCGATCGCTTAAAGTCAGTCCCGGTTGGATACTATAACTCATGGGCGTATCCAACATTTCACCACACTGGAGACAAAAGCGACTACCTGAGGAATTTTCATGTCCTTTAGAACAATATATTTTTGTCATTTGTCATTTGTCATTTGTCATTAGTTATTAGTTATTAGTTATTAGTTATTCTTCCCCAGTCTTCTTATTTGCCAGATTGTACTTTACTGACTTGATCGGCTGCGATCGCATACCAAATTTGACCGAAAGTCTGTTGATTGAGTTTCTTACGCTGCTGAGTGGGAAACAACTGATCGAATTTTTCATTTGTGTCTTTAGTCAATTGATCGATTGTATAGTTCCCAAACTGCCCTGATCGCGCTTGTCGTCTCCATGTATCGTAATCTTTTTGACTATAGTTTCCTAATTTCTGACGAGCTGCTGTACTTAGGTTAGCCTGTTCTAATTTATCCAATAAATCGTCAGCGAAACCAGACCATTCATCTCGTAAACCAGCGTCTTCAGATTTAGATGTCAGGCTACGTCCTTTTAATTCTGGTTTTCTTGTATAAAATAAATCATCTACTGTGCGAATAAAAAATCCTTCAGTAATTTCTAGCTCTTGACGACGACTGATAATTTTTTGGAGGTTGCTATTTCCTTTGTCGCTACCTGGTTTACCATTGGGATTTGGAAACTGGGGAATTTGCGGTAATGAGATTGATGGGATAGTAATTGAAGTTACACTCTTAATCACTGCATTTACCACTGCCCAAGCACCTGCACCAGTTAAGACAATTAAAGCCGTTCCCCCTAAACTCATCATAAAAGGGCGAATCCAAACAGGGAAAGATGCCGGTTTAGCAATTGCTTGCGTTTGCCTCTGGAATCGACTTACAACAGTATTGGCGCGTTGTCTTCCTGGAGCAACTACCATCGTCTTAATCTTGCTAGTAATAGAATTACCTAGAGATTTAATCGCAGTTGGCGATGGTAAATCTCTGAGGATTTGCTCGGCTCGTTGGTAGCGATCGCTCGGTCTATAAGCTAGCATCTTTTTTAACACCGCTTCCAGTTGGGGACTCACTTGGATTTGTTTCCCCCACCCCCAAATTCCCTGATAGCTGTCGTATAATTTTTGTGGTTCTTCACCTGTGAGCAACACCAGTGATGTCACCGCTAAAGAATATAAATCACTATTAAAAAAGGCTTTTCCCTGCCGTAGCTGTTCTTCTGGAGCGTAGCCTTTTTTACCCAACAAAGTATTATTTTCAGCTAACTTGGTACGCCAAAAACCTTGAGAAGCTGGCAATTGCTTAACGCCACCAAAATCAATTAGTACTGGCAAATTATCAGAACGCCGCCAGATTAGATTATCGGCAGAGATATCACGGTGAATTACATCTTGTGAGTGGATGTATGATAAAACAGGTAAAATTTGTTGCAGAAGGGTGATTACTTCCTCTTCACTGAAAGTCTTTCCTTGACTTTGACGCTGTTCTAATAATTGGTAGTAATTATCACCATCCACATAATCTTGTACTAAAAAGAAAAAATCTTTAGTGCCTATCTTCACTTGTAGCGAGGCGTGAAAACGGGGAATCTGTGGATGCTGGAGTTTTTTCAGAACATTGGCTTCTCTTTCAAATAACTCTTTAGCTTTTTGTAAATCTTGATTTTCTTGTACTTGGGGTGCAAATTCCTTCAGCACACAGATTTGATGGGATTTATTGATATCTTCCGCCAAATAGGTGCGTCCAAAGCCACCTTGCCCTAGATGACGGATAATTTGATAGCGATTATCCACAACCTGTCCCACAGCAAGAGGTAATGGTTCACCACAATGGGTACAAAAGCGGTTACTACCATTATTTGTGTGTTGTTTACTGCAATAGAGCTGCATGGTGCTGAAGGATAAATTAAGGTTTTATGGAATGACTACAACGCGCATACCCTCATTTTCGGATATTCTACGAATTACGTTAGCGCAGCGTTAGCGAGTCATCGTACTCTTACAGAGAAGCAAGCTACGCGCAGCGTCTCGTAGAAAGCGTCATTACGAATTACGAATTATTTTAAACGGTGTTGGTTCTACTTCAGAATAAATAAGCAAGCGTCATGAACGGCAAATCAAGACAGCAGCAAGTAATTAAAGCATTTGAAGACTTTTTGTCTACCCCCTTAGAAACGATACTGCAACGGCATCTCAACACTCAAACTTCGGCAGCGTTGAGTTTATTTCACGATGTGGCGGCGAATGTACCTGCCTACAAGGCGTTTTTAGCAGAAAGGGAAATTAATCCCGCGACTATTCAAACCTTGGAAGAGTTTCAGAAATTACCAGCGATCGCTAAACAAAATTATATACTGCGTTATCCTCTAGCTGACTTGTGCCGCAACGGACAACTCCAAGGGTGCGACATGATAGCTGCTTCATCAGGTTCCAGTGGGAAACCGACATTTTGGCCTCGTTTTTTCACAGATGAACTCCAAATCGCTACACGCTTTGAACAGATTTTTCACGATAGTTTCTATGCAGATACCAGACGTACCCTAGCAGTGATTTGTTTCTCTTTAGGCACTTGGGTAGGTGGGATGTTTACCACCAATTGCTGTCGTTATCTTGCTAGCAAAGGTTATCCCATCACTGTAATTACTCCTGGTAACAACAAAGAAGAAATCTTGCGAGTTGTCCAAGAACTAGGCTCAGGTTTTGAGCAAGTTGTGTTATTGGGATACCCGCCATTTTTAAAAGATGTGATTGATACTGGTATCGCTCGTGGTGTGGAGTGGCAGCAATATCAGATTAAATTAGTGATGGCAGGAGAAGTATTTAGTGAAGAATGGCGGAGTTTAGTTGGCGAAAGAGTTGGTTCACAAAATCCTTGTTATGATTTTGCATCACTCTACGGCACTGCGGATGCGGGAGTTTTGGGTAATGAAACACCGTTAAGTATCAGCATTCGCCGTTTTTTGGCAGAAAAGCCTGATGCAGCTAGAGCTTTATTTGGGGAATCGCGTTTACCCACGTTAGTACAGTATGATCCTTGCAATCGCTTTTTTGAAGTTCAAGATGGCGGATTGCTGTTTTCGGGAGATAACGGTATTCCCTTAGTACGCTATGACATCTTAGATACTGGCGGGATAATTAGTTATGATGCCATGCTGCAATTTTTAGCTGAATGGGGATTTAACCCACTCGAAAATCTCCGTTCTGAAGCTCAAAACTCACCTAGAGGTATTCATCAGCTACCTTTCGTTTATGTCTTCGGGCGTTCTAACTTTACAGTTTCCTACTTTGGCGCAAACATCTATCCAGAAAATGTGACTGTGGGATTAGAGCAACCAGTAATTCAAGATTGGGTGACGGGTAAATTCGTGTTGCAGGTGAAGGAAGATGCTGACAAAAATCGATTTTTATCTGTAGTTGTGGAATTAGCACCAGGAGTAGAGGGTAGTGAAGCTTTAAGGGAAGCGATCGCATCTTCTATTCTTTCACAACTGCTCCGCTTAAATAGCGAGTTTGCTAATTATGTTCCCCCAGAATATCAAACACCACAAGTTACATTAGCGCCAATGGGTGATTTTGAATATTTCCCGATTGGGGTGAAACATCGTTATACCCGTCAATAGAGTTTGGTTTCGCTTTCATCTCCAAAAAGCGTTTAATAATCAGCCAGATATAATTAATGGCATAACAGCGCCATTGCCCGATTAGCGCTCAAACTGGATGGAAGTAGAAGGCAGCACCCAGTATAGCATAGGTTGCTAGCAGCAACATCCCCTCTAACCAGTTAGAGCGACCATCCAAACTAATTAAGTTGGCAATAACCACTGCAATGATCACTGCAACAACCTCAAACAAGTTAAAGTTTAAATCCATTGGTTGTCCAATTACCTGCCCAACTAGCACAAGGAGCGGCGCAACCAACAAAGCAACTAGTAGACTCGATCCCATTGCTACAGATACTGCCAAATCCATATTGTTCTTAATCGCTACTCGGATAGCAGTTACATATTCGGCTGCACCTCCAACTAGTGGTAATAAAATTACTCCGGTAAACAAAGGTGTCAATCCTAGTCCTTTTGTTGCCTCTTCAACTGCACCAACAAAAATCTCAGACATGAACGCTATACCAATGGTTGCCACAAGCAAAACACCAACCCAAAGGCTCAAGTTTGGCTTTGAATGTTTATCTTGCTCTGTGGCGGCCTCGTCTTCAGAAACACCTTCTAGTTCTACAACCCCAACATCGTAGAGGTAGCTGTGAGTCTTCAAGGAGAATAACAGCGTAAAACCATAAACTACAATTAAAATGACTGCTACAAAAATCGACAGATTAGTAATAGCGCTTTGCTCGACCACATTAGATGTAGTGATCACCATTGCAGGCAGTACAATTGCAATCACTGCTAGTGTCATTGTCGAGCCATTGACTCGCGCTGCCATTGGCTGAAAAGTCTGCTCTTTATAGCGTAATCCTCCCAGCAACATAGATAGCCCCATTACCAGCAGTAAATTACTGATAATAGCCCCAGTAATGCTGGCTTTAACAATATCTACCAAGCCTGCTTTGAGAGCTACTAGAGCAATAATTAGCTCAGTTGCATTCCCGAAGACTGCATTTAACAAGCCTCCTATAGAAGGCCCTAAAACCACAGCAATTTCTTCTGTGGCCTTACTCAGCCAAACTGCTAACGGAATAATTGCAAGTGCTGAAAGTCCAAACACCGTTAATGCATCCCATTCTAACTTTTCTGCCACAATAGCAATAGGAACGAAAACTAGCAAACCTATTGAAATTAGATTTTTAGTTTGTATATTTTTGAGTTCGGTTGGCATGAGTATATAACTCTAATAATGATAACTATTGTTTAATTCATTGAAATACAGCAGATTGCAACAGGCGTGAGGTACAGATTATCGTAAGGGCACAACATTGTTCATTGGTATCAACTTAACGTAAAACCCTTATAAAGACGTGATATTCAGTTCTCTGGCTTCCCATCACGATCCGCGTTACCCCACCCTAACCCTCCCCTTGGAAAGGGGAGGGAACTGGATTTTCTTGTTTCCCCCCTTTCTAAGGGGGGATTAAGGGGGGTAAAAGGCCTGCGGGATAAGCGTTTGAACTTAAGTTGACACGTATGAACAATGTTGTGCCCCTACCCGTGTACTTCATTTACCTGAAATACGCTGTAACTGCACAATAGAAGCAGTTTTCTTTGTCTGTAACACTTACTAAAGAACTTACAGTATATAAATTTCCTTTCCCTAAAGAATTTTATCTGCTGCGAAAAACTTTGCTAACTGGCTAAAGATGGATGAAGCTGGTAAATAAACTAATCCCTTTGACTGCTGTAATTGCTACTTATTACAATTAACGCTTTTCCATCACTCTTAAAAGAGCGTTAGGGATTTCCAAGAAATAAATTATCCAAATAAACTAACCGCAGAGACGCAGAGAGAGGAGAAATAGAGAAGATTTTTGCGTCAGTTTTGGGATATTTTTTTATTTGAAGTCTTTTAATTAACTTATCGCGGCGATCGCAAAAACAATCGCATTGCCATTCTATTTACAATATCTGTTTTACTAGGGGCGATGTCTGCGACGGGCTACGCCTACGCATTCCCTAGATTGCGGAAAGATCGGACGCGATAGATTTACGAGACGCTTACGATACGCGATGAATCGCGTCTTTACAAGAGATTGCTGTTTCTACATTTCCCTTATGTTTTGGCTGGAGGAAGTATTTTTCTTTCCTACTCTCCATCTTTCACTTTCTCTTATTGATGCCAAGCTTGATAAAAAGCAGAGTAGGGCATACTTTGGGCGTACTTCCAGATAACTTTGTAGCAATTATTAAATTGCTCAAAGTCATTTTTGTAAGTTTCAGGTGATAAGTAATCCTTCAACACGGTGATAACACTCGGCATCTGTTTCTCTGACAGAATTTGCCTTAAGCTAGATACCGCTAGCCTTCGGGTAGAATGATCCAGTTGTGGTTTGCCGATTAACTCCACCAAAGCAGCGATCGCTTTTTCGTTGCCAGAGCCAATTTTCCTTAAGCTTTCTGCAGCTTCGTATCGGGTAGAAAAATCCAGTTGTGGTTTGCCGATTAACTCCACCAAAGCATCAATCGCTTTTTGGTTGCCTGGGTCAATTTTCCCTAAGCTTTCTGCCACTAGCCATCGGGTAGAAAAATCCAGTTGTGGTTTGCTGATTAATTCCACCAAAGCATCAATTGCTTTTTGGTTGCCAGGGTCAATTTTCCCTAAGCTATATGCCGCTAGCCATCGGGTAGAAAAATCCAGTTGTGGTTTGCCGATTAACTCCACCAAAGCATCAATCGCTTTTTGGTTGCCAGGGTCAATTTTCCCTAAGCTATATGCCGCTAGCCTTCGGGTAGTATCTGGTTTGCCGATTAACTCCACTAAAGCAGCGATCGCTTTTTGGTTGCCAGAGCCAATTTTCCCTAAGCTTTCTGCCGCTTGCCTTCGGGTATTATCATCCAGTTGTGGATTGCCGATTAACTCCACCAAAGCATCAATCGCTTTTTGGTTGCCAGGGTCAATTTTCCCTAAGCTTTCTGCCACTAGCCATCGGGTAGTATCATCCAGTTGTGGATTGCCGATTAACTCCACCAAAGCATCAATCGCTTTTTGGTTGCCAGGGTCAATTTTCCCTAAGCTTTCTGCCACTAGC
>NZ_JBALEF010000073.1:0-24690 GCF_036918245.1 Nostoc sp.
TTCATCCACCTTTGAACTCCGTTCATCCACCTTTGAACTCCGTTCATCCACCTTTGAACTCCGTTCATCCACCTTTGAACTCCGTTCATCCACCTCGGAACTCCGTTCATCCACCTCGGAACTCCGTTCATCCACCTCGGAACTCCGTTCATCCACCTCAGATACTCGTTCATCCACCTCAGATACTCGTTCATCTAGCTCAAAGACTCAAAATCTCTACTTCCCAACTTATGCAAACAAAAGGTCGTTCTCGCCATTTTATCTACACAGACTGGATATTAATCGAAACCCAGTTTGACCCTGAGCAATTGCACTCCAAAGAAACCGTCTTTACAATTGGCAATGGATACCTGGGAACAAGAGGCAGTTTTGAGGAAGGTTATCCTCATGGATTGCCAGCTACTTTTATCCACGGTGTCTACGATGATGTGCCTGTGGTGTACACTGAACTGGTAAATTGCCCTGACTGGCTACCCTTGGTAGTGATTGTGAATGGCGATCGCTTCCGTCTTGATCAAGGTGAGATATTGCGCTACGAGCGACAACTCGATCTGCGTCATGGATTACTGAGCCGTGCCTTGCGTTGGCGCTCTCCCAGTGGGAATATCATAGACATTAGCTTTGAACGCTTTGCCAGTCTTGCAGATCCGCACGTGTTGGCGTTACGCTGCAATGTAACGCCAGTAGATTTTGATGCGTTAATCGAACTTCAAGCTAGCATCAATGGCTATCCAGAAAATCAGGGTTTCAATCACTGGGAAGAATTAGACCAGGGTAAGACTAACCAAGAAATCTGGTTGCAACGCCGTACACGCAACTCTCGAATTGAACTTGGTATGGCTGCTAAGGTGACAATACTAGGCACTAAAGCATCTTTGCAAGTCAATACCGCACCTGGTTATCCTACCTTGAGTACAACCTTCTTGGCTAAAGCGCAGCAGACCGTGACAGTGGAAAAACTCGTGACAGTTTTTACCTCGCGGGAGATTGAAACACCAGTGCCAGCAGCTCAAGAAAAACTCACACACCTGCCAGACTACGCAACATTGCTAAAAGCTCATAAACAGGCATGGGATGAAGTTTGGCAGCAAAGTGACATCCTGATTGAAGGGGATAGCACAGCTACTTTTGCTGTTCGCTACAATCTGTTTCAACTGCTGATTGCTGCCTCACGGGATGATGACAAGGTAAGTATTCCTGCTAAAACCCTTTCTGGGTTTGGCTATCGCGGTCATATATTTTGGGATACAGAAATTTTTATGCAGCCCTTGTTTCTGTTTACCCAACCAGCGATCGCCCGCAACTTACTCAGTTACCGTTGGCACACTTTGAATGGAGCTAGACGCAAGGCAGTCCATTACGGCTATAAAGGGGCAATGTTTGCCTGGGAAAGTGCTGATACCGGAGATGAAGTAACACCACGTTGGTCTATCGGCAGTGATTTTTATGGTGAAGATGTGCGGATTTGGTGCCGCGATCGCGAAATTCACATCAATGCAGATATCCCCTACGCTGTTTGGAACTATTGGCAAGCGACTGGTGATGATGACTGGATGCAAAAGTGCGGCGCAGAGACGATCTTGGATGCCGCTATCTTTTGGGGTAGTCGGGTGGAATTCAATTCTGAGCAGGATCGGTATGAAATTCGGGGAGTAATCGGAGCCGATGAATACCATGAATTCGTCCACAATAACGCCTTTACAAACCGGATGGCGCAATGGCATTTAGAGAAAGCGATCGTAGTCTATGATTGGTTAGCTAACAAATTCCCCGAACGAGCCAAGGAACTAGAACAGAAACTAAAGCTTACTCCAGAGGAGCGATCGCACTGGCAAGATATTATCGCCAAAATATTGTTTTTCTATGACCCATCAACAGAACTAATCGAGCAGTGCGAGGGATTTTTCCAATTGGAAGATATCAACTTAGCAAATTATGAACCACGCGATCGCTCCATGCAACCGATCTTGGGTATTGATAAAACCAACAAATCTCAAGTACTCAAGCAGCCAGACGTATTAATGCTCCTATATTTAATGCGAGAATCAGCAGATTTTCCCTACAACGAAAAAGCATTGCAGACAAACTGGGACTACTACGCACCCCGCACTGATATTACTTATGGTTCGTCTCTTGGCCCAGCAGTTCAAGCGATTTTAGCTTCCGATTTGGGTAAATCAACCGAAGCTTACGAACAGTTTATGCGAGCGTTAATGGTGGATCTTGAAGATAATCGAGGTAACACCAACGATGGAATTCACGGTGCTAGTGCTGGTGGTATTTGGCAAGCTGTAATTTTTGGATTCGGCGGTATCCAAATAACTGAAAATGGCCCTGTAGCCAACCCCCACCTTCCCCCAGGCTGGACGCGATTAAAGTTTAAGCTGCACTGGCGCGGGAAATGGCACGACTTCGACCTACATCAGGGACAAGTCGCCCAAGACATAACTCGTCAACTAGAATCTCTCCAACTTTCCCTCTCCCCCGATCCCCCAAATTCCCACTCACAAGCTTCTGAACACCAGACTTCTCCCCCTGCTTCCCCTGCCTCCCCTGCTCCCTCATCTTCCCCACTCCCCCCTCCCCATAACCCCAACATCCAAGGATTCATCTTCGATTTAGATGGTGTACTAACAGATACAGCAGAACTTCACTATTTAGGTTGGCAAAAGCTAGCAGATGAAGAGGGTATACCGTTTAATCGGGAAGCTAACGAAGCCTTGCGGGGTGTATCTCGTCGTGCATCCCTGATGCTGATTCTGAGAGATAGACCGTATTCGGAAGCACAAATCGAGGAGATGATGGAGCGCAAGAATCGCTATTATGTCGAATTGCTCCAAAAGATGACACCAGAGGATTTGTTGCCAGGTGCGATCGCCTTGTTGGATGAACTGCGGCAAGCTGGTATTAAAATCGGTATTGGTTCAGGGAGTAAAAATGCCCGCCCAGTGCTAGAGCGATTAGGCATTATGGACAAAGTAGATGCGATCGCAGATGGTTACAGTGTCCAAGAACCCAAGCCAGCACCCGACCTATTTCTGTACGCAGCCAAGCAGCTAGGAATCGAACCAGAGCAATCTGTGGTTGTAGAAGATGCCGCAGCAGGTGTTGAAGCCGCTCTAGCCGCTGGTATGTGGGCAGTAGGACTCGGCCCTGTTGAACGAGTTGGAGCCGCTCATGTTGTTTTACCCAGCCTAGCAGGTATAAAATGGGCAGACCTACGCGAGCAATTGAGTAACATTTACAGATAAAAACAGTGAATAAATGAGAACCGCTTGATTACTTACAGCAGATTTAAAGGAAGGTGAAGTACACAACGATTCCTCTTAAAGCCAGCTAGAAAGAGTGTTTTACTTCTGAATTCTGCTGTATTCAGTTCTAATTACTCCAAAGAACTAAAATTACCTAAAACTACACTGAAATTACTGATAACTACTAAACTCCAAAAGCTAAGATCGTCCAAGTAGGGAATTTAAAATAAAACCCAACTTTAAAATTTAGGAGCAAGAGCGTGAATTTGGACGATTTAGCTTTGCAGATAGAGAATATGCGTAAGCGCGTCGCCCTCTTGCAACGCCAGAGTGAACAGCAAAAAGCACAGGCAGATATTGAACTCGTTACCGCAGTATTCAAAGAAGTTTACCTAGCTTTGGAAGAACTGCAACTAGTAAATGAAGATTTAAAGCAGCAGAATGAAGAATTATCCAACACTCAACAGGACTTTGTAGCACAAGGTCAGCGCTACCAAGAACTATTTGAGGAAGTACCAGACGCTTATTTTGTGACTGATACAAAAGGGATAGTTCAGGAAGCTAACTCAGCCGCCACCACTCTACTCAACATTTCTAAAAGTTTGTTGTTGGGCAAATCCATAGGGATTTTTGTACTTGAAAAAGAAATAATTGCTTTTCATTTAAAACTAACTCATCTGCGCGATCGCGCCCAATTCCCAGACTGGAAAATGCAAGAGTGGGAAATAAACCTGCGGCCACCTGACAAAACACCTATTATTGCTGCGGTTAAGGTTGCTGCTATCCGTAATCAATATAGTGAGTTAGTCGGTCTGCGCTGGCTATTGCGGGATATTAGCGAAAGCAAGCGAACCCAAGCCAAGCTGCAATGGGCAGAAGAGGCGATGCGACAAGCGCTTGCTAAAGAAAGGCAGTTTAGCGAACTTAAATCCCGCTTGCTTACCATCACCTCCCATGAGTTTCGCACCCCTTTGGCTACGATCCACTCTTCTGCGGAACTACTAGAACATTATCGCCACCTCTGGAGCGAAGAGCGACAACATACCCACCTACGCCGCATTCAAACATCAGTGATGCATATAACCCAGTTATTGAATGATGTATTGGTGGTGAGTCAGGATGAAACAGGCAAGTTAGAGTTTAATCCAACACCCATAAATTTAGTGGAATTTTGCCGCGATTTATTAGAAGAATTACAACAGAGCGATCGCTCACAACATGCGATTGTTTTTAGCAGTGAGTGCCAATGCATACTAGCTAACTTAGACGCGAAACTACTGCGGCAAATCTTAAGTAATTTATTCTCGAATTGTCTAAAATACTCTCCCATTGGTAGTACGGTTAAGTTTTCTGTCACCACTGCCAACGAGCAAGCTATATTCCAGACTCAAGACTCTGGTATTGGCATTCCTGCTTCTGACATTGAACACATCTTTGAACCCTTCCATCGCGCCAGTAATACAGCCAATATCCCAGGAATGGGATTGGGGATGTCCATCGTCAAGCAGGCTGTAGATTTACATGGTGGCGAGATTACAGTCAAAAGTGCGATCGGTGCGGGAACTACCTTTACAGTCATTCTCCCATTTTCGATAAATTTCCATGTATAGCGGCTTGCACTCAGAATTTTGCTGCGCTCCCATTTAATATTCAAATTTTAAAGTCCCTCTCCCAAGCTTGGAAGAGGAATTTCGGGTGAGGGCCTTTGATTCATCTAATAATTACTGACACAATTGGGTTGAAAACTAGACAGTCTAAACTTTTAAGTCAGTTTTCCCTTAGAAATACTGTACACTATAGCGCTTCTCGTTTGCGTTAGGTATACCCGTAAGGGCACGGCACTGCCGTGCCCCTACACCCCGCGATATAATGTTGTACCGCATCTGAATGGGAACCGCTAGAATAAATCACTTTTATTTATCGAATTTAGAAATAAAAGTAATTGCTTGTATCCTAGAAGGTCTTTAAAGTAGAGTTAGCCGGTCAACAATAGGTTGATTGTAAAGTTTTTCTTCGCCGTAGCTTAGGGAAACGAACTCAAAGACTTTGTATTTTTAAAATATGAGCAAATATTACGCCTGTGGTAATCTCTAACAAATCAGAATACGCACTTCTAGCCCTGTTAGAGTTAGCAACCTGCTACCCTAACGGTGAAGCCCTACAAATTCGAGAGATAGCGGCATTGCAAGACATCCCGAACCGCTATTTAGAACAACTCCTGGCAACATTAAGACGTGGAGGTTTAATTAAGAGTATACGCGGAGCCAAAGGTGGCTATGTTCTGGCACGAGAACCCGGAAAGATTACAGTGTTGGATGCTTTTAGCTGCATGGAAGGGTCAGATATTGTTGTCTCTCCTTGTGAACCGACTCCCAACACAGTAGAAGGTGAGCTAATTCAGGAAGTTTGGCAAGAAGCACGTCAGGCTGCTAACTCCGTTTTGGAAAAATATACACTCCAAGACCTTTGTGAACGAAGATCAATCCGAGCACAGAAAGAACTAATGTATTACATTTAGGAAGGATGACCAAATAATTACTAATTCGTAATTCGTAATTCGTGACTAAAAAGGGTACGTGAAAGTAATAACGAGCAACCTCTGACGCTGTTATATGCCTGAAGTCAATTTTCAACAGCCTATAAATAGTGCCTCTACTCTTGTGGAGAGTTATGCAGCAGGAAAACGGAACTTTAGTAAAGCAGAATTGGGTAATGCTGATTTGCAAGGCATTAACTTGAAAGGATCTGACCTGAGTTATGCTGACCTGAGTGAAGCTAACCTGAGTGGCGCAAATTTGAGGGGAACTGACCTGAGCTTTGCCGATCTTAATCAAGCTAATCTGAAGGATGCCGATCTTAGGGGAGCATTGTTGATGTCAGCTAATCTCCGCCAAGCCGCTCTCAAAGGAGCGAACCTAGAAAAAGCAGACTACGATCGCAGCACCCATTTTCCCCAAGATTTCGACCCAGCCAAAGCAGGTATGCAGATTAAATTTGTAAATTATTAATTTAAGTTGAACGAGCGTACTTGCCTCAAGATAGAAGATTCTTTTCCCAAAAGATGTTGTATTTTGGTAAGAAAGCCTATCTATGAGGTTGACAATGGAGGCAAAAAGTGAAACCCCCAACCAACGCGCACCACTAATTACTGCTGGAATTTTTCTTGGTGTGGGTCTTGGAGGATTTCTTGATGGAATTTTACTGCATCAGCTCCTCCAGTGGCATCATATGCTCAGTAGCATTCGACCTCTGACAAACATGGCGAATATAGATTTGAACATGGTATGGGATGGGTTATTTCATGCCTTGGATTGGGTATTCACCGTGGTAGGACTTGTGTTGCTATGGCGTGCCGGAGGGCGTGATGATGTTCCTTGGTCATCACAGATCTTTATTGGGTCACTAATGATTGGGACTGGGTTGTTTGACTTCATTGAAGGTTTAATTGACCACCAAATTCTCGGTATCCATCATGTGAAACCAGGCCCAAATCAGTTAGTTTGGGATCTAGGATTTCTTGCATTCGGTGCGCTACTTATTGTTATCGGCTCGATAGTGATAAAAAAAGAAGTCAATAGTCAATAGTCAATAGTCATGGGGCATTGAAAAGAGGCAGAGGGGCAGAGGGGAAAAACTTACTGCAACTTCTCCCCTGCTTGCTGCCCTGCTCCTCTGCTCCCCACTCGCCGCTCCCCCTTCCCCCTTATGCCTACAGACACTTTTGAAAAAACTAGCTGGAGTTGGCAGCTTTCTCAATTCCAACAACAAGCGGGTGAATGGTGGGAATACCAGTTTTACCGCTTTGAAAAGGCTTTACCAGAATTGCCTACTGGATGGTCAATTAGCCCCTGGCTAGGTGAGTTGCTGAAATTCCTGTTTTGGCTGGTACTGGGATTATTTATAGCGTGGGTGGGTTGGCGATTATGGCGAGAATTCAGCCCTTATGTTTATTCTTGGCTAAATAGAAGTGGCAATATCACTGATTTTCGCGTAAAAACTGGCTCCAATGAGTCATCGATAGCCCTTTTGTTGGAGCGATCGCAAGAATTTTATCGTCAAGGTAACTACCGTGAGGCTTGCCGTTATATTTATTTAGCGATGTTGCAGCAGTTGCATCAAAATGCGATGTCTAGCGACAAGTCGCAGGGCGCCTACGCACTCCACAAACTCAGCCGTACTGATGGAGAATATCTGCAATTGCTGCGATCATCTGTGACTCCCATACAGCCCTATGAAACTTTAATTACCACTCACGAGCAATTATGTTTTGGTAATGCCGAGATTTTGCCAGACAATTATGAGCAGTGTCGGCAAGCTTATCGAGAAATTTCCCCGGAATGAAAAAGAGACGCTGCATTGCAACGTCTCTACACAAAACAAACAATATTCTATTTGGTGAGAATCCCAATCGCCTTGTCCACAGCTTGCAAGGCAGTGTTGACTTCCGCCTCTGTAACAATTAACGGTGGGACAAACCGGACTACTTTTGGCCCGGCTGGTACCAGCAATACACCCTCTTTGATGGCAGCATTGACGATATCGGCTGCGGTTATCCCAATGTCGGCTCGTAGCTCCAAACCGTTGATTAAACCCCAACCCCGAACTTCGCTAATGTGCTGAGGATATTTTGCTGCGATCGCTTTTAATCCAGATCGCAACTGTTCGCCCCGTTCTTCCACATTCTGCAAAATATTTTCCCGTTCCAATGTCTGGCAAACACTGAGTGCTACACCACACACAAAAGGATTACCGCCAAAGGTGCTGGCGTGTTCTCCTGGTTGAAAAACGTCGCAGAATTTCTTGCTGATCATTGCACCGATGGGGATACCACCACCTAAGCCTTTAGCACTGGTGAAAATATCCGGTTCAACGCCGAGATGTTCGTAAGCCCATAATTTGCCGCTGCGCCCCATACCAACTTGCACTTCGTCAAAAATCAACAAAATGCCAGTTTCATCGCAAATTTGCCGTAACTTTTTGAAATAGGCAACATCTCCTGGACGTACACCGCCTTCTCCCTGCAATGGCTCAATCAGAATCGCCGCTACCCGATAATCGCCTTCATCCAACTCGCTAATCGCCACTTCCACAGCGTTAATATCGTTGTAATTTACGTAGTGGAACCCAGGAACTAAGGGATCAAAGTACTTTTGATACTTCGGTTGTGCCGTGGCGGTAATCGTTGCCAAAGTCCGCCCGTGGAAACTGGCATTGGCGGTTAAAATAATCGGTTTTTCAATGTCTAATACTGTGTGGGCGTATTTCCGCGCCAGTTTGATTGCGGCTTCGTTAGCTTCAGCTCCAGAGTTGCAGAAAAATACGCGATCGGCACAGGAATGATCGACAAGCCATTTTGCCAATTCACCTTGCTCAGGAATGTAATACAAATTAGAGACATGATGCAGCTTTTGGATTTGGCGTGTCACCGCTTCTACCATCGCTGGGTGGGCATGTCCCAAAGTACAAGTAGCAATTCCCGCCACAAAGTCCAGATATTCCTGCCCCTGCGTATCCCAAACCCGGCATCCAGCACCCCGTTCTAGGGCTAAGGGAAACCGGGCGTAGGTAGACATGACAGCTTCATTAAAGCTATCTGTATCAAAGGGACTAGATGGTACAGACCCTGAATCTGGGGGGATGGTGGCTTGGTCAACGAGAGTTTGTAGGCTCACTACCGCTCCTCCTGAAAGTTTTTCATTATATAGTTATTTACTAGTTTCCTAGAAATCCCTAAAAAATACTTTTTATTTAGCACATCTCGTACTTCTTCTTAAACTAACGCTTATATCACTTCAAAGGTATGGCGGTGGTGAAAAAATTTTGTACTCAAAACTTGAGCAAAAATATCAACGTATCCAAAAGGAGTTAATGGCTAGGGCGATCGCTCTTGGTGGTGTTTTCTTCATGTTTAATTTAACTGGGCATTTAATTAAATTAACGTATCCAAGTCTGAATAAGGATTTCAGGAATTTTGAGCTTTGAAAAAATGCCGTTTAAATATTGCCAGTATTAAAAAAGTAAAAAAGTGAAACTTACTAACTATAAGCTGAAATTCAGAGCACAGGGGGAAGCCAAGCAGAGCCGCCTCCCACAAGTCAATTTTATTACAGCAGTTTTCAAATAGATGAGGTACAAAATGCAGGACTCACGCATCAGACACAAAAAGTTTCTGCCTTCTGCCTCCAAACCCATAGCGTTGTACTTTATGTAAAAGAAAACTGCTGTAATTTTACATGGCGTAACTTAGTTTGATTTATTCTTGCCCACTTACTTAGTTTAAATATACTAAAAAGGACGAATATTAAAAAGTTAACAGAAAACTAGAAAAAGTAGGTTAAAAGTACTATTTTTACCTCATTCTCAACACTTGAGCAAAAATATCAACGTATCCAAAAGGAGTTGATGGCTGGGGCGATCGCTCTTGGCGGTGTTTTCTTCATTGGCACTTTGTGGTACTGGTTAGTGGAGGGCTGGTCATGGGAAGATGCAGCTTACATGACAGTCATCACTTTAGCGACTGTGGGATATGGAGAGACGCACCCACTCGGTAGCCGAGGACGATTATTTACAATTGCCCTGATTTTGTTGGGTGTAGTCAATATCGGTTACATTGTCAACAGATTTACAGAAGCGATCATTCAAGGCTACTTTCAACAAGGAATTCGGCTACAGCAGCAGAGGCGGTTAATGGAATCCCTATCAGAACATTACATCATCTGTGGATTTAGTCGGACTGGTCGTCAAATTGCCAAGGAATTTCGGGCAGAAGACGCAGCTTTTGTGGTGATTGATTCGGAGATGGAATCAGTACAAAGGGCACAAACTGAAGGTTATACAGCATACCAAGGTGACGCTACATTAGATGACACACTTTTGAAAGTTGGTATCGAACGGGCGGTTTGTATCGTTGCAGCCCTTCCTTCTGATGCGGAAAATTTATACATTGTATTATCAGCTAAAACACTGAATTCGGGAATTCGGGTGATCGCACGGGCAAGTACAGAAGAAGCTTTGCAGAAGTTACGACGCGGTGGTGCAGATGAAGTGATATCCCCCTATATTACTGGTGGGAAGCGGATGGCTGCTGCGGCACTCAGACCCCAGGTGTTGGACTTTGTAGACGGGATTTTGACAGGTGCAGACCGCCAGTTGTATATGGAAGAATTTTTACTCGACCCGGCTTTCTGTCCTTTTGTAGGTCAAAGTTTGCAAAAGGCGAGATTGCGATCGCAATCTGGGGCATTGGTTCTGGCAATTCGCCGTGTTGATGGGACTTTAATCGGTGGCCCCACTGGCGACACGATTTTAATGCCGGGAGATCGGCTAATTGGTATGGGTACAGAAGAGCAGTTGCGTAGCCTGAATCAAATTCTCGGCCCAATGAATTCCAATAAACTGCGGCGACCGAAAAATAGTTGATATTATTTTGTTTAATTACTTTTTTATACCAATTTGTTTGTATAACTACAATTGCGTAGACAGATTTAGACTTTCCCAAATCGCCGCTCCCGTTGCTGGTAGGCACACAAGGCGCGGTGAAATTCGGCACGGTCAAAATCGGGCCAGAGAGCATCGGTAATATAAATTTCTCCATAAGCCATTTGCCAGAGAAGAAAATTTGAGAGGCGCATTTCTCCACTTGTGCGAATTAACAAATCTGGGTCAGTAATTCCGGCTGTGTACAAGTGGCTCTCAAACACCTGTTCATTAATTTCATCGGGTTGTAGCATACCTTGCTGGACTTGCTTTGCGATCGCCTGACAAGCTTGTAAAATCTCTTGCCGTCCGCCATAATTAGTTGCTACCGAAAACCGGATACCACGATTATCCTTAGTTTCTTCCATTGAACGGGAAATTTCTTGTTGGAGCGATCGCGGCAGGTCTTGCAAATTCCCTACAAACTTAATTTGAACATTTTCTTCGACCATTTCCCGCAGTTCTTGGCGCAAAACTCTTTGAAATAGAGTCATCAAAAAATCTACTTCTTCCTGCGGTCTTTTCCAGTTCTCCGTTGAAAAAGCATAAGCTGTCAACGCCTGAATTCCCCAATCCTGACAACAGCGAAGTAAATCCTTAAGAGCATCTACTCCTCGTTTATGACCCATAATTCGGGGTAGACCCTGACGTTTAGCCCATCGACCATTACCATCCATAATCACCGCAACATGCTGCGGCAATAATTCTCGTTTTAAATCAGTAGGTAAATCTTGCAGTTTAGTTTGTTGTACTGTCATTTTTTATCTCGAGAAGCGGTCGATGGTAATCTGAGTAAACGTGAAACCAGTGCTAGTGTCTTCCCACCTATCCGACGAACAAAACTCAACAGACCAGGAGCAACTGCTTCCCTATCTACGGATGGAGACAAAACAGCCTCTAATGACTCTTTCAGTTTCCTAATCGTCAGCGGTCTATTTAGGGTTCCCCGTTCCGCTAAGGAAATAGAACCCGTTTCTTCAGAGACAACGACACAAATGCAATTTTCGACCCGCTCAGTAATTCCCATTGCTGCCCGGTGGCGTGTTCCCAACTGGCGCGAGGCTGTGCGTCCCGAAAGTGGTAAAATTATACCGGATGATACGATCCGTGAGCCACGAATCAATGTCGCTCCATCGTGTAACAAAGTTTTCGGCTGAAAAATTGTCTGGATTAGTTCTTTAGAAACTTCCGCATTTAGCTTTACTCCTGGCACAGAAAAATCTCGCTCATCAATTGGCCCTGTGGTTTCCACAATTAATAAAGCTCCAATGCGGTTTTTTGACAATTCTTTAACAGCCTCAACAATTTCATCAATTACACTATCAGATTTGGGGATTGCCAGACGGTCGGGTTGAAACAGCTGGCGGAATTCGCCACGCCCCAATTGCTCCAAAAACCGCCGAAACTCTGACTGTAGAGCAACTGCCATCGCCACAGCACAACCAATCACCAACTTTTCTAGTACAAAACTTAGCAGAGGTAGTCCGAATCTGCCACTTAGTGCTGAGGCTAGCATTAAGATAATGAATCCCCGCACCATCCATAGTGTCCGGCGCTCACTAATAATAACTAGTATCATGTACGTCAGCGCCAGCACTAATACAATATCCAGAGTCCCAAGTAGCAAGGACTGTGACCACCCCAGGTTTGTCAGCCATTGCTTCCACCAATCTCTCATGACATCTGGATTAAACTTTTGCCTCTAATTACGGTTGGTCATTAGTCATTAGTCATTAGTTCTTGGCTAATGACCAATAACTAAGGACAAATGACTATTTCTTTAGTCTTTCTGGTAGGCGATCTTGTCGAATTAAATCTTCATAAGTTTCACGTTGCAAAATTAAATTTGCTTCGCCATTCGCCACTACGACTGCTGCCGGTCGGGGCAAGCGGTTGTAGTTAGATGCCATACTGTAATTGTACGCACCAGTTCCCATAACTACGAGAATATCCCCTCCTTCAGTCTTTGGGAGTAGAGCATTTTTAATCAGAATATCTCCTGATTCACAATGTTTACCAGCAATTGTGACTGTTTGGGTTAGGGGAGAAGACATTTTATTGGCAATGACTGCCCGATAAACTGATTGGTAAGTAATGGGGCGGGGATTGTCAGACATTCCGCCATCTATTGCCACGTAGGTACGAATTTCTGGGATAACTTTGGATGAACCAATAGTATAGGCAGTAACGCAAGCTGTGGCAATTAGCGATCGCCCCGGTTCACTCAGTAATTTCGGCAAAGGCAGATTTTCAGCTGCACAAGCTTCTTGAATTACTTCACAAATCGCCTTCACCCACTCTTCAATGCTAGGGGGATCGTCTGATTCTATATATTTAATCCCTAAACCGCCACCAACATTTAACTCTGTAATCTTTAAACCATACTTTGCGGCATCTCGCAGCCACTGCACCATAACGGCGGCCAAATCTTGATGCGGTTGGCGCTCAAAAATTTGGGAACCAATATGAGCGTGTACTCCTACGCAATTCAGGGCAGATTGTTGACTGACAAAGGTAAAAACTTCATCTAAATCGTTGGGATCAAAGCCAAATTTACTATCTAAGTGTCCCGTGCGAATATATTCGTGGGTATGACACTCGATACCGGGAGTTAGCCGTAGCATGATGCGAATTGGTTGAGCAGGTTGGGCGATTTCGACAAGCGTACGCAACTCATACCAGTTATCCGCCACAACGGTAACACCAGACCCGATCGCTAAAATTAATTCTTCACGAGATTTATTATTTCCGTGGAGGTAGATTTTCTGGGGACTAACACCCGCTTGCAAGGCGGTGTAAAGTTCGCCCCCAGAGACTACATCGATTCCTAAATCTTCAGAGGCGGCGATCGCACAAACTGCTAAACAATTCCAAGCTTTTGAGGCGTACAATACTTGAGATTCACCCTTGTAGTATTGCTTGAAAGCATCTCGGTATTGCTGACAAGCCGAACGTAGGGTTTCTTCATCTAAAATATATAAAGGTGAACCAAACTGCTCAACTAGGGTCGTGACATCACACCCACCAATTTCCAAGAGGTCATGATGATGAACTCTGGCAGTCAAGGGTAAAAGTTCTTGATTAGGCGATGGATTTGGGCTGGTGTCGTGCCTTTGAGGTAAATATTGACTTCCAGAATGTTGAACCCCAGTGGGGTGAGTCGATACCATAACTATAAAAGTTTTCCTTGTTCAAATTACGGGCTTTGAGTTCGTCTCCCGATTCCCAGTTTACAAAGGGTTTGTAACGTTATTCAATAAATGTGATCTCATTAGACTTAGAAATTCAATTACTGACTCCAGAGCATCTGAGTGCATTGTTGGAACTGGATCAAGCCTGTTTTGGTGGTCTATGGACAATGGAGGGCTACCAACGAGAGTTGGACAGTCCTAACAGTGATTTGCTGGGTTTATTCTCTCCTGTCTCTAATTCGAGACTGCTGGGGATGGGTTGCTTTTGGTCAATTTTAGAGGAAGCCCACATTACAATTTTGGCGGTTCATCCCGAATATCACCGTCAAGGTTTAGGACAGGCTTTATTATATTCACTCATTAAGACAGCTTGCGATCGCAAAATGGAGCGAGCTACCCTCGAAGTGCGAGCTTCCAACTTGGGGGCTATATCTTTATATCAAAAATTTGGCTTCAAAGCAGCGGGGCGGCGGCGACGTTACTACCAAGATAACGATGAGGATGCTTTAATCCTTTGGCTACCAGATTTACAACACCCCAAATTTCAAGCAACTTTAGACCAGTGGTTTTCCATTGTCAGCGATCGCCTCGAAAAATCCTCTTGGCACTTGCTTTTTAACTAATTCCTAATTCGTAATTCGTAATTAATTACGAATTATACCTTTTCCTAATCGTACAAGGTAGATCGTAGCCCCCTTTTGAAGAGCGGGGAGGGGGTTGGGGGTGGGGTTCTTGTAGCTCACAAGGACTGATAACCGCTATATTTAACTGTTGGGCATTATTAATTTTGAATTATTGGGGCTTGCACTCGGCTTCAGCAAAAAAATGTCAATTTGCTGCGCCTATTTTCATTTAAATATTTTATTTAAAAGTTATTTAATATAAGAGAAATGGATATTAATTTTTTTTGCTTGATATTAAAAAGTATATATGTTAAAAATAAACGTTTGGGATTGAGTCAAGAAACTCTCAATGTAAGCAGTGAACTGTTTGTAATAAATCCCAAAAAGGCTGGTGAACTAAAGCTTCTCAGTACACTAGCAAGACAAAAGTAGTCAATAGTTAACAATTAGCCCATCAACCCAAGTCATAGCTTCAGGATGTCTATAATCTGTTATACAGGCATCCAAAAGCTTTGCCTGTGCTAAAATCAGCATACCGGCACGACCGCAGATGATGGGATAAAGCCATGTTTGAGCGCTTCACAGAAAAAGCCATTAAGGTAATCATGCTGGCCCAAGAAGAGGCCCGCCGTTTAGGTCACAACTTTGTCGGAACCGAGCAGATCCTCCTGGGTCTGATTGGCGAAGGCACTGGAGTGGCTGCCAAGGTGCTGAAATCAATGGGCGTCAATCTCAAAGATGCCCGAATTGAAGTTGAAAAAATTATAGGACGGGGATCAGGCTTTGTTGCCGTGGAAATTCCGTTTACGCCACGGGCGAAGCGAGTTTTAGAACTCTCCTTGGAAGAAGCACGCCAACTGGGGCATAACTACATTGGCACCGAGCATCTGCTGTTGGGCCTAATCCGCGAAGGGGAAGGCGTCGCAGCCAGGGTGCTAGAAAACCTCGGTGTGGATCTATCTAAGGTAAGAACCCAAGTCATCCGCATGTTGGGAGAAACTGCCGAAGTTTCACCAGGCGGTTCATCCGGGCGCACAAAAACCCCGACTCTGGATGAATTTGGCTCAAACCTCACTCAGATGGCAATCGACAATAAGCTCGATCCGGTGGTGGGACGCGCCAAGGAAATTGAGCGGGTGATCCAGATTTTGGGTCGCCGGACTAAAAATAACCCAGTGCTGATTGGTGAACCAGGGGTTGGCAAAACTGCGATCGCTGAAGGTTTAGCCTCACGCATTGCCACGAAAGATATCCCTGACATCCTGGAAGATAAACGCGTCGTCACGCTGGATATTGGTTTGCTCGTAGCAGGAACCAAGTACCGGGGTGAATTTGAAGAACGCTTGAAAAAAATCATGGATGAAATCCGCTCTGCGGGTAATGTCATTCTCGTGATTGATGAGGTACACACCTTAATTGGTGCGGGTGCAGCAGAAGGTGCTATCGACGCAGCGAATATCCTCAAGCCAGCTTTGGCTAGGGGTGAGTTGCAGTGCATCGGCGCTACAACCCTAGATGAATACCGGAAGCACATCGAGCGAGATGCAGCGCTAGAGCGGCGTTTCCAACCAGTGATGGTTGGTGAACCGACAGTTGATGAAACAATTGAAATTTTGTATGGTCTGCGCGAACGCTACGAGCAACACCACAAACTGAAAATCTCCGACGAAGCATTGGTAGCGGCAGCGAAGTTATCAGACCGTTACATTAGCGATCGCTATCTCCCAGATAAAGCCATCGACTTAGTTGATGAAGCTGGTTCTAGGGTGCGCTTGATTAACTCCCAACTGCCACCCGCAGCCAAAGAGTTAGACAAAGAACTGCGTCAGATATTAAAAGAAAAAGATGACGCGGTGCGCTCTCAAGACTTTGACAAAGCTGGGGGATTGCGCGATCGGGAGATGGAAATCAAAGCCGAAATCCGGGCGATCGCTCAAAGCAAGACCAATGCAACTGGCACAGAAGGTGAAGAACCTGTAGTTACAGAAGAAGACATTGCTCACATTGTCGCTTCCTGGACTGGGGTACCGGTGAACAAACTCACTGAATCTGAATCTGAAAAGCTGCTGCACATGGAAGACACCTTGCACCAGCGTTTAATTGGTCAAGATGAAGCTGTGAGAGCAGTTTCACGGGCAATTCGTCGCGCTCGTGTCGGTTTGAAAAATCCCAATCGACCCATAGCTAGCTTTGTCTTCTCTGGGCCTACTGGTGTAGGTAAAACCGAGTTGGCGAAGTCCTTGGCTGCTTACTTCTTCGGTTCCGAAGAAGCGATGATCCGCTTAGATATGTCGGAATACATGGAGCGTCACACCGTCAGCAAGCTGATTGGTTCACCTCCAGGTTATGTTGGTTATAACGAAGGTGGTCAGCTGACCGAAGCCGTGCGGCGGCGTCCTTACACCGTGGTGTTGTTCGACGAAATCGAAAAAGCGCACCCCGATGTATTCAACATGCTGCTGCAAATTTTGGAAGACGGTCGGTTAACTGATGCCAAAGGTCGCACGGTGGACTTCAAGAACACCTTGCTGATTTTAACTTCCAATATTGGTTCTAAGGTAATTGAAAAAGGCGGTAGCGGTATCGGCTTTGAATTCTCCGAAGATGCCAGCGAGTCAACTTACAACCGGATTCGCTCTTTGGTGAACGAAGAATTGAAGCAGTACTTCCGTCCAGAGTTCCTCAACCGACTCGATGAAATTATCGTCTTCCGTCAGTTGAGCAAGCCTGAAGTCACCCAAATTGCCGAAATTATGCTCAAGGAAGTATTTGGTCGTCTAACTGAAAAGGGTATCACCTTAGAAGTCACAGACCGCTTCAAGGATCGGTTGATCACTGAAGGTTACAGTCCTAGCTACGGTGCAAGGCCATTACGTCGGGCAATTATGCGCCTGTTAGAAGATAGCCTAGCAGAAGAAATTCTGTCTGGTCGCATTAAGGATGGCGATACAGCCCTTGTTGATGTCGATGAAAATGGCGTTGTGCAAGTTAGTTCTCAACAGCGTCGGGAATTGTTACCCCAAGGTGTTGAGTAGGATTTAGAGTTTGGGATTTAAGTCTCAAATAGAAAATTAGAAAACGGTAGAGCAATAAGCACTCTACCGTTTTTTATTGTCAATATATACAAATCAAGGCTGATAAGCTGTTTCACATTTAACTTGCATAATTAAAGCGGATAAGATGCCCATGCTACAAGACTTCATAAAATTTGACTATGCAAATTAGATAAGTTTTAGCAGATCACAACACTAATGCTGGACATTTAACGATACTGGTTGTTAGGCTATATTTGATACAAAAATTATAAGTTTTGGTAAGTATGTGCTAGGTGTAATAACTTCTTATGAAAAAAGTAAGAAAAATATCTACTTTTCCAGTAATATTACTACTATTTGTATTGCAAACAGCTTGTAGTCGTCTTTCTTCACAGCAATTAGATAGTGGTATACAAAAATCACCTGACTATAGAAATCAGTCTCATGATCCCACAACACAGATTAGTAGTGAGCCTAGTGAATCAAGGCAGAATTCACAGCAAGAATATAGTTATGATTCTGAAGAAGTAAATGAAGCATCCAATATTTCGGAGCTACCAGGAAATTGGACACTACTAGCAAATAATGATACAGAGCAGGCTGAATTTTGGGTTGAAGTTGATTCAATTAAACGAAGTGGAAGTACAGTAATAGTGAAGACTTTGTTTAAAAATCCTCAACAAGGATATACGCAACTTTTAAGATTTGACTGTGAGTTTTATATAGTTCGGTTGCTTGCGACAAATGGAGAGCAACCTGATCCATATCATCAGCCTGAAGCATATGCATCGATTGGAGAGAAAATTCAGCCTGGTACTTTTGTTGACAAGCTTTATCAATCTGTTTGTCGAAAGTAGATTTACAGTAGAAGGTCTACTAGTGGATATGGATGTTCGTTTGCCGGAGCAAAAATTCTTAGAGGGTATAGATTAATAAGGATGCGGCTAATAAACGTTTACTTGAAGCTAATATGGTATAAATTTTTAGTTTTTATTAGGAAATTTATCATTACAGAGTTTCTTTCCCTACCCCCATTAGTAATAATTGATGAATTGTAGTTGCTTTCTGGATATATCGACTTTCTATCAATAGCAATGAGAATTATTACCCCAAGAGGTTGAGTAAAATTTAAAACTGTCTGTATCTTCAATCAATCGACTGATTCTGAATCAGACCTGAAGTGCCTTTAAAATGGGAAAATATAAAGAATCATTGGGAGGAATCAATCGTCATGAGTGTGATAGTTGCTAAGTGGACGATTGACGAATATCACCGCATGATTGACGCTGGCATTTTGAGCGATCGCAAAGTTGAACTACTCAAAGGAGAAATTGTCGAAATCTTCGCGCAAGGAGAGCCTCACGCTTATAGTATTGGTGAAGCTAGTGACTATTTAGCAAAGTTATTGGCTGGACGCGCCAAAATTCGCCATGCTAAACCAATTACTCTACCCAACAACTCGGAACCCGAACTTGTCTTGCTAGGTTAACGCATCTCTACAAGGGTTATGGATAACGCATATTTAATTTCACCAGATGTCTAAATAATCATTTTCAAGATATTTTATGCAGAGACACGATTTTACTCGCATCTCTACAATGTCTTTTCATGAGTTTTATTCTGCGTTCACAAATTCCAAATATCCATTGCTAAGTTCTTTCACTGCTAAATCATAAAATTGCTTACCATGTTCTGGCGTTGCTAAAGCTGGATTTGATCCCATGCGTCCATCTGGATAACGTACTCGAAAGTCAGCAGCGCTATAAATCCTATGTCCGCTTGCAACTTCTGGTGAAAGGGGTGCTTGCTTAATCGCTTCTGGATAAACATACTGGGTGAGAGCTACTTCGCTTGGCGTTGCATGAGAACCTTCTTGATCCCCATATAATTCTTTAGCTAGCTTATATACAGAACCGCACATAAACCAGTTTGCCACTTGACATTGCACCTGTTGAGCATTGGCAATCTGCAAATCTTCTAAATGAGCATAAGTTTCTGAGAAAGCAGCTTTGAGGGTGGCAATATTACCGCCGTGTCCGTTAATAAAGTAGAATTTGCTAAAACCAGCTTTTGCTAAACAAGTTACATAATCTCGCACTACTTGAATTAAAGTGCTGGGACGCAGACTGATTGACCCAGGAAAAGCAGTATGGTGCAGTGCCATCCCCACATTGATTGTAGGGCCGACGATCGCTTGGGTTGCATCACCCACACCGGCTGCGATCGCTTCTGCACAAATAGCATCAGTACCAATTAACCCTGTTGGCCCGTGTTGTTCTGTGGAACCAATAGGGAAAATAATTCCCTTTGACTGCTGTAAATAAGCTTCGACTTCTTGCCAAGTACTTAAATGCAGTAACATTGTTAATAATTTTCCTCAATAAAATTGCGGTGGTATGAAACCTTTTGCTGCTAAACAGCATCTTCTGTAACTAAAGTCCCACTAATACGATTATGAACTCTCTGGATTTTCTCTGCTGGCGATCGCACAAGATCCCCGACAACTTTTGCGAAGTCGGGGATCTTTAATTTACTGCCAAATTTGGAAATAATTAGACGAGCTATTTCTATGAATATTGTTTAGGTAATGGACTCGCAACGATTTTTGACAGTGATAGATATAAACAATTTACCGATTCTGCCATTTTATCCTACGATACTCGCCGCGAACCTTCCCAGAATATAAGTCAAAATTGATTTATGAAAGGTTGCTTTTCTGGATAATCAAGAAAAAGAGTCGATCAATTTTGATTTTTGACTACTCAAAATAATAATGCTTCTTTACGTCCCTTGTAATTTCCCATGTACAAGACATACCAGTGGGAAAAATCACTAAATCGCCCTTACCCATTTGCACTGGTTCTCCGCCATAAGGAGTAACAAGTACGTCACCTTCCAAAAAACAGCAAGTTTTTTAATAATCATAAGTCCAAGGGAATTTTGAAACTTCCTTTTTCCAAATTTTCCATTTAAATACACCTAATTCATTAAGATATTCTTGTGTGGGTTGATGCTCAATTTTAATTTCCATATTATGTTTTATCTAGTTATATTTAGCAGTAAGATTGAATATCTTCTCCACACTGATCTACTAGATAACACAAAGCGCGAAAACGTAAGTAGACAAGTTCGTTATAAAGCGGATTCAGCTTGCACATTGGCGGAATGTGTCCTATTTTGCGACCAAAAACCATGAGATCGCGCTCAAATGGACACTGGGCAGGAATTAGTTTAGCAATAAATCTAGCTAATTTCCGATTCTGAATCTCAATTTTGTCGAGCCATTGACGTAATGGTTGCAGTAAATCTAATTTGGGTTGAGCAAATTGCTTTTTACTACCTGTTTGATTCTTTTCTTCTAAAGGTTTAATAAAAGCAGGCAGAAAAATACGCTGATTCTGTGTTTTAAGCATAGTTTTAAGCAAGGTCTTCCTTGTAAATATGAACTATTTGCCGATTGAAAATATCACAATGTAATATATTTAGTCAATTTGCACTGTGCTTGGAGATTAAGAAGCAAAGTAAGCATAATGCAAACAATTTACATGCATCTTTGGGAAGAGAAATGGTTTAACTAATTGTTATTTAAGCCCACCAAATCATGAAGAACTGTCCCGTTAAATACAAAATAACAAAGAAAATATAAAAATGGCATTTCTTTAACTTATGGATTTCTAATCTTAAAAATAGCAATTTTATATATTATATATAAATGCCTGGTTCGGAAACTGACTAGTATCTAGAGATGTAGTTTATGGCACAAAAACACAGTTTTGTTCTGACTCCACATACATTTCGCTAGGATTAGCCCCTAATATCTTTCGATTTTAGGGTATTGAATATCCATATTTTTGTCTAATATGCTACACAAGTTAACCTAAATATTATCTAATAAGTAGCCATAAATCGATTGATAAGTCTAAACTAATATAAGGACTTATACAAGAGCAAAAAGCACTTATACTGAGTAATTCTACAGTTTTTATAATCAGCTTTGTCCAACGACTCACTGTGAGATTTTGCCATTAGCACAGCCTCTTGTAGAAAAGTATTGGTTATTCTCCTCAGTTCTAACTCCCTAAGGATGAAAAAATTATTTAAAATATCTTAACCCAGTATTAGCCTGATATTTGCTAATATATTCTACATTTTGTTGCTCTAATTTTGACAGCAATTTAGGTGGAAATATTTTTGGTGAATGTATAGAACGATACCAAGGTTGGTTATTAAAGTAATTTTGCAATTCAGTATTATCAAAACGGCGACCATAACTGGCAAAAATCGAATTTCGCATAATATCGAGTTCAAAACCGCTTTTACCATCCAAATCTGCATCAATTACAAGCCTTTTAGAAAGCCAGAAATAATTGTTGAGAGTCGTGGTACCAACTGGCGGTATTGATGTAGTCGAGAGAAGGTGTAGATTGAGTTGGAACAGATGGGGTAGTTGGTGTAGATGTGGGAGTTTCTATCACTGGGCTTGTAACATTTGACGGTGTTTCTGAAGGTAATACGGTTTTGTCTGTTGTAGGTTGAGAAGATTTTGGTAACACTTGACTAATAATCACAGATGCACCAATTAACCCACCTGCAATCAAACTACCCATGAGAATATTATTCTGACTATTACTACTTTGAGGGCTAGGCTGTGGTTTGACAGGGACTGTCTGCGGTGGCGGTGCAGAGACTACAGTCGGTTGAGTCAAGAGGGGTTGCGTCGGTGGAATTGGATTTGCTATGCTCTGCAAAGAATCCAGCATTGCTCTAGCTGTGGGATAGTGATCGCGTGGATGATAAGCGATCGCCCGATCGATTACTCTTGCCATAATTGGGCTAACATGACTAGCATACTGTCGCCAGACAATTTCACCCGTCTGGGAATCCGTCTCTAGTTGTTGCGCCTGTTTACCAGTCAGCAAATAAATTACCGTCATACCTAAACTGTATAAATCACTAGAATAAACTGGTCTACCTGCGGCTTGTTCACTCGGCATATAGCCAGGTGTACCAATCACAATCGAACTCGTAGGATTGCCTTAAGAATTTACTACTGTTCCCATTGACTCCCGCACAGCACCAAAATCAATTAGCACTGGTTTACCATCTCGGTGACGCACAATGATGTTATCAGGTTTAATATCGCGGTGAACGATATGTCTAGAGTGAACGTAATCCAGGACAGGTAATAAATTCATGAATAATTCCTGGACAGCGCTTTCACTAAATAGCCCCTGCTTCTGGACTTTTCCAGTTAGGGTATCGCCTTCAATCCAGTCCTGAACTAAATAAAACTGTCCACCTGAACAGAAGTAAGCATATAATGCCGGAATTTGGTCATTTGCGCCACCAAGTTCTTCTAAAATAGCTGCTTCCCGTTGAAATCTCTCTTGCACTAACTGGTAAATTTGGGGATTGTTGTGAATCGGTCTTAGTTGTTTAACCACACAACAACACTTTGAAGGCATATAGGTGTCTTCAGCTAGATAGGTTTCACCAAACCCACCAGCACCCAGTGTGCGGATAACTTGATAGCGATCGTTCAGCAGCCGTATTGTCATGGGAGATTACAAGCGATATTCATAAGATAGTTTTCCCCAAAACTACCTTCATTTCAAATCTAGTAAACCTTCTTCTTTCAATTTAGGATTGAAGCGAATCTGCATTTGCAAACCGCGCACTTCTAACAATTGCGTTGAAATTTCTGCTTCTACTCTCCGTGCCACATTTTTAAGAACTTTTATTTGTGCTAATTCATCATTAGCTGGATTTTGATAATTTGCCTGTTCTTCATCTGTCATTACGACTTTGATATCAATGGGATGAGTCCATTTTTCCTTGTTATCCCCATTACCCCAAGGCACACTGCCATTTTCAGCAATCCAAGTATTTTCAGTATTTTCTAAAATTGTGCGACTAGGGCGTTCAATAGTTTGAACCTTGACCCAATAGCATTGCTGTGGCTGACGGACTAAATGCTGCTTGAGGCTAAGATAAACATCACGGGAGTATCCTACAAATTGCAGCACTTTTTCTTGGTCAAATATAGCGTATACACCGATTTTACTCTGAAATTGTTCGGGTAATTGCCCGCGATCGTCTATATAAGGTATATATTCCAGAGTTGCCAAAGAAGAAAGATTTGTTTCAGAAGCCATACATCAAATATCAAACTTACTATTTGCCTTCAAAATTGAAAATTACGAATTAGGGAAAAATTAATTCATTACTCAATCAATTTTTGGTAAATTGCACAAAGGCGACTGGGTTTAAAAATCTTAGCACTGAACATGAAATTTGGAGGTACATTGATGATGACATACTCATCAGATTCATGATACTTTTCAAATTCTGCTGGCATTCCTTTAGTAGTAGTTAAGCTATAAGGAACTGGCTGGAAAAGTAATTCTGTAAATTTAAGTTGCTCACATCCCAACTGTTGACAAATTTGGTTCAAGAAAGCAACGCTTGTCAATAAATTGAATAGACTTTGTTGAGCCTGTGCTTCAAGAGTGAAACTGCCATCAAAGTTCTGAACGATTTTAAGGGACATTTTATGTATTAATAGCTAGTTATTAACGACTAACTGATGATAGAGAATAGGCAACATTTACACATGGATGATCGATCATCCAAAAAGGCTAGGCAACTAAGTCTATCTTTTTGTGCAGATGTGTTTGGTGAAAAATCACCACTTTAAAGCCTATTGGATTGTGAGACTTCTGTCAGCTATGCGAGCAAGCTGGGATGGTTAAGAATCGTGAAGTTTAGAAGATTTTCAAAGATACGTGATTTCTGCGTAACCCATGTGCTGATGAGCAAGCCTTATTCTCGGAAAAATAATTAAGTTTTGTCAAAATTAACCATTTCGGCACTTTCTTGTGACCCAGTTGCTATGTATAAATTTATTTTTAGAAATTAAAAGCCTTATCTAGTCTAGTTTTTGGAAAATACCTCAATTTTTGAATCAACCTGCATAGGACAAATACAGGCACAGTCAAAACTTGACAATTCATTATCTAAACAAAAAGCTCCAAGCCGTGATGTGAGCTTGGAGCTTTTGATTTAGAGAATGAAACCTGGCATCGAGCTATTTTTGCGTAGGGCAACCCCTAAA
>NZ_JBALEF010000074.1:0-65682 GCF_036918245.1 Nostoc sp.
TTGACGAGGATCAAAGACTCGTTAACGGAGTTCTGAGGTGGATTGACGAGGATCAAAGACTCGTTAACGGAGTTCTGAGGTGGATTGACGAGGATCAAAGACTCGTTAACGGAGTTCTGAGGTGGATTGACGAGGATTAAAGACTCGTTAACGGAGTTCTGAGGTGGATTGACGAGGATCAAAGACTCGTTAACGAGTGCTATTTATACTAATTCGTTAACTTATACTTACTGACCCCTGCTCCCCCATGCCCAATGCCCAATGCCCCATGCCCAATCCCCAATTCCCTATGCCCAATCCCGGCTCCCCTTACCATGAAACCAGAATTTTGAGCAATACTGGTACAAGAAGGAATATTTACACAAAATCCCAAAATGAAAATTCAACCTAGTGATAAGCCTTTACTAGAGTGGGCAGGCGATAGTTTGGCAATTGGATTATTTGAAGATGCAATAGAGTTAACTGGAGAACTGGCAACTTTAGATCAAAAGTTTTCTGGGGTCTTAAAAGAACTGATTACTGAAGAAGAATTTAAAGGTAAAGCCAATAGCACTATTTTTACCCGTGTGAATGCTGGTAGCCCAGTGCGGAAATTGATTTTGGTAGGTTTAGGAAAACCAGAGGCACTAAAACTAGATACTCTGCGCCGTGCTGCTGCGGCTGTAGCCAGGGTAGGAAAAAAGCAAAAAAGCAAAATTCTCGGATTTAGCTTTCCATTGTGGAACAACGATCCCGCCGCGAGTGCCCAAGCGATCGCAGAAGGTGTGGAATTAGCGCTTTACCAAGATATTCGCTTTAAATCAGAACCAGAAGAGAAAGGATCACAAATCGAAACCGTAGATTTACTAGGTTTCGGTGGACAAGAAGCTGCCATCACCCGCGCCAATCAAATCGTTTCCGGGGTAAATTTGGCACGGCAGTTAGTGGCAGCGCCAGCCAACGCGGTAACACCAATTACTATGGCAGAAACTGCTCAAGCGATCGCGAAGGAGTACGGTTTACAAGTAGAAATTCTGGAAAAAGAAGACTGTGAAAAGCTGGGTATGGGCGCTTTTTTGGGAGTATCGCAAGGTTCCGAGTTGCCACCTAAATTCATTCACCTGACTTACAAGCCAGAAGGTACACCCAAAAAGAAACTAGCAATTATTGGTAAAGGTGTAACCTTCGATTCTGGAGGACTCAACATTAAAGGTGCTGGTAGTGGGATCGAAACCATGAAAATGGATATGGGCGGTGCAGCTGCTACTTTAGGCGCAGCAAAAGCAATTGCTCAAATTAAGCCAGATGTTGAGGTTCACTTTATCTCGGCAGTAGCTGAAAACATGATTAGCGGTCACGCCATGCACCCTGGAGATATTCTCACAGCATCAAACGGCAAAACAATCGAAGTGAACAACACCGACGCTGAAGGACGTTTAACCTTAGCAGATGCCTTGGTATATGCCGACAAATTGGGGTTAAATGCGATCGTTGATTTAGCCACACTGACTGGTGCCAACATCATTGCCTTGGGTGACGATATTGCTGGTTTGTACACTCCCGATGATGCTGTAGCCTCCCAGATTGAAAAAGCTGCCCAAACTTCAGGGGAAAAGATTTGGCGGATGCCAATGGAAGAAAAATATTTTGAAGGGTTAAAGTCTGGTATTGCGGACATGAAAAATACAGGCCCGCGTCCGGGTGGTGCAATTACTGCTGCCCTTTTCCTCAAGGAATTCGTTAAACAAACCCCTTGGGCGCACATAGATATTGCTGGCCCAGTGTGGACAGATAAAGAAAATGGCTACAACGGGGCAGGGGCAACTGGTTACGGCGTTCGGACGTTAGTTGATTGGGTGCTGGAAAGCGAGGAATAAGGAGTAGGGGACAAGGGAGCAGAGGAGCAGAGGAGCAGGAGAGAATAATTAATGCCCAATGACGCCACCTGCTCCACTTGGGGAGACCCCAAGACCGCAGTGGCTCCCCAATGCTCAATGCCCTACTCCCTACTCCAGAACAATTCGTGCTATCTTGAGCTTGCCAGCAAAAATTGTTGCAATAGTAACAGAATTAATTTGGCGGTCAGAAAATTAAGCTTTTTCGACAAAGCCATCTGGTAAAATTTGTAAGGTTTCTAGAAGCTGTGAGCAATGGGATCGACTCGTGTACGGATCGCAATTGACGCAATGGGAGGGGATCATGCACCCGGTGAAATCGTTGCTGGCGCATTGCGAGCAAGAGAAGAATTGGGTGTAGATATATTTTTGGTTGGCGATCCCCAACAAATAGAAGCTGCCTTGCCATCAAAAACAAATTTAGGGCAGGTAGAGATCGTGAATGCTGAAGAAGCGATCGCTATGGATGAGGAGCCTTTAAATGCAGTTAGACGCAAACGCAAGGCTTCTATAAATGTGGCGATGGATTTAGTCAAGCAGCAAAAGGCAGATGCCGTATTTTCTGCGGGTCACTCTGGAGCCGCTATGGCATCAGCTTTGCTCCGCTTAGGAAGATTGCCAGGAATTGATCGCCCAGCCATCGGGACAGTTTTTCCGACAATTATTGCTGGTAAGCCAGTGCTAGTACTTGATGTTGGCGCAAATGTAGATTGTCGCCCCAAGTTTTTAGAGCAGTTTGGCGTTATGGGATCGGCTTACAGTCAGTATGTCTTGGGTACAGCTGAACCGAAGGTGGGTTTGCTGAATATCGGTGAAGAAGACTCTAAGGGAAATGATGCAGCCGTCCGCGCCCACCAACTGCTACGCGAAAATTCCCAAATTAATTTTATTGGCAATGCTGAAGGGCGTGATGTGCTTTCCGGTCGCTTTGATGTGATTGTCTGCGATGGCTTTGTAGGCAATGTATTGTTAAAATTTGCCGAAGCCGTCGGAGAAGTGATTCTACAAATTCTGCGGGAAGAATTACCCCAAGGATTGCACGGTCAAATCGGTTCAGCACTCTTAAAACCCAACTTGAAGCGGATTAAGCAGCGAATGGATCACGCAGAACATGGTGGTGCTTTACTGCTAGGCGTGGCAGGAGTCTGTTTTATCGGTCACGGTAGCTCCCAAGCACCTTCAATTTTTAATGCAATTCGCATGGCAAAAGAAGCTGTTGACAATCAGGTGATACAACGAATTCAGTCCCAATATATCCTAGAGCGCGAGAGCGGTTAGTCATTGGTCATTAGTCACTTGTACTGAGCGTAGTCGAAGTATTGGTCATTAGTCATTGGTCATTAGTCACTTGTACTGAGCGTAGTCGAAGTATTGGTCATTTGTAAAGGACAACTGACAAGGGACAAAGGACAACTGACAACTGACAAGGGACAAAGGACAAAAGACCCTGCGGGTTCGCCAGTTGCTCATGGGGGAAACCCCTAAGACCGCACTGGCTCACAAAGGACAAAAAGCTGATAGCTTGGGAGATTAGGAGTGCAAAACTTAGGCGTAGCAATTATTGGAAGCGGCTCGGCAGTACCAGCAACTTCCCTACACAACCAGACATTGAGTGAACTAGTTGAAACATCAGATGAGTGGATCGCTACAAGAACGGGAATTCGTCAACGTCGATTAGCTCTGCCATCTGAGTCCTTGAGTGTACTCGCTACTGCCGCCAGCAGTCAGGCGATCGCCGCTTCAGGAATTAAAGCAGAAGACCTAGACCTGATTCTGCTGGCGACTTCCACCCCTGATGATTTGTTTGGTAGTGCTTGTCATGTACAGG
This sequence comes from Nostoc sp., assembly GCF_036918245.1. Classification (GTDB taxonomy): domain Bacteria; phylum Cyanobacteriota; class Cyanobacteriia; order Cyanobacteriales; family Nostocaceae; genus Nostoc. Next base: position 3,703 of record NZ_JBALEF010000074.1, read on the forward strand.
CGCAATTGGGAGCCACCAACGCAGTAGCCTTTGACTTGACCGCTGCCTGCTCCGGCTTTGTGTTTGGTTTGGTTACAGCAGCCCAATACATTAGAACCGGTGTCTATAGAAACGTACTGTTGATAGGAGCAGATATCCTCTCTCGCTGGGTAGATTGGGAAGATCGGCGGACTTGTATATTATTTGGTGATGGTGCCGGGGCAGTTGTATTACAAGCTGCCAAAAGCGATCGCTTATTAGGATTTGCACTTAAAAGTGATGGTACTCAAAACCATTACCTCAACCTTGCTTATGCAGGTACTTCCCAAGAACTGCTGACTGATATAAATATCACCAAAGGCACTTACCAACCGATTACGATGAACGGCAAAGAAGTCTACCGCTTTGCTGTCCAAAAAGTGCCAGAAATAATTGATAAAGCCTTGTTTCAAGCCAACATCAGCGTTGACCAGATAGATTGGCTGATATTGCATCAAGCCAATCAGCGGATTATCGATGCCGTTGCTCAACGCCTGAATATCCCAGAACATAAAGTTATCAGTAATCTCGCCCACTATGGCAATACCTCAGCTGCTTCCATCCCCTTAGCTTTAGATGAAGCAGTACGACAAGGTAAAATTAAACCCAATGACATCGTTGCTACATCCGGCTTTGGTGCCGGTCTTACCTGGGGCGCGGCAATCTTTCAATGGGGAAGATAATATATTGTCCTACCCTGCGGGTACTCCGTTGGAGAACTCGAAGAGTAGCCGCTGGCGCGTCTATGTCATTAGTCATTTGTCCTTTGTTATTCACTAATGACCAATACTTCGACTACGCTCAGTACAAGTGACAAATGACCAATGACCACTGACTATTGACTATTGACAAATGACAAAAACTGCATGGGTGTTTCCCGGACAAGGTTCCCAAACGCTGGGGATGGGAATGGAATTATTAGATATACCGTCTGCTAAAGACAAGCTTGCCAAAGCTGAGGATATTTTGGGCTGGTCTGTAACTGAAATTTGTCAAACTCAAGAAGAGAAGTTATCACAGACGCTGTATACTCAGCCAAGTCTTTATGTGGTCGAAAGCATTCTTGCTGACCTGCTTCGAGAGCGAGGACACCAGCCAGATTTAGTTGCTGGTCACAGTTTGGGAGAATATACTGCTCTTTATATAGCGGGTGTCTTTGAGTGGTCGGCTGGTTTATATCTGGTGAAGCGTCGTGCAGAACTTATGGATAGTTCCGTTAATGGTATGATGGCAGCTTTGATGAACTTTGACCGCGAACAGTTAGAAAAAGTCATTTCCCAAACGCCTGATGTGGTAATAGCAAATGATAATAGTTCGGCTCAGGTGGTAATTTCAGGTACGACTGAGGCTGTACAAGCGGTGATGACTCAAGTTAAAGCAAAGCGTGCAGTTCCCCTAAAAGTTTCTGGAGCATTTCATTCACATTTAATAGCACCAGTAGCAGCGGAATTCCAAGACATTTTAGAATCTGTGGAATTCCAACCCGCGATTGTGCCAGTGCTGTCTAATGTAGAACCAATTCCCTCTATTGATGCCGAGATTTTAAAGCAACGCCTGAATAAACAAATGACTGGTTCTGTAAGATGGCGAGAAATTTGTCTGCAATTACCAGCTAACGGTATCGAGCGAGTAATGGAAATTGGTCCTGGTAAAGTATTAACTGGCTTGATTAAACGTAATAGCCCTGATTTAATTTTACAAAATATCCAGAGGGCTACTGATTTACCTGTTTAATTCCTTTATAAATTAATTTCAATTACAAATTCTGTACCCTTACCCAGAACAGAGTTAAAACTCAATTTACCGTTGTGGGTTTCTTCGACGATTTGACGAGCGATCGCTAATCCTAATCCCGTGCCTTTACCCACGCCTTTCGTAGTAAATAAATGATCAAAAATCTTCTGTTTGACCTCAGAAGTCATCCCATTTGCATTATCAGCAATAGCAATTTTTACACCTTCGTTTTCTACTGAGGTTTTAATTATAATTTGGTTGAGATTGGTCTTTATTTCTTCAAAGCTTCGCCCCATATTCGATTCTTCTAACGCATCAATAGCATTTGCCAAAATATTCATAAATACCTGATTCAATTGTCCAGGAAAACAATGGATTTTAGGTAAATTACTATACTCAGTTATTACCTCAATTGCTGGACGTTGTTCATTAGCTTTCAGGCGATGTTTGAGAATTAAAATCGTACTATCGATACCTTCATGGATATTAAACGGTACTTTGTAATCCTTATCAGCACGGGAAAAAGTGCGGAGACTAGTGCTGATATTTTTCAGGCGATCGCACGCCATCACCATTGAATCAATAATCTTGGGTAAGTCTTCTAAGCTATAATTCAAGTCAATTTGTTGGGCATGGTCGATAATTTCATCACCTGGATTGGGGAAACTTTCTTGATAGAGTTTTAAGTGTTCAACAATATCTGCAAGGCTGGGTTTAGCCTGTTGAAGGCTAGCAGAAATAAAGCCCAAAGGATTATTCATTTCATGAGCTACCCCAGCAACTAAATTACCCAATGCAGACATTTTCTCACTTTGGACAACTTGTAATTGGGCTTGTTGTAAGTCTTCTAATGCTTGCCCGGCTTGTTGATAAAGTTGAGCATTTTCTAGAGATATTGCCGCTTGAGAAGAAAGGAGATTAATAACGCTGAGGCGATCGCTGGTAAACACTCCTGGAATCAGTTTATTTTCTAAGTAAATAATCCCTACTAAATGTCCTTGATTAATAATCGGTGTACATAATACACTCTGGGGTTTTATTCGGTACATATATTCTCCAATTACACCAGGAATATCTGTTTGCAAGTTATCAATCACAACTGTTTGTTGGGTATTTTTGACGTAATTGATAATTGTTGTGGGAATATCTTGACAAGTATCGAGTGCTTGTGAATTAATAATGGTTTGTATGTCAATATGAGAATTTAATCCATGATTAATAAAGGTAATTGCCCTAACTTGCCAAGTATCTTCTTGAGGAAGAATTAGTACAGATTTTTTCGCGCCAGAGTTTTCTAAGATAATCCGAGTCAGACTGGTAATGAGTTGATCTATTTCCAGAGAACTGGAGATAGCTTGAGCGGCTTTGAGGACAGAGGTAAAATCCAGAACATTGGAAATACCAGTACTGCCCACAGTCGAAGTGTGAGGTGATGAGGAAGTTCCATGCAAGGCAATAGTTTCTAAGGGGTTGAAGTTGATTCGTTGGTGTTGCAGAATGGGTTGGAGCAGTTTAGGATAGCGTTTTTCTAAGTCATCAGTTTTGGCTTTTGCTCCCCAGCGAGCATAGCAGTAGTATGCTTCTTGCATATATGCTTGGGCGACTTTTTCTTTACCCCAGTCGAGGTAGAATTTGGCTGCGAGTTCGTTGCTCAGTCCTTCTTCTTGGATGTAGCCGTTTTCTTGAGCAAGAGAAATGGCGCGATCGTATAATTCTATTGCTTCAGTTTTTTGTCCTAATATCCGAAAGCTTTCAGCTTCTACCAAGTTATATTTGTGTGCATAATTCTGTGGCGCACTCTCTGCCCATTTTTTTAGCTTCTTATGAGCTTCCATTACTCGCTCAATAATTAATTTTTGCTCAGTTATTGAGCAGTCTTTATATAAGGCTAAATTAGTCAAAGATTCATAAAAATAAAAGGTTGGAATTAGCACTAATCCAGTCACACTGGTTAAATATTTCTCTACAACACCTGCATTTTTTAATGCTTCTTGATAGTTGCCAAAGAGATAACATAATAGTAGTTTACAAAAATGAAGCTGACAAATAATACTAGTTTGATTGGCAGCTTGATGCAGAGGTAACATTGTGACTTCATCATAAATTTCGCCAATTAAAAAACAAGGTTTATCTGACATTCCCAACAAATTCAAAACTGATTGATAATAGATGCTATTGAAATTAAAATAGGTGGTTTGCTTAAACTGATGCATAATTGTGCCATAGTTTCCCATAGCTTGCGCTAATTCCTCTAATCCATGACCACTCAAATAAGCATATCTGCCAAAAACATAGGCAGACATCACAGCATATTCAATATCTCCAGTTTCTAAACCACTCGTATAGGCTTGCAAAAGAGGATTTAAAGTGTCTTTAACAGGCGATTTCCAATGTCGAATAAAACAATTCACTGCAAATAGAGTTTTTGACTTCAGCTTAAAAGCATTTAAACGGTCAACCAACACTAATGCCATTTCCCCAAATTCATATCCTGTATCAATTTCTCCTAGAACACCGCAGAGTATAAGTCCGTAGCTAGCATAAGCATAGGTAGATTCTGGAGCATTACCATAGAGGATTGACAGTTGAACTTGTTTAAAGATAATTATTCGAAACAATGCAGGATTTGCTTGATAGGCCGCTGACATAATACTCGACAAAATTTGCATTGCTGCCAGAATATTCTCGTCAGTCATTTTTGGCAGTTCTAGTAAATCTATCGCTGGTTTATCTGCCAAAAAACGTTTTGTTTGTTCCAGTTCACACTCAATATCAGTTTGATTGACTTGTTGAGGCAGTTCCACTCCTATTGATTGAAGAACAGTCAGTGCAATTTGCAAAGCATTCTTGTGCTGTGCCTGTGCCATGTAAGCTTGAATTTTGACATTGTAGATAGGAATTTGTTCGAGGAGGGTTTTTGCTTGTTGTATAACGACAGTTGCATAGCTTTCCATGCGTTCAAAGTTACCACTAAGACAAAGTACTTCTGTAATGGATTGATAGAGTAATAGTGTTAGCTCGTACTGGCTATACCAACTCTCATGAGGTAAAAGTTCTAAACCTATTGTTAAATATTCAACTGCTAATGTATAAGCAGTTGCCAATTGTGCTTTCCTACCTGCTTTTAAATTCAATTTAACGAGTTTTTCTCGTTGAATCGGATCAATAATCAGTATTAATGCAATATTTAACTGATTAACAATTTCAAAAAGTTTTTCTTCTTTTTGGATTTCAGGTGTATTTTGAAGTAATAGTTTGCCTATTTGCAGATGGGTAGCTTTTTTCTGTTCTTCAGGGATAAGAGAGTATGCAGCTTCTTGGACGCGATCGTGTAAAAATTTATAGTTAACAATTTCAGAACTTTCTTCAACAATAGCTTGATTTTCCTCACCAAGATAAAATTTATATACTTCACTAGTAGGTAAAATTAAACCTTCATGCAATGCATTCCACAAATTAGTTGCAGTTTCTACTTGCGATTGTTCTGAAACAACTGACAATGTTTTCAAATCAAACTGATTTCCAATACAAGCAGCTAATTTCAAAACATCTTGAGTTGGTTGTGATAGCTTTCTCAATTGCAATACCATGAATTCAACTACATCATTTGTGACTGCTTGCTGATTAATTTGTGTGATATCACATTGCCAGCAGCCCTCTGTAAAGTCAAATTTAATTAGCCCATCCTGGTATAATGATTTAATAAATTGAGTATCAAAAAATGGATTACCAGAAGTTTTTTGATAGACTATCTGTGAAATTGGTAATGCTAAATCTTCTGAACATTTAAGCGTTGCAGCAATTAATTGATTCACATCCCCTTGACTTAATGGCGCTAAAGTAATTGTATTAATAGTTGCTGCTGTTTTTTGCATCTCACTGACAGTCAATATCAATGGATGTACTGGGTTGACTTCATTATCTCGATAAGCACCAATTAATAAAAGATATTTGGTATCAGCTATTAATAACTGCATTAATTTCAGTGATGCCAAATCAACCCACTGCAAATCATCTAAAAATATTACTAATGGATGTTTAACGCTAGTAAAAACTTGAGTGAATTTTTGAAATAATAAATTAAATCTATTTTGTGATGCGGTTCCTGATAATTCTATGGCTGGCGTTTGTTTACCAATAATTCTTTCTAATTCGGGAATTACTTCAATAATTACTTGTCCATTTTCACCTAAAGCTTCTAAAATTTTACTTTTCCATTGCTGAATTTGAGCATCACTTTCTGTTAACAATTGACACATTAAATTTCGGAATGCTTGTACAAAGGCGATCAAGGGAACATTCCGTTGAAATTGGTCATATTTCCCTTTGATAAAATAACCGCGTTGGCGCACAATCGGTTTATGAACTTCGTTAACAACGGCAGTTTTACCAATGCCTGAAGAACCAGCTACCAGAATCATTTCAGTTGCACCTTTGCTAACTCTTTCAAATGCTTCAAGGAGGGCGGTTATTTCGGCTTCTCGTCCATATAATTTGTCGGTAATAATAAAGCGATCGCACATATCACTTTGGGCAATTTCAAAGTTATCAATTATGCCAGTTTCTTTTAGCTGATGTAAACATTTTTCTAAATCAAATTTCAGTCCTAATGCACTCTGATAGCGTTCTTCAGCATTTTTCGCCATCAATTTTATCACAATATCAGACAACGCTTGTGGAATCTCTTCACTTTTGACTTCCCGCAGGGATAGTGGAAGTTTTGCAATATGACAATGTACCAACTCCATCGGATCGTTGGATTGAAAGGGTAATTCACCTGTAAGCAACTCGTAGAAAGTTACACCTAAAGAATAAAAATCAGTTCGGTAGTCAATCCCGCGATTCATTCTTCCTGTTTGTTCTGGAGAAATATAAGCGAGTGTCCCTTCTAACACATTGGGACTGATGAGCGTTTGAGTTTCCCGTGGCAGTAAAGATGCAATACTAAAGTCAATCAGCTTAACCTGTTGAGTTTCTGGATTAATTAAAATATTGGCGGGTTTGATATCTTTATGAATAATCCTTTCGCAGTAGAGTATATCTAAGGTATTGCACAGTGCGATCGCAATTCCTAAAAACTCTTGTAGAAAAGTGATATGTCGCGTCTGCTCAGAGGTGAAATAATCTTTAAGAGAAATCCCGCCAAAATCTTCCATTACCAACGCATAGCCATTTTGATACGGTTCCAAGCTGTAGGTTTGGATGATTAGAGGTGAGTTGAGATTTTTAGCTATGGTGTACTGATTACGAAACGATAAGAGTTCGCTGAAACTCGGATAAGGATTTTTCAGCAATTTAATCACTACAGGTTTTTGATCAGTTTCTCGATAACCGCGATAAACCAGGGTTCGAGAACCGTTGTAGATTTGTTCGCTAATCTTGTATCCAGGAATACTGACTGTAGTGATAAACATACTGCTAAATTATAAAGATTTCTAGATTTAGTGTTCCCAGATGGGTGAAGTAATTCATATCTATAGCTTTTTTGCGTTTGATCTGGGTGTTGCGATCGCTTATGCTAAATTCAGTTTGATTTGTATTATCTTCTGTGGACAAAAACCGCGAACCGTTGATCAGTCTGGCACTTTACCACGCCTTTAAATGGTCAGTCGTCAGCCCCATGCTTCACGCTTACTTTCGGGGCCAGATTTATGGTGCGGAAAATGTCCCCCAATCAGGGCCTCTATTAGTAGTAAGTAATCACGCTAGTTACTTTGATCCGCCGATTGTCTCTAATTGTGTACGTCGTCCAGTGGCATACATGGCTAAGGAAGAGTTATTTAATATTCCCATTTTGGCGCAAGCGATTAAATTGTATGGTGCTTACCCAGTGAGTCGGGGAAATACCGATCGCAATGCCATCCGTTCTGCCCTAGAATATCTCGATAAAGGTTGGGCTGTCGGTGTTTTCTTGCAAGGTACTCGCACCCCAGATGGTCGAATTACAGACCCCAAAAGAGGCGCATTGCTGCTGGCGGCGAAAGCAAAAGCCCCAATATTGCCGGTGAGTGTCTGGGGTAGTGAAGGGATTTTACAAAAAGGAGCGTCCCTACCTAGCGCAGTTCCCATAACTGTCAGAATTGGTAACTTGATTGATGCTCCTAGTTCCAGTAATAAAGAGGAATTGGAAGGTTTGACACAAAAGTGTGCCACAGTAATAAACGAGATGCATGATTTAGGAAGATGAGTTAGACAAGCTCAGATATATGCTTTAGGGAGGTAGCGATCGCTATTAGGTTGATCTAATCTTAAAATCAATTCACTCTAGCAATTAGCTAAGGGATTTACAACAAATAAATTATCAATCTTGTTGGGTGGGTAACTATCTCACCCTACACAATTAGCCTTTTTTGGTCTTCATTACGAATTACGTAGCTTGCTTCTCGCCTTTGGCGAGTATTACGAATTATTATGAGCGGCTTTGAAGCCAAGAATTTTTGGGAGCGATTAAATAATCTGGCATTAGTTCGCTTTTTGCTTTTAGTTGCTTCTGGCTGGGCAATTGTACAACTTTTAGCTTATTTTGAATCGGTCATTGTTATTTTTACATTTGCGGCAATTTTAGCTTTTTTACTCAGTTATCCTGTACAAGGGCTGCGGCGTTTTTTGCCCCACGGTATGGCTGTTGGTGTCGTTTTCTTGCTCAGTATTGTGATTATAGGCGGTCTGATAATTACTGTGAGCTTAACGGTTTTATCTCAAGGACAACAATTAATTAATAGTATCACTGCATTTGTAAATTCTTTAGTACCTTTATTAGAGGGATTAGAAGGATTTTTGCGTAACCGTAATTTACAGATAGATTTAAGTTTTATTGAAGAACAATTGCGGAATCAAGCTGTATCAACTCTTGTGACTAGTTTAGCTATTTTACAAGGGTTTATGACGAACTTTGTAACTTTTGTCCTAATTGCCGTTGTAGCTTTTTTCATGCTATTAGATGGAGATAAACTGTGGAATTTTATTTTAAAAATAGTACCAAAACAGCGCCGTAATAGATTTACAAATATAATCAGAAAGTCTTTTTTAGGATTTTTTAGAGGTCAGTTGCTATTAAGCGCATTTTTAACAATTTCGACGTTCCTGGTTTTTTTAATATTAAAAGTGCCTTTTGCTTTGATATTGTCAATAATAGTCGGAATTGTTGATATCATTCCTGGCATAGGTGCGACATTAGGAGTAAGCACAGTTACTCTATTTGTGTTGTCTCAAGGTGTTTGGTTAGCAGTGAAAGTATTAATAGCTTGTATCGTCCTCCAGCAGATACAAGATAACTTAATTGCGCCCAGAATTATGCAAGGTGCGCTAAATCTGAATCCTGTAGTGGTGTTTTTTGCTTTACTAGTAGGGGCTAGAGTTGCAGGATTATTAGGTGTTTTTATATCTATTCCTATCGCTGGAGTAATTGTATCTTTATTTGAAATTGATGAAATGAAATCTGAAGTTTAGTCATTTGTCATTGGTCATTTGTCAGGAACTCGGAACTAGTGAATAATGTAAAAATAGCCATTTACAAATAAACATTGGGAAATAATGTCGGATTTAAGAGCGGAATTAACAGAAATTTTGGATGAGGCAGAGTGGGAATGGTTAATTCCTCATGTACAACGAGATGCAGTAATTTTGGTGGCGCTTGAGCTAGACTTGGTGGATGTTGGAGTAGCGATCGCCAGTGATAACATTCCATCAGTGGAACAGTGGATTGATAAACAATTGATTACCAAACCCACACCAGTACAGGTGGGAGAATGGAATGGCCATCGCAGTAAGCGATTTAATACTCTCATCGTTCAGCCTTACGTTCTAGCCCAAGAAATAGTTGCTGCCTAATTCGTTTCTGTGTTGTTTTCGATGGCAGTTAGTATCGGGGTTTTTTCTCAGAAAAGATAGTTTAATGTGCCACTTACTACTTGGCTATTGCCACGGACTAGCTGGCTGATTGAATTAAAGCAAAATTTTCTCCTTTAAGATTTATCCATCTAGGAGCTAGAATTGTTACCATAATTTCAGATTAGATGTTGAAACCTTGATCCAATCTGAAACCTTAGAATTATTAGAATGGCATCGCCTTTGCCAGCACCTTGCTACCTTTGCGGCAACTAAGCTGGGGGCGACAGCTGCGCGTCATCTGAAAATACCTGATTCTCAGACCCAAAGCGAACAGTTATTAGAGCAAACCAAAGAAATCTACCAACTAGAAAGTCGCCTGACCACGGGACTGTCATTTGAAGGAATTCAAGATATTGGTGATTCCCTAGAACGAGCAGAACGCAGTGGAGTTTTGGCAGGGGAAGAACTGTTAGCGATCGCCACCACCCTCGCTGGTGCCAGAAATTTGCGCCGTGTAATCGACAATCAAGAAAATTTGCCGATATTGACTGATTTGGTTGCCGATTTGCGGACTTATCCAGAACTAGAACAGGAAATTCACCGCTGTATTGATGAACGGGCCCAGGTAACTGACCGCGCGAGTCAAAAACTGGGAGAAATTCGCACAGATTTGCGGCGATTACGCAGCCAAATTACTCAAAAGCTGCAAAATATCTTACAGGCAAAATCCGGCGCAGTTCAAGAACAGCTGATTACACAACGGAGCGATCGCTTTGTTATCCCTGTAAAAGCACCCCAAAAAGATGCCATCCCCGGTATAGTCCACGATACCTCTACCAGCGGTGCCACCCTGTATGTGGAACCGAATTCAGTAGTACCTCTAGGCAACCAACTGCGGCAGATTATCAGGAGAGAACAAGCCGAAGAAGAAACGATTCGCCGCATTTTGACAGAACAAGTAGCCGCAGTCAAACCAGATTTAGAGAGGTTGTTAGCGATCGCTACTACTTTGGATTTGGCAACCGCTAGATCGCGATATAGTTTCTGGCTAGGAGCGAATCCGCCGCGATTTATCCAGCGAGAAGATAGGGAAATCATTACCTTGCGGAACTTACGACATCCTCTGTTAGTGTGGCAACAACAGCACGAACAAGGGCAACCAGTAATTCCTGTAAATTTGCTGATTAGTCCGCAAATTCGGGTAGTAACGATTACGGGGCCTAATACTGGCGGTAAAACTGTAACCTTAAAAACTTTGGGGTTAGCAGCATTAATGGCCAAAGTGGGTTTATTTGTCCCCGCCCGCGAACCAGTAGAAATACCTTGGTTTGATAAAGTACTGGCAGATATTGGCGATGAACAATCCTTACAGCAAAGTTTATCCACATTCTCTGGACACATCCGCCGAATTAGTCGGATTTTAGAAGCATTGGGGGATGAGGGGGATGAGGGAGATGAGGGAGATGGGGGACAATCCAATGCCCTATGCCCCATGCCCAATTCCCTAGTTTTACTTGATGAAGTCGGCGCCGGAACCGATCCAGTAGAAGGTAGTGCTTTAGCGATCGCCTTGTTGCAATATCTCGCCAACCATGCCCAGCTAACAATCGCCACCACTCACTTCGGCGAACTAAAAGCCCTGAAATACGAAGACGATCGGTTTGAAAATGCCTCTGTAGAATTTGACGAAAGTACTTTGTCGCCTACTTACCGTCTGCTCTGGGGCATCCCCGGACGTTCTAACGCCCTGACAATTGCCCTGCGCTTGGGATTAAAACCAGAAGTTGTACAACAGGCAAAAACCCAAGTTGGAGAAGCCACAGATGAAGTTAACCAGGTAATTGCTGGCTTAGAAGCGCAACGCCGCCGCCAAGAAACCAAAGCTGCGGAAGCCCAAGTTTTGTTGCAGCAAGCGGAACGTTTATATAAAGAAGTATCTGCAAAAGCCGCAAGTTTGGAGGAAAGGGAAAGCAGTTTGCGGGCTTCACAGGAAGTAGCAGTGCAACAAGCGATCGCTCAGGCAAAAGGTGAAATTGCCCAAGTTATCCGCCGCTTGCAGAAAGGTACGCCTACGGCCCAAGAAGCCCAGCAAGCAACTAATGCTTTGAATCAAATTGGCCAGCAATATCAGCCAGTAACGCCAGCAAAACCAAAAGTTGGGTTTATGCCCAAAATAGGCGATCGCATCCGCGTTCCCAAACTGGGACAGACAGCGGAAGTAATCACCGCCCCTGATGAAGATGGCGAATTAAGCGTTCGCTTTGGGCTAATGAAGATGACTGTGAAGTTGGAAGACGTAGAATCTCTAGATGGTCAAAAAGCCGAACTAGTAGTCAAATCCAAACCAGCCCCAGCAGCAGTAACCCCGCCACCGCAAAATGTCCCAGAAATTCGGACTTCCCGAAATACCATCGATTTGCGTGGTAAACGGGTGGCTGATGCCGAATACATTTTAGATAAAGCCATCTCGGAAGCTACAGGCCCAGTCTGGATTATTCACGGCTATGGCACTGGTAAACTACGACAAGGAGTTCACGCCTTTTTGCAACACCATTCCAGAGTGAACAACTACGAACCAGCAGAACAAGCAGATGGCGGCAGTGGTGTTACCGTTGCTCATATAAAATAAAGTAGCAATAAATGTAACTATAGCGGTTCTCAATTGCATTCAAACGAGAACTGCTATATTTCATCACCCAAAGTTAGGATGAAGCAGAAGTTACAGAATAAAAACAGTATGAAGACCAAGATTTTACCTTTCATTGCAGCTTTTAGCTTTTTTACTAATAGCCGAGTTTATGCTGAGTATATAGGTGCAGCAAATATCTCAGAAGTAATCCTAAATGATTTATGAGAAAACACCATATTCATGCAGTTTAGGAAAGTCAAAAACTTGACAATCAATTGCTAATTAAAATAACCCCTAAGCATTTATTCGTTGTCTTATTTTGCGTTCTCTGCGTCCTTGACAGTTCGTTAAAAAAATTGACTTTGACAAAGACTTAAGCCTTAAGTAAACCGTATTATCTTAGGGGAATCTTTGGGAGAAAAATATCACTAACACCAAGCGTATTGCCATTAATCAAGAGAAGGAAATTTGTGATGTTACTTGAACTCAATCAACTAATTGTTAGAGCCGGTCATCAGTTGTTGATTAAAGATGTCTCCTGGTCGGCATACAAACGCATTTTAGCGGAATTGGGAGACAATCGCAGTTCTCGCATAGGTTACAGTCAAGGGGTGTTGGAAATAATGGCTCCATTACCAGAGCATGAAGTAGCTAAAGTTATTATTGGCGACTTGCTGAAAGTATTATTAGAAGAACTCGATCTGGAATTTTGGAGTTTGGGTTCTACGACTTTTGATAAGGAAAATATGGATGCTGGGGTAGAACCCGACGATTGTTTCTATATCCAAAATGAAGCTATAATTAGGGGCAAAGATAGAATCAATTTAGAAACCGACCCGCCTCCAGATTTGGCTATTGAAATTGATATTACCTCCCGGACTCGTTTTAATAATTATCAAGCTTTGAGAGTACCGGAACTGTGGCGATGGAATGGAAGCAAGTTGGAAATCAACGTGCTGTTCGATGGTAAATATATGGAATCAAATACCAGTTCTATTTTTCCCAATATCCCAATTTTCCAAGCGATTCCCGAATATTTGATGCAGAGTAAAAGCAATGGCAGAAATGCGACAATGAAAGCATTTCGTGCGTGGATAAGACAGAAAATTAGTAGCCAGATTTAGTTGAAATTGTCATAAATGGCTACTCAAAAAGATTGTGACGCTCTTGTTCTGCATCTCCGTTAACAATTTTGATCAATTGCTTTTTGAGCAATACTTGTTTTTTATTCAGGATAAAAGCTACACCTACTGCCAGTAAAATTCCACCCGCACCCTGATGTTCGGGAACAGAAGTAGAGGGGGCGCTAAATTCATACTTTGCTAAAATTTCTTGCCCTTTTTGTGACAGGATATATTCAGCCAACTTTTCACCATCAGGATCGGCATTTTTCAGTGTAGTTAGTCCATAATTAGCTTTCGTTGCTAAATAGTCGGGTAGCTCTACTATTTGCAGATTTTCACCACCTTCTGTTGCTTGGGCAGTCTTGCCACTGGTGTAATAAGCTAAAAATATATCTGCCTGCTTTGTTTCTTCTAGAAAGTAGACTAAATTATTTTTGCCGTTAGGAACTATAGGAGCATTAGGATTACCACCTACTAACTGTAAAGCTTTATTCTTCAAAATTTTAGAGCTACCAGGTGTAACCCGATCGGACTTGTCAAATATCTCCCATGCATAGTTACCAGATGGATCTGCTATAGGCGTCGAAGTTCCCAACTTGATGTCGGGTTTTAGCAAAAAGTCCAACAAATTATCTGATGTGATACCAAGTCCCGATCTGACAACAGCAGTCATGCGGTTGCTAGTGAAGTTCACTACAGGTTCACTCAAATCTTCTTCAAACAATGTCTGAGGGTTATCAATATCTGCACTGGCAAAAACATCTGCGGATTTTCCAGTTTTGGAGAATTCTTGTTCTATAAATTCTCGTGTTAAACCTGACGGGCCAAATCGCGTTTCTACTGGAATCCCATATTTTTCGTCAAAAGATTCAGCTACTTCTGTGAGACTATCGCGCAAACTTCCAGCACCGTATAGCTTAACTGCAAATGCCTGAGTTGGCAAAGTCACACCGACAGCACAAGCTATCAGTGAAAAGGCAAAAAAATGCTTTTTCATAGTTGTTATATTATTGCGTTGCTATTCCGACTGAGTGAATTATCTGTAACCGATAGTGAAGTATGGGTTTTGGTAAATATCTAAAGTATTACCTCTGCCCATTAACTTTATAAATGAGTTCTGATATGTGCGTGGTTTGCAGTTAGAGTTATAGTACCAACTAAGTTGGAATAAATCAATCGCCCAACATCTTCAAACGCTGACTTTATCAAATTTTTAAGTTTGTCATCAGTTTTATTCATGGAGGCGTCAATCGTCCTGATGTTGCCCAGCCTATACTGAAATAACAGGCTGCACACAGATAATGTCCAGCAGCAAATAGTGCCTTGAGCAAACAGGTAAAATATTTGTAGAGTAATTATGTATACATTAAGACAAAGTAATAAATATCAAGAAATTTCAAAATTTAAAACCGCAAACAAATTAGGAGGTATTCTACATAATTACTTAGCAATCGCTAGCGGTTAGCATTCAAAACAATAGTTTATTTATACTCTGATACGGAGCTAGCAGCGAAAGTCGGGTAAACCTTAATTAGAATTGATAATTTTTTACTTTGTCGAAAATAAATTTTCATCTAGAGTAGGACAAAGATACCTACTGTTTACCACATACAAAAAAGCTAGCTGAAGCCTCTGGCTCATAGCTATGGGAAACCAAGCTTGATTCTTAAGAGTCTGGTTTCAAAATGGGTAACAGCAACATCACCTATCAGCTCGATCACCTATGCTAAAAGTTATGCACTCGGCCGCCAACTCAGCCACTCCAAATTCCCAGTGGGAGGATTTAATCAAGCTTCCAGCCCCAAACACAGTCCAATGGGACAATATCAAAACCCAATTAGACTTGGTGCTGTTGGCGCTAGAAACCTTAACTGGGATTGGTTCAGAGGCAATGCTTTCGGCGGCAACCGATCTGAATTTAGAGTCAAGAGTGCCAGACCGCGTAGCTTTATGGCGATTGCGCCAATCAAATCCTCTACGCAAAGGTCAAGGAGGGCGAAAAAAGCTAGATGTCGAAGAAGCGCGATCGCTTGTTTTGATCATCTGCTATCTAGCCAAACAGCACCAGGAATTGATTCGCCGCGCTGTCGGTCTGTTAGAACAAATGGCAGAAAATAACCGGGAACCTCACCAGGCTGCTTTACTTGGAGACTATATTGATGCTTTTTGCAACACCTACCAAGAGCGGATGGAAGAGGACGAGGAAATCTCAACGGATTTACTAACCAACCTGGCCCTAAAACTGCTTGTAGATTTACTTTTTTACAGCGCTCCTGGTGGGCATCGCCGTCTCTGGCTAGCACTTATAGACCGTTCAACAAAATTTTAAATTTTAGATTTGAAATTCTTCAACCAAAATTCGTTTTGAAAAGTTTGCTAGGTCAGGAAACTCTTTTGATGGTCATTAGCTCTTGGGCGATGCACTATCAGCAATGCTTCCTCCTTGCACGCCAGTTTGCACAACGGAAGGAACCTGACAAATTTCTGAGTGGACGAATCCAGCGTTCCAACTTTTCTTTACAAGCAACTGGCTCAATTTTTGCAAAATCCCAATATAGTCTTCTTTGTAGTTCCTGTCATGCCTCTATCAAATTCAGTTATTCGTTGCTACACACCACCGACTTGCACGCTAGAAGTATTCGCGCAAAGCTCACCTCTGTCTCGTTGGATGGGGAAAACTGTCCTCAAACATCTGAGTTTTGAGCTACGTTTTGACGATCCCCGACTACCAGAGGAACAAAGAGTTCCAATTCGGGGCGATCGCGAGCAACTCGAAGCTTTATGTGATGCTGTCACCAACTATGTACAGCAATTTCTCCAACAGTCTCCAGAAAGCTTTTGGGTCAGTTTCTCCAGAACCCAAGAGTCAAGCACAGCACTGGGTGAGCCGGAATTAAAGTCCTCAACAAAAACATTAAATGCTTTTAATACCCAGATTCCAGGGGCAAATATCCACTTAGAACCAAGCAGCTATTTAACTCACAACTTATTTCTCGGTTCTCTTGCCAACTATTCATCTGGCCCCGTAATTCAACTCAGTCTGCTGCAACTATTTGATTTGGCAAGTGCTTTAGATGAATACTCAACTGATGTCATGGCACTCCCAACTCTCAACAGCACAGGTTCGACTCTGAGGTTTCCTGCTTGGGCGCCTATTGCCGCAGTATTAGTATTAGGTGTAGGTTTTTTACCAGTTACTTGGCAATATGCTAACAATATTAGAGAAAAGCAACAGCAGACAGCCAAAACATCAGATTCAGCAGCAGTAAAGACTGCTCTAGAACCTTCATCCTCACTAAACTTTCCCACGCCTGAACCTGGGCTAACCCCTCCATCAAATAATTTGCTAGGTTCTACCCCTCCACTTTCCACATCCACTTTACCCCAAGCACCTCTAACAGCCCCTAGTTCTAGTAGTTTCTCTCCACCGCTACCAAATACATTGACAATACCTCAAGGGACGACTGCAACCCTTCCTAGTAATCGAGCGATTGCACCATCCAGCAAAATCCCAGGCAAGGAAATTGCCATATTACCAAATCTGGGACAGAATCCAACCGGGTCAAGTCCCCAAGTCGGTGCTATCCCTCAACTGCGGAATTTGCCACCCAGACTATCTTCTAACGCAAATAGCTTACCAACTAATATCTCACCAGTCCTGCCTCCATCTCTTGACACTATACCCAATAATAATCGTGTCAATAGCCCAACCCAACCCTCCCCACTAACCTCACAACAGCTAGACGAAAGAATCCGTTCCTTACAGCAATCTTCTCCTGGAGAAAAACCTACTTCACAACTTCCCTCCTCTAGAACTGCTGCTAATAATCCATTTATCGATCAATTAGGGGACACAGCTAAAAACCCCACATCCAGAGAAGTAGCTACTGGCACATTATTTGACACACCTCAAGTAGCAGAAGCTAGAGAATACCTAACAAAGCGTTGGCAACCACCTACTGGACTGGGACAAACATTAGAGTACAGTTTGATAGTTGGTGTTGACGGCGCAATTGAACGAATTTTTCCCCTTAATAAGGCAGCAAGAGAATTCGTTGATAACGCTGGGATGCCTGAAGTTGGTAAACCTTTTGTTTCCGCCAATAAAAATGGACAAAATGTCAGAATTCGAGTTGTTCTCAGCCCTGATGGCAAGGTACAGACCTTTCCAGATCAATAAGTAAACTCATCCTTTTAATGCCACTTGTAAAACTGGTACAAATCTTGTGCCAGTTTCTACTTACTACAATTTCTCTTGAGCTTATCTGTTGAAGTCCAGTTATGAAACTGGTCTTACTATTAATACCAGTAAACCTACCAATAAATATAATTACTGTTAACACCAATTCTTCAAAATTAAACTATAGATACAAGTCTGGAAACCCAGATTAAATCTTACGCTTCTTAATTACGAATTATCAAAGGTAAGAAATATGCAAACAATTGGTACCCAGAAAGACAGTGCAGCTTGGGTTATTCAAACTTGGGCAGCTTTTGTGATTTCTATTTCTATGACCACCTTCGGTATTGTAAACTTACCCGTAAATGGCTGGGTGAAAGGCTTTATAGGTATGGGTATGGCTTTCTCTGTTGGCTCAACTTTTACTTTGGCAAAAACTACTAGAGACTTGCACGAAACTAGAAGATTAACCGCTAGATTAGACGAGGCAAAAGTAGAAAAATTGCTTTCACAACACGATCCTCTAAATTTCAAATGAAGGGAGTTAGCCCTAACAGGGAATTCAAAATTATCCCTGCATCAGAAATTAACTATATGACGAAAAACAAAAGGACTGGATATACCAGTCCTTTATTAAATTGATTTAACGTTTTTATCTTAATAACGGGATTTTTTGGTCTTCAACTTTTGCTTTTTACGCCGACGTTCGCTAGCAACAACTGCCTGTTCTACCGGATAACCCACTAAAGGAATTACCTGATATTTACGTTCTTCTTCTAACTTTCTCAGTTCAGTGTAATCAACCCAATGAATGCAATCAACCGGACAAGTGTCAATTGCTTCTTGGATAATTTCCTCAGCGTCCCCATCTTGCCGAACCACGCGCGATCGCCCGTAATCTGGTTCAATGTAAAAGGTGTTACGCGCAACATGAGCGCAATGCTTGCAACCAATACAGGTGATTTCGTCAACATAAACACCATTTTGGCGTAGCATACCACCCAATTCCGGTTCCAAACCAGAACGTTCTGGGGCATCCCGTAAAAAACCCCCTAATTCTGGTTCCAAACCGGAACGGTTCTCTTCTTGTTCTTCCGGCGACGGCAGAAAATCAGCCATTACGCACTCCAGCGCTGTACTACCAGGCGAATTGAACCATCTTCATTTTTTTGTTGTTCAGAGACTTGAAAACCAACACGAGCGGTTTCTTTCACGACTGTTTGATAAGCATAGCGCTGTGTTACCTGGCGCAAAAATCCATCTACAGATAAATCTTGCTGCCAATATTGCAAGTCAGCCACCAGTTCATATTCTTTGCCATTCCATCTAAAACCGATGTCGTAGCCATTTTCCTGCTCAATACTAACTTCTGCAGGATGGGTTTGACCGCGATAGCCACGGACTTCGCGTGGGCCGGGTTTCCAGTCTACGCCCAATTCAGTCAAAGCATCTTTCAAAGAATCAAGGTTACGGATTTGAGTCTTAATTTGGCTAAAGTGTGACATGATGGTTGTGAATTAATAACATTAAACTACTGTGAAAACTTACCAATCGCTGTAAGTGGTGTGTGTATTCGCCACATTAGATTGCTGCACCTTCGCGGCGAAATATTCTGAGGTTGGCTCATGATTAAGTACTTGCCCCAACTGTGCCTCTATTGCCGCTGTAACTTCAGCGCAAGAAGCACCTACAATGCCAGTGACTTTCTCTTGTACCCGACCGTCTGGATAAATTATGAACTCTAATGTCTCCATTCTTTTGGCCAACCAGGATAAGTACGCTTAAATTGTACTGCCTTAGCAGAAGGCTACAAATATAGCCGTAGGAACATATTTAGATACAAACTTGCCATTTGTTAACTAATGTTCCATGTTTCAACATATATATCTCAGAATCTTTACAAAACTTATTAATATTATAAGCACACACATCAGTATTTAGTTAGTTTCTCTTAACCTCATTGATTAGTCAAGGTAAAAACTGGAGCTAGCGAAGTAAGCTGCAAAAGTCCTAAAAATAAGCATTAGAGGTAGTATAGCCAGCAAAGCAATTCACAAAAATATAAAATTTATTGAAAAACTTTATTCTTAGCATTCCATTTAGCTTATTATATTAGGATTTTCCAGAGCGTAGTCTCAGGTCTACAGCAAGATAGTGGGGTATACTTACGTAGCCATTAGTGACTTCAGCTGGCATTGGGTGTAAAGGAATTTTTAAACTGCGTTCGCCTTTTTCTGCCATTGGTGAGATTGACCAACCTCGACCTAGACAGTTAAAACATGTATAAGTTTGCCCCAGCTTGGGAGAAAGAACAAATAGTCTTTGGTGCTGCGCGGCCTGGATACACTGACAAGAAGGTTCAGGATTGGATAGAATTCATGAAGCGCCAAGATATCAAGCGTGTTTGCTGTCTTCTTGCTGAACAACAGCTAGCTTCTTACTCTGATCTGCTAAACATATACAAACAGGAATTTGGGAATCAGCTAGTTTGTTGGGCACCAATTGCAGATTTCCATTTATCTGATTTAGAAACCCTCACACAGAAAATACTTCCTTTCTTAATAGAAGCCGATAAACAAAATGAGAAAGTCGTTGTACACTGTTCTGGTGGAATTGGACGCACTGGACATGTGTTAGCGGCATGGCTAGTTAGTGTCCGAGGATTATCAAATCAAGCTGCAATGCTGTCAAAAGAACAGGAAGAAATTCTTATGAAGCTGCGATCGTAGCTATGTTTAGAGGTAGAAATCCCTTGACAGTTGTAAAAGAACTTAACGTGCTTCTGAATGATTGCCGTCTCGTAGTGCATAAAACATTTTAAGTTTACTATTATCCTGTTTAATTAGTCTATTGACGAGGTGAATCTGTGGAAACCAGATGTTGAAGATAACCAGAGATATTATATAATTCGCATTCATAGATAATTGGTATAATCATTGCGGTGGAATCTCATAAGCATCCGGTTGATAGAATTATTAGGCATATTATTCAGCAAACATTTCAGCTAAAGTATCTAAAACTGCTTTTTGTTCATCAGAGTCAATCTGACCTAGCTTTTTGACTAATCGAGTTTTGTCAACTGTACGAATTTGATCCAGAACGATTTGCCCATCCTTGCCCTGAAACTCACAAGCAACACGAGTCGGATAAGACTGTCCTTTAGTTGTCATCGGAGCAACAATAACCGTGGCAATATATTTATTCATCTCATCTGGTGAAATTACTACACAGGGTCTTGTCTTCTGAATCTCACTGCCAACGGTTGGATTGAGGTTAACCAAAAACACATCAAATCGATTGACTACCACTCCCACTCTAGATGCTCCCACTCTGTAGTTACCGCATCATCGAGCAGTGCATCGTCGTATTGCTTCGCCATTGTTGCAAATGCTTCCTCCCATCCCTGACGCGATAGAGAGGCAGCACGGACAATTAGGTGACAATCTTGAATTTCAATTTCCACCTCTTCACCAATACCACTTTGTTCCAACAGCAGTTTAGGAATGCGGATACCTTGAGAGTTCCCGATTTTAACAATACGGGTTCTAATTGCTGTCCCCATAAGAATATTTGTCCTGAATTGTAATTACATTGTGATTACTTATCGGAATTTTGTCAAGAAGTGCTCAATTTTTCAATAATTTTTAATGCGATTGCTCTCAAAATTACCATAGGCGATCGCTTTGCTGGTATATGTTTAAAGAGATTTCAATGCGGTATTTCATGAATCGGCTGGCAGATTATACTTGCGACGCTGCTCGTCAGCAAAATCATCAAATGAATGGAATCTACCCGCTTCAAAGTCTTCTAATCCTTGCTGAATACCCTTAATAGCTGCTTCTGAGTCTTCCACCTCCCACTCTAGGACAGCCTCTAGCAATTGTGCTGCAACGAAACTAACATCTTGTCCTTGCTGTGCAGCTTTCTCGCGTAGTCGTGCTTCTAATTCTGGGCTAAGGGAAACAATGATCGCCATAATCGGATATTTTGTGGAAGGTTTATAGATATGATTTTATTTCAGAATATCTGATAAAGCTGCGTAGGCGTAGCCAGCCGTAGGCATCGCTCTAGGCACAACAACTTATGCTGTCACTATTGGCCTTACTGAATCAGGAGATGCTGGCTCAAAATGTAACACCATAATTTTCTCCGGGCGTAAACCGACAGATTCGTATGTGCGCCCATTGCGATCGCTAAATTCAACTTCAAAAGCAGCACCACCAGCTAATAATTCTACTACTGTGCCAACTTGACCACGGTACAGGTTGTATTCAGGCAGATCAACTGTCAGTGCTACTGCATCCAGCAACTTGATTGTATTTTTACTCATCTCCCTAGAGATTTCCATATTCTCAATAATTTTTGATGCGATCGCTCTCAAAATTAGCATAGGCGATCGAACTCTACTCTAATAATTAAATTGACTGCAACCACCCTAAAAAGTCTCGCGTACTTGCAACATATTTTTTTATTCCTGCTTCACCCAATATTTGTTTAATCTCTTTTGTACCAAAGTCTTTAGAATTTCCACTTAACAAAACTTTATGATCATCTAAAGATGTTTTGGCATGAGCAAGAATACAATGTAGAATTAAGTTATCTGTCGGATCAGGAATAAGTTGTTGATTAAGGCTAGTAATAAGTATAGATGATTATAAATTTATTAATTATACATTATTAGCAGCCCATTTCAAAACTCCAAAAAGGCGGTTTTCAATATCATTAGTCATTGCTTCATTATGAATTTTTGCGGTTTGAAGAGAACGCAAAATTTCCGCAGAAGATTCTGAATTGATATTTCCTTTCAGTTCGTTTCTTTCTCTCTCTAACCTTTCTGTAAAACTATGTCTTCTTCTGCGTTCATCTTCTAGAACAGAAAGAGATTCCATACAAGAAATTGCAGGAATTACAATTGTAATTTGCGATATTTGCTCATTTATTTGAGGATAAATTAAAACATCAGAATCTTGATCTTGGTTTTTAGCGAAACCAATGAAAAAGTTAGTTTCAAGATAAAGTGTAGTCACTAGTTTTTCTACCCTTATGCTGCATCTGCCAGCTTTTGTACAAAATCTATTTGTTTTAACTCTTGTAATTTAGGAGGATTATCTGTTTTCCAGTTATATGCTAAATCTCTTAACCAACTCTCAACTAATATTTCTAGATAAGACTTAGAAATCCTCTTGCTTGCAAATTTTGAATCGTATTCAGACATAACTTCGTGAGTTGGGAAAGTGTAGAGAGTCTCTAGATTTTTACCATCCCATTTAAAAAAAATAATGTTTTCAGGGGTAGCAGTCATAGCATAAGGAACTATGACTTGATTATGTTCATACTCGAACTTGAGAATTTCTTCTACTTTTGATTTAATATCTTCTTGAATATCTCTTGATCTAATTTTTGATACTAAAAGTTTTTGTCCATTTTTATTCCAACCTGTAATGTCTGATACCTCTATTGTTTTGTCAGTAAGTTTTTCAACGTCCATTTTTAAGATCCTTGTGACATTGACTATTTTAAACAGCATATTAATTATAGGTTATGGGCGATCGCTCTTTCCTCTATATCCTGGTGCAGTGCTTCAAACCATGATGAGACAGCTAACGGCAAAAGTTAGCGGCAGCATATAACCTAGAACACTCAACTCATCGCTTTGGTGAAGGCAAGGAACCCCCGAAATCTCCGCCGTCCCAATCAGAGCTATCAAGCCAGCCATCATCCTCAGCATCCCACAACAACATATATGCAAGTAACAAAGTATTGAGAAATCGCTCTACAGGAATTTCCCAGTGTCTAGCCATCTTGTCTAATTGCACTTTTGCTACTGAATTCGATGATGCAAAACATTGCAACACATCATCGTGGCTACAAGACCATCCAGAAATAAATTTATCAAAATAAGGTTTATATTTCTCTGTTGGATGATGTTTCTTAAAGTTAGTAAAGCGAACTTCTTTAAAGAAGTCTAGTTTTAGACCAGCAACAAGCCCATCAGAATCTTTACCATCAATATAGTAATAAAGTGAAGTACCTTGACCATTAAAACTGCGAACAGCACGAATGATTCTGGGAGCGACGAAATCATCTCCCTCGAAATCAGCGAGAACATCCTTTATTGCCATACAAACCGTGTTGAGTACTCAAGTATTATTCTTAGGGTTCCCAAATTAGAACAAATATATTTTTATGATTAAAACTAAAGTTACCAGCCAAGATTGCCTGTTAAAAAACTCTCTTGCAACGTAAAAACCCATAAAAATAAACCCTAATTAACTTTTATAGCAATCAGCCAAGACGGTAAATACTGAAAGCTGTTAACTCAACTCCACAAATTGACAAAGAACTTGCGGGCGCTGAGTAGACTGCGATCGCTGTCAGTGATACTTTGCCCATCAATAACCTTGCCACCACTCTAGTGAGTTTCTTTTTACTCTGATTCAAATTTATGCCAGAAGTCTATTGACTTCTGGCAAATCTATTGAGAAGCTAATAGTTAGATTTACTAATTAATAGAAGTGCATCAAACTTGTGACAATACTGACGGGAAAAATAAATCGATCGCAACTTCCTAGCGAACCAAAACTGTTGATTTTAGAAACTCAGGGACTCACACGCCGTTTTGGGAAGTTAACTGCTGTTAATAACCTGAGCATATCTGTGGAACAGGGGGAAGTGTTTGGACTGCTTGGCCCCAATGGCGCAGGGAAAAGTACAGTTATTAAAATGTTGACAACCTTACTGCCTATCAGTGCAGGGAAAGCAACCTTAGCTGGCTATGACGTGGCTCGTCAATCTAATCCTGTGAGACGGGCTATCGGCTATGTACCCCAAGCACTGTCTGCTGATGGTAGTCTAACTGGTTACGAAAATCTCTTAATCTTCGCCAAGCTGTATGGAATACCTGCCAAAGGACGCGATCGCCGCATCTATGAAATTCTAGAATACATGGGTTTGCAAGATGCGGCGAAACGCTTGGTACGAAACTACTCTGGTGGGATGATCCGCAAGCTGGAAATTGGCATATCAGTTCTACATCAACCCCAAATTCTGTTTCTTGATGAGCCGACTGTCGGACTAGATCCCATCGCTCGAACTCAAGTATGGCAGCTTGTACTACAACTCTGTGTTGATTACGGCACAACTATATTTTTAACAACCCACTTTTTAGAAGAAGCAGACAGCTTATGTAACCGAGTGGCAATTATGCAGCAAGGTGAAGTCGTTACCACAGGTACACCAAGCGACTTAAAAGCTTCTTTAGATAACCCAAATGCAACTTTGGATGATGTCTTTATTCACTATACAGGCGACCAGTTAACATCAGGAGTGAACTACCGTGACACAGCAAGAACCAGACATACTGCTCAACGGTTGGGTTAAAGCACCACCCACTATCGGAGTAAATTTGATCTCTGCAATTAAAGAGCTAGTTACGAAAACCCTGGCGATCGCAGAATTAGAAATACGTAAACTCCGCCACGATCCCACTGATTTAATAGTTCGAGCTGTGCAACCAGCTTTATGGCTCCTAATCTTTGGGCAAGTTTTCTCCCGCACTCGTGCGATTCCCACAGGAAACTTACCCTATTTGGACTTCATTTCTGCTGGCATCTTGGCTCAGAGTATTTTGTTTGTGGCAATTTTCAGTGGTGGAATGACGCTAATCTGGGAGCGAGATTTAGGGATTGTACATAAATTTTTAGCTAGTCCTACACCCCGTGTAGCGATGGTGTTGGGCAAAGGTCTAGCATGTGGGGTACGGTGTTTATCTCAGGTAATATTCATTTACGGATTGTCATTTTTATTAGGTGTCAAACTAAATCTTCATCCCTTAGCTATTCTCCAAGTGCTACTGCTGGTGATGCTGGGGGCAGGAACATTTTGTATTTTCTCATTAATTATTGGCTGTTTGGTGAAAAGCCGAGAAAGGATGACGGGTATTGGACAATTGTTAACCATGCCGTTATTTTTTGCTAGCAATGCCATATATCCGATCTCGTTGATGCCCAGTTGGTTAAAGTTCATTTCCCATTTAAATCCCCTGACTTATGAGGTTGACGGCTTACGCAGCACCATGCTGTTAAACGGCACTAGCATCTATGGCTTTGGTCTGGATTGTACAATTCTCTTATTAACATTAATAATTTTGGCCATCATTGGTGGAAAGCTTTATCCACGGGTGGCCATGTAACTAGGAGAACAACAAGCCCATGACCTTGGATAAACCTAATCAAGGTGCAACTTCCGAAGAATGTGCCGCTAGAGTAATGGAAACAGTTCCATTAGTGATGCGGTTTATCCGAGCGGATATGCGTGCCCATAGTGCCGCTTTTTTATCTATACCTCAATTGCGATCGCTAGCATTTATCAATCGGAATCCCGGTGCTTCATTGTCTGATCTGGCAGAACATTTAGGTGTCACCTCTGCCACGGCATCAGCAACCATTGAACGTTTGGTACAACGCGACTTTGTGAAACGGATTGCTCATCCTCAAGAGCGACGGCGGGTGCTGCTCAATTTAACTGAAGATGGAAAACACCATCTCAAACAATCCCAAGATCAAACTCGCGCTCATATTACCGACTTGCTGAAAGGTCTTACAGAAGACCAAATTTCCAACATTGAAGAAGGCTTAACTCTACTAAAAAATGTCTTCGAGAAAACAGAACTCAAAGCCCCATAACTTAGAGGTTGCACAACACGATCCCTTTGCAGCCTTTAAGTTTCGAGACTATCGGCTATTTACCATTGGACGGCTAGTGCTGTTCGTGGGATCGCAAATGCAAACTGTAGCGATTGGCTGGGAACTCTATGAGCGGACTAACTCAGCGATCGCTTTAGGCGGTGTAGGACTGGCGCAAGTTTTGCCGATGATTGTTCTCACCTTAATTGCCGGAGATGTTGCCGATCGCCGCGATCGCAAAGTGACCATGTTACTCTCGGTAATGCTGCTAGCTCTCTGCTCCCTAGCTTTAGGGGTACTTTCCTATACTCAAGGTGCAATTTTTCTAATTTACGCCTGTTTGGTATTAACGGGTGTAGCGAGGGCATTTCTTAAACCTGCCAGTGATGCTCTGATGTGGCAATTAATACCTGTCAGCGCCTTTACCAATGCAGCTACTTGGAATAGTAGTAGCTTTCAATTGGCTGCTGTTATTGGCCCAGCCTTCGGAGGATTTGGGATTGCGCTGTTAGGAAGTGCTACAGGAGTTTATGTATTAGCAGCGATCGCAGCGTTGCTATGTTTTATTTTAACGCTGGCGATCAAAGAGCAAAAAAGTATTCGCTCAACCGAACCAATTTCATTTAAAGCACTTGCAGCCGGTGCTAAATTTGTTTGGCAGAATCAGTTGATTTTAGCAGCGATTACATTGGATATGTTTGCTGTATTGTTGGGTGGTGCGATCGCGCTCCTCCCGATTTTTGCCAAAGATATTTTACATGTGGGGCCAGTGGAATTGGGATACTTACAAGCAGCTCACTCCATCGGTGCTTTGACTATGGCTATCACCCTGGCGTATTTACCACCGTTACGCAAAGCAGGGCCAGCCTTATTATGGTCAGTGGTTGGCTTTGGGGTTGTAACAATTATCTTTGGGCTTTCTCGTTCCTTTTGGCTGTCTATGTTGATGCTGATCCTTGGTGGCGCACTAGATAGTATTAGCGTTGTGATTCGCCATACATTAGTTCAAATCAGAACGCCGGATCAT
Organism: Nostoc sp.; assembly: GCF_036918245.1. GTDB lineage: Bacteria > Cyanobacteriota > Cyanobacteriia > Cyanobacteriales > Nostocaceae > Nostoc. Next base: position 30,929 of record NZ_JBALEF010000074.1, read on the forward strand.
TTGCGTGGTCGGGTTGCTGCTATTAATAGCGTGTTTATTAGTGCCTCTAATGAATTGGGGGGCTTTGAATCAGGCTTGACTGCTGCTTTATTTGGCCCAGTGATTTCCGTTGTGGGTGGTGGAATTGGCACAATTGTAGTGGTGATTGCTACAGCCATGATTTGGCCAGGAATTCGTAAGTTAGGGGCTTTGCAGGAATATAAATAGAATTCTGTCTGATTTTAATTCCTGCATTTTGTACCTCAGTTACTTGCAAACTGCTGTAAAAATAAAAATGGTAGTATCAGATGATGAAGTAATAGCTACTACCATTTATTCCATAGATAATATTTATCCCACCCCAGCAAGAGATAACAATCAGGATATGTTAGCTTTTGCATCAGGTGGGATTTTTGTTTAGCGACGCACATCGCGTAATTAGAAGGTAGACAAACCCAGAATTTTGGGAGAATTTATAACTTCAATTCGCCCTTCAAGTTATGCTGGCACTAAGCAGTTGGCAAACCGCCACCACCATTACCAAATGGTATATTGCCTCCTTGTGGAATTCCATACTTAGTAAAGTCGAAGCTGCCTTCTTGTGGAATTCCATAACTAGCGGAATCGAAGCTGCCAGCCGTTGGGATGCCAGAGCTACCCAAACTAAAGCTGCCTTCTTTTGGAATACCATACTTAGCAGGATCGAAGCTGCCTTCTTTTGGAATACCATACTTATCCAAATCGAAGCTGTCAGCCGTTGGGATACCATACTTAGCAGGATCGAAGCTGCCTTCTTTTGGAATACCATACTTATCCAAATCAAAGCTGTCAGCCGTTGGGATGCCAAAAGCACCTCCAGGTGCGAAAGGATCGCTGAGGTTGCTAGCCTGACCACCACCATTAACGATATTACCAAAAACAGAATTTGAATCAGATGCCATTAGAGTTAATCCTCCTATTAGGATATAAATTCTGCTTCATTAATAAATGTTAAAAAAGCATAGTTAAGCTTATACCAATTTAAAAAATGATTGCGACAGATGGATAGATAAAATTTAGATATCCTAAGCGGTTTACAATCCAAAATCTAAAATGGTATTATTTTGTAGCTTTTTTTGCTTTTATAATTACTAATCTTGAGCTTCTCTTACTGAATTACAGAGTGTTTTTATGAAATTTACTGACTAAAATAAACCTGCAATTAATGCTGGTTATGCCAACAAATATAAAAAAATTAACTTATTCTTACAATGAAAAATCTTTAGATGCTTGTGCCAAATCTTTAGATGCTTATGTCAAATTTTTAGATAATTTTACTACTGAAATTTGCAGGGTAAGATCATTGAAATTGGTATGAATTGCACTTGACAAATGGGTAAAGCTGGACAGTTAGACATGGATTTGTCGTTTGTCTGTTTTCAAGCTGATTTAAAGAAGGGGTTTGTGACAGTACAAAATCGCTTGAAAAGAGAACCTTTGGAGGAGTATATTCGCCCCATTGGTGGTGGATATTTCTTCACCTTACCTGGGGTTAAAGCTGTTGGAGTTATCTTGGTAAGTCATTACTAAAAACGTAGATTTATCTTTAATTTTTAATTTTTTGACGGTGGTTAGCAGCTTGTAATAACAGAGATTCGGCAAAAGCGATCGCATCAGTTGCAGATTTACCACCAGCTAACTGCGCTAGTTCTTCCCGACGGGTGTTTAAATTATCCAAGGTAGTAACTCTGACAACGGTACGCTGTTCGGCACTGTCATCGTTAGATTTTTTACCTTTGCCTTGATTAATAGTTTGCTTATCTACACGAAAATGCCGATCGGCCATTGCCGCAACTAAAGGTTGATGCGTAACACATAACACCTGGTTGCGTTGACTTAGCTGGTATAATTTTTCCGCGATCGCTTGGGCTACCCTTCCCGAAACCCCGACATCAATTTCATCAAATACCATAGTTCCAGCAACATCAACCTGAGAAAAACAAGCTTTCAGCGCTAGTAAAAAACGGCTCATTTCTCCACCAGAGGCAACTTCTGTTAAAGGTTGCAGTGGTTCTCCAGGATTGGAACTAAATGTAAAGGTAATTTTGTCTGCTCCCATCGCAGTTGGGAAAGCTGGTAATATTTCAACCAAAAATTTCACCTTTTCCATCGCTAGGGGCTTGAGTTCAGCTATCAAACGTGATTCTAAATTAGCAGCCGCCTTACTCCGCAATTGAGTTAACTGATTACTTGCTTGGGTGAGTTTCTCAAAACACGCCTTTTCTTGCTGTTCCAGACTTTCGATAGATTGTTCGCTGTCGTTGAGTTGGGCTAATTCTGCTTGGATACGTTGGTAATAGGCGATCGCTTCTGTAAGTGTCGGTCCATACTTGCGGCAAATTTGCTTTAACTCCTGAATTCGTTCTTCCACCTCTTCCAACCGCTGCGGATCGGCTTCCAAACCGTCCCCATAAGCGTTAATTTGCCTTCCCACTTCCATTACCGCAGCTTGCGCGTCCCGTACCAATTCCAACAGGTATTGCAGTTGGGTATCGTATTCCACCATGTCATTTAATGTCGCCTCACTGTCTCCCAATAAATCTGCGGCGGCTGGGGTTTCATTATCATTTTGATACAAAGCCTGATAAACTTTGTAACTCATCTGTTGCAAATCGACGACGTGATTTAGGCGTTCCCGTTCTTGTCCTAACTGTTCCAATTCATCAGGTTCAGTGAGATTGGCTGTTCCCAGTTCCTGCACTTGATAGGTGAGCAAGTCAAATTGTTGCAACCGTTCCCGTTCTGATGTCCGGCGTTTTTCTAGTGCTAAATGCGCCTGTTGGTAAGTACTGAAGCTGGTGGCAACTTTATGACGTTGCTGCATCAAGGAGTCGCCGCCATATAAATCTAGCCAGTCGCGGACTTGGGCAGATTGTCCCACTTGTACCGTTTGACCTTGGGCTGTGATTTCCACCAAGCGATCGCGCATTCCTACCATGATCTGCCGATTTACCAACACACCATTCACCCGCGATCGACTGCGGACATTACTAGCAGTGGCTGTGATTTCTCGGCTAATAACTACAGAATTTTCATCAAGCAAATCTATTTCTTGTTCAGTCAACCAAGCGGCTAGAGGGGCGTTTGAAGTGAAAGTAGCTTCAACCATCGCCCGACTTGTCCCCGTGCGAATAACTCTACTAGAGACTTTACCGCCCAAAGCGGCATCAATGGCATCCAAGATAATCGATTTTCCCGCGCCGGTTTCACCTGTTAACACATTTAGTCCCGCGCCAAATTCCAATTCCAGTTGGTCAATGAGGGCAAAGTTTTCAATTCGCAGGCAAAGCAACATCAAGCCAAATTCTCCATAAGGGCAGATGCCAGATACTTCTAACTTACAAGACAATAAATATGATCTTTCAGCAACTAGCAATACCTACTACTATTGAACTAGTATGCCCGTTTAAGTGTAGCAGACCTATTACTACTAGGGGGCAGGGGGAGATGAAAAAAAAATAACCAATCCCTAATGCCCCATTCCCAATTCCCAATTTCTAAACATATTGTTACAATACTTAATGTGATCGTTCTGACTGGTGGCCTTCTTCATGATTGTTAAGACACTTCCCCCTAGTTCCCGACCGATTCAAGAGGACAGTCGCAACGGCACAAATCGCCGAGGCGACGAACTGGATGTTATTGATGTAGTGCCAGAAGATGGTACATCAAGTTTAGTTGTACGCTCACCAAAACTCTTAGCAGCCCAAAAGGTGAGGACAACAGCCCAACCTGAGACGCTCTACGATCCCGTGAGCATAGCGGCGCATTACCAAAATAAAAAAGTGCAAGTTTTACGGCGGATTTTTTCCGTGTTGGGGCCGACTCTATCCTTTGCTTTTGGATTGTGGTCGGATAGTAAACGGGGAATTGTCGTCAAAAATGACCGCCGCCGAGCCACTCAGCTACGAGTATTGCTGACCCAATTAGGGCCTGCTTACATCAAAATTGGACAAGCTTTATCCACCAGACCGGATCTAGTTCCTCCCGTATACCTAGAAGAATTAACTAAGCTACAAGACCAATTACCGCCTTTCCCCAACGAAATTGCTTACCAGTTTATCAAAGAAGAATTAGGCGCACCTCCAGAAGAGGTTTACGCCGAACTCTCTGCCCAGCCAATTGCTGCGGCTTCATTGGGGCAAGTATATAAAGGTAAGCTAAAAACTGGTGAAGAAGTCGCTGTTAAAGTTCAACGCCCCGACTTAAGAGAGGGGATCACCATTGACTTGTATATCTTGCGTAACCTCGCCGCTTGGGTGCAGAAAAAGGTTAAACGGGTAAGAAGTGACTTAGTTGGGATTCTTGATGAATTAGGCGATCGCATCTTTGAAGAGATGGACTACATCCATGAGGGTGAAAATGCCGAACGATTTTTTGAGTTATATGGTCACATAAAAGACATATACGTACCGAAAATTTACTGGGAATACACCAATCGTCGCGTGTTGACGATGGAGTGGATTAACGGCACCAAATTAACCCAGACAGAAGAAATTAGCGCCCAAGGTATAGATGCTCGTTACTTAATTGAAGTGGGTGTGCAGTGTTCCCTGCGCCAGTTGCTAGAACATGGATTTTTCCATGCCGATCCCCACCCTGGTAATTTGTTAGCGACAACCGATGGCAAATTAGCTTATCTCGACTTTGGGATGATGAGCGAGATTAAGCCACCACAGCGTTATGGTTTGATTGAAGCGATCGTCCACGTTGTCAACCGCGACTTTGAAGGATTAGCAAAAGACTACGTGAAGTTAGATTTCTTATCACCAGAAACCGATTTAACACCAATTATCCCAGCTTTTGCCAGAGTTTTTGCTGATGCCCAAGGAGCCAGCGTTGCCGAACTCAACATTAAAAGCATCACCGATGAACTATCAGCTTTGATGTATGAGTATCCTTTCCGCGTACCGCCCTACTACGCCTTAATTATTCGCTCCCTTGTGACGCTCGAAGGTATTGCAATATATATAGATCCAAACTTTAAAGTTCTCAGCGAAGCTTATCCCTACGTTTCTAAACGCCTGTTAACAGACCCAGCACCGCAATTAAGAGCATCATTGCAAGATTTGTTATTTAAAGATAACAGATTTCGCTGGAATCGCTTAGAAAACTTGTTAAAAAATGCGCGTAATAGTCAAGACTACGATTTTAATTTAGTGCTGAATCAGGGGATAGAATTTCTGTCATCTGAACGCGGTGCTTTTATTCGTGACAAGCTAGTAGATGAATCTGTTAACGGACTCGATGCTTTAGGTAAAAATGTTTTGCATAACTTTACCTCCTTGTTGCGAGAACGGGTAGGATTGACAGCAGTTAATAAAACTCCAGCGGCTACAGTTGAGCAACAACAAACCTTGGAGCATATCAAACATATATTAGGTATTCTCCGAGAAACAAGAGGCTTTGACCCAGTGCAACTTGCATCCCAAATTGCCCAGTTATTGGTAAATTCAGATGTACAACGTTTAGGTCAACAAATTGCCAACCGCTTCACGCAGAAAGCTGTAGCCAGGTTAATTCGGCAATTATTGGCATCCTAGTAAAAGTTATGAGTTAAAAACTTTATTTAGCTCATAAACCATTCATTCTAGCAACTATATAACCCAACTCTTCTAGCTTTCCTAAGACCTTAGTTGCACTTTCAGCAACGCTTTCTTGGTTAGTTTTGCATTCAACTTCAGGGCAGAGTGGTATTTCATAAGGATCATCAATACCAGTGAAGTGCTTAATTTTCCCAGCTCTTGCTTTTTTATATAACCCTTTGACGTCTCGCTGTTCACAAACTGCTAATGATGCATTGACGTAAACTTCAATGAAAAATCGAATACTTTGGCGCACTTCTTCCCGAATTTCGCGGTACGGCGAAATAGCTGAAACCAATACAATTACATTATTTCTGGCAAGAAGTTGAGCTACAAAACCAATGCGCCGAATATTCTCCACTCGATCCTCTTTACTGAAACCCAATCCTTTGCATAGGTTTTGACGTACCGCATCACCATCCAGAACTTCAACTCTGTATCCCTGTATCCGCAGTTCCTTCTCCACGAATTGACAGATAGTAGTTTTACCTGCACCACTCAGACCAGTGAACCATACTGTCACACCACACTTTTGTTGTCTCATCCTACTTTCGTCGTACATTTTAAATGGCACACCAAAAAAGCTTTTTTAGGTAATTGTGGGTCAAATAGTAATTTGATTTTTATAATCCTTTTTTAGCAGGAATTTCAGCCATTACAAGGCAGCCCCTGTCAGCCTTGCTACTTTTACCTCTACTGATTTCGAGTCAAGGAATCGCATAACTATACGTACTTAGGCTAAATATTTAATACAAAAGATGGCGATATATAGGACGGGTTACCCTTACGTATTTTCTGAACCCTAACAACGCAATTCGCCGCTATAGTAACAAAACTTGCTGATCCAGTTTTCAAATTATTGAAGTTTTAACTAATTTTTACATTCAGTATATATACAGTTTATTTTTCAACAAAATAGTCTTTATTATAACAGTAGATTAATAAATAAGATTTACCACTAGGACATTCTAAAAAACTAAGTTCAAAATATCTGCAAAGTTATATGCAGTGCAGCTTTATGGCGGCACGACCCATTATCTGGGGGCGATTCCTTTAGGTGCGTGCTGTTTCTGGTACAGGCTTGTTTATTGACAATGATGGCACGCCTAGTAGTCTGTGTCATTAATTCTGAGAGGTTCGTAGTCAGCGATTTATCAGTCAATTTCAAGGGTTTTAGTCCTGACTATAAACTTTCACAACTCATCAAAACTAATGACATCAATCACTAGTACACTTTCGCATAAATTTGTTCACTTTTAACCAGTTGCTCAGAGCAACTTGTCTGCTTAATTGAGGTGATAGCTGGATTTACGCCGGGCTGTACTAGTAGTTTGTGCCAATAATTTTCGGGGTTCGTAGTTGGTGATTTACCGCTCAATTTTAAGAGCTAGAGCGACTGAGTATATTTTGTATTTAACTAAGTCTAAAGTTCCTCAACAAAATTTGAAATTTAATTCAACTAATTTATGTTAGCTACCTTTCCCACTACTGCCCCAGAAGAGAATAACTTAATTCAATGTGATGCCGATCACGGATTTATCTCCTGGCTGAGTCAAGCCGGAGGTTCAGTTGCCATCACCACCTACCAAGCCGGAAAACTAGCACTAGTAGGCTGGAATGGGCAACAGATAACCATGCTGTTACGCCAATTTTCCAAACCAATGGGATTGGCAGTGAATGGTTCACGACTGGCACTGGCTACCCATCACGAAGTCTGTTTATTAGCCAATGCCCCTACATTAGCTTATGAGTTTTTAGAAGACCAGCCCGGACGCTACGATGCCCTTTACTTGCCACGGATGACATACTTCACAGGCGACCTTAATATTCACGACCTGGAATTTGGCAGAGAAGGGCTGTGGGTTGTCAACACCCGCTTTTCGTGTCTTTCTGCCCTGAGTCCAGACTTTAGCTTTGTACCGCGCTGGCATCCCAAATTTATTTCTGAAGTAGTGCCAGAAGACCGATGTCACCTGAATGGCTTAGCGATGGTGGATGGCAAACCCAAGTATGTAACTGCCCTCGGTGCGACAGATACCGTTGGAGGATGGCGACCAGGTAAAGCCAACGGTGGAGTCGTGGTGGAAGTAGAGAGCAATGAAATTATTGTAGATGGATTATCAATGCCCCATTCCCCAATTTGGCATGACGGGTTTTTGTGGTTACTCAACTCTGGTGCTGGGGAAGTATGGCGCATTCATCCAGAATCAGGAGACAAACAAGTAGTCTGTGTACTCCCTGGATTTCTGCGGGGGTTGTGCTGCGTGGGGTATTACGCCCTAGTCGGACTATGCCAGATTCGGGAACGGCATATTTTCGGAGGGTTGCCCATTACCCAACGGTTTGAGAAGTTGCTTTGTGGCGTCGCAGTCGTGGATTTGCGAAATGGGCAGCACGTGGGAATGCTGAAGTTCACGACAGGCTGTCAAGAACTTTATGATGTGCAGTTTCTTGCTGGTGTGCAGCGTCCGATGGTTTTGAATTCGGAACGAAAAGAAATCCGCCAAGCATTTACAGCACCAGAGTTGAACTACTGGCTGCGACCGAGTGCGGTGATTCCTAATGACTAAGGAGTCTGTTTAATCAGACCGTAATTGTTGAAATCAAATTTTTAGTTTTTTTCAGAGGTTTTTTTATGGCTGAATTCCAAGTCAATACTTACACCAACAATAATCAAATTAACCCCGCAGTAGCAATGGATGCTGATGGGGACTTCATCATTTCCTGGACTAGCAATGGTCAGGATGGGTCTGGCTATGGGGTGTATGCTCAACGCTACAATAGTGCTGGCGTGGCTGTTGGGGGAGAATTCCAAGTCAATACCAACACCAACGGCAATCAAGTTAACTCCACAGTAGCGATCGATGCCACAGGGGACTTTGTTATTTCCTGGCAAACCAGTGGTCAAGACGGGTCTGGCTTTGGGATATATGCCCAACGCTACAACAGTTCTGGAGTGGCTATTGGGGGCGAATTTCAGGTCAATACCTCCACCAACAACGATCAAGTTAACCCCACAATAGCGATGGATGCCACTGGGAATTTTGTCATTTCCTGGCAAAGCAGTGGTCAGGACGGATCTGGGGATGGGATATATGCCCAATGCTACAACAATACCGGGGTAGCTCAAGGCGGCGAATTTCAGGTCAATACTTACACGGACAGCTTTCAATACAACCCCACAGTAGCGATGGATGCAGATGGGGACTTTGTCATTTCCTGGACTAGCTTTAATCAAGACGGGTCTGACAATGGGATATATGCCCGACGCTACAACCGTGCTGGGCAGGCACAAGGGGGTGAATTTCAGGTCAATAGCGACACCGACTACGATCAAACTAACTCCACAGTAGCGATAGATGCAGATGGGGACTTTGTCATTTCCTGGCAAAGCTATAACTATATCGATGGCTATGGCTTTGAGATATATGCCCAACGCTACAACAGTCTCGGAGTGGCACAAGGTAGTAACTTTAAAGTTAATACCAACAAGGACAACGATCAAGTTAACCCCACAGTAGCGATAGATGCAGATGGGGACTTTGTCATTTCCTGGCAAAGCTACGGTCAGGACAGGTCTTCTAAAGAAATATATGCCCAACGCTATAACAGTGCCGGAGTAGCTATTGGGAGCGAATTTCAGGTCAATACCAACACGGACTACGATCAAGTTAACCCCACAGTAGCGATAGATACAGATGGGAACTTTGTCATTTCCTGGCAAAGCTATAGTCAAGACGGCTTTGCCAATGGGATATACGCCCAACGCTATAACAACAACATTGGGGTTCCTCCGACAATTACCTCTGGTTCTGCCTCTGCCTTGGGATATACCGAGAACGCCACTACAGCCATCGACTCAGCCATCACCGTCAGCGATACAGACTCCACCAACCTAGTTAGTGCCACCATCAGCATTACTAGTGGTTTCGTCTCTGGTCAAGATACCCTCAACTTCACCAACCAAAATGGGATTACCGGCAGCTACAACAGCAGCACAGGTGTTTTAACCTTAATCGGTAGTGCTACCATTGCTGACTATCAAACTGCACTGCGTTCCATTACTTATACCAACAGCAGCGACAACCCCACTACTACACCTCGTACCGCCAGCTTTCTAGTTAATGATGGGACTGCCGATAGTACTCCCACTACCCGCGATATCAATATTACGGCGGTGAATGATGCGCCCGTTGCTACTGCCACCAACTCTGCTATAGCATACACCGAGAACGCGACTACAGCCATCGACTCAGCCATCATCGTCAGTGATACAGACTCCGCCAACCTCTCTAGTGCAACCATCAGCATTAGCAGTGGTTTCGTTTTTGGTCAAGATAGCCTTGCTTTCATCAACCAAAATGGGATTACTGGCAGCTACAACAGCAGCACAGGTGTCTTAACCTTAACTGGCAGTTCCACCGTTGCAAATTATCAAACCGCACTACGTTCCATTACTTATACCAACAGCAGTGATAACCCTAGTCTCACACCTCGTACCATCAGCTTTATAGTTAATGATGGGGCTGCTAATAGTACTGCCATTACCCGCGATATTAATATTACGGCAATAAATGATGCCCCTGTTGCTACTGCCACCAGTTCTGCCTTGGCATATACTGAAAACACCACTACAGCAATAGACTCAGGTATCACCGTTAGCGACTTAGACTCCCCCAACCTAGCTAGTGCCACTGTCAGCATTACCAGTGGTTTCACCTCTGCTGAAGACATCCTCGCCTTCACCAACCAAAATGGGATTATCGGTAGCTACAACAGCAGTACAGGAGTCTTAACCTTAACCGGCAGTTCCACTGTTGCAAATTATCAAACTGCACTGCGTTCCATTATTTATACCAACAGCAGTGATAACCCCAGCACTACACCTCGTACCGTCAGCTTTCTAGTTAATGATGGGACTGCTAATAGTAGTGCCGTTACCCGCAATATTAATATTACGGCAATAAATGATGCACCTGTTGCTACTGCCACCAGTTCTGCCCTGGCATATACTGAAAACACCACTACAGCAATAGACTCAGGTATCACCGTTAGCGACTTAGACTCCCCCAACCTAGCTAGTGCCACTGTCAGCATTACCAGTGGTTTCACCTCTGCTGAAGACATCCTCGCCTTCACCAACCAAAATGGGATTATCGGTAGCTACAACAGCAGTACAGGAGTCTTAACCTTAACCGGCAGTTCCACTGTTGCAAATTATCAAACTGCACTGCGTTCCATTATTTATACCAACAGCAGTGATAACCCCAGCACTACACCTCGTACCGTCAGCTTTCTAGTTAATGATGGGACTGCTAATAGTAGTGCCGTTACCCGCAATATTAATATTACGGCAGTAAATGATGCACCTGTTGCTACTGTCACCAACTCTGCCCTGACATACACTGAGAACGCCACTACAGCTATCGACTCAGGTATCACCATTAGCGACGTAGACTCCGCCAACCTGGCTAGTGCCACCGTCAGCATTACCAGTGGTTTTGTCTCTGCTCAAGATACTCTCGCCTTCATCAACCAAAATGGGATTACCGGCAGCTACAACAGCAGTACAGGCGTTCTAACCTTAACTGGCAGTGCCACCGTTGCTAATTATCAAACTGCACTGCGTTCCATTACTTATACCAACAGCAGTGATAACCCCAGTACTACACCTCGTACCGTCAGCTTTCTAGTTAATGATGGTACAGCTAATAGTACTGCTGTTACTCGGAATATTAATATTACGGTAGTGAATGATGCTCCTGTTGCCGTTAACGACAGCTTCACCACAAACAAAAACACACCTGTTATTATTAGCGCTACTACTCTGTTAAGCAATGATATAGATGTCGATGTTAGTGACGTATTGAGCATTACTGGCTTCACCCAACCTAGCCAAGGAAGCTTAGTTAACAACAACAACGGTACTTACACTTATACGCCTGGCCAAAACTATTATGGCTCTGACGGCTTTACTTACACCATAAGTGATGGGCATGGAGGCAGTAGTACTGCTACTGTCAACTTGACTATTAATCAAATCACTCCTCCGATTAATGGCACTTCAGGTGCAGACACCCTGACTGGTACGATGAATATGGATATCATCTCAGGATTACAGGGCAATGACACGCTCCAAGGACTAGGTGATAACGACACTCTTGATGGCGGTGATGGAAATGATTCCTTAGATGGTGGTGCAGGAGCTGACAGTCTCATCGGTGGTAAAAGCAATGATACTTACATCGTAGACAACCTGAGCGATTCGATTACTGAAGGCTTAAATGCAGGCACAGATTTAGTTAAGTCTTCGGTGAGTTGGGTGTTGGGAAATAACCTGGAGAACTTGACCCTGACTGGAAGTGGGGCAATCAATGGTACTGGTAACAGCCTTAAGAACATCTTGATTGGCAATACTGGCGCTAACATTTTGAGTGGAGAAAATGGCAACGATAACCTCTTTGGTGATTCAGGCAATGACACCTTGTTGGGTGGTGCAGGCAATGATACCTTAGATGGAGGTTTGGGAGCTGATAGTCTCAATGGTGGAATGGGTAATGACACTTACATCGTAGACAACCTGAACGATAGTATTATCGAAGGCTTAAATGCAGGTACAGATTTAGTTAAGTCTTCAGTGAATTGGGTGTTGGGAAATAACCTGGAGAACTTGACCCTGACTGGAAGTGGGGCAATTAATGGTACTGGTAACAGCCTTAAGAACATCTTGATTGGAAATACTGGCGCTAACATCTTGAACGGAGAAGATGGCAATGATAGCCTAATTGGTGGTGCAGGCAATGACACCTTGTTTGGCGGTGCAGGTGATGACACCTTGGATGGAGGTTTAGGATCTGATAGCCTTGTTGGTGGAGCCGGCAATGACATTTACATTGTAGATAACGTGAACGATGTTATTAGCGAAGGCTTAAATGCAGGCACAGATTTAGTTAAGTCTTCGGTGAGTTGTGTGTTGGCAGATAACCTGGAGAACTTGACCCTGACTGGAAGCAAAGCAATCAATGGTACTGGTAATAGTCTTAATAACATCCTGATTGGAAATACTGGCGCTAACATTTTGAGCGGAGGAGATGGCAATGATAGCCTCTTTGGTAACTCAGGTAATGACACCTTGTTAGGCGGTGCAGGCGATGACACCTTGAATGGAGGTGCAGGGACTGACAGTCTTGATGGTGGAGTCGGCAATGATATTTACACTGTAGACAACCTGAACGATAGTATTATTGAAGACTTAGATGCAGGCATAGATTTTGTCAATTCTTCGGTGAATTGGGTGTTGGGAAATAACCTGGAGAATTTGACTCTGACTGGAACCGGGACAATCAATGGTACTGGTAACATCCTCAATAACATCCTGATGGGAAATAATGCTGCTAACACGTTAACAGGAGGAGATGGCAATGATAGCCTCTTTGGTAACTCAGGCAATGACACCTTGTTCGGTGGTGCAGGTGACGATTTAATCGCTGGTGGAGTTGGTCGAGATGTATTGACTGGTGGAACTGGACAAGATAGCTTCAACCTAACTGGTAGCCGTACTGGAGGGTATGATACGATCGCTGATTTTACTCTTGGAGAGGATACTATCTTGATTTCCAAGGCTGAATTTGGACTGGTTCAATCTCAAAATACTACGCTCGATTCGGGCTTGTTTCGACTTGGTACCAGTGCGATCGCAGGAAGCGATCGCTTTATCTATGATCAAACTACGGGTAATCTTTTCTTTGATGCAGATGGGATTGGTAAGGCTGCACAAGTTCAAATTGCCCAGTTCTCCAATCACGTAGTGCTTAGTAGTGCAAATATTACTGTCATTGCCTAACGAAAGTTAACTATCGCAAGCATCGAGAGATTACCCAGTAAGAGACAGATCAACTCTTGCTGGGTAATCTCTCAAAAATACACATTTGAGTGCAACACAACTACAAACTTTTAACTTTCCTCTTGGGAATAACCGTTTTTCTCGCGTTTGAGGCTTTCTTCTAAGGCTTGAATTTGTTCGCGTCTGGCTTCCAACTCTAAAGAACGCCTTGCTAAGTCTTGGTTTTGCAACGTCAGGGATTGTCGCCAATGTTCTGCTCGCTCGGCCTCATGCTGCAAAAATTCTGGGGTAATGCCGATGGTGAGGTAGTTTTCTACCAGATGCAGTACCCAGTTAGTGGCGTCTTCTATTCTTTGAATATCGCCTGTAGGAGAAAGTTCAACTAGAACAAGCAAGTTCTCACTCATGATCTTTCCCTTTCCCAGCAGAATGAAAGCTTCTTCGGGAATTATCGCCCACAAGTTATCAGCTTCTTGACGCGCCAATAAGCGTAACTGGTGCTGGTCTAAAAAATCGTTTTTACGCACCTGGGCTAGATATAGCATGAGGGTCGCTTCGCTCCAATTCAAAATTCAAAATTCAAAAAAAATTTAATAAAAAAATAAGTGCCAGAATGGATATTTGGATCTTGTTAATTGGTAATGGGTAATTGTGAATTATTAACACTCCCATTACCCATTACAGTTATCCTAAGCCACGCAGGCGATGCCTACATTAACCCCTTAAGGCGATCGCGCAAAATTTCAGCTTGTTTCTCTGCTTCTGCTAAGGCTTCCCGCGCCCCTTGTACTACATCGGCTCTAGCTTTATCCACAAAGCTAGGATTGTTTAATCTGGTACTCAAGGACTGAACTTCTGCTTCAGCTTTACTCAAGCTTTTCTCTAGCTTGGCACGCACAGCTTCAATATCTACTACACCGCTTAGAGGAATTAGCACTTGTATTGTACCAATTACACCTGCGATCGCATTTTCTGGTTTTTGTGGTTGTTCTAATTCTCTCTGCGGGAAAAAGCGTCTCCATAACCTAAGTCTCGCTTGAGCAGTTAGTAAATTTTGGCTAACAAACCACGCTGTGTAACCAAAACCAACTAGTTCAAAGAAAGTTCCGACGAGGGGAGTGTCATCAATGGCATACCCCACAGCTAAACCCAATCTACCAAATACAATCGCTACAATAATTAAGCCAATTGTCTTCAAACCCCTTTGAGGTCTTTTAATAGCAACAGTTTGGTTTTGTTGTTTGTCAGTAATGGTTAAAGTCTCAACCTTTGCCAAATCTTTAATATAAGACTGTCCAGCAGTAAGAATTTCCCGCTCTTTCTGACTTTCAGTTTGTAAATTCGCCGTCACTTTTACGCCTGGTTTAATATCCGCTTCAGCTCGCAAATTCCGAATTGTGCGGATAGCACCAATCAGCAATTCAAACTGTTCTTTTAAAGCTCTATCAACTAGATTTGCATCTATCTGAGGATAGATTTGTAATGCTAAAGTTTGTGGTAAATCTGCTGATTGTTGGGTAAGAGTTTGCCAAATTTCCTCGGTAATATGTGGCATAAAGGGATGAAGCAGTTTCAAAATTCCTTCCAGCACGTAGGCGAGGGTTTGCTCTGCTACCCGCCTTGATGCGGGATCTGCACCTGTTTGCAGCCTAGATTTCACCAGTTCAATATACTGGTCGCAAAAATCACCCCAAATGAATTCATACAATCCCTTAGCTGCTTCGCCTAAACCGTAATTATCGATGTAATTGGTGGTTTGTTTGACAACTTGATGATACCGCGAGATAATCCAGCGATCGCTCAATTCTATAGCTACTGGGTTCCCCAATTGTTGCGGCGTTTGTCCATCCAAATTCATCATCACAAACCGGGCAGCATTCCACAACTTGTTAGTAAAGTTGCGGGATGCCTCCACCGATGCTGATTCATCCTTTTTGCGATCGTACTCCAACCGGATATCTTGACCTGCACCAGCCACTTCCCTAATTAGGGTATAGCGCAGGGCATCAGTACCATATTTGTCAATTAATAACAGCGGGTCAATGCCATTACCTTTGGTCTTTGACATCTTCTGACCTTTTTCATCCAGCACCAAGCCGTGGATGTAAACTGTTTGGAAAGGCATTTGCTGCGTAAAATGCCCAGCCATCATGGTCATTCTGGCAACCCAGAAAAAGATGATGTCAAAGCCTGTCACCAAAGTGGTAGTCGGGTAGTAAGTTGCTAAATCCTGAGTTTGTTCTGGCCAGCCCAAAGTCGAAAATGGCCAGAGTCCAGAAGAAAACCAAGTATCTAGCACATCTGGGTCTTGTTCGAGCTTGACATTTTCGCCAAATTGCGCCTTAGCTTTCTCCCAAGCTTCAGTTTCCGATTTCGCCACCACAAACGGCGTGTTATCGGTAATTTGCCCATTCGTTTCACTGACAGCGTACCAAGCCGGAATTTGGTGTCCCCACCACAATTGGCGAGAGATACACCAATCATTGAGTTTTACTAGCCAATCACGATAGACCTTTGTCCAGCGTTGGGGGACAAACTCTGGAGAATTTTGCTGGTCGAGGAATTCGAGAGTTTTGTCAGCTAGGGGGCGAATTTTGACAAACCACTGAGTCGAGAGGAGAGGTTCAATGGGTACTTTACCGCGATCGCTGTAGGGAACGGTATGCTTATAATCTTCTATCTTCACCAGAAAGCCATCTGCTTCTAGGCGAGAAACCACATTTTTTCTAGCAACAAAGCGGTCTTGTCCTTGAAACTCCCCAGCGTTGGCGTTGAGAGTGCCGTCTTTATTCATAATGTTGATCAACGGCAGATTATGACGCTTACCCATGTCAAAATCGTTCGGGTCATGGGCGGGAGTTATTTTCACGCAACCCGTGCCGAAAGTGGGATCAACGAATTCATCGCCAATGATCGGAATTTCTCGTTGTAGAATTGGCAGAGTTACAGTTTTGCCGATGAGATGTTTGTAGCGATCGTCATTGGGATTAACTGCTACAGCCGTATCGCCTAGCATCGTTTCTGGTCGAGTTGTCGCCACCTCTACAAAACCGGAACCATCCGTGAGGGGATAGCGCAAGTGCCAGAGATTTCCATTCACCTCTTGATTTTCTACTTCCACATCAGACACAGCCGACTGAGAAGCAGGACACCAGTTAACTAAATATTCACCACGATAAATTAAGTCTTCCTCGTAGAGGCGAGTAAATGCCTCGACAACAGCTTTAGATAAACCCTCATCCAGGGTAAACCTTTCCCGTGACCAGTCCACCGAGACACCCAAGCGTCGTAGCTGATTCAGAATAGTTCCCTCAGACTCCGCCTTCCATTCCCAAGCGCGTTCTAGGAACTTCTCGCGCCCCAATTCGTAGCGAGTCTTACCCTCTGTCTTGAGTTGCTTTTCCAGCATACTATGGACAGCAATGCTGGCGTGGTCAGTTCCGGGTAGCCACAGGGTATTGCGCCCCTGCATCCGGTGGTAGCGCACGAGGGTATCAATTAAAGCACTTTCAAAAGCGTGACCCATGTGTAAGCTACCGGTGACATTCGGCGGCGGAATGACGATGCAGTAAGGTTCGCCGCCTTTGTTGGGGTCAGCTTTGTAAACTTGGTTGTCTTCCCAGAATTTTTGCCACTTGGCTTCAGTGGAAAAAGGGTCGTAGAGACTGGGGAGATTGGGAATAGTTGCGGTCATGCGGGGCAAACTAACTATGGAAGGACTCTAATAAATTTTGCCACAGGGTTGGAGAGGGTTTGTTTAGCAATTCTCGAAATCGTGGATATATCCCTTAAAAAATCTGAAAATGCGAAATCTATTTTTGACCCTTGTAGTTATCTTGAATAAACTCCGTAGCTGACATCTGTATATTCGCTCAGAAAGACTCATGAAATTGAAACCAGGTTTATTTCAACTCATCGTGTTAGTTATGACTGTATCGCTACTTGCTTCTTGTGCGACAACCCCAGAAGCAAGACAGTCAGATTGCAGCTCCACAACGTCGCCAAACCAACAAGCCAATAACTGTTCTCCCTCATCTAATAGTAGCGGCAGATCAAGTGGTTACTCTGGTGGTAGTAGCATTAGAAGATCCGGTTATGGTAATTCATCGGAGGTCGGGACTTCCAGCGGTTCTTCCAACGGTCGTAGTGGTTTTGGTAGTTTTGGTCGCGGTGGTCATGCGGGTGGATAAGAGAGTTATGAATATTTTCAACAGTCCTCAACGAAAGCGTCTATTTCAGTCGATGAAAATGGGTTGGTACAACTTTGCTCCGATTGAAGAAGGAACAGGTATACCTTTAACTGACCAAGAAACACCTTACGCTCTTTATTATTGCCATCAAGTTTTACCGCAGACCATACAAGAAATCCAGCAAGCATCGGAATTAGTCGGTAGTATTTTAACCCAAACGTGGAAAATTATTCGTACTCTTGATGAAGATACACTACTTTATTATGGATTTCCTGAAGCTACAATTAAGTTAGTTAAATATGACTTTATCGCACCATTTTGTATGCGTCTTGATTGGTGCTGGAATCAAGAAACGGGGATAAAAAAAGTAGTAGAAACTAATCCCCAAACTCCTAGCTTTTGGTTTGAGTGTACAGACGGCAATAAAAAAGTCGCCAAACATTTTGGATTGCAAGAACCAGATTTAGATGCTCAAAAAATTTTAAAAATAACACTCAATCAACATGTCAATAGAGCCGCATTAATTTTGGGTAAACCAGTTACAGATTGTCGCGTAGCATTTACAGCTTTGAACAATGCCGAAGATTTAGGTACTATGCGATGGTTAAGCAATTATTTGGAATCTAAAAGTGCCATTTTACCCTTAGAATACCTTGGCATCAAAGATGGTGAGTATCTATTTGACCGGAGAACACAAAAACCAATAGATATACTCTTTATGTGGTATCCGGTGGAATGGCTAATCCATGATACTGATGAAAAAGGTGAAAGATTATGGCCGGCTCTAGAGCAACTAATTTTTGAGAATAAAATTGTGATTGTGAACTTTGGTTCTGCTTTTGCACTGCAACCAAAGAGTGTATTTGCCCTAATTACAGATTTGGGATATGACTTTTTTTCTGACAAAGATGCTGGGACAGTCTGGGAATATTTCCCTAAAACATCACTGAGTGCAACAGCAATAGGTAATTCATACTTTGCCAAACCTATTTTAGGAAGAGAAGGTGAAGGAGGATTTGCAGTTAGTTTAGGAAATATCTCTGTGCGTAGTAGTAATAATGACCCTTGGTATACACAACAGAATTATGTGTATCAAGAGTTATTAGAGTTTCCTAAACTAGAAATTGATGGCAAGTCAATGACTCAGGTTTGGGGAGCATGGCTATATAACGATGGTAGCGATAAGTTTATACCTGGAGGTGTAGGAATCCGCCTTTCTGAAGGGGAAATTACAGATAATTTATCCTATTGGTGTCCTATTGGATGCTAATTTTAATAGCATTGAGAATTAGAGGCAAATATGAAACCTCAAACCACCAGCCGTTCCCCCTGGACATACATACCCACGCTATATTTTGCCTGCGGCATTCCTTACGTCATCATCAACACAGTTTCCGTAATCTTTTACAAAAAGCTGGGAATAGATAATACTCAAATCGCTTTATGGACAAGTTTTCTCTATCTACCTTGGGTCATCAAAATGTTTTGGGCCCCAATCGTTGATATTTACTCTACCAAACGTAAATGGATACTTTATACCCAATTTGCCATGTTCGCTTGTTTGGGTTTGATAGCCTTATCCTTACAACTGCCAAATTTCTTTTTTATCTCACTTGCAACATTAACAATAGGAGCATTTATTTCTGCAACTTATGACATTGCTACAGATGGCTTTTATCTACTGGCTTTATCTCCAGAACAACAAGCCTTTTTTGTTGGCATTCGCTCACTATTTTATAGAATGGCTGTCATTTTTGGCTCTGGAATATTAGTAGTCTTAGCAGGTCAGCTTGAAGTATCTCTCAATAATATTCCTTTAAGCTGGACTATAGCTATTGGCTTTTCATCTTTAATTTTAGCAATTTTGTTTATTTCGCATCGCCTAATTTTACCTTTACCTGAATCAGACAATCAACGACAAATACAAGCTAAGGAAAATATACCTTTTTGGCCAATCATTAGCTCATATTTTACTCAGGATAAAATTATAAATATTTTAGCATTTATATTACTATACAGACTTGGTGAAGCAATGCTTGTGAAGATAGCCTCTTTATTTTTATTGGACAAACTAGAAGTAGGGGGCTTAGGGCTATCAACATCAGATGTCGGGTTAGTCTACGGGACATTTGGGGTAATATCCCTGATTTTTGGAGGAATTTTAGGAGGCTTGCTAATTTCTAAATATGGATTAAAAAAGTGCCTGTTTCCTATGGCTTTAGCTTTGAATTTACCTGATGTATTTTATGTGTATATGGCTTACACGAAACCTTCGTTGACATTAGTGTATCCTTTGGTTTCCTTAGAGCAATTCGGATATGGTTTTGGATTTACAGCTTTTAGTGTTTATTTAATGTATATTTGCCAAGGCGAATATAAAACTTCTCATTTTGCCATATCTACTGGGATTATGGCTTTAGGCATGATGTTACCAGGCTTAATTAGCGGTTATCTGCAAAAAGTATTTGGCTATCCATTATTTTTTATCTTGGTTTGTTTCCTAACTATTCCTGGGATGATTGCTCTATTTTTTATACCTTTAAAAGAAGAAACAAAGCGTCAGAATAATTAATATTATTACCGCTCATGAGTTATATTTTGGGAATAGATGGCGGCGGTAGCAAGACTGTTTGTATACTAATGAATGATTTGCATCAACTACTAGGTCGTGGTGAAGCAGGGCCATCTAATTATCAGAGTATAGGTATTGAAGCCACTCTACAATCTATTCAATCTGCAATTCACAATGCGATTGAGGCAGCAATAATTACAAATACTGTGAATATTGATGCAATATGTCTGGGTTTAGCGGGTGTAGGTCGTACAGCAGATATCGAAGTAGTAAAAGGTTTAGTTAAAGAGTTACAGAATAACAAATTGCCTATTACTTGGGCATTACAGCCAGCGAATATTGTAATTTGTAACGATGCTTTAATTGCTTTAGTTGGTGGAATTGGTCAGCCTGTAGGAATTGTGGTTGCAGCAGGTACGGGTTCGATAATTTTTGGGCGAAATCATCAGGGACATACCAAGCGAGTCGGCGGCTGGGGGTATATTTTAGGAGATGAAGGTAGTGCCTATAAAATTGCGATCGCAGGTATGAATGCAGCATTAAAATCTTATGATGGACGTGAGATGTCAACAAGTTTGTTAGAAGCTTTTAAACAGCATCTTGGTTTGGAAAATATAGAAGATTTAATAGGAGTAATATATCGGCGAGGATTGGAAGTTAAACAGATAGCTGCTT
Source organism: Nostoc sp. (assembly GCF_036918245.1). Lineage (GTDB taxonomy): Bacteria > Cyanobacteriota > Cyanobacteriia > Cyanobacteriales > Nostocaceae > Nostoc. Next base: position 51,812 of record NZ_JBALEF010000074.1, read on the forward strand.
TAGCACCAGTTGTAGATTTTGCAGCAGCATCAGGTGATATAGTAGCGAATATCATCATTGATGATGTTGTAAAAGAATTGGTGAAAGCTACATCTACAGTAATTGGTGCAATTTTTAGTGCTGACTCAGTTTTAGAAGTAGTCACAACAGGAAGTGTGTGGCACGGTAGATGCAAGATCCATGAAAGATTTACAGCATCAATTGTTAAGAAGTTTCCTGAAGTAAACGTGATATTTCCAAGGTATGAACCTGCTTATGGTGCTGGTTTGTTGGCATTGCAGACAACTCAAAATTAACGGACTACTAACTTTCAAATAAAGAAAGCAATAATAGGAGTTTTCAGTCTGCAAATATGCGCCCTAAGAAAGTTACTATTTCAGACCAAGCTGCGGTGGTAGCACTAGAATCATAACGATAACCACCGTCGCGCATGAATGTATGTTCTGCTTCATACAAGAAAACTTGGTGAGGTATGTTAGCATTCTCAATTGCTTTTATTATGGTTTGGCGATCGCTCTCTGGTATATGAGGGTCAAGAGTACCAAATACCATTAGCATCTCGCCTTTGATTTCACTTACCCTCTGGATTGTATCAGCTACCTCTTTACCCAGTTTACCACTGGGAATACCAGTAGGGTAACAGCAGACACAAGCCCGAATTTCGCTTTGAAATGCGGCGCGGAAAGCTAAATGTCCACCAATACAAAATCCTAGAGTGCCTATTTGATTTGGAGAAACCGCACTCTCTCCTTTCAGAAATTCAATCACAGCAAGGCAATCGGCATCATAATCAGCTACGGAGGTTCGACGCGCATCGTCATTACCGCGCATCCTTCCAATATCGTCTGGCTCAATTACTAAACCAACTGGCTCAATTCGGTGAAAAATTTCTGGGGCTGCTACTACATAGCCGTATCCTGCTAAGTAGTTAGCTAGACGAATCATTGGATCACCTAACTGATAAATATCACTGTAGAAGACAATACCAGGGTATTTTCCTGCTGCTTTGGGAGCTGCAACATAAACACGCATTAAGCTGCCATCTACTCTTAATTCAATATTACGCTTGGTGATTTGCACTTTTTTGTCTCCGTGTTACGCTTGCTGTCATTAGCTTCTACACTGTAGCGCCGCAGCATCCGGTTACTTTCAACCCCCAATTTGGCGTTCTTTTACCATCACTGCGATCGCTTAATATGCCCAGTGAAAGTTTGTTGTGATCGCCTCAATACACCTGTTACCTTAGCGACAGCAGGCTATATAGCTGCTTTAGCAGCAGTTGTAAATTTGGCAGCAGCATCAAGTGATATAGTAGCGAGTTAAGAGAAAACATTATCTTTTAAATGCAAAATAATGGATATTAGCCAAAAATCAAATAAATTCTTTGATTTCAATTCTTTTGAACTGATGAAAAACTACCAAGAAACATATTTTAATAGCTGTAATAATATTTACAACTCTCAAGAACACAAAGATTTTAGGGAAAAAGTAGAACAACCATTTAATGATTTTTGTAATTTAATACATCAGCAAATACCAAACAAAATTGCTTGTAATAAGTTTCATGGAGTAATAAAAGTAAAAAAAGAACCGTTCAGTTATTATAATACGCCTCGCTTATACAGGTATTTAGATATATTTTCAACTTTATATATAGAAATGACATAGCTAGGTATAAGAATAGAATTTATATATGAAATAGGTGAAATTTTAGCCCAAGCTATTGAAGGTATTAACCCTCTAATAATGTCCAAAATAGTTGCGAAAAATATACGTGTATTTCATGTTTGGTGCTTTGTAGATGATAATAGCTTGTTTTGGAAAAAAGATGAAATATTAAACGCTTCTTGGAAAGATTTAATTGATGATTTTAATCAATGGTTTCAAGATTATCTCCCTTTTTTATGGCTAGCAGTATCTAATGAACTAATACCATCTATTAGTAAATATATAAATCCCAATAATCCTAATTATAGCTTAAATAACTTTGCTCAAGATATTGGCTATATACAAGCAGACTTAGAATGTTGGATACGCACAATTAATCGTAAATGTCAAGCAATTTTATATGGTTCACCGGGAACAGGAAAAACTTATATTGCTGAAAAACTTGCTCAATACTTAATCGGTTGTGGTGACGGTTTCTCAGAACTGGTGCAATTTCATCCAGCATATTCTTATGAAGATTTCATTCAAGGCATTCGTCCTCAAAGCCAAAATGGAATATTAGCATATCCACTGCTTCCAGGAAGATTTTTAGAATTTTGTAAAAAAGCTGAGTCTCGTGAAGATACTTGTGTTCTAATTATCGATGAAATAAACCGTGCTAATCTCGCACAAGTTTTTGGTGAATTAATGTACTTACTTGAGTACAGAGATAGAGAAATTCCACTAGCTGGCGGTAACAACTTTCGTATCCCAAAAAATATCCGCATTATTGGTACAATGAACACAGCAGATAGGTCTATCGCCAATATAGATCATGCGTTACGCCGCCGCTTTGCATTTATTGAACTTCGCACAAACTATGAGGTGCTGCGAAGTTATCATCAAAAAAGAGGTTTTACAGTAGAAGGATTAATTAACATTTTAGAGCAATTAAATCAGGCGATCGCAGATAAAAATTACGAAATTGGTATTTCATTCTTTTTAACAGACAACCTACGTGAAGATATAGAAGATATATGGCGCATGGAAATTGAACCATATTTAGAAGAATATTTTTTTAACCAGCTAGAAAAAGTAGATCAGTTTCGCTGGGATGAAATAAAAAATAAACTATGGATATAAACCCAGCACAACCAAAAATTATTGAACTTATAGAATACGAAAATAAATCATTTCAGCGTGATGAAATATCCGATTCAGCCGGAGTCGAGTTATGTGAAAAATACAAAATACAAGTAGATATAGAATTTCCTAACTATAAAACGAAAGAACATTGGAAACTCAAAGCTAAAGGATGGGTAGGTTACATTCCTGTCACTCCTGAATTGCATCTAAAAATAAATCCGAAAGTGCCTATCCAAAACCTCTTCGGAATGCTGGAATATGCCTACAATTTAAAAGGTTTTCGCTTTCTCGAAGGGCTGATGGATTGTGAATCTCTAGAGGACTTTTATAATAATCTGGCTCAGATATTATCCCATAAAGTTTTAGAGCGATGCCGCAAAGGATTATATCGTACTTACTTGCCTAAAACACAGCAGCTTTCTTATGTGCGGGGAAGGCTAGATATGCGACAGCTAATTCAAAAGCCGTGGAATGTTAAACTTAAATGCGATTACGAAGAACATACGGCTGATATTAAAGAAAATCAAATTTTGGTATGGACACTTTATATCATTGGTCGTAGCACTTTATGTTCAGAAAGAGTATCGCCAACAGTACGAAAAGCTTATCACGCTCTACAAGGATTAGTAACGCTGCAACCTTGTAGCGCAGAAGATTGTATCGCCAGACAGTATAATCGCCTCAATCCAGACTATGAACTATTACATAATCTATGTCAATTCTTTTTAGAAAATAGTAGTCCCAGTCATGAAAGGGGAAATTATAAAGCCCTACCCTTTCTCGTTGATATGGCACATTTATATGAACTTTTTGTTGCAGAATGGCTTAAGAAAAACACGCCGCAAGGCTATTTTTTCAAACAGCAACATCTAATATAAATTAGTCAGAATAGGCACTTCAGTATAGATATATTACTGTGTGATGCTACTACTGGTAAAACAATAGCAGTTTTGGATACAAAGTATAAAGCCCCTGAACAGCGAGGAAATACAGATATTTATCAAATGATCAGCTACGCCAACACAACAAAATGCAAGCAAGCTTTTTTGATATACCCCAAAGATTTAACACAGCCACTAGATATAAAAAGCGATCAAATCCGAGTCCGCAGCCTCACCTTTTCCCTAGATGATAATCTTGATCGCGCAGGTCAAACCTTTTTAAAAAACCTTTTTCTCCTAATCTGCTCAGAACTCACACCAATAATTAGTAAAGGGAATGGATGACATTCGCTTGCTGCGAAGCATCCATCCCCGAATAGCTGCCCAGATCATGAACCTGGAATCTATAGTCCGGTATCTAATAATCACAGTATCGGCCGAGATATGTAGATTGTCACTAGGATAGATACTGATTTACGAAATACCTACGAAAAGATTGTTACACAATTACTCTTGTTCACCCTTACTTCCGCCTCCCATCGCCAACAGCGCCGTTCCGTAAGCTGCTTCTGTGTACACTGACGCTACTACAGAAACCTGCAAATTACGCGCCCTAATCGCAGTCCAAGTGTCATTCGCCGCACCACCGCCAGTGGTATAAACACGGCTCAATTTGTCTGATCCCATTTTTTGTAATAATTCATACCCTCGTGCTTCTATGCGGGCAATGCTTTCTAACAAACCATGCAAAAATTCCACTGGATTATCTGGGCGTGGTTTCAATCGTGGGGGTAGATTGGGATCGTTAATCGGAAAGCGATCGCCTACCTTCAACAGTGGATAATAATCTAACTCGCTAGCTTTTGATGCATCAATCTCACGGCTAAGGCTTGCTAACTCAGTGTTTGTGAAAAATTGCTTTAGTACTGCACCCCCAGTATTAGAAGCACCACCAGTCAGCCACAAATCACCCAATCGATGGCTGTAAATTCCATATCTGGCATCTTCTACACGGGTACGACTTAACAACTTTAGTACCAACGTTGAACCAAGGGAAGTTACGGCTTCACCAGGTAATTTTGCGCCACTGGCGAGAAAAGCGGCAATACTATCGGTTGTACCAGCACATACCAAACAATCACTGCGTAAACCGAACTTACCCGCAATTTCAGGACGCAATTCGGCAATCGGAGTCCCAGGAGGTAAAACTTTGGGTAGCTGAATTGGTATTTGCAGCAATTCTTGCCATTCTGGGTATTTCAACTCTTCTACGTCATAACCCAGCTTTAAAGCATTATGGTAATCGCTAATACCCAACTGTCCATGCAGCAGAAACGCCAGCCAATCTGCTTGATGCAGGAAATATCTAGCTTCACTAAAAGACGGTAATTGCCTCATCCACAAAAGTTTGGCTAGGCTGGAGGTGGCACTCAACACGGTATGATTGGGGGGTGCTATACTCCTCAAATGCTCTAGCACAGATGATCCCCGCGCATCGTTATACAGCAATGGTGCATCTATAGGGTTGCCAGCAGCATCGACCAGCAAAACGGTGGAAGAAGTCCCATTGATTGCGATCGCTTTAATTTCTCGCCGCAATTGGTCAGGTATTTGTTCCAGCAACGCAAACAAAGCCTCCTGCCAAATTTTTGGCGTAACGGCATTTGGTGAGTCATGGAAGGGATATCGCACCTCTGTCTGAATACAAGAGGCTTCCTCGTCAATCAACACACCGCGTCCGCCAGATGTGCCGAAGTCGATACCCAGATATAAATTCATAATTTTTATAAATTTTTTTAATGGAGAATAAATAAGGACTACTGACCAATAACTGCTTTTGTTGCATCTTGTAACAACATATTCCCCAATTCTCGCAAAACAAGGAAAAGTAGTAAACGAACTGTTCAAAATCTATTCAGATTAGGAGGTTTTCAGCCATGCCTATTTTAGATACTCTGTACATCGCTCAGTTGTCTTCCATCTCAGATACTCAAGTCTACATCGCTCTAGTTGTAGCCTTGATCCCAGGAGTTCTAGCTTGGCGATTAGCCACAGAACTTTACAAATAACGCTCCAATGTGACACAGTTAAAAAGCTAATAATCCTGGCAGTACGGGGTGCAATTTCCAGACTTTATGACTTTATGTCATAAGTACCTAGAAACCTTGCACTTACGTAAGCCAGGTTATTTTTTAACTAGTGCGACACTTGTAGCTATTTCAAAAAAATGAAGTAATATGACAGCTAAATCAAGCATTCAGGAGTGCTGAGTGCTAATTCAGCTCCGAGTATCGAGTGCTGACTGCTGAGTTGGAAATTTCACTCAGCACTCATAACTCAGCACTCTTGATAGTGCTTCCCTTCACTAAGCGAGGTTATCTTTTAGCATCATGAACGCGATTCAACCCTCTAGACCACCGTTACAACCTATACAAAAACGCCGGGTCATTTCTCGACCAAAGCGGCATCTTCGTCAACGTTCTTACCAAGTGATGGCACTAGAAAGCACAGCCAAAATAGCAGTTAATCTTGTGATTACAGCCGTTGCAGTATCTGCTTTAACACAACTCTTGCCTTATCATTGGTTACAGCAAGAAAAATTGCGAGAAATGAGTACCGAAGTCAAGCTGATGGAAGGACATGTCAATGGTTTACAGGCGGAATTTAGCCGTAACTTTGATCCGCAAGAAGCTAAAATTATTAGACAACGACAAGGATACCGATTCGATCCCAGCCAGCGTCAGATCGTGTTGATGAATCAAGATCGCCGAGAAGATGAGCAAACAGACTCATTACCCTAAGACAAATGGTGAATTTGGGATTATTGAGGTTTATTGTGATTCAGGCTACGTATAAACCGGGTGTTAATTTATATTATTTCTAATAAATAATGGTTAATAGCTAATTTTTGAATAGCTATGTAGTTATCATCTATTAGTCATTAGCGATACAGCGTCGCTTCTCTACGAGACGCTGCGCGAACGCTCCAATTAAAAATTCAAAATTCAAAATTCAAAATGAAGAATTTACTTTTTGAATCTTGAATTTGCAAAAAGGACTAATCTACCAATTAGGACGCTGATTGAGATAGTAGCTCGTCTAGCCGATTTTCGAGTTGTAAACGCAAGCGACAACTAGTAATATCCTTATTGTTGTCAAGAGAGGGTAGTTTAGTAAGGGCGCGACGATAATCAGCGATCGCACAATTCCAGTCGCCCCAAAGATGGTAAGTTCTGCCGCGTTCAGCCCAGATATGACCTTCTAGTTGACCGAAAAGCAGTGCTAGCTCAAAATTCTCAATTGCCACCTCGTATTGCCCCAAATCACGCCAGGTAATGCCTCGGTTAATCCACGCCCGAAGATAGTGAGGTTTCAAATCAATCGCTCGATCGTAGTCGGCAAGTGCTACTGCTAACTCTCCACAAGCCGCGTAGTAATTTGCTCGATTGTTATAAGCACTAGCCAAATAGGGATTAAGTTTAAGGGCGGCGTTGTAGTCGGAAAGCGCTTTTTGCCTTTCGCCACTTTGAAAATATATTAGCCCCCGGTTGTTGTAATCAACGGCATTGTGGGGGTGGCGGCAGATTAGTTGGGTTAAAAGTGCGATCGCTTCAGTATAATCTCCTTGTTGGGCCAACCTCAAAGCACAAGAACGTAAGTAGCTATCCTCGAAAGTAGATTCGCTGCGATCGTTTTTCCTCTGCTCTTGAAGTTTGTTTGTAGTATTTAGAACATACTTATATTGTTTACTTTGCTGGTCATCGTCAGCCAAAAATGAGTGAATATTCATCTTTCCCTGCTTGAAATCCCTGCTTTTTTAAATAAAAGTCTAGTTTTTTAACGCTGGTGGTTTTACCACTGTGTCTATTCTCAAGGTACTTATGGTTACTTTAAAGCCGTCTTAAGACTGAGATTTAAACTACTCACACTAGTAGGAATCTACCCCTTAAATAAACAATTGCTCCTCAAACCTAATCATAGATACTTGATCCCGAAGATGAATTCCAGAAATAGCAGACGTTAATCTCAAAGACTAGTCAACATAATTCGTAATTGATAATGACGCTCTCTACGTTCGCGCAGCGTGTCGCAGACAGACGCTCTTGCTTGCTAGCTTGCTTCTCTGTAAGAGTGGGTACGCGGACTCGCTACCGCTACGTTCGCGGAGCGTCTCCTAGAGAAGACAGTAATTCGTAGTTGCAATTCCTTTGGGGACTTGAACCCTCCACTGTCTTGTTGACTACCCTTTGGCAGAGATTATGATGGGGGCTTGAACCCTCTTTAAATTACGAATTACGAATTACGAATTAGTAATTATTTGGTCAAGTAGTGAGAGCAGCAAATTGGTAGAATGCCAACAAGCCGTTCGTTAAAGAGGGGATGAGCAAGCAGGGGAAGCAAGGGAAGAGTAATTAATACCCAATACTTCTCTACGAGACGTACTCACGTTCGCTCAGTACAAGTGCCCCATACCCCATTCCCTAAATTCAATTTTTAAGTTTTGAGAAATTTTCCGATGACAACTGCAATTTCCTATCCCAATGCCCCTGATTTAGCAACCGATGATTACATTGTGATCGGCTTGGCAACCTGCTTCGTCAAAGAAGATGGAGAAGTTTATCAAATCGAAGTTATAGAACCGATTCCCTCTGCGGCTTTGGAAGCGCTTTTAAAGGGCATTCCTACATCCTATAAGCTGGCTCATGCCACAACTTTGGGATCTTTGCTAGATGGCGATTCACAACTGCTGCCAGATGGCTTCCCAGAGTCGGCTCAGTTTGGAGAGGAATTTGTGCCACGGGCATTTGCAGCAGCTCGTACCTACAAGCGTCGTGAATCTGCAAAATCTCTAATTCCCTTAGGTACAAACTACACTGAATTTAAATATTCCATTGAGCGGAAACGGGTGTTAAACGCCGCCAGAGTTGTCACCAAAGAAGACAATATTAAACAGCATTCTCACACTCACAAAGTGCTTTAAGTAATTATGCTAAAACTTTACGGTGGCGCTCGTAGTCGAGCATCAATTGTTCACTGGTATTTAGAGGAATTAGGAATTCCTTACGAATTCGTCAAGCTTGATATGCAGGCGGGTGAACATCTCCAGCCTGCATATTTGGCAATTAACCCATTTGGTAAAGTCCCAGCAATTGTTGATGGGGATTTTCAGCTTTGGGAATCTGGGGCAATTTTGCTGTATCTTGCCGATAAGTACAGTAAAACTCCACTTTCACCAGAGGAACGTGCTGTATTTTCCCAATGGGTGTTGTTTGCTAATGCTACCCTTGCTCCAGGGATTTTTGGAGAGGAGAATCGAGAACGGGAAATGCCCCGCTTGTTGACTCCATTAAATGAAATTTTCAGTAGGCAACCTTTTTTACATGGTAATGAGTTCACTATTGCTGATGTGGCAGTGGGGTCTGTTCTGAATTATATTCCCATGATACTGAAGCTAGACCTCAGCCCCTATCCAGCGGTGTTGAACTATATGAAGCAGTTATCTGAGCGTCTGGCATTTCAAAGAAGTATTGGTGCTAGGACTTGATTATAGTAGGGGCGCACAGTTGTGCATAGAAGTTGGGTTTTGCACGCCTTCTAGGGTTGCCCTCATCCCCTAACCCCTTCTCCCAGTAGGGAGAAGGGGAACCGGAGAATTTACTCGCCTCTGCCCAAAAACGTAGTTTGGAGAGGCAATGCCCACCATGCAAATCTTTTAACGATAATTTGTAAATTGCAAAGCAACTGGGTAGTCTTCTTGTTTTAGCCGCTGCATGACAACTTGCAAGTCATCTTTAGATTTGGCAGAAACCCGCACAGCATCCCCTTGAATTGAAGCTTGTACCTTTTTGAATTCGTCCCGAATCAATTTGGAAATTTGTTTGGCGATTTCCTGACTGATGCCTTTTTTGAGTTTGATTTCTTGACGCACGCGATTACCACTGGCTGATTCAACCTTGCCAAAATCAAAGATTTTTTGGGAGAGGTTACGCTTGGCAGCTTTTTCTCGCAGAATGGTGTGTACAGAATCTAAGGTAAACTCGCTGTCAGTACTAACGTTAATGCTTTCTTCGACTAACTCGACAGTAGTTTGAGTGTCTTTGAGGTCATAACGACCTTTGATGTCTCGTACAACTTGATCGACAGCGTTAACCAACTCTTGTCGGTCAAAGTCGCTCACAATGTCAAAGGAAAAAGTAGAAGCCATAAAACATTTTGGATTTTAGATTTTGGACTTCGACTTCGCTCAGTCGAACGATTTTGGATTGGGTATTGGGAAAACTCTTCCCCAGTCCCCAGTCTCCATGCCCCAATTAACTAGTAGCTTGGATGATACTCAAGAAAAAGAGAGTAGCAGAGCCAAGGATGCCAATGGCAAACATGAGCGATCGCAAAAGGGGTATATTCAAAATATAAAAAATCGAGTATAGGAAACGGGCCACCACAAAGGCGATCGCAGCCACTTGGGCTGTAAAAGAATTTACACCAGTTACATAAGCCATCAATGCGGCTGCGGCAAATATCATAAAGGCTTCAAAGGTGTTTTGATGTGCCCAAGTAGCCCGTTGGGCATAAGGTGGCAATTTATCAAACATGGCGCGAGGAGTAGAAAACATTTCATACCCAATACGCGCACGGGCATAAGCTACTAGCAAAAATGGCACATAAATCAGAACGGCAGCAGCAGCGATCGAGTACAAAAAAATTATCATTACTTATTAGTCGTTGGTATTAGTCATCAGTGAGCCAGCACGGTCTTGGGGGTTTCCCCCATGAGTGACTGGCGAACTCGTAAGGGTCATCAGTCATCAGTCATTAGTCAAATACAAATGACAAAAGACAAATGACAAATGACTAATCAAAGTAGAAAAGCGTCACCACTTTTCTTTGTTCTTCTGCATCTTGACAGGTTTGCAACAGGGTGCGACTGTCGTGAAACGCAAAGCAGATTAGTTGCTGGCAACGGGAGACAATCTCCTTATTGCACAAGTAACTGGCTTCCGCCAGAGACAGATTATCATTACTGGGATTTTCGACTAGATGCATTACCTGTTCTAGTTGCTGGCGCGATTCTAAAGGCTGGCGTTCCAGGCTTTGGGGTAAAATCACCGTCAACAAATTTGCATCAGCCCGGGTTGCTCCCTTGATAGCAGCTGAATTTGTACCTGTAGCACCAGAAGTGATGATTCGATTACCCGATAAAACTAGGGCATAAGTCATCATTTCAATAAGATTCTGATGCGTAATCGGGACATGACGAGAACCCAGCAAGGCAATTCTTTTAGAACCCGTTTGCTGGATTGTCGCTAGTTCTTGGGCTAATGTATCGAGGTTAATAAGGTCTGTTGATTGGCTCAAAGATGGAGATAATCAGACTAAACGACCCAGATATTTTACCAAAGAGCGTGTAGATGCGAGGAAAACTTAAGTTAGACATTGCGACTAATTTTCGATTCTTTGGTTCAGTAACTCCATTACTTGGTAACACCAGGCTAGCCAATGTGTTTCATAACTAATGCCATTTAGGAGAGTTAAATACTGAAATTTGCCTGGTTCTAGCAGTTCTTGCGGATTCTGAAAGTAACGTTGTTCTAACTCCTTATACGTAGACAATTTTTTTTGATGGGCTTTTTGGTGATGTTCTAGCTCTGCCAAGATAATTTGCTTAGAAACAATATGACCAGCAAAAATTTTAACTAGTAAATCATCTTTAATCGGTGTGGGTTCACAGGGTTGAGCAATCCACTCTTTGAGGTGCTGTTCTCCCAAGTCTGTAACGCTGTAGAGCCTTTTATCTGGCCGTCCGGCTTGAAGAATCGACTCGGAACTGATCCATCCTTGATCTTCTAGCTTCGACAACTCCCGATAAATCTGCTGGTGACTTGCTGACCAGAAAAAGCCTACAGAGCCATCGAATCTTTTTGCTAAATCATATCCACTACAGGATGCCTCAACCAGAGCCGCTAATATTGCGTGCGCTAATGCCATAATTTTTAATTCACTACTTGACTTATGCAACTAATTGCATAAAGATGCTTAATATGCAATTAATTGCATATTGACTTAACCAACAAGGAGTGAGAGATGCCTCAAGTAATACCAGGACGATTTACAGCCGAGATTGATGAACCTTTTGTTGTGTTTCTGATTGGGATGCGAATTAATAAATTATTCGCTTTTTCCAAATGGATTCCCACAGCTAGGGCAATGTCACCTATGCTACAAAGCCTTAATCAGAATCCTGAAAAAGGGTTTTTAGGGGGAGAAACTTTTGTTTACTGGCGAGGAGTGGGACTGATTCAGTATTGGCGATCATTCGAGGATTTGGAGCGTTTTGCTAGAAATCCAGCTGATGCACATTTAAAAGCTTGGCAAAGGTTTAATCAAGCTATTGGTGCTGATGGCAGTGTCGGTATTTGGCACGAAACCTATTTAATTGAACCGGGAAGATATGAGGCGGTTTACGGAAATATGCCTGTCTTTGGATTAGCTGCTGCAACGAAGCATGTCCCAGCTATGGGGCGGAAGGAAACAGCACGCCGTCGCCTGGGAGGTGACGGCGAACCAGCTGTACCATCACCAGCAATACAGCCTCCTAACTGATAACTGAGCATGGATGCTCTTAATAGTTTGAGTTGATGAATCTAAGACAATGCCCCTGCCGGAGTTAAACCTAATTTGGATAATAAGCGGTCAATGTCAAAATGCTGGGACATCAACTGGCGAATATACTGAACCTTAATCGGCTCGTGGACACGGACTTGACCAAAAGTGCGGTCAACAATTTCTACAGTGGTGAGGGTGTCTAAGTCAACAGACAAAATGGGGATTTCTAGTTCTTCAGCGCGACTTAGAATAAACGGTGGGGGTGGTAGTTGCCCGGTGAGAATTAAACATTGGGTAGATGTTTCCAAAGCCGCTTGCTGAATTTCCACCCGATCGCCTCCTGTCACCACTGCCATATTCTGGCGTTTGCGGAAATATTTCACAGCTGAATTGACATTCATCGCTCCAATTGCCAGACTTTCTACCAACAAATCCATGCGATCGTTGCGGCAGAGAACATCAGCCTTTAACTGCTTGACTAGTTCGCCAACACTGACGCTGCGGAGCAAATCGCTATTCGGCAGCATTGCTAGCACTGGAATCCCCTGCTGTTCCAAAAATGGGCGCAAAAGAGTATCAACAGCTTCTAGTTGGGTGACAGGAATATCATTGATCACAACTCCAATTAAGCGATCGCCCACACGCTGTTTTGCAGCCAATAGCGCCTCAACCGAAAGCAACGATTTATAGCGGGCTACTAACAGCACACCAGCATCCAATACTTCAGCCATTTGCAGTAAAGACAAGTCAAACAAATTGCCTTCGGACAAATCACCAGGCCCCTCCAATAACACCAAATCTCCTTGAGACTTATGTAAATATTGCTGTATTAGGGACTGCTGATAATCGGTTTTGTCTTCCCCCTGCAAGCGCTTTTGCACATTTGGTTCATCTAAAGCCAGCATTGTAGGTGCAACGCGGTTTTCCGGCAAATTGAGGCTAAGAGCGATGAACTGGACATCTTCCTCAATTACGGTTCCACTAGACGAATTGAAAGACGTACCGAGTGGTTTACCGTAGGTAATATCCAGACCTTTTTGCTGTAGCTGATGAGACAAACCCAGAACAGTTGCAGATTTACCGCTGTAATTCTCGGTTGATCCAATCAGCAAATATTTAGGGGATTTTGGCACACATGCACTCCTAATTTCAAAAGTCAGAAGAACCCAGCTAGGTGTTTCCTAATTCTAGTTCCTTCTGGCAAAAGCCTCTCGCTCTCACAAATTAAGGTTTCCCAGAATTACCTTCTGATTGAACAAGCTGGGGAGAGGTAGAGTGTATTGCATACAAACGAGCGACGCCGATAGCGTTCGCGTAGCGTCTCGTAGAGAAGCGTTAGCGAGTCTTGCCTACGGCAGCGCGAACGAGCGTCATAGCCCGTCGTAGACATTGCTATATGGAACCTGAGACTTAAGTTTCAGGCTCATAGCCTAAGTCCGTTCAAACTGATAGATATCTTGCAGCATTCTTGATTAGGACGATCGCCATTGGTGTCAACTTAACCCTCTTTTGTCACTCTCGCCGGAGTATAATTAAGGGCGATCGCTAAAAGTGAAGCCTTAAGATGGTTGAGCCGCGCCCACCCGCGCCCAC
>NZ_JBALEF010000075.1:0-7102 GCF_036918245.1 Nostoc sp.
ATAATTTCGATTTCAGACACGGTAGTAAATACAATCTGGTATGATTTGCGCTGGATTATACCAGATTGTGTCTACATTTAGAATGAAATAGCCCTATGGATTATACCAGATTGTGTCTACATTTAGAATGAAATAGCCCTCGATCAGCCCCGATGGAAAAATTCTGATCTGCGGCAATTATGATGGCAGTATTAAACTGTGGAGCTTAGAGACTTTAAAGGCGTTGCATACCTTTCAAGATGGTTCCAGTTCTGTTTTAGGGCTTGCTCTGAGCCGAGATGGTAAAACCCTTGCTAGTAGTAATGAGGATAGCATTATACATATTTGGCAAATTAAATAACTGCATTGTTTAACTACAATATAAAACTTAAGAAAAGTGTCAAATCTGAATTCCTATTTTCCGGTCTAGTTTTTTAAAAGCGATCGCATGGTGGCGGATATGATCTTCAATAAAACTGGCGATGAAATAATAACTGTGGTCATAGCCTTCTTGGTAACGCAAGTTTAGCGGCTGGTTAACATCTGTACAAACTTGCTTAAACACCTCTGGCAGTAATTGTTTAGCTAAAAATTTATCACAAGTCCCTTGATCAATAAGAATTGAACTGTGATAACCTACTTGCTTGACTAATTCACTAGCATCATAAGCACGCCAATTTTCTTGATTGCTGCCAAGATAACCACTGAAAGCCTTTTGACCCCAAGGACAACGCATAGGTGCAGCTAGAGGTGCAAAGGCTGATACTGATTTGTAGAGTTCTGGGTTTCTCATTGCACAGACAAGTGCCCCATGTCCGCCCATCGAATGACCGAAAATGCCTTGTTTATCAGGTTGGGTGGGGAAATTTGTAGTAATTAAAGCAGGTAATTCCTGGACGATATAACTATACATTTGGTAGTTTTGACGCCACGGTTCTTCTGTAGCATCAACATAAAAACCTGCACCAGTGCCAAAGTCCCAGTCATCATCCTCACCTGCAATGCCAGTATTACGCGGACTGGTATCTGGTGCAACCAATATCAAACCGTACTCAGCGGCAAAGCGCTGCACTCCTCCCGCCTTCGCCATAAAATTCTCTTCCGTGCAAGTTAATCCAGAGAGAAAATAGAGAATCGGTACAGGATTTTGAGTTGCTTGTAGTGGTTGATAGATGGTAAAGCGCATTTCAGCGTTACAGGTGGAGGAGTGATGACTGTAGAAACCGAGTTTGCCACCAACGCTTTTATATTCTGAAATGAGGTTGAGGTTAGCCATTAGTTATATTCTGCTTTCCTGAGCGGCTGCGGAGAATGGTTATTTTAGCGTAAACTACGGGGTATTAGTACCATTGGAACAGAAAACCGGGTTAAACATTATTACATTAATAATATAGATTTATTTCAAAGCTGAAACCTGGTTTTCTCGTTAAGCAACTACTTGGGAACTTGAAACATCAGTTACTACAATCTTCAATAAAAACCTTACAGGATAAGATTTTTAAGCTTAACCTGGTTTTCTGTTCCAATGATACTTGTACCCCAGTTAGTGAACTTTCACCAACAATAGTTGACTAGTTACTAATTAAGCCTTTTGACGAGTATAAACGAGTAAATTGGTTTGGTTTATCTCTGGGAAAAGCTTTTGATTTAACTTTTCAATAAAACACTCAAAAGTCAATCATTCTTGAGTTATCACACTGGGGCAAATAGATTCATATATACAAAATGAGTGAGGAAGAGTTAAAAGATGTGCAATCTATTTTTTCATATTTACATAAGGAATATATAATTTTTAGATGTCAGAAAGTTACTTAATTTTTAGGCGGTTAGCTGTTCAAAGGGTAGGTCTTATGTAGGTGATGCCCATCTAGCAAATACGGAATCAAGTGAGACTTTAGAACAGACAATTTCAGCACTCAAGGCAAAAATACTAGAACTGTTCCAAGCTTTTTGAGCAATTTGAAGCCCCACCGCTCTAGTTAGTAAACCCAGTAGCGATATCATCAGTCTTAGCTGCCATAATGAAATCGTTGCGATGCAGTGCTTGAATCGCGTGTGTCCACCAAGTAACTGTTACCTTGCCCCATTCGGTCAGTAAAGCGGGGTGATGTCCTTGTTTGTCAGCCTCTTCACCCACTAGTTGAGTAAAGGCTAGTGCTGTCTGAAAATCAGGAAAGTTGTAGACACGCTGTAGATGTGACTCACCATTCTCCTCAATCATCTTCCAATTAGGTATCTGAGGCTGAAGTTCAGCAATTTCAGTCTCAGTTACTGGCGGCGAATCACCACTACAGGGAACACAAGTTTTTTGTAGTAAAGCTTCCACTGTTCTTGCTCCTTCACGAGTCACAATTTCAATTGAGTGTGCTGAATCAGTTGTGGTTAGAGATAATCCCTAATTTAGTAGTCTGCCTCTAATTTCAGCTTACTACTACTCCCCTTGAATCGACTAAAATTCTACATCTGATGTCAATCAAAACCTAAAAGGTTAGAGAAGTAATCCAAGGGTTGAATGACAGGGATAGCTATTGTTTTGATTCGCTCAAAGGCTGATTTTTTCTTTGATAAATCGCTCGCTTATGGCACTTCCAGACTAGGAAATGCCCAGCCCAAGGGGAAAGTTAGTTAAGAGAACGTGGTCAACCCGTCTACATTCAGAGGACTCACCGGATCAAATATATTTTGAGCTAGACTTTGGATTAAGGCTCTGAAAGCCCTTCTATGAAGAAACACTACTGCCAACGGTGCTTTGATCATTCGTGTTCGCGTTCGCAAACGCCAACGGGTTCCACAATCCATTATCTGGCGAGGGGACTGGTATTAAGTTCGGTGAATCACTGACGATATGTCTGAAGCGAATGCAACGAAAATAAACTTACGCCATGCTACCTTTGCTGATTTTTCTTCCAGCAGCGCCTCAATGATGCGCTACACCTGTTCACCTGTGACTTCAGTTTTAGTAAGACATCATTTATTGTGAAACTGAGCTTAGTCATCTCCATCCATTAAGCGACAACGGCTTTGGGTCTTGCAAGCAAGTCGAGAAGAACGCTCTCGTACAATAGTCGCTAAATCTGGTCGTCCTGTTAGAAAAAGTCGCCAATCAGCCCAAATCCCATATAGGAAGTCGGCAATAGCACCGATAACTGGTAAGGAAGTTGCAGCATAGACCCAACCCATCCCCAGAATTTCGTAAATGCGATGGAAAACCTCAACATTTTTAACTAGCGTTCCGTCTGGCAACACAGCATGAATACGCCCCATTGCAGTTTCATAGTCAACACCGCCATGTGTTTGGGGATTGTAGTCATCAGCTGCAATATCTACAAACGCCACCAGCCCTCGACTGGCGTCCCGCTTTTTCAAAAAGTTAACCTCACGCAGACACAAGGGACATTGGCCGTCATACAGCAGTTTGATTTTCCACGACGGCAGAGTGGATAAAGGCTGGTCTAGAGAGTTGTTACAACCGTAGGATTGGATTTGTGGTGAGGACATTTTGGGATCTTAACTAAGTTTATTTCCTTACATAAAGCGTAACGCCTCTGGAATTATAAGTAATGCCTAATGTAAATTAAAAACGTCTCTTCTCCTGTAAGGTTTGAGAATTGCCAAAAATTATGCTTTTAGAATTATCAACGAAATTACAGGGGTTTCAACATTTAATTCACATTAAACGTAAGTATTTCACTAACAACGAAAAGTTCTACAATCTTACCCGCAGATGAGAATATTCAGATGCCTGAAATCTGGAGCAACCCGGAATTTCCTGAACAAGGTACATGCCAGGACGTTATTGTTAGTTTTATTTGTCAATGCGTGAGTTCTAGCATTTTTAGAAGTTGCGATCGCTCCTACCCTGACTTTACAATGCTGGAGTGAATTTATGAACTCATGTGAAGTAGTAGATGCTGTAGCAGCAAAGACCAACATCACAAAAAAGTAAGCATTGGAAGTCATTAGTGCTTTTTTGTCAGTAGTTATCGAAGCTGTAGCGAATGGGGATAAGGTAACGCTCATTGGGTTTGGCTCATTCGAGCGATGCGATCACTCCCAACGCGAAGGGCGTAATCCGAAAACCAATGAGCCAATGACTATCCCAGCAACCATTGTGCCTGCATTCTCTGCTTGTTACAGTTTAAAGAAAAAGTTACACCCTAATCAATACAAATGTATTTACTTTACTACTGTCAATCCAATGACTGCAAAGCCATAATCGATTAATTCAAGTATCGAATCGACTGTGAAACTTTGACTGCTTCTTGGGGAGTAACGTTACTGCAATTAGACAATTCTGGCATTACTCCCGTACCAACAAATCTGTAAAAGGGGCCATTTTGCTCTCCCCACCACTGCGATAGCAATGTTGGTTGTTTGGCATTACCGTATAATCCTTGCTCCAAAGCGCTTTTTCCAAATATCGGAGAATTTATCGGGTAACTGCGCGACCCAGAGGGTAAGTCGCCAATACCCCCAGATACTGACTCAATCCCAAAGCATTTATCTGCACTTAAATTTTGGTAAACAATTAAGTAACGCAAACTGTCAATATTTTCGCGCCCAGCCGAGACTATTACCTTGTCGGCATGGAAATTTGTGGGTACGTAACTTGGTAATGCTATTTTTAAGCCTAGTGAACGTAAAACTTTTAATTGAGTCGGTGTTAATTTTATTACCGAATTGCTTTGTGGAGGTTTGGGTTGAGCAATTACCGCAGCCGTAGAAGCGATAACATAGATGGCAAAGCAAGAGGAAGCAAGCTTAATTGGGTATTTGAATAATTTCATAGGTGATAGCTATATATGACTTGGGTTCATAAAGTTGCAAATTGCTTGATCTCTCAATAGCAGCAGAAGGCGAGCATTAATTACTATTTGCTCAGAGAATTATGTCTTCTATATTCAATCCGAACTTGTTTAACGTCAATTTGCCCAGACTCTAAAAACACAAGTTGCTCAACTTGGTATAACCCTAAATCTTTAAACTGTGCTAATTCTGAGTTAGATAATGGCCAAGGTGGCCCATCCGGTTCAGCTTCTGTGTCTCGAACACGAGTAATCATCAACAGCGTTCCACCAGGAGCAAGTACAGAGGTAACTGAAGAAATAACCCAAGAACGCACATTCAAGGGCAAAGCTTGAATATTGCGACATTCAAAAACTTTGTCAAGTTTAGCTGATTGGGTTCCAAGGGTTATAAAAAAAAGCGTTATCCACTAGCTGATTATCCCTCACAATTAACTGTTAATGAGCAACACCGAATAGACTAGCTTTCTTGAACATAGGCTATCACACTGGCTCACTATTTGCTACTAATAGTTGCAGTAAGCTATTGCTTTCGTCAATTAAAAGTTGCATAATATGGCAAGTCAAGAACAATCAGAGGTCGTAATGTTACCACTTAGTGAAGTGGGGTCTATTAGATGGACAGATGCGCGTGGGCAGAAAATGCGTGAGTTGCGGGGCGATATACCGTTAATGGCTTTATCCAAAAGGCTTACTGAATTTGAAGTAGATATTTCCCGCCAGTACTTGAACAGAATGGAGACAAATACAGATGTCAAAAACGCTTCTCCAGAAGTCATTACTGCCTTATGTCAAGTATTTGGCTGTACCTTAGCTGAATTACTGTGTCTGAAATCAACCTTAATTGTGCAATTAGGGGTTGATAATTGCAACTAAGAGTTGCACAATGATTGTAAGGAAAAGCGAACTGTCTATCCCAAAACGCATTTAAAGAGATTGCAAACTAATTCAATGCACCAAAACTGAAGTGCCACCGGGAAAAGTAGCCGGAGCTAAGACCGGAGTAGCCGGAAGTAACCTTGTAACGCTCAAATCGCCGGAGATAAGTCCGATGACCTAACTAAGTCTGAAAACTGGTTATAAAAAATCAACATTCCAGAATCAAGGCGTAGTTTACCGCCGCAGGCATCGCTACTCCACAAGTATGCGGTCGCCTACTGAGCTTCAGACTGCTCATAACGTATATCTTGATGGTAAGTTCTTGGGTGTACTATTCAAGGTCAGAAACACTGATGAGTTATGGTCAAATGACCCGAAGACTTACTACTGGCGGTGTGGGGATGGTGTGAAGTATTGGAGCGTAAAAGAGGCTATTGTAGCGCTCTCCAAGGTTACGGCTGTGGAAGAAATGCCACAAGTTCGTCGGGAGTTGATAGCAGCGTAACAGGTGCGGTGGCGTGACTAAAATTACTTTTCGGTCACATCGACTGTTTTTAGCTACGCCTCGCTCAACAGATGACGAGATGACACAGCGATATGGCTAAAATTGTAGTTGAGGATGTCAGCAAGGAGAAAAGATGACAGACGATGTTAGATTTGACGATATTTACCTACGCCTCAATGAACTGACACAAGATGTTACAAACTTAAAAATTCAAGCAGGAACCATTGGAACGTCTCAAACTGCCATTGCTCAGACAATGACGCTGGCCACTGGTTTAGCTTCGGATATGCGGCAAGTCAAAGCGGACATTAGAGAAATGAAATCTGACCTCAGAAACTTAAACGCAGGCTTAGAGGAAGTTCTCAGGCTATTGCGTCAGAGAAATAGCCCAGAAGAATAGTTACACTTGATACAAATCACCAAGTTTTCCAGCGCTTTTGTAATAGCAAGAGCGCTATTTTATTGCCAATTTCACACTTCGTCATTAGAACTAAAGGCTACGCCAAAGCACTGTGAAGTGCTATCTAGAATCTTTATCATGTCTCAAGAAACATCGTATTTACTTGCTTCTTTGATGCGGCAAGAAGAACTACTTAAACAGTTGGTTGCCTCAATCAATAAACCGAAGTTGGGGCTACACAATGAAGCTGGCAGTTGCAAAATCTATTGCAATCGTCACAATGGTTCGCTGTGGTATACGTTAAACAATGGGGAACCACAGGCTATTGCTCAAAGTGCATTAACTGGATATCTAAAAGAGCTGCGTTTTGAGAATGCAGAACGCCGCAACAAAGAAACCTCGAAACTGCTAACTACAATTCAGGCTAATAGAACATACATCTAAGAGGGTGTTTTAAAAGTTGTGAGCGGTAAAAATTTATGCCAAACGCCTCACCATAATGCGAATCATCGCAAGATAGATAAAAGTCTCCGA
>NZ_JBALEF010000076.1:0-8560 GCF_036918245.1 Nostoc sp.
CTCGGTCTATATCTTGAGGCAGGTTTTGGTTCATATTTGTGATACTCCCCCTCAAGTGTCCCCCTTGTCAATACTCTGCCACCTGAATCCTTACTAAAAAATATTTACAGATGTGCCAATAGTTTCTTAAACTCCTACTAAGGTTATTTGAGTTTCTGGTTTTTAAACAAGTGTCTAAAACAAGGGTTTAAGACCCTCACTAAATTAAAAATTTGGTGGATCTCCCAGGTCTGAATCCCTTGTGAATAAAACCTTCTGCCTGCTTGTTGAGCGTAGTCGAAACGCTGCCCCATGCCTCCTTCAATAATTTACCGATCGCATTTTACCTTGTGAAAATTTTATGCTTAAAGGCTTAAGAGTTAGTATGCTGCTATTGGCAGTTATGGGAAATTTGGCATGGTCATTTAGTGCCAAGGCAAATTTTAACGGCAAACTTACCGTGGAAATTGATGGCTTGAAGAATAAAGAAGGACAAGTCTGTGCCAGTATATTTGCTAGCAGTGTAGGATTTCCTAGCGATCGCGATCGCGTCTTACAAAAGCAGTGTACCAAGATTACTGAAAATCCTTTACCAATTACCTTTGATAACTTGAAAGCAGGTAGTTACGCCGTTGCTGTCTTCCACGATCAAAATAATGACCGCACTCTCAATAGCAATATTTTTGGTATACCAAGCGAAGGTTTTGGATTTTCCAGCAACCCAGAAATTCGCACAAGAGCGCCAAAATTTAGCGAAGCAGCATTTTTAGTAGCAGGACCAGATACCAATATCCAAATCCAGTTGAAATATTTTTAAGCTGAATCTGCTGTCAGCTTGGTACACTGCCAATTTTAGATTTTAGGTCGCACCTTTGCTTCGCTTCTAGCACAACTTAGATTTGAGATTTTTCCTTCAATCCAAAATCTCAAATCTCAAATCTCAAATCGAATGACTCCTGCTCTATTGTTGTGAATCATTATCAGAGTCTTCCTGTAGATTCTGTTGTTCCGGCAAGCCACGTATTCGATTCATCTGAGTTAAAGCATATCGTGCTGTTGCTTGCACATCGGCATCTGGGTCTTCTAGTGCATGGTGCAACATCTGACTCATTTGACCCATCATGTCATAAACGCGCGTCAGGTCACGGATCGCATTTTGCCGCACTTGTGGACTTTCATCTTGGATGGAAATTGCTAAAGCACGGTTCATCGGTTTGAGTGTGCGGATGCCAATTTCTGACAAAGCTGCCAAAATTAAGCTGCTTTCTTGAGAATCAGCATCAATTATCAGGTCAACCAGATGCTGAATTGCCCGCGAATCTCCCTGCTGACCCAAATCCCAAATAGCCTTGCGCCGCTTCGTTGGGTCAGAACTGCGTAAATCTTGAATTAATTCGTCAACAATATTGAGTTTAGCAAGACGGGAAGTTTTTTCTGGTAGCAGTAATTGTGAGGAAAGTGGTGGTGTAGTTGTTTGTAAACTAGTGACAGTCTCTAGTAAAGGTGGTGTAATCGGGTCTTTGTTAGCTTCACTCAAACTTTTAGGCTTTGATATTTCGGACTTTTGCACTTGCTTGACCTTTTGAAACGACCTCAGCAGATAAATAAGTGCGCCAGTACATCCTAGAACTCCAATGGTAAATAGTAACCACCAGACAAAACCTCTCTCGGTTGGTTTGGGTTTTGTAGAAGTTGGAGCAGTAGAGGTAACTTTTGGAGAGGTGACAAACTGCTTTTTAGCCTCCATTGCTGCTTGCAGTTTCTCCTGAGTCGCCGGGCCAGCAATCCCATCTAATTTTAAACCCTTTACTTTCTGGAATTTAGATACAGCGATTTCCGTATTGGTGTTGTACTGTCCATCTACCACGCCACTGTAGTATCCCAACTGCTTTAATTGGGTTTGTAGTCTCTGCACATCTAAATTTCGACTACCATATCTCAAAACGGCCGGACTAGCAGTAACTGTCGAACTAGCTTGTGCAAGTTCTAAAATTTCAGGTGCTAGGTTAGGTGTGGCTGCGCTTGAGCGATTTGGGTAAAAACCCACGCAAGAAAAACAGGTAAATATCAGAATTGAGGAATGGCATAGCCTCATATTGCAAGTTTCAACCTGAACGTGCTTTTCAAATCTTCGATACCACAATAGCTTCTAAACGACCAAATGTTAACTGTCATTTTTAATTGAGAATTGGTAATTGGGTATGAGGCATTGGGAAAAAGGAGGCAGGAGGCAGAAGTTCTTTAATTTTTAATTGATTTCTCCCTCATCCCCCTACTTAATTACTAATTACAAATTACGAACTAAGAATTATTTTAACAAGTTAGGGTAAAATTTCTGGTTCCGATTCTCTAACTGCTAGGCTTATGGGGTTCAATTTTTTAGCAGATGTTTCTAAAACTGG
The DNA here is from genome assembly GCF_036918245.1 of Nostoc sp. Lineage (GTDB taxonomy): Bacteria > Cyanobacteriota > Cyanobacteriia > Cyanobacteriales > Nostocaceae > Nostoc. The sequence goes on from NZ_JBALEF010000076.1 coordinate 2,382, forward strand.
TTGCTGTATATTAGCTATCTCGCCGACAGTAACTTTGTCGTTTTGTCCTCCTAAAGTATCACGTTGGTTAATGAGATAGATGCTGATTAAAGTGAGAAATACTCCTACCCACTGCAACCGACTGAGGACTTCTGAGAGGAAAAGATTGCCGAATAGTAGCGCAAAGACGGGTGTCAGGAAGGTGAGAGAACTGAGACTCGTGAGACTGCCACTAGAGGCAAAGTAGAAGAATAACCCATAAGCGATCGCACTGCCAAATACGGTAGCATAACCCAAAGCCATGAAATCAGATCCTCCCAGATTCTCCCACTGCTGGGATTCAACAACTGATGAAATTCCCCATAGTGGCAATCCGCCCAAAATCATGTGCCATCCCGTAGCGCTTACAGGGTCAGCATGTCGGCACACAAACCGAATCAACACTGTTCCTACTGCCATTGATAGTGCCGCTAACAGCATTAACCACTCGCCACTAGCAAACAAATCTTGCCAGTTGCCGATTGTAATATATGCGCCTGAGTCGAAAAAATGTAAAATCCACTCATCAGGTAAGCCAATTAAACTAATGCCTGTGACTCCCAAGCCTAGCCCCAGCCATCCCCAAAAACCAATGTGTTCTTGGAATAGCCACAACGACAGCAAGGCAACAGCCAAGGGTTGCGAGTCAATCATCACAGACCCTAACCCTGCACTAGTTCTGACTAATCCCTCTGCCAAAAAGCCTTGAAACAGCGTCCCATCTACTAAGGCAAATAAGGCAATCCACAGCCATGCAGCCCAACCCTTCGGCTGAGGTTTACCCATGAATGCTGCTGCAATCAGAATTAACATCCCTGCTGGTATCAGACGCACACCTGCCATGAATAGCGGTGTGGTATGGGGTATCACTCCTTTCATGGCTACCATTGCCGTCCCCCATAGGAAAAAGGGGGCGATTAACAAGAGGGGGGCGAAGGGAAGTCGAGATGCACTGAGTTTCAGTTGCATGGGTTTGCTGATGCCTTTGTTTAACAAGCGCAAAAATTACTTTACCTAATTTTACCGAATTATGTAGTTTTGCGATCGCCTTTGGCGGGTGCTTTGCACCATCGTGTAGCGTCTTGGAGACGGTGAAACTCTCCAGCCTGAGCCTAGTACGATCGCTTGTAACTCGAATTGAGGAATTGTCAGGTTACTAGAGTAGGCTTTTACTCATGCTCTCAATGGTGCTGTATGTACGTATCTACAGCTTATGCCCTGAGAGCTTTTTTTACTCAACTACCTACTTTTCAAACATCCTCTTCAAATTGGCTGCAATTTTTCTTTCATCACTCTGGTGAAAGAGCTTTATCCACGACAGTGACAATATCAAAGCAATTTTAAGGATATGTGTTTTAGCTTAACTGACTGCGAAACTTACTAATACTAATAGTTAATAACACAACAGCAAAGGCGACTAAAGCCAAAACATTCATCCACAGTACATCTAAGCCAACACCTTTGAGCAAAATACCTCGAACGATCGCAATATAATGGCGCAGGGGATTGAGTAAGGATAGGACTTGAAACAAAGGTGGCATGGCTTCAATGGGTGCGATCGCTCCAGAAGTTTGTACCATTGGTAAATTAATAAAGAAAGCTGTCAAAACTACCTGTTGTTGCGAACTACTCGCAGTAGCTAACAAAATACCCAAGCTAATCCCGACAAATACATACATACTTGATAGAGCGAAAAATAGCAGGAAATTGCCTCGAAATGGTACATGAAATATTACTGTTGCTAAAGTGATAGCTAATAAAACATCTCCCATTAATAAAAATGCTAAAGGGACAATTTTTGATAGCAATATTTGCCAGTTAGCAGCCGGAGTCATTAATAATTGTTCTAAAGTTCCGGTATCTTTTTCCCGAACAACTGTAATTGCTGATACTAATGTGCCAATTAATGTTAAAACTAAACCCATAACTCCTGGGACAAAAAACCAACTACTTGTCAGTCCAGGATTGTAAAGAAATACAACTTCAGGTGAAACTGGGGGATTTACTTTACCTTGGGCTAATTGCAGATTATATTGCTGGATAATTTGATTCATATAATTTCCTGCAATTCCGGCTGTATTAGCATTTACTGCATCAATAAATACTTGAATTTCTGCTGATTTTTGTGCCAGTTGACGCGGAAAATCGGGAGGAATTATTACCCCGACATCTAGCTTTCCTTCTTCTACCTGACGACTCAATGCTTTTTCACTGCTTGGTACAGATTCCAAGGTGAAAATTCGATTTGATGTCATGGCTGAAACTAACTCCCGACTAGCGCTGACGTTGGCATAGTCAATGACACCTAATCGTAAGTTATGAACGTCAGGATTGAGGATGAAGCCATACAGCAATAATTGGACTGTTGGCGGGACAACTAACAAAACAATTAATTGCTTATTGCGGAGAATTTGATTAATTTCTTTCCGCATTAACGCCCAAAATGGACTATCAAATAATCGCTGAATAAGTTTCATAAAATTCCTTTTTATCAAACCACAGAAAATACAGAGAGATTAATTTGTTAATTGCATTCGGCTTAAAACTCGGCGTGATACGTTGAAAAAGATTAATCCCAAAGCTGCAAGCATGAGTAAATCAAACCAAACTCCGCCAAATCCTGTACCACGCACGAAGGCATCACGAGTGATATCGATGTAATAACGCGCCGGAATTATGTTAGGTAGTAGTGATAAGGGGAAAGGAATATTATTGAGGGGATAAATAAAACCTGAGAGTAATAAGCATGTGATAAAGCCTACGAGAGAAACGCCTTGTACAGCAGCATTTTGGTTACTACTGCGGACTCCTAAAAGTAATCCGAAAAAAACGCTATCTGTCAGGAATAATAAAGTGCCAACTACTAATGTTATGGGGTTGCCAACTATACCAACTTGGAAAATAATTGAGCCTAATACCATGACTAATAATGCCTCGGCGATGGCAATTAATAGGTATGCTAATCCTTTACCAAGTAACAGTTCAGTGGCACTAATACTAGAAGTGTAGACTTGTAAAATTGTCCCTTTTTCTTTTTCCCGTACCATTGCGATCGCTCCAAAGCAGGAGCAAATCTTGCAAGGAGCTATACAGGTATTTTTGAAGGAGGGTTATGCTAGAACAAGTATGGATCGTGTTAGCGCGGCGGCTGGAGTATCTAAGCAAACAATATACAGTCACTTTCAAGATAAAGAAGGGCTGTTTAAAGCGTTGATAGAACGATTGACCCTCGCTTGTTTTCAAAGTATTTTTTGCACAGAAAAATTACATGTTGAACCAGCGATTTTTTTGCGTCAAATTGCTGAAATTTATTTAACTAAAGTCGCTGATAATCCCGATTATTTGGCATTGTTGCGTTTGATTATCACCGAGTCACAAAACTTTCCTGAACTAGCCAAACTTTATACTCAAACTGTTGTGCTACGCGGTCGGCAAATGCTGAGTCAGTATTTTGCAGCTCATCCAGAATTAGGAATCACCGACCCAGAAGCAATGGCTCATATTTTTTTGGTTCGCTGGTATCCTACGTGATTTTACAAGAAATGTTGTATGGAAAAGAACTGACATTTTTATCACGCGATCGCTTGCTAGATAGCTTAATAAATGCGGTCATGAGCCAGTCCCTAAATACGCTTGAGTAAACAACAGTACTACACCCAACACCTTCAACGCTCAGGGATAATGGGTGTATTTGTTTGAGATTAGGAAGGCTAAGGCTTTCACTTTCACTCCTCAACCGGAAACCGTCGCATCATCTTCTGCCATAGTCCAGTTTCAGATCGATCTTCTAATAGAGCAGTTTCTGAGTTATATCATGTCCGCATAATTAGTTATGATTCCCCTAGTTATTACACCCCACACGCCAGGTGCTTCAAGTCGGCAGAGCCGACGACAGTCGCCTCAAGTCGGGAAACCCGCCCACGGCGCTGTCTCCCCAACGCACTGGCTCCCCTTAATCCCCTCCCCGCTCTTCGGGAGGGGAGACGAAGCGTAGCTTTGGCGGGGTGGGGTTCTTCGGGTTTAATAAGTAATCAAGCGGACATGATATTATATCTACGAAGGGCTAGCCACCCGCAGGCATCGCAAATCAAAGCAAAACTACACGCGCTCAGGGACAATTCATGAATTGCCCCTAAGAAGAAAATCATTTTTTTCGACTATTGTTTGCGTAAGTCCTGTTCACTTTTCGCTGTCCGGCTGAAGAGTCGATAGTATAGTGACGTACTAGTTTCCTTTAAGGGAAACAGCAGATAAGTAAGAGGATTTATTGCCACAATAATATTTCGGAAGTCACGGCGTGCCAAAAATAAGATCGAACGAGCAACTTGCTGTGCAGACATCACTCCATAAGGATTCAGTTGACTCTTAAATGGGCCAAGAATTAACTTGCGAATTACACAATCCCCATCCAAACGCTTGAGGGTAACAATATCTCCTAACGCTCTTTTGCTGAGTTCATAAAGCGGACTCAGTGCTGGAGAAACCTCAGCCTCAGAAGTGTTTACCCAGATTTCCTTGGTTGCTTTTGCTTGTGGGCCTGTTACAGTTGTCGAAAATATATCTATCAACCGCAATGCTGAAAAGGTATTCACTTCATAAGAGGAGTTGATAGCCTCCGGTGTGCGGCTGGCGTAGACATTGACTCCGTGATTGATAATTAAAATATCTACTTTCTCTAAACTATCCCTGAGATTGGCTTCGTTGCCCAACTGCCAGGAAACCACCTTCACCCCAACTTGCTCTACTAATTTTTCTGGATTAGTAGTTAATGCCACGACTTTAGCATTATTCTTTACAAGTTCAGCCGCCAACGCTTGCCCCAACGCTCCTGATGCTCCGGTTAAAGCAATGGTTTTACCTTTGAGAGATAGTCCTGTACCAAGAATTTTATCCACTAGAGGAAAGACACCACTGTAGTAAGCGTTGACATCATCAAAATGATGCCGCCAATGATAAGACCGATTCACCCACCAAATGGATGGAATTGTCTCTAAAGGGCCGGGTAGGTGGTTGTAATCTGTATCAATCTTTCCCTGAAAATATCGCACAGACGCGCCATACAAAAAGGTGCAACCATAAGCTACACCTAGCCATAACCCCATTTGCTGGACAATTAAGGCAATGACTACCAATACCACCAGCAGTAGACTCGACTCTAAAATGTCGTGATAGAGTTGGGATTCTTGGTAAACTTTCAGGGAAACTATTGATAAATCACGGCGATAAGCCATGTGGTGCTTGTTGTGCCATTTAGCAAGCCAATTGACTTGGTGACACAAAGCATGGTAACTGTCTCTCAATATCTCAGCGAGTAAAAGTGAGAAGAGTGCCCAACTAGCAAACTGTAAGCTGGCATTTAGCCAAACCCAATTAATTTGTAAGCTTGTCTCAATTCCCATCAAGTTTTCAGCTAGCATTTTTATCATGTTTGTCTATACTCGTTTTTCTTAATCATTCTTCATGATCTGACAAAGCTGCCTTAAGGTCGAGTCTAGAGCAAATAAAAATCAAAGGAAATAGGGAATAGGGAGTAGGGAGTGGGAGCAATACGGTTCGGTTAAGGTTTTTTGATGAAAATTTTAGATCACAAAGATACGATAAATCGCCGTCAAGACAAAAGACGCGACATTGTAGAGACGGTGATTCATCGCGTCTCTTGCCTTAACCGAACAGTATTGGGAGTGGGTGACAAGGAGAAATAAGCAATGCCCAATTACTAATTACGTTAGCGTAGCGTTAGTGAGTCCTCTCCCTTCTCTACGAGACGCTCCGCGTTCGCGTAGCGTTCCGAAGGAAAGGCGTTAGCCTCTCCCTTTGGGAGCTACGGTGTACACACAAGTCGGATAAAACTTCATCTACCAAAGATTTGCGGTGAAGCAGCGCTGCAGGAGGGTTTCCCTCCGCAGGCGACTGCTGAACCCGTTCGCGTAGCGTCTCCGATAGGAGAAGGGTGCGTTACGCTGGCGTGACAAAGCTAAATTGTTGCAATCATGGCGATGCCTACGGTGGTCACTGAGCTTTGTCGTTCGCGCAGCGTCTCGTAGAGAAGTGCTGGCTACGCCTACGCATTTGTTATTTCGGCGAACGCATTTGTTATTTCGGCGAACGCATTTGTTATTTCGGCGAACGCATTTGTTATTTCGGCGAACGCATTTGTTATT
>NZ_JBALEF010000077.1:0-21451 GCF_036918245.1 Nostoc sp.
TGGTTAGTGCCACTGCCAAACTCAATCTCTGCTTCATCAGGCTAATGATTAAGAGGCTTGCAGCACCTTCTTAGATGTCAAATGGGTTCTATATGAGTGATGCAGATTTGGTCACATCTAAAAGATTAAAAACTGTCGATGGTTGGACAGCACTTATAAGTCAGACTAAACATATCCGGCATCGCGTTGAATCTCATGGTTACTGTGTTGAGTTACCCCCGCACATTGTTTCTGCCAATAGCTCACTTGCCAGTAAAACGGTTGGCGAGTCTTGGCTAGCAGTCGGTGATGCTGCCTCTAGTTACGATCCACTTTCCTCTCAAGGCATTGTTACAGCAATTTTCACTGGCATTAAGGCTGCAACATCTATCCAAGCTCACCTATCTGGCGAACATAAAGCTTTAGAAAATTATTCTGACTACATTAGACAACTATATAATGACTACCTAACAAAGCATAAAGCCTATTATTCGAGTGAGCAGCGATGGACCACCTCTCCATTTTGGCAAAGACGGTTGGGAACATATTTCTCTGATATATTCCATGATGGATAAAAGGTAGGGGTTAAAGTAGCGATGACACTGTTGGCGAAAGTGTTACAAAGGTATATACAAAAATATTACAATTAAAAGCTGCAATGACAGATGGTAGGTTTTGGATTACATACTACTCAAATTTACAAAAATGTAGTAAATTCGCCAACAGTATCAGAGACGCGATATATCGCGTCTCTCTACAAGAGTACGGAAAGAAGACTTTCTGGCATTGGCTGTGAAATTTATTTCATCTTTTCGCGATCGCTGTATGTCAAAATCGAAAATGTATATTTCTTGTTTTTTACCGCGATCGCGACCTGTATTTACTTATCTTCACATAGTCTGCTTGTTTTAAGTCGCTCTACTTATGTTTTAAACTAGAAAGTAGTTGCTTGAAAGTGTTTGTTACTACCAATGAAAGTTTTAGGGTTAATCTTGCCAGTCCTGTTGCTACTATGCAGTCCTGCGATGGCAGTTGAGCTTAAAGGACAAAATATTGATGGTCAAAAGCTGCCTGCTAGAGCTTATTACTATGCAACTGGTGGGGTCTACAAAGTTCATGTGCGCTTTCACAACAAACGAGCCACAATTTACTTTGACGACGGCAACCAAACAACTATACAGTTGAACCAGCAAGCGATCGCTGACTCAAAGAATATTGAAGGTTTTGGAAAACTAGGACAATATCCTCTAAATAGAACATTCAGTGTTGGGTTGGTGTATGACAATAATTGGCTCGGTAGCAATGATAGTCAATTCCAACTGTCTAATCCGCTAGATGGGTTGTGGAAAATTAGTTTGGAGTGAATACTCATCCGACTTTAAAAAGGTTTCTCACTTCTGACAGGGCAACTCAACAATATGTCCTCTGCTAAATTCGGAGTAACTACTTGATTAATAAAGTAACATATATTAAGACTCCTATTTAATTTTTGAATAACTAAGCTGCTTAAAAGCTTGCCAGACAAAGATATCCTTTTCAAAATCTGAGTAGGATTCAAGTAGGATTACTATATATATGTGTATATAATAATTACATAAATGAAAGTTGGCATTCAAAATACAGTAGAAATTCTAGAGCAAGTTCACCAATTAGAGTCCACACTAGGTCTTAAAAATGAAGCCTGCCGTTCTAAATTTTTGATTCATCCTGACTTCACGTCAAAAGTTTTTTTGTTTTTGCATGGTTTTACAGCAGGCCCTTACCAGTTCGAGCCGCTTGGTAAAGCCTTCTTTAACACGGGATATAACGTTCTGATTCCTTTACAACCAGGTCATGGACGCTCAGGTGACTGGAAGTCTCAAAATCCTCCACCCCTGCCAACAGATATTGAGATTTATCAAAAATTTGTAATCAAATGGTTGCAGATTGCAAAAACGCTAGGGCAACAAGTTGTAATTGGTGGATTATCAACAGGTGGAACTTTAGCTGCTTGGTTGGCTTTAGAGCATCCACAAGAGATTGACCGCACCTTATTGTTCACGCCTTATTTAGGTAGCCGCTACTTAATATTCGATCAACTGATCAAACTTCTGCCAATTTACTTTGAATGGTTCAACAAAGATGCACCCGGCAATTTTGGTTATAAAGGTTTTTGTCTCAAGGCCTTACGGATATTTCTGGAATTGGGATATGAGGTTTTAGACAAGTCTCAAGGCTGTGTTCCTGCCCCAATTTTAATGGTATGTAGTGAGGCAGATAGTGCTGTTAGTCGCTCGAAACAGCAGGATTTTTTCCGAAGAGTACTTAGGGCGTGTCATCAGTTAATGTAAAGAAAGATAAAGTAAAAATTGACCCAATTAGAAGGATTCTCGCGCCATGACAAGCCGCCGTTATGCCTTACGGGATGACCAGTGGGAAAGGATCAAAGACCTGTTGCCCGGACGAGACGGTTATGTTGGTGAGACAGCCAAAGACAATCGGTTGTTTGTGGAAGCGGTGTTGTACCGCTATCGAGCTGGCATCCCGTGGCGCGACTTGCCCGAACGGTTTGGGGACTTCCGAGTCGTACACACCCGATTCAGTCGGTGGACTAAAAGTGGGGTGTGGCAACGGGTGTTTGAGGCGTTAGCCGAAGAAGCGGACAACGAGTACGCGATGATTGATTCCACCATTGTCCGCGCCCACCAACACAGTGTGGGTGTAAAGGGGGGGATGCAGACACCGAAGCAATTGGACGTAGCAAAGGCGGGTTGAGTACCAAGATCCATGCAGTGGTGGATGCGTTGGGGAATCCAGTCAGCTTTCACCTCACGCCAGGACAAGCCTGTGACCTGGACGGTTCGGATGTGTTGCTGCCCGACCTCAGAGCGGACACTGTGCTAGCAGACAAAGGATATGATGCCGATGCACGGGTAATCGATGTCCTGGAAGCGCAAGCCAAGACCGCCGTCATTCCCTCCAAGCGTAACCGCACCACTAAGCGCGACTATGACAAAGACTTGTATAAAGCCCGTCACTTAATTGAAAATTTTTTTGCCAGACTCAAGCAGTACCGTGCGATCGCCACCCGCACTCGATTTGCTCAAAGTCAACTTTCTCAGTGCAATTTACCTCGCTGCTACTGTGATTTGGCTCAACTGATGACACGCCCTAGGCAGCAACCAAAATCCTGGTATTACTGTTTCGATGATTCGCTTCACATTGAACACCGAATGATGACAAAATTGGAAGACAATGATTATGAGGAACTGGTAATTACCCTTAGTAAAGCATTTGTTGAGAGTGATTTAACTTGGGTAGAGTTTGAGCAAATGGCAAAGCGGATAGCGCAGGGGCAAGCTCATGACCAAATCATGCGAGAACTCAACTTTGATGAACAAGTTTTTCCACAGCTATCTGCAATGATGACTCAAGGTTTTGGCTGTGAACATCTTAAATGTATTAATCCAGATTCCTAATGAGCATCGTAATTTTGCAAAAAATCGTTTTTTGTGTAAAACATGATACTTATCTTCAAATTATAAAAAAGGAAAAATTTCTTGGGGAGTGTCGCAAAGAATGCTTGCAAGTTGATGTCTGCCCTAATTACTGTAAGGTTGGCGTAAGACTAAATTAGTATCATTAGAAACATTGTATTTGACTTTGGCAACTACGCTCCACCCCACGCATAGGTGATGAGCCTACCGAAATTTTACCTTGAAGTCTCCAGCAACTGCGTAAGCGTAGCCCGTCGTAGACATCGCCATACCTATCGGTAAAAGTCAGCGCAAGTTTTTTCAGTTACTAACATCCTATCTGCTTGATTACTTTTTAAACTATTGAAATTTTATATAAGGATATCTAAGTTTTCCCGACTTAGATATCCACTAGCAACATAACCTACATTTAATAGATTGTTAATTCTATTATAATTACTAATTTTATTTTGAAATGGTTCTTGGGACAGTTATAAATTCGTCCTTAAGTTAGATGTCATAATTAGATACATATCTTTATCTAATGTAGTTTCAAATTTAATTAAAGTTTTTGTGTACAAGAGAAAGTTACTTGTATAATCATACCTTCCTAAATAGTTACTAAATAAAGTTGTCTAATTTTTACCTGAAGCTTTTATATTGAGCCTAACTTATCAAGTTGAATTAGCGATCGCAAGCATAAAACATCAGCTATATGCAGGTGCGTTACATTGGTTAACGCACCTCACTTTCTAAGACAAGTTAGCAGTGCTAGACTTTTCTAAACTTGCTACTAATTTCACTCCAAACTCTTCCTCAAACACTCCTTTTTTATAATCTAAACTCCAAAGTTCTAAAGCACAATCATCATCTAATTGAGATGGAAAAATTAGCAGGTTGACCTGCCTAAGCTGTGGATAATACTCACATTGCACTTGAGCGATCGCACCAATTTGTCGTCTATCTAATGCCACTGCCAATCTCAGAATCGCACTTAATTGACTAACAATTTGTCGCTGTTGTTTAGTCAGCAAACTCTGGTAGTTCTCATGTTTTTTCTTGGGTGGTGATTTGCGATGATAACGCGCTAAATTGGCAATAATTTCAATCTCGGTTTCTGTATAACCGAGTAATTCTCCATTGCGAATTAAATAGTAAGAGTGCTTGTGGTGAGACGAATGGCTGATATAATGACCGCAATTGTGTAATATAGCCGCTGCCCACAGCATTTGTCGCTCGTCAGTTCCCCAGTGATGTAGAGTACCTTGAGTTTGGTCAAATAAACTCTCGGCAAATTTTGCCACGCGATCGCTGTATTCTAAATTGATGTGGTATTTATCCGCCAGTTTGAGAACATTTCGTTCCCGAATTGAACTTTGGTAGCGTAGCTTATCTTCAATTAAACCGTGGGTTAACATCCAGTCTACGATTACGCCTTCCCTCAGAGAACGCTCACAAACTGTAATCGATTCACTACCCAAGAGAGTCATTGCTTCTTGTAATATGACTGCGCCAGCGAGGATAACTTCAGGGCGCTTCTCTGGCATACCGGGAATCTCAGCCCTTTCGGAATTACTCAGTTTCCGCAAGCGATTTACCAACTCTTGCAAGTCTTTAAAACTAAATTGGTAGCCATTGAGAGTGGAAGGAATAACACCCGACTTTTCCCGTGCATGAATCATCGCCAGAGTTTCAATTGTGCCCGCCGTACCCACCAAACGCGGAGATTCTCCAAACTCTAGGTTTGTTAAGATTTCTTCTACAGAACGTTCCAACATCCCGCGTGCAAAAGCTTGCAGATACTGAAACTCAGTGTTGCTAATAGGGTCAGTAGTGATTAACTCGCTAGTAAGTCGCACTGCACCAACTTTCGTACTCGTGAGAATGCGGGCTTGGTGACTATCGCCTAAAATCAATTCTGTAGAACCACCGCCAATATCAATAATGGTATGAGGCTGGTTGTTAAATTCCATGCCCGACAGCACGCCAAGATAGATTCGCCGCGCTTCTTCTTGACCAGAAATCAAGTTAACGCTTAAACCCAACTCCGTTTCTATTGTGTGCAAAAAAGCTTTACCATTGGGGGCTTCTCGCACAGCACTAGTTGCCACAGCGATGATTGTTTCAGCGTTGATAGTTTTGGCAACTTCTTGGAAGCGTCCTAAAGCCGCGATCGCCTTTTTAATGATCTCTGGTTTGAGTTCTCCAGTGGTAAGATTGCGATCGCCAAGCCTCACAGTTTCCTTATCTCTAGCAATAATGCTGAAAGCTGGTAGTGTGGGGTCAATCTTGACTACTACCATGTGTAGAGAATTTGTTCCCAGGTCAATGGCAGCAATAATCCGATGTTGCTTAGATGGTTGAGTTGGAACACTCTCCCAGCTAGAAACTAAATTCAGCATCTAGTTTTCTCTCTTTGTTAAGAAATGATGGCAAACGGTGATATGTCGGGGTAGCTAGCACTGATATTTATGACAACACACTTGCTCAGACTGAGTGCTGTTAGTGGTAGCAGGGAGTTGAGCCACTGCTGAATATTGAGTAAATTAAAAAATACTCAGCATTCGCAACTCAGCTTGGTCGAGGGTAACTGAGCTATGTATATTCACCCTACTATTTATAACCGCAGTGACTATTTAAAGATATTTAAAGTTGCCACTAAGGTTATGTTTTTACAAATAACAAATAACGTTATTCTATAGATGTAAAGAAGTGTGAATTTATCTATCTAAAGTTATTTGTTGATTTTTATGTTAACAACGCCAGAACGCCCCCAGTCACCAATTTGGCTTGTAATTATCCGGCTTTTACGCTGGCATAAACCAGAAGGGCGGTTAATTTTAATGATTCCTGCCCTTTGGGCTGTGTTTTTGGCAGCTTCAGGAAAACCGCCTATACCTCTGGTTGGTGTGATTATATTGGGTACTCTGGCCACGAGTGCGACTGGGTGTGTTGTCAATGATTTGTGGGATCGGAATATCGATCCAGAAGTAGAGAGAACACGCGATCGCCCCCTCGCTTCTCGCGCCTTATCTGTGAAAGTTGGGATTGTAGTCGCGATCGTATCGTTAGCTTGTGCAGCTGTTCTTGCTTTTTATCTTAACCCCCTGAGTTTCTGGTTATGCGTGGCAGCAGTACCTGTAATTCTGCTTTATCCAGGTGCAAAGCGGGTGTTTGCTGTACCGCAACTGGTACTTTCCATCGCTTGGGGTTTTGGGGTATTGATTAGCTGGAGTGCAGTAACACAAACCATTTCCCAAGCAACTTGGTTACTTTGGGGCGCGACTGTATTGTGGACATTGGGATTTGATACAGTTTACGCCATGAGCGACAAAGAAGACGATCGCCGCATTGGTGTTAATTCTAGCGCCCTATTTTTTGGTAATTACGCCCCTATAGCCATTGGAATTTTCTTTGCTGGCACAATCTTGTTATTGTCTTGGTTAGGCGTAGTTATACATCTGCACTTAGCCTTTTGGATTAGCCTTGCAGTTGCTACTATCGGATGGGCTTGGCAGTCTCTGCGATTAAGAGAGCGATATTTACCTAATTCTGCTTATGGTAAGATGTTCCAGCAAAATGTGTGGATTGGTTTTATTTTACTTGCTGGGATGATTGCTGGATCTTTATAAGAAGTAAATTTAGAATTTACCCCCCTTAATCCCCCCGATGCATTGGGGAGAAATAAATATCCGGTACTCCTCCTTGGCAAGGGGGAGTTAGAGGGGGTCAGAAAGACTTTTGTGTACACCTTAGCCTCGCTTGTTCTTAGGTGGTTAGGGGTGGGATTCTTACTGAATTATGCGTTGAAAATTTCCCATGCTATTTGATGCGTTTAAAAATCGTAAATCTCCTAAAATCGAATTCATTAAGACTAACCCAACCTGGCGCGTAGTGTGGGGAAAAATTAATCCAAATTATGAAGATATAGCTTGGCAAGATGAAAAAATTTCTGTAATTTTACCACGCACAACTTCGGAATTTTCGACGGAGAAATTAGCAATCAGTTCTAGAGGACGGTTTGTTGTTGTTGGTGATGTTTGGTTAACTAACCGAGTGCAGTTGCTGCAAAAGTTGGGAATTGAACCGGATAGCTTTCAAGGAAGTTCTTTGCAACTAGTGGCCAATCTTTGGGAACGATGGGGTAATGAAAGTCTTAGCCAACTTGTGGGAATGTTTGCACTAGTGGTTTGGGATAGAGAGAAACAGGTGTTGAGATTGATTCGCGATCGCATCGGTGTTCGTACTCTCTATTACACTACCACTGGTTCAGTTCGTTGGATTGCGCCTCAACTGAGAACTTTAGCACCCCATCGTTCATCCAATTTAGATTTGGTGGCGTTGCGAGATTATCTTTGTTGTGCTTTTGTTCCCGGCGAACGAACCCTTTGGGAACAGGTGCGGGAACTGCGACCTGGAACCGTTTTAGAATTTCCCGACCAGAAAGTTACAGCTTATTGGCAGCTTCAAGAACAGATTATCGCAATCGATCAACCCTTAGCATGGCATGGCGATCGCTTGCGAGAACTTCTAGACCAAGTTGTTCAAGAATATTTACCACCAGCAAATGAACCCGTTGGCGTTTTTCTTTCTGGTGGTTTGGACTCTAGCAGTATCACTGCTTTAGTAGCAAAATTCCATAAAGCACCAGTCCACACCTTCTCGATTCATTTTGGTTCGGAATGTCCCAATGAGTTAGAATTTTCCAGTCTCGTTGCATCCCATTGTCAGACGCAGCACCACATTTTAGAAATTACTTTTAAGGATATGTGGTCACGCTTGCCGGAAACAATGGCTTATTTAGATGACCCCATTGGCGACCCACTGACTGTTCCCAACCTGTTGCTGGGACGACTGGCGAGAGAAAGCGTAGAAGTAGTTTTAAATGGTGAAGGTGGCGACCCCTGTTTTGGTGGGCCAAAAAATCAGCCGATGCTAATAAATAGTTTATATGGCTCTGTCACCAATCAGGATGCATTGCAAGCTTATTTAATTTCCTTTCAAAAGTGTGCTGTTGACTTACCGCAACTTTTAAAATCAGAAGTTTGGACAGCAGTACAAACAGCGCCTTGGATTTTTGCAGAAGATTTATATTCCCAAGCTAGCTATCTGAATCGTTTGATGGCAATGAATATCAAATTTAAAGGCGCTGACCAAATTCTGACAAAAGTCAGTAACTTGACTCAAGCTGCTCTTTTGCAAGGTCGTTCTCCTTTATTTGACCAACGAATAGTAGACTTAAGCATGGAGATACCTCCAGAGTATAAGCTTTCTGGAGTGGAAGAAAAAGCAGTTTTAAAGCAAGCGATTACCTACGGTACGTCTTCTCTACGAGACGCTGCGCGTAGCTTGCTTCCCTGTAAGGGTACGACGAACGCAAATATTTTACCAGACACAATTATTCATCGTCCCAAAAGTGGCATGATGGTACCGGTGCAGTTAGGATTTCGGAAATATTGGCAGCAAGAAGCCAGAGATTTATTGCTCAATCAAAATGCATGTATTGCTCCCTACTTAAACCAGTTGCCAATTCGTAATTGGTTAAACTATCAAGGAGATACTTGGAGTCGTTATGGAGTCAAGCTGTGGTTGCTTGCTAGTTTAGAAATTTGGTTACAAGTCAATCAAAAAGTGCAGTAGTGAAAGCAACAAAAGGATACGCTATTGAGATTACTTATGCTAATTTGGAATTTGGAGTAAGCAACATGATTCTTGTTGTATGAATATTTCCTGACTTATGTCAGCATTTTTTGTTTTAAAAACCACTGAGAAAACGCATTTTCAAGTGATTGCCGATTTTTTGTTAATTTATTTTTGATTATTTACTGAGCTAATCTCCGTTTGCGGTGTACTCTCAATATACGGTAACTACCACACTCAACCTTTGAGATCAATTACACCCAGAGGTGAATACCATGAAAAATTATACTCAACAACAGGAATTTATTTTAAGTCAAATCACAAATAAATATTTTCAGCGTCGGGATTTCAGTGGATGTGACTTGAGAGGAATCGACCTGAAAGGAATTGATTTAAGTGGCATTAATTTAATTGGAGCAGATTTGCGTGATGCAAATTTGTCTGGCTGTGTTCTGACTCGTGCTAATTTAAGTGGCGCAAATTTGATGCAAGCTAGCTTACGTGAAGCTAATTTGTATGAAGCATCTTTATGTGAAGCCAATTTGACTAATGCTGATTTAACAAGAGCAAATTTGTGCGGAACTTTCTTATGGCGAGTGAAATTCATAGGTAGTAACCTTTGGGGTACTTCTTTATGTGACGTGGATTTGAGAGAAGCAGACTTAAGTGAAGCCAAATTAATTGAAGCATCGCTGATTGAAGCTAACTTAAGTTTTGCAAATCTCACACGAGCAAAGCTATGTGGAGCAAAATTACTAGAAGCGAATTTGACTGAGGCTAACTTAACTAGTGCAGACTTCACATGGGCAAATTTAACTAAAGCAAACTTGAATAAGGCAAACCTTTGGAAGACAAATTTGATTTATGCGAAGTTGCGAGATACTATCATGCCTGATGGTACAATTGAGCAACCTCAGATAGTTATTTATTAGCTAGAAATAGCTCTGCCAAAGTGAGATAATCTTGTGATTTCGTTTTCATGCTCTGCATGGAAACGAGATGCAGCATATTCAGAATTACAAAGTCAGAATAAGTAAACTTGAAACCCAATACTTCCCGGTTAAGGAGAAAAGGAAAGGGAAAGAAAAAACCTTTAACCCTTACCCTTTTCTCAAAAGCCAATTCTGAATTAAGAATGCTTAACCGAGAAGTCTTGAAGCCTTAGTTAATACAACTTAAGCATTAATTATAAATATTCCTTATAGGATAAGTAATCCTTAAGCTGTAGTTAATACAACTTCTTCTGTGATTATGAATGCTCAACCTGTAGTTAACACAGCTTCTTCTGTGATTATGAATATTCAACCTGTAATTAACACAGCTTCTTTTGTAGTTACGAATGCTCAAACTGTAATTAAAATTAGATATAGCTGTTCCCATTCAGATACGGTACAGCATTATACCGAGGGGTGTAGGGGCACGGCAGTGCCATTGGTGTCAACTTAAGCAAAAAGAAACCATAAGATGTAACCTCAGAACATCTTGATTGATGTTCTTAGTGATACATCGTGAGTCCAAAACGTCCAGCACGCAAAGCAAACCCCGATCTGCGGCAGCAAAAGCATATACCAGCGGCGCCGATTTAGAAAATAGAGAAAGAAATATTTTCATTGCGATCTCCTGTGAGCTCATATCCGGCTAATAGTTCTAATTCCCGAATCTACGCAGAAAGCCCAAAAACCCTGCCTCCTTCAAGAAACTTGTATATATTGTAGCTTTGCCACCATTTCTGCACGCGCCGAAACCTTCAATTTCCGAAACATCCTCTTCAAAGCTTGTTTAACGGAATTTTGCGTAATCCAAAGTTTTTCTCCAATTTCCGCATTCGTTAACCCCTGTGCCACTAAATCGGCAATTTCTAACTCACGCGCTGTTAAAGGACTAACTAAAAGGGAATTCGATATTTTGGGTTTTGTCCGTAGGGTTGCCATTTTTGCTGACAAATGAATACATAAAGCGCTCAAGTCAGCTAAATCGTTGCCATTAAAGGCAGGATTTCCCTTGTCACGTGCCAAGTTAAGGGTTCCTACAAGACGACCATCGCAAACAATCGGCCCAGTCATCACGTGTTCGTGGTCAGAACGCGAACAAAAATGCTTCCAGTCTCCTGGCGATAATAATAACTGTTCATGGGCGGGAGCATGACGCTCAACCACGTAGCGCCCCACTGGATTGCTTTCTAAGCATACTGCCGGAATGCCTGGAACATTAATCTCAGTGGTTGGCTGCTCATCTAGGAGATAAATACCCCAATTTTGCACGCCAAAATGCTCGCTAATTCGATCCGTGAGAGCGAGTCTTAACTCTTGCTCATTCTGGACATTAGCGATCGCATGAAATACAGCGTGTAGAGAATTAGTCATAAGTGTACCCAGTTGGGGACTATCCAAGCCTCAACAATTACTTCTATGCTAATACCAAGGAAACTAAAACGCTAATTACAGTAGCGACTAGGAGAAGCACATGACAGTTACACAACTCTCTGCTCAGGAACTTTTCCGGGCTGCTTATGAAAACCGCTATACTTGGGACAAGAATTTTCCCGGTTATACCGCAAATATTACCTTTAAGCATGATGATCAAGTGTTTACAGGCAAAGTTATCATCAGTGCCAATCTCAAAGCCGAAGTTTTGGATGTAGATGATCAGTCAGCCCAGAAAGCAATTCATGGTCAAGCCTGGGAAATAGCAATTCACCGCGTCCGCCGCAGCTTTGAAGACACCCACAGCGCCAATACGTTTAGCTATGGTAAAACTGACGAAACTGGTGCGGTTGAGCTTTTAATGGGTGGTAAGGCTGAAGGCGATAAATACAAAGTCCGTAATAATGAAGTCTGCCATGTTCACCGTCTAATCCACGGTACTTACGTGATAATTGACACCTTTAGCAGTCACGATACTGGGGAAGGCTACTTGTCCCACAGCTATGACTCTGTGTACCATGACCCCAAAACTGGGGAACAAAAAGGCGGTAGAAGCGAATTTATTGATGAGTATGAAAAAGTTGGTGACTATTTCATCCTAAATCGTCGGGAGATTCGCACCGAGACAGCAGGACAATTGTCTACTCAGGAATTTATCTTCTCTGAGATTAAATTGTTGGAACCTGTTGCTGCTTAAGTTGTATTCTGTAATCCAAAAATTAGCGATCGCTCTTGAGTTAAAGGGAGCGATCGCTTTTATTTTTTGGGCATTCCATGCGTAGCTGTAGCCCATCCTAGACATCGCTCAATCACGTTAAGATACTTAATTAGTGTTCCTAATCAAGCGGTAATCTACTTATGAGTCAACTTGAAAACATTCAAGCTGAGTATGAAAAGTTTCCTGAAGCATTTGAGAGTGTAATCATTAGCACTGTGAGCGCACAGGCAATACCCAATGCTAGTTATGCTCCCTTTGTAATGGATGATTCCAAGAATATCTACATTTACGTCAGTGGTCTTTCGACTCATACCAAAAATCTCTATGCCAATCCTCATGTTAGTGTCTTGTTTATCGAGGATGAAGCTAAAAGTAATCTAATTTTTGCCCGTCGTCGTTTGAGTTTTGATTGTACGGCAACTTTGATAGAGCGTGAAACTGACAAGTGGAATCAAATTGTTGAGCAATTTCAAGAGCTGTTTGGTGAAATTGTCGAGGTTTTGCGTGGCTTATCTGACTTTCGGATTTTCCGACTCGCTCCAAGTGAAGGTCGTTTTGTAGTTGGTTTTGGCGGAGCATATCATATTAGTGGCGATAACCTTCATCAACTCGTTCAAATCACAGGAGATGCCGAAAAAAAACAAGAGTAAATGATGAATTATGAATTGCAATAATTTAGTATCCAAGAGTCAGAAGCTATAATTTAGCAAGAATCCAGTGTAATTAATATATTGATTCATCAAATGTTCTCCTGATTCTGGAACTATTCAGACAAATGTATTTTGATTCCTGAATTAGTTTGACTGTATGCAAATTCAAATAAACTAAACTTTTTAATTTTATGCTTCAGTTTCAACCTCCTGGCTTTGGACATAAAGTCATCCATACATTCTTGGGGGCAATGGTTTACTATACCCAAACGAATGCACCTTGGGCGATTGCTGACACTGAAGATTTACCCCCATTACTATTTCTCCATAACTTTGGTGGGGGAGCGTCTGCTTATGAATGGTCTAAAGTTTACCCAGCTTTTGCCTCTAATTACCACATTTTAGCCCCCGATCTCATCGGCTGGGGAGAATCGGCCCATCCAGTCCGGGATTATAAAATTAGGGATTATCTCAGCACGATCGCAGAGTTTATCATCCAAACTTGTCGCCAGCCGGTGACAGTGGTCGCCTCATCTCTCACAGCCGCTTTTGCTATTCGTTTAGCTATTGTTCAACCCAATTTATTCAAAGCACTGTTTTTGGTTTCTCCATCTGGATTTGATGATTTTGGGCAGGGTGCTGGACGCAGACTTCCGCTTTCGGTAATTAATGCGCCTCTGTTGGACAATTTTATTTATCTGCTTGGTGCTGAAAATGAAATTGCAGTCCGAAATTTTTTACAAAGTTTTCTCTTTGCTAAGTCACAACGAGTATATCAAGAGATGGTAGAGGCTTATTTAACCTCGGCACAACAACCTAATGCCAAGTTTGCTGCTTTGGCATTTTTGCGGGGCGATCTTTACTTCGACCTGAGTTTATATATCCAACAACTAACAGTTCCCACCGTCATTTTTTGGGGAGAAAAAGCACAATTTACCAACATTAAGCTAGGGCAACGCTTGGCAAATCTAAATTCAAGGGCAATTCGAGATTTTTATGCGATCGCAGATGCCGGAATATTACCTCATTTGGAAATACCAGAAGTTTTCATTGGTCTATTGCAGCGATATCTTGGGGAAGTGGGGGAAGATGAGGAAGAATAATTCACTAATTACGAATTACGAATTACGAATTACTTTAATGCCCAATGCCCATCTCTATTTAGAAAGTAATTGTGCGTTTAATGCTTTAGTAATGCGATCGCCAGAAGCTTCTAAGTGAGCTAAGGTGTAAATATCAAGGCTTTCTCCGTCCGGGTGACGCTCGTTCCTCTCTACGAGACGCTGTGCGTAGCTTGCTTCTCCGTTCGCGTAGCGTTCCGCAGGAAAGGAGTACGCTATCGCTGGCGCTAACGCAGTGGTTTCAAGGGAAGGAACCCCGCCAATGCCCTGTTCACCAAGTTGTTTAAGTCTGGCATCAATGGCTTTTTGCAGTTGGCGCAATTTATACCAAGCCAATGTCCGACCATCTTCAGGTGTATTAGTAGTACCCAATATCATCTGTAACAAAATATTCAGATGTTCCCGTTGCAATGAACGGCGGATGCTAGAAATTGGCTTTGGTTCTCCTGGGGCGAAAACTTCTGTCCAGATGCCTGTTTGCAGGGTGTCGAACAGTTCTGGTATGGAAAGCGCTTCTCCAGGCAGAGTTTTTAATTCTATATCTTGTAACCGATTCAGGCGATCGCTGTCTAATAGCGATCGCAATATCGCACTTTGAAAATTCAAAATGCGATCGTGAATTGGATAATCAAGGCGATTATTAGGTGCAGAACTACCCCAGTCTCCCCAATGCGACGGTGCCAGTTGATTGAGCAATTGTGGTGAAAAGCTGAAAGCATCATCTGCAAATACATACTCTTGCAACTTTGTCAATGCTTGACGTTGTTTTAAAAGTGAAACTGGTACAAATGCCCAAGCAGCATCATTACTGGTATGGAGACGCCGAAACGATTGTCCACCAATGTATTTAGAAAGCAAAGTGGCGTTCCGAAAATAATATTTAAGTACTCTATTAAACTTAAGGCGCAGGTTACTATAGCTGTCTCCTTTCGATAGATAACCTTTATCAAGACGCTGCCACATAAAACGAGCATTATCCATTTGCCACTGAGAATAAAGTAGCACATCACTACTCATATCCCAGACATTTGCTAAAGGATTGATGTCCCAGATATCTTCATCAGTTGCGTAAGATAATTCTGGTTGAGGCGACGCTAGTGCAATCTGGTCTAAAAAACTTTTTTCTAATTCTGGAATAGTTACCTCAAGTGCTGTTGATGGAAATCTTTTATAACCATACTCAATTGCCCATTCGTCATAAGGCCCAATAACTCCTGGGAAATAGTCACCTTGCTGTACTCCCTGTGGTGCTATATTCACAGGTACATAGTCCATCACCGAACCCACTAAACCTTTGGTGTGAGTGATTTCAGTATTATTTAATTCTTGTGGCGCTAACATGGTGCTGCCATAAAAATTGTGGCGCAAACCCAGAGTGTGCCCGGCTTCGTGAGCGATGAGAGAACGCAAATATTGATGCACATACTCCTTCATCGTTTCACTATTAGGTGTAGTATTTGGCAACATTGACAACGCCAGCGCCCCCATAGCTGCTTGATTTGAAGACTCCATACCATAACAGGACTCAGAGGAGAAAAACAGAGCAGACGAAGATGATGCAAAGAATCTATCCAGGAATTTCCCCCCGTATTCACGTCCTTTCATCTTTTCTGGACATGAATTTGCCTCCATCAATGCATGATATTCTTGCTGAACTAAACGCACCATATTGGCATCCACAATGATATCTGCATCCAATATTTCCCCGGTGAATGGGTTGACTCGCATCGGACCTTTGGCAAAACCTGCATCTAAAGAATTGAACCAGCGAATAGTGTTGTAATGTACATCTGCTGGTTTCCAATTAGCATCATCTGGCATTTGCTGCACTTCAATAGCATTTTGAAATCCGGCTTTTTCAAATGCTTTGTTCCACATCAAAACCCCTTCACCAATCGCATCACGGTATTCTAGTGGTACAGCATTTTCAATCCAATACACAATTGGTTTTTTGGGTGGAGATAAGGGGGCGTTAGGATCGGATGGTTCTAGATGCCAGCGATTAATATAACGTACAAATGATTCGTGAGCATTATTGTTAGAGAAATCTTGGAAAGCAGTAGTAAAATATCCAACTCTATCATCTGCAAGTCTGGGAATATAACCATTGTTTTCTCTCAACTGAGAAAAACTGTAGTGTACCTTCAGAGTGAGTGCCCTGCTATCGGGTACGGTGACTAAATTCGATCCTTCGAGTGATGAAAAACCGTAAATCGAATCAATCTCTACATTTTCTGGGAAGCTGTTAACATCACCAAAATATGACTTGCGTGCATCTAAGCGGTAATCAGCCTGTAAAGAGTATTTTAATAAAGGAGTTAATCCCGGAAAATCCTGCATTAGCAGTCCATTCAGGTCGATTAGAATATTTTGATTTTTTGGATCGATAGTGGCTATTTCGAGTGAATAAAGAACTGAATCGCTAAATGAACGAGCAAGCGATCGCTGTTCTGGTATACTGTCTGTACGGAATTTTACATTACGCACAACAAAATGCAATCTATTATTTACTCGTTGGAAGTAAAAGATAAAATCAGAGAGAGGTAATCCACTATAAATCCCACTTTCCCCAACGCCTGATTCCAATGTCACTATAGCTAGGTAATCTTTATTTAGCTGCTCTGGCTTGAGTTCTAAAAAAACTTTTCCCGAATCCTCGCTGCAATAAACTGTGAAGAGTCCCTCTAGTTTATCTATCCGATTAACAATCCCATTAAATCTGCAAAAATCCTCCTTTTTAATCTCAGCAAGATTCTTGTCAGCACTTGCTACGTTTTCAACTATTGGGAGTGCATTTAATTGCTGTACATCAATATTAGAAGTATTTGAAAGTTGGTTTGCTCCTGCATAATCATTTGATAGCAACAAGCTATACAGTACTACTATACAGACTGCTAATTTCGTTATCCAGTATTTCATCCTTTGGCTTTCCACCTGAAGCAGTTCTCGTGTTGAGGAAAAATATCGAGTAGTTTTTCGTCTGTAAACCCTTCAAATATCTAGGGATTACGGTATAAATTTACTCAGTCAGATAAACAATACCTCTAGTACAGCACAGCAGAAATCCAGCTACCATCTCAATTAACTAGACAAATTGTTCAAGCAACTTGTTAAAGGTAGGCAAACTTCCGCCACAGTGTACTAGCCTAAAAGTCGTATGACTATTGATTGTTATTAGTAACTATTTAGGAATTATCCATTAAGCATCTATCTTTTAAGATTGATAATTTCTACAACCAAAGATATATGTTTTTTTTTATTTCTATTTGTATTAAAAACCAAACGTAGCATTAAAAATGTATTTAGTGCTACATTTGGCAGCCGAAGGAATCCAAAGATGATTTATAAATAAAGAATCAGACTTTTAAAAAAGCTGCTATTGAGCAGTTAAATCCTTTTTTTGGATAAATTTTGGAAATTTATGCTAATCTCAACCGTTTTCTCACATCGTCAATTATTCTCAATGGTCTTCAAAGCGTTATTCCAACACAAAATCAGCTTTTTTCCCTAATTATCGACCTTTTGCTCTAGCCAAGCACAAACCAACTTTGAGTGATTTGCTGTAATTTTGTTTAGAAGCAAAAGCGAGTACACCAATTTATACCGATTAGGTGATGCCAAAATCAAGGAATATATGAAAAATATCGTGGGTGACTAAATATTGCTGTTAATCCACATCTGGTGAAATTAAATATGCATTATCCAGAACCCTTGTAGAGACCTAGCATTGCTACGTATCTACATTCTTTTTCACTTCTATGAATGGTTTGATTTAGTTGATTTGCTAGGGGATGATTGGTATAGTCTCATCCCAGATTTTTCATAACTGAGATATGCCTTTTGTTAGAAGGATAATTATTTTTTTATAGTTAATCTTTATTTGTACTCCAAAAAACAAGCTAATTGGCATGATAAATTTGATTTCTAGGACTATTAGTCAGATCAGTTCCCTGCTTAAAGGACTTCAAATAAAAGGTTTTTTGGCTGTTGTCATAGTTGGTTTTCTAGTGCTGACGACGAATGTTAGTGATGGGCAAAATGACAAAGGCTTAAAAGAGAGAGTTCGTGAACAGGTAGAGCAGAATGATGCTCAAAGACCGAAAACAGTAGGGCAGTGGTTTAAAGATGCTCGTGAAACGGAAGGTTCTCCTGGCGAACGACTTCAGAAGATTGGACAACAGTCAGGAGAAGCCTTTAAAGAATTTGGATCTGGGTACGTAGAAGGTGCTCAAAAAACTGCTAGTGATGTAGGGGACAGTGCAGTACAAACAGGCAAAAAAATCCTTAACTAAGTTCGACGCTGAATGCGTTACAATCTTGACTTGGCAGTAAGTAATAATAACTTTTCGCCAATAAATCAGTAATATTAGGAAGGCTGGTGTCTAACCAACGAACTCTTCTAATATTTGGGTAATGCCCTCACCCTTGCTGATAATAGATTGTAGCGTTTCTCAGTTGCATTAAATATTGGTCTTTAGTAGGGGTGTACAGGTAGCTGTACGCCCCTACTGCGTGTTATAATACCGCATCCGTTTGATTACTATTAAACTATTACAATCGAGTTAACATCTATCCAGGGAAATACCTTTTAATAATCATTCAATTTGGCAATAGACTTATAATTGCTAACTCTTTCATTTGGCACTTGTCAGGTATTATTTTGGCTTTGAATGATCTTCTTTATGATTTTAAGACATCTGTCTTCAGTAGGGTAAAAATCAAAATGTACATTTGATAACATTACTTAAGAATAAATAAGTAATTGCAATTGAAGTTAATCATGACATCTACACAAACCAACGATCCAACTATTCGCGAACACGTTCAAGCTTGGCAAAATTTAAATGTAGATCAACAACTTGCTTTGTTTTGGTTTATCTATAAAGAAATGGGGAGTTCAATTACTCCAGCCGCTCCTGGAGCCAGTACTGTTTCTCCAGAAATAGCTGAAGGTTTATTTAATCAAGTTAAGGAATTATCTCACGAACAACAGTTACAAGTTCAGCGTGATTTAATTAATAAAGCGGACACCCAAATTTCTCGTGAGTATGGCTCTTTGGGTGATACTACAAAACTCCTGTTTTGGTATCGATTATCTCAAGGGATGCAAAATGGCACTATCATTCCTGTACCTGCTGATTATGAACTTCCTTCCGAAGCTAAACCATTGTTTGGCAAAATTCAACTCTTAGAGTTTGAGCAACAGATGACTCTTTTCCGTGATTATGTCTCGCCACTGGGTGCTGAAGCATCAGCTGTTGGAATTTAGCACTTTTGAACTTTTTAGGATGTTGAGGGTATCTATTAAGTTATTTATACCCTTCTCTTAAAACTTTCTAGATTCGCCAGTCGCTTAATATAAAGCTAAATTTTGATGGCTGGCGTATTTAGGAATTTTTATTTCATTACTTTGAAATGTTTATGACTTCTATAAATATCAAATTTATAGAACAAAGTGTATCAGAATTGGTGAATTTGGATATAGAATATCGCTTGCCAGTTATAGGTTTATTGTATACTGAAACTATCTCATGCAATTCCAGCGATCGCTCGCATAATTAGCTTGGAAGATTGAGGATGTGAATAAGTTTAAGTTGATTCTAGTACGCTAGCAGAATTAACATCTAAAAACAACGTCGCCTGGGATTGTTGACGGAGAATAGAAGCCGGACAGTCTTTACCGACATAACTTTCCAACATCTCTTTTACTACATTCGCTTTACGTTTTTCTGGAGCAAGACAGATAATTTTTTTAGCTGAACAAATTGTTGGAATGGTGATAGTAAAAGCATACTGTGGCACAGTTTCTAAATTCGGAAAGTGACCTGTACTTACTTGTTGTTGACGGTTCAAAGTATCCAGCTTGACCAGTTTAACGCTATAAGGATCTTGAAAATTTGCTACAGCTGGATCGTTAAAAGCTAAATGTCCATTTTCGCCAACACCAAGACAGCATAAGTCAATCGGTTGTGCTTGCAATAATTTAGTGTAGCGATCGCACTCTATTACTGGTTGTAATGTATCACCTTCTATATAGTGAAATTTCTTAGGATTAACTCGCTTCTCTACACGTTCTTGCATATAACGCCGAAAACTAGCAGAATGGTCAGCAGTAATTCCCAAATATTCATCTAGATGGAACAGAATAATCCGTGACCAATCTACACCACCCAATGCAATCAAAGCATCAAGAAATTTGAGTTGGGAGTTACCTGTGGCTAACAATACAGCAGCTGTATCCTGCTGCTTGAGAACTTGCTGTAAATATTTTTGCACGATTTCGGCAACATCCTTGGCCATTTCGACTTCAGAGTTGTAAATCTGCACTAATAAATCATCAACGCGAAAAAAGTTTGTAGCGACTACCATTTGCTTACCAAGAAGGTTATCGATTATACGGCAGTTTTCTCTGAGGCTTTAGCTGTCTGCCCTTATATGCCCTATCCAGTATAGATTTTAGGATTTAGCAGATTAATTTCTGACTCTTGAAATTTTCTTCTCCAGTCCATAATCCCCGTATTAACGAAGGAATAATCACTAAAGACAAAAAACAATGTAAACTATTTAAATTAAGTTAACAATTATTTACATTCTACCCAAAAATTATGCTGGCTGCAATTCTCTTTGACCTAGACGGGACTATTGTCAACACTGACCCTATACACTACCGAGCTTGGCAGGAAATGCTGTTAAATTACAGCATAGAAATAGATGAAACATTTTATAAATCCCGAATTAGTGGAAGGCTAAATCCAGAAATTGTTAAAGACATTCTGCCACAATTATCAGCACTAGAAGGGCAAAGATTTGCAGACGAAAAAGAGACGCTTTTCCGCAAACTTGCCCCACATCTCAAACCGCTAAGTGGATTTTCTGAACTACTAGCATGGACAGATGCACATCAATTAAAACGTGCATTAGTAACTAATGCCCCTAGACTAAATGCAGAATTTATGCTAGAGGTTTTGGGGATCAAAGAAGCTTTCCATACAGTTGTTTTAGCGGATGATTGTATTGCAGGTAAACCCGACCCTGCGCCCTACCAAGTTGCCCTGAATAAGTTGGAGATTACAGCAGAAGAAGCGATCGCTTTAGAAGACTCTCCCTCTGGTATTCGTTCAGCAGTAGGCGCAGATATCCGCACCATTGGCATCGCCTCCACCCACGATCCGCAAATTTTGCAGTCATTCGGTGCATTTATGGCAATTCCAGACTTTACTGATTTGCAATTGTGGACATTCCTAAACTCACTTATTGAGCCAGATTTAAGTGCGATCGCTTCTAATTTTTGAGGGCAGGGGGTAGGAGGCAGAGGGGCAGAGGAGCAGAGGAGCAGGGGGCTAAGTTCCAAGTTACGTCCGCAAGTATCTAAGCCTCATTAATGAGGATCAAAGACTCATTAAAGGAGTTCAAAGCCTCATTAATGAGGATCAAAGACTCATTAAAGGAGTTCAAAGCCTCATTA
>NZ_JBALEF010000078.1:0-15657 GCF_036918245.1 Nostoc sp.
TCTGGTTTTAGGCTCTTTACTTGGTCATAGGTGATAAATGCTACCCAACTCTAACCTACTTGTCTCACGTATCTGGGACTTTTGCAAGAGGTCTAGTGTTGACGGAGGAAATATCCGCATCCGTACACCAATTGGTCAGCAATGTGACTGGAAAGGATATAAAGCAGTTCGCTTACACAACTTGCAAGCGATCGCGGCCTCATTCGGTGGA
This sequence comes from Nostoc sp., assembly GCF_036918245.1. Classification (GTDB taxonomy): domain Bacteria; phylum Cyanobacteriota; class Cyanobacteriia; order Cyanobacteriales; family Nostocaceae; genus Nostoc. Next base: position 212 of record NZ_JBALEF010000078.1, read on the forward strand.
AAATAGTCTTGTGGTTGATTGGGTTAACAAGCAACCGTTGGCTCCTACTCTCACATCTATTCGAGACGGACATGACAGAATATGGAACATTATCCCCGAGTTTACACCCTCTCAAGAGCGACGTGAAATTCTTGACTGGTTCCACCTAATGGAAAACCTCTATAAGGTTGGTGGTTCGATGCCAAGAATCAACAAAGTCAAACAGCAACTCTTTCAAGGAAAAGTTGATGAGGCGTAGGCGTAGCCCGCCGTTCGCGTAGCGTCTCGTAGAGAAGGCATCGCCAGCTTTACTGACTGCAAGCTCAAGCAAGCCGATAATTTCTGTGTTTACCTTGAGAAACATCGACATCGCATCGTCAATTACCAATATTACCAAGCCGAGCAAATTTGTTCTATTGGTTCTAGGGCAATTGAATCTACTGTTAAGCAAATTGACCGTCGAACTAAAATCTCTGGTGCACAATGGAAAATTGAAAATGTTCCTCAAGTCATCGCTCATCGTTGCGCCTATCTTAATGGATTAATCTTTGCTCGCTAAATAAAAACTGGGATGCTCCCGTCCGGTGATGCTGGCATACTCATGATTCACTGCACAAAGTCTGTGATCTGCCTGAATCAGGATGTCAGCATGTAAGTCAATAATAATACTGCTAGTTAACCGTAGCTCAAACCCTGACGATTGCCATGCGGCGTTGATAATTCAAGGTTTAGCAGAAACTGGATCTGAACAAAGTGACAACCAATGGATGATCGCTGCTAAATCATCAACTCACTCTGAAGTTGTATTTGTATTATTTAACTGCTTCATAACCGCCTCTGTGATTCGTCCATGCCTTTGCAGACTAAACTTTCAGGCTGCTATTTGTCCAATATCTTTTCTCTGACGGGGCGAACCTATCGGTTTAATTTTGCCTTGGTGTAATTGAAAATATTGTAAAGTATAGAATTGTCCTAAGTATTGCCCTACGCAACTCCCCTATGACTACCGCACCCTTAAGCTGGGAAGAACTACAAACCCTCACGGATTATCAAATAGATACCGTCAATGGTCTTACCAACGCTAGAGCCAGGTTGCGCTTGTTTGGTCAGCCGGAATCTGATGTGCGGGTAACGCTGTACCGCGATAACCACGCCTGGTGTCCTTACTGTCAAAAAGTTTGGTTATGGCTAGAGGAAAAACAGATCCCCTATCGAATCGAAAAAGTGACAATGTTCTGCTACGGGGAGAAAGAAAGTTGGTACAAACGTAAGGTACCATCAGGAATGCTCCCCGCAATCGAGCTAGATGGACGGATTATTAAGGAAAGCGATGACATTTTGATCGCTTTGGAAAAGGTTTTTGCCCCATTGAGCCAAGGGATGGAAGACCAGACGGTGCTGACTCTACGTCAATTAGAACGACTTTTATTTAGAGCCTGGTGCGCTTGGCTATGCTCTAGAGCAGGTTCGTCTCAACAAGAACAACGCAACCGAGAACAATTTATCGGAGTGGTAGCTAGTGTTGAATCGGCTCTGGGTCGCACCCCAAGCCCTTACTTTCTGGATAGCTTCGGCATCGTCGATGTGATTTTTACGCCATATCTCGAACGGATGAATGCGAGCCTTTACTACTACAAAGGCTACTCCCTGCGTGAGGAAAACCCTCGCTTGAGCGCATGGTTTGCAGCAATGGAAAGCCGACCGACCTACTGCGGTACCCAGAGCGACTTTCACACCCACGTACATGATTTGCCGCCCCAGATGGGGGGCTGTTGGGAAAACGGCGAAACCCAGATGCTTCTCAATAAAGCGCGGGTGGATAACGGTCCCTGGTTCGGGCTACCAGATGTTACTTATCCAGAACCGGAAAACTCTCGCATGGAAGCTCTTCAACGAACTATCAAGCACCGCATGAATATTATCCGAGTCAACCCCAAAGATGATAAATTGTTTGATCAAGCCCTACGTTGTGCTTTAACACACATGATGACTGGTGAAGACTGTGTACCGACATCGGGATCTGATGTCGCTCTGCGATATTTGCGCGATCGCATTAATGTACCGCGAGACATGTCCATTTACGCAGCCAAGCGATTGAGGGAATCCCTGGAGAAAACCGCAGCCCTTGCGGGTGATGGGCAGCCAGCCCCCATTTCCACTAAGCATCGACGAGATCAAGACCCGTCTAACTTTGTCATCAAGTAGGATTACCGCATTCATCCTGGCAGATCACGCGACTCTAACAGTGAGTGAACAGTTATCTTGGTATGAACTACCTCTACCTCAAGCGAAGCTAGCTAAAGGTTTCTACATCCTCTAGTTCATTGACAGCAAAGTTACTTTGAGATTTTTGTCTGCATCAAAGACCTCGGCAGCCGCCCGCCGATTTGAGACGTTATGCAGATGTTGCAAGAGGTATATGTATGGACAAAGATCAACTAAAGCGGGTTTTGACGGAGCGGATGGCAATCGGCCCTGGTCAGCCGTGGTTTGAGTCCTTAGTAGACCCCATCGACTGGTTCGTTCCTCCTGACTTCACGTTGAGCCAGATTTTCTTTACACAACAAACTGCTTCTGCGCTCGTGTGCGCGCTGGATGTATATGCGAATCCCTGTTGCCTTTGTACGCCTCGGCTTGCAGCCGAATGGTATCGACGAGGGCGCTGGGTCACGCTTCTAGACATCGACCCGAAGTTTGCCGAATTTGCGGAGTTTCTCCCTTATGATTTGCGGTCGCCACAGCCGATTAACCGGGAATTTGATGTGATTATTGTTGATCCCCCGTTCTTCATCCCTGAGCCAGTGTATCAGGCGATCAATGTTCTGACTGGGGATCGGCGACCGGATCTGTTCTTGGTGTTTGCCGTCGAACACGAAGCCAAACTGCTGCGGCTTTTTGCCGAGTATCGACTGCAACCAACAGATTTCAATCTGCGGCATAACAATGTAAAAGCCAGTCACCAGACCTTGTTTCGGTTGTACGGTAGTCAGCCCAATTTGGTCTATTGATGACAACGAAAATTGACCGACTTAGGTGAAAGTCCTGACAATGCGATCGCTTCTCAACCCAACAATTCAACCCATCCGTTCAGTCCACTGTGGGGCATCTGACACCAATTGAGCAAACTTATCTTTCTTAAGCATCCTCGAACTCCAGCATCACGCCCCAACGCTCATCGCTCGTTAGTGTACTGAGTAATTCTCTCACCTGTTCCACGGATTGTTCTATCCGTTCAATAACTAGTCGAGCGTAATACTTTAACATGGCCTGAATCCTACACCACTGTTCAATAGCTTTACAGCCTATAATCCTTATTTTTCACGGCTTTCAGCTTAACAAGAGTGCCATTCGGATAAAGCAGTTTATGTCATTTGGTATATGTGAGCGAACAGCAGTAGTGATTAACTTAAGAATTAGGAAAATGTGCCAATCAGTTGGGTATGCGTCAAAAGGATCTGTACAAGCTGTTTAAGTTACTTTTTGATGGCACTGATGCACAGTCTGACTGCGTGCACTGTTAAGTCTTGGGAAGCTGGGGAGGCTCGCCAAGCTTTTTTGCTGCCGTCTTCAGGCAGAAGTTTAAACGCAAAAATTAACCTGTATTAGGAAGTGGGCGATGCACATTGGATTTCTCAACCCTCAAGGTAACTTTGATTTAAGTAATAGTCATATAACGGAACATTCAGATTTTGGGGGTCAGCTGATCTACGTCAAGCAACTCGCCATAGCCATAGCTCAAAAGGGTCACAAAGTTGATATTCTCACCCGCCAAATTATTGACCCAGAGTGGCCAGAGTTTTCTGAAGAGTTTGACACTTATCCAGACGTTGATAACGTCCGCATCATCCGCTTACCAGCAGGTCCAAAAGAATTTTTGGCTAAAGAATTTTTATGGTCTCATTTGATTAGTGATTGGGTACCCAACATCCTGAAATTTTATCAACAGCAGGGTGGGTTACCTGATGCGATGACTGCCCACTACGGCGATGGGGGGCTGTGTGGCGTTTTGATTGAGGAGAAGACAGGTATACCTTTCACGTTTACTGCTCATTCTCTCGGTGCCCAAAAGATGGACAAGCTGGAGGTGACTCCAAAGAATCTAGCACAAATAGATGAACAATTCCATTTCCGATACCGCATCTTAGCCGAACGCCTGAGCATGAATTACTCGGCGATGAATATCACCAGTACAAAACAGGAACGCTTTGAACAGTACTCTCATCAAGTCTATCGTGATGCAGTGGACGTAAATGATGACAGCCACTTTGCGGTGATTCCACCAGGAGTAGATTTCTCTACCTTCGATACTAACAGACGTTCCCAAAATGAAGAAGATATCTATCAACTGATTCAGGAGCGATTAGCACGGGATATCGCTGAGTTCCGTCGAGATTTGCCCGTTATCTTAGCATCCAGTAGATTAGAGGCTAAAAAAAACCTATTAGGGCTAGTGCAAGCTTTTGCAATCAGCCAAACACTTCAGGAACGAGCTAACTTAGTTCTGCTGACAGCGGGGCTAGACGATCCGCTACGCCATTCGGCTAGCGACGACATGAGCGAAGAGGTATTAGCACCCATCCGGGAGGTGATTGAAGAAAACGACTTGTGGAGCAAGATCAGTGCTTTTAGTTTATTAGATCAATCGCAAGAGTCACTAGCTGCAACCTATCGCTTTATGGCTAAACGCCGCTCGGTATTTGCGCTGACTGCACTCTATGAACCCTTTGGGTTGGCTCCTTTAGAAGCGGCTGCTGCTGGGTTGCCAGTGGTAGCAACTCGGAATGGCGGTCCGAGTGAGAGCTTGCAACAGGGAGATAGCGAATATGGCGTACTCGTCGATCCAGAAGACCCTGCCGATATTGCGCGGGGCTTAGAGCAGTTGCTGTGCGATGAACAACAGTGGCAACATTTTGCCCAAGCTGGTCACCAGCGAGTACTGAAGATTTACACTTGGGAAACAACAGCCCAAAGCTACCTGAGTGCAATCGAGCAGATTGTGTCTTCACCACAAGTACGCCGTCAGGCTCGACGACTGCCAATTCATCCCTACTTTCTGAATCTACAACCCAATACTGATATCTCCCTTTTAGAATTGAGCAGCCTCTACTTTGATTCTCACCAAAATTGACCAACTGCACCTGCCACTTGAGCAAAGGAAACACTACGTAATGTCATCTCAGACTGAAGAATTTACTATTGGCGTCGAAGAGGAATATCAAATTATCAATCCGACGACACGGGAACTGAGTTCGCGTGTGGAGCAGATTCTGCCAAAAGCCCAGAAAGCACTTGGCTCTGAAGTTCAGCCAGAAGCCCAGCAATCGCAGATAGAAATTGGTACACCCATTTGTAGAACACTTGCAGATGTACGCTCTGAGCTTGTTCGTTTGCGGTACGAAGTGATTGCGGCGGCTGCCAAAGACGGTAAGCAAATTGCTGCTGCTGGGACGCACCCGTTCTCACATTGGGATGAACAGCAGATCACGCCCAAAGAACGTTATCAAGATTTGATGCGAGATTATCAACAACTCACCCGTGAACTAGTGATCTTTGGCTGTCATGTTCATGTGGGAATTAGCGATCGCTCCACCGCTATCCGCGTAATGAACCGTACCCGTATATGGCTTTCTCCACTTTTAGCACTAGCAGCATCCTCACCTTTTTGGCTAGGTACGGATACAGGCTATGCAAGTTATCGGACTGAAATTTGGAACCGATGGCCAATATCAGGAGTGCCACTCATTTTCGAGTCCTTAACTGACTACGAAGTACTTGTACAAGCTCTAATGGAAACAAAAAGTGTAGCAGAAGCGACAAAGATTTATTGGGATGTGCGTTTGTCTGAGCGCTTTCCAACAATAGAGTTTCGAGTGACTGATGTCTGCCAGACGATAGACGAAGCAGTAATGGTGGCAGGGCTTGTACGCGCTTTGGCGCGAACTTGCTACCAAGAAGCTATGAGTGATAAACCGTTTCCCGCAGTCCGCCACGAACTTGTACGTGTTGCTCACTGGCGTGCCGCACGTTATGGATTAGAGGAGGATTTAATCGACCTTAGCGCGATGAGAGCCGTTCCAGCGCGGCAGATGGTTGAGAACTTTCTCACCTTCGTGCGTCCATCGCTTGAGGAGTACGGAGAATGGGATGAAGTCTCGTCTCTTGTACATACAACGATGCAGTTCGGGAATGGTGCAACACGACAACGCGAAATTTACAAACGAACGGGGCGTTTGTCAGATGTCGTCGATTTAATCGTTCAAGAAACAGCAAAAGGGATAGCTTCAGTATAAAGCTTTGGATATTGCAGTCCTGACCATCCACACAATAATAGTCAACTATTTTATAGCTTGAGTGGTAAATTAAACCATCCATTCAGTTCACTGTGGAGCATCTGTCACCAACTGAGCAAATCTGTCTGGGTTTATCTCCTCAAATTTCAACATCACTCCCCAACGCTGATCACCTGGAGTTTAGACTAAAAGCGATATGAGAGAACGCAAATCAAATGGAATTAGAGATTAAAAATATTATCTTGTCAGCCTCAAAGCATCCGCGACCTTTAACAATTATGTAGCATTGCTGCTGACAGAAAATATTACAATAATGATAATCGAATCAGGGGAGTGGGAGAGGAACGAGCCTCCCTCGTTCCTCTCCCACCCTTGGCATGATTATAATTATCAAGAAGTTTGAGACTAAATGAGTAATGTGCAAGAAAAAATAGGGTGTCTGATTGAATACAGACCCCCTGTCAGCAGAAACGTCAGAGTTGAACCACCTACTCTTACCTGCCAATATGAAACGTCTCAGACTAGAAGAACTTCGTCAATTAGCTTATAAATATTTAGGCAGAGCTAAAGATGCGATGTTTGAATTGACAGATGCCATACAATACTTCTCGGTTAAGGCAAAAAATGGGGTAAAGTGACAATTGTTGTAATGAGATAGCGATGTCTACGACGGGCTACGCCTACGCAAAGACTAGTGCAGCTAAAAGATTTTTCTTTGATCGCCCCAACAGTTGAAGCAGAGTTGGTTGCTATTAATGTGGGACAGAGGATTACATTCTTATCGGATGGTTGATGCTACTAAAAATCGTGGATGCCAATATCTCGGGCGAATTCCGAAGAATGTTAAATTTCCAGTAGAAAAAGTTTTAGACGATGGCTCATATCTGTCGTGGATTGCTCCAGACCGCAAGTCGAAAAAAAAAGGTGGAGGACAGATTCAGGTTTGGGTCATAGAATACACTATCGACTCTGATCATGGACAACAAACTTATCGTCTAATTACCAGTTTGATGGATAAAGCTGTGTTTCCAGCTTTATTATTAGCTACCGAATATCATCAGTGTTGGGAAATAGAAAATACAATTGATGAACTTAAAACTCATCTCAATGGACGTAAAACTCCAATTCGTTCTCTCAAACCCCGTGAAGTTGTTCAAGAAATACTACGGCTGGCTTTTAGCCCATTATGCAGTTCGCACAATAATAGTTCAAGCAGCAACTCACGCTGGAATATCTCCATTGCGCTTAGGTTTTACTGGTACTCTCAAAGTCATTCGACGGGCTATCTCTGATTTCCAGGATGCCAGTAACGAGCAACTACCCTTTTTTTATCCAAGCTAATTATTGAAATTTTGGAGCAAAAGATTCCTCCAAGACAAAGCAGATATAACCCCAGAGTAGTCAAAAAACCTCGCTCAAAGTTTCCATTTAAAAAACCAATCCACAGGGCAATGGGAACTAAATTTCAACCGCTTACCTTTTCTATTCTCAATACCGCTTAATTCTTAACCGAGAAGTATTGTATCCCAGCCTTGATAAGGGTTTTGGTACTTCCCGTAAAAAGTTAGTTTTTGTGGTAATTGAGAGGAAGGAACCCCAGGAGGAAACGATTCCTCAGTCAAATAGGCTACTGCCTCTACGCACAAGTTTCACCTCGCGCATCTCGGCTCACATACCATATAATTTGCAGTATGCTTATGTCCTACCTCAGGAGAGAGTTGGATGATTACCCTGCCTGGAGTTGCCATTCAATGCAAAATCTATGAGAGTTCAGCCTCTTTAGTGTATCGAGGCATCCGAGTGCAAAATGGTCAGGCAATCGTCGTCAAAATGCTTAAGCAAGATTATCCCTCACCTCAAGAAATCAAGCGCTATAGACAGGAGTATGCCATTACCTGCTCTTTGAACATAGAGGGTGTAATCAAGGCGTACAGCCAGGAGGACTACCAACGTATGCTGGTCATCCTCCTTGAGGATTTTGGTGCAGAGTCCTTGGACTACTGGATGCGGCAGCACCCAGAGATTTTCTGCCCGATGCCTGTATCCACTTTTCTTCCGCTTGCCGTCAAGCTCACACAAATTCTAGGTGAGATCCATGCCGCGAATATTATTCATAAGGACATTAATCCTGGCAATATCGTTCTCAATCCTAATACGGGCGTGGTCAAGATTATCGACTTTGGGATTGCCACTCAATTTAACCGCACCAATCCAACCTTCACAAGCCCTCATGTTTTAGAAGGAACCCTTGCCTACCTATCGCCAGAGCAGACCGGACGAATGAACCGTTTGCTCGATTACCGCACCGATTTCTATTCGCTCGGTGTGACGTTTTATCAATTGCTCACTGGGCACCTGCCGTTTGCAACAACGGATATCTTGGAGCTAGTGCATTGTCATATTGCTAAACAGCCGATTCCTCCGTGTGAAATTAGGGGTGTGGGCTTCTGCCGTGAGCATCAACCGAACGGGTGTGGGGGAGCCACTCCGGTCTTCTCCCAAGGGGAGACGCCAAGGGCGATGGGGTCTCACGCCACTCCCCTCAAGTCGGGAAACCCGCCCACGGGGGTGGCTCCCCAAGTAGAGGATGTGGCGTTGTGGGGTGTGGTAGATGATTCATCACCGATTAACAGTGCAATTCCTAAAGATGTTTCAGACATTGTGATGAAATTGATGGCGAAAAATGCAGAAGATCGCTATCAAAGCGCCTGGGGCATCAAAGCAGATTTAGAACTTTGTGCAGCCCAACTTACACAAACAGAGCAAATTGGCAATATCCAACTGGGTCTACAAGATTTTTCCGATCAGTTTCACATTCCTCAGAAGTTGTATGGACGAGAAGCAGAGATTGCAGCATTATTAGCAGCATTTGAGAGAGTGGCAGGAATAGGAAATGAGAAAAATGCTGAATGCAATATTGAGATGATGTTGGTGTCTGGTTATGCTGGCATTGGTAAATCAGCTTTAGTACAGGAACTCTACAAACCCATCACAGCAAAGCGCGGTTATTTCACCTCAGGTAAGTTTGACCAATTTCAGCGCAATATTCCCTATAGCGCAATTGTGGATGCACTACAAAAACTGGTGCAACAGTTGTTGGGTGAACCTGATGAGCAGGTGCAACAATGGCGATCGCGCTTGCTTACAGCTTTAGGAAGTAATGGACAACTGATTATTGATGTCATTCCAGAAGTTGAGTGGATTATTGGCAAGCAACTACCCGTAGCAGAAGTTGGAGCAACTGAGGCACAAAACCGGTTTAACCTTGTCTTTCAGAAGTTCATTCGAGTCTGCTGTTCTCCTGAGCATCCTCTGGTCATCTTTCTGGATGATTTGCAATGGGTAGACTCTGCTACACTCAAGCTCATTGAGTTAATTTTGAGCGACCGTGGGATACAAGCCCTGCTTTTAATTGGAGCTTATCGGGATCGCGAAGTCACCCAAGCACATTTGCTGATTGCAACCTTAGAGAAGCTAAAACAGGAAACTGTTACTATTAGTCAGATAATGTTAGCTCCGCTAGAACTAGGGGCGGTGGCTCAACTGATTGCTGAAACCTTGCACACGCATACTGAGTCGATTGCACCTCTAGCAGAACTGATATGGCGTAAAGCGAACGGCAATCCCTACTTCACCAATGAATTTTTCAAAGCGCTGTACATTGAAGGTCTCATCGTCTTCGATATTAATCAACTACGCTGGCAATGGGACATTACTCATATTAAAGCCAAAAATATTACCGACAATGTAGTGGAGTTAATCATCGGAAAGCTGAAACAATTTCCAAAGCAAACTCAAGATGTTTTATCCTTAGCTGCTTGTGTTGGTGCTGAGTTTGATTTAGCGACACTCTCAGTTATCTGTGAACGACCAGCGGTTGAAATTTTTGCAGAACTCACAACCGTAATTCAGTCAGAGTTGCTTCTTGCAACCTCAGAGTTAGATGAGAATCTGATGATTCAGAATTACAAGTTTTCGCACGATCGCGTTCAGCAAGCAGCTTACGATCTAATTGATGAGTCAAATAAACAAATAGTTCATCTTCAAATTGGTCGCAATTTGCTTAAAGAAGCGTTGGCAGCTTGTCTATCAGATCGACTGTTTGAAATTGTGGATCATTTCAATCATGGGATTGAACTGATTACTAATCAAGCAGAACGAGATGAAATTGCCAAATTGAACTTGATAGCAGGGCAGAAAGCAAAGGGATCGATCGCTTATGGTACGGCACAAAACTATTTGGCAATGGGTAGAGCATGGCTGGCATCTAGCTGGCAAACCAACTATGACCTGGCTTTAGAGTTATATACCGAAACAACAGAAGTCGCATATTTGTGTGGTGAGTTTGAAAATGTAGAACACTGGGCAGAGGCTGTTTTGCAGGACGCTAAAACAGTTCTCGATAGCGTGAAAGTTTACGAAGTCAAAATTCAAACTGCCATTGCACAGGGTCAGCTATTAGATGCAATCCATACAGCATTGCAAGTGTTGCAGCAACTAGGAATCAGGTTTCCCGAAACACCGAATCAATCAGATATAACGCTTGAACTCAATGCCGTTACATCTCGTTTTAATCAGAAACCGATTCAGGATCTATTTCACCTGCCAGAAATGGTCGATCCACAGAAGCTTGCTTGCCACTATTAAACCAAAGTAAGCTCGTCGGTGTGTTGTATCTAGAAAATCAATTAGCAACTGGGGTATTTACACATGAGCGATCGCAACTTCTGAATCTTCTATCTACTCAGGCAGCGATCGCGATTGAAAATGCCAAGCTCTACTCAAACCTACGGAAGAGTGAAAGTAGAATGGCTCAATTTCTAGAAGCAGTTCCAGTAGCCATTGCAGTATTGGATGCAAGGGGGCACCCTTATTACGCCAATCAACGGAGAATTCAGCTAGTGGGCAAAGGTGTCGATCCTGCCGTAACACCAGATCAATATGCAGAGGTTTATCAGTTTTATCGGGCGAGAACAAATGAAATATATCCAAGTGACCAACTGCCAATTGTCCGTGCATTAAGAGGTGAACGCACCACGGTTGATGACATGGAAATTCGCCGAAACGACATAACTATTCCAATTGAGGCATGGGGAGCTCCAGTTTTTGACGAACAGGGTGACGTGGCTTATGCAATCGTAGCTTTTCAAGACATTACAGAGCAAAGACGAGCACAGAAACTGTTAACCGAATACAACCTTACTCTGGAACTTCAGGTGGCAGAACGAACGGCAGCTTTACAGCAAAGCGAAGCAGAGCTGCGCGATGTCTTCGACGAGCTTCGCTTACGAGAACAGGAATTACGACTGATTGCCGACGCTCTACCAGTTCTGATCAGCTATGTAGATGCCAATCGGTGTTATCAATTCATCAACCGTACCTATGAGGTTTGGTTTAACTGTAGCCGCAATGAAATTCTGGGCAACCCTGTTCGCCAACTTCTCGGTGAGGCGGTTTATCAACGGGTTGAGCCATCCATTAATCAGGTGTTTAAAGGGCAAACTGTACCTCTAGAAGCAGAAATCCCTTTTCCGCCTGGTAAGCGGTGCATCAGCGCGACCTTGATCCCTGATTTCAATGACAATGCTCAAGTGAGAGGCTTCTACAGTCTGATCACAGACATTAGCGATCGCAAACTCGCTGAAGCTGCTTCCATTCTGGAAGAACGCAACCGGATGGCGCGAGAAATTCATGATACACTGGCTCAATCCTTCACAGGTATTCTGCTTCAGGTTGGAGCAGCAACACAAGTGCTGGCGGATGACCCGGAAGCAACCCAAGTACATCTGGAAATGATTGAGGAACTAGCACGCGCTGGGCTGGCAGGGGCACGGCGATCCCTATCAGCACTCCGTCCGCGGCTACTAGAAGAAGGTAATTTAGAGAGTGCCCTGCATCGTATTGTAGCTCAAATGCGATCGACGACCGATACGGCTCTGATTTGTGAAACTCAGGGTACAGCCTATTCCTTACCAACCGAAGTGGAGAATAACTTACTCCGAATTGGGCAGGAAGCATTAACCAATGCAATTAAATACGCTTGTGCCAGCAAAATTCGGGTTGAGTTAGTGTATAATGAGACATAGTGTATATTACGGGTTAAAGACGATGGCAGGGGCTTTGGAGTGGGTAGCATTCCTTTGAGCGGTGGGTTTGGCTTATTAGGAATGAGTGAACGAGCAGAGCGCATTAGGCGCACAACTAACGATTCAAAGCCAACCAGGTCAAGGAACAGAAATTATTGTCACTATCAATCGAGAGTGAGAATTACAATGAGCCAATCCACTACGATTCGGGTGCTGATTGTTGACGACCATGCCATAGTCAGAAAGGGTCTAGCAACCATCATTAACCGCGATCCAGAAATGACAGTGATCGCTCAAGCTGAAAATGGACAGCAGGCGATCGACGTGTTTCGAGAACACCAACCTGATGTCACGCTAATGGATTTACGAATGCCCCAAGTGGGAGGTGTTGAAGCCATTATGATGATTTGTGCTGAATTTAAGCAGGCTCGAATCGCGGTACTCACGACCTATGATGGTGATGAAGACATCTATCGCGGCTTGCAGGCGGGTGCTCAAGCCTATCTGCTCAAGGATACTAAACCTGGCGAGCTTTTGAATGCAATTCGCGCCATTCATAATGGTCAAAAATATATTCCGCCAGAAGTGGGCGCAAAATTATTGCAGCGAATGAGCAATCCAGAACTGAGTCAACGAGAATTGGGAGTGCTGCGTTTGATGGCACAAGGAATGAGTAATCAAGAAATTGGGACTGTTTTGAGTATTGGTGAAAGTACTGTCAAATCGCATATAAATCGGATTTTGAGCAAACTGGGAGTGATTGATCGCACACAAGCCGTGATTACTGCTGTTAAACGTGGGATTGTCAGTTTGTAAGTGGGGAAAATTTTCCCTTTAGATTGGCTTTAGACTCCAACTAAAGTTGGAGACAACCTTCCACTGCGAGATGGACAGGTTCATCCATCACTCGATTGTACAAAAATGTCAACCCAGAGTGGACGACAAGAGAGGGTCAATTGTCTATATTAAATCCATAGCAAGTTGGCGCAGTTGGGTTGTAAGGCTTAAGTTTGCTTAATACAAACCGAAAAATGACTTACGACCGTGATAATCGTTCTCTATTTGTTCCGCCTTCAACCCAGGATCATATTCAAGGTGTACTGAATGCTGCTGTAGTATTCGTCATGTATGGAGATTATGAATGTTTTCAAAGTGCCAACGTCTATCGATTGATTAAAGTCGCTCAACAGCAATTGAATGTTTCGTTTGGAGAAAACAATTTAGGTTTTATCTTCCGTCATTTTCTTCAGGTACAGATTCATCCATATGCTCAACGGGCAGCAGAAGCCGCGGAAGCAGCAGCGGCTCAAGGGCAGTTTTGGCAAATGCATGAGATGCTGTTTATCCATCAACAGGAGTTGGGAAATGGTTATCTAGTGGAGTATGCCAATCGTTTAGGACTTGATATTTCTCAATTTTTACAGAATTTATCCAAGGGAGCGTATGTCAATTGTATCAATGCAGATATCGAAGGTGCACTGCGAAGTGGAGTGGAGGCTGCACCCGCTTTGTTTACTAATGGAATTCGCTATCTTGATCGCTGGACTGTTGAGCAGATAATGGCAGCCATTGTTGCTGCAAATGATTAAGCTTTTTGATGCTTATCTTAACAAGTATTTCAGCGGGGAGTATTTCATAACTTCTATACCGATAACAAAAACCAGAGATTTCAGCAATTTAGCAAGAATACAGAGGCGATCGCAATGATGGTTTTTACATGGAAAAAAGTTCAAAAATTGTTGCTATGGTTATTTGCATTAAGTGTTATCGTTGGGATATCAATGCATCCAACATCAGCCACCTCCAGGGAATTACCTCAAGCATCCAACTCTAAACCTGCGATCGTTCTCGTTCATGGGGCTTTTGCTGATGGTACATCATGGCAACACGTTATTCCATTGTTGGAGCAGGATGGCTACAGAGTGGCCGCTGTGCAGATTCCGCTCACCTCGCTTGCTGATGATGTGGCAACGACGAAACGGGTAATTGACGATCAAAAAGGTTCCGTTGTTTTGGTCGGACATTCCTATGGTGGAAATGTAATCACGGGTGCGGCGGCTGGCAATCCACAGGTGAAAGCTCTGGTTTATGTTAATGCTTTCGCACCAGATGTCGGTGAAAAGACGAGTGATTTGAATAAAAAGTACGCAGCAGCTCCGATTAGCACAGCGATCGTATCTGATGGTGCAAACTTTCTCTATATCGATCGCAGTAAGTTTCACGAATTTTTTGCCCAGGACGTATCGAAGGCTGAGGCGCGAGTGATGGCAGCAACCCAAAAGCCGATCGCTAGCGCAGCGTTTGAGCAATCAGTGAATGAAATCGCCTGGAAAACGATTCCTTCCTGGTTTCTCGTGACTCAAAGCGATCGCGCCATCAACCCTGAACTTCAACGATTTATGGCTAAACGGATTGGTGCTAAGACAACCGAAGTTAACTCCAGTCATGTTCCTTTTATCTCTCATCCAAAAGAGGTTGCCAAAGTGATTGAAGCAGCAAGCACTGCTGTAAAGTAATCCCAATTTAACGATTTGTTAGTGAGCCAAGTCTTGCGAACCAATGAGACGCAAGTTTGGTTTCTGGCAGAACATTTGGGGGATACACCATTGGTACGCAGTTAAATTCAGCAATCGCTCTTTAAATCAGTTCATTCTTGACTCCATTTATCCATTGCAGATAACAGAGGAAGAGAACTTTATGACTAATTATGACTACATTGTAATCGGTGCAGGTTCGGCAGGTTGTGTGATTGCCAATCGTCTAACCGAAGACTGTAACACAACCGTGTTACTCCTGGAAGCGGGTAACCCAGCTACAAAACCAGAAATTCAAATTCCGGCGCAATGCTTTAGCCTAATAGGCTCTGAAGTGAATGGCAGTAAGAAAAGCTCTAAGCTGTGCGGGATAAGCGCTACAGATTTTAAAGCTATTGAACAGTGAATGAAGGTCTTGGGATGGAACAGGTGATTGTCCTTGATGCAATACCTGCGATCGCTCGCTGCTAACGTTGAGAGTGGGCTTTGCTCCTGGTGAACTGCCCACCTTGTTGCGATCGCCACCGCCTCATGGGGGGTACGCCATCGCTGTGCCT
>NZ_JBALEF010000079.1:0-857 GCF_036918245.1 Nostoc sp.
AGCAGCAATCAGATTAAACCTTAAACTAAATCTTTTTCGACGATTTCTATAAGTAAGGGACAAAATTTTAAAAACCTTGAGTTTCCGATTTATATGCTCACCTAAAACTCTGACTTTGGCTAATTCTTGATTACTCTTTTTATCTTGATAACTTAACTTACCTCCTCTGGGCTTTTTTTTAGGAATCCAACTATTGTTATGCAGTTTATCAATACCTTGATAACCTTTATCTCCTAAGCACTCTATGTCTTCTCTCAACCTAAGTTTACTATTTTTAAATATACGAAAATCATGCTCTCTACCCTTACCATGAGCGGTACAGATGATTTTACCATTCGCCTGGTCTACCACTACCTGAGACTTCAATGTATGCTGTTTCTTTTTTCCACTGTAGAACTTTTTTTGTTTTTTTTAGGACGTTCAATCGGGCTTTCAGTAACGTCAACTATCACTACCTGTAACTGATAATCAGAATTTGTCAGTCTTTTCTTGCCTGGAAGAGTGAAAGTCCTGGATTTAGTCAGTGTGTCTTCTATTTTTCGGATAATTCGGTAAGCTGTAGACTCGTTTACTCTCCACGATTGACCAATATGAAAGTATGTGCGGTATTCTCTCCAATATTCCAATGTCATCAACAATTGGTCTTCCAAACTGAGTTTACCTGGCCGTCCTGTTTTTTGTTTTGTTCGCTGTTGCGAAAGCCCGTCCTCTAGCATCTGGTTAAAAGTCTCTGGGCGTACACCACACAAGCGTTTAAACTCTTCTGGTTTTAGGCTCTTTACTTGGTCATAGGTGATAAATGCTACCCAACTCTAACCTACTTGTCTCACGTATCTGGGACTTTTGCAAGAGGTCTA